>JBKPOC010000012.1:0-112934 GCA_046732935.1 Acidobacteriota bacterium | reverse complement strand
ACTAACCTGATCTCTTCCGATCCAATCAAGCACAGCAATAAAGGCGCGATTGGCTCGCTCATCGTCGAACCTCAGGGAGCTACGTGGATTGAGGATACGGGATCGCGCGCGCAAGCGACGATCACCAAACCCGACGGCACGTCGTTCCGTGAATTCGTCGTGCAGTTCCAGACGGACATCAACATGAGGTTCGCGGACGGCAGTCCGGTGCCAAACCTCGGTGGTCCGACGGGCGCAGAAGATGCTGAAGACTCGGCGCAGAAGGCGATTAACTATCGCACTGAGCCGCTGTGGAAACGCATGGGATACGCTCCCGATACTCTGTTTGAAAACACGCGCAACTTCGACTTCACCAACGTGTTGACTAACGCGCTGGTTGGAGGGGATCCACAGACCCCGGTGTTCAAAGCCAGTGCCGGCCAAGCGGTGCGGTTCCGAGTGCTGAATGCCAACGGTCACATGCGCAACAACGTGTTCAATCTCCACGGCCACTTCTGGCAGGAGGAGCCTTTCACCAACTTCTCGAAGGCGATTGGCAATAATCCGCTGTCAGAGGTCAAGGGAGCCCAGTATGGAGTTGGGCCGTCGTCGCACTACGAAGTGATTCCAATGAATGGCGCTGGCGGTTCTCGCCGTGTTCCCGGCGACTACCTCTATCGCACTCAGAATTCCTTCCAGTTCGACGGAGGAATTTGGGGTATCTTCCGTGTAACGCCGTAAACGCGGCTCTTTGTGGACCACAGATTGCACTGCTAATCCGTGTAATCTGTGGTCCTTTCTTTTTTTCAGGAGTCAAGATGAAAACGCAAATCTTATCTCTCATCGCCGTCCTCCTTTTGGGTATTGCTGCGCAGGCGCAGGAAAAATTACCCACGTCGCAAAAGATCGTCGAGCAAGGAATCGCGATCGAGTTCACGGTCGATCCGCTCGTCCAACACGCAGCTATCAAGGCTGGAGAAGACGTCAACGTGAGATTCAAAGTCACGGACACGACGACCGGCACGCCCGTGAAGGGACTTGGCCTCTCCGCATGGATCAGCCTGCGGTCCGGCGACAAAGCCACCGAGCCTGCACAATGCCGCGAGAAGATCCAATCGTATCTGACAGGCAGCATGCGCAACCGGCCCGACGTCGATCTGAATTCCTATTACGTGCTCGCCTTGAACAAGAGCGCGGACATTTCCGTTATCGACCCGCTGCTCGGTTATGGCGGAAGCAAGCTGCTCACGCTCGTGATGTTGAAGAGCCCCGGCGAAGACTGGGTGCTGACTCGTGACGGCGAACGGCTCTTCGTTACGCTGCCGCTCATCAACCAGGTCGCTGTCGTGGGAACGCGAGGTTGGAAAGTAACGGACTACGTCGACGCCGGAACCAAGCCGACGCGCATCACAACGCAACCGGACCAACAGTACGTCTGGGTCACCAACGACACCAGCGTGACTGTTATCGATACCACGACGTTGAAAGTCGCGGCGACGATCCCGACGGGCGCGGGTCAACACGACCTCGTCATCAGTAACGACAACCGTTTCGCTTTTGTGTCCAATCGCGAAAGCGGAACCGTTTCCGTTATCGACATTCGCCAACTGGCAAAGGTCAAAGACGTAGCCGTTGGCGCTGGTCCTGTTTCGCTGTCGATGTCGGAACTGAGCAAGGCACTCTACGTCGCGAACGAAACAGATGGGACCGTGACCGTCATCGAAGAACAGGGCCAACAGGTGATCGCGCAGATGAAGACTAAACCGGGCGCGCGCTCGGTGCGATTCGCTCCAGGCGGCCGCTATGGCTTCGTCGTCAATACCAGGCAGAGCTTGGTCAGCATCTTCGACGCTGCCTCGAATCGAATGCTGCACGAAGTGACCGTCGGCAAGTCGCCCGATCAAATCATGTTCAGCGAAACGTTTGCTTTCGTGAGATCGCTCGATACTGAGAGCGTGGAAATGCTGCGGCTCGCGACGATCGGGAAAGACGTAGAGATCACCGAGTTTCCCGGCGGACAGGCGGCGCCTGCAAAAGGTTCGACGCCGGTTCGTGCCGATTCGATCGTCCTCGCGCCGGAGGGAAACGCCGTAATCGTGGCCAATCCCGTCGACCAGGCGCTCTATTATTACGCTGAAGGAATGGCGGCGCCGATGGGCAACTTCGAGAACTATCGACGTGAACCACTGGCCGTGAAGATCGTCGATCGCAGCTTGCGCGAGACCAAACCCGGCATTTATTCCACCACGATCAAGCTGCCGTCTTCAGGTAGTTACGACGTGGCCTTCTTGAACGACTCTCCACGAGTCTCTCACTGTTTCGATATCACTGCCGCAGCGAACCCGGCAATCAAAGAGAAGCCGGCAGTCGCGCTTCAGATCGAACACCAGGTGAAGCAGTTGAAGCTGACGGCTGGTCAGGACTTCACGTTCCGTTTCAAGTTGATTGAAACCGCGACGGGCCATCCGAAATCAGATCTGAAGGACGTGCGTGTGTTGACGTTCCAGAGTTCCGGTGTTTGGCAACGTCGAGATATCGCGACGTCAATCGGGAACGGAGTCTACGAGCTCAAGATCAACATTCCGCAATCAGGCATGTACATGCTGTTTGTCGAATCTTCTTCGATGGGGGTGAGGTACGTAGACCTGCCTTACCTGACGCTGCAAGCAACCGAGTAAGGCAGCTACGAGGTATGAAAAATGAAAGACGAGGAGGTGAAGCGATGAAGTTAGCACTGATGCTGCTCGTGATGTTCTCGGCAACCGCCGTTTTTGGACAGATTCAGACGCCGGTGCCAAAATCGAAGCCGCCGGAACCAGCGGCGCTCGCCGAAGCAGAAAAGAAGGCGATGGATAAACGTTCAGAAGCGGCGAAGTATTTTTCCGACGTAGAGCTGATCAACCAGGACGGCGAGAAGGTCCGCTTTTACAGCGACATTCTCAAGAACAAAGTTGTCGTCATCAACACGTTCTTCACCACCTGCACCAGCATCTGCCCGCCGATGAATCGCAACTTCGAAAAGATTCAGGAAGCGCTCGGCGACCGCCTCGGCAAAGACGTGTTTCTCGTTTCGCTAACGGTCGATCCGGCAACAGACACGCCGCCGCGTCTCAAGGACTACGGCCGCCGGTTCCACGCTCGACCGGGCTGGATGTTTCTCACCGGCACGAAGGAGAACCTCGACTGGGCGCTCTACAAGTTGGGCCAATACGTGGAGACGAGAGACGACCACACCAGCATCGTCATCATCGGTAACGAGCCGAAGGGTCTTTGGAAGAAAGCGTTTGGCCTTGCGAAAGCTGACGAGCTGATCAAGATCGTCGAAGACGTAATTAACGACAAGATGTAACGACCATGATTATAAGACTTACACTCATTCTTCTGATCGCGATTGCCGGATGCTTAATCTGGGTTGGTCCCACGCCCGTGAAGTCGCAAAGCGCAACCGTTCCCTCGCAGCGTCGTGAGCTCACGCCACAGGAAAAACGCGGCAAGGCGTTTTATCTGAGAGGCGAGAGTGCTTCGGGACAGGAAATCACCGCGATGATGGGCGAAGTTGATGTCCCTGCGTCGACGCTCAGTTGCGCCGGCTGTCACGGGACTCGCGGTGAAGGAAGAACTGAGGGTGGAGTTACTGCGAGCAGTATGAGTTGGACCTACCTGACGAAACCTTACGGCCACTCCGATGAAGGCGGCCGCAAGCACCCGTCATTCTCCGAAGCTTCCTTTATCAAGGCGCTGACCGCGGGCTTAGATCCTGCGGGTAACAAGTTGGCCGTTGCGATGCCTACCTATCGCATGACTCAGGAAGACATGGCGAACTTGATCGCCTACCTCAAGCGGATCGACACCGATACCGATCCCGGTTTGACTGATAACACGATTGTGCTCGGCACAGTATTGCCTGAGGACTCCGCCTTGAGTGGCCTGGCCCACTCGGTGAAAGCCGTCCTGCAGGCGTACTTCGCCGAGATCAATAGTCGTGGCGGTATTTACAATCGAAAGATCGAGCTGCGCGTGATGCAGGGCGATCCGAAAGGTACAGTTTCCAATGTCAAACACCTGATTGAGGACGATCAAGTGTTTGCAATTGTGAGCGGACTCACCGCGGGCGCCGAAGATGGCGTTGCCGCATTAACCCAGGAGAAAGAAGTTCCCTTCATCGGTCCTTCTACGTTGCTACCTCAAAGAGGATTGCCACTGAATCGCTACATCTTCTACTTACTGCCCGGGCTGAAGGAGCAGGCGCGCGCCTTGGCTACTTTCGCCAGTAAGAAGACTGACGCAGCGAAGTCGCATGTGGCAATCCTCTCCCCCGATACGGAGTTCAATCGAACGATCGCCGTGGCCGTTGAAGAGCAGGCGAAGAAACTTCACTGGAGTTCTGTGAGTACGACGTACTACGCGCGAGATGGATTTAATCCGTCGCGTTACGTCAATGAGTTAAATCAAAAGGGCGTGGATACGGTTTTCTTTCTTGGTTCCGGAGCTGAAGCTGCGGCTCTTTTGAATGAAGCTGAAGCTGTCGATTGGACGCCGCCGTTGTACATGCTTGGTTCTCTGCTCGGAAGGAATATCGCCGACGCCGTGAAGCCGAAAATGAAACACAAAATTTTTCTCGCCTTCCCCACTATTCCCACCGACGTATCAGAGGCTGGCGCTGCTGAATACACCGCGCTCCTTCAGCGCAACAAGCTCGACTCAACGCACGCTGCTGCGCAAGCTTCAGCGATCGCTGCGGCGCGAATACTGGTCCATGCACTGGAGCAGTGCGGCAAAGACGTCAGCCGCGAACGCCTGGTCACAACTCTCGAAGGGCTCTACGAATACGACACGGGCCTGATGCCGAAAATCACCTTTGGCCCGAACCGCCGCATCGGCGTCCTCGGCGCCTACGTCGTCACCCTCGATCCCGAAAAGAAACTCTTCCCCGCCAGTGCCGAGTGGGTCGCGGTTGATTGATCAAGCGTCAGTCGCGTGGTCGCTAAGGCGCGGCTTTTAGAATACGGGCCATGACGGCGAGGGCACCGAGGTGGTAGGCGTTGTGATCGGCGATAAGCAATGCTTCGCGCAGGATTGTTTGGCCGTCGCCGTGTGGGATCGGCGCGTGAAGATCCGTCGCGGCGTCCTCGACGAGCGCTTCCATCTGTTGGAGATCTTTGCGAAATGCGTCGATGGTCTTTTGCCACAGCACAGGTGTACCGGGTTCAGACGGCGAGGGCCAGTAACCTTTCGGAAAGTCGGGAGAGACGTGACTCGCATCGCGGCTGAACTCGAGTATGTCCCACTGCGCCAGACGCATGTGTTCGAGTACCTGCCAGGGCGTGTAAGGCAAACCTTCAACCTGGCGCCCGCATAAATCTGCCGGAAAGCTGTTAACGAACTCGTCAAACGACTGATGCGCTCCTCCTCCTCGCAACAGGTTGAGCACGTGTTTTCTTACTGAATCGTCCTTATCGTTTTGCGACATAATTGCCTCTCCTCAAATTAATCTGATCCTAATGATACTTTTCCTGCGAGGTTTTCGCCTTTAGAGACGTGCGTAATTTTGATAAGGAGCCTCTGATCTTCTTCCATCGGCTCCTACGTCGGTGGACGGCGGCATCAACTCCTACATCGGTGGACGGCGGCATCGGCTCCGCCGCCGGATGTGAGGCGAGGCTCTGCCTCGCCGTCAGAGTGCCGAAAACCAAAGGGGCTGAGCCCCTGGTTCGGGCTCAGCCCGAAAATCGTTGGGCCAGAGGCCGGACCAGGGGCAGAGCCCCATCTCACTACTTCAACATCCCCGGCAAGGCATAGCCTTGCCGCACATCCCGGCGGCAGAGCCGCGAGCCATTACATCGATGGCAGTTCAACGACTAAGGCGGAGAATCCGCGAAAAAACTATCATCAGAGACCGACTAAATTCAGTTCGATCTTTTTGTATCCGTGTTCAGTGGCCCAGAGGTCGAGTGGAGCGGCCGCGACTTCATCGACCAGCGGTTGCGCAAGGCCCAGGCGCGTCAGGTCCACGCCTTTGAGATAGTGCTTGCAAGTGTCGCAGGCTTCGATTCGCACGTGGTCGATGGCCGTCGTTTGGAAGTAACCGAGCTTCCGGGGATCCTCTTCTCCACAATTCGCACAGACAACGCGGCGAAACGACCAGGTCGAGAGACACTTCGCACACATCAAGTCTCGATTTCCACTCTCCGCGCCGGTCCCTTCATTTTGAAGAAAACTCAATTGAGGCTTGCCGCCGCACGCAGGACAACGCTTCTCATCGATCACCTGCACTCGACCTTTAACTATGTACCCATACGGTTGTAGAAACGATTTGGCAAAAAATTCGGTGTCACACGGCGCCTGCCAGTACGACAGCAGCATCTCGTCGACATCGCTCGCTGCCGCAACCTTCAAGCTCCTCGCTTGTTCGACCAGCGGCGGTGGCCCAGCGCTTTCAACAACACTCAGAATCGTATGCAACGCCGAACGAACCAGCGGAAGATCCTGTTCTAACTCACCTGCCAGAGTTTGACTCGCAAGAAAGTCACTAACCGCAGCCTGCGCGCGCAATAGTTTCGCGTAGAACACCAACAACTCACTCGAGCCGGCGGCAAGTTCGTCTGCCCTGTTTATCTGTTTCTGCCAAAAGTTATGCAGCATCGATCTCAAACCGACACTTCGGACGTCCTTCGCGGTCGCACTGCTCCACCACCGGAGCTTTCACGACTTCCGCCAGCAGCGTCTCGGCCAACCGGCAAACTTCCGGATGCACATTCACAGCCGCGGCCAAAGGACACCCATTACTCCGGATCACGATCTTGTCACCCTGCTTTTCTGCGCCAGCGGCGCCGCCGATCGCCTCGAGCACTTTCAGCGCCGTGTGCACACGTCCTTCGAGACTCGCGTCTTTACCCGGCGCGACGTCAGCCGCAACTGCGCGCCCGACCTCGCGAAGCACGTCTTCAATCTCCGCCGGCTGCAAACGAGTCTTCAAGACCGCGATCAGTTGATTCAGTAGCGCGTCGTAAGCTTTCGGGAAAAGTTTGTCAGCGTCTTCGGTGAGGGCGTAAGTGAAGTGCGGTTTTCGCGGACCGCGACGCAGTCCCGTCTGCCTGACGATTCCATCGCGTTCGAGCGTTGCGAGATGAGCACGGACGGCATTGTCGGTGAGGTTTAGCTTCTCCGCCAACTCGTCGACCGTGGACGGCGCGCTTCGCAGGATCGTAACGATCTGCCCTCGCGTACTCTCGAAGAACCGCTTATCCATGCGCCGATTCTAGCCCATTTTCACAGAAAACACAAAAAGTCAAATAAACACTTGACTTATTTTTCCAGCATAGTATTTTTAAGGCCGCGGAGGGAGGAACAACATGATCAAGCGAAATCTCGGAAAGATTGCATTAACACTACTGTGCACGGCAGTGGCAGTGGTTCTGCTCGCTCGACACAGCGATGCGAAGTTGATTGATAATTCCACCGAAACCGAAACAAACGCGGAACGCATGCTCAGCGAAGGCAAGCAGACGTTTCGCTTCGACACCTTCGGCGACGAAGCATTCTGGACGGACGTGTTACAGCTTCATCGCGCAATCGAAGGCGCGAACCTGGGCGGCGTCGGCCCGGGCGTCAGTCCCAAGACAGCGCTGGCAGTCGGTTTGAAAGTCGACGTCGACGCGCTGCCAGCGACGCTCACGTCACAGTTGAAGCGCGCCAAAGTGAATCTGGACGATCCTGCCACGACACTTGCCCTGCTCAAACTGAACGCCGTCGTCGGCGTGCGCGGCACCGTCAAAAACGACGGCACACTTCAATCAGTAGGCATTACCTGCGCGCTCTGCCATTCAACGGTTGACGACTCGTTCGCTCCAGGAATCGGCCATCGTCTCGATGGCTGGGCGAACCGCGATCTAAACGTCGGCGCCATCATCGCACTCGCGCCTAATCTTCAACCGGTTGCGGATCTGCTCGGCGTCACGCCGGACACGGTGCGAGCGGTGACGCAGAGTTGGGGGCCGGGAAAATTTGACGCCGAACTATTTCTCGATGGAAAGGCCTTTCGGCCTGACGGCAAGACAGCGGCGACGCTGACCCCGCCCGCATTTGGTCTCGCGGGAGTCAATCTACATACGTGGACGGGTTGGGGTTCAGTCACGCACTGGAACGCCTTCGTCGCCAATCTCGAGATGCACGGACAGGGAACGTTCTACGATCCGCGCCTCAACGATCCGGTGAAGTTTCCCATCGCGGCGGCGAACGGTTTCGGAAACGTGCGCAGCAATCCGGATCTGATCACGGCGAAACTTCCTGCGCTTCACTTCTATCAACTCGCCATCGCTGCACCCGCTGCGCCGGCCGGCAGCTTCGATCCTGCGGCTGCGGCACGCGGTGCGGTCGTGTTCAATGGCCAGGCGAAGTGTTCGACGTGTCACGTTCCGCCGATCTACACGGAACCGGGATGGAACATGCACACAGCGGAAGAGATCGGCATCGACGACTTCCAGGCCAAGCGTTCACCTGACGAACGTTACCGAACGTCTCCGTTGAAAGGACTTTGGACGCACCAGAAGGGCGGCTTCTATCACGACGGGCGTTTTCCAACGCTGCGCGACGTGGTCGAGCACTACAACACGTTCCTCGGTACGAACTTGACCGAGCAACAGAAGGTCGATCTCGTCGAGTATTTGAAGTCGCTGTAAAACTGTTTTCACTTTTGTGTCAGCTACGTGACACGCGAGGCATGTAGCTGACAGAACTTTCAAGGCATCCTCAGCACAATCGAAAAAGCTGGAGAGTTGCCAAACGAACGGAGAACAAATGGCACTCAGGCTAATTCACCTCAACAACACGAGCGAGCGGCACGCGAAGCAGAAAACAGTCGAGCGGGTAGCCGAAGCGCGCCTGCCTACGGAGACTGGCGACTTTCGCATTATCGGCTTTCGCTCGCTCGTTTCGGCGGAAGAGTTCGTCGCGCTGGTGAAAGGTGAGCTGCGACCGAACAGGCCAACGCTGGTTCGCATCCATTCACAATGCATGACGGGCGATGTTTTCGGTTCGCTCAAGTGTGATTGTGGGCGTCAACTGCAGGCGGCGATGAAGCTGATCGAGCAGGAAGGACACGGCGCGATCGTCTATCAACAACAAGAGGGACGCGGCATCGGCATCATCAACAAGATCCGCGCGTATGCCCTGCAGGACGAAGGCGCCGACACCATCGAGGCCAACGAGCGGCTCGGCTTCGCAGCCGACATGCGACGTTACGATCAGTGCGCCGAGATCCTGCTCGAGCTCGGCTTAGGCGCAGTTCGAGTGATGTCGGACAATCCCGCCAAACTTCGCGCACTCCGGCAGGCCGGACTCGAAGTCGTCGAACGTGTGCCGCTCGACATTGAGGCGCACGACTACTTCGCCGGCTATCTGAAAACTAAGAAGGAGAAGATGGGCCACCTGGTCAGCGTGGCCTGATAAACAGATGAATCCGAACGACGTTCACGTAGCGAATACCTCAGACCTGCGTGACGGACAGATGAAAGAGGTTTCAATCGGCGAGACGCGCATCCTGCTGGCGCGAGTTAAAGATCGTTTCCACGCAGTCAGTGCGACTTGTCCTCACTACGGCGCGCCACTGGCTGAAGGCGTACTCTGCGGCACGCGCCTCGTGTGTCCGTGGCATCACGCAGCCTTCAACGTAGTCAATGGCGACTTGGAAGAACCGCCGGCGCTGGACGGGCTCACTCGTTACGACGTCCACGTCGAAGGCGATCAAGTGCTGGTTAACCTGACTGAAGAGACGCAGGATCAACGCACCGCACCGAAGATTGAACATGACGACACGCGGCAGTTTGTGATCATCGGAGCGGGCGCTGCCGGTTACGCCGCAGCGCAGACGCTGCGCGAGGAAGGTTTCCGCGGTAACGTAGTAATGATCACGCGCGAGAATCGTGCACCGTACGATCGTCCGAACCTGAGTAAAGACTATCTGCAGGGACACGCCGAACCCGAATGGATGCCGCTACGCTCTGACGAGTTCTTCAACGATCACGATATCAAGCTTCTTCTCAACAGAGAGGTCGCGCGCGTCGACTCGCACACCAGGATGATCACGTTCGAGAACGGCGACACGATGGAATACGACGCGCTGCTGGTCGCAACCGGCGGAGCGCCCGTTCGTCTTAACATTCCGGGTTCAGACGTGAAGAACGTCTGCCTGCTGCGCAGCTTCTCCGACGCCGACTCGATCATCGAAACAGCGAATCGCGCACGCCGCGCCGTCGTCATCGGCGCCAGCTTCATCGGCATGGAGGCCGCTTACAGCCTTTGTGAGCGCGGACTCGAGGTCACTGTCGTTGCGCCCTCGCACGAGCCGTTCGAAGCGGCGCTCGGCGCGGAAGTTGGTGCGGTGTTTCGTCGTGAACATGAAAAGCACGGCGTCAAATTCAAGCTCGGCTCGATCGTCTACCGGTTCGAAGGGAGCCATAACGTCGAGGCGGTCTGTCTGGATAACGGCGAGCGTATCGAGACGGACATGGTCCTGGTGGGCGTTGGCGTCAGGCCGGTCACGCACTTTCTTGAAGGCGTTGAATTGGACGAGCATGGCGGCGTTATCGTCGACTCACACCTGCGCGCGGCTGACGGAATTTACGCCGCGGGCGACATCGCCAGCTTCGTCGATCCGCGCACGGGCAAGCGAACGCGCATCGAGCACTGGCGCACGGCCCAGCAACAGGGCCGCACGGCCGCGCGCAACATGGCCGGCCGTGCCGTAACCTTCGACGCGATTCCTTTCTTCTGGACGCGACAGTTTGACATCGGACTACTCTACGTCGGACACGCGACGTCGTGGGACAGGATCGTTTATCGTGGCGACTTGTCGGCACACGATTTTCTCGCGTTCTATATAAAGGACGGACGCGTGCAGGCAGTCGCCGGCATGAATCGCGACCGCGAGATGGCCGCGGCTGAAGAGTTGATGCGGCTCGGCAGGATGCCCGCGGCGGATCAGTTCGAGTGGGACGACATGAGTTTGGTTGAAATACTTCATTCCCCCGAATCGGCGCCTGCTCGTGCGCATGAGCATGCGCGCGAGCGTGTCATAATCGCTTGAAAGCACTCCCGGCTTTCTAGCTTTGTAATTCTCACTCACGGCCCAGGACCTCGATGATTGTCAAAGCGCCTCGTCTGGCGGCGAGGCGCGTTGAACTATTTTCAGGAGTTGAACAGATGCTAGCTGCTTCATCGACCGGGCCATCATCGGACATCTCTCGCAGCGGACAAGGTGTCCAGAGCGGACAACGCGTCCAGATTTTCTCTGGTCTATCTTCCGAACAGATGGCCCGCGTCGCGCAGCACGCGCGCAGCCTGCGCAAGGCGCGCGGCGAGTTTATCTACCTGCCGGGTGATCGCGCTGACGCCGTCTACTTCCTGCGTCAAGGACGAGTAAAGCTGTCTGTGCTTTCTGAAACAGGTAAGGAGATCGCCATAGACATCATTCAACCGGGCGAGATCTTCGGCGAGTTTGCATTGGTGGACGAGGCACCGCGCAGCAACATGGCCCTGGCGCTTGACGACGTGCTGATGTGGGTCTTTTCCAGGCGCGATTTCATACACCTGCTGGAAACTCAACCAACGCTCGCGCTCAGTTACATCAGACTGGTCGGCGATCGACGTCGACGGATGGAGAAGAAACTTTCCGACATCACTTCGAAAGCAGTCTCGGCGCGCGTTTGCGAATTGCTGCATGAGCTTTCAACAAGCGCGGCTGAAATGGACCAGAGTGCAGCCGACTATCTTGTTCCGCTTACGCATCACGACGTCGCGAGCCTGATCGGCGCTGCACGTCAAACCACTACCACTGTTCTCAACGACATGGAACGTCGCGGGATCATCGAACTCGGTCGCGGCTGGGTACGCGTCAAGCGTTTGAAGGAACTGCAAACCTACGCAGGTCTGCTGCTCGCGATCGGCATTCAGACTTTTTTGAGTCTAGTGTCAGCGGGCTGACAATCGTGTCGCCGCGCTGACATACCTTCAATGACTGTTCTTGCATGATAGCTTGCATCTGAACCACCAAGGAGATCCAACCTATCATGACAACGTACAGGAACACGTCTAAGTGGCCGTTGTTGATTGCCGTCTTCGTCTTGATGCTGGCGGCTGCGATCGGCCTTAACTTCAACACAAACGTTTCCGCCAGCGGCGGCAACGACCTCGGAACGTCACCGTTCGACTTTAGCGACGCCGCGTATCGTGCACATGGCGTCGTCCCCGAAAACATCGTACTGCGAGTTGGCACGCCGGCCCGCAACGGCGACTTCGTCGTCGACAACACCAACACCGATCCGAATCGCAGTAACATTCGCACGATCGAAACAACACCTGGCACGACCGGTTCCAGTGGTCTGACTTACGCCAACATCTTCGGCGTGCTCAATTCAACTAGCTTTGAACATGATGCGGCAGGCCGTCTGACACAGCGCGGACAAGCGGCGTTCGACACGGCCGAGCACTTCCGCGTGTTTATTTTTCCGAAAGCTTCGAACGGCTCGATCCTCGATCCGTTTCTTCCGAACAAACGTCAAGACAATGTGTTCGACACGCGCGACGGTTACTTCTCGAATGACCCGTTAGGAATGTGGCTCGCGGTGTGGGTAGTCTACACACCGAAAGCATTCACGACTGAAGGACGGAAGGAACTCGATCCGATCGCCGCTTCGAATGGTCGCGATCTTGATGGGACGCCCATCTTGACGAGCCCTTCGGCGATTGATGGTCTGGCGTCAAAAGGACTGGTCGAGTTGCGCAGTCGGCCCGTTGATGATGGAGTGTTTCGTTGGGTCCTTTGCCCGATTCCCGAGGATCCGCGCAATGGATTCATCCGGCCTGACGCGTTCATTCGCGACGTGAAACGCAGCGACGGCACGGCTGTCTTCCCAGCACTTGGTAAAAACTTCCGCTGTTTGCAACAGACCGGCGACTGGTGCAACTGATCCCTCAGTTCCAATCTACTGTCAGCGCTATTCAGAAAATGCAGGCGCGGAGTTCATGACGAGCTTCGCGCCTGTATTCTTGTTCTTAGTTCCCGCATCAAGTAGCATTCACCCGCTCACGGACCGGTCTTCACCATCCAGGAGGTAACAAGAATGGACATCAGCGCGCTTGCAAGTTCGCTCACCACCGCACTCGTTCCGTTGCTGCCCTATTTACTCAAAGCTGGCGAGAAAGCGGCAGAAGAAACCGGCAAGACAGTCGTGGATCAGAGTTTGGAATGGGCCAAATCGCTCTGGACCAAACTCAAGCCTAAAATGGATGCTAAACCGGCTGCGCTCGAAGCGGCTCAGGATGCCGCGCAGACGCCGGACGATGCAGACGCGCAGGCCGCTTTACGACAGCAACTGAAGAAGCTGCTGGCGGAAGATCAGTCTCTGGCTGAAGAAGTCAGCCGCTGGCTGGAGCAAGGGAGAGCAGCAGGCATCACAGTCACCGCTTCCGGCGACCGCGCTGTCGCGATTGGGGGCGACCTCAAAGGCAGCAAGATTGTCACCGGCGACCAGAATGGCTGATCCAAACGAACTCAAATCAGCCCTCGAACGCTTACTTTCCGGTACGGCCACCGCGGCTGACCTCAGTGCAATACGGAGCGTGCTCGTCACTGGCGAACGCGCGGTGGCACTCGGCGGCAACGCTTCGGACGCAATCATCACGAGCGGCGATGGGAACATTCTGTTCTCCTTCAAAGGCGCCGATGCAGCCGCCATGCTCGCCGCTATAAACTCGATCACGCCTCCACGACTTCATCAAGTGCCGCCACCGCCTGCTGACTTCACTGGCCGCGAGAAAGAATTAGAAGAATTGCTGGCCGCTATCGAACATGGCGGCGTTACCATTTCGGGTTTGCGAGGCTTGGGTGGCATCGGTAAGACGGCGCTTGCACTCAAGCTCGTCGAACAGCTCAAACCACGCTATCCTGACGCGCAGTTCTACTTAGATCTGAAAGGCGCCAGTCCCCAACCGCTGACTTCAGCCGAGGCACTGGCCCACGTCGTTCGCGCTTACCACCCTGCGGCCAAACTCCCGGAAAGTGAAACTGACTTGCGCGGACTGTATCTCTCTGTACTCGACGGCCAACGAGCAATTCTCTTGATGGATAACGCCGCTAATGCCGAACAAGTTGAACCGGTGATTCCACCTTCGAGTTGCGTACTGCTCGTTACCTCGCGCCAGTATTTCACTCTCCATGGGTTAGTCGCGAAAAACCTGGACACCTTGAGCGCCGCTGAGTCAAAGGAATTGTTGCTGGCCATTGAGCCCCGAATTGGCGCGTGGGCAGATGAGATAGCCGCATTGTGTGGCCATTTGCCGCTGGCACTGCGACTCGCTGCCGGAGCGTTGGCGAAGTACGTGAATCTGAAACCCGCCGATTACGTCCAGCGTCTGCAGAACCAGCAACTGCGACTGGAATTGATCGAAGCGTCGCTGAGCTTGAGTTATGAGTTGTTGAGTGAAGAACTACGGGAGCGTTGGCGCTGGTTGGCAGTCTTTCCCGATTCCTTTGCGGACGACGCGGCGGCGGCAGTGTGGGAAATCGAAGTGGACCAAGCGCAGCTCACGCTGGGTGAACTAATCGCGGCGAGCATGGTGGAATGGAATGAGACCACCAGCCGTTATCGGCTGCACGACCTTGCACGGTTGTTTGCCGCTTCGAAGTTGAGCGCGGAAGAACGCAAGGTCACCGGGAAACGGTACGCAACTCATTACAAGGACGTGCTGTCGACCGCCGATGATCTCTATCAGGAAGGCAGCGAAGCGCTGACTCGCGGTCTGGAACTCTTCAATCTCGAGTGGAGCAACATTCAGGCCGGACATGCTTGGGTTGCATCTCAGGATGTGGGAGCTGATGAAGACGTGGACCGATTAGTTATGGCTTATCCTAATTCGGGTCCGTACATACTTCACCTGAGGCAGCTCCCACGCGAGAGAGTTCGCTGGCTGGAAATCGCTGTGGTCACTGCCCGACGATTGAGTGATCGAGCTAATGAAGGCGTTGCGTTGGGCAATCTGGGCCTTGCTTACGCAGCACTTGGTGAGACTCACCTTGCCATTGAGTTCTATGAACAACGTTTGACAATTGCACGTGAGTTTGGCGATCGGAAAAGTGAAGGCACTGCGCTTAACAATCTGGGCCTTGCCTACGCGGCTCTCGGCGAGATGCAACGCGCCATTCAGTTCTATGAACAACGTTTAGTCATTGCACGTGAGATTGGTGCGCGCCGCGGCGAAGGCAATACGCTGGGCTGTCTAGGCATTGCCTACGCAGCACTGGGCGAGACCAAACGGGCCATTCAGTTCCATGAACAGTATCTGACCATTGCACGCGAGACTGGCGACCGTCGAGGGGAAGCCAATGCGTTAGGCAACCTGGGCATTGCCTATAGAGCATTGGGCGAGAACCACCGCGCCATCCAACTGTATGAACAAGCATTGATCATCGATCGCGAGATTGGCGACCGTAGAGGCGAAGGCACTGTCCTCTGGAATATGAGTCTGGCGCTGGAGCAGCTTGGCCAACGCACTCGGGCCATCGAATATGCCGAACGATCACTAATGATCCACGAACAGATCGAAGATCCTTTTGCTCCAACAGTGCGCGACCAACTCGCCGAGTGGCGCGAGGAGGCAGGCGACGAGTAAGCATTCACTAATATGACTCTTTCAGCGAAACAATTGACGCAGTCAGCGCGCCGGCGGGAGCGGCTGATTGAGATCTGCCGGAGGCTGCCGGAGGTGACGTATGAAGCCGTCGGCAGAGAGCAGGAGCACATCGCTTTTCGGGTGGGGAAGAAGACGTTCGCGTACTATCAATTCGATCATCATGGCGACGGGATGATCGCTTTAATTTGCAAGTCGAGTCTCAGCGAGCAACGTCGATTGGTGAGAGATGATGCGGAGAGTTTCTTTGTGCCGGCGTATGTTGGGCCAAAAGGCTGGGTTGGCATTCGTCTCGATCTCGATGAAGTTGATTGGGAGACTGTAAACGAGCTCGCCCGCCAGGCTTTTCAACTCAGCGCACCGCGAAAGTTGGCTGCACTCATCGACTCAACTGACTGATTCGACGTGCACGGGGATGCCGTTGAAAGCGGCGGTGCCGCAGAGGGCGTCGATCGCCAGTTCCTCGGTAAGATCGTTGATGCTTTCGCCGGCGTGTTCGCGGGCGACGGCTAGTTGAACGCCCGCGCGATCGTGCCCCCAGCCATGCGGAATGCTCACGACGCCGGGCATCATTTCGTCCGTCACCTCGAGCGGAAGTTCTACCGAGCCTACTCGCGATTTTATCCGGACAGTCTGACCCGAAGAGAGTTGGCGACGCGCGGCGTCTGAGGGATGCATTAGCACCGTGCATTGCGGTTTGCCTCGCAGGAGTCGCTCAGTGTTGTGCAGCCACGAGTTGTTGCTGCGAAGCTGGCGGCGTCCGATCAAGCGGAGTTCGCCGTTGGAAGCGCGGACGTCGAGGAGTTTTGTTTTCACGCGTTCGACGTCTTTCACCAGCGGTTCGGGCGCGAGATCGATCTTTTTATCCGACGTGCGGAGACGTTCGGGCAGGCATGGAGTCAGTGGGCCAAGATCGACGCCGTGTACGGCTTTGCGCAGCTTTCGCAGCGTCAGTCGCTTTGAGAACGGATTGATTCCCGCACCGTGCGGGCCGAAGCGCAGGCCGAGGTCGAGAATGCGATCAGGAGTCCGGAGTCGACGCGTTAGACGGTCGACGAATCCGCTGTCACTCATGCGCGTTTGCAGTTCGAGCAGGATTTGCCAGTCGTGTCGCGTGTCTGCTTCGGGTTCGAACAGTGCCGGCGAGAATTTGGCTGTGTTGCGAACGGCAAACAGATGGAAAGCGAGATCGTAATGGTCGCGTTCGAGTGCGAACGTTGGCGGCAGGATAATGTGCGCGTGTCTCGTCGTTTCATTGATGTAGAAGTCGATCGAGACCATGAACTCCAGGTTCGTCAATGCTCGATCCAACTCGCGTCCGTTCGGAGTCGAAAGCACGGGATTGCCGGCCAGCGTGACGAGCGCTTTAACTTGCCCGTCGCCTTCGGTCAGTATTTCTTCCGCGAGCGCGACGACGGGAAACTCTCCGCCAAACTCCGGCAGCTTTCGCACGCGAGTGTGCCTGCGCGCGAAACTGCCGCGCCGTGCGATTGACTCCGGTGCAGTCACCGGATCAAACGCCGGCAACGGAAACATCGCGCCGCCCGGACGATCCATGTTTCCGGTTACGATGTTCAAGACGTTGATAAGCCACTGACAGATCCCGCCAAACTCCTGCGTGCTGACGCCGATTCGTCCGTAACAGACCGCGGATTCAGCGGACGCAAACTCTCGCGCCAGCACGCGGATCTGATCCGCATCGATGCCCGTGATCGCTGCCACTCGTTCCGGCGGAAAATCCGTGACGAGCTTGCTGATCGTCTCGACACCTTTCGTAAAAGGACCGAGGCGCGTGAGTCGTTCGTCAAACACGACGTGCAGCATTGCCAGCAGCAACAGCACGTCCGTTCCCGGACGGATGAACAGATGCTGATCTGCGTATCGCGCAGTCTCATTGAAACGCGGATCGACGAGTATCACTTTCCCGCCGCGCTCGCGGATCTCTTCCAACCTTCGCGCCATTCCGGGCGCGGTCATCAGGCTGCCGTTGGAGACGGCCGGGTTCGCACCGAGGATCAGAAAAAACTTCGTGCGATCCACGTCCGGAACTGGAATCACCAGTTGGTGGCCAAACATGAGATACGCGGCCAGATGATGGGCCAGTTGATCTACTGACGTTGCGGAAAACTTGTTGCGCGTTTTCAAACTGCGAAGAAACCCAGGCGCAAAAAGCATTGAGCCGTAGTTGTGAACGTGTGGATTTCCCAGATACGTCGCGAGCGCATTGCCGCCGTACTGCGAGCGAATGCGCCTGAGGTTGCGCGCAACTTCGTCGAAAGCTTCATCCCACGAGATGCGTTCCCACCCACTGGCCGTACGCCGAACGGGGTGTTTCAGCCGGTCCTTATCAAAATGAACGTCCTGTAAAGCGACGGCCTTCGGACAGATATACCCCCGACTAAACGGATCGTCCCTATCTCCGCGAATCTCGAGACGCTCACCCGCCTGCACCACCTCAATCCCACAGATCGCTTCGCAGATACTGCAGGCGCGGTAATGAGGACTATGGCCATTTGTTCGCATATAACATCTTGCCCCGCGTCGACAAAATAAATCAACAATTCCAGTCACGCAATCCGTGGTAGTATCCGCGCCATTCTTTAGGGTCAGTCCGGGGCTTCGACAACCTCGCACGTGTAGAAAAATCTGGACCACAGTTACTCGGGGGCGAGAAACTGGAGTATGTCATGGCGCCGTCAAAACGAGGTCTGGTGGCGATCCTCGGAGGTAAACGCAGTCTCCCTGCCGACTACGAAAGACTCCTTCGACCACTCGGCTTCTCACCACAAGTCGAACGCGACACCACAAGTTTTCTTAAAACTCTGACGACGAGACTGGCCCACGCCGCCCTTGTCGAAATCTCAGATGATTGTCTCGAGCGGCTCGACGCGATCAGATCGCTGCGCGACAAAGGCGTCAACGTCCCGTGCATCGTGATCGCGAATGAAAGCAGCGAAAACCTCGCCGTCGCCGCACTTCGCGCAGGCGCAAACGATTACCTGAAAAGCATCGACGAACTCACCGCCACACTCGATCGCCTCCTTCCAGCGACAACCGAGATCAACCAGGAAACAATGGTCGGCTCGCATAACGCCACTCGAGCGGTGCGCAGTTATCTGGACCGCGCTGCAGCCGCCGCGAGTACGGTCCTGATCACAGGCGAAACCGGCACCGGCAAAGAGCTCGCCGCCAGTTACATTCATCAACACAGTCACCGCCGCAACAACGCTTTCGTTTCCATCAATTGTGCCGCCATGCCTGACACGCTGCTCGAAAGCGAACTCTTCGGTTACGAGCGCGGCGCGTTCACCGGCGCTGACGGCGCGCGTGACGGAAAATGGAAACAGGCCGACGGCGGAACGTTGTTTCTCGACGAAATCGGCGAGATGAGCCCGAGCGCGCAAGCCAAGATCCTGCGCGTGCTCGATAATCGCGAAGTCTGTCGTCTCGGTGGATCGAAGACGCAACGCGTCGACGTGCGCGTCGTAGCGGCGACAAACCAGGAGATCGAAAAACTCGTCGAAGAAAAGAAGTTTCGCGCGGATCTCTATTTCCGTTTGAACGTCGCGCGCCTGCATCTGCCGCCGTTACGCGAGCGACGCTCCGACATCCCACTCTTAGTAAGTCATTACGTGCAGCAAATGAACCTGAAGTTTCGCCGCAAGATCACGGGCTTCGACTCTGAGGCCATGGACAAGCTCAGCCGCTACGATTGGCCCGGCAACGTACGCGAGTTGAAGAACCTCGTCGAAGCAGCCTTCATCGAGCTGCCGGAAGACTGTCTCGATCTTGCCGCACTGCCGATGGCGATTCGCGCGCGTCTCGCGGCGATGTGCGACCTGCCCGTCGAGGAGCGCCAACAATTACTCGGCGCGCTGTTGCAAACAGACTGGAACGTCAGCCAGGCCGCCGCCCAACTCCATCTCTCCCGCATGACGCTCTACCGCAAGATGGCGAAATACCAGATCGTCCGCAGCCAGTCGTGATTCGGTTCTTGTGCTAACTGATTGCTAGACATCTTCAGCAGCCGCTCGCGGATCCAGCATTTTCGGATGCGGCTCCGCCGCCGGGATGTGAGGCGAGGCTCTGCCTCGCCGCCAGAATAGATCCAGGAATGGGCTGTGCCCAATTTTCAAACAGTCTACGGCGAGGCACAGCCTCGCCTCACATCCCGGCGGCGGAGCCGCATCGCGAGCCCACTGAGTCTTAACGCGCCAGTCGTAACAGGCTGTTACAGTTGAGACAGTTGGTGTGACAGTGAAAACGCGGATCTTGTCACACCGACTGTAACGCGCCCCTCACTCGCAAAACGAAACCTCAACAAAAACCGCTCTGGCCGCATTCTTGCTCTCGCTTCACCGAACAGTGGACGCCCAAAACAAAACCACTCAGGACCGGTTGGCCAGCAACTACAGCAACCACCTTCAGGTGGGCTACAACGCGTTTGAGTTCTTATTAGAGTTTGCGCAGTTTCGTGAAAATGATTCCGACGTTGTGAATGTCACCGCGATCGTCACATCTCCGGCCTTCGCGAAGGCATTCGCGCGCACGCTGAACGACAGCATCGCGAGCTACGAACAACGATTCGGCGAGATTCCCGATTTAATCGATAAGTGACTCTTCACAGGAGGATGACATGCCAGCATTAGTCGTTCCCGGCGTCCGGGTTGAGGCGCGATTCGACGTTCTGCCACCGCCACCCGCCGCTTCCGGAATTCTGGGCGCAGTCGGCATTGTGGACCGCCGCCCTCGCAACGGAGGTCTGGTCGGCGTCACCAAAACCGCCGAGCTCCGCCAACTGCTAGGCCCGGGAACTATCGGCAGCATGCCGGAAGTGGCCCATGCACTGGCGAACGGCGCGAGTGAAGTCGTCATCTCGGGCGTCGCCGGCGGCCGCGCTGCATCGGCGCAACTCAACAATCAAAACTCGGAAGCCGTCGTCCTGTTGCGCGCGCGATCCAACGGCGCGGGCAACAACGCATTGCGCGCCGAAGTCCGAACTGTCACCACCGCTACGAACGAGATCGCGCGCGTCACCTTGCGACTGTTCCGCAGCGGCACGACGCTCGAAACGTTCTCGGATCTCCGCGTCGCGCCCGGCCAGCCTGACGACCTGTTCGAAGCGATCAATCAACAGTCGGCTTACGTGATCGCCGTCGATCCGGGTTTCGCCGACGTCGCCCCGCGAGTCGGCACTTATGCATTCACCGACACGGCGACTGAAATCAACGTGCCGGAACCGGCGCCAGGCACGCGCAACATCATGGTCCTGCGTCCTTCCGCCGAAGCAGATCTGGTAGGACTCAGCGTTGAAATCCGACAAGGCGCCGACGCCGGAACTGTCGACGTTCGCGTCTTCCAGCGTGGTTTGCAGGAAGAGTTCACAGCGCTGGTGATGAATCCGGACGACGATCGCTATCTGCCCTACGTGCTCGCGAACGAAAGCCGTTTGGTCCGCTTCACGCCGCTGAGTTCGCGCACCACGAACCAGATGCCGGCAGCGACTGCCACGCCAATCGAGTTCAGCGGCGGCGAGTCGCCGACGGTGCAGCAGTACGAAGACGCGATCGATCGCCTCGCGGACGATCCGCGAATCGATCTCGTGATTGCGTCGGTAGAACGCGGCCGTGCGACCGCTGAAGTGCGACAGATTCATCAGGCGCTGTCGGCACACGCAGTCGCGATGGCGGAGAATGCCGCGCCACGCATCGCATTCGGCTCAGTCACCACGGGAGAGGCCGCCAACCTGGACCAGATTCGCGAACACTCCGCGTTGGTCCGTAATCGACGGTTCGTGTTGGTCTCGCCGCCGGGAGCGGAAGGCGCTGTCGCCGGTCTCGTCGGACGCCTCAACCCGCAGGAATCGCCGACGTTCAAACCCGTTCCGTTATTCGGCGTCACGCCCGCGAGATATCGCGAGAGCGAGTTGAATCGACTGCTCGGTTCGACGACAAATCTGCTGGTGGTCCAGGAGCGAGTGGGCCGCGGCGTCGTCGTGTTGCGCGGGTTGGATACTTCGGGCGATCAAATCTCAGTGACGCGCGTCGCCGACATTGCGATTCGCGAGACTAAGGCGATCTCGGAAAACTTCATCGGCCAGTTGAACAGTGCTGAGGCGCGGCTCGCGCTCAAGCAACAGATCGTAGCCACGTTTACGCGAATGGAACGCGAAGGCGCGCTAGTGCCCTCAACCGACGGCAGCGATCCGGCGTTTACGGTCGACGTCTATTCAACGCAACTCGACTTCGGACAGGGAATCGTGCGCGTGGACATCGCCATCCGGCCGGTGCGATCCATCGACTACATTTACGCCACCATCCGCGTGAAGAATTAGGAGAAAGAAGATGCCGACGATTTATGCAGCAAACGAGAGCCAGGTGCTGGTGGGGGGCCAGCCGATTGAAGGCGTGCGATCGATCGAATATCGCACGGTGCAGGTCCGCGAGAACGTCTTTGGTCTCGGCGGCAACGAACGCATCGGCATGGTCTCCGGACCGCAGGTCGTGGAAGGACGTATTCGCGTTGCCTCAACCGCGCCCGCGCTCGACGCACTCACCGTCAACCAAAGCGTTCAGATCATCGCGCAACTCGGTCCGGCCACTGGCGGTAAGTCGGTGACGTTCGACGAATGCTTCCTGCAAGAGAAAAGCTTCGACATGAGCGTGGGCAGCTTTGGCGAATCGCTCTACAGCTTCACGGCGACGCGCGCGACCGAGGGCACCGGGAGTTAACCTGAGCGATGAACGGGACGCTGCACATAGCGGTGGATCTTGACGAAGGTGTGGTCCAACTCGGAGCGGAACGCGTACGTTTGCTGCCGGACCGCGGCGACGGCTTCTACTTGAACAACCGGCGCGGGCCGATGGTGCGCGCGCTGCGGTTCGAGGAGCGTTCGCTGCTTTTGACTACTGCTGATTCGAATGGCGACGTTGCGACGTTGATTGCAGACGCGGCGTTTGTGTCGTCGGGATATTGTGACGATGCGGTTCGGGTGGCGGTGTCGTTGGCGTTGGCGGGTGGAGGTGAGGAGGCGCCGTCGTTCGCGGAGTGCGCGCGGCTCGTCGAGCAACAGGCAGGCTGGAACCCGGAGCAAGTGAGTGGGACGTTGGCGCTCGTGATCGATCGGCTTTGCAGCAACGTGGAGTCGAATGGTTGGGAACGGATCGTGTTCGAGGAAGGCGAACCAGATCTCGAAACGCTGATCGCACGTATGGTGCTTAATCTTTCGAACCGGGCGAAAGCAATTCCGCCCGTCGCAAAAACAGAAGCCGAAGAAATCACGCGCGCGAACACCCTCAAAACAAATCACGCTCTGACACCAACACCGAAGCACATAGCAACGTGGCCTGACGTCGCACTTGAACACCCATCAAACAAACCCTTACAGCCCACACAAACCAAATCCTTTTCATCCGCTTCATCCGTGTTACCGGTTGAAAGAGTGAAGCGCGTTCCAGCACGTGTACTTCCTCCAAAACCACCGAAAAACACGGATTTTAAGAATCCATTACCCGTCGCTGCTGCACGAACGAATCAAGCGAATATCTCATTGACGCAAACAGCGCCTGCCGTGTTTGAGCAGCCGTTGTTCACCTCACCATCAGCAACGAATTGGCAACCATTGAAGCTCGCGACTCAACTACCAAAACCCGAACTGTCTCGCGAACAAACGCCAACACGATTTTCCCCAACAACTGAATCGCCATCCTTCAACGACTGGCTCTCCGAACTAGCAACGCTGCTCGAAGCCGAATGCGATCTGCGAGGCATTGATCCATGACTCGTCCAATTCCGCTGCTAGGCGACATCTCCCTCCAATACGTCCAGCACATCGAACACTCGCTCGATGCGGGCTTCGTCTCTTCACGCATCGCCGGACTCGAAGGCGAGCTGCAACAGCGCTCGGGCCGTCCTTCACATAACGTTCGCATCGAAGGTGTGCTGATCGGCGATACCACGCGCGACGATCTCGGCACGCTCCAAACCGCCGCTCAAACCGGCGAAGAGCTCACGTTCGCGGCAGACATCACCAGCGCGCTCGATCTGCAAAAGGTCGTCATCCGCTCGCTACAAGATTACGAAAGCGCCGGACGGCCCGACCAGATTCACTACCGCATCGAGCTCACCGAAAGCCCGCCGCTGCCTCCACCGGCGGAAGTCAGCGGCTTCGGCGGACTCGACGATTTCGGACTCGGCGATCTCGGCATCGACACGGACATGCTCGGGGACCTGGCCAACATGGCCGGCGACATCGCCTCCGCAGCCGAACAGGCAATGGGCGCGATCGACGCGCTCGGCTCATTGGCGAACCTCGTTGCATCCGGCGGCCTCGATTTCGGCGGTATGCTCGAACCACTTAACAACACCGTCGACAACATGCGCAGCATCGGGACGAACTTTCAGGAAGCAACGCGAACGTTGGGAGGCTTGTTCTCGTCATGAGTCTGGCGCCGTCACTCTCCGTCACGCTCGGCAACCTGCGCTACGACACGCACGCGCTGGAACTGCACGCGTGCCTCGAGCCGTTGCCTCGCGGAAACTCGGTGCGCGTTTCCCTTCCCGCGCCGGTCCGCTTCGAAGCAGCGCCCGGCGACGATGCGTCGATGGACGTCGACGGCGGTGAAGGTTCGAAAAAGTTGTTCACTGGAAAAGTGCGCGCAGTGCGGCGCGACTTTCGCCGGATACATGTCACGCTCGCAGACGCCGCGACTGATCTCGCCGCCTATCGTCCGTGTCAGACGTTCGAAAAACAGAACGCGAAGCAGGTCATCAGAACACTCGCTTCCGACGCAAGCGTCAACGTTGGCGACCTCGACGTCGATCTGGACGTGCCGGCTTACGTGGCCCAACCAGGACGCACCGCCGCGGAACAGATCGCCGAGTTGGCGCGACTGTGCGGCGCGATCGCTCTCGTCGACGCTGACAGCAAGCTGCAAGTGATCGCGCGGCCGTCAGGCCAGCCTTCGGTCGCGCTTCTGTACGGCCGCGAGATCGTCGACTTCGCGTCGTCCAACAACGAAACGATCAACCCGCAACGATTTGCCATCGGCTTTGGACCAGCAGGTTCAGCCAGCGCGCCTGACGCGTTAAGACCGTCGTCAGATTTTCTTCCCTCTTCGGCGGCTGCCGGCGGCGCGGGCATCATTCGTTATCCTTTGCCGCTGTTGCGCACGCCTACGGCAGCCGACGACGTCTCAACCGCGTTGCAAACAGCAAACGCCGCGCGCGCGCAACGACTTCGCGCTCGCTGCTTCCTGCTTCCGGCGTTGCGTCCAGGCGACGTTATCGAAGTGCAGTCATTGCCGGACGGACTCGCAGGTGGACCATGGTTGCTCACGCGCGTGGAGCACGAACTGCGGCCGGGGGCGGGTGGATCGACCATCATCGAAGCCGAAGCCGCGGACACGTCGTCGCTGCTTTCGGGATTACTCGGCGCGGGTCTGTCTGCACTGGGAGGACTGCTATGAGCGCGACCTCGTTGTACAGCAGCATCTCGCGCATCGCGCGTCATGAAGTTTTCGCGCGGCCGGTGGCGAGTGTCGGCAAGGTCACGAGTATCTTTCCGAATGAGGCCGCGCCTGCTGACCATGCCGTGTCCGTGCAGCTTCGCGAGTCGGGAATCATTCTCAATCGCGTGCCGATCGCCGTTGGCGCAATGGGTTTTGCGGCGATTCCGGCGGTTGACGATCTCGTCGTCGTGGTGTTTGTCGAAGGCGATTATCACTCGCCTGTCGTCGTCGGGCGTCTTTACCATCCGGACCAGGAACCACCGAAGCACAAAGACGGGCAGATCGTGTTGCGCTTGCCGTCGGGCGCGTCGACGCCGGACCTCGAATGCGAGATCACGGGCGATCCGCCGGCGGTGAAACTGACGTTGCCGGGCGACGTGTTGATCGAAGTCGTGAAAGAGAAGATCACACTCGCCGTCGGCGAGATCAAAGCAACGCTCGACGCCGCGGGCGGTGGACGGATGGAGTTCGCCGCCGGATCGAGCAAGATCACGATGAAGAAAGATGGAGACATTTCAGTGAAAGCGGCCGGAAAGCTGAAGCTCGAAGGCAGCGAGGTCGAAATCTCGGGTCAGGGGAAGGTGAAGGTCTCCGGTGGAGCGGTGGAAATAAACTAATGGGCCAACCGGCAGCAACAGAAGGAAGCATGGTCGTCGGCGTCGACACGCATATCGTGATGGTGCCGTCACCCGGTGGACCGATACCGACGCCGCTGCCGCATCCGTTCAGTGGATCGATCGACGGCGGCACGATCCAGACCGTGAAGATTATGGGCAAGCCGGCGGCCGTAGTCGACTCGCAGGCGAGCAACAGTCCTTCGCACATCGCCACGCCGCCGGGAACGAGTTTCCAGGCGCCGCCGCAGAACAAGTCGACGATCAAAGTCGGCAGTGCGACGGTGAAGATCGGCGGCAAACAGGCTGCCCGCAACGGCGACTTGTCAGTCGATTGCGACGACATCACCCCGACCGCGCCAAAGGGCCAGGTCATCGCCGCCGGCACCGTAATGATTGGGTGAACTATGGAAGCCCTAACTCAAAATTTCGGTAGTGCTCCGTCAATACCAGAAGTTTCTCATTCTCACCGGGCTTTAGCCCGGTGCAAGAGTAGCGAACATCGGGAAACCGTTTAAACGGTTTCCCCAATAACAGCTCGGCAATACACCCGGCTAAAGCCGGGTGAGAATGAGACGATACACCCGCTAAAGGCGGGTGAGAATGAGAAAGGACTTTAGGCAAACCAACTATGGACCAACTCTTCGGCACCGATCTCTCTGTGGTCCCAAACATGGTGGCGTACGACGCCGCGTCGCTCGATTTGACGACTAAGGTGCGCATCGTCAGACGCCCGCGTCCGGACGAAGCGGAGGTGCAGACGGATCTGGCGACGATCGAAGGACGTGAGAACGTCGCGCAGGCGTTGCTGCTCCGGCTGCTGACGCCCGTCGGCACGCTGTCGACGTTGGGCCACTCCGACTACGGCTCGCGTCTCGGCGAGTTGATCGGCCGCCGTAAGACCGACGAGTTGCGAAACCTTTGCCGCGCGTTCGTACTCGAAGCAGTAGCTCGCGAGCCGCGCGTAGAGCCGAAAGCCGTCGAGCTGACTTTCGATCCGCCCGCGGAACAGATCGATAACTTCGTCTTGACCGTCGCCGTTCAACCGATCTCGGGCGGCGATCCAGTTGCGCTGTCGCTGGAGGTAGGTCTGTGAGTTACTCTCCGCGTCTATACCCGGACATCGTTCGCGACCTGTTGACCACGTTGACGGGCGGCACGGTCGCGGAGTCGTTGAAAGCGCCTGCCGGCGACGCGCTGGTTGTTCCCGATCTGCTGAGCAGGAGACCGGTGCGACGAATCTCCTATCTGCAGGGTTTCGTGGGCACGGTCGAGAGTCCGGTCGCCTACCGGTTCACCAGCGCGGATTTCGAGTTGATCTCGACCACGGGCGACGACAACAACAAAGACGCGATTCGTTTTCGTGACGGCGGCCGCCGCCCGCTGCCCAACACCGATCTAACCGTCAACTATTATCCCGTCCGCTCGAATCCTGCGCCGCTAAACGATCTGAACATCGGCAGCGTGATCCGCACGTTGATGGAAACCGTCGCGTTCGAGCTCGCCGTCACGTATCAACATCTCGACTTCATTTACAAGTCCGCGTTTGTAGAGACGGCTGAAGGACGTTCGCTCGATAAGGTCGTCGCGCTCGTCGGCGTGACGCGTCTCGCGAGTGGACATCCGGTCGTGAAGGTTCGCTTCAACCGCCGCGCCGGCGACACTGGGCGCATCACTGTTCCCGCCGGCACCGTACTTACCGATGACAAAGGCAGCCGCTACTTAACGCAAGACGAACTGATACTCGAGCCCGGTGAAAGCACGCGCGAAGTGATGGCCGCGGGCGAGACGCCGGGAACTCCGGAAGTCGAAGCTGGCAAACTCGATCGTCTCGAAGTTCTGGTGGCCGGCATCGACACGCAGGTGAACGAAGAGCCAAGCCGCCGTTTGAGCCAGGCAGAAACGGACGACGAACTGCGGCGTCGCGCGCGATCTGCTTTTCACGGCGTGGTGCGCGGCACGCTCGACGCGTTGAAGTTTCACCTGATGTCGCTCGAGGAAGTAAAGGACGTCAGCATCACCGAAGAGCCGAACGGCGTGCCCGGCGAAGTGAAGATCGACGTCGCGTATTTTCAGGAAACGCCTGAAGCTCGCGCCCGTGTCGACGAACGCATCCGGCAAGTAAAGCCGGCGGGTATTCGCGTTGTCACCGGCGCGGCGGCACGCAAGCGAGTGAGCGTGCGAGTGCAGTTGACACTCGCCGGCACCGGCCTCAGCGGCTCGGATCTCACATCTCTGAAGGCAGCTCTCCAGGACAAATTGGTCAAGGCCCTGAACGATACTCCGCCAGGCGGATCAGTGCGCCGCGCGCGGCTGGTCGCGCTCGTGATGCAAGACGCACGCATCGTCGATGCGCGTGTGTTTCTAACTCCTGAAGGCGGCACGGAAGCTGAAGAACTGACGCTCGCAGCCGGCGAAGTGATCGAAGTCGTCACGCCGGTTCAATTCTCCGAACCACAAACGGAGCTCGCGATCACGACGACCGTCGACGTGCAAGTGTCTGCCGTCCTGCCGGTCCATCTAACGCCCGGCACGACGCAGGCCCAGGCAACTGAAGCGATCACGAACGCGTTCAACAGCCATCTCGCTACGCGCGCCAGCGATGCTCCGCTCACGCTCGACGGTGTCGCCGCCGCCATCCGCGACGATTCACGTTTCGCGCTCGTCCGCGCCGACGCGATCATCACCGTCGAGAGCGGCGAACGTTTCTTCCAGCTCACCGACGCGGTCGGCTCCTACGCGCCCGCGCCGAACGAGCGTCTGCGCAATCAATCATTGAACGTCGACGTGCGGGAGGGAGACGTATGAAGCGTGCCGACGACATGGCGAGCCGTCTTCCCTTGCTCTACCGCGAGGGCGAACTGGTCGTCGCCTCGCTGGCCCAACCCGCCGTGCAGGTCGAGATCGTCGAGGAAGAGTTACTCGACATCCAACGCGCGCATCACTTCGACGCCGCGCTCGAGCTCGAAGACGCAGCGAAGCTCGCAGCATTGCTCGACTTCGTTCCTGAACCATGGCAAAACCTCGCGCTCTTTCGTTCGTGGGTGCACTCGCAACGCGACGCTTCGTTGAAACACGGCGCCGTAACCATCGACGGGCTGACGAGCTTTGCGCGGAGTTACATGGACGGCTACGAGCAGGCTACGCGCGTCAACTTTCATCACAAGAAACCTGACGTCACCGAGTATCCGAAACACCGGAAGTGCCTGCGGCCGGGACTGATCGACAACATCACGCCGCTGTCGCAGTTCACGATCGAAAACAAAGGACTCGACGAGTCGACCCTTTCATTTCTGCTGACCGGTCTGCCGGCTGGTCCGGAAAGCGTCCCCGTGATCGTCAACCTGACAACGGGCGAAGGACTGATGTTTCAGGGAAACGTCGGTCCGGGACAACGGTTGTGGCTGGGAACGCGCGACGACGGAACAGTAGAAGGAACACTCGAACGCGACGACGTGACTGCGAAACTGCGTTCGATCACGAACGTCGTTCCCGGCGAGCCCTGGACCATGCCGCAAGTGCAATCACCCGCACGTGCGCTGCGTCTGATGCGCGGCGTGAACCAGTTGTGGTTCCTGCCAGTGGCCCACTACGACCTGCTCGGCCTCGATCGTTTCCTGCTGGCGCTCGCGGATCTGGCACTGGCGCAAGGCCGTTGGGATGAAGCACGGCTGGACCATTCAGTCTTCTACCAGGACGCTGCCGTGAACCTGATCGCCAGTTGGGTTGAATCAGAGCCGGCGAGTTTTGAGCTCAACGTGCCGACGCAGAGCATTCGCCGGCATCCGTTGGCTGCGGGAAAAGTGGAGGAGGAACGCGAACGCTTGCGCGGCGCGATCGAACTCGGCGTCAAACGTCTCAAAGCAGCCGGCGTGCGCAGCGCCGTTCACGCTCTTTCGTTCTCCGAGATTCAAGGTCAGGCAGATTACCTGACGACAGTGTTACCGCTCTTCATCAAGGAGCACGGGTCAACCGGCGCCGATGGCATGCCCGAGAGCGGCGGCCTGTTCGATGTCACGGGCTTTAGTGATTCTACTTTCCGTTGAGGTGGTTCCATGCGCGCTCATCTGCGGATCGAACTGAAATCGATGTCGGGCGAAACAGTTGAGGTTCGCCAGGGTTACAACTCGGTGTTGCAAGGCGGCGCCAACCTGCTTGCGCGTCTCTTCTCGGGACAGGCCGGCGGCATCACGCACATGAGCGTCGGCACCAGCGACGCACCCGAAGGCGAGGCGTTCGGCACGACGACGTTGACTGGTCCAACCGAAGTGCCGATCTCGGCGGACGCGTTTCAGATCGATCCGCCGGATACGGTCAAGCGCGTCGTGCGTGTTCGTGTGCGCGGCACCGTGCCCGCTGCCGGCGCGGTCGGAACGATTCGCGAGGCAGCGCTCGTGTCGCGCAGCGGCGACAACGCAACGCTCTATAACCGTGTGACGTTCGCGCCGATTCAGAAGACAAACGATCACGAACTCACTTTGTTCTGGGAGGTCGGTTTTCCCTACGGCGACCTGCAATGGCTGCTGTAACAACCAGGTTTGATTCGAAGTTCTTTCTCATTCTCACCGGGCTTTAGCCCGGTGCAAGCGTAGCGAAGAATCAGGAAACCGTTTAAACGGTTTCCTGTAATCGCGACGCTACACACCCGGTTAAAGCCGGGTGAGAATGAGAGGGTTCTTTGGGCAAGTCGTAACAACCCGACCGGGAGGCAATAAATGAAGAGCGCTATCAACCTGCAACTGCAAGGATTCCCTGCCGCGAACCGCGACGCGGAGATCACCCTTGTCAACACCGCGACGAACCAGACCATCAGGCGCAATCCGTTTCTCGATGGGTCGCTGACTGTGCGCGACGTCGATCCCGGCGTTTGGGACGTGAGGGTGACGCATCCGAACGTCATCGCGCCGATCTACACCGGCAGGATCCGCGTATTTCCACAACCCACGCCGACGTTCGTGCCGATTCCGATCCCGGAAGTCGTCTTCCGCGACTCGCCGATCAGAGACATACCCGACGCGAACCTCGCGCCGGTCCAGCAGGCAGTGCAGCACGCGGCGGATTCGCTCGGTCCAATCGCAGCCAAAGCGCCTGGCGAAGTGATCCGCGCTTCCGATTGGAACGTGCTCGCCGGCGCAGTGAAAGATCTTGCCGACAACGTGCTGCAACTCACGCGGCTCGTCTCGCCGCGTGGACACGATCATCCGGAAATCGCGGAGAAGATCGCCGAAGTGCAGGACAACGTGCGTCGCTTCTCGGAGGCGTTCGGACGCAGCCTGCTCGAGTTCAGACGCGAGCTCGAAGCCGAGTTTCTGCGGCAACGACTCGCCGGCGCGCTCGACGATCTCGGAGCGCCGCCGAGCACACGCGACGAGTTGCTCGGTCGAGTCACGAACCTCAAAGGCGCACTGCAAGCCGAGCCGACCGTGTTCACCGCGCAGTTGGCGAACACGGGCAATCGCGTTCTCAACACGATGGCCGAACTTCAAGCAGCGCAACCCGAACGCCCCGCGACTGCAAACGTCCAGGTCGTGCAGCAGGTCATGCAGCAGTACATCACATCGGGTGTGGTCACGAGTGCTGATGCCGAGTTGAGGATCTACAACCGCACCGGCAGCACGTCGGGCGGGAAGATCGCGGGAGCGATCGCGCGACCATAAAAGGAGGGATGCGATGCCAACTCCAGAGGATCTGCAACGGCTGCGCAACCTGTTGACTCAGCTCAATTCAATCGGCAACGTGCAACGCGGCGAACTGATTCGCGCCGAAGACTGGAACGCCCTCGTCGCAGCAATCTCGAACCTGGCCCAGGCTGTGCTCGGCGCGGAAGAGGCGACTCCGACAGTGCCGCCGCACGAACATCCGGACCAGGTATCGCAGGCCTGGCTTTCGCCGCAACTCCGCGAAGTCTTCGAGCGTGGGCCGCTTGCCGATCCCGCCACTCAACAACGACTGCTCGAACTCGAACAGCGGCTCAGGCGACTGGCTGACCGGCTAGACGAGAGCCGCACTCGCGTCGACGAGTTTCGGGGGCGGTTGACAGACATGGTGACGCGCGACATCGAGCGCGAAGCAGCAGTGACAAACGTTCGGCGCGCTGTTGAAGGCGTCATCGATCCGCGTCCGGACCTGCTCAACATTCGCAATACGCTCGCTTCGGTCCAACGCGAAATGGGAAGCGTGCAGCAAGCAGCTTCTCGGCTGACGGTCAACGGACAGGTGGTCGATCTCGGCGCCGTCGTGACTCGCGTGGGCCAACTCGAAGGATTTCGCGACGGCCTGCGCCTTTCGAACGGGCAGTTGCTCGACGGCGCCGCAGTCGAACAACGACTCGCCGAAGTTTCCAATCGCAGTGTTTCACAGCAACAACTCGACGAGGCGATTCGAACGCGTCCAACGCAAGTTCCCACTGACGTACTCTCCGGCATCGAAGATCGCCTGGGGACCAACCTGCGAAACCAGGTAAACGGAACGCTCGAAACTTTCGGCACTCAGATTCGCGGCGAGGTCAACACGCGGTTGACCGGCGTCGGCGACCTCGTGAACTCGCGTCTCAACGACGCGCTGCCGGCAGTGACGCAAAACCTCAACACAACGCTCACTGCCTCGATCGAGACTGCTCGTCGCAACGCGATTGACGCGGCGATCGCCGGCGCGGGCCAGGCGCTCAACACTCGCGAACAAGCTATCCGTGCCGATCTGGTCTCCGGCCTGGCAGACGTGCGCACGAGTATCCCCGCGACAGTGCGCACCGAAGTGGGCCAACAGTTGCCGGTGCAGATCGCAAGCGTTCGCGCCGATCTGACGGCGACAAATAAACGGCTCGATCTGGTATCCACGCAAGCGACGCGTCATGACGAAGTACTCAACCAGCATTCAGTCGCTTTAGCTGCGATACCTCAGGACCAGGCGAACCTGCGGACTGAACTGCGCCAGAGTTTGCTCGCGGAAGTCGAGCTTCGTTCGACGAACACTTCACGTTCACTCGACGATCGTCTGGCGGCGTTCGACCGCACGCAAGCGGATCGCATCAAGAACCTGTCGGACGATCTGCGACGCCAATCAGCAGATACTGCGCAGAGGATCGCCACCGACACTGCTACGAACCAGTTGAAAGATTTGCGGGCTCAGATGCTCGCCGAAATTCGCACGGTGGCGCGTGAAGAAGTGTCCGTCGGGATTCGCGACCAGGTGAGGTTCCAGGTCAACGACGCGGTCAAGGAACAGTTCGCCACCGTTCCGGGACTCATTGCAACCGAGGTGCGTCGCACGAATGTTTCGACCAACGTGGCGACTGAGCCCTCGACCAGAATACTTACGGGCGGCCCCAAGGTGGGCGGAGGAAAATAGATTTTGCTTTCCGAGTTTGAAAGACGACTGGCGGATGTGCTCGGCGCGCGATTGCCTGTTCCGTTGCGCGGGCAGGTCGACGTCGCGCCCGGACGCGCTGATGCGCAAGTCGTGCTTTCAGTCCGCCACGTCGAGCCGCTCGACGAACATTTGCACGGCGTTCGTCCGGAAGTCGTGCCGGGGGCGGTAACGCAGCGACGCGTCGTTCGCCTGCGTTGCGACGTCGGTCTCGACGTTCGCCTGTTGCCCGATCAGACGCGCGCCACTCAACTGAAAGCGCTCGACACGGTCATGTACGAGCTCGACGAAGCAGGCTTTCGCACGGGCGCGCGGCTCCAACCGACTGACGGATCCGATCCGGGTTTCTTAGTCAATCGCATGTTCGTCTCGTTGTCTGATCCGCCGCAGTCGATCACCTTGCGCGCGGAAGGTCTGTTTTGGCCGCCTGATGCGCCCGGCGAGACGGGCGTCGTGATCGAGCGGGCACAACTGCGCATCTCGATGCAGCCGTTGAGAATCGTTCCCGCGCAACCGCGGCTGACGGCAGGCGGTGCAACCGTCGATCTGACGATCGAGTTTGGCGCGACGGGAACGATGCGCGTCGAGCGCGGCGGACGAGTGACGTCGTTGCCGTTCGGCTCGGTTGTCGTCGCAGTAGAAGACACCGGCGGCCGGCCGGGAGCGGGCACACTTGCGGGCGGCAACGCTGGACCAGCAGGTTCGCGGACGATCGCCGTCGCCGGCGGTCAGGCCGCGTTCCAGTACACACCGCCGGCGCAAGCGGCGTTGGACCAACTGGTCGTCTCGCTCGACGACGGCGAAGGCGGCATAGGCATCGAGCTCGGCAGGTTCCCGCTGGAGGTACGCGGAGTTTAGCGATATGGCAGCAGCAGTTCTCGGTCTCGAGGAAGTTGGACGCGGACGCGACGTGGTGAAGGTGAGAACGCCGCGCAACGTCGCAGCGCCCGGGTTTGCGCAAACGATTCGCTGGCCAAGTGTCGCCGGAGCGACAGCCGCGGAGGTCGAGCGAGCCAGCGTCTTGCTTTCGCCGGAGCTGGCTTCGGAAACGCAACAAGACGTCTCGTTCAGCACCGACAACGGCTGGATCGTCAATATTCCGGCGCGGAAACGAGTGAAGACCTTGACGCTGCGCGGGCTGAAGCCTGCGGGTCGTGACGAAGTAACGAATTCCGACGGGCTCGCGGGAATGCGACTCGCAATCTCGTTCCCGCCGGCCCAGGGCGGCGGCTGGGACTCGCCGCGTTTCGCAGTTCCGTCAGTCGGTGCGCAGAACATGGTGCCGCGAACGTTAACCGGCGCGACGTTTTCGAATCGCGTGTTGACGTTCAACGATTCGGTGCCCGCGGCACGAGTGCGCGTGTCGCTTGTGAACGGCAGCGAGCCACGCGAGTTCGTCACGCAAGCGGCGGAGCTCTCGAAGATTCATCTCAGTACGGAAACAGCAGCGCATAACATCAAGCTCGTTGGACCAGACGGCGCGACGCTGTGGCAGGTACCCGAATACGATCCCGACGCGCCGTCGACTGAAGTCGACATTCGCGCGGCACTCGAGCTGGCGCTCGACGCAAAGGTGAAGAGTCATGAAGCGCTCGAAGCTACGTTCACCGTCACGGCAGATGCACCGGCGCAAGCGAGCGTCTCGTTCACGCGCGTCAGCGGAGCGTTGTTGCGAGTCCACGAAGGCGTGTTGCGAACGGAGTTGAACGGCGATCCGTTGCCGCTCGAACTCGGCGGCGGAGCGCTGGCGACCGAAACACCGTCATCAGCCATTGGCGATCTGACGATTACTTACGCCGGCATTCGCATTCTCGAAACCGTTTCCGACGCACCACTCGCTCCGGACGCACTGGTCAGCGGCGTAATCGCCGGCGCGAACGGAGTTTTGAAAGTCTTTGCGCCGCAGGCGCTCGATGGCATCACTCCCGCGCGCATCGGCATCATCGGCCGGGCGCCGGAAGATTGCGAGCTCTCGCTCGAGTTTGTCACCGTGAACGGCGGTATCGCCGCGTCCCCTGTTGGGCCACCCGCGGTCATGACGCTGGCAGCGGACAACGAGATTCGCACGCGCTGGATCGACGTTCCGGCAGGCGTGTCGTTGAGCGGGCCGCTCGGCTTGCGCGTGCGCGCGAATCGCGGCCGGTTCTTCTGGGTTACTCGCGATCAACCTTTGGCGCGGATCGCTATTCACGATCCGGATCCCGGACGGCGTCCGCTCTTCATCGGAACGTCACGCTTGAAAGACATCGCCGAGACAAACTCGCACGAGCCAGCGTTTCACTTCCCTGCCGCCGCGTTTCGCAACATCGTGCCGGCGCTGCGTTCCGACCTCTTTTTAACCGTCGACATTTCGGATCTGACGTTGAGGTACGCGCGATGAGTCTGATCGAGGATCTACAGAGTCTCGACCTCAGCGCGATTATGAACGCGCGCGGCTCGATTAGTGGTTCGGTCAACGCGCCCGGCGTGCAGTCGATCCTGCAAGGCGGCGCCGCGTCGAGCGCGCTCGGCAATCTCGGCAGCGGACTGCAATCGCTGCAATCGTCGTTTCCGAGTCCGGAGTCGCTGCTGCGTCCGGTGGTCCAAGCTGTCGAAGGTCTCGGCGTCCATTTCGACGTCTCTGGTCTGCCGCTGCCTGCATTCACTGACGCCATTCGTGAGGGTGCGACGATTGCGAGCCGCATCATGTCGATGGCCGGCAGCAATCCATCAGACTTTGGACAGATCTTCGGCACGTCGCTGGGCCAGGTGTTGGACGTCGTGCAGTCGAAAGCGGGCGACGCAGGGACCTCGCTTGGCTCGCGCGCGGGCGAGTTCGGTGAGTTGGTCCGAATGGTTGATCGCGGCGCGAACCTGCGCAACCCGCAAGCGATCGCCGAGCTGGCGGCGGAGATCTTGTTGCCGTTTCCGAAAGCGAGTTTGACCGGCTTGCGCGATGGAGTTCAGTTGGTGCTTTCGGCATCCGCGGAAGTGTCGCTTCCCTCGGGGCGTTTGTCGGGTTTACTCGGCGCGCTCGACGCGGTGACCGCAGCCGCCGAACGCCATGACGCAGCCGCCGTTGACGCCGCGATTCGCCGCGTCCGCGAGGCGCGCGCACAAACACTTGCCACACTGCGCGACGATCTTCGTTTTGCGATCGAACAGATCGACCGCCTGCGTCTGCCGCAACTGATCAATCCGCTGGTCCAGCTCAGCAATACCATCAACATCGGCGGCCAGGGCGCAATCGACTTCCTCGAAGAGTTTCGACTGATGCTGCGCGATACCCGCGCGCACATCGAAAACTTCAACCTCGACGAGGCACGCGCGTTTCTCGAGATGCTGCCGGGGGTTATTGAAGCCAACGCCCGCGCCGTCATCGAGACGCCCATCAACCTGGCGGTCGAACGCGCGAAGGAGGCCGTGCGGAATCTGCTGTCGCACCTGCCGATTCGCGAGTTGCGCGACGAGTTGACGCGCTTCCTGCACAATGCCGCCGTCGAAATTCAGAACGCGCACCTCGATGGGCCCGCGAATGCCGCGCGCGATGCGCTATCAACCGTCGTAAACGTTCTCAACTCCGATGGTCTGGTGGCCCACGTGCAAGAGGCGCTTCAGGACGTGAACCGCGTCATCTCGGGGGCTCTCGACAACATCATCACGCCGCTCGAAACGATCGCCGGCGAAGTTGACCGTCTCGCCGGCCAGGCGCAAGCCATTCTCGATCGCCTCGCGGAAGGGCTCGCCCAGTTCCAAGCCGCCATTAACTCGGTTCAAGCGGCGATCGACGGACTCGGCATCGAACAGACGGAACAACAGATCGTCGAGGCGCTTCACAACCTTCGCGAGACCGCGGAGCAGTTATTGTCGAACGTTCCGTTGCCCGAACCGTTGCGTCCGCAAGTCGAGCAACTCATCAACCTGCTTCGCGGCATCAACTTCGACGAGCTGATGCAACCCGCGCGCGATGTTGCCGCGCAACTGCGAATACCCGAAGACGTTTCCGCGACCGTCGAGGACGGCTTGCAGCGCGCGAAGGAAGTGATTCAAAACCTGCTGCCGCAGGAGCTCATCGACTCGATCACGGCCGAGGTGAACGACGCGTTGAACGTGATCAGGAACTTCAATCCCGCTTCCCTGCTTCCCGACGTGTCCGGCTTCCTGGACCAGGCCGCCGACGCGATTGAACAACTCGACCCGCGCCCGATCGCTGAACAGATTCGCGGGCCGTTCCAAACCGTGCTCGACCTGATCGATCGCGCGCACCCGCGCACGCTGCTCGCGCCGGTTATCGATGCTTACGATTCCATTCTGGGCCACATTCCCGTGCCGGATGCGCAAACTACGTCAACGTCGGTGCTGCAAGCGTTCAACTCCGCGGGCAACGTCGTGGGACGATCGGTGGTCGCGCCGATACGCCAGGTCGATCCGGACAGCCAGACTGAAGTCGCCGATCCGTCGCAACGGCCGGCGCCAACGACGGCGTTGCCGCCGAACCGAAACGAAGTCCATCCCGGCGACGCGATACGTTTACTCGGCTACTTGCCGGCCAAAGTGCGCGAGATCCTGTTGGCGCTCGAGGCTGGACCAGCGGGCGAAGCGCTCCGCGCGATCGACGGGCTTTGCGCCGGCCTTGCGCGGCAGTTGCGCGCAGTGCAGTCGGCGCTGTTCGACATTCAACGACGGCTCGATGCTTCGTTTGAAGAGATGCTGGTGCTGCTTGGACCGGCGCAGATGCGCGCGCAGTTTGCTCTGAATGCAAACTTCAACGGACAGGCAAACTTCAGCGCTTCGATGGACGTCCTCGCACTCGTCGGACCATCGTCGATACGCGCCGAGTTGCAGGATTCGATCAACGCCACACGCGGCGCGGCACGCCAGGCTGCGTCACATTCAGGCGGCTCTGTTGCGGCTTCACTCGAACGCGCGGCAGTCGCTTTGGAGTCGTCGCCGTTGTCAAGTCTGACACACGACATCGATCACCTGCTCGCCGCACTGGATCCCGAACCGATCGCGGCCGAGATGGACGCGATCGTGAATCTCGTTCTCCAACGCGCGCCGCAGCTCATGCAGGATCTGCTGCCCGACGCGCGCGCGTTTGTGGAACGGTTGAAGGCGATTCTGAATTTGCTCAATCCCGGCACGCAGGCGCAGAAGTTTCTCGCCGTACTCGATGTGCTGCGCGATGAGCTCGATCTCTTCAACCCGGCGCGACTCGCCGACGAGCTGGCCGAGATTCACGCCGTCATCCGCGGCGTGGTTGCGGCGTACGATCCGCGCATTCTTGCGCAGGAACTGTTCGAGGTTGTGCGCGCCGTTGCCGCACAACTGCGGGGGCTCGATCCGGCCACGCTGCTGGGCAACATCACGTTCCTTCAGGAGACTGTCGATCGGCTTGCGCAGGCAAACCCGGCAACACGTCTTCAGGGCATCGGCGCGTCGCTTCACACAGTCGGCGAGCGGCTCGGCGAGATCGACATCGACGGCCTGATCGCATCGGTGAATCAGCTTGGTCCAAGGCTGGTCGAATCTTTCGACCACACAATCGAGGCGATTCGCAACGAGATCGTCGCGCTGCTCGAGTCGCTGCAATTCGCCAGCGGCAGCGCCAGCGCGTCCGCGTCAGTTTCAGTGGGGTAACAATGGACGAACGCCGCGTCATCTTTCGCATTCCCGGCACGGTCGATCAGCTCGTATATGAGCGGAACGACGAAGGGCGTCTGCTGCGCATCACGGGCGGCGGCCGCGTCTACTACGATGCGAGCGAAGAAGGCCGGACAGTTTTCGATAACGGTTTCGTTACGTCCATCCAAACAGAATTGCCCGGCGGACTGCTGCGCACGATGCGAGCACTCGGCCGCACCTGGATTGAATCGTTTGCGTGGGACTCGAAAGGCCTACTCACGGAGATCGACGGCGTGAAAGTCGGCTACGACGATCAGCAACGCATCATCTCGTGCCGCGGCGACGGAGGCGACTGGTTTTACGCCTACTCCGGCGCGTACCTCACCGTTATCGACACTCCGCACGGACTGCGACAGATCACGCGCGCTGACGATGGACGCCCGCTCGCCGTTCGCACCGACACGCGAACCACCGAGATCCTCTACGACGCTGCCGGAACAAGATTGCCGTCACGTTCAACTCGCCGCAACTGGCGTCGCGATGCAAGCGGCCGGCTGTGGACCATCACCGACGACGACGGCAACGTCCTGCTGACGTACATCTGGGACCGTTACCAGTGTCTTGGCTGCATCGCCGGCGCCATCGGCGATTCACTCGCGGAAGTCTATTCGCTCGACCTGACAGGTACTCCGATCACCGTCATCACGCGCGACTCGATTCGACGCATTCCGCGGGACGCATTCGGCGAATCGCTGCTCAAGGAACGAAACACGCCCGGTTTGTTCTGCGGCGCCGTCAGCGACGGGCTGGTCTACCTGCCGTTTCGCCGTCTCGATCCGTTTACCGGATCCTTCGACGCGCCCGATCCGATGCATGGCGAACAGACCGACCCGCGTCGTGCCGCCGGTTACACTGGACCACTCGCAGTCGAGCTGCCTGCTTCCGGTCCTTACACCGTCTGCCGCAACAACCCGATGACGCTGGCCGATCCGACCGGCGCGATCTCCGATTACTGGTGGCTCATTCCCAGCTCGCTGACGTGGAGTTTGCAAAACACCATCGGCAGCTTGCTCGGCATGTGGCTGAACCTCGAACTCTCTCCGTTGGGAATGATCGCGAGCGCGGCGGCCATCGCCGCCACCACGCCAAAGGGCGGCATCTTTGATATCGAAGGTATCAGCGCTAACAACTACGACTCGTTCGCGATTCGCAGTGATGGTTGGCTGGCGCGGCTTCAGTCAACGGCTGGCGCGCCGACGACGCGCACCTGGACGTATCAATTTCTCGTCAACGCGCCCGGCGTCAACTTCACCAACATGGAAGACGCGCGCGTCTTCGCGCCGAGCGCGCGCTTTCAGCCGCGACTCTACGGAACGGTTCTCTCTTGCGACCCGCAAAACAATCCCGCGTTTGTTATGCGCGGCCAGCGCACTCCGCCGAACACTGCAACGCCGCTCGACTGGTCGCGCAACGGCGGCCCTGCTGAACCCGTGATTCCGGGTTCGTTCGTGCCGGCGTTTCCGTCCGGGGGTTTTCACTTCGGCAACGTTCAGCGAGGTGTGCGGCAACAGTCGGGAACGCTCGTCGAGCTGGAGCCGTCGGGCAGTGTCTTGAACGGCACGATATCGCAAAAGGCGTTGCTCACTCTCGACGGCACCGGGTTCGGACTTTCGACCAACGGATTTGTGCTGCTGAGCACGAGCACGACGATCGTCGAAGTCGCGCGCATACTCGATGCGGAAGAAGAAGGTGGAAAGACGCTCGTGCGCGTCGATACGGCAGGCGCGGGACTCGGCACCAGCCGCATTCGTTTGGAAGGATTGTCCGCGCTTGTGGGAACGGAAAACTTGACGCCGGTTGCCGGGGTTGCGTCGCGATTGAGTATCACCGGATCGTCGAACGATTACCGGCCCAACTCGACGGTTGTGCGGATGAATCGCGGCACCGCCGTTTCAGGCGCTGATAAAGTCACGGCACTCGAAGCGCGATTGGCAATCGAGGAGGCGTTACCGACGAGTCTCGGAAACTCGTTGCGCATTCGCCCGGCAGTTGCCACCGGCAACTTCAACGGAACGTTGACGGCGAACGCAAACGTGCTGCACATCGATACCGGCACTGTTCCTGGGCCAGGCACGGGCGTGGTCGTCGGTCCCGCCGCAAACGCCATTGCCGCGATCGTTCAATCTGTAAACGGCCAGGACATCACCGTCGATCGCGCGCTGACAGCGCTCGGCGGTAATGGCACAGCGGTGAATTGGCAGAACCTTGCGCCGCTTCCCGCCGTGGGCCGGCGTGCAGGCACGCCCGAAAGCCAGCAGCAGATCACATACACACCGGATCGCGCGGGCACGGCGCCTGCGACGGGTTTCGTCTGGGTTGAAGGAGCGGGCATTGCCACGCGTCGCATCACTTCGCTCACTTACGACGCGATCGTTTTGAGCCAGGCGCTTCCGGACTCAAACCCGGCCGCGTTCAGCGTCGACCGTTTCACTCTGCAAGCGCCCGACGTCAGCGGCATCTCGTTAACGACTGCGCAAGCACTCGCACTCAACGTCGCGCCACCCACAGGCGCGCGAGCTTTTCACGTGATCGAACTGACCGGCTCAGCAGTGGCCGCAGGCGCGGCCATTGATACCGCCTATACTCTGACCGGCGACACCGCTCAAAAAGGCATCAACCCAAATTCAGCGCCGGGAAACTTAGTCCCCGGACAGATCGTCATTCTGCAATCGGGAGCGGCGGTTGAAGCTGCGGCAGTGCTGCGTATTCGTCTGACTATCCGTCTCAGCCGCAACCTGACGCTCAATGCCAACGGGCTGGAAGCAGTGCTGCTTGGGCCAAGCGGTCCAACGTACAGCGGCGTTCGGCGCGGAGATCGAACGTTTCGCGTGCTGCCGTCCGTCAATGTTGCCGGCACCGCTACCGGCACCGACTTTCCCCGCTTCGCGATTGGCGAACTCGTGCAGGTGACTTTGACTTCGAGTTTTACGTTGACGCCTTCCGCCGTGATCGCCTTCGCGCTCCAGGACACAGTGACAGTCAGGATCAGCAACGCGGCCGGCAACAACATCAGATACACGTTTGAAATCAACGACGGCGTGGCGCCGCTGAACACCACTACCACGACGACCAACGCCCCAAACGCGCCGGCGGGAACTATCGGCATCGCCGTTGTCTCAGACCCGGCGACACAAACGGCTCAACAAACGATCGCAGCGATCGTCGCCGCGATGATAGCTAACGGCTTTCTCGTCACCACCAATGCCGACGGCGGATTCGAGGTCAACAGCGCCAGCCCGATCAACGCCACGCCGTCCGTCACCGGCACCGCGTCCGGCAAACTCGTCGTCGCTGCGAGCGAGCGGCTTTATCGTGTGCAGTTCGTGAACGGCACCACGCTGACGGGCGCTGACGATGAAGCGGTCATTCCGCCCAGCGTCACCAACCTGACAGTTACGCGTCTTGACGTGCAGGATCCGCAGACCGGCTCATCACGTCTGGGCATCGACGGCGAGGCACTAGCACCTGCGCAAGTTCGTTTCAATGTTTGGACGCCCGGAGCTTTCGACTTCTTTAGCGGCGGCTCGTTCAATTTCAACGCCAATCGGCTCGGCATCGTCGACGGACAAAATGTTTTCGCCGTGCGGCCGAGCAGTGGCAACCAGACGCTCGAGATCCAGTTTCTTACGGCGCCTACAATCGCGACGCCAGTCGATATCACGCTGCCGGCGCAAGCAGCGTCGACGGGGACGGCTGGCCCAGGTTTCTCCGCCCGTTTCACTCTCGACGGCGCTTCGCTCATCTTTCTCGATACGCCGTTGACCTCGCCCTTGACCGGACTCATCCTTGCCGTCCCTTACATCGAGACGGCGTTGCGCGTTGATGGAAACCTGAACAGCGGCAAAGTTCGTGTGCCCGAGGATCATGAAAACGTCAGCAAAGAACTCGACCGGCGGCAGGCGCTGGAAGATCACGAATTGACGCACACGCACCAATCGGCCCGTCTTGGTCCATGGCTCTTCGCGTACTTTCCGCTGTGGGTCATCGAGATGATCACCGACCTCGCGACTTCCGCGGGAATGCCGGAGTTTGGCCGTTACGTGCCGGCGACTGTGGGCACGAACCAGATCACAATCCCCGCGGTTGCCGGCGTCACTATTAACGCCGACGACTACGTGCAAGTCGCGCAGAGCGGACGCGCTGAAGTCATCAAGCTCGGCGCGAAGACGGGCGACGTTTACACACTCAATAGCGACATGATGCAGAAGCTGGCGGCGAAGAACATCGTCGCCGGCGCGGCGCAGGCACGGCGTGAAGAGAGCGGCGGAGTCGAGGCCGGCGAGTGGATCGTGAACATCATGCAGTTCATGACGGTCGGCGGCTTGATGAACCAAATCGCCGTGCTCGGCTGGGGCGGCGTGATCTTTCTGATCACGATGTTCATCCAGTGGATTCGCGGCATGGCGCGCAACAAAGTCACGGCCCAGCTCGCCGCCGATCACATCACGCTGACGCTGCCGGCGGGTCAAAACGTCGACGGCCTCGCGGTAAATTCGCTCCTGGCGTTGCAGTCAGGCGATCAGACTTTCGTGCGGCCGGTGCAGTCGATAAACGATCGGACGATCGTGCTCGCGACCGCTGTGCCGCTTCAGGGCGAGGTGCGTATCTCGGCGTATTCGACCTCGAGCGCGTTGTTCCCGAATTGGCACGACTACTTCCCCGCGACCTTCCCGGATCCGAACCGCGCCGCTTCTTTGCAAGTGCAGCGCGTCGGCACGCAGACTCTGACGTTGGCCGTTCACGATCGCGTCCACATTCGTAGCAGCGGCGGGCATGGTTACAACACGGTCGTTACTTTCGTCGGCGATAACGGTCTGGTTGAAGTCGAGGACGCAACGCTGGTCCATGCGGGTGAAACCGAGGAATACTTCATCGCCAAGATCGGCGAAGACGATCCGATGGGATACGCGGATCAGTTTCTACTCAACCAAATGCATCTCGGCTGGATGCAGTACATTCACGATCCGTGGGGTCAGATCGTGTATCGTGCACGCCCCACCAGCGTGGCCGGACAGATCTTCGCGCGTGCCGCACGCTACCTGTTCAGCACGCAAGGTTGGTCCGTGCTTCCGGCGTTTGGTTACTTTTGGTACGACAACGCTTTCAAACAAGGCGCGGTGACTGGACCAACAGGCGCGACCTTGCCGACCGGAGCGCAACGCTCGCACATGGAACAGGAAGCATCGCATCGCAGCGGCGACACTTACTGTCCGATCGGATCGTTGCATGGCAGCATTTCTGTTGTCGGCGATGTTGCTCGCTACTGGCTCACCGAAGACGGCGGAATTCGCGACGTAGATCCGCCGTTGGACATGATCTCGCTCGGGTTGCAGGACGGCCCTGGTTCTAACGCGCAGCAGTTTATTGCTGTGACTCCGACGACGACCGGTGGGCTGCCAGCGGGATTGTTCGTCTCGGACGTCTTCTCACAACTCACCACGAACCTCGGTCTCGGCGGTGTCAGTAATCGCGGTTGGATTCCTGTTAACGGAACGCTCGAGAGATCGGCTGGCGCGTTCGTCGCTTTCACTCGACCGGGAAGTCACACCATCACCGGGCAGAATCTTTCGAATCTTCCCGCGTCGGTCGACGCGCAGGCCAATGGCTTTCCGGAGATCATCACGTTCGTACGCAACGTCGGGGACGTTGCAGTGACGCTTTCGAATCTTCCGGTCGCTGACAGCTCCGGCACTCCGTTCGATCTGATTCCGTTTCAACGCGCGCTCTTTGCAGTCACGCCGAATGGCAATCGCGTATATCGCGCGACGCTGCTCGAGTCAGGCGCGATTGCGACGATTCAAAACAATCTCGAGATCGTCATGCAGGGGATTGCGGCGGCGGCTGCACCCGGCGGCTTAACGACTGAGAACGTCGAGATCAGCCGCTTCTATCATTTCGATGCGACTACGGGAGCCTTCGACTCGGGTTTGCCGCTGGTGAATATTCCCGCGGACATCGACGTCGCAGTGCGGCGCTTGCAGATCCGGCTCGTCGACACGATCCCATTGCGCGCGACTGACAACCCGGCCGATCCTGCGATTACGACGCCGTTGCTTCCGGGCGGCACCGGCGTTTTGCTTATTCCCGCACCGTTTTTGATCGCCGCCATTACGACTGCAGTCACGGGAACGCCGACACTGACGCCGGACTTCACCGCGCCCGCAACAGTGCCCGCGAATACGCAGGCGTTCGTTCGGGACGGAGGCGTGGTGAACATGGCGATTCGCGCGAACGATCCACCGGAGGCCGCGGCGACCTTGACGATCACGATTCCTGTTGGTCCATCAGGGTCGCCCACCGTGCCTGTCACGTGTCAGATCACAGTCAATCCGCACTTCACGTTAGACAGCACCAGTGGGACTTTCAATCTGACTGCGGCGAATCCGCTGACGCTTCGTTCGAGCGACGGCAGGAACATCAACCTCGTCGGCACGCTCACCGGCATCGACGTCTCGCCGAATAACGCGCCGCAACTAACCCTGACACTAACCACCGCGCCGCCAGGTCCGGTAACCATCCTCGTCGCGGACGCCGGCAACAACCAGATCATGGCTCGCCGCACGATCGTCGTGGCGTAGAACTGAAACAATCGGAAACGCGTTGCTTTTCCGCCAATCCCCTACTAAACTTGCGCGCGTTAACAGCTCTCCGATTCTCGGTTGCAGCCCGGAAGTCACCGCGGAGAGCGGTGCAGTCCAGAGAACTCGAGGCTCACCTCCCCCGCGGTTGATCCCATCTTATAACGCGCCTACCAGCGCCTTGCTCACGTAAAGGTGGATGGACATGTCTTTCCTGTCTCCCAAATTCACTAACGACATTTTCCTAAGCTACGCACGAGTTGATAACACCTTCGCCAAACCCAAAAGGCAGGGTTGGGTCGATTCGTTCAAGAAGTCGCTGGAAGTTGAGCTTCTGCAACTCCACGGGCGCAAAACCATTACCATCTGGATGAACACGCGTGAACTCGAAAGCAACGACTACTTCGACGACGAACTCAAGGACCAGATTCGCCAGTCTGGCATCTTCCTCGCGCTGACTTCGCATGGTTATCTAAATGAGGAAGCGTACTGTCGGAAGGAACTGAAGGAGTTTTACGATCACGCGAAGGAGAGTCTGCGCCTCGGAAATCGGTCTCGCATCTTTAACTGCCTGCTTTACAACATCTCCTACGACAACGAGAACTGGCCATCGGAATACAGTGGAACCACAGCCGCGGAATTTTTCGACACGTCCGAAGCTGACGAAGGTTATCCATCCCGCCATCCACGTTTGGGCCGTCAAATTCGTAAGCTGGCACGCGAGATATACAGCTTCCTGGAGGAGTACAAAGAAACTTTCACGTCGCCACAGCGTGCTCCCGCTCCTCCACCTCCACCGCCTCCTGCTCGTGCGAAAGTGTTCCTGGCTGACACTGTCGAGAGCCTTAAAACTGATCGCGACTGTTTAGTCGCTCGACTCGAGCGAGAAGGCATCCAGGTCTTTGACCGCATACCTCCGCCCTACGAAACTCACGATCAGGAAGTCGTTCAGCGAATGACAGAAGCGGATCTCTCAGTTCACTTGTTTGGCGACACACAAGGCGAAAAGTTTATCAACGGCGGAAAAGGCGAGACCTTTCTACAGCGCCAAGTGGAGTTGGGTTTCGAACATGCTAAGTCGCAGTTTGTTTGGGTACCGCCCAAGGCGTTGGTCGATATCCCGACGATCAAAGACGACGGTTATCGAGGTTTCCTCCAGTCGTTGGAAAGCGCTGAACGCGACAAGAAGCGCTACACGTTCCGCCGCGACGCTTCCAACGTGTTAGCGGAAGAGATTCTTAGCAGAATAAAGGAACTGTCGAACCCTGAGCCGGAGCGTCATTCCCTGACAGCGCTGTTGGCAACCCACATCAAAGATCAGGCTCATGCTCTCGACTTGTACGATCTGCTCCTGGAGAAAGGGCTGGATCCTCGCATCAATCGCGAAAACGACGATCCCGGAGAGAAGATTGGCGCGTTTGAAAAACTCGCCCGGCAAGTGTCGGTGCTCATTGTCATTTTCGGCATGGTCGCAAGTGAATGGGTCAGTGAGCGCATAATAACCGCACTCCAGGTAGCTGGAACGCAGGACCCGCAGCGACTTCAGTTGTGCGGCATTTACGTGCCGCCCGACGATGGTTCGGCACCACGCGAACTCAGTCTGAAACTGCAAGGCTCGAATCCCATCATCTACTTTCCGAACCTTCCAACTCTCGCGGCTTGTCTCGATGGCCTCAAGCTCGGAGGTGACAAATGAATCTCAGTGCGGCTTCCGTCTCTCTTAAACGTCAAGCTTCGGCGACTGAAAGCGAGAATCCCTTACCACCCAATCCGTTCGTCGGTTTGCGGCCTTTCGACAGCGAGGAGAGCTTGCTCTTTTTCGGCCGCCGCAAACATGTCGTCGAATTGCTCCGGCAACTGCATCGGACGCAGTTTCTCGCGGTGATAGGCAGTTCAGGCTGCGGCAAGTCGTCGCTCATACGCGCGGGACTAATTCCCAAACTAAAAGCGGGATTTCTGGTTGAAGAGAGCGAGCGTTGGAGGCTGGCGATCATGAAACCCGGCGAGTCGCCGCTAACCAATCTGGCGGAGAAACTACTCGAGGTCGTTCCTGATTCATCAAAAACGACGAGCGCTTTTGCGACCGACCTGCGGTTGTTAGGCGTTGATGCCGTTGTCGATTTGCTGAACGAGCCGTTGGCCAATGAGGGCGCGAACCTACTACTCGTCGTCGATCAGTTCGAAGAGTTGTTTCGTTACGATCGTCCTTCCAATGACGTTCAAGACAACGCCGGCGGCGATGCGGGCAACGCACTCTCGCCGGAAGAAAAGGAGCAACAAAGGTTGGCGCAACGAGAGTTGCGACGCGAGGAAGCGGCTACTTTCGTGTCACTGCTCCTCGCGGCGGTCAAGCAAAACAAGACACCCATCTATGTCGTCATCACCATGAGATCTGATTTTCTCGGAGATTGCGATGCCTTCCCGGGCTTGCCGGAGATGATCAATAAGTCGCTGTATCTCGTGCCGCGATTGGATCGCAAACATCGAGAGGAAGTGGTTGAGAACCCGATTAAACTCTACGGCAAGAACATTGCGCCACGCCTGCTCGACACCGTAGTTAACGACGTGGGCGATGAATCAGATCAACTCCCCGTAATGCAGCATGCTCTGATGCGCACCTGGGAAGAATGGGCCAGGGATCCCCAACGACCTGAAGTCATTGATCTTACCCACTACCAGGCCGCAGGAACGATCAGCAACGCCCTTTCCCAGGACGCGAATAGAGCTTTGCAGGAGTTGAACAAGGAGCAAGAGCGAATCGCCGAACTCATGTTCCAGGCGCTGGTCGACACTGACGTCCAGGGAAGAAATGTGCGGCGTCCAGTCCATCTTAAGGAGTTGGCTCTGATAGCCGATGTACGTGATGAGCAAATGCTTGAAGTAGTTAATCACTTCCGCCGAGGTGGACGTTTGTTTTTGACTCTTTCGAGCGAGAAGCTGAAAGATAATCCCCTGGTGGACATCTCTCACGAAAGTTTCATTCGCCAGTGGTCCAAGTTGCGCGAGTGGGTCAACAGCGAAAACACTTCAAAAGAGATCTACACAGGGATAGTAGCCGCAGCTCGGCGGCATTTGACTGCCGGCTGGGGATTGTTGAGAGAAACGGAGTTGGAGGTAGCTTCGACGTGGTGGGACAAACGTCAACCCAATCCCGCGTGGGCCGCTCGCTACAGTCCGGATTTCAAAATTGCTGAGAAGTTTCTTCATGATAGTAAGGAACAGCGTAAAAAGGATGACGAGGAACGCGTACGCAAGCAGATCGAACAAGCGGAAAACTTCAAAATCCGCCAGCAGAATAAGAAACTAAAGCTTAGGGCGTATGCTCTGGGCGCGGTAACGGTATTCGCGCTGGCGAGCCTCGTCGTCTCCGTGCTGTCGTGGCGTGTGGCTCGGGCGGAAGGCGAGAAAGGAAAGTTACTCAATCAGGATCTGACACGAGTCGCCGATCAGTTGAGAACCAGTCTGGAGAATGAAAAGGCTCTTCGAATTAATGAAAAGGCCCTTCGAGAGAAGGCCGACGAGCAAACAAAGCTAGCCACGGCGGCCACTAAGCACGCCACTGAACAAGCCGCCTTGGCTGAAGAACAAAGAAAAAAGGCCGAAGCTGCGACCGCCGCGGCAAACAAACAGACGGAACTAATTGCAGAAGCGAAACGCGATGCCGATGCACAGACAGTTATCGCACAAAGGAACCTCAAGCTTCGATCCGAGGCCCAAACCAAGTTAGAGGAATCAAACAACAAGTTAAAGGAAGCGAACGATAAGCTTGCTCTGCGCAAAAACGAGGTGATTACGACGTTAGGCGAGCAGTACGCCGAAGCTCTAACACTGGCAGCTTCTGCTGACAATATCGATGCGGCAGAAGAAAGCTATAAGAAGATTCTCTCCATCTACAAAGACGAACAAGTAACTAAGGGTGAGCTGTCGATTCTGTTGATTTTGGGTAGACTATTCGACGGTTCTTTGAACGTAAACAAACCAACCAAGGCCATCAACTACTACAACCAGGCCCTTCCCCTCTTCGACAATGGCAATGAAGTTGAAAGGGCCAAGAAGATCGAGACGTTGGTTAAACTCGGCGACTTGCGGTACCGCGACGCATCATCGGGTGAGAGTGCCGTAAACCTGTACCGCGAAGCGATCGGACTGGGCTATGACGCAGCCAGTGATGACCGGCACGTTTATTTGAAAATGGCGGACTATTATGCTTCGTCATCCCAACCCTCCATACTTGCTACGGCGGTTAATTATTACCAACTCGAGTTGGCGGCCTTGGAAAATAAGATCGCTGACGCAGCGGTCGAAACGACGCCCGACGACCATGGGCATGTTGACAATGGGCTAAACAATCCGCGTGCGGAAGAGTTGCTCGAGCTGGAATTAAGCGCGCTCATAAAACTGGGAACTCTTTACTCGCGCCTTGGAGAGAATGACAGTGCGACGGAAACCTACCAGAAGGCACAGGATGTAGCTAACGGACCACCCTTAGACATAACCACAGATGAGGTGTTGACACGGATCGGAGTCAGCTTCAATCGGCCGGAGCTAAAATCCAAACGCGAAGACTACTTCAATTGGGTTATTCAACGGGCCACCACTCCAGCGGCGAAAGCGAAAGCTTACCTGCAAATTACCGAAGCGCTCAATGAGGCTCAGGAGTATGAGCAGTCTCTCACTTATTTAAACGACGCTGCGAAATTATTAGAGTCGGACAAATTCGGTGCAATTGCACCAGTCTTGGCAAGAATGGGGCAGACTTATGAAAAGCTCAACCGGTACGACGACGCCATTCAAGCGTACCGTACCGCTCTTCGCATTATGGGCTCAGGTTCTCTTCAGGATCTCGTGAGGGCAAGGTTAAACAAAGTAATCAACTTGAAGAGTAGTCGCTAAGCTGAACAGTAATGCGCTTTCTAGTTGAAGACTTCGGCGAGAAACTCTTTCGTCCCCTTTGGACCAGTCATCTCGAGCGAGACTGAATTCGTGCCGGCTCCGACCGTCAGACGGAACGTAAGGAAGGGACAGCAGTGGTGTTCCAGTTGAATGAGTTTCGTTAGTTCGGAGAGCACGTCGTCGTTCATCGGGAACTCGTATCTGAACCCATCTTCCAACTCCGTCACTTCAGACACAACACTGCGTATCTTCAAGAGCAGTGTCCGTCGACGCTCCTGGAGTTCCGCCGGCATTAAGCTACATGCTACAGGTAAGTCAGTCATCAAAACGAATTTTACAGGTACTTGCCAATTCATGGGAGCCCGCTTTACCGAGCCGGTCCGACGCAGTATCTTCGCTAATGCATGAAGAAAGTTTTCCATGTACTAAACGAAATGGTCCGTGAGGGCGCAATACCAAACTACGCTATTGGTGGCGCTATCGGTGCCGTCTTTTACGTAGAGCCATTTGCAACACAGGACGTTGATGTCTTTGTCATGATGGAAGCTGAAGCAAGTGGGCTGCTGGCAAGCATTCCTGGATGGGCCTATTTGAAAGAGCGCGGGTATAAGGAAATTCGCGGGGAGTCGATAGTAGTTGAAGACTGGCCAGTTCAATTCATTCCTGTGAGCAATGATCTGGAAAAGGAAGCGTATCTAAATGCTGCGACACTTGACTTCGCAGGCGAGCCGGTTCGAGTTGTTCTCGCTGAACACCTCGTTGCTATTATGTTAAAAACCGGCAGGTTGAAAGATCGGGCTCGCGTTCAGATGTTTATTTCGCAAGATGCCGTCGATCGAGATTTATTAAACGATGTCATTCAACGACATTCGTTACAAAAAGAGTGGGAAGCGTTTCAGAGTTAGATCTGTCATGAAGCAGCAAAACCAATATCCTGACCTCACGGAGTTTTATCGGTTGAAGGAAGAGCATCGGAAGAAAGAGGCGAGACGGCCGGTCGCGGAGAAGATGGCCGTTGTTGCGAGACTAAGAGAGTTTGAGCGCTCCCTCGCGAACATACGCCGGGCTAACAAAGAAAAGCGGGCGGAAAAAAAAATAAGGATCGATATCAAAACCCGCTGATGGGCCACTCTTAACTAGGATCTCACGCGCTCAACTGCCGCGCAGAAGCGTTCGATTTCGTCTTCAGTGTTGTAGTAGTGGATCGAGGCGCGGACGAGTTGAAGGAGGTGGCGGGAGGGGAGATCCAGACGGTTGTCTTCTCCGGAGGAGACGGTCACGTTGATCTTTTCAGACGCCAGCTTCTTTCGAATTTCGAGGGGCGCGATGCCGTCGACGGTGAAGGTCACGATGCCGCAACGCTCGCGACCCAGATCGTGAGTCGCAACACCGCGCAACTCTGACAGTTGAGAACGCAGTCGTGAGGCGAGCGAGTGAATGCGACCCCATGTGACGTCAATACCCCAGTTCAACGCGTAATCGATCGCTACGCCCAACGCGATCTTACCGGCGTAGTACATCTCCCAGTTCTCAAACCTTCGCGCATCCGAACGAATCTCAAATGAATCCTCGTCGATCCAGGTCGCGGCATGCAGGTCCAGGAAAGGCGGCTCGAATTGCTCGATGAGATCTCGACGAACATACAAGAGCCCCGTCCCTCGCGGAGCGCGCAGGTACTTGCGACCCGTAGTCGAGAGAATATCGCATCCGATCTCCTTTACGTCGATCGGCATTTGGCCCACTGACTGACACGCGTCGAGCAGATAAAGCACGCCGGCTTCACGAGCGACAGCCCCGATCTCCTTCGCCGGATTCACGAGACCACCCTGCGTCGGAACATGACTGATACTGATCAACTTCACGCGTTCGTCAATCATCTCGCGCAACGCGTCGACCGAGGTCGCTCCGTACTCGTCATCCGGAATCACTTCGACGACAGCGCCAGTGCGACGCGCCACTTGCAGGTAGGCGATGTAGTTGCTGGCATACTCCGACTTCGCCGTGAGTATGCGATCGCCGGAACGAAACGGAATAGAATAAAACGCCATGTCCCACGCACGCGTGGCGTTTTCGATGAAGGCGATCTCCTCAGCCGCGCAGTTCATCAGCCGTGCAGCCGCGTCGTAAACATGCTCCACCGCGGCGATCTCGCGCTCCTTCGCTTCATAACCGCCGATCGTCGCCTCGAGTTGCAGATGATTTACGACTGCATCCAGCACGCGCTGCGGCATCAACGCGGCGCCCGCGTTGTTGAAGTGCAGCACATTCTCACAACCAGGCGTTTCGCCACGCGCACGATCAAGATCGAATCCAACTTCCATGAAATCAACTACGACTCAGTCGCCGGCGGTACGCGCGAGTGTTTGATGTGCCGCCAAACCCACCAGCTAACGAGGAGAACACCGATGATACCGATCACGAAGTCGAACCGGTGAAACCACATCTTCAACCTCTCGTCTTTGTCCCACTGCTCGCCAAGCTTTTGGCCCACGTACGCAAGCGCCACACACCACGGCAGCGATCCGGCGAAAGTGTAGATGCAAAAGCGCGTGAGATTCATCCGCGCCACGCCTGCCGGAAAAGCGATGAACGTGCGAATCGCCGGCAACAAACGCGCACTAAAAACAATCAGCTCGCCGTATTTCCCGAACCAGCGATCCGCGATGTCCAGATCGTGGCGCGACAGCAAAATGTAACGTCCATACTTCTCGATGAACGGACGTCCGCCATACATCCCCGCCCAGTAAGCGACCAACGATCCGAGCACGCAACCGATCGCTCCGGCGATGCCCACGAACCACAGATTCATCTCGCCTCGCGAAACGAGATAACCGGCGAAAGGCATGATGATCTCCGACGGCAACGGTATGCACGCCGATTCGATCGCCATCAACAGAACGACGCCCGAGTAACCGAGCATCGAGATCGTAGCTACGATCAAGCTGGAAAGAATCCCAATAATTTTTGCAATCATGAGTTACTGACTGGTCCAACCGTGCCGGCCAATCAACGGAACAAACGCGCAGCCGCCATGGTCCTCTTCCTTGCGTCCTTGTTCGGTCTTGATTACGCGTATCAACCGTTGACTCTCGCGCGACTCGCCCACGGGCACAACCAAACGGCCGCCAATCTTCAGTTGCGTGATCAGCGGCTCGGGAATCGTTGGCCCACCGGCAGCGACGAGTATGCCGTCATAGGGAGCGTTTGCGGCCCAACCAAGCGTGCCGTCGAAGCATTTCACGGTCGCGTTGTAGATTCCCAACTGGCGGATCCGCGCCTGCGCCTCGCGCGCGAGATCGGCGATGCGCTCGATGGCGTACACCTGGGCGGCGACCTGCGCCAGGACTGCGGTTTGATAACCGGAGCCGGCACCGATCTCGAGCACACGACTATTCGCGTCGAGCTCGAGCAACTCAGTCATGCGGGCGACGATGAAAGGTTGGGAGATAGTCTGATTAGCGCTGATTGGCAGAGCGTGATCGCCGTAAGCGCGGCTCTGCAAAGCCTCAGGAACGAAGAAGTGGCGCGGCACATGGCGCAGCGCTTCGAGGACTCGCGCGTCGCGGATGCCGTAATGATCGCGCAAACGCGCAATCATACGTTCGCGGGGAATGGAATACTCCTGGAGTGAAGCCGGACGATGTTTGTTGGCTGCCTGCACCGGGAGAATTTTAACTTGCTTTAGCTCTTATGTAGTAGTTCGGAATCTTTCAGATAGTTCCAGGTCTCGATCGCCGTCAGCGCCTGATGATCCGTCATGTCACTGCGCAACGGCGTCACGGAAACGTAACCCGACTTCACGGCGTGATAATCCGTGCCCTCGACCGAGTTCACGTTGAAGTATTCTTCACCGATCCAGAAGTAAGGCTTGCCGCGCGGATCGATGTGCTCGGTGATCACTGGACGGGCGTTCTTGATTCCCTGCCGCGTGACCTTCACGCCTTTGATCTCTCCCGGCGGTAGATTAATGTTGAGAAGCGTGCCTTCGGGCAGACCTTCCTCCAACACTTTTCGCGCCGCGACAACGGCAAACGCGGCTGCTTCCGTGAAGTCGAAATTATCACGCGCCACCAGGCTCAACGCGACTCCGGGCACGCCGAGAATCGTCGCCTCTAACGCGCCGGCCACGGTGCCTGAATAAGTCGCATCGTCTCCGAGATTGCCGCCGTGATTGATTCCGGAGACGCAGATGTCGGGACGTTCCTGGTCGGAAAGAATCTTGTTGAGTGCGAGTGTGACGCAGTCAGTCGGAGTGCCGTCGATCGCCCAGTGACGGCTGTCGAGTTGGCGGATGCGAAGCGGGCGCGCGAGAGTCAGACTGTGCGACGCGCCGCTCATCTCGGAAGCAGGCGCGACGACGTAGACGTCACCCAACGTCTTCAGGGCTTCCTCGAGTTTGATTAGCCCGTCGGAGTGAATGCCGTCATCGTTGGTAAGCAAGATTCGCGTCATGCTTCAGCACTCATAGGACAACACGGATCATCTTGGAACCCGGCTAAGACGATTGGTGAGATAAGAGTACGGCCTGTGGCGTGTGCAGGGGAAGAAACTTAGTCGCGCGGGATGCGCATCCGGCCCTTCTTCTTGTTTCGTTTGCGCGCCAGGGCCGATTTCAACTTGGCCTTCTGACCGGGAGGGATAAAGAATGCATGTTTCTTCGCATCCTTGATAATCTCCTCGGTCATCACTTTGCGCTTGAAGCGGCGCAGCGCGCTCTCAATCGATTCACCCTGATTAACTGTAACTATTGCCATTCGTTCTCGGCGTTTCCTTTCATCAAATCGGACGGATATTTAACCACAAACCCCCAAAAACACAAAAAGGCAAGAACCAATTTGGGATTGATCCCTGCCTCTTTGCGCCCTCCTGTAATCCTTGACTAAACCAGGACCGCTTCAGCCGGTTCTTCTTCTTTCTTGCGGCTCAGACCTTTGATCTGGACCGGCTTGTCAGCTTCCTTGGTGTTCAACTGCTGCTTCAAAACCATTTCCTGATAAAGCTTGCGCATCATCACTGCTTCTTCGTGCGCCGTCTTCGGGCCTTCCATCTGCGGCTTGTTCGGCCGGGTCAGGTCGACTTCGTTCAGGATCATGCTATGCGCCTTGTCGGCCAGGTGAACGTCCTTGCCGCCGGCGAAGATCTCGTGACGGCCGTGCTCTTCGTACCACTTCGCCACGGTCGCGTTCTGGTGCATGTTCTCGATGATGTTTCTCCAACCGATACCGGTGTTATAGGCGCAGAACGAAATCTCGCCTTCCTGCGTGCCGTACGGGATGATGCACATCTCGGTGCGGCGGAAGTCGTAGTTGAAGAGATCCTGGAACCACATGCCGGCGATGAACAGGAAGTTCCAACGATCCGAACGGCGCTTCTCGATGTCCTGCGTGCTGCGATCGCCGGTGACCTTGCCGTAGTCCTTGCCGGTCAAGCCAAACGACTTGTCAAACTTCTTGAAGAGCTCGTAAAGCGTGAACTGAGACGGTGAATTGTACGGGTTGTAGTGCTTCAAGAGCGCCAGGCCCATCATCAAGTTCGACATCCACTTGCCGCGCGCGGCGTCGGTGATCTTCTGCATGTCTTTGACGAGACCCGGAATATTCAGGAACTCCGGCACCGGCCGCATTTCCCTGTTTTCCTTGTCGATCATCACCGCCGTGCCCACGCCGCAATTCGGATGGCAGCCGCAAGAGACCTGTCCCCATTCGGCGTTCGGTCCGTGAACAAGGTCCGCAAAGTCGGCAAACGCGCCCATCAACGAGAGCGGGAACCAGTCGCGCGTCGGTTCGGTGATGCCAACCTGATTCTTCACGTCGTGAGCGAGATGCGAGAGCGTGTAACGCTGTTGCAGACGACGCTGTTCGGTGATCTCTTCGTCACGTCCGGTGAACGAAACCGGTTGGAACGAAAGGAACGCGATCTTCTTCGGATTGTCGAGCGCGAAGCGAATGATCGAACCGACCTGGTCGTTGTTGATACCGTTGACGAGCGTGGTGACGAGCACAATTTCAACGCCTGCTTCGTGCAGGTTGTTGATGGCGCGCATCTTGACGTCGAAAAGGTTACCAACCTGACGGTGGCTGTTCGCGTCGTTGCCGATTCCGTCGAACTGAAGGTAAACGTAACGCAGACCGGCTTCAGCAGCTTGCCGGCAGAAGTCTTTGCTCTTGGCGAACTCGATTCCGTTTGTCGCCGCCTGCACGCTGTTGTAACCAACCTTGCGCGAGTACTTGATGGCCTCGATGAAGTGCGGCGAGATCGACGGTTCGCCACCGGAGAACTGCACTGACATCTGGCGCCGCGGTTTGATCGTGATCGCGTTGTCGAGAATCTCCTTGATCTCGTCCATGCTCAGCTCGTGAACGAAACCGACCTGGTTCGCGTCCATGAAGCATGGGTCGCACATCATGTTGCAGCGGTTGGTCAAGTCGACGGTCAAGACCGCGCCGCGACCGTACTTGACGGTGCTCGAACCGTGATTGTGCAGCTTCTCGTCGTTGTGGGCGTCGATGTCGCGCCCGGGAAACATCTTCTCGATGTGGGTAAGAAACTTAGAGTCGATGGCCATCATGTCTTCGAAGTGGCCGTGGATCGGGCAATCCTTGACCATCCAGATTTGGCCGTCGCGTTCGATGATCTGCGCTTTGATCTCGCCGACCTTCTCATTAATAAGGACGCTGACGTCCTTCTTTCCACTCAGGATTGCTTCGCGCGCCTCGATGACGCAATTCGGACACAGCGAATCAGTGGTTCGCGGCCATCCGAGAGTTGGCTTGCTCTTCTGCCACGACTTGAGCAAGGGTTTGTCTGACCACTTTGGAGTAAAAGAAGGATTAGGCTTGTACTTATTTACTGACTGAATCGCGTTAAAAATACCTCCCGCAATAATAGTCAATCCACGTTCTGCATGCTTGATCGGTCGCATCGGCTCTCCGTCCAGTTTCTAATTTTGATCTCGGGGCATTCTGAGGCCCGAAAATCCATGGCAATGACCGTGCCTTAAGTTGTCGAGAAGATAAGTCTAACTATTTTTTAACTTAGGTGAGCTTAGGCGTTCGCTGAGGAGAGTGGCCCGTGTATCCTCGTGCTACAAACGATCGGCAGTCACTGGACGGTGTTGCATTTTGTCCAGGATGCGGCGGAACTCAATAGACGCCGGGAATGATTCTCGACGTCTTTAATTTGTAAGTCTGGTATTCGGGAAACACGCCTTCCAGGACCGTTTCTTCCGTTCTCATCCGCTGTAATTGAAAGAAGCAATGGGCGACATATATGAGCACGCTGTAAAAGGAGAAGAACTGGAACAAAATGCCCAGCGATGCCAGGGCTTCAAACAAGTACAAAGGGTGCCGGACGAGGCGATAAGGTCCCGAAGTTACCAATCGTCTTGCTTCGGCCATTACACTAAATGACCGTCCCAGGTGTACGAGGGCAAAGAGCGATAGCCCCGTCCCCACCAGGCTCAGCACGCTCGTAATCACTGTTAGCGTAAAAGGAAGAGGCGCCCGCGGAAAGATGGTCACGACGGTCATCGAGAAAGTACCAGCTATCGCTAAAACTCTCGGTAACATTCCTTGAGCCTTTTTGATTGGCTCCAGCCTGATGACGAATAAGATCGACAGTAGACCCAAAAAGAGGATGGTGGAGGATCGAGATACGATTTCAGCAAAAAACTTCCACGACTGCGCACTGTCACCCGCCTGACCGCTAATGATAAATGAATAATTCTCCTGGACCTTCTGGACCAGGACAACCAGAAAAAACGTTGCGGGCACAATTCGCGTGACGAGGTCCAACAGCTTGACCTCAACACGAACTGGTTTCTGAAACTCGTTCGCTATAGTCTGGCGATCGATCATATCGGAGGTCCTCTTTGACGTAGAGATTCTGTTCTCCGGCGGAAGGAGAGATGAGCTGTGCTAAGTAGCCGCGCGGCACGGGTTCGTCAGTGCCGTATTTCGCGGGTGTCTTCCCTTGCGGTAAATAGAGTGTGTGGAAGAGCCTGTCGATTATGGAGAGTTGCGCGGCGTAGTTCTTGTCGTAAGCTTCCTGTTCGTTCGCGTGATGCCAATGATGATATTCGGGCGAAGCGACCACCCACTTCAACGGGCCGAATTTGATCCTTACATTCGAATGAAGTAAGTACGAGTGCCAGCAGTAAATCAGTGCGTGAGCCGCGATTACAGCGTCGGAAAAGCCGAAGGCGAGGAGAGGCAGAATAGAAGCGCCCTTAGTCGCGATTTGATCGAACGGATGGACGCGCGCCGCAGCCAGCCAGTCCATCTCCTCGATCGAGTGGTGAACGGCGTGAAACTTCCAAAGAAATGGTACGGTGTGGAAGAGACGGTGCGCGGCATAGAACAAGAGATCGCCGGCGACAACAGCTTCGAGAAGCTGAATCAACAAAGGCTGAGACGCGACGGCAGCGCGTAATGCTTGCGGCAACACCTGAGCGAAAATAGTGCCCGCGACGAGTACTACAAGCATGATGCCGACCGTGATGAGCGCGCCATTCACGAAAGTGTAGACCAGGTCCAGCCGCCATTTCGCTCGCAAGATTTTCTGTTCTTTGCGCAGGCCGAATAAGCGCTCGAGAGGAACGAAAACGGCTGCGATAAGCAGAAACTGCCAAACGTTAAATAACTTCATCGGCGAAAATAATCTGAATGATTAGGGTCTTACCGATCTTTTCCCATGGCGGCCGCCATGGCGGCGATGATTTGATCGGTAACGCGCTTCTTGTAGAGTTCGTCGAGTTTGCCGGGGGAGAGGTCGAAGTCGACGGGCGATTCTTCGATCCGCTTGATTATCGTTCCTTCGGAAAAACCTGCCTGGACCAGCCGGATTACGCCCTCGTTATCCAACACCGGAGTCTTTTCGAGCTTCGGCGTTGCGGCGGCACTGCCGCTTTCACTTTGCGGTTTGAGGATTCGGACACTAGCGGATCCGGTAACTACTCCTTCATTCAGGTTTCCGCCGTTCCCGCTGCGAGAGCTCTGGGATTGCGAACTTCCGCCGGAACCAAAAATACTCGACCCTGAATCCTGCGAACCTCCACCGTTCGCCGGCTTCTTCGCGCCCTTGTTGAAGAACGTCTCATCCGAGACCCACTCGTCTTCACTAATCGTGAACGTCGCATTCTGCGTCGAGAGCATTGCGAGGATGATGTTCTCGGTCACACCCTGACGTTTGAGTTGGATCAGTTCTTCCGGTTCAAGCTTGAACACGCCTGGCCGGTTATGAATGATCGAAATGATGGTTTTCTCTTTGAATCCGGCCTTGACGAGTTTGATAACCGATTCGTTCGTAAGCGAGCTCTCCGCCGTTTGCTGAGCGTGAGCAGCAATTACGAATAATGAAACGCACAGATAGAATGCAGTAAGTAATCGTTTCATGTGGTTGATTTCGCAGGCTTGCGGGTGCGGACCGTCGTACGCTTGTAACGATAGGCAATCTTCTTGACGTAGTTACGAGTCTCTCGATATGGCGGCACCCGATTGCCAAACTTCGCAACCGCACCTTCGCCGGCGTTGTAGCTCGCGAGCACGAGGTCGACACGGTTGTTGAAACGATTCAGCAGCTCGCGCAAATAGCGAGTGCCGGCGGAAATGTTTTGCGCCGGATCGTGCGCATGTCGCACGCCGAAACGAGCTGCCGTTCCCGGCATGAGCTGCATCAACCCGCGCGCGCCTTTTGGCGACAGAGCGCGAGGGTTGAAATGCGACTCCTGCTCCATCACCAGAAAGATCAAGTACGGATCGACGTTGTACTTGCTACCGTTAACGTGAATGAGTCGATCGAGAGCCGGCCTTCCGGTGCTCCAACCGCTTGCTTTCTTTCCGCCTTGCGCGCTCGTACCTGGCGGCTCGAGGTCGATGCGATCGATGCGGCTGCGATCGATGAACATCGACATTCCGCCGCGTTTGTACCACGCACCCGCCGGTGACTCCGAAGCGCTATCAGCTTCAACACGCGCGCCGCCCTTTAGATAAATCCAGACGGGCTGATCATAGTTTCCGCTTTTCGGTGCAGCCTCGGCGACGGCTTCGGTGACTTCGAAATGATCATCGTCGTTCGTGCTCTGCACGGCAGCAGGCGCTGCCGGCTCGATCGTCGTGCGCTCAACCTTTTTGACTTTTTCTTTTGGGAGAAAATTACTGAGGTTGCCCTGGCGGTACCAAACACCCTGCGGAGTTTCGGTTGCTTCGTCTACAACGATAGACGAACCATTCACGAGTTTCAGTCTTATCTCTTCACGGCCCTGTGCGAATCCGTGAGATGAGCAGACCAAAATAAATATTCCGATCAGGAATAGTCTCATAGCTCCAATGGATCCGCTTGCTGCTGCGTTGGCTGCTGCTGCGCGAAGGAGTGCGACGCGCCGAAGTAATTACTCCAGGCGATGTCGACGATGTGCGGCGTCAGTTGCAGGCTGTGGTTCTCAAACTGGCAAATATCAGTGGCGCGGTCGAGAATGTCGCGCGGTTCGCAACCTTTCATCTGCCGGCGCTCGTTACGATACTTGGACAGGATGTAGTCCAACACCGGCTGTTCGATCTTCATGCCGCGTTTGCCTGCCTGGTACCTGAAAATGTCGCAGTAAGCGCCGGCCGTTGGCGGCTCCACGCGCGCGCGATAGCCCATACGTCGCAGAAACGCCTGGTCAGCAAGATCGTTCTCATCCAGGTTCGTAGAAAAAACAACTAGCTGCTCGAATGGGACTTCGATCTTCTTTCCGGTGTGCAGCGCGAGATAGTCGACGCGCCGTTCCAGCGGAACGATCCAACGGTTCAGCAGGTCTTGTGGCGCCACACGCTGACGGCCAAAGTCGTCGATCACGAGCGTGCCGCCGTTTGATTTCATCTGAAACGGCGCTTCGTAAAACTTGGCGGCATCACTCCACGTCAGGTCGGCGTTCTCCAGCGTCAACTCACCGCCGACGACGACGAGCGGCCGTTTTATCGGTACCCAGCGACGATCGAAATCGACCGGCGTCTCATCCGCCGGCATTTCTTCGTGACAATGATTGTCGAATACGCGGATGATCTGTCCGTCGATCTCGACCGCATAGGGAATCCAAATCGCACCGTTAAGCGCATTGTTGATGCGTTCGGCGACCGCCGTTTTGCCGGTTCCGGGCAAACCTGTCAGAAACAAAGAACGACGCGAGTTGATGACGCAGCCGAGCGTCTGTAACAACGATTCCGGCAGCACCAGATCGTGAAACGCCTGACGCACGGTTTCCATCGACGCCGTATTCGACGGGATCGACTGCAACTTCATCATGTGCGTGTAATCGCGTAACGAAACCGGCGCTGGTCCGACGTAACCGGAGATTGACAACAGACGCGTGAGACGATCCCAGCCGTGGTCCAACATCGCGTAACGAGTCGAACCCATCGTCGCCTGCATCTTCACTTCAATCAACTTCTCTCGGTATAGCTGTTGAAGCAGCTCTTCAGTCAGCATACGGGGAAGATTGATGCGTTCGGACACGGCGGCCGTCGTCGGCTCTGGCAACATGGCCACGTGCTTCAGCGCGAGGTCGCACAAGAACTGCTCGGAGACGCCGGTGTCGGCGATCTCCTCGGGGAGTGGCGGCCCCATGCTTTCGATTTCCGCGCGCGTCAGAATTGTCGTATGCGACATCGTGAGACTCTCTTTCTCTGTGGGGTTATTTCCCGCTCGTGACCAGGACGGTGCCATTCGACGCGATCGCGAGCGCGGCGCGAGCGGCTTCCGCATCTGCGCTGCGGCCCACGCGGTTGTATAGATCGGCAAGACGTCGCAGCGCGATCGTATTGTTCGGCTCGAGCTGACGCGCGGCTTCGTAGTAGCGAATCGCGTCGTCTTCACGACCAAACCGTTCGAGCATTTTCGCGGTGTTCAGATTTCCATTAACCTGGCCCGTCGCGCGCGTGAACGCTTTGTAAGCTTCGTCGATCTTTCCGAGCCGGCAGTACGCGAGACCAAGGTTGTTCAGAATGCGTTCGTCTGTTGGAGCCAGTTTCGACGCGCGCTTCAGACGGTCCACCGCCGCGCGATAGTTGCCGTTCTGATACAGCGCGAAGCCGAGGTTGTTCAGCGTTTCCGCGTCTTCTTCGAGTTTCACCGCTCGTTCAAAGGATTCTTTCGCGCGGTCTCCGAAACCTTTTTTATCGAACGCAACGCCCAGCAGGTTGTGGGCTTCGGTCAACTTCGGATCGAGTGACACGGCCATCGACAATTCCGAGACGGCTTCGTTGTACGCGCCGTTGAGCAGAAACTCACGTCCGGCTTCGAGATGTTCGCGGGCGGAGCTGGCGGCAGTAACGCGCTTGACGGTGCGTGCATCTTCAATGCGCGTAACGGCGACGCTCTCAAAACGCTCGGCGTCTTTTTCGGTCATGCGCTCGATCTTGTTCTCGTCGTTACCACCACGGCCGAACAAGCGGCCGACGGCCCTGAACGGAGCGGTTACGACTTTGAGGACCTTGTTGCCACCCTTCTTCCCTGGCTGCTCGTCGGCAGTGCCTGCCTCTGATCCTGAATCCTCGAGAACGATCGCGTCGGGATCGCCCTCACGTTCGATCGTGGATGCGCTCCACATCGCGGTCGCGGCTATCGTCAGTAGAAGTGCGATTAGAATGGCTATGATTCTGCGTTTGCTCATTGGTCCAACTCCTCTACGTTCTGACCTCTAGTCCATTTTTGCTAGCACGTCCATGAGGTTGAGGGCAGCGGGGCCAAGGATGGCGATGAAAAGCACCGGAAACAGGAAACACGCCAGTGGAAACAGCAGTTTGACTGCGGCTTTTTGCGCTTCCTGTTCGGCTCGCTGGCGGCGTTTGGTCCGCAGTCCGTCTGAAAACACGCGCAGTCCTTTGGCGATCGAAGTACCAAACTTGTCTGTCTGAATCAGCATCGCGACGAGACTGCGCAAGTCCTCGACGCCGGTGCGCTCGGCGAGATTGCGCAACGCTTCGTCACGGTCGCGTCCGACGCGAATCTCGAGGTTTGCCAGCTCAAACTCGACCGCAATCGGGGTGTGTACGTCTCTCAACTCGCTCGCGACTTTCAGCATCGCCGCATTGAGTCCGAGACCTGCTTCAACTGAGACGACCATCAGGTCCAGCGCATCGGCCAGGCCCCAACGCAGTTCGCGTTGGCGGTTTTTCGTGATGCGACGCAGAAAATAACGAGGCAGGATAAAGCCGGCGACAAAAGCGAGGATGATGTAGATCAATGCATCGCCAAGCGGCTTGCCTGATAAAGCGCAGAGACCTGCGACGACTAGAGGGAACCCAGCCATCGAGCTCAACTGAATAGCGCGATAGATGATCGGCGCTTCAGGGGAGCGAAATCCCGCGTGCATCAATTGCCTTTGCAGCTTGCGGGCTTCAGTTGCCGACGGGGGCAGCAGCTTGTTGAGTGGTTGCGCGATCTTCTGCGCGATGTCGGTGGCGGCCGACTCATCCGGGAGAACAGCCGTCGTGCCCGGGTTCTGAGTGCCGTCTCGCCCGGCGAGCCGGCGCAGTCTTTCCGTGGAAGCACTCTGCGGCCTGTACAACAGCCAGTAGACACCCAGCATTCCGAGCGAGATGCAGACGAAAGTCGAGATGGCGATTATGAGTAGCATTGTAGTCTTTGGTCTTGGGTCTTTGGTCTTGGGTCTTTGGTCTTTGGGTCTTGGCCATTGGTCCAAAAGACCAAAGACCTAAGACCAAAGTCCCATCTAGATCTTGATCCTCAGTATCTTTCGTACAATCAACATTCCCGTGATCTCTAACGCCAGCGCCACACCGATCAGGATATGACCGCGCGGATCTTTCCACAGCACGCTCATGTATTCAGGATTCATTATCGTGACTGCCAGCGCCACACCGATTGGTAGCGCGCAGAGCAGCCATGCCGACATGCGCGAGCTCGTCGTCAACGTTTTCAGATCGCCCAGAATGCGGAAACGTTCACGGATCGTGTAAGCAACTTTCTCGAGGATCTCGGCGAGATTTCCGCCCGTCTCGCGTTGAATCAGGATCGCGGTGACGCACATCTTGAGATCGAGTAGCGGCATTCGCTGCGTCAGGTTCTCGAGTGCCAGTTTCACTGACAGACCGAGGTTCTGCTCTTCGTAAGCTTTGCGAAACTCGGCCGCAACCGGTTCGGGCATCTCGATCGAAACCATGTGCAGCGCTTCCGAGAACGCGTGGCCGGCGCTTAGCGCGCGGCTGATCAGATCCAGCGCATCCGGAAGCTGTTCGAGAAACGCGTCGAACCGCTTCTTTCGTTTCCACCAAACGTGCACAAAGGGGATCGATGCACAAACTAGTCCGGCGAGGATCATGATCGGAATGTAAATCGTCAGCACTGACGCCGCGAGTCCACCAAGCAGTCCGGCCATGACTGAAAACATCAGCAGGCGCGACGGCGTGATGTGCAGGTCAGCCTGGTCCAACATGCGCTTCAGGTGCAGCGCCGCCTGAAGGCTGATGAGCGTGCGGTTGACCCACGGGATCTCGCTCATCAACTCGCTCCGAGCGAGCACTACATCGATGTCTTCAGTGTGAGCGGAATGCAGCAACGCTTCGGAAAGCCGTTTTTGCAGTCGCGCGCGTTTCTTGTCCGTGCTGTGGGTCGCCAGCAGATAGGCGCCCAGAACCAGGAAGAGAGCAAAGACGAATACGAGAAACGATATGAACATTTTGACTTACATCTCCTCGAAGAAGACGCGCGGCAACTGCAAACCGCAAGCTTTTAACCGTTCGGCAAAGCGCGGACGAATTCCCGTCGGCTTGAAGCGGCCAATCACCTGACCTTCCTTGTCGACGCCGGTGCGCTCATACATGAAGATCTCCTGCATCGTGATCGTCTCACCTTCCATGCCGGTGACTTCGGAGATGGACGTCACGCGCCGTCCACCGTCGGACAGTCGCGCGACCTGCACGACGAGATCGAGAGCCGACGCGACCTGCTGGCGCATCGCGCGATCCGAAAGACGCATACCCGTCATCTGGATCATCGTCTCCAGGCGCGCCAGAGCATCGCGCGGAGTGTTGGCGTGGATCGTCGTCAAGCTGCCGTCGTGGCCCGTATTCATGGCCTGAAGCATGTCGATCGCTTCGCCGCCGCGCACCTCGCCGATCACGATGCGATCGGGACGCATACGCAGAGCGTTGCGGACGAGGTCTCGCTGCGTTACTTCGCCACGGCCTTCAATGTTCGGGGGCCGCGTTTCGAGCCGTACGACGTGTGGCTGTTGCAGTTGCAGTTCCGCCGAGTCTTCGATCGTGACGATACGTTCGTTCTCGGGAATGAAAGCCGAAAGCGCGTTGAGCAGCGTCGTTTTACCGGCGCCGGTTCCACCTGATATCAACACGTTAAGACGCGCGTGTACGACCATCTGCAACATGTCGGCGATGTCTTTCGTCAGCGCTTTGTTATCAATCAGCGACGACATCTTCAACGGATCGGCGCCAAAACGACGGATCGAAAGCACCGGTCCATCGATCGACAACGGCGGAATGATCGCATTGACGCGCGATCCATCCTGCAAACGAGCGTCGACCATCGGCGACGACTCGTCGATGCGACGTCCAACTGACGACACGATTCGCTCGATCACGCGCATCAGGTGTTCGTCATCTTTGAATCGCACGGTCGTGGGTTCGAGCTTGCCGCGCCGCTCGATGTAGATCGTGTCGTGTGAATTGACGAGGATGTCGGAGATCGTCGGATCCTTCAGTAACGGCTCGAGCGGTCCGAGACCGAACAGTTCGTGCTGTACGTCACTGACGAGTCGCTCGCGTTCGGAAACCGACAAGGGCATGGCTTCCTGGGCCAGAACGCTTTCCGCCAGGCGTGAAACTTCAGCATGGACCTGCTCTGGAGTCAGCGTCGAGAGCTTGGTCAGATCCATCCGGTTGATGAGCGTGCGGTGCAGGCGCGCCTTCATCTCCTGGAAGGAGTGTTGTCCGGTACCATCCGATGGGCCGCCAGGGCCGCCTTGATTGCCGATTAATCTTTCACGTAGTGCCATGATTTTTTCCGAGTGCGGACGTCAACCGCTGCGACTAAACCTTTTCCATTGAAGTTTGGAGTTTGAACTGCCTTTGCGCCGGTTGCTTCTTGAGGAGCGAGCCCAGGAAACCCTTACGCTGACTTACTTGTTCGATTGGCGCGACACCTAACGAGATGGTTTCCGCAATCCGGCGAATTTCCGCGGCGATCCTGGAAGTAGGTTCAGCCTGGACCAGCGGAGTGCCGAGGTTGATGGAGTTAACGGCCGTTTGATAATCGCTCGGCACAAATCCGATGCACGGTTCTCCCAAAAACTTCTCCACCTGTCGCAGATCGAGATCGATCTGTTTGCTCCAACGATTTACAACGATGCGCACTTTGGTACGCGGATAACCGAGTCGATCGAAGATCTCGAGTGCGCGCTGTGTACTGCGAATCGCGGGGATGTCGAGTGTCAGGACCAGGATGATCTCGTCAGACTGGTCGAGCGCGGCCAGCGTGATGGAGTCGAAAGTGTGCTGCGGATCGAGGACGACGTAGTCGAAATGTTCGCGCAGTTTTTGTAGCACTTCGAAAACGTGCTGCGGTTCGATCTCGTCGGCCGAGTCTGCTTCGCGCGGAGCTGCGAGCAACCATAGGTTCGTGGAGTGCTGCGTCACGAGAGTGTTGATGAGCGTTTCGTCGAGGCGTTGCCGTTTTTCCACCATGTCGGCGATGGAATACTTGGCTTCCAGGCCAAGGAAGAGCGGCAAGTCGCCGGCCTGAAGATTGAGATCGACTACGACGGTCCTCGAGTTCGTCGCTGCGGCAAGGTTCGTAGCCATGAACGACGTGCCGCATCCACCCTTGCTGGAAAACACGGCAACCATTCGGCCTTTCTTCTTCGGCGCTTCAACCTGTCTGGTAGTGAACTCTGAAATTCGATCAAGCACGGTGCGCAGTTCGTCGGCGATGATGGGTAAGCGCAGAAACTCGCGGGCGCCCGCACGCAAACTGTTCAGAATCATTTCCGGTGAAGCGTTCTGCGCCGCCGAAATCAGCGCGGTGTCAGGGCATTCGCTCTTCAATCGCTGGATGAATCGCACCGCGTTGTCGGCGCTTGCACCCAACGCAATGATGGCCGCTGTCGGCTTCAACCGAACAATCTCTTCGTACAGCTGATCGGCGTCATTTCCGCCGGCGAGGAGTTGCACCCGCGGTTCGGCAGTCAAAGCTCTGCGAATGTCTTTGAAGTTTTCCAGCCCGGTGCTCAGCACTACTACTGAAATTGGTTCCGTCATTTGGTTCCTCTTTACTGTTTCATTCGATCCCACTGCCGGCGGCGGATTTGAAAATTACTGACAGAGTGCCGGGGGTTTAGCGGCGGGACATCGCAAAACTCAAGGCCGATGTCACTCGGCGCGATGTGCGACAGGCAGGCTTACTCAGGAAGCCGCCCGCAGTGGGTTCGAAGACTTAGACACTGTTCGGAATTAACCCGGCGCATTCAGCCGTAAGCGTCGTCGAATAACTGGGCATCGTGATGCCTGCCCCCGTGAACGGAAGCACTAGCTGAAGCTGATAGCTGTCGATGCTCACCGTCACGGTCCCTTCGTTCAGCCCAAAGCCGTTGTAATTGACGAGGACCTTATCGGTGGTCAGATTTGGAAGCATGGGACTGCCGGTGCCCGCTGCATTACCGTAGACGACCACGTTCTTAACCGACGCGCTATCAGCCTGGGCATGCAACGTGGCATAGCGGGCCCCACGCCGCGCCGCATCGGTCAATGCGTTATGGGCCCACAAAACGCGGCCGAATTCGAGAACGGCAAACATAGCCATCGCAAACACGGTGATTCCAATTGAGAACTCAACCAACGTTGCGCCTTTTTCATTGTCTTTACGTTTTTTGCAGTGCAGCATAGTTGGTCCTTTCATACACACGGCGTGTTGAGCAAGTAACGCATCGTTGTGCTCGGTTTCACGTCGACGGCCATTGACAGAGCATTGTTATTGAGCATCGCTCCCAGGTTGAAAAGCGGTTGGTGCGGGTAATTGACGATGGTCACCGTCACAGTCTCGGGAATGCTGGAAATGGGCCCGGTGTAAGTGATGTCCACATTATCGGCAGTTAGCCCAGTAAGGATCGGCGAGCCGGAGCCCGTTGCGTTTCCATAGACGACGATACTCTTGGCGATACCTTCGTAATTGACTGAGCTATTCAGACACTTGGAAATCATGTAACGCGAACCAAGCCGCGAAGCCTTTGCCAAAGTGGTGTACTCGTAGAAGTACCGACCAAACTCCGCGACCGCCGCAAACAGAACCAACACGATCGGGATCACGATCGCCATTTCCAGCAGTTGCACGCCCCGTTCGTCACGGCGAAATCGATTCAGCCATCGGAAGCGGCGCGACCTGCGCGTACTGCGAATTTTTCGTATTCGATGGTGCATCATATTTGCCGCCTTTATTTGTACAGGACCGGAACCGCCATCAGACCGTTGACAGGTGCGCCATTGGGATCGTATCCACCCTGGCCCAACTGTGGGACGTCTACGTACTCGGCCTGCAATTCGCCGCCACTGCCACTGCCGACTTTTGTCTTCAGAAAGAAGAGGCCGAAGCGATTGAACTTCACGACGTTTCGACCCTGGTCGTACTCCGATTGTTTCACAATCGGAATCACAACCAGCCGACGGCCTTCGACAGCGGGGTGACTCGGCGTCTGGATATCACCCGATTGGGGGTGCAGGTAAGTGTTGTGATCGATGCCTTCTTTGATATTCGCGTCCGGCGGCATGTCATCAGGATTGACTTGCGATGTTACATATTCGTCGAATCGCGTGTTCAATCCCTGCCGCACTGCACCGGCAGTCACGCCGGTTTTGGTATCGACGGCGTATTCCTGCCCGGGGCTCGCGCATCTATCAACGCCCGCCGCGAGACCGACACGTACGTCCTTACCGCCTTCGCCCGCTACCGCGAGAATCTGATAATTGCCAGGTGAGACTGAAGTACCTGACGACGCGCGGAACGTGTAGGTTTGGCCAGGAGTGATCGGAGTGCCATAGTCAATTACTGATACGGGCAGGAAATTGCAGAACTTGTTGAGTGGAACGGAGAATCCGGCTGTTGCAGTTGCGATCTGATTCTGGCTAGTGCCGAGCATTGATACTGCAAATGAAACCGGGACCGCTGACGGATCGGTTGTAACTTTGACGAAGCGAATGTCTGGGGCTACCGCCGTCGCGGCCGCCGACGCCTCGCTCATATACGGATCGTCGTTGAGGTTCTTCGCAAACAGAACGTTCGCGCGGGGGAAGCTAACGGGTGTGGTACGGAAGTCGTACTTATTCATACTCGCTACTGCGCGATCGACAGCCTTGTGAATGCCATCGGGCGAAGTGTCGAGCGCGGATACAGCGGCAAGCGCCGCTGCATCCGCTGCATTTTGAAGTTCCGCTTTCGTGAGATAGAACCTGCTGATATCAACTCCCAAACCCACTGCCAGCAGGATGGCTAACATCCCGATTGCGGATGTAGCCAGAATTGAACCTCGCTCACGTTTTCTACTACCTGCCTGTTTGTTTGACCTTTGCTTCATTTGCTTCCCCCCTCTGCTGCAACGAAGATCTAAGCGGCAAACACTTACCAGGGTCTTACTGTTTCCGGATTGAAGTCGCCGCGTACTACAGCCTTCGCGACCGGTAAATCATGATCGGCACGCCGAACACTTCCGACCGATCCGGAGGTGCTGGTTTGCGTAGCAGCGTCTGTAGTTTTGGTTTTCTGTTCAGTTTTGGCCGGAGCAGCCGGAGTCGAAACCGGGGTGTCACCGTTCTGTCCCGAAACCTTGTAGCCGCTCTGACCGGAGATGCCTTCACCACCTTTAGGCTCAACGCCCAATGGCGAGTTGCCCTTCAGACCATCGATGCCACGCATGTTCGGAAGGTCGTCGGTGTTGACCGGCTTAACCATGTGCGCGGTAACGAAGAACATCAGCTCGGTCTCTTTCTTCTCGAACGATTTCGATTTGAAGAGAGCGCCGATTACCGGAATGTCACTGACGATCGGAATGCGCGACAACGTCTTCGTTTCGTTGTTGTCCAGCAGGCCGGCGAGGGCGAACGACTGGCCATCGCGAAGTTCAACGCCAGTCTTCGCACGACGAGTGCGCAGCGCCGGAACTACGAAACCATTGAAGCGAACGCCCGTGGCAAAGTCGATAGTGGAAACTTCCGGCTCGAGCTCGAGACGGATGTGGTCTTCGTCGATGATGGTCGGCTTGAAGTTGAGACGGATGCCATACTCTTTCCACATGATGGTGATGCCGCTGCCCTGCTGGCCCATCTGGAGCACTGGCACCGGGAACTCGCCACCGGCGAGGAAGCTCGCCTGTTGGCCGTTCATGGCGATCAGGTTTGGTTCGGCCAACTCACGGAAGGCGCCTTCCTGGCGCATGAGTCTGAGCATCGCGCCCGTATTGATCTGACGATTGAAAACGAAAAGGTTGAGCGCCGGTTGAATGATGGTGTCGATGATGGCGCCCGCCGGGCTGGTCGTGGTGTCGCCGAGAACGCTTGGACCATTGCCGCTGTTCCAGTAACCGCCAGTTCCTCCCGGAGGTCCTGACGAGAACGACGTGCCGTAGTCGCGCAGCCGGTTGCGATTCACTTCCGCGACGCGGACCTGAAGTTGAATCTGAGTGGCGTCGGTGACCGGCGAGGTCAACATGTTCACCACTTTGAAATTCGCGGCTTCGATAACACTCTGTACCTGCGACGCGGTCGTCGCATTCGCCACGCTACCCGAAATCACCACCGAACCATTGGCCTGGCTCAGGCGGATGTCGTCTTTGGGAAACAACGCACGAATCTGGGAATCGAGCAGCGACAGGTTGGCTCGGACATAAACGTCAAACACCAAAAACTGTCCGCCGGTCTGCTCCCACGCAATGAAGTTGACCTGACCAAAAGCTTTTCCATTCACGAGCACCTGGTCGGGCGTGACGAGCACGGCTTCGGCAATTTCAGGATTCGACACTGAAAAGCGTCCAACCGGGCGATCGAAATTGATCACGCGCGACTGTCCCACGAGAACGTTTACAGGGATCGCCTCTTTGTTCTGTTGGAACGACGCCTTATAGGAGTTTTCCTGGGCGTGGGAGATGGAATAACTAAAGATAGTAATCAACGCCGCCAGCACTAAACTCACTCGGCGCATTGGGGAACGGCTCTGCATGATCTTATGCTCCTTTTGTTTCTAGCGATCGTCGATGCGATCCACTTCAAGAGTTACCCGGCGCTTCGATAGCGCCGGGGCTAATTCTGAGCTGACACTGACCTATGGAAACTCGACGCTGCGCTTCTTCCCGCCTTCGATCATTTCGACTTGCGTGCGCGGTGTCGGTTGAGGAGCTGGGGTTGCTGAGTTCGAAACTGGAGCGGCGCGGCGGACGGCCGGCTTCGCTGTGGATTTCGGCTGTTCACTTTTCAGTGAACCTGGCTCTGGTACGGGCTGGGCGACGTCGCCCCCTAACAGGTTCCGCTTGTTGACGCCCTTAGTCTGCTCGTCGCCTTGATCGATCTGGCTGCGCATTACGAGCTGGAGTTTGCCTTCGCTCGATGCGAGTGCGAGTTTCTCAGCCTGCTCGGGAGTGACCTGGAGCGTCACGGCCTTGACGCTGTTAGCTTCACGCTCGTCCTTCGGTTTGTCGATGTTCTGACCGCTCGCCAAAACCTTGATGTTCTGCAACACGATCTTCGAGATCGGGTTTGTTCTGGCAATACCTTCAGGATCGATCACCACGACGACGTCAACGAGCGTACCCGGCTGGATGAATCCGGAGATACCGGCCGCGTCGTCGACCTTAACGGTCATGGCGCGGTAGCCTTCAGGAATGATCGCGGCGAGGCCTGCGGCGGTCCCTTCTGCTGCCAGTCGTGATTCCGTGATCGGCTCGCGCGCAGCGATGTTGGTTACCGCCACACGGCCCACCAGCTTTTCAGGCGCCGTGAAGGCTCCGTCAGGCGTGGACTCCTTCGGAAATTGGACCACCATGATCTGCTCGGCAACAATCTTGCTGCCGATCGGGATCGACACCTTCGCCACGGCCACATTATTTAAATTCTTCGTGTAGGCTTGGGCGCTCGACAGGTATTTGCTGACTGACACGGCAGCGAGCACGCCGAATATCAGGGCCCCTACCAAAACTATGAAGAAACGTTTGTTTCGCATGGATTCGACTCTCCGTTCTCGCTAGGTTCAGGCCTAGTTGGTTCGCTGTTAAGCGTGAAAGATCGCGGTTGCGATAATGGCGCCGATAGTGATCGCCGCACCGTATGGAATAGTGAGGCGACGATCAGCGGGGACACTGAATTTGGGCATTTGCCATCCCGGCAGTAAACCAACCAGGATCTGCAACACCCGATGCATCGTCGTGCCGAAGGCTCCGTTGCGCAGTACGGTCAGGAGCGCGAGTAGACCGCCCGTCAGCACCACCACGACGAAAGTCGGCAGCACCAGGTGCGCACCGATGATCGATCCGATCGCGGCGAACAGTTTGACGTCGCCCGCGCCCATGGCTCCGAAGACGTGCAAGATAAACATCAGAATGAAAGCGAACACGCAGCCACCAAGGCTGTTCAAAGCGCCGTCCAACCCCGCGATGGCGAAGTTCATGGTCAGTCCGCTAATCAGAGTGGCAAGTACGAATGGATTAGGAATGCGGCGATACCGCACGTCGTGGTAGATGATCACAGCGGCGAGCGGAACCAGGAATAATTGAAAGACTGTTGCGCTTGGGCTAAGCATTTCGGCCACTTGCTTTGCGGGAGTTCAGCGTAAAGGTAGCGGCGCACCTGTGTAGTTTCACAAGGCGCGCCACCCGATGGCAGTCAGGAGACCAAAGTTCGATTGCTTAAACCTGTCAATGCTTCGATCTTCGACCCGATTGAGGCTTGAGCCTCCAGCCGGCAGCAGAACGTACATGTCGCTGCCGGCATGTTTAATGCGAACTACGGAGTGGTGCTGCCGGAGTTGATCGTGCCCGCGAGACTGTTGATCTTGGTGCCGATGCTGCTGCCGAGCAGCTGGAAAGCGGCGACGCAAGCCAACGCGACGAGCGCTGCGGCCACTGCGTATTCCGAAAGTTCGAGACCGGTTTCATCACGCAAAAATCTCTTAATCATTTTGTTGCTCCTTTTGGTGTTCGATTAGGCGTTATTGCTGCGAATGAGCCGACAAGGGAATGCGGCCTTGCGAAGGGTTCTTACCGGCTTGTGTGATAGGCGCAGTAAGGGGAACGGACCTGGCCGTGCGGCGGCCAAAACCATTGATTCCACTCAACACGGCACTCGACAACGTCACCAGCAGTAGTAATACCTCGTTATCCTTGATTCCCGCGGTCTTGATGCTGACAAGCATCGCCAGCGCCAGGAACGGAGAAAGGATTACGAGCATTACAACTGATGTCAGGTTTCTTGTGGTGTTAGCCTTCATAAGGTTTGTCTGCTCGCCAGTTGATGCGAGGCATAGTTGCCTTGCGACGACCATGACATTTACAACCGGTGTGCCAGTGGGCCAGGCTTGAATTAGTGAGGTTTTTGAGTTGGCTTGTCGCCCGCAGTTGACAAGTTCACCTGGCCCAGGAGGCGGGTTACGAATGAAATCCGAGTTTTAATGGGTTTTGTTTGTCGCCCGCAGTTGACAAGTATCAACTGCGGATTGAATAGGAGGCTACGCGCGGTACTGCATTCCGGGTTCGGTGTCTTCCTGAAGGAAGTCGCCGATGTCGATCGCGAGGCGCTTGAGTTTTTTGTAGAGAGTCTGGCGGGAGCCAAGGCCGAGGGCCTCACTTGCTTTGGCAACATTGCAGTCGTGACGCTTGAGCGTCTCGGTGATGACGCGGCGTTCGTAGTTGTCGAGTAGATCCTCGAGCCGTTCAGCAGGAGGCTGGTTCGCAGCGTTTCCCTGCGGGAAGATCCGCGCGCTGATGTTCTGCGGCCTGATGTAACCGTCGTCCTCGGCATAGAGGACCAGGCGCTCCATCTCCGCTGCCAGCTCGCGAACGTTGCCGGGCCACGAATAGGTTTCGAGAATCTGGATTGCCTCGGCGGTGATTCCAGAAATGGGCCGCTCGTTCTTCCGCGCGTAGTAGCTGACGAAATGAGAGATCAGCGCCGAGATGTCCTCAGGGCGGTCACGCAACGGCGGCACCTGGACCGTCAACGTCGCAATTCTGTAGTAAAGGTCTTCCCGGAAAAGTTTTTCGCTGACGAGCTTTTCGAGATCTTTATGAGTCGCGGCAATCACGCGCACGTTCACTTTGCGCGGCGCACGCTCACCCAGCGTGTGGATCTCACCTTCCTGAAGAAACCGCAACAGCTTCGGCTGGAGCGACAGCGGCAGGTCGCCGATCTCGTCGAGAAACAACGTGCCGTTTTCAGCAGAACGGATCAGTCCCGCCTGGTCCGACATCGCGCCTGTAAACGTTCCGCGCCGATGTCCAAACAACATGCTCTCGATCAACTCGGCAGGAACAGCGGAACAGTTGAAAGGAATAAACTCGCTTTCAGAACGACGGCTGAGGCGATGGATCGCGCGCGCCACCAACTCCTTGCCCGTGCCCGATTCTCCCGTAACGAGAATCGTCGAGTTGGAATCTTTGATTCGCTCGATGTTCCGCGCCACTTCGCACATCGCGCGGCTGCTGAAGACCATACCGGGCAGCGAACTCGCCGGCGACATGGTGGTCATGGGCCGGCTTACGTTTTCGACAGTGTTTCCGGGTGATTTATGGGAATGAGCGAGGTGGGCCACGTCGCTCAGCGCATTCAACTCTTTCGCCTGCTGGGCGGTCAGTGGCCTGACACAACGTCCATAGAGCGCCGCCCCTTCGCGAGTGCTCGACGGCAACGCCAGCAACAGGCAAATCGACTGATCGCCCTCCGTCGCGAGCTGCGGCCGTCCCTGACTGGCGAAGATCTCCGTTACCACAGTCTCCGCTGTCGCAATCTCGTGTTCCTCGAGCCCTTCGGCCCAACGCAGACTGGGCTTTCCGTCAGTCGACGTGGCCCAAATCGATAGGCCATACGTAGGCGCAGTCGCCTCCACCATCAGGCTCATCTTGATCATGACCTCATAAAGCAGGTCAGGACCACCGCTGGCGGCCTCGCACACGGCGCGAACAATGGAACTAATAGGTAATTGGACTGAATTCGAGTCGGATGTTGGAGCGTCCGGCGCTAAGACCGAAGAGTCAGACATCGACACCCTTCCTTGGTTACTTTGAACTCTGGGGCTAATTTCGATGAGGGATACTGCAATCTCAGCCGGGGCAATCGTGTGGTTTGCCATCTCCACACGGATATGAGTCTAGTGGCCAACCTCCGCACCTGTCAACAACTTTAAACCTCTCCATTTACACTGTTTTCGGCCGAAAACGCTGGGGGATTTTCGTTCGCCTCACGTTCGCCAAAATGGTCCTTTAAGCGCTCTTAGTTCAAGTAAATGTTCAACTTACGGGGTTAAAGCATTGAGGAGAAATGTCTTTACACGCTTAAGCACGGGTGCTACATTCCGGCCTGTTGCCGCTAAGTTGTTGAGCCGCAACAGATTGACAAACTGCAAACTACATTTAGTTGGGGCAGGGACGCTCAACTGGCCCGCTATCTTGTGGATAAACTCTCAAACTTGAGTTAAGCAGCCTCTTAAATGAAAAGAACGATTTCCAAAATCACGATACGGCGAAAGATGGCATCACGGCGAGTGGGGTTGCAGCGACGCCGGCTGCTCGCGAAGAGGCTGAACACGAATTAAGAATTTTATAAACGACGATTCGTGGCACTTGGTGCGTCCTTTGGGAACCCGAACCCTGGTACGTATTTAGGCGAAATCCGAATCGGTCATAACGAACTTGGAGGTGTTGATTGAGCAAGGTCGCAAATACTTACTGGGTTGACGAGCGTATTCGAGCGCAGCGGGTGCAACCGCGCTCCGGTGGTTCTCTGGCTTCGATGCAACAGATCTCGATAGACATCATCGGAACGCGCACCGAGGTTCGGCGCCGGGGAGGTTTGGTTCCCTCATGGGTGGTCTTTGGGATGATTTTGCTGGCCACTTTCGCAGTTTGCGTGACGGTTAACATGCGCACTCACGCGAAGTTCCAGGTGGCGGCACAGCAGTTTTCATCGATGCAGACTGATGTCGAAGCACTACGCACTCTTAACCAGTCGTTGAAAACCGAAGTGGAACGGCTTCGCAACGACCCTCGCGCCATCGAGTCGGCCGCACGCGAGCGGCTGAATATGGTGCGCAGCAATGAATACGTAGTTCCTGTTGACTGATGCAATGAAGAAGATCTGTTCAACATCAAACGAGATTGAGATCCATGCCTGCCAACGCCTGCCTTTAGTTTTTCTCTGCTCGACATCCACGTAAACGGGTACCCTTCCGTGACAGCGCGGCTGTGACTGCCATCGCAGCCGCGCTCCTTCTCTCAGCAAATCCAACTGAGCCGAGTCAAACCTCTGCTGCCGCAAAGGCGCGAGCGGGGGTAGGTTCGTTTTTATATCGAAGCTGATATACGCCAAAACCTGCAACGGCCAGCGTGTAAATCTGTACACCCGTCATTAACGCGATGTTCTGCGTGAACCAGGGAGATAGATACAAAGCCAGAAGTACGCAGCGGTAGGCGAAAGGGAGTGAATCTGAGTGGTCTCCGGCGCGGTAGAACTCGGCCGTAAGGAGGAGAGCAGCCAAAACGAGAATGGTGCTGTCGTAAATCCCCATGTAGATGTTCAGCACTGGGGTCCACGTTAGAGTTAATGCCCACAACAGCCGTCGTTGTGGTTCCTGGCGCAACCGCCACCATTTAGAAACGAGGAACGGAATCAGCACAAGGACTACGATCGCCGTGGCGGCCCATCTGATCTGGTTGTGGTGAGGGAGAAGGAGCCGCATAAATGCATTGATGTCTACGTATTTCCAGGAACGCAGACCGGCTGCGGTATTCGTTGCCGCAGTGCTGTAAAAAAGAAGCCGGTTCAGGAAGTTTATGTAACCCTGTATGCCGACGAGCGCCAGGGAAATAAAACCCAACACGACGTTACCGGCGGCGAGTCCAATTAGCGTCAACCATCGTCCGGTAATCAAAAGCATCGGTACGACAAGGAAAAGCAACGTCGGTTTGTAGGCACAAAACGCGAGGACGGCGCCGCTCCAGAAGCGGCTGCGCGTTTCCAAGGCTATCGCCAGAGCCAGGAAAAAGAAGCCAAACGCGGACGTTTGCCCACCGGCCAGGCACTCCACCAAATACGGCCAGAAGGAAAGTGCGAGCAAGAGGGCGCTCCACCAGATCTCTCGAGGCAGAGACTTTTGCGCCCGCCACAGTATCGAGAACCCTGCAATATATAAGGAGAGCGAGAGGACTAACCAGATCAGGTACGCCGACGCGTATGGCAAACGAGAGAGGAAAATAAAGGGGACAACGAAGAAAGGCGCGTTTGCATAGGTCAACTCCTCGTCGTCTGGCACATCGGGAAAGTTTTCTTTATACAGGCGGCGGTGCAAAGGGACATCGTAGATACTTGCCGGGCCATAGTGGTTGAAGATCTGCCCGGCCACGTAAAACGCACCGAAGTCAGCGCCGAGAAACGGCCCAAATATCGTCTTATTGCGCTTCGCCGTGACAAATGAGACCGTCAGAACGACAAAAAAAACCGCTAGCACCAGAATAGCGATTTTGCGAATGTAACCTTGATTCAGACGCCGCTCGATGAAACGTCTCACGCAATCAGTCTACATGCAATCCTCGCAATTCGGGGCGATCTTTTATGTGAGCTTGATTTCCATCTCACTCGCCTTTGCGCCGTTAGTTGAAAATTTACTAATATCGAGATGACAAAATTCAGGTGAGTCTGAGAGGTGGAATGCCCGAAACAAAGGAAAGCTCCTCGCCGGTCGAGGTTGAACAAGAGCGATGGCAAAAGGAAACGCTCGACCCGGCACTCGCAAAACGTCCCGAACGCAAAAAGAGCTTCCAGACAGTTTCACTCAAAGAGGTCGATCGGCTTTACACGCCCACCGACATCGAGGGTGTCGACTTCTCGCGCGACATCTCCTTCCCCGGCGAGTTTCCCTATACGCGCGGCATTCATCCGACCGGTTACCGCGGCAAGCTCTGGACCATGCGCCAGTTCGCCGGCTTCAGCACTCCGGAAGAGACCAATGCCCGCTTCAAGTATCTGCTCGACCAAGGCCAGACGGGACTCTCAGTAGCGTACGACCTACCGACGCTGATGGGATACGACGCCGACTCGCCGCTCTCGGAAGGTGAAGTAGGGAAATGCGGCGTCGCCGTGTCGTCGCTTGCCGACATGGAAGTGCTGTTCGACGGTATTCCGCTGGAAAACGTCACCGTCTCTCAGACGATCAATGCGCCGGCGTCCGTCTTGCTGGCCATGTATCTGGTTGTCGCCGAGAAACAGGGCGGCAACTGGAACAAGATCTCCGGCACGTTACAGAACGACATTCTCAAGGAGTACATCGCCCAGAAAGAGTGGATCTACCCGATCAAACCGGCGATGAAGCTGGTGGTCGACACGTTTGAGTTCTGCACGAACCACGTGCCGCGCTACAACCCGATCTCGGTAAGCGGTTATCACATTCGCGAAGCAGGGGCGACGGCGGCACAGGAACTCGCGTTCACGTTGCGCGACGGTATTGAGTACGTTGCCTGGGGCGTCGATGCGGGCCTGGACGTGGACCGCTTCGTTCCGCGTATCTCTTTCTTCTTCAACGCCCACAACGATTTCTTCGAAGAGATCGCGAAGTATCGCGCGGCCCGGCGAATCTGGGCCCGCGAGATGAAGGAACGCTTCGGGAGCTCATACGAACGGACGTTGCAGCTACGTTTCCACACGCAAACCGCCGGCGTTTCGTTGACCGTGCAACAGCCGCTGAACAACATCGTTCGCGTAGCCATTCAGGCTTTGGCGGGCGTGCTTGGCGGCACGCAGAGCCTGCACACCGACGCGTACGACGAAGCGCTGGCACTACCGACCGATCGCGCCGCACTCATTGCCCTGCGCACGCAACAGATCATCGCGGAAGAGACCGGCGTGGTGAACACGGTCGATCCATTGGGCGGCTCTTACTACCTCGAAGCACTCACGCAAAAGATGGAAGACCAGGCGCTCGAGTACTTCCGCAAGATCGACGCAATGGGCGGAATGGTCGCGGCAATCGAGAAAGGCTTTCCGCAACGCGAGATCCAGGACTCAGCTTATCAATATCAAAAGGCCGTCGAGCGCGGTGATCAGGTGATCGTCGGCGTCAACAAGTATGGAATGACCGACGAACCGTCGGAAGTTCCGATCCTCGTGATCGACGAATCCGTCCGCACGCACCAGGTCGAACGGCTCGAACAGACGCGCGCGCAACGAGATGCGGGCGCTGTCGCCAACACGCTCGAACGTTTGAAAACAGCAGCGAAGAACAACGAGAACACCATGCCTGCGACTATCGAAGCAGTGCGCGCATATGCCACGCTCGGTGAGATCTGTTCGGCCCTCCGCGACGTCTACGGCATCTACGAAGAGCCCGCGTTTTAATCAGCCACTATGTCAACTCGAAAAATCCGTGTACTGGTAGCAAAGCCCGGGCTTGACGGTCATGACCGCGGGGCGAAAGTCATCGCGCGAGCGCTCCGCGACGCCGGTATGGAAGTGATCTATACAGGCTTGCGTCAAACACCGGAGATGATCGCCGCCGCCGCACTTCAGGAAGACGTCGACGCCGTCGGCGTTTCGATATTGAGCGGCGCGCATAACACGCTCTGTCCTCGCATTGTCCAGTTGCTTCGTGAGAAAGGTATGAACGATTGCCTGGTGCTGGTCGGCGGCATCGTCCCGCAAGAGGACCTGCCGAAACTGAAAGAGCAAGGCGTCGCCGAAGTCTTCCTTCCCGGCACCTCCACGGAAGACATCGTCAAGTTCTTACGCGATAACGTGAAACCGCGGGATTAATTACGTGGTTTTAGAAACTTCGCTATTCCCTGCTGACAATCCTCGGTCAGGCGTGCGATGACGTTCACGTCAGCGCCCGTTTCCAATGCGTTCGCAAACGACAAGCCATCAACTTGATACAGCAACTGTTTGGTTAGGGCGACTGCTGACTTGCTGACCTCCATGAACCGGCGCAGATACTGGCTCACGTCCGTGTCGAATGATTGATCGCTGAAAACCTGGTTCACGAGGCCGATCTCTTTGGCGCGAGCAGCGTCAATTTCTTCGCCGCGAGTGAGCAATTCGAACGCTCGTTTCTCCGACACGTTCCGGCGCAGGATCGCCAGCACCATTGCCGGAACAAAGCCGATCTTCACTTCCGGATAACCAAAGCGCGCCGACTCAGATGCAAGAATTAGATCGCAGGCACTCGCGAGTCCGCAGCCGCCGGCGAGTGCGCGTCCTTTGACTGCGGCAACGACGGGCACAGGGATTCGCCGGATTAAGAGAAATAATTCCAGTAGCGACCGTGCATCGTCTGCGTTCTCGCTGACCGACGCTTGGGCGATTTTCTGTAGGGCTGAGAGATCAGCACCGGAACAGAAATCTTTACCTGCCCCCGAGACCACAATAGCTCGAACACTCTCGTCTACGGATGCCTTGTCGAGACTTCGCTTAATCTCGGCAATCAGAGCGTCGTTCAGCGCGTTCCTCTTGTCAGGCCGATTGAGAGTAATGCTGGCGACAGAATTTTCGACGGCGTAAACAATCATGGGATTAAGTCGTCCGGTACGTCGATCTCCATCCGCAGCAGTGCCGTAGAAAACGTTTTTCCCTGCGCGTCCGTCATCAACGACAACGTACCGCCGCCGCCAAGACTCTCATGCAGCAGGAAATTGAGCGCGCCCAAATTCGGCAACTCAAATCTCTCTACCTCGCCGTGGCAGACGCCCTTGAAGTGTTGCTTCACGCGTTCTGCCGTCACCTCGCGGACCAATACCGGATAGATGTCATCGTTAAAAGCGATGAGTCCGATATTCGCGGTGTCGCCCTTGTCGCCTGATCGAGCATGGGCCAGCTTTACAAGTTGTACTTTCACGCGTCGAGCACCTCGACTGATGGTGTGATTTCTTCCTTCGGAATCAACGCCGGCCAGTACGCCACGATCTCCTCCACTTTCGGCCGGCCGCCGGCGAAGCCGGTGACGCCCGGTGGACCAGTCAGGATCAACGGAGCAATCTCCTTGGTGAAGCGCTCGATGGCGGCGCGATCCTGACCGCGCACGCCGACCCGCAGTTGCACTTCCGGAACATCAGGACCAGGCTGCCCGGCAAGCGGTCCATGCGTCGCATTAACGCCAACGAATTCCGTCAGCACCTGATCGAACTTGAGTCCCAAGCGATCAAGCCGCGCGCGAAGAATGCGATCCGCTGCTTGCGCCTTGGCGTAGGCGTCCGGCCACGAATAGACCAGCGTGCCTACGGCTTTGAATCCGGCTGAATAACTGATCGAGACCTTTAGAAACTCCGTCGCCGGCCGGCCCTCGATCCCATAGCAACGGACGCGGTCGCGTCCCTCGTATTCGAGTTGAATGGTCGTGAAGTCGGCCACGCAGTCCGGCGTGATGTACTCCCGCGGATCGCCCATTTCATAAACGAGCTGTTCCTTGATCCCGGGAATGATCACCCAACCACCGGTCCGTTCATGCTTGGTGATAACGAAAGTCCCATCAGGCGAGGCTTCGGCGATGGGAAAACCGACGTCCGCAAGGTTAGGAATGCTGCGCCACTCGTACTGGCAATTGCCGCCTGATGACTGCGCGCCGCATTCGATGACATGTCCGGCAATGGTGCCGGCCGCAAGCCGGTTCCAGTCGTCCGCGGCCCAGCCGAATTCGTGGATCATCGGCGCGAGCGTCAGGCCGGTGTCAGTGGCGCGACCCGTGATCACGATCTGTGCGCCGGTGTTGAGAGCCTCGACCAGAGGCCACGCGCCGAGATACGCGTTCGCGCTTTGAATGCGATCGCGGACGGTCGCGAGCGGTTCGCCTGTATCCATGTTGCGGAGCTCGATGCCGCCCGATAGCAACTCGTCGATGCGCGACATGATGTCGTCGCCAGTTACGATGGCGATTCGCACCTTGCCGCTGAGACCGAGCTCGCGCGCGACGTCGATCACGGCGTTAGCGCAGCCACGCACGTTAACGCCGCCCGCGTTCGCCGTGACTTTGATTCCCCGTTCGACGCACGTGGGCAGGATGCGCCGCATCAACGGCACGAAGTCTCGCGCGTATCCCGCGTTCAGATCGCGGGCCTTCTGCTTCTGCATGATCGACATCGTGACTTCCGCCAGATAGTCGAGCATGAGGTAATCGATCGGCCCGCCTTCGACTTGACGCACGGGCGCGTCAGGAAGGTCTCCCCAAAAGCCTTGTCCTGCTGCTATTCGTATTTTTTCCTTCATCGGTGGTGGTGATTAAACTATCACCACCACGCAAGAAGCAAATGGCGCGGGCGCACGCTCAGCCGCGTCGTTAACCACGAATACGAGCCGGCGCCGGACTTGGGGTCGGGCTCGGAGTCGGGCTAGCTCCCGGACTCGGCGACGCTGTCGGGCTCGGCATCGGGTTCGGACTTCCTCCCGGAGTCGGACTTGGCATCGGGCTCGGATTTGGTTCCGGACTAGCCTCCGGACTCGGGCTCGGCGATGGTGACGGTGCCGGTGTTTGACTCGGCACCGGCGTTTCGGGCATCGGAGTCGCCGGTGTTGCCGGTGTGGCCGGCGTCGTCGTCGCGGCCGGATTACTTACTTCCGTTCCAGTTGCCGTTGGAGTCGTGCGCGGGTTCTTTCGCCCACGCGCCATCGTGCGCGAAGGCATGAAGGTACATTTCTGCATCGACCCGGCGACGGGCGTCAGCGTCAAGCGATTGCCGGATTTCCTCGCGCGCAATGAAACGATTTGCGGTGTCGTGCCTGCGGTTGTCGCGTCGCCAACTTGAAGCGCAACAGCCATGTACCCGCCGCTATTGGAAGCGACGATGCGGCCGGTCTTTCCTTCAGCAGTCGTAAACTGGTTTCCGGTAATGGTCAGTGTCGTGTCGCCGGTGAGTCCGACGGCCGCACAATCGAAGGTGCCTGTGTAGGTTCCTGAAAGATCTGGCGGCGCGGTTTGGGCATTGAAAGAAATAACCAAACCGGCCAAAAGCAGGATTGAACCCAGAATTCTGGTGCTCATGAGCTTCTCCTCCCATGTAAAAACAATATTCAAAAGGGGGGGTCACATCACAAGCAGGTGGGAACGAATTCGATCTTAAACAACACCGGGCGGGATGACAAACTGCCCGATGTGAGGTCCGCTGAAGTTCTGGCTGGTGCGCAGCGCGAGATCGAGCGCCTCGCGCGTGTCTTCGGGCGCGATCACCGCGTCGACGAACCCGCGAGCCGCGGCATATTTCGCATCGAGCTCCTGATCGTACGTTTCACGGACCTTGTCCATCTCCGCGTTCAACGCCTCGTCCGGCGACTCGCCGTTCTTCTTCAACTTCTCCAACTGGCTGCCGAAAACAGCCTGCACCGCCGAGTCGCCTTCCATCACACCCATGCGTCCCGTCGGCCAACTGAAAATAAAGTCCGGATCGAAACCCTGTCCGGCCATCGCGTAGTAACCGGCGCCGGACGCATGGTTCACCGTCAAAACGAGCTTCGGCACGACGGCCGTCGCCATCGCTTCGACGAACCTTGCGCCGGCGCGAATGATTCCGGAGTGCTCGGCTTCTGATCCGACCATAAACCCGGAAACGTCCTGCACGAACAGCAACGGCGTTTGATGTCGATTGCACGTCTCGATGAAGTAAGCGACCTTCTCCGCCGACTCCGTATAGATAATGCCGCCAAAGCGCGGGGGCTTGCCGCCGGGGGCTCGGACCATGCCTCGATGATTGGCAATCACTCCGACCTGTATTCCGCGAATGCGCCCGTGGCCCGTGATCATCTCTTTTGCATAGTCGGCTTGAAACTCGTCGAGATGACCACCGTCCAGTAAACACTCGAGCAGTTTTCTGATGTCGTACGGCTGTCGATGATCTTCGGGAATGATGTCGTACAACTCTTCGAGCGGGCGCAAAGGTTCGCCCGGTTGGTCGACCGCTGAATTCGTAGTTGTGAGCGGCAGTTCGGACACGAACTCACGGATCTTCGCGATGCATGTCTCGTCCTTGGCAACGCGATAGTGGGCCACTCCGGAGAGCTCGTTGTGCGTGCGCGCGCCGCCGAGCGATTCGTTGTCGATCGTCTGGCCGGTCGCGCCTTTGACGAGATTGGCGCCGCCGAGTCCCATGAACGACGTGCCCTCGACCATGATGATGATGTCCGACAACGCCGGCAGATAAGCGCCGCCTGCGATGCACGGTCCCATCACCGCCGAGATCTGGGGCACCTTCAAATAACGCCGCATGATCGAGTTGTAATAGAAGATGCGTGCAGCGCCGTACTGGCCCGGAAACACTCCGCCCTGGTACGGAAGATTGACGCCGGCCGAGTCGACCAGGTAGATGATGGGCACACGCGAACGCATCGCGATCTCCTGCGCGCGCAGTATCTTCTTGATCGTTTCCGGCCACCACGAGCCGGCTTTTACTGTCGCGTCGTTTGCGACGACGACTACTTCCCTGCCCTCGACGCGTCCGACGACAGTCACGACACCCGCGCCCGGAGCGCCTCCGCCGTACTGATCGTAGGCCACTAACAGTCCGATCTCCTGATGATAGGAGTCTTTATCGAGCAACAGTGCGATTCGTTCGCGCGCAGTGAGTTTGCCTTGCTGGTGCTGGCGCTCGATCTTGTCAGGACCACCGCCGAGACGAAGTCGCGCTTCGAGATGCTGAAGCTCATCGGTGAGTTGGCGTAGACGTTTGGGTGCTTCGACTTTCAGGGTCTTCATGTTTTCAACTCAACCTTGTTGCCAGATCATGCGTAGCATTCTGTCGACATTCGCTTTAGCGGGAACGCCTTCGATAATAACAACTCGCGAGCCGCGGACTTCGATGACGCCGCGTCCCGATGGGCCTTTCCAATCATTGCGTTGGTCACCGTTCGTCGAACCGCTGGCGGACGCCGTGGACGCAGTATTGAAACGCGCTTGCGAACGTTTCAAGTACGCCTCATAAAACTCGTTCGCGTCCTCTGCGGTGTCCCACGCGGTAGTCTGAGCGAGAAAAACATCCGTGGGCCGCGCGCCTTCATAGATCGCGAACCGATCGCCGCCCCAGCCCGCCGCCGCTTTCCTGGATTCATTCGAGTTGTTGAGATATTCATCGAGCACGAGATAGTAACCCCACTCGCCGTTGACATCGCTGTCGATCCGTTTCCAACCTGGTCCAAGCGCCGCGGTGAAATTCGGCAACCTGAGCTTCACCGGAGCTTCATACGTGAAATACTTTTCCGGATGTAGAATCTGTTCCGTTGATTGCGGCAACTTCGTGAAGGCGTTGGACACCATCTCCCAACCGCCTCGATGATACACTTGCTCGGCCCACTGTGATCCTTCCGTATAGGGAAACAGCAGCGACAACTGCAACGCGCGCGGCGCTTGTTTGAACTGAACCGCCGACGTCTCCTGAGAAGACTTGAGAAACGCAAGCGCGACCATCGGATGTTTCGTCAGGTAGACCGTCATGGCCAGCGTCGCGTCGCCTTCGATCAAAGCGTGGGCGGCGAGCTCGGCGTCAGAGTCGCCCTTGGGCCACTTCTCGAACCGTTTGAGATTGAAGTGTTGGTCCTGTAAGGCGTGCGTCAGTTCGTGCGCCATCACCGGCTTCTGACCGTCGACCTCGATCCAGTCGGCTAGATAAAACTGCTGGGCCTTCGGGTCGTAGTAGCCGGCGACTTGTTCCGTCAGCAGCTTGATCAAAAACGACCGGTAGGCGAAACCCGCAGGCGCGAGGCCAAACGCCTTGAGCAGCGCTTCGGTGGCGTGCATTTCAGCGGGCGTGGTGTCGGCGTCGAGGTTCTTGATGATCATCCGCTCAATCTGAGACCGGGACTGGGCGCCGCTCTTGACCGACCGCAGTATTGAAAGTTCTCGAATTTCGCTGGTTTCCTTAAGAACCGCGTCCGTAGTCGAGACGAGAGCAGCGTTTTGGGCCGCGCGTTGGTTCGCCCGCGTTTCCACTCGCGCCCCCGCGCGCTGGGCAGACGCCTGGCCTAACCAGGTGCCGGCGCTGAGACAGGAGAGCATCAGGAGGGCGACAACGGACCGGGCGCTGCTAAATTTCTTTGACATAATGGGCGTTCACTCTTTATAGTCCGCTAAACGTTAACAGTTGATGGAGATCCAGTCCTTCTCACCTTGAAGAGTTCGGAAGGTTTTGCTCAGATGACCAGCCCTGCTCCTGACGATGTATTCGGCGTTTGGCACGAGACGATGCTACGGGTTCGTTATGCCGAAACAGACAAGATGGGCATCGTTTATTATGCCAACTATTTGGTCTGGTTCGAAATAGGCAGGACCGACTACTGTCGCGCGCGCGGGTTCTCGTACCGCGACATGGAAGAGGACGATAACGCGTTCCTGGTCGTCGCCGAGGCTTACTGCCGTTACAAAGCCCCCGCTTATTACGACGATGAACTGATCATCCGCACCCACATCACCGAGTTGCGGAAGCGCTCGTTGCGGTTTGGCTACGAAATCGTGCGCGCCGCGAGCGCGCAGGTCGTCGCAGAGGGCGAAACGGGACACGTTGTTACTGACGGCAGCGGCAGAGTCCGCTCGTTCCCCGAAGGCTATGCACAAAGATTGTTAGCGCCGCCTCTGGTCAAGGCTCATCCCGGCGCAATCGTTCCCACTGAAACCGCGCCAGAGTAATCCTTCAATCCGTGTTTGCTTAGGTCTCATACGAAAACACGGATGCCACAACTCATCCACTGACGGTGTTACAAAATTGACGACATCAGTGCCCAGGTTTTTGTAACTTTTCTTGATCGGAATCGTTTTACAGTAAAGCCTCGTCGCTACTTCCGATAGCAACGAGGCTTGGATGACAACACAAGTTCGATCGCCTCGCGGCGCTCAAAGTTGCATCATCGACGCTGGCATCTTAGCGCACCTGGTGGACGAGCTTCAATCAAGGAGTCGTTACCATGTGTCGCTATGCGTTAATGATTGCGATCATTGCCCTCACTCTATCCAGCAACGTTTATGCCCAGCCGCAAACGCCTGAAGCTGCGGTTAATCTTTTCAAGACTGCCTTAAAGAAGACTGGAAACGGCGACCTCGACGGCGCGATTGAAGACTACACGCGGGCGATCGTCTTGAGCTCGCGCATCGACGCCACCAAATACAGCGGGAGTACTACTGCAAACTCCTTCACCGGAGCTGCTGATAAGGTCACGGTCGTCGATCCGTTTACGGCCAACGCTTACACAAACCGCGGTCTTGCGCGTTACAAGAAAGGCGACGTCGAAGGCGCACTGGCGGATCTGGATGAGGCGATCCGGATACGGCCCGGCCTTGCGACCGCTTATCTTAATCGCGCCGCGGTGCAACGGGCCGCCGGAAACACCACAGCAGCCTTGAAAGATCTCGACCGCGCCGTCGCAATCCAGAAAGACTTCTTCGAAGCGCTCAGCAATCGTGGCAGCGTGCGGCATGACCTCGGCGACGCGCACGGAGCGTTGGCAGATCTCAATCGCGCCATCGAGATCAACAATCACGTGGCGGAAACGTTCTACCAACGCGGTTATGTCTACCTTGGATTGAAGGAGTTTGACGCTGCCATCGCCGATTTTGAACGCGCGATCAAGTTATCGCCCAACATGGCGTGGGCGTATCAGGGCCTCGGCACCGCATGGATGTACAAAGGTCACATGGAAACCGCTATCGAGAATTTCGATCAGGCCATCGCGCACGATCCGACGATCGCCTGGGCGTATTTCAATCGCGCGGTCTCGAAAGTTTACCTGGGACAAGAACCGCAGGCGGACGTCGACGTGTGCCTGAAACTACGACCTGATCTGAAATCACAACTCGAGGTGCGCCTCGATTTGGCGAAGAATTTACGACGCATTGTCAGGAAGGAGTGACTACTGATCGTGCGTCAGATTAAGACGTTCGATAGTGCGTGCGCGGCCGGTTGTCTCGTCGACGTCGATGACGGCCGCGCAGATGCGCACCTGACCACTCGCGTGGTCGGCGCGGCGCGCGATCACTGACGTGAAGCGCGCAATCACATCTGCTTTGTTCATCCCTATCACGCCGGCGTAACTTCCCGTCATCCCGAGATCCGTTAAGTACGCAGTGCCTTCAGGCAGGATGCGCTCGTCCGCAGTCTGTACGTGCGTGTGTGTACCGACCACTGCCGAGACACGGCCGTCGAGGTGCCAGCCCATCGCAACTTTCTCCGACGTCGCCTCGGCGTGCACGTCGACGAGGCGTACCTTCGTTTCCGCAGACACCGAGCTCAGTAGCTGATCGATGATACGAAACGGATCGTCGCTCGGCGGCATGAACACGCGTCCCATCACGTTCATCACGGCAACTTTGACGCCTTTCACTTCGCCTTCCCAGCAGCCGCTGCCGGGAGTGTTCGGCGGATAGTTTGCGGGACGAAGAAGCCGCGGTTGTTTGCGGATGTAGTCGATGGCTTCCTTCTTGTCGAAGATGTGATTGCCTGAAGTCATGACGTCGATGCCGGCGCCGAACAGTTGTTCGCACAACGAGGGTGTGACGGAGAAGCCGCCCGCGAGGTTCTCGGCGTTCATGGTTGCGAAGTCGATCTGGTGTTGTTCGCGGAGATCCTGGATACGTTCGAGCACGGCCAGGCGTCCGGGCTTCGCGACCACGTCTCCGATCATGAGGATTTTCATACGGGTAGATACAAAAAAAGCCGCGAATCAGGATCTACGATTCGCGGTTCTGGCGGAAGGGAGATCCGCATTGCCGTTCCGAAGCCGTAATTGAACCTGCATAGACAGGTGGGTGACCTCTTAATGACGCAGCCTCTGGCAATTCTTAACGATGAAGAAGTGCACTGGCTATGCGACCTCGGTCTCCCGAATCAACGGCGTTGGCTCAATCATCGTACACTCGGTGACGAACACCGCAGAACGTTTCCCTCCGCCGCGAGGGATAGTAACACAAGAGTATTCGCCCGACTAGCGGGTCGTTTTGGAGCTTTGTGCTTGGTACTTTGTACTTGGTTTTGTGTCTTGGGTCTTGGGTCTTCGGTCTTGGGGCTTCGGTCTTGGGTCTTTCAGGCAATTGACAAACATACAAAGACCAAAATCCTAAGACTAAAGTCCTAAGACCAAAGTCCTAAGACCAAAGACCAACCGAAGATTAACCGAGTGAAAGTTTACCTGCCCCACCTTGTTCGTGCTCGAGGCTCGTTCGCACTTTGAGCAAACGATCGAGCATCTCGGCGCATTCGGCACTACGAGCAGCGAGCTGCGAGTCGGCTTGTTCGTGCATGTTCTTGAGGCGGTGAAGTTCGTCGGCGATGTGCAACGCGGCGAGGATTGCGACCTTCAACGAGTCGACCGTCAAAGTGCCTGATGAGATCTCACGCATCCGGCTATCGACAAACTCGGCGAGCTGGATGATGTATTCAGTGTCGCCGTCAGACCTGATGTTGTAGGTCTGGTTATAGATCTCGACGCGGATGGTGGGACTGCTACTCGAGGCTTCCATGGTGCCTTTATTGATCATGCGGCCGATCCCGGAACTCATCTGAGTTCCTCGGCCATCTCGGGATCGAGAGCGGCTACGGCATCGAGCATCGCTTCGACTTTCATGCGGATGGTTTCACGTTCGGCGAGCAGCTTCTCGACCTGGCTTTCGAGTCGCTCCTTCTCATTCAAAACGTTGCCCATGTCACGGTGCATGAGCGAGAGTTCCTTTTCGAGGTTCTCTTTTTCCTGACGCAGGGTTTTGGTAAGTTCGATGGTCCGATAGATCTTATCTTCGAGATGCGAAAACTTTTCCAAGCCTGACAGGCCAACCATCTTTTGTCTCCCGTGAACGCGTTGATGAACGTGAAAATCGCGACAGCGATTATCCGTCTTCGCGGTTGCAAGCGCAAGACTCATTTCGCAATCCGAGACGATTTATTTTGCGGCGACGAATGTCTCAGTAAGAAAGGTCGTAACTTCCCTTTGTCGCTCTTCAACTTCTTCATCGCGCAAGGTGCGTTCGTCAGAGCGATACTCGAGCCGTAAAGTGACCGATCGCTTATCAGCGGGAATGTTTGCGCCGGCGTACGTGCCAACGAGCATGACGTTGCGGCAGTCTTCCACATGGCGACTTCTCACCGCATCGAGGAGATCGTTCACTGTAATGGTGCGATTCAATACCATCGTTATGTCGCGCATCACAGAAGGATAACGCGGCAATGGCGTGTACTGAATCGGTGTCGCCGGTCCACTCACTAATGATCCGAGATCGAGTTCCATTACATAGACCGGTTGGCGAAACTTGTAAGCAGAGGCGACTACTTCTGACAGCCGGCCGAGAGTCCCAATCTCGACGCCGTCCGCTCGCTTAATCAGCGCGGCTTGTCCGGCGCGAAGATGCTTCGCCGAAGCACTCGTGAACACTAGCGGGCTCAGGTTCATCGCATCCACCGCTGCTTCGAGCGCGCCTTTGAGATCGTAGAAATCAAGTTCACGATCGGCTTGCGCTTTGTTCTCTTCTACCGCAGCCCCCGTGGCGATCATCGCCAGCGCCAGCGGTTCTTGCGGCAGTTCACCCGGGCGAGAAATGCCAAAAACACGCCCAATTTCGAACAAACGGACATCACGAATGCCGTGGTTGAGATTGTGCCGCAACGAATTCAACAGCCCCGCGAGCAACGTTGGACGCATGCAGGAAGCGCCCTCGATGATGGGGTTCTGAAGTTCAGGCTGCGTTTGATTGGCCAACGCCGGGATCGGATCGAACTCTTCCTGTCGACCGATGAAGCTGAAAGTAATCCCTTCGTCGTAGCCAAACGCATTGAGCACACGTCGCAACGAACGTTGCTTCATCTCAGTGGGCTGATACTCGCCGGGAATGTTCGACGGCGGAAGCTCGGAAGCGATCTTGTCGTAGCCCGAGTGACGCGCGACCTCTTCGACCAGATCTTCTTCCTGCTCGACGTCGATGCGCCACGACGGAACTTCGACCGTGAATTTCTCTAACGGAAAGTAGTCAGACTTGAAACCGAGGCCGGTCAGAATGCGGACCATCTCGTCGTGCTCGACTTCGAGCGAGGTCAACTCCTTCACGCGTTGCGGACGAAACGTGATGACGCGCGGCTCGAACGGTTGCGGATAGACGTCGATCGCGTCCTCAGTTGCAAGACCTCCTGCAAGCTCGCAGATCAACTCGACGGAGCGTTGCTGCGCGCGCAGCACGTTTTCACGATCCGCGCCGCGTTCGAATCGACGTGACGCTTCGGTGTCCATGCCGAGAGCGCGTGCCGTGCGACGGACCAAGTTCGGATCGAAGTAAGCACTCTCGATCAAGACGTCGGTCGTGCTCGCTGAGATCTCCGACTCTTCACCGCCCATGATGCCGGCGAGCGCGACTGGTTTCTCGGCGTCGGCAATGACGAGCATGTCGGCCGTGAGCACACGGTCGATGCCGTCGAGCGTCCGCAGCTTCTCGCCTGCGGTGGCGCGGCGGACGACGATGCGTTGACGGCCGAGGTTGTGAAAGTCGAAAGCGTGCAACGGCTGGCCGAGTTCGTGAAGGACGTAGTTGGTGATGTCGGCGACGTTGTTGATGGGACGTTGCCCGATAGTCTCGAGCCGTTTCGTAAGCCAGTCAGGCGATGGACCAATCTTCACGCCGCGCACGAGTCGAGCTGCGTATCGCGGACACAGATCGGGATCCTTGATTTCGACCGACGTGAGCTCAATTGACTTACCTTCGCGCTTCGGCGGTCTATCTGAAGGCAACTGAACCCGCCCGTTTTCTATGACCGCAACTTCGCGTGCGATACCGACGTGCGAAAGGCAGTCAGGCCGGTTCGACGGCACTTCGACGTCGATCACGGCGTCGTCGCCGTGCGTCTCGACCGCATCAATCGCCAGACCGACCATCGTCAGCCGCTCGCGCACTTCCTGCGGGTTCAGCTCCGTCTCGGTTAATTCTCGCAGCCAGTGATAACTAATCAGCATTATTCAAACTGTTCCAAAAATCGCACATCGTTTTCAAACAGAAGACGGATGTCGTCAAGCTCGTACAACAGCGCGCACATTCGATCGATTCCAAATCCAAACGCAAAACCGGAGTATTCGAGCGGATCGACGCCAACTGCGCGCAGCACGTTCGGGTGCACCATTCCGCTGCCGCCCAACTCGATCCAGCCCGACTGCTTGCACAAACGGCAACCAGCGCCCTTGCACTTGAAACAACTGAAGTCGAACTCGGCGCTCGGCTCGGTGAACGGGAAGTAGGACGGGCGAAAGCGCGTGACCGTGTCAGGACCAAACATCCGCCGCAGAAACTCCGCGACCGTGCCTTTCAAGTGCGCCATCGTTATCCCGCGATCGACACACAGTCCTTCAAGCTGGAAGAACATCGGATTGTGGGTCGGGTCCGGCGTGTCGCGGCGGAAGACGCGGCCGGGCGCGATCATCCTTACCGGCACGCCACGCCGTTGCATCGCGTGGATCTGCACGGTCGACGTTTGCGAACGCAGGGCGAAGCCGTCTGTCGTATAGAACGTGTCCTGCCAGCCGCGCGCCGGATGGGTTTCCGGAATGTTGAGTGCTGTGAAATTGTAGAAATCGGTCTCGATCTCACGATCGTCTTCCACGGCGTACCCGAGCGCGACGAAGATGTCTTCGAGTCGTTCGCGCAACAAGGTGATCGGGTGGCGATGTCCGGAACGAGGCCGGCGGCCCGGCATCGTCACGTCGAGACTCTCGCGCGCGGTCCGCTGCGATTCGATATGGGCCTTCAAACCCGACTCGATCCGGTCGGCCATTTGGGTCATCGCGTCTTCGTGCGACTGAACCAGTTGGCCAAAAGCGGGACGCTGTTCCGGAGGAACACGACCGATCAGTTTTCTGGAAGCAGCCAGGGCGCTTTTTTTCCCCAAGTGACGAACACGGACCTCACGGAAGCCGCGTTCCTCTGATTCAGCGGTTTCGAGATCGAGGTCCAATCGCGATGGATCGCCAAAGCGAACAAAGCGTTCGATGTCTTGTTCGAACGCTTTGCGTGCCGCTTCCACCTGCTGTTCAGGTGACTGCTCGGTTTGATTAACTGTCATCAGTCTAGTTTTTCTTTACTGCCACCCATTTGCCCTGCAACTGTCCGGCATAGTCGAACTGACCGGTGAGTTTTCCTTCGACAACGGTTGCGCTCATGTTGATCGTGCCGTTCTGGCCTTCGAGATCGAACATCAGCTTGCCGTCTTTCCAGGTGCCGTTCTTGATCGTCGACTCGCCGAGTTGCGAACTGCTGCTTCCAGTGACGGTCTCACCGTCGATCTTGAGAATCAGCAGAAACGGAAACGGCTGTCCCTGAGCATCGGCGACTGCGTCCCACTGTCCGTTGAGATTCACCGCTGTCGCCGGCGCTGCCGCTGCTCCTGAAGTCGCGGGCGCAGCAGGGACGACCTTTTTGAGATCCAGCGTGCCTTTCTTATTGCCCGAGGCCCAGTCGCCCGTGATCTTGTCGCCGGCGATGGTGGCGTTGATCATGCCGTCTTTGAGCTTGGCCGAAAGCTTCGACTGGACCAGTGAGCCTTCAGCAATGTCCATCGAAGCCTCGCCCACTTTGATGCTGCCGGAGATCTTGCCGCCGTCGTTTTTCAATTGCAGCGAGACCTTCTGATCGGCGCCGCCCGTATTTTTCAACGTGCCTTCATACGTGCCTGACACGGTGTCCTGCGCGAGGGCCGCTGCCGCTCCGAGCAAAAACGTGAGCACGAGAATGACGAATTTGCTGATTCTATTGGTCACTGATCTACTCCTTTAGAAAAACTAGCGCGCGTGCGCGCCCTACGCTGCTTTGTTGCGCTGCTCGCTGTCGAGCGCATTCTTTGCCTGGACCGCAACGTTGGCAAACGATTCCGGTTGATGAACGGCGAGATCGGCAAGCACTTTGCGATCGAGCTCGATGCCGGCCAGTTTCAGACCATGCATGAGCTGCGAATAGTTCAAACCATTCAAGCGGGCCGCGGCGCCGATGCGCACGATCCACAGGCTGCGGAAGTCGCGCTTCTTCAGTTTTCTTCCGGTGTACGCGAAATTCAACCCGCGCTCGACTGACTCTTTCGCGGAGCGATACAGCTTCGACTTCGTGCCGCGATAGCCTTTCGCCAGTTTCAGTATCTTCTTGCGTCGTTCGAGACGCTTATTGCCACGTTTTGCTCTGGGCATAATGAATCCCCTTTCTATTTATGAAGACAATCCTAATCGCCTTTAGTCTCTGCCATACGGCAACATATTCGTCACGCGATCGTGATCGGCCGGTGAGACCAGCCCGTCGATATCGAGTTGACGTTTCCGTTTGTTGGTCTTCTTGGTCAGGATGTGTCGCGCGTGCGAATGACCGCGTTTGATCTTTCCGGTGGCGGTCAGGCGGAATCGCTTCGCCGCACCTTTGTGGGTCTTTAGTTTTGGCATCTATTTTTTGACTCCTTATGACTCTGTAAACTCACTGGTTGGGAGACACGCTCGAGTGAACGTCCTTCCCGCCTCCGGGCTTGTGTCGCTTGGGCCCGAGGATTATGAACATCTGGTTCCCTTCCATTCTCGGCCGCGCCTCGACTTCGCCGACGTCCGCGAGGTCCTGTTCCAGTTTCTCAAGGATGCGCGCGCCAAGCTCGCGGTGCGTCATTTCTCTTCCGCGAAACCAGATCGTGGCTTTTACTTTGTCGCCGTCTTGCAGCCACTGGCGCGCATGCTTCATGCGATAGTCGTAGTCGTGATCGTCGGTGCCGGGACGAAACTTCACTTCCTTGACGGTGATCGTGACCTGTTTCTTCTTGGCCTCGTTTGCTTTCTTCTTTGCTTCGTACTGGAACTTGCCGAAGTCGATGATTCGGCAAACCGGCGGATCCGCATTCGGAGCAACTTCCACGAGATCCAGTCCCTTGTCTCGGGCGGCGCGGATGGCGTCGCGCACGTCCATCACGCCCAGTTGCTCTCCTTCCTCGCCGATTACCCGAACTTCGGGCACTCTAATTCTTTCGTTGATGCGAACCGGCGGCACGCGCCGGTTATCAGGACGCTGACCGCGACCGCGAAAGCCTGTAGCTATTTCTCCACCTCCTAAGTTGGCGTCGTCGGGCCCTTAATCCGAAGGCATGGACGTTCGGGGCCTGTCGACTAGTTATTCGTTAAGGCGCGCGTTTCGATCAAACGCCTCGCCGTCTCCTTGAATTCATCCACCGACATCACGCCGATGTCGCCTTTGGCGCGTTCACGGACTGCAACCGTGCGCTGCTCTTTCTCCCTGTCTCCGACGACGAGCATGAACGGCACTTTCTGTAATTGCGCGTCGCGAATCTTCGCGCCGATTTTTTCGCTTCGCAAGTTTGCTTCGACGCGGATGCCGGACGCGAGCAGTTCCCGCTCGAGTTCCTGAGCGTAGTCGTTGACGCGGTCCGTGATCGGCAACACGGCGACTTGCACTGGAGCCAGCCACATCGGAAACGCACCCGCGTAATGCTCGATTAACACGCCGAAGAAGCGTTCCACCGAACCAAACAACGCGCGGTGGACCATCAACGGCTGGTGCGGCTTATTGTCTTCGCCGATGTATTCCATCTGGAACCGCTTCGGCAGATTGAAATCAAACTGCACCGTCGTTAATTGCCAGTTACGGCCGATGGCATCTTCCACACGAATGTCGATCTTCGGACCGTAAAAGACGGCCTCGCCTTCGACGCGCGTGTAAGGAATGCCGCGTGAGTTCAACGCGTCCACGAGCGCGGCTTCAGCCCGGTCCCAGTCTTCGTCGGAGCCGAGATAGTGCGCGTTCGGATCGTTGCCTCTCACCGAAAGCTCGACTTTCACGTCCTTGAAGCCGAAGACTTCGTAGACGTGGAAAGCGAAGTCGATGCAGGCGACAATCTCGCCGCGAATCGTATCGGGCGTGCAGAAGATGTGCGCGTCGTCCTGGGTGAACCCGCGCACGCGCGTCAGTCCGTGCAACGCGCCGGACAGCTCCGCGCGATAGCACGTGCCTAACTCGGCGTAGCGAAGCGGCAGATCGCGATAGGACCGTTGCGCCGACTTGTAAATGCCGATGTGAAACGGGCAGTTCATCGGCTTGATGCGAAACTCCTGCTCCTCAAACTCCATCGGCGAGAACATCGAGTCGGCGTAGTTCTCTTCGTGTCCGCTCGTGAACCAGAGGTCGCGTTTGGCGATATGCGGCGTGAACACCAGGCCGTAGCCTCGTTTCGCCAGCTCTTCGCGCAGAAAGTCTTCCATCGCCTTGCGAACGGCGCCGCCTTTCGGGTGCCACATGACGAGGCCCTGGCCGTAATCTTCCTGAATCGAGAAGAGATCGAGTTCGCGGCCGAGCTTGCGGTGATCGCGTTTCTCGGCTTCGGCGCGCTGCTTCATCCAGGAGTCGAGCTCTTCCTGCGTGGAGAACGCCGTGCCGTAGATGCGCTGCATCTGCGGTTGGGAGGCGTCGCCTTTCCAGTAAGCGCCGGCAAGCGAGAGCAGTTTGAACGCGCGCAGCTTGTTCGTGTTCGGGACGTGCGGGCCGAGACAGAAGTCGATGAACGGCGAGCCGTCGATGTAGTAGACGCTGACTTGTTCGCCGGCCTTCTCGTCGATCAGTTCGCACTTGAGTGGTTCCTGACGTTCGGAGAAAACGCGCAGGGCTTCTGACTTCGGAATCTCTTCGCGGCGGTAGCCGAGGTTCTTACTCGCGATCTGTCTCATCCGCTTCTCGATGTCGGGGAGATCGGATTCCGTGAGCGGGCGCGGCGTGATCACGTCGTAGAAAAAGCCGTAACGCGGATCGTCGAGCAGTGCCGGGCCGATGCCGAGTTTCGTGCCGGGGAAGAGATCGAGTACGGCTGCGGCGAGCAAGTGGGCGGTCGAATGGCGCAGCACTTCCAGACCGTCGCGCGTTTGCGGGACGATGGGTTCGATCTGGACCGCGGGTTCACCGTTTTGTCCGCGAATCTCGTTTAGCGGGGCCGTAAGATCTACTTCGCGGTCGCCGATCTTCGCGGCCAGGGCTTGTTTCGCCAGGTCGCGATCGAGCTTCTTGAGTGCTTCCGCGACCGTGGCTGAATCAGGCACTGGGACGGGCTCGCCGTTTTTGAGTTGTACGTTAATATCGCTCATTTTCATGTCCTCGGCCGCCGCGACCAGAAGGCGCGGGGACGGCGGCAAAGACCCGGGTCCCGAGGCCGATTCCCTACGATTTGCGATTCACTAATTGCTTACTTCAGTCGATCGGATTCGATAGGAGCGCCTTCGCCGTGCGCCCGCATAGCAGCGGGTCGGCTAAAAAGTAAAGAATCGAGTGAATGTTCGATTCATGACGAAGGTCTTCCGGAGCGTCCTATCAAAAGTTAGAAAAACAAGGGCGGATTTTAGCAAAGGGCCATGCGGCGGCGCAAGTTGGATCGTATTCGCATTGCCCAACATCAGCAGTTGCGATAGCATGGGCGGCCAAAAGCTTTCCGTTTTTATCAGCCACAAATCCGTGTTCGTGAGGAGATAAGTATGCGCTCTGCATCCCATGCCGTGATCGTACTGCTGTTACTGATTTCGCTGTTGATTAATGGAGTCGCACAGACGCGCAATGCCGCGGCAAAGCCGAATGGAGTGCGGACGAAGACGGCCGCTCCGGTGGAAACCGTTGATGGCAAGGCGGCGCCCGTTAGCGAGATGCGCGCGGCGATTGAGCGCTACACGGTCGATCGAGGGAGTCTGACACGATCGTATCCGGTCAATATGTCTCCCGCACGGCGCGACCGTTTCAAGAAGTTCTACACCGAATGGCTTACGTCCCTCGAAAAAGTCGATTTCGACTCGATGAGCCAGGACGGAAAGGTCGATTACATCCTTTTCAAAAACCATCTCGAGTACGAACTGCGACAACTCGACATTCAAGCGAAGCAACTTGCCGAGATCCAACCGCTCATTCCCTTCGCCCCCACAATCATCGATCTCGAAGAAGCTCGACGGCGAATGGAAAAGATCGACTCCGCGAAGATCGCGGCGACGCTCAACGATCTAAGAAAGCAGATCGACGACCGACGCCGCGCTATCGAAGCAGGCCTGAGATCGTCATCACGCGCGGAAACAAATTCCACGATTGAACCGATAAAAAAGACGGTAGCGAATCGTGCAGTCGCAGCGATCAATACTCTTCGAGGTAATTTGAGAAATTGGTACACGTTCTACAACGGATACGATCCGATGTTTACGTGGTGGAACGAAGAACCCTATAAGGCCGTGGATCAGTCGCTCACAAACTACGCGAATTTTATTACGGAAAGAATCCTTGGTATTCGTACTGACGCCACACAGGCAGCACCGAACCGTGGTCCCGGCGGCGGACAAGGCGCATTTCAACGAGGCGGGGGCGGTGGCGGAACCGCAGGCGCAGCACGCCCGGGCGATTCGAGCGACATCATCGGCGATCCGATCGGACGCGAAGCTCTAATCAGCGAGTTGCGCTCGGAGATGATCCCTTACACGCCCGAAGAGATCATCGCCATCGGCGAGAAAGAGATGGGCTGGTGCGAAAATGAAATGAAAAAAGCGTCGCGCGATCTCGGCTACGGCGACGACTGGCATAAAGCACTCGAACACGTCAAAAACCTGTACGTCGAACCCGGCAAGCAGCCGGAAATGATCCGCGACCTCGCGCTCGAAGCGATCAAGTTCGTCGAAGACAACGACCTCGTCACCGTACCCGAGCTCGCGCGCGAAAGCTGGCGCATGGAGATGATGACGCCCGAACGTCAACTCGTCAGCCCGTTCTTCCTCGGCGGCGAAACGATCCTGGTCTCGTTCCCGACCAACACGATGGCCCACGAACAGAAGATGATGAGCATGCGCGGCAACAACATCTACTTCTCGCGCGCGACGGTCCATCACGAGCTCATCCCCGGCCATCACCTGCAAGGCTTCATGTCCGCGCGGTACAAGACGTATCGCAGCATCTTCAGCACGCCGTTCTGGAGCGAGGGAAACTCGTTGTACTGGGAGTTGCTGCTGTGGGACCTGAACTTCGCCAAGACTCCGGAACAGCGTATCGGCATGCTGTTCTGGCGCATGCACCGCTGCGCGCGCATCATCTTCTCGCTTAGTTTCCACCTGGAAAAGATGACGCCACAGGAGTGCATCGAACTGCTGGTCAACAAAGTCGGACACGAACGCGACAACGCGACCGCTGAAGTGCGCCGCTCTTTCGACGGCAGCTACGGTCCGCTTTATCAGATCGCGTATCTCATCGGCGGGTTACAGCAGTACGCGATGCACAAAGAGCTGGTCGATTCAGGGAAGATGACGAACCGCCAGTACAATGATGCGCTGTTGAAAGAGAACCGGATCCCGATCGAGATGCTGCGCGCCGAAATCACGAACCAAAAGCTGACGCGCGACTTCGTCACAAACTGGAGGTTCTACGACCACCGGTAACACCAATCATCTTCGATAAGCGAGTTTCAGTTTGACGAAGATGGCCTCGTTGGATTTCGGGCGGTAGAAGAGCATCTGCGGCGGCGGCGAGGCGGCCGTCAACGCTCGCGTATTCCCCGAGCCGGCTTCCTTCTCTTCTTTGGTCCAAGCCTGTCCGACGCTCTCCATCTCGAGACGTCCAACGCTCGTACTCCACGACTTCTCCCAGCTCGCGACCTGTGCGTCCGACAGCTTTTGCGCCTTGTCGCTGATCTGCACTCCCTCGAGCGGCGACGGCGTCACCAGCACACTCACAACCTCGGCAACCTGATCCGGACGGCTCTTCCTGATCGTGAAATACGGCGGACTATCCTCTTGCGCGGGAATCTCCGCGAGCTTCCCGACGTTGACTTGATTGTCGCCGTTGAGCGTTCGCGTAGTGGGAAAGATCAGGTACGGCTCACCGAGACTGCCATCCGCATAAAGCTCGCGATCGATGACGTAAAGATACCCGGAGCGCGCAGCTTCGACGCTGATGCGCAACCGATCTCCAGCGCCAAGTTTCGTGTTTGCAGAGATACGCTCCGGCACCCACTCTTTCGCTGCGTTATCGTCGTGCACGATCAACCGCTCGCCCGAATCCGATCGAGTCGCCGGACGAAGCCGCCAGATCGTAACGCCAACGACAGATTCCGGCGCCACGTTATCAACCGGCACGTTCGGAGTCGCGATTCGATACCTGGCATGCGAACGACGGTGACTCGACGCCTTTTTCGCCGGCGACGACGGCGCGATGAACGCCGTGTCCCAAAGTTTGCGAGTCGCGTCATCCTTCTGGGCCAAGACGAAGGATCCCGTAAGCAAAACCAGCACGACAAGACTCAGTATGATTCTCATATTCACCTCCATTCGCCCTGTAACACGAAGGCCGCCCAATAATAAGGCGACTGCCATTGGTTGACGCGCAGCATTCGAATTTGCGCGTCGCGCAGCGCCGCCGCCGGAGTTTTCTTGTTCTTCAACATCCCCACGTAAAGCTGCTGCATCAGTCCCGCCGTCGCTTTGTCGTTCACGTTCCACAAACTCACGACCACGCGCCGCGCGCCCGCATACATGAACCCGCGCGTCAGTCCTTCGAGACCTTCACCTTTGACTTCTTTTCCCAATCCCGTTTCGCACGCGCTGAGCACGACGAGCTCGGCCGGTAACTTCAGGTTGTAAATATCGTGCGTGCGCAGAAATCCGTCCTGAGGTTTGCCTTGTTCGTCGACCAGCGACAGCACGATGGCGGAAAGCCCCGCTCGCGAAGTGTCGAGATAACCGTGGGTAGCGAAATGCACATACCGGTACTTGCTCAACTCGCCGCTGGTCGCAATCGCACGGTTAGCGCGGAAGTCGACGGCGCGCAAGTTCGAAGCACCAGGAGCGACGGCCAGAATCTGATCCGCTTCCTGGCGAGTAAACGGCAGACGCCGCACGACGAGTGGGCCACCTGAGCCGCCGGGCCCGTGTTCGATGATGCGCGTGCCGTCGCCAGTCCCGCTCGCCGTTCCTGACTTGAATCGCGCGTCGTTTGACGAGAACACCGGATCCGCAATTACGGCCAACGTCTTCGGCGCCGGTTTGCGGTTAGCGAGTGTCTGGCGCTGGATCGCCAACGACGAAGCCGACGGCAAACTCACTAATTCGTGATCAAGGATCAGCGGACGTTGACTGGCCACAGGCAGCGCGGAGAACGGCACGTACTGCAACGCGCCGTCAGCAATCACCACCAGTCGCTTCGTTCCCAATTCCGCGGCAACGGGCGCGAGGATCATCCGCCCGAGAGCTGACGCCGATTGTTCGAACTGCTTGTCCGCCTGCGCAATTCGCTCCTCTCGCTGCGCGGGGCTCTCAAGCGACTTCGTCACACTGCGTGCCGTCAGCGACTGATACACGTCCTGCGCTAGTTTCTTAATGTCTTCGCCCTTCGGCAGCGCAAACGTCTTCAGCGAGTCCTGCGTCACGGCCCACAGATAACTCCGCTCATCGCCAAGCGAGTACTCGAGCAACACCGTGTTCGGCTCCAGCAGTTGCTGAATCTCTTTCAACCCGAGCGGTTGCGGCTGCGTCAACGCGGCATAAGCCGGACTCTCTTTGCGAATCGCAACCTGCACTTGCTGATACTCGTCTTCGAGCGCACGGATCTCCTTGTCGAACGTTTCGATCTCCTGCCGGCTGCCGTTCTGCGCCCGCAGTTGAATCAAACGTTGCGCCTTCGCGTTGATCGACTGCCGGATCTCTCGCTCATGTTTGACGAGCTCGACGCCGACGCCCTGCTCGATATCCGCAGGCGCCTCGTTCAGCATCTCGAGCAAGCTGCGCGCTCGCCCGCGTTCACTCGCCTGCAACGCTTCGGCATCGTGTCGCGCCGCCGGATCCTTCCCGTGAAGCTGCATCAAAAGATCGACGTACAGCTCGTAAGCTTTCTCTCTCGACGCGAGATACGACGCCCGCAGTGATTGACTTCCCGAACGCGCACGCACGGTCTCGATCAACGACAACGACTCTTCAATGTCTTTTCTGGCCTCCGTCAGTTTGCCGAGCTTCTGTTGCGCCCGGGCACGATCTTCCAAAGTCATGGCCGTGCTGTTGAGGTCGTTGATGTCGCGAAATATCGTTAGTGCCTGGTCGAACTGCTCTAACGCTTTTTCCGGCTGGTTCAAAAGATTGTAAACGTGACCGAGGTTCGCGTAGCTGAGCGCTTCCCTGCGAACGTTCTTCGTCGTGCGCTGAATCTCGAGCGACTGTTGATGCAGCTCGAGGGCCTTGCGGGGTTGGCCCATATCGGAATAGGTAGAGCCGAGAAGGTCGAGCGTCTGCGCTTCCAACGAGCGGTTGCCGATCTTCTGGGCCATCGCGAGAGCCCGGTTGTAGTAGTCCAAAGCCTCTCGATCCTTATCCAAATGGTGATACGCGTAGCCGATGTTGCTCAGCGTGAGGGCTTCGGCGCCGCGATCGTTACCGACTTTCAGCACCTCGAGTGATTGTTGCAGGTAATCGAGCGCGCTTTCGTAGTCGCCGAGACTCAAGTACGCGACACCGATATTATTGAGAGCGATGGCTCGGCGTGGTGGCGTATCGACGAAAAGCGGCAGGGCCCGCAAGTAGTAGTCGAGCGCCTGCTGGAAGTCGCCCGCATCGTTATAAAGCTTGCCGATGTTGTTGAGCGTGGAGCCTTCGATCGCCGGATCGCGCAGACGGATCGCCAGCACTCGGGCTCGTTCGTAGTGCTGGTGTGACTTGGCGATCTCGCCCAGAACGTCGTTGACGCCGCCGACTGAGGTTTCCAGCGGCGCTTGCGATCTCTCATCTCCGAGCTTTTGCGCCAGCGAGAGTGCGTCTTCGAAAAATCGCAACGCCGGACGAAAGTCGCCTAACTGAGCGTGAGCAGTCCCGGTTGTTTGCAGCGCCAACATCTCGCGATATGTATCGCCCGCTGCCTGAAAGAGCGGAACGGCTTCCTGGTACTTAACGATCGCGGCTCGTTTGGCATCCGCCGCCGGTTGCGAGCGCAGTTTCTGCCCCTCGTCGAAGGCGCGTTGAGCTGCAACGTGTTGTTTGTCGGTGGCAGTCGCGTCGCGCAAAGCGACGATCTTGATCTGGTAGTTCGCGGCATTGGCTCGCGCGTTTGGTGCGCGCACTTCGACGCGATAGTCGCCGGCTACATCAGCCACTAACAAAACCGGCTCTGTGCCGAAACGATCGTTTGGACTGTCGCTGACGGCGATCTGCGAACCGTCGGGTTTGAACAGCGCAACGCTGACGTCGATTCCCTGCTGCTCGACCAGGGCATACAGATACTGTCCGGCTGCAAGCTTGATGACGTAGGTATGTGACTGACCGCCTTTAAGCGTGTGAGCGCCATCAGCGAAGGCGGGCAGTTGACTGGGTGCTTCCTGGGCGCGCGTCAGCGACGGCAGCGCGTTGAACGAAAGCGCAATGCCCAGTGCCAGAATCAGTCTTAACTGCGTCACCCGTCGCATAAAGGTGTTGCCTAAAGTCGTTTCTCATTCTCACCCGGCTTTAGCCGGGTGTGTCGCGGAGCTGTTATTGGCAAACCCCACTCCTCCACCGGGCTAAAGCCCGGTGAGAATAAGAGAGAACCTTGGTCCAGCTATCTTGCATAAATAAGAACAAAGAAGAGCGCGAGAGGGCGCACGCGCCGCTCCCGCGTCTTCTGTTAAGGAGTTACCGCTCTCGCTGTTTAGGGGGGTACGCTCAAGCGGAAGCGGATGCCGCATCCTCCTTACCATCTTCATCTCCCATACCGCCTGCTCCAGCCTGGGCCGTCCAGGTGCCGTCTTCCTCAGCCGGGGGACCGCCGTGAGGACGGTAATTGTTCGTCCAATTTCCGTAGGGTTGATCGCCCTTGTCACCATGCTCGAAGTGGATGATGTCTAAGTCCCAAATTATTCCCCGGTAGGCGAACGGCGGGAAATCGAGGGGCGCATTCGGTTCGTTCGTTTCCGCAAGAACAGCGACCAATTCGAAGCCGGTGTCGTCGGCTTTCCGGCGGAGTTCGACGCCGTCGAGAAGTTGTCCGCTCTCTCCTCCCTCTACGTCTCCTCTCCTGATCTTCCATTCATTTGGCATTTGTTGATCCTCCTTCAGATCTTGGGTTTTTCACAATCCTTGGCTTTGACTGGGCGGATTGTTTACTGGGCTAATCCCGCGATAATGCCACGTTAAAACCGGGCCTTTTTCGAGGCCTTTCTACGTATTAACGCGAGAACTTTTTTGGCAAACCACCACGTCTACGGTGAATAAGCAGGTAAGTTGATCCCGGACAAGCATCAGCAAAGGGGAGTTCTTTGGCAGGTCCGGGAGAACTTTGCGTTTGGGTGCGCGCAAATGATAAGCGGAGGTCGGCGGCGGCGTCCAGAGCTCAGTGATGTTCGAGCCTGACGGCATAGACCAGCGGGTCTTGCGGCGACTTCAACGTCGTGAGAGTTCCGCCTTTTTCGGCGTCGACTTTGACAGTCGAGTGCGAGCTTAGAAAAGTTGTTATGGTTTGGCCCAGGTGCGCGTCGGTGATGAGCCCTTGTGTTTCAGTATTCGCGAAAGTCTTGATGCGTTCGAGCTCGGGAACAGCGTGGCTGGCGAATACGAGCCAGAGCTTTTCGACACCCTCTTCCTTGTCAAACTTCAACCACGACGCATCGGGAATCTTCACCGTCTGATTAGCAGCTACGACTTCCGAGCCCTGGTTCGACGATGACGATGGAAACACCGCGATGTATTCGGGCTGTTGGCCCGCCTTCAATGGTCCTTCATTCAATACATACAAGTAACCGTCTTGAGGACTGCTGACGTTCACCCTGATGCGGTAACCCGCCTCGAAGTTGATCTCACCGGCTATATCGAATGGACGTTGATACGGTTTGTCATCCTTGAACTTCTGGACCGTGATCCAATACGTGAGGGTGCGGGCCAGAGTCGCCGGCGCAGGAGCTGGTTCGACAACGGTTGCGACCTGCCGGCTGCGCCACGCGTTAACAGCAAAGACCGCAGCCAGCAATCCCACTGCAACAACGAGCCCGATTAGCCACCATCTAACAGTACTCTTCCGCTCGTGCAGCGTTATCTCTGGCGTTTCCAAACGCTTTTGGAGATCACGCAGATCGTCCATCATCTCTTTCGCCGTTTGGTAACGCTCATCGGGATCCTTCGCGAGCGACTTGCCGACGATGTGCTGTAACTCTTCCGGCATTCCGGCTGGGCCAACCTCCGCCAGCGGCGGCGGCTCTTTCTCCAGGATCTCGACGATGGTGTGCGCGCTCGTCGCTCCGCCAAACGGCTTCGCGCCAACAACCATCTCGTAGATCATGATTCCCACGCTCCAGATGTCGCTTCGGGCGTCGACGTCGCGTGCTCGTGCTTGTTCGGGCGACATGTAGTTGACGGTGCCCATGATCAAACCGGGCGCAGTCTTCAACTGAGTCGCCGCGTCAGAGTTGGAAGTCAGGTCGACGCGTGTTTCGCGCTTCTCGATCAGTTTGGCGAGGCCGAAATCGAGGACCTTCACGACGTGGTCGCGTTTGCGAATCATGACGTTCTCGGGCTTCATGTCGCGGTGAACGATCTTCGCTTCGTGCGCGGCGTCGAGCGCGGCGAGCATTTGCATCGCGATATCGAGGATCTCGCCGAGATTCAGCCGCTTCCCGCGCACGAAGTCGCGCAGCGTTTCGCCGTCGACATATTCAGTCGCGAGATACGTCAGATCACCTACTTCGCCAAACTCGAAGATGGTGACGATGTTCTGGTGATTCAGCGAAGATGCGACTCTCGCTTCCTGGCGAAAGCGCTGCATGCGTCGTTTGTCTGACGCGACGTCGGGCGACAGGATTTTCAACGCTACGGTGCGGTCAAGCCGTGAATCCTTAGCGCGGTAGACCTGGCCCATCCCGCCGCTTCCGAGATGATCGAGGATCAAGTAGGACCCAAACTGCTGTTCGTTCTGTAGGATTAACTCCTCTTCGTCGCCGGCGAACAGATCGGCGGCCTGTTCTACCGCATGGCCGCCGATGAAGTCGTTGCGTTCAGCTTGCTGGTGCGACTCGATCAGCCGTTCCACTTCTTCACGAAGACCAGCGTCAGTGCCACACTCATCTTTCACGTACGCAGCGCGAGATGCGTCGTCGAGGGAGATTGCCGATTTGAATATGCGACTTATTTGTTGCCAGCGTTCCGGGTTCAATGCGGGGCGCTCCCGGTGAGTTGGCTGTGGAGCCACGCGCGCGCCATGTTCCAATCGCGGATCACGGTGTTCTCGGAAATCTTCAACACTCCGGCGATCTCTTCGTTGTTCAGTCCGCCGAAGTATCTGAGCTCGACTACCTGGCTCCGGCGCGGATCCAGTTCCGCCAGGCTCTTCAGCGCTTCATCCAGCCTGAGAAACTCCGAAAAATCGCCCTGGGCAATGGTGGCAGTCTCGTCGAGTGAGACTTGACGTGCGCCGCCGCCGCGCTTGGCATAAGCGTGCCGTCGCGCGTGGTCGATGAGAATGCGCCGCATGATTTGTGCCGAGATCGCGAAGAAGTGAGAGCGATTGGCCCATTGAACGTTCCGTTGATCGACGAGACGGACGTACGCTTCGTTGATTAAAGCCGTGGTTTGTAGTGTGTGACCCCGGCGCTCGCGGCTCATGTAGCGGCGCGCGAGGCGATGGAGTTCGTCGTAGACAAGCGGATACAACTCGTCGAGCGCAGCCTGATTGCCCTCTCTCCACGCGGCGAGTAGTTGGGTTATCTCGTGTTCCTGTCGTGGGGGATCCTTCTTCATAGGAACAAAGCTCGGACTAAGCGACCACGGACTGCGTGAGCTCGCCCGGCTTGCGTAGCATCTTGTTCACTTCTCCTATGTGCAGCTCTTCTTCCGCGATCATGCGGCGAGCGTAGTCTTCGAGTAACACGGAACGGCCGGCGACCATCGTCAGCAGTTGTTTGTAGAGTGCCAGCCCGGCCTTTTCCGCTTCGAGTGATTCGTTCAGGATGTCGTTGATGCCGTGTTTGTGCGTTTCCAGCAGGCTGCCGATCTTCAGCGACGGATGATCGCCGAAATGCGTGACAAGCTCGCCCGCTTCGTTTGCGTGCGTCAAACAGGTGTTCGCTTCGTTACGCAGCCAACTGACAATCGGGATGCGGTTGTGGCCGAAGACCATCATCGAATAATGAGTGTAACGGACGACGCCGGCCAGTTCGGCCTCCAATATTTGATTCAAAAGCTTCACCGCTGACGCCATATCAAAATTATCTTCAGGCATAGTCTCCTCCGTTCGTGTTGACGTGCCGATTAGAACCTGAGTGACAAACAGCTAAGCCCGCCATCCATCTTTTGAAACTCCGACATTTCCAGGGGAATCGTTCGGTGGCCCAGATCGTCAAGTTGCCGCTTCAGATCCGGGAAACCAGCCGGAATTAGTATCCGATCATTTATAAATACACAGTTAGCGGCGTATTCCTCACTTGAGTTTACGCGAATCAACTCGTAACCGGAAAACGCTTTTTGCCCACTTAGCGCATCGATGATGACGAGGTGATTCGGAGCAATATAGGCCATGCCGCTCTTCAGATGAAGGATATTACTCAGACCGCGAATGTCTATCAAACTGGAACTGTAGCCGAACGACTCGAGGATCCGCGCAAGCTGGCCGGCGCCCGCTTCGTTGGTCCGCCGGGAAAGGCCGATGAAGAAGTGATCGCCGGCCTCGCAGATGTCGCCGCCGTCGACCGTCCCGGGCGCGACTATCGCGGGCAAATCCGGGAAATGGTTGCGTAACGCGCGCTCGATATCTTGGGTCTCGCCGAGCCGGCTCTCGGCGCCCGGCCGCGTAATCACCGCGCCGTTCGGAGTGACGATCGCCGCATCTTCGACAAACGTCGAATCAGGATGTCGCTCGTCAGCCGGCAAGCGAATGAGGTTGAGGTCACACGCCTCGAGCGCGCGGCAATAGGCTTCGTGCTGCCGCAGCGCCAGCTCATGATCCGGCTTTCCTAAATCGACACTCGTCAAGCCGCCGGAAAAGTTCGCCGCCGGCTCCCTAACGATCGCTTTTGTGAACACGGTGGCCTTGAGTATACATTGGAGTATACCTTGTTTGCCGCGAAGCGAAATATTTGAGCGCAACATTCGGATAGCTCACTCGTACATAGAACCACTAAACTAAAAGATCATGAAAAAGCTTGATCCAGTTTTTCGGAGCGCGCTCGACAGCGCTTACGCGCGCTCCATCTCGCATCTCGAACACCTCGACGATACGTCCGTTGCCGCAACCAGCGATGCAGACGCACTGCGTGCACGAATCGCGCGATCACTTCCCGACGAAGGCTTGCCCGCCGACGAGGTGATCGACGAGTTAGTGCGCGCTGTCGAAGGTGGATTGATCGGCTCGGCGGGCGGACGTTTCTTCGGTTGGGTGATCGGCGGTGTTCTGCCTGCGGCGCTCGCCGCTGATTGGCTAACTTCGGCGTGGCAACAGAACGCCGCGCTGTACGCGACGAGTCCTGCCGCTGCGGTTGTTGAAGAGACAGTGGGCGAATGGCTAAAAGATATTTTCGGACTGCCGAAGCACGCGAGCTTCGCGCTCGTCACCGGATGCCAGATGGCGCACGTCACGTGTCTCGCCGCTGCGCGTCACGCGTTGTTGTCCAAATGCGACTGGGACGTCGAAGGCAAAGGACTGTACGGCGCGCCGCCGATTCGTTTGCTGTCGAGTACGGCTCGCCATGCTTCGTTTCAACGCGCCGTGCGACTGCTTGGCCTGGGAACCGCGAACATTACCGAACTGCCGGTTGATGCTGAAGACCGGCTCGTACCTCGTGCGCTCGCGGCCGAACTCGCAAAGACTCCTGAGGCGCCGGCAATCGTTCTGCTGCAAGCGGGCGATATCAACGTCGGCGCTTATGATGATTTCGAAACGCTCGTGTCGATCGCCAAAGAATATGGCGCGTGGGTCCATGTTGACGGCGCAATCGGCTTGTGGGTCACGGCGAGCGAGCGGCGCAAACATCTCGTGCGCGGGCTCGAGTTGTGCGACTCGTGGGCCACTGACGGACACAAGTGGCTGAACGTTCCATTCGACTGCGGGTTTGCTTTAGTTTCCGATTCTGACGCGCATCGCGCTTCGCTTTCAGTGCGGGCGTCGTACCTGACGCACGCGAGCACCGCGCGGGATCAGATGGATTGGAACCCGGAGTGGTCACGACGGTCGCGCATGTTTGCGGCGTATGCGGCGCTGAGACAGTTAGGACGTAAGGGAGTTGAAGAGCTGGTCGATCGTTGTTGCGACCATGCGCGATCGATCGTGGTGCGCATCGGAGAACTCGACGGCGCTGAAGTTCTGTGGGAGCCGACGATCAACCAGGGGCTGGTGCGTTTCCTCGATCCGTCTCCATCGGCGACGGAAGCTGATCACGACCGCCGTACGGATCGCGTGATTGCCGAGATTCTGAAAACGGGCGAGGCGTTCTTCGGTGGAACGACGTGGCGAGACAAACGTGCGATGCGCGTCAGCGTGTGTAACTGGCAAACTTCGGAAGCTGACGTCGATCGCGTGGTCGCTGCGGCGCGACAGGCGATTGCAAACGCTAGCTGACTCGTCCCATCAAGCGCTTGATCATCGGTGTCATCAACGCCAGTATCACCGTCGCAATCAGGAGTCCGGCGGCGATTCCGCCGTAGAGTTTTACCAGTTGAGACGGATTATCGGAGACGAAGAAACCTGACAGGTAACCTGCGAGTTTGCTGCCGAAGGACGAAGCGAGGAACCAGATTCCCATCATTATGCCGACGAGTTTTCGTGGCGCCAGTTTGGTAACGGTGCTCAGTCCGACCGGACTCAGGCACATCTCGCCGCAGACCTCGAGGAAGTAGAGACCAACGAGCCACCAGAAACTGACTCTTCCCTGCGCGGTCAGCATGGCCGCGGGGATCATCAACAAGTACGCCACGCCGATGAACAGCAGTCCCATCGTGAACTTCACCGGGCTCGACGGCTGCCGCTCTTTGAGGCGAATCCATAGTATCGAAAAGATCGGCGTCAGAAGGATGACGAAAGCGGGCGTCAGCGATTGCAGGTAGGGCGCCGGGAATGTCCAACCGAATATCGTCCGGTCTACGAGTCTGTCGGCGAAAAGATTCAGGCTGGCGCCTTTTTGTTCGTAAGCGCCCCAGAAAAGCATTGTGAAGACGAAAAAGATGACGATGGCGGCGATGCGTTTTCCGTCGCCTTTCATGAGCGTCGGTTGCGGCATCTCGTCAGTTTTTGCCTGCTCGGCTTTGCGCCAGCCTAGGGTCTTTACTTTGTTGCCGACGTGGGCGAGTTTGTCGCGCTGCCAGACGTAGACCACCAGGCCGGCGATCATGCCGACACCAGCCGCGCCGAAACCCCAGTGCCAACACGTCAGCGGATCCAGGCCCATCCGCGCGAGGATTCGTTTGAAAGTATCGGTCTTCGCGAGGAAGCCGATGACCAACGGTGCGAGCAATGCGCCGACGTTGATGCCCATGTAGAAGATCGAGAAGCCGCTATCGCGACGGGGATCATCTTCTTTATAAAGCTTGCCGACCATGGCGCTGATGTTTGGTTTCAGCAGTCCGGTGCCGATGGCGATGAGGGCGAGGCCGGTATAAAAGAAAGTGAGGGAATGAAACACCATCGAGAAGTGGCCGAGCGCGATGATGATGCCGCCGAGTAAGACCGCGCGCCGCGCGCCGGTCAGGTAGTCTGCTATCAGTCCGCCTGGTAAGGCAGTCAGATAAACCCACATGGTGTACGTGCCGTAGAGCGAGGAGGCGTCTTTGTCGGCGAACCCGAGCCCGCCCGCGGCGGCGGCGCTCGTCATATAAAGGATCAGGATGGAGCGCATGCCGTAGTAACTGAACCGCTCCCACAGTTCGGTGAAGAAGAGCGGCCCAAGTCCCTTGGGATGTCCGGCAAAGATCGACTCCCTGGTCCTCTCGCGCGGCAAAGCCGCCATCGTCGCTTCAGCTTGGCTCATGGTCCGCGCACTATAGTTGAGTACAGGCGCGAGTTTCAATGGATGAGGGGACGGTGGAGGCGGTTCTTAATTAAAGACCTCGTTTCTCGATAGCTTTCAGAGGCAAGTAGAGGTGAAAATGATCATCGATTAGTTCAACAAATCCGTACTTCAAATAAAAACTCTTGGCGGACTCGTCCAACGCGTCAACAACGACTGCATAGATACCAACGATCTTGGCTGCTCGCTGTGCCGATCGCAGTGCATGAATTAAGAGTTTCTCTCCCAGTCTTTGGCCTTGCGCTTTAATGTCGACGGCAAGACGAGCAATCAGAACGGCAGGCACAGGATGACGCGGGAGGTTCTCTAAGAAGGCTTCTCGAGCAACCGCGCTGCTCAAGATGGTGTAGTAGCCCAGGACACGGGTGTCATCCTTCACAGTTACAACATACGTCCGTCCTATTCCCTTACGTTCGTGTTGGCTGGAGTATCGCTGCAGGTAGAAATTCAGGTCTTCGACACCGCAATCGAAATCACGGCGGTCGTGGTGTGAGGAAAGTCTCTCTACAGTGAGCATTGCCAAGCACTGGTGGGTGCTTGTCGTTTAATTATTATTTCTAGAGGCCGGAACGCTTGAATCTTTCAATAGCGTCACACAACGCTCGATTCGGCCGGACGTCTCGGTCCAACGAGAGGAAACGATCCCAATCCCGTTTCGTGAGGCGAATCATTTGTTGTCGCTCCGAGAAAGGCCCTTCCGAAGCGCGTGTATGACGGTTGAGGTCAATATCACTCGTCCGCGGCGTGATCTTCTTTTTAGCTAATCCCATAACCCCACTCGCTTTCAGCTGAGGGAGTATAGCACGGGCTCGGACCGGATTGGGTTATGCTATAGACATCTCACGCTGCTGCGGTCGGCCGTAATAGAACCCGCCCTGCATTTCCCAATTGCCCAAATTGAAGTACCGCTGCGCGCCGCAGTTCAGGCACGAGCGGTAGGCGCGGCCGTCGCGGGAGAAGGGACGGCTCATGTCAGTGTGACGGCAACCGAAGACGCGCGCCATCAGGCTGTCGAGTTTCCCCGTCACCGACGAAGAATTCACTTGCGGGACAGTTGAGTTGGCTATAGTTAGTTCGGCTGCTTGCATGGCTTTGACCTCGTAATATTACGGTTAATCGCGGCGTTAAACTGCCCTCACCTCCTTAACGCGAAAAATATCGGCCCAGCAGGGTCATGGGCAGGAAAGTTTTCCTGCTTTATACTTACGCTCGCCCTCGGAAAATCGGATTGCCGGACGGAGACGACGATTGAGCGCACACCCCACAGACAACGTAACCAGGCTGCTGATCGAGCTGTCCAACGGCGACAGAGCCGCGGTTGATCTTTTGCTACCCGTAATCTACGATGAACTGCGTAAACTCGCTGCGAACTATCTCAGGCGTGAACGGCCCGATCACACCTTGCAACCTACTGCTCTGGTGCACGAGGCCTATTTACGCCTCGTAGATCAAACGCGAGTTAATTGGCAAAACCGGGCCCATTTTTTTGGAGTTG
>JBKPOC010000011.1:0-42456 GCA_046732935.1 Acidobacteriota bacterium | reverse complement strand
AGACTTACAGGTCAAGATCCAGGGACACAGGATCGAGTTAGGAGAGATCGAGGCAGCCTTGGAGCAGCATGGAGATGTGCGGACGGCGGTGGTGCTGGCGGTAGGGAAAGAGCGCACCAATCGCCGCCTCGTCGCCTACGTCGTGCCGAATGATGGAGCGGCTGCTACGCAGGGGGATGCCACCGTTTCAAGAGCGTCGGCACCTCTCGTCGATATTGCTCTTGAATCAAGAGAGGCGCATGGGAGTACCAATGGCAGTTCACTACTTGTAGCAGCGCAGGAAGCTGACGGGAATGGGCAATGCGAACTGCAAACTCGCGATGGTAAGCTGTGCATCCAGCTACCACAGGCGAAGCGGCAAACGACAGCAGGTTTGACCCGTGAGGGCCATCACGACTTTTCGCAGGAGACAGTTACATTAAATGACATGGCGGGCCTGCTGTCGTGCTTGCTTCAGATCAAGCTTGACGGACTGCCGCTGCCTAAATATCGTTATCCTTCCGCTGGCAATCTCTACCCTGTACAGGCATACGTCTTTATTAAGCCCGCGCGCATCGAAGGAATCGGCGGCGGTGTCTACTATTATCACCCTCAGAATCACAGTCTCATGCTGGTTGGCAGTGGAACTGCAATCACTCCGGACTGCTTCGCGCCCGCAGATCAAGCCACACTCGAGCAACTAGACTTTGCGCTTTTCCTGATTGCGCGCATGGACGCCATTGTTCCGATGTATGACCATCTTTCGCCGGATTTCTGCTTACTGGAAGCTGGCTACATCGGTCAACTGCTGACAGCCACAGCGCAGGACAATCTGGTTGGATTGCATCCGTTGCGGTTCGTCGATTTCGATAAGATCAGGAACCACTTTGGCGTTGATAACCGCCATGTGCTGGTCCATGCTCTTGCAGGTGTCGGCGTCCTTAACGGCAATGGAGATTCAGCGCACCTCTTCAAACCGAGAATTGTCCAATCCGGTCTCTCTCAATTTGCGGTTGACGCTGAGGTGCTGGCGGCATCGCCGTCGGCGTGGTCACGCATGTCCGTAATCACGAAGGGTGAAGCGCCGGTGTCGGCAGGAGGAAGCGATTCACCATCCAAGACAAAACTGACTGACAAGATTGATCGGCTTGAGTTTAAGCTTCAGGCCGCAGGATTACGGCAGCAAGGGTCCGGACAGACCATCGTTCCACTCAACAAACCTGTCATAGACCAACCATTCAAGGATCAATTCACTTACCGCCGAAGCGACCGCGAATTCCTTCAACAGAAGGTTCCGTCGGCCGGAATCAGCGCGCTGTTCAGCCAGATCAGTCAACTCTGGTCGGAGAGAGTGGATTTACTGAAGCGGCTGGGATATTTGCCCCATGAAGGATATCCGATTCAGAGCTACGTTTATGTAAAGGAGGATAGGATAGAGGGTGTGCCGGGCGGAACTTATTATTACGACCCAGAGCATTACCGCTTGGAACTGCTACACACGGATGTGGAACTTGAGAATACGATTCATGCAGATGTCAACCGCGGGATCTTTGACCGATCTGCGTTCTCGCTCTTAATCGTTGGCGACCTGAGCGTAATCGAAGCGAATATCGACGGCCGGATGCGAGACCTGTGTCTGCTCGAAGTAGGCTATCTTGGCCAGCATCTGATGACGAGCGTGCCCACCCAAGAGGTGGGCTTGTGTCCGATAGGCTGGTTGGATTTCGAACGCATCAGGCAACATTTCAATCTCGACTCGAATTTCATACTGCTCCATAACTTCCTGGGCGGACGTATCAACCCCAGATATCCTCCGCAATTCAGGGAATCGCGGCGCAAGCAGACCGCGACGGCGGCGGTCGCCATCGCTACCGAAGCATCCGACTCTCTTACTGCCCCAACGCGATTGCCTCAACAAGTTTCCTTGGAAGACCATTTCTCTGAAGAGTTACGCTCATTTCTCGGTCGAAAGCTGCCCGCGTACATGGTGCCGCCAACCATTATGGTGCTGGATGAAATTCCTTTGAGTTCAAATGGAAAAGTGGACAGGAAGGCACTGGCCGCCCTGCATGTAGATGAGCACGAACAGACGCCCGCTTTTGTAGGCCCACGCAACGCAGTCGAGCGGCAGTTCGCAGAGATATGGAGCGATTTGCTCGACATCAAACAGGTGAGTGTAAATGACAATTTCTTCGCCATCGGAGGGGAATCAATCAAGGGCATTCAATTCCTCACCCGCGCTAAAGAAGCCGGATTCAACATCAACGTCCGCGACTTCTTTGAGCAGCCCACCATTGCCAAACTCGCCGAAGTGACCTGCGCCTCGGATACCGACTCATTAGAGTCAGCGGATGCCTATAGAGATGAAACCGCCGGAGCCGGAGGCCTTACTCTTTCGGATTTCCCGGACGCTGACATGAGCCAGGAGGAACTAGAAGATCTAATTGCACAGTTGGAGGCTACCGATGACGGAAACCCGGACCAACAAGGCCAGTAACATAGAAGATATCTTCCCACTATCTCCTCTCCAGGAAGGAATGCTCTTTCACACGCTCTACGCTCCTTCTGAAAGACCATATCTGGATCACATAGTTTCTGAGCTTCATCTTCACAGGGAACTCGATAAAGACGCGTTGCGGCGCGCCTTTCAGAATGTTGTAGACCGGCACCAGACCCTCCGTACGGCCTTTATCTGGAAGCTGGATAAGACCCAGCAAGTTGTGCTGCGTCGGCTCGCGTTGTCAATTCAAGATCAGGACTGGCAGGCTCTCTCATCACCGGAACAACAGGAACGGCTGGCGCTGTTTTTGGAAGAGGATCGCGCACGCGGATACCAACTGGCGCATCCCCCGCTCATGCGGGTCACCCTGATCCGGCTGAGTGAGAAACTCTACCTGCTTGTCTTCAGCTATCACCACATCATCATGGACGGTTGGTCGATCCCGATTGTCTTCAAGGAGTTTCTGGAATTCTATGCCGCCTTCGCGCACGGCGAGACGCTGGAGCTGAGCAAGCCGCGACCGTTCCGCTCGTATATCAACTGGTTGCGGAAGCGCGACCCGACAGGCGCCGACGCGTTTTGGAGAAAGGAGCTGGAAGGGGTTTCCGGCCCGACGCCCCTTAATTATGACTGGCCGGCGAGCAACACGGCTTGGCAAGGTAAGGATTATGACGAGGTGCTGCTTGAGCTGCCAATCCCTTCGACGATGCTGCTGCAGGGGTTGGCAAAGCAACATGGCCTAACGATAAACACGCTGATTCGAGGGGCATGGGCATTACTTTTGTCTCGATATGCAAATACTGAGGATGTCCTTTTCGGGTCTGTCGTTTCCGGTCGCCCGCACGACCTGACCGGGGTTGAATCTATGGTTGGCCTGTTCACCAATACGCTGCCCGTGCGTGTGAAAATGGAATCCAGCCAGAAATTGCTACCCTGGCTGAAGCAGTTGCAGGTAAAGCAATTCGATCAGCACGAATACGAGTGGAGTCCGCTCGCCAAGATGTACGAGTGGAGTGCTGTGCCTCGCGGCGTACCACTCTTCGAGAGCGTGATTATCCTTCAAAATCTGCCAGTCGGACATGTGTCGGGACTTAATAGGCGGGGCTTTGAATTCCAGGTGGTGCGACACGATCCGAAGAACAATTTCCCGCTCACACTGATGGTAGTGCCGAGGGAAAATCTATCAATCCGCATGTTTTACGATTGTCGCCGTTTTGAGAGGTCAACAATCCAGCGTAGCGTGCAACACCTGAGAACTATTCTCGAAAGCATGACTTCTTGTCTGGATCAACACCTTCTCGATCTGCCTTTCCTGACAGAAGCGGAAAAACACCAATTGCTGGTTGAGTGGAACGATTCAGCATTGCTCTACGATGACGGGATTTGCGCTCACGAGCAGTTCGAATTTCATGCGAGCCGAACGCCGGACACTATCGCCGCTATTTTTGGCGACCAACATCTCAGCTATGCGCAACTGAATTGTCGAGCCAACTTGATGGCGCGGATGCTCCTCGAACATTCTTTGGAACCGGAGGCCGTGATAGCTCTGCTGGGAGAACGCAGCCTCGATTTCCTGATTGCGGTGTTAGCCATCTTCAAGGCCGGATACGCATACCTGCCCCTCGACCCGCACTACCCAGAGCAGCGTCTGCAACTGATCCTCGAACTGAGCGCCGTTCCGCTAATTGTTACTTCAGACCCTTTTCTCTCGAAAACACACCACATCGTCGAACAACTTTCGGCAGAATGCCGGCCACGAATCTTAATTCTCGAAGAACTTCTCCGGGAGCAGCCGCAGCAGGAAGCCAGTGGGAATCTCCCGCCTCGTTGCGGGTCAGCCAACCTCGCCTATGTCATCTACACTTCGGGCTCGACCGGAGTGCCGAAGGGAGTCATGATCGAGCATCGGGGACTGCTCAATCATCTGCGTGCGAAAATTGCAGATCTTCAGCTCACTGAAAGACATGTGGTCGGGCAAACTGCTTCTCAGTGCTTTGTTATTTCAGTGTGGCAGTTTCTGGCCGCCTTACAGGTGGGCGCGCATATCCATATCCTCGATGACGAAACGACACACGATCCGGTTCTTTTGCTGGATAAAATAGAGAAAGCCGGTCTCTCGATTGTGGAGATAGTACCCTCGATGTTGCGCACCATGCTCGATGAGATAGAGAGGCGGGACGCGCCGCCGCCGAGTCTGTCAACCTTGTCTTGCTTAATAACCACAGGCGAAGAACTACCTCTCGACCTCTGTCAGCGATGGATGCAGCAATATCCTGCCATACCACTTTTGAATGCTTACGGGCCCACTGAGTGTTCCGACGATGTTGCACATCACTTCATGATCCAGCCCCCGACCACGGGCTCGGTCCGTGTTCCCATCGGTCGTCCGGTGGCCAATATGCGACTCTACGTTCTGGATAGGTGGCTTCAACCTGCCGCCATCGGGATCGCTGGTGAACTGTTCGTCGCAGGCATAGGCGTGGGACGGGGCTATCTGAAGGCTGCGCAGCGCACAGCAGAGGTCTTTATTCCAGACCCGTTTGCACGGCAGCCGGGCCAAAGGCTGTACAGAACCGGGGATCTGGCGCGTCGTTTACAGGATGGCACAATCGAATTTCTAGGCCGTATCGACAATCAGGTCAAAATCAGAGGATTTCGCATCGAGTTGGGAGAAATTGAGGCGCATCTGAGACAGCATCCTTTCGTGCGAGATGCCGTCGTCCTTGCGCGCAATGGGGAAGATGACAGCCGCGAAAGACACCTGACCGCCTATGTGGTGCCGGACCCTGAATCGGCAAATCAAGAGCTCCCGAACCAGCCGGAGGTGGCGGATCGAGTGGGTGAGTGGCAGATGATATTCGATGAAGCCTACAGTCAAAAAAATATTTCAGAGAAAGACCCCTCGCTTCACTTTAGTGTATGGGTCAATAGCTACACGGGCCAGCGACTCTCTGAAGATGAAGTCCTCGAATGCGTGGAGGATTCAGTGGGTCGGATGCTCTCGCTGCAACCGAAACGAGTGCTGGAACTCGGCTGTGGGTCAGGGCTGATATTGTTTCGCCTTGCTCCCAATTGCGAGGAGTTTTGCGGGACAGACGTGTCTGAAGAGGCGCTGCGCTACCTCCAACAACGATTGAGCGATGATGAATCGCTCTCTTCAAAGGTGAGCCTGCTGCGCCGCTCGGCAGAGAACTTCGATGGTATCGACAAAGAACATTTCGATTTAATTGTGATCAATGAAGTGGTGCAATACTTACCTGACGTGAAGTATCTGGCGAAAGTGCTTGAAAGAGCCATCGGCGTAGTGCGCAGTGGGGGTTTCATATACGTCGGGGATGTTCGCAATCTGCTCTTACTGAACGCTTTTCATGGCTCCATTCAACTCTTTCAAGCACCTGACTCAATGAGTCTTGAGGAATTAGGCCGACGTGTGCAAGCAAATATTGCGAAAGAAAAAGAACTGCTCATAGCTCCTGAATTCTTCGTCGCCTTGCGGCAGCGTTTCCCAGAGATCACAGGCCTGAGGCTGATGCCGAAGATCGGCCAATTCAGCAATGAGCTTATGAATTTCCGTTACGACGCGATCCTCGAAGTCCGTGGAGATGACGCACCGGATACCGACTACAAATTGATCGAATGGCAGAGAGAGGGCTGGACGGAAGAGTCGCTGCGCGAGTACCTCAGCGCAAACCATCCCGCGCGCCTGTGCGTTGCCGGTATTCCCAATGCGCGGGTGATGACAGACGTGCGAGCACTTAAACTGCTTTCAAGCGACAGGGGACCGGAAGAGGTGAGCCAGTTGCGGCAGTTGCTGAAACTTCCAGCAGACATTCAGGGTGCCAGGCCCGAACGGCTCACGAGAATCGCGCGAGAATCGGATTACGAAGCCGAGGTCTCGTGGCTCAACACTGACGCGACAGGTTGCTACGACCTGTTGCTCGACGGAAATAAAGACGGTCGAAAGCAGACCTGGCAAACGGAGAGCCGGGAGCCGTTTGTCCCACAGCCGTGGAGCGCCTATGCCAACTCGCCTCTGCGCAATCAACTGCGTGCCGACTTGGCGCCAGTATTGAAAAGCAGCCTCAGACGCAGCCTGCCGGAATATATGGTGCCGTCCGAATTCGTAACCCTGGCGGCATTGCCGCTGACGCCGAACGGGAAGGTTGACCGGAAGGTCTTGCTGGCCTTAAAGCCAGCTGTGACCAGTTCGGAAAAGACAGTCGAGGTTAAGCTCACACAGACAGAAGAGTTGGTCGTAGCGATCTGGTCCGAAATCCTTGGTACTCCGGTTGGCCCTGAAAGTCACTTCTTTGAAACAGGCGGCCATTCATTACTGGGAACACAGGTCATCTCACGTGTGAGAAAGATTTTCGATGTCGAGTTGCCGCTGCGCGCGCTGTTCGACGCGCCGACCGTGACCGATTTTGCCAGGTACATAAACGGGGCCAGGAAGGAAAGCCGGGGTCTCACCAGTTCTCCCATGACGAGCGCTCCGCGTGACGCCAAGAAGCTTCTCTCATTTGCTCAGCAGCGGCTCTGGATAATGACTCAGATGGAGCCGAACAGTTGGGCTTACAATCTTCCAATCCCCGTTCGTATCGACGGCGACTTCCACATCAAGGCGTTTGAAGCGGCTTTGAATGAGATCATCAGGCGGCACGAAGTTCTTAGAACAACTTTTGATGTAGATGATGAGGAGCCTGTACAGGTCATCTCCGCTTCCGGTCTGTTGCGCCTCTCCGTCGTGGATTTAAGCGGTTTGGCGGAAGCCGAAAAGGAGGCAGAGTCACGTCGGTTGGCGATTGAAGAATCCCACGTGGTTTTCGACCTACAAAAAGGGCCGCTCTGGACGGTTAAGCAACTGCGTTGGAGCAACCACACGAGTATCATGCTTTTCACGATGCACCACATTATCAGTGATGCATGGTCGGTCGGCGTTTTCACGTCTGAACTGACAGAAATCTATAACGCGTATGTGAATGGGAAACCGTCGCCCTTGGCTGAACTGCCCATTCAGTACGCTGATTTTGCACACTGGCAGCGCCAATGGATGCGTGGCGATATTCTCGACCGACATCTCGCTTATTGGAAACGCCAGTTGGCAGGCCCGCCGCCGACGCTGAAACTTCCGCTCGACCATCCGCGATCGGAAGTGTCGAACTCAAGAGGTCTGAACCATTCGTTCAGGATTTCAAAGGAGACTTCCAAAGCCATAGAGAGCCTTTCACACGGAGAGGGAGCCACTCTCTTTATGACGCTTCTGGGAGCCTTAAAGGTTCTCTTACACAAGACGACCGGCCAGAGCGATATAGTCGTTGGCACTGATGTCGCCAACCGCAATTGGAAAGAGACGGAGAATATGATCGGCTTCTTCGTTAACCTGCTCGTCCTACGCACAAAGATTTCAGGCCGTATGACCTTCCGCGAAGTGTTGGCTCTCGTGAGAGAGGTGGCGCTGGAAGCCTACGCGCACCAGGAACTGCCGTTTGATCTCCTGACCAAAGAATTAAGGCTGGAGAGAGGTCTCAGTCAAACTCCGCTGTTCGATGTCCTGTTCGTCTTCCAGAACGTCCCCATGCAGGCTATTGATCTGGTCGGTGCCAGATTGACCAGCGTGCCGCTCGATTATGAGACAGCTCGTTTTGACTTAGCTTTGTTCATGGAAGAGACTCCGCAGGGATTAGTAGGAAGATGGACATACCGCACGGAGCTGTTCAGGCCAGCCACGATAGCGCGCCTGTCCGCCCGCTACGAGAAATTGCTCAACATGATTGTTGAGCGTCCGAATATTCATCTCGACGAGCTTGAACTGCTGGAAACGGCTGAGGAAGGCGTCCAGGCTCTGATGCAGGAAAAGAGTTTGAATAAATTCAGAAGCCTGAGGCCAAAGGAGATCACGCTACCTCAATGAGCATCGGCGAAACCGTGCTGCCGGTTCTCAACAGAGTGCTCCCGACTCTCAGCGCAGGCCATCCTTCCTGAATTTAACTGAGGGGGCCAGTTCCGCCTTCGCTGGGTGTTCGAAGATGAGCCCAAATATCCGCCGTCCAGACTCTCTGGTCTGAAAATCACGAAAGCGCAACCAGACAGCTTCACCGTCAACATGTTGATCCTTACGCACAGGTATTTCGACAACTTGTTTAAGAAGTAGAACGGCGACGGCGCGCGCCGGTTGTATTGGTCGGATCGCAGACGGCCCGACGCGAACCTGTCGGAATTGTTGAAGCCACAAGCTGGTCTGAATTGAGGAGAAGGGTCGGTTATGACCAAAAGGGGATTTAGACTTTCACCCCTGCAGCGACAACTGTGGGAACAGGTGCGGCATGCCCCTGACTTCAGCGCCCAAGTCTCCATTCTATTGGAAGGGCCTCTGGATCGGGATGCGTTGCGATGCGCCGTGCAGAGGACAGTGAAGCGGCATGAGATCCTGCGCACGACTTTTCACCAGAGGGTCGGTCTGAAATTTCCGGTTCAGGTAATCGACGAGACCTCGCAGTACTCATGGGCAGAAGCAGACGTGCGGAATCTCGCCGCAGCCATCGAGCGCGCTTTGGAGGAACATCGAAACAAGCCGCTCGATTACGAGAAGGGCCCGCCGGTTGATTGCCTCCTCCTGCTCTTGAAACCTGAGCGACACCTCTTGTCCATGCGACTACCGGCGTTGTGCGCCGATGCTTTAACGCTCATCAATCTGGTGCGGGAGATAGGCGCGTTTATTTCTTCAACAGAGGCATCCTTACCAGACGAGGATGTAACGCAGTATCTTCAATTCTCGGAGTGGCAAAATGAATTATTGGAGGACGAGGAGAGCAAGCCGGGGCTGGAATACTGGCAGCAAAGAACCGAATCAATTTCTCAGCCGCCGAAGCTTCCATTTGTGCAGGAAGCGAATGACGGGCGGGCCTTCGAGCTTTCACTCCTCGACATCGAAATCGAGCCTGAGATAGTCAAGCAAATTGAGATCGCATCCGCCGCAGCGGGCACTACGATAGACCTCTTTCTGTTGACCTGCTGGCAACTGTTACTCCGGCGATTGGCTGGTCAGGAGGGGATAGACGTTGCCTGCGTGCTTGACGGAAGAAGGCTTGAAGAGCTGCAAGACGCGCTCGGCTTGTTTGCCAGAGCCGTGCCCCTTCACGTCCGCCTTGACGACGACCAGAGCTTCTTTGACGCTTTGCTACTGACGGGCCGGACGGTGGCAGATTCTTACAAGTGGATTGATTACTTTCTTTCCCCAAGCGGTAATGGTAGTCCTGGTGGAAACAATCTTCTCTCTGCGGCTTTCGAGCACCAGGAATGGCCGACGCCCCTTGCAGCGGGCACCGTCAGCATCTCTCTCTACAGCCAGTATGTTTGCCCGGAGCATGTCCAACTCAAGTTGCTCTGTTTGCTAGAGGCTGATTCGCTCGTTGCTCAGATTCAGTATGATCGCAACGCCGTCCATCGGGACGACGTGCATTGCTTGGCCGAACGCCTCCGCGCTTTGCTCAGGAGGACGTCTCACAATCCACAAGCCTCCATCAACAGTCTGTGGCTGCTGACCAATGACGAACGACGGCAGTTGTTGGCTTTCAACGATACCGCGACCAACTGGGCAACTGACACAACCGTGCATCAATTATTTGAGGAGCAGGTGAGAAACACTCCCGATAGCACTGCGCTGGTCTTTGAGAATCAGGAGCTAAGCTACGCCGAATTGAATGCGAGAGCAAATCGGCTCGCACGCTACTTGCAAACACTGGGCGTCGGAGCAGAGATACTCGTGTGCCTGTTGCTTGAGCGTTCGGTGGAGATGGTCATAAGCCTTCTGGCGACCCTCAAGGCAGGGGCAGCCTACGTCCCCTTAGAGCCGACGTTTCCAAAACAACGTCTCAGCCTGCTGCTGGAGGAAATCGGAGCGCCTGTTGTAATCACGCAGGAGCGGTTTGCCGCGAACCTCGACGAACAGCAGGCGGCGCTGCTCTTCATCGATCGGGATTGGGACAAGCTGACAGGAGCTGATAATGATTTGATGAGCAGAGCCGACGCCAAAAATCTTGCCTATGTGCTGTTCACCTCAGGCTCGACGGGCAAGCCGAAAGGCGTCATGGTCGAGCATCGCCAGTTGGTGAACTACGTTCGCAGTATTGTCAGGAAACTGGGACTCCCTGTGGGAACCCGGTTCGCGATGGTCTCCACTTTTGCGGCAGACCTGGGCAATACCGTCCTCTTCGCTTCTCTCTGCAGTGGCGGGTGCCTTCACCTGCTCTCAAGGGAAACAGCCTCCGACCCAGAAGCATTTGCGGATTATTTTAGCAACTACAAGATCGAGTGTCTTAAGATCGTCCCATCTCACTTTTCCAGTCTGCTTGCGGCGTCGCGTTCGGGAGATGTGATTCCACGCGCAACCCTTGTTCTCGGCGGAGAGGCATCAAACTGGAGTCTGATTGATAACATCCTTGAACTGTCTCCTGAGTGCCGGATACTCAACCACTATGGACCGACGGAAACAACCGTCGGTGCTATGACGCACGAACATGATCGTGACAGTCATCACCGTCGCGGAGCGGGAATGCCTTTAGGCGAGCCGTTGAGCAACACTCACGTCTATCTGCTAGATCAAAATCTGAATCAAGTGGAAACCTGGATTCCGGCAGAATTGTGCATCGGTGGCGCAGGGTTGGCTCGCGGCTATTTGAATCACCCCGAGTTGACTGCCGAGAAATTCATTCCCGATCACATGTCGGTTGAGCCGGGTGCGCGCAGCTACCGGACGGGAGACCGCGTCCGCCTTTTGTCTGACCGCTCGATTGAGTTTCTCGGTCGCATGGACCATCAGGTAAAGCTGCGGGGCTTCCGCATCGAGTTGAGCGAGATTGAAAGCGTCATCCGGCATCACAAGGCAGTGCGGGAAGCCGTCGTCGAGTTGCGGCAGGATCGCCCTGGCGAGCAGAGACTGGCGGCCTATATTGTTCCTCATTCGGGGGCGCAGTTTTCGGCGGCTGAGCTGTACAGTTTTCTTAAGGAGCGTCTGCCCGACTATATGGTTCCGGCGAACTTCGTCAGGCTTGAAAGCTTGCCGCTCACGGCCAACGGCAAAGTGGACCGGCGCGCTCTGCCTGCGCCTAACAATATGAAGTCAGGTGAGCGTCCGGGCGGCATTTCGCCATCCGGTTTGGGTGAGGAATTGCTGGCTGACTTGTGGAGAGAAGTCTTAGGGGTTAGGGAATTGGGCACGCACGACAACTTCTTCCAACTCGGAGGCGACTCGCTGCTCGCCATCCAACTCGTCTCAAGAGTTCGTAAAGCGTTCCAGATTGAGATGCCCGTGCAAAGCCTATTCAACGCGCCCACCATTTCAGAATTCGCGGTCGAAGTGGAACGCACGATGTTGCGTGGCACCGAAGGGCAGTTGTCGAAGATCGTATCTGTTCCCAGGGATACAGACCTGCCGCTTTCATTTGCACAGGAGCAACTCTGGAGCGTGTACAAGCTCGACCCGCTAAACACAGCATACAACAACACGACATACAGGCGTCTGAAGGGACCTCTCGATATAGCGTCGATGGAGCGTGCGCTCAACGAGCTTATCAGAAGACATGAAATCTTGCGGACGATCTTCACCAGCGTAGATGGTCGTCCGAGACAAGTCATCACCCCGCCCGCCGCTCTCGACTTGCGCCGGTTTAATCTCGAATCTCTGCCCGAGTCCGAACGCGTGCGAGAAGTGCAGTGCTATGTCGAAGCAGAATCGAGTACGCCCTTTGATTTGGAGTGTGGCCCGTTGCTTCGGGTCTGCCTGTTGCGGCTCGACGAGCAGACGCACATCTTTCTTCTGACGATGCATCACATCATTACCGACGGCTGGTCTTTTGCGATCTTCACAAGTGAGATGATCTCGCTCTACGACGCATTTCGCCACGTGCTTCGATCGCAACTGCGGGAACTGCCGATTCAATACGCTGACTATGCTTATTGGCAGCGGCAGTGGCTGCAAGGGGAGGTGCTCGATCAGCTCACTTCTTACTGGACGCGACAACTAAAGAACGCACCTGAGGTAATTAACCTCTACACGGACTATCCGCGTCCCAGTCAGCAGTCCTTCAGGGGAGACTCCACGGCCTTTAGTCGTCCGCCCGAGTTGCTGGCGGCACTCAAAAAACTGGGCGCAGCGGAGGGTGTCACCCTCTTCATGACACTACTAGGAGCTTTTTACGTTTTGCTGCACCACTACTCGGACGACGAAGACATCGTGGTGGGCACGGATGTAGCCAACCGCAACCGCATCGAGGTCGAAGGGTTGATCGGCTTTTTCGTCAATAATCTGGCGTTACGCGCAGACCTGTCCGGGAACCCCACCTTTCGGGAACTGTTGGGGCGTGTCCGCACGATAGCGCTCGGGGCTTATACGCATCAGAGCCTCCCGTTCGCATCGCTCGTCAAAGCCCTCCGCGTGAAGCGAAGTCTGAGCCATACGCCTGTTTTTCAGATCTTGTGTGTCCTTCAAAACACGCCCCAGTCGGAAGCCACGCTGTCGGATTTGCAAGTGAGTTTCGTTGATAGTGAAGTGAAAACCTCGAAGTTTGATCTGGCATTGTCTATCACTGAAACGGAAACTGACCTGTTTGAAGTCTGGACATACAGGACTGACCTGTTCAAGCCGGAAACCATTTCCCGGATGGGGGCCGACTTCCAGAGCCTCCTGGAGAACGCAGTACAACAACCCGACATCTCGCTCAGTAAGCTGAAGACTTTGAGCAGAATTGAGAGGAAGAGAATGCACCCTGACGAAACATCATTCGAGAGAGTTATGGCCAAGGGTTTCAAGCGAGGCGGCCACCGTTTGGTCAGTTTCTCCGAGACAGAACTGATTCGCACACGCTATCTGAAGTCGGGCGAGATGCTTCCACTGGTCTTAGAGCCGAACGTTCAGGACATCGACCTGGTGTCATGGGCGGCGGCCAATCAGGACTACATCGAAACCGAATTGTACAAGCATGGAGCGTTGCTGTTTCGGGGCTTCAACATGCATTCGATTCCTGAGTTCGAGCGTTTCGCACAGGCGGCCAGCCGTAAGATTTTCGGCGACTATGGAGACTTGCCGCGTGAACAGGAGAGTGAACTGGTTTACCAATCCACCCCTTATCCAAGCGATAAGGCCATCCTGTTCCATAACGAAAGCTCGCATCTGACCCACTGGCCGATGAAGCAGTTCTTCCATTGCGTGGAGCCGGCCGAGCGCGGCGGTGAAACGCCCATCGTTGACTGTCGCCGCATTTATGCTGCTTTGCCTCCCAAGATGGTGGAGCAGTTCGAGCGCAAACAACTCATGTACGTTCGGAATTTCACCGAAGGGCTGGACGTTAACTGGCGCGACTTCTTCAGGACCGAAGACCCTGAAGAGGTCAAGGCTTATTGCTGCGAAGCCTCGATGGAGTTTGAGTGGAAGGGCGACGGCTTGAGAACACGCCAGCGCCGCGCCGCTGTGGCGAGACATCCGACGACGGGCGAGGCGGTCTTCTTCAACCAGATTCAACTTCACCACGTCTCCTGCCTCGACCCGAAGGTACGCGAGGCGCTCTTCTCAGTTTTCGCACCTGATGAACTGCCGCGAAACGTCTATTACGGAGACGGAGCGCCCATCGAGGACTATGTAGTGCAAACCCTCATGGACATCTACTGGCAGAATGCTGTCAGCTTCTTGTGGCAGAAAGGCGACATTCTCATGCTCGATAACATGCTCGTCGCGCATGCGCGACTGCCTTATACGGGAACTCGAAAAATCGTCGTGGCAATGGGTGACATGCTGACGCATGAGAACTTCTAAGGACGCAAGCCTGGTGGAGACGACCGAAACATCCAACCGGGTGATCGGGAGCTACCCGCTGTCTGCTCAACAGCGCCGTCTATGGCTGGCGAAGTCGGAGCCACAGGCCTTTCTCGCCCAGTGTGCGATTTTCATCGACGGCAACCTTAAGACCGCACGACTTAAAGGAGCGCTGCGGTTGGTGATTGAACGCCACGAGATACTGCGCACCACTTTTCAGACCCGCCCCGGATTGAAACTCCCCCTGCAAACGGTTCACGAATTTGTCGAGATGGAATGGCAGGAGGAAGAGCCGCAGACGTCCGGCAGGAACCCGGACGGATTGGAGCAGGAGTTAGCGGCCATGCTTCGCCAGCAGGCAACTCTGCCGTTCAATCTTGAACTGGGGCCATTGCTTCGCGTCTTACTGGTGAAGGTTACGCCGGAACGCCACCTCCTACTGCTGACACTGCCCACGCTGTGCGCTGATTCCGTCACGCTCAAAAACCTTGTCAAAGAGATCGGATGCGCCTACGGGTCTGTCGGGTTGGGAGAAGACCTGAAAGGCGAGCCTGTGGCTTACGCCGAGTTCTCTGCATGGCAAGCGGAGTTGGCGCAAGGCGAGGAGGGGGATTCCGATGCCAAGCGTGGCAGAGCGTACTGGGCCAAGCAGAGGTCATTTGCTACTTCACCTTTGCCCGCCCCGCGCATCAACGCCAGCCGGATTCTTAATACCGACCTGTCGCGGAGTTTTGAATTCGATTCTGAAATGACCGGCGCGGTTGAGGCGTTGGCGCGGCGGTTAGACGTGTCGGTCAGAGCCGTGCTGCTGGCCTGCTGGCAAACCCTCATGTGGCGTTTAACTGCCGGAGCCAATCAGGCTATCGGTCAAGTGATTGACGGCAGGACATACGAAGAGTTCCGCGATGGCCTGGGATTGTATGCACGTCTTCTTCCCATAGGCGTGAATATCAAAATACAGCAACGCTTCCTCAGCCTGGCGCAGCAGGTTCAAGAGTTGCGCGATAACTTGATTGAATGGGAAGAGTATGCCGGGTTTGAGGCGCCCGATGAATTCCCAATCGGATTTGAGTATCAAGAGTGGCAGGCATCGACGGCCTTCGCGGACCTCTCCTTCACACTGGCGGAGCAGCACGTGTGCATCGGAAATTTCCAGGCGAAGCTCACGTGCATTCGCACTTCGGATAGTCTGCGATTCGAGTTTTATCTCGATGCGGGTCTCGCGTCAGAGGTGGACGTACTTCGTCTGGAGGAGCGCTACAGGGTGATGCTGAAAGCGGCTCTGGAAAATCCGGAGACGACCGTGTCGGCTCTGCCAATCCTTTCCGCACAAGAGCGGCAGCGGGTTCTATTCGACTTCAACGACTCGCACGCGTCCTTCGCCCCTCGCAAGGCTGTTCACCAGTTATTTGAAGAGCAGGCTCAACTAAAGCCAAATGCGCTCGCTGTGATATTCGGGGAGCAGCGTTTGAGCTACGGCGAGTTGAACGCCCGCGCGAATCAGTTGGCGCATTATCTGCAAGCGTGCGGCCTCGGTGTGGAACAGCGAGTGGGGCTGTTTCTTGAGCGTTCGGCGGATTTGCTGGCTGGGCTGCTGGCTATTCTCAAAGCCGGCGGCGCTTATGTGCCCCTCGATCTTGCCTCTCCCAAAGACCGCATTGGGAAGCAAGTGGTTGATGCGGACGTGAGACTGGTTCTGACGGAGAAGCGACTAGCTCATGCATTCCCGTCTGAAACGGGGGCGCGTCTGGTCTTTCTCAGTGAGGAAGCAATAGCCCTTTGCAACGTTGACAATCCATCCCGCGAGATTAACGATGCCAATCTCGTTTACGTGCTGTTCACCTCCGGCTCGACCGGGCGCCCGAAGGGGGTTGCGGTTGAGCATCGGCAACTATTTAACTACATTCAGGCCGTGCGCTCGAGATTAGACGCACCGCCGGACGCAGGCTTTGCACTCGTCTCCACCTTCGCCGCCGATCTCGGCAACACGATGATCTACTCCGCGCTGTGCGGAGGCGGATGTCTTCACATCATTGCGGAAGAGACGGCCACAGATCCCGCCGCCTTCGGCAAATATCTGCAATCTCACCGCGTCGATTGCTTGAAGATTGTGCCATCTCATCTCTCCGCCATGCTGCTTTCAGGGCGACCACAGGATTTGCTCCCACGAAGCTTGCTGGTGCTGGGTGGCGAAGCGACTCCGTGGGGACTTGTCGAGAAGGTGAGAGAAATAGCCCCGCACTGCCGCGTCATCAATCATTATGGCCCGACGGAAACAACCGTCGGTGTGATGACGCTGGAACTGGAGCAGCCTCCTTCCGATTGCATTGCGGCAAGCTTGCCGCTCGGTCATCCGTTAGCCAACTGCCAGATATACCTGCTGGATGCCCACCTCCATCCGGTACCTTTGGGGCTGTCGGGGGAAATCTGTATCGGAGGGGCAGGACTGGCGCGCGGCTACATAGGCCAACCTGATGTTACAGCGGAGAAGTTCATTCCGAATCCTATCAGTCAAACTCCGGGCGAGCGTCTCTACAGGACAGGCGACCGTGCACGCTTCCTACCCGATGGGAACATCGAGTTTCAAGGGCGCATTGATAATCAAGTCAAGATTCGTGGTTTCCGTGTCGAGTTAGGCGAGATTGAAGCGACGCTCATGAGTCATGCGCAGGTTTGGGAATCAGTCGTCGTCGTGCGCGAGAACCAGTTAGTGGCGTACGTCGTCCCGCAGCGTGGATTCCAGCCCGCTCAGGCCGACTTGCGGCAGTTTCTCGCCGGCAAACTTCCAGGATACATGCATCCCTCGGCCATCGTTCTACTGGATAAGCTGCCACTGACGGCTAACGGAAAAGTAGACCGGGCAGCCCTGCTGGCAAAAGAACTGGCACATAAACAAACCGTCGCTCAAATCGTCGAGCCACGCAGTCCGGAGGAAAAAGGCCTGGCCGGTATCTGGGCCGAAGTGCTCAATGTTCAGAGACTCGGCATGGAAGACAACTTTTTCGAACTGGGCGGCGATTCAATCCTGGCGATTCAGGTTGTCGCAAAGGCGAACCGCATCGGATTGCGGCTCACGCCGAAACAGATTTTCGATAACCAGACAATCGCCAGGCTGGCGCTCGTGGCGGGCAGCGGCGCGGAGATACAGGCAGAACAGAGGCTCATCACCGGCTCTGTACCGCTGACTCCCATCCAGCACTGGTTCTTCGAACAGAATCTGGCCGAGCCTCATCATTGGAACCAGAGCATCCTGCTTGAGTTATCGCCGGAAATCGAACCGGCGTTGTTGGAGGCAGCGGTCACGCACCTTCTCTTACACCACGATGCTTTGCGCTTGCGCTTCAAAGGTGGAGGACAGGGCTGCCAGCAATTTTTCGCCGGCATCCAGGGAGCGCAGGACTCATTCGTTCAGTTTGATTTTTCAAAGCTCCCTGATAGCGAACGATTGGAAGCAGTAGAATCAGTCGCGGAAAAACTGCAGGCGAATCTTAATCTGTCCGAAGGGCCGATAGCTCGCTTTGCATTTTTCGACCTCGGCCCCAATGGAAACCGGCTTCTGATCATCGTTCACCACCTTGCGGTGGATGGCGTGTCGTGGCGAATAATAGTTGAAGATTTGCAAACAGCCTGCCATCAACTGTTGCGCGGCGAACGTATCGAGCTTCCACCGAAGACTAGTTCTTTCAAGCAGTGGGCTGAGCATCTGGTCGAACATGTCGAAGCTGGGCGGCTGGCCGGAGAATTACCAATCTGGCTACAAACGCCATCAGATTCCTCTCCTCGCTGGGAGAGAGACGGTGACGGCGTCAATACATTCGCCTCAGCGAAAAACGTTGTGACCTCTCTCGATGTCGAAGAAACTCAAGTACTCTTGCAGGAAATGCCGGAGGCATATGGCACACAGATCAACGACATATTACTGACAGCGATCATACGTGGCTTTGCATCCGTCACAGGATCGTCGAGTCTGCTCATCGAGTTGGAAGGCCACGGGCGTGAGGCGATATTTGACGACCTTGATATTTCGCGCACAGTCGGCTGGTTCACCACTCATTACCCAGTACTGTTAGACATCAACCGGGCTAGTAGTTTGTTGGACGCGCTCAAGCTGGTCAAGGAGCAGCTAAGTGTGATTCCGAACAGGGGGATCGGTTACGGCATGCTCAAATACTTGAGCAAGGAGCGGGAGGTGACCGGCGCGTTCGACATGCTGCCAGCCCCTGTAATCAAGTTCAATTATCTGGGACAACTCGACCAAGTCTTCACTAATGCCGGCAGCTTTGCTCTCGCCGGGGAAGCACCGGGCGCGGAACGCAGTCTGCTGGCGCAGAAAACTCACCTGCTCGACATCAACGGCTTTGTGCTCGGCGGGAAGCTGTCTCTGAGATGGAACTATAGTCAGCACATCCACGATAAATCGAGAATCCTGGAATTAGCGCAAGCCATGTTAAGGGAGCTGCGTTCTTTGCTGGTTTATGAACCGTTCGACGAGGTTGACCGTTACACTCCCTCGGACTTTCCTCTCGCGCGATTGGATCACGCTCAACTCAGACAAGTACTGCTGGCGATTGCGCCGCTCCTGGGCGACTCGGGAAATGGCAGTATCAGAAGGCGGCGCGGTGTTGAAGATATTTATCCCGTCTCTCCGCTGCAAGAGAGTTTACTCTTCCAAAGACTGTCGGCTCATGGCTCAGGCGCAGGTTTTGAACAGAAGGACTTGATGCTGAGTGGCGAACTCGATTTAGCTGCCTTCGATATGACTTGGCAGAAGGTTGTCAACAGGCATCCGATGCTCCGCACGGCGTTCGTCATCGATGGCATAGACAGACCTCTTCAGGTCGTGCTGCGTGATGTGCACATACCTGTAGATCATCAGGATTGGCGGCAGTGGTCTACACCTGAGCAGAGACACAAGCTTGAATCCTTCATGCGCGCGGATAGGGAGAGAGGATTCGAACCTGGGCGAGCCCCACTGATGCGGCTGGCGATGATTAGGCTCAGCGAAGATGCCTACCATCTCGTCTGGAGTTACGACCACCTCCTGCTTGATGCGTGGTGCAGAAATCTTCTCTTGCAAGAAGTGTTCGCGCTCTATAAGGCGTACCGCGATGGTCAGGAAGCACGACTTCCGGAAAGACCCCTCTATCGTGATTACATTGCGTGGCTGCAAAAGCAGAATCCGGCCTTCGCAGAACAGTTCTGGCGAGATGCGCTCAAGGGTTTCTCTTCCCCCACGCGCTTGCCGGTGGTTGCTCTCTCCGAGTCCCACGACGTGCCCGGCGGAGCTTACAAAACCTGGTTTCTGAGGCTCACCGATGAGGAGAGCCACCTCATCGCGTCTTCCATCCGCCGAAATAAGGTGACGCTGAACACGCTCGTGCACGGCGCATGGGCGCTGCTCCTAAGTCGGTACTGTGGAACTGGAGATGTGCTATTCGGTACGACTGTCTCCGGTAGACCCACGGAAGTCCCCGAGGTCGAATCCATACTGGGAATGTTCATCAACAACCTTCCTGTGCGAGTCCGGTTGGCGAGCGATAACAGGGTCTTGCCACTGCTCACGGACCTCCAGAATGTCCTTGCGAGAGTCCGCGAATACGAATGGGTCTCACCGTCCAAATTTCAGGAGTGGAGCGAAGGGCTACACGGACAGCGCCTGTTCGAGAGTCTCCTGATTTTACAGAACTACCCAACTGACGATGCCTCGCTCGAAGCGGAAACGGGCATCCGCATACTTGAAACACACAGTCGTCTCGAAACCGCTTACCCGCTCACTATTGTCATCGGCCCCTTCGAGCCGCTTACCATTCGTATCTTTTACGAAACCAAACAGTTCGACGACGCAACGATAGGGCGGTTGGCCGGGCATTTGAGAATGTTGCTGAACGGCCTCGCAGGCAATCCGGCTGCGGTGATCAGAGACGTGCCGATGCTGACCGAGGTCGAGCGGCGACAGTTATTGCTGGAATGGAGCAACGCAGGGCACGCGGTAACGAAGCCAGCGTCCATACGTGATCTCATAGAGAGCAAGGCTGATCACTCTCCGCATGATGTGGCGGTCAGGTGGTGGCAAGAGAGCCTGAACTGGGATGCGCTGAACCGGCGCACCGCTGAACTGGCTCTCAAGCTCTCGGAAGCGTGGGTCGAGCCGGACTCCATGGTTGCAGTTATGCTTGAGCGCAGCCTGGAACTTCCGGTCGGTCTTCTGGCGGTACTCAAGCTGGGTGCGAACTGCGTGGTTCTTGACCCGTCGGATTCGAATGAATCCAAGCTTGACCAGCTGCGAGATACAGGTGCGGAAGTGGTTCTGACGGCGAGCAGTTTGCTCGAGCACCTCCCTAATTCGCCGTTGCGCCTTGTTATTGTGGATGGAGAGCAGACGATCAGCGGCAATCGTGAATCGACGAGCAGCATTACAGGCGGGCAACCGCCGACTGTTCACGACCCAAGCGGCAACAGGATACCGGCTGTGATTACTCATGATGCTCTGGCCGAGCAGGCACAAAGTTTCACGCTGTTGGTAAAGCCGACGCGACATGATGTGCTGCTAGCCTCCGCGAGCAAGCTCCATGCGCTGTCTGTCGAGCTAGTGAGGGCGTTGGCGGCTGGCACGCAGGTCATCATCCCTGATGCCGAGACCGTTTCTCAACCGCCACAGTTGCGCAACTTCCTGGAACATTCGAGCGCGACGATCATGCAAGCATCCCCACACAACTGGAGGCTTTTGTTGGAAACAGGTTGGCGGGGATTGAGGGATTTTAAGGCTATTGCTGTTGGCAAGGCGCTTTCCACGTGGATAGCGCAAGAGCTTTCCTCCAGAGTCGCGCATTTATTGAAAATCTACAAAGTAGATGATCTGGAATTATGGCTGATCGGTTGTCAGCTCGCGGACGAAGATATTCGGGATAATCCTGGTCTGATCGGCTCGCCCATTGCCGGTTGCAATGTCTATATCTTGTCCGCCGATCTCGAACCGGCTCCTGTGGGAATAACCGGTCAAGTCTACATAAGCGGCGTAGAAGCGGGATGGGGCTATGGCGGCAATCCGGTGGTAACGGCGCAGCGATTTGTGCCTAACCCACTGCGAGAAGAGAAGCATGCGCGTCTGCATCGCACGAACGACTTGGCGCGCAGGCGAGAGGATGGGCGTATCGAATTTCGCGGAGAGTTTGGCAAACGTGCCAATATCGCGGGTCTCCAACTTGATCTCAGCGAGGCCGAGGTCGAGTTGATGAAGATTCCGGTGCTCCGTGAAGTGGCAATCAAAACCTGGGAGGATGCGCTCGGTGGCGCTCATCTCGTCGTCTATTTCGTCGCCGATTATCAAGTCCTGCCCGGAGTTGAAGAATTGCTGAAGCTGGTCAGAAAGGCTCTCCCCAGACGAGCTATTCCAGACTTGTTCGTCAGGCTCGAGAGTCTGCCTTTCACGCTCGATGGCAAGCTGGATTACGAGGCGCTGCCCTCGCCGGATGAAGCGGGCGATAGACTGGAAATCCCCTACGTCGTGCCTTGCGATCCGCTGCAATTGCATCTCAAACAGATTTGGGAGGCGCTATTCGGTATTAGACCGATTGATGTCAAAGACAACTTCTTCGAACTTGGCGGCCACTCACTTATGGCCGTGCGCCTCATGATAGAAATACGCAAGCAGTATGGGCGCGACCTGCCGCTGTCTACCCTCTTGCAGAGGGCGACCATCGAACAGTTGGCAGATCTCCTGCGGTCGAAGCTTGAACCCGAAAACTGGTCTCCACTGGTTGGCCTTCAGACCGGCGGAAACAGGCTGCCTTTGTTCTGCGTACACGCGGTGGGCGGAGAAGTGATCTGTTATGCGGAACTATCCCGTTGTCTCGGCTCAGATCAACCGTTTTATGCTTTACAATCCAGAGCCTGGCTGAGCGATGGGGAATCCGATTGGCGCCTCGAGGATATGGCAGCACGCTACCTGGAAGCTCTGCGACAGGTGCAGCCCACAGGCCCATATTGCATCGCGGGCTGGTCGTTCGGCGGGTTGGTGGCTCTGGAAATGGCTCAGCAATTGTACGTGGCGGGCGAACCTGTAGCATTGCTGGGGATCTTGGATACCAACCTCCAAGCCCACCTCGATGCCGGGATAGAGGAGAGCCACAGAGTTGCCGAAGACCCGCTCGGGGATTGGGATTCGGCCAAAGTGATCATGAGATTTGCACGACGTAACTGTGTGGTGTTGGTCGATGATTTACGGCGACAAGGCGATCTTGAGCAGCAGTTGGCCTATGCTATCGAGCACGAAGTTCTGCCACCCGGACTCGACATCCCCACCGGACTACGTTACGCCAGGTCTGCGATGAGCAACAACCGTGCGAAGAAGACCTACGTGCCCAAACCTTATCCGGGGAAGGTGACCCTCTTTCGCGCCAGGCGCGGCCACATTTTGACTTCCTCGGAGTCAACGCTTGGTTGGGGACAGATTGCTCTGGGTGGAGTCGAGATTCGTGATATTGCCGGTGAACACGACTTCATAGTGGAGCAACCCTATGTCCAGACATTAGCCCGAGAACTCAGGAGTTGTCTGGACGGCGTGCAGGCCACGGCCTCCACTTCGAAGCTAGAGGCCAGATTAGATTCATGCGAAGTCTAATAAAGATATTATCTTTTCTGCTACGGACTTCGGAGAATAGGGGTCGCTCACGGGCGATGCTGTTAACGATTATCGGGACTGGCCTGATCGGTGGCCTCGCTAGCACGGGACTGCTGGCTCTCATCAACTCCACGCTCTCCGTCGCTCGATCCGCGCCGAGGTCGCTCGGGTGGAGTTTTTTAGGCCTTTGCTTGCTGTTGCCCGCTTCCAGGTTCATCTCGCAATGTCTCCTGGCGTGTCTGGCACAAACTAACACTTATGATTTGCGAATGCGCTTGAGCCGAGCGATTCTGGCAGCGCCTCTGCGTGATCTGGAAAAGATGGGGTCGGCGCGCATTCTTGCGACCATGACGGACGATGTCCAGACCCTCAGTGGGGCGCTGAGCAATGTTCCGGTCTTCTTCTTGCACAGCACAGTGGTCGTGAGCTGTCTCCTCTATATGGGATGGCTTTCGTGGCCCCTGTTATTAATCATCCTCGGCGCAGTCATTCTGGGCATCCCGAGCTACCAAATGCCACTCGCAGGGGCGCTGGGCCACTTCCGGCAGAGCCGCCAAAAGTGGGACGAGCTTTTCGAGTACTTTCGGGGACTCACGCAAGGGACAAAGGAACTCAAGATTCACAGCGCGCGGCGGCGGGCCTTTCTCACACAACAACTGGAACCGGCGGCCGCCTACATGCGTCATCACAACATCGTCGGGAGCACGATCCACGCTCTGGCAAACACCTGGGGCCAGATCATGTTTTTTATTTTGATCGGCATGGTTCTGTACGTAGTGCCCAATTTCAGCTCTATCGACCAGAGTGTTCTTACCGGCTTCACCCTCACTATTCTGTACATGCTCGCGCCTTTCGACATGGTCCTCAATCAGTTTCCCCTGATGGCGCGTGCCGCTGTTGCGGTGGAAAAAGTCGAGGGGCTGGGACTCAAGCTTGTGCCTGCCGCGAGCGAGAGGGACTCGCCTGAGCCGTCTTCCGGCACGGCCTCCTGGAGAAGCCTTGAACTGCTGGGCGTCACACATACCTTCTACCGCCAAGACGCCGAAGACAATTTCACTCTGGGGCCGCTTGACCTTGCCTTCCGGCCCGGTGAATTGGTCTTCATCATCGGGGGCAACGGGAGCGGAAAGACGACCCTGGCAAAATTGCTCATAGGGCTTTACCTGCCGGAGACAGGAGAAATTAAACTTGAGGGCGTGCCGATCGGGGCGCACAACGCGGACGAGTATAGACAACACTTCTCGGTGGTGTTCTCTGATTTCTATCTATTCAATGTGTTGTTGGGGTTGAATGATCCGTACCTTGATGAAAATGCGCTGAAGTATCTGACGCGGCTGCATTTGGATCGTGTGGTCAAGGTGGGCAACGGGGTGCTCTCGACGACCAATCTTTCACAGGGCCAACGCAAGCGGCTCGCACTACTCACGGCATACCTCGAAGACCGCTCAATCTTCGTCTTCGACGAATGGGCTGCGGATCAGGACCCGCAGTTCAAGGAGATCTTTTATCTGCAATTGTTGCCCGAGCTCAAAAGGCGCGGGAAGACCGTTTTCGTCATCAGCCATGATGATTCCTACTACTCTGTTGCCGATCGCATCATCAAGCTTGATTACGGCAAGGTCAACTATGAGGGTGACGCTCAAGACTATCTTGAGTTTTTGAGAACCGAGCGACTGCTTACCGCTCTTGAGGGCAGCAGGTTGTGAGCCTCAAGTCCTTTGCTTTTAACCATTCGATTATGTTAAAGGTTAGGTTACCACCACCCACCATACCGCAACCGCAAAATGTGAGCGCTAATGCAGAGCGCACTGACTCGGCGCCGAAGTGGGCGATGTTTACAAAGCTGTTTTCCGAAGGCAGTTCATAGTCTCCACCAGGTAAATAAATACTCATTTCCGAAATGGAAAGAAACGGTCAGAGACAGAGCGAAGCTACCCTGCCCGAACACCTGATGCCATTCTTCGATGGTCAGTGGGCCGTCTGGAAGTGCGCCGGATTGCGAGGCGCGGGATTTCCCGTGGCGACTGTGCTGAATCTCGGCGTACCTGCCCTCGCCTTAAAAGCCGACCAACTAATGGTTGCCGAGAGTGAAACTGATCGGGCCAAGAGTGTTCTCATGAAGGCAGTCAATGGTGCCCTGGATGAACTCAAGCGAAATGACGAATGGGATAATTCAGACAAGCTCCGCCCGTTGTTGAACGCGCGCTCGAGCATCAAAGCTAACAAGCCTCCTAACGATATGGTGATCTCCGGGCTTGACCTCTCGGCATATAGCCTGCGCTTTGCAAATGCGCGGGCCAAGACTCAAGTGCTACAGCAACAGTTTCAGCAGCAGTACGGAGCTTCCGTCCAACAGGTATCAAAAGCGATCCGCGAGATTGCCACCTCCGAGCGTTTCCGCGAGGCGATGCTCTGGCAAAACCGTCAGGCGCTGCATACCGCAATCGACCCGCTCTTGAGAAAACCACTCAAGGGCAGCTGTCGCTCCTCGAAGCAGAGGCAGTATGAAAGTCTCATAGCCAGTTATCTGCAACGTTATTCCATTAAGAACGACACCATCGGCTTTTTCGGACCGGTTGGATGGGCCGAGTTCGTCGGCGAGGGCGCTGCTCTGAGCGTCCGCCCGGGTGAGAGCCTCGTAGAGGCACGTAAGACCTATTTCGAGGTCTGGGGTATCGAAGCGTTGGCGAAGCAAATCGCCGGGACGAGCGCGGCCAAGCCATGGTTAAAGCCCATCCGTTTGCCGTTAGTCCGTATCGACGGTACGACGCTGCATCATCCGTTTTTCGGAGCGATAAAGATTCCAGCAGTCCAGGCGGCCATTCTGACAGCTTGCAAAGGTGAGCGCACCGCCCGAGAAATCGCGCATGTGGCGATGCGTTGGCCTTCCAGCGGCATCAAGTCGGAGCAACAGGTCTATGAGCTTCTTGAGCAGATGGTCAGCAAAGGGCTGATACTGTATGGCTTCAATATTCCCTTAAATCCTTTCCCGGAACGCGTTTTGCGCGAGTCATTCGATCAACTGGGTGACGACGAACTTCGCCGCGAGGCTCTCACCGCTCTGGATGAGCTTGAACATGCGCGTGGGGCTGTCGCGGCAGCAGCCGGAGATGCCGAAAAGCTTGATGCAGCCTTGGAACAGTTGGAAAAGACGTTCACCAGACTGACAGATACGCCCGCGACGAGATCTCACGGGAAGACCTACGCCGCCAGAACACTTGTCTATGAGGACTGTCGCAGAAATATCGAAGTCCAGTTAGGGCCGGATGTGCTGAAGGCAATGGAGGAACCGCTCTCTCTGCTCTTAATGAGTGCGCGGTGGCTGACGACCAAATTCGCCGAGGCATACCGAGAGAAACTTAAAAACATCTACGATGATTTGGTTCGCAGTTCAAACTCGACCATGGTCGATCCAGTGAAGTTCTGGCTTCAGGTAATGCCTCTGGTTTTTGGCAGCCGGCCGGAGATCAAGGAAACCACGCTGCGCGAATTCAGTAGAAGATGGGACAACATTCTCTCGGTTGACTTGAACGAGCGCCGGGTTTGCCTGACCGCCGAAGATCTGCGCGCCAAAGTGATGGCGGAATTTTTCACACCCAAAAGCGGTTGGAAGGGTGCGTGTTACAACTCGCCCGACATCATGATTGCCGCTCCCAGCGTCGAAGCCGTAAATCGCTCCGAATATCAACTAGTGATGGGAGAGTTTCATGTCGCATCGAACACTCTGGCCAGTTCGCTCTTCTTTCATCAACACCCGCACCCGGAAAGTCTCATTCAAGCCACGCGGTACGATACGCCCGGATTGAAAGTCGTCCCTGTGACCCCGAAGGATTTCACTGGTATCACTGCGCGCACGATGTACGCGCTGATTCAACCCGATGACCTTCAACTCGAGTTCACTAGTGATTCTTTTGCGCTTCGCAGATCGCAGGCGCTCCCCATCGCCTCGCTTCTCATCGAAGAGAAAGACGGGGAACTGATCGCACGCACACGCAATGACAGCTTACGGTTCGAGGTTGCCGAACTCGTGGGCACCTGTCTCAATCTGCTGATACTGGATTCCTTCAGGATTTTTACCGCTCACACGCACACTCCGCGGATCAGCATTGACCGCTTGGTCATTTCGCGCGAGACGTGGCGTTTCCCAGCCCACGAACTAAGTTTCGCCTTTGAGAAGCCGGAAGCAAACCGCTTCCTTGCCGCCCGGCGCTGGGCACGCGCGCATGAATTGCCGCGCTTTGTTTTTGTGAAGTTGCCGGTTGAAGTGAAACCATGCTTTGTTGATTTCGACAGCCCCGTCTACGTGGATATATTCTCAAAGCTGGTGCGCCTGACCGTTGAGACCGGCGGGAACGAACTGATGATCAATGTGAGCGAGATGTTGCCGGGACCCGAGCAAATCTGGCTGGTCGATGCCGATGGGCAGCGCTATACGAGCGAGTTCCGTATCGTCATCGTAGACCTGGCTTGATCAAAATTACTGGTGAGAGCGCAAAAGTTGGAGACGTTCCAGAGACGGACTGCGCCGACGGTTCGCTTGCAGTCAACTTGTAAAGTGCAACGTTGTAAAGTGCAACGTCGAACTTACAGGTTAAAGGGCCAAGATGCACGGCGGGTGGGCTCTCGCAAAAATCATTCAAGCCGGGCTTGAGTATATCCATGTCAACTACCGACGGCATAGTTGGCAAATACTTCTGAGTTCAGAATGGGAGGAATGGACGTGGAAACTTTACTGCAAGACATTCGCTACGCAGCCAGAATTTTTAGAAGAAACCCGCTTTTCGCTTTTATCATCATCTTTACCCTGGCCCTCGCAATTGGGGTCAATACGGCGATCTTCAGCTTGCTGAATGCCGTGCTACTTCGCCCGTTGCCATATCCTAATGCCGACCGTTTGATCATGGTTTGGGAGGACAACTCTAATTTTGGTTTCCCGCGAAATCATACCTCTCCGCCGACTTACAAAGATTGGAAGGATCGCAACCAGACCTTCGAGCAGATGGCCGCTGTGCGCAATCGCACGTTCAACCTGACGGGATCCGGTGACCCTGATGAGGTCAGTGCGATTGCCACGACCGCCAATCTATTTTCGGTCATGGGTGTACAACCCGTCGCCGGCAGAGTCTTTCGGGAAGATGAGGAGCAGCCGGGCGCGTCCCGTGTGGCGGTGCTGAGCCATGCGTTCTGGCAATTGCGGTTCGGGGGCGATAAACATCTAATCGGTCAGAGCATTCGTTTGGACGATGAGCCATATGTGGTAGTGGGCGTCATGCCGGCGGATTTCGAGTTCCCTGATAAAGGCACTCGAATGTGGGTGCCGCTGGCATTGGCCCCCGCCGAGGCGGCAAGGCGAACTTCACATTTTCTTCGGGTCGTTGGTTTACTCAAGCCGGGTGTCAATTTCAAACAGGCTCATGGGGATATGGAAAAGATCGCGGGGCAACTCCAAAAAGAGTATCCAGAGGCCAGCGCTAAGGCTGGCGTCGCTCTTGTGCCGTTGAAGGAACAACTCGTTGGCGACGCCCGCCCGGCCATGTGGGTGCTGATCGTGCTCGCGGGATCCATTCTGCTGATTGCGTGCAGTAATGTCGCCAACCTGATGATGGCCCGGATGGCCGCGCGGAAGAGAGAGTTCTCATTACGCCAAGCGCTTGGGGCGAGCAAGGCGCGGCTGACGCGTCAGTTGTTCACCGAAAGTGTTTTGTTCGCCCTCATCAGTGGGGGCATCGGCTTGCTCTTAGCCCCACTGACCTTCAATCTCCTAAAGATATTTGTGCCAGTAGGACTCACTTCGCAAACGGGTCTGGCGTTGGATCCCACTGCACTGATATTCACTCTTGCCGTCTCTCTATTAGCGGCCATCCTGTTTGGCACAGTACCGGCGTTGCAGCACAACAACATGAACCTCAATGAGGATTTGAAACAGAGCGGCGGCGGAAAGGGCGTCATCGGCGGAAAGAGTCGACATCTGCAAAAGATACTGGTGGTCGCAGAAGTAGCTCTGGCGCTCATGCTGGTGATAGGCGCTGGTCTCATGATCCAGACCTATCTCCGCCTTCGCAACGTTAATCTGGGGTTTAATCCTGTGAACGTGCTGACCTTACGCACCGCAATTTCGCAGACTAAATACCCGGACCCGAATCAGAGATTGGCGATCATTCAACAATTGTTGGAGCGCGTCGAAACCCTGCCCGGAGTAGAAGCCGCGGGATACACGACCGTCCTCCCGCTGGGTTCGAAGGGCGTATTTCGCGGAATTAATATTGAGGGTCGCCCAGCCCCCACACCCGGCGAGGTGCCGCTCCCGCTGATCCGGGTTGTGAGCCCGAATTACTTGAAGGCTTTGGGCATACCCCTACTCCAGGGACGGCACATAGATCGCACTGACGGGCCTTCGTCCCATGTGGCCGTGATAAACGAGACAATGGCGAAAACGTTTTGGGCGGGTGAAAACCCGCTCGGACGCCAGTTCACCCTGGCAGGAGAAAAGCCGCCGCCGCCGATATCCATTGTGGGCGTGGTCGAGAATGAGAAAGCGACCGGGATTGATGCAGATTTTCGTCCGATCATGTATCTCTCTTACACTCAGTTCACCCAGCCGAATCTCCTTCCTTCCGATCTGGCGATTCGCACGACGGGCGATCCGAAGCAACTAGCCCCCGTAATTCGAGAGCGAATCTGGGCTATAGACCGTGACCAGCCCATTTCCCGTCTGAGAAGCCTGGAGGAGATAGTTGATGCCGAGGTGGTTCAACGCCGCGCCTATATGTGGTTGTTGAGTATCTTCGCCGGGTTGGCGCTGATCCAGGCGATGTTGGGGATCTACGGCGTACTGGCCTATCTCGTCGCGCAACAGACGCACATGATCGGCGTCCTGATGGCACTGGGCGCGACTGAGCGCTACATCTTACGCAAAGTCCTCGGGCAGGGGGTCGGCCTCGCTATAATCGGTGTGATCGTCGGTGTGTTTGCTGCCCTCGGGCTGACACGATTCGCCTCCACCATGTTGTATGGCGTCAGTGCGACCGATCCGGCGACGTTTCTTTTCACTTCGCTGATAATACTCGTCGTCTCAGCATTCGCCTGTTACCTCCCTGCCCGAAGGGCCACGAAGGTCGATCCGTTGTCTGCACTGCGGATGGAATGAAGGCAACTTTGATTAATCAGGCCCGGTGCCATTGCCTTGGAACGCGTTTCGCGGACGAAGACGAACTACCGCCTCGCCTGGCCATTAATATTTCTGTCCTAAAACTCCAATTTTCGAGTCGAGCTTCCTCTTCAAACCGCAAAACCGTTCGGTCCAGTTCGGGATAAGGTAGTTGAAGTTTATTCTGCCGTGTCGATGTCGAACCGGGAAGGTTGAGGAGAAGGCGTAGCTTTATGGTGGCACCTCTTCGAGCGATGGGTAGGATTCTTTAGGGGAGATAAACGTGATGGTTCGTGAAGAGACATTGCCGTTCCAGGCGGAAACCAGGCAGCTTCTGGACATAGTGATTCATTCGCTTTACACCACTAAGGAGATTTTCCTCCGTGAGTTGGTTTCCAACGCTTCCGACGCCATCGATAAACTCCGGTTCGAGATGCTAACTCGCCCGGAATTGGCGACCGATGGGCAGCAACTTCAGATAACTCTGGAAACCGACCGGCAGGCCGGAACCCTGACCATCAGCGATAACGGCATTGGCATGAGCCGCGAAGAGGTCATTGCCAACATCGGCACAATCGCAAAGTCAGGCACGCGCGAATTGCGCGAGAAGGTCCAAGAAGGGGCCTCGAAGGAGACTCTCACAGAGTTGATCGGGCAGTTCGGCGTTGGTTTCTATTCTTCTTTCATGGTGGCCGATAAAATCGAGCTTATCACGCGAAGAGTCGGGGAAGAGGAGGCGACTTACTGGACCTCCGGCGGGGGCGGCCAGTATACATTGGCGGATACCACGAAAGCGCAGCAGGGAACTTCCGTGACGCTGCACCTTAAACCCTCCGATCCAGAGAAGGGGATTGAAGATTACACCAACAATTGGATTCTCGCGCGTCTCGTTAAACGCTATTCCGACTTCGTCAGCTACCCGATAGTCTACAAAGATCAGCGCGAAGAGATGGAAAAGAATGAGGACGGCACTGTCAAAGAGGGTGGTGCAATAACCCTCGTCGCCGAAGACAAGGTGCTTAACTCTATGAAACCTATCTGGGTGCGCGCGCAGTCAGAAGTGCCCACTGAGGAATATGCAGAATTCTACAAGCACATGTTCCACGATACGGAGCCTCCATTGCACACGATCTTCGCGCAGGCCGAAGGACTGGTGGAGTATAAAGCGCTCGTCTTCATTCCCTCGAAAGCGCCCTACGACCTCTATTACCATGCCGCCGAATTTGGTCTGCGCCTGTATGCCAAAGGAGTCTTGATTATAGAGTGGTGCGCCGAGATGCTCCCGCGCTATCTCAGGTTTATCAAAGGGGTCGTCGATTCAGCAGAGCTGCCGCTCAATATCTCTCGACAGATGCTGCAACAGGAGCGCCAGATCGCACAGATTAGAAAATGGCTGACGAAAAAGGTTCTGGATGCTTTGCAGGGTACATATGAGCGCGATTATGAGAAGTACCTGAAATTTTGGGATCAGTTCGGACGCGCGCTTAAGGAAGGCGTCAGTTCAGATTTCGACAATCAGGACAGGCTCGTCTCTCTGCTGCTCTTTCAGTCATCACATGATGCAAAGGTATTGACTAATCTGAAGAGTTACGTCGAGCGTATGAAAGAGGGGCAGCAGGAAATCTTCTATCTGACCGGCGAGTCTCGTGGCATAGTTGAGAATTCGCCGCATCTCGAAGCTTTCAAGGAAAAGGGCTACGAGGTACTTTACTTGATCGACCCAGTTGACGAGTTGGTCGTCCAGACGTTGATGGATTTCGAGGGGAAGAAACTCAAGTCGATAGGGAAAGGGACGGTTAAGTTAGGCAGTGAGGAAGAGAGCGAACAGGTTGGAAAAGAGCTGAGGAAGAAAGAAGAGGAGGCGTCCGGGTTGCTCGAATATATACAAAAGAGCCTCGACAAAGAGATCAAGGAGGTGCGTTTGTCTAACCGCTTGACAGCCTCGCCGGTCTGCCTCGTAATTTCCGAGATGGATTACAGCCCGCGCATGGAACGCCTCTTACAAATGGGCCAGGGCGCAAGACCCAAACAGCGCCGCATCATGGAGCTTAATCCGCAACACGAGATATTCATAAAAATGCAGAGTCGTTTTCAATTTGATAGAGAAGACCCGACCTTGAGTAAATACCCCGAGTTACTACTCGGTTATGCTCTCCTCGCCGAGGGCTCGGAATTGAGCGACCCGGTGGCGTTCAATCGCTTGCTCGCTGAACTCCTGGTGCAAACTTTATAAGTTAAGACAAGCGCTTAAGGGTTTGTCGGAACGGAAACAGACGGATTTCCCTCCGCGATCTGCCACGGCATCGGCGTAGGCAGCAGTCTGTTTCTGTTTTCATACCTTCCATAAACGCGCGCCGAAAGGCGTGTGCCTTCAGACTTCCGCAAGCTTCAAAAGCATCATTCGACAGGAGGGTCAATGGCAAAGGCAAGTGAGAGTTATTTCTCCGGTTTATTGATGCTGGCAAGCGTCGTATTGTTTGCGCTATTCGCTTTGTATCAGCAGCATCCTCCAGAAGCCGTCGCGACGACTGCGTCTCTCGCAGAGTTTTCCTCTGGTCGCGCACTCAAGCACATCGAGGTCATTGCGCGTGCGCCGCACGAGATGGGATCAGCAGAGCACGCGGCCGTCCGCGATTATATTGTTGGCGAGTTAAATGCGTCAGGCGTGAGTCCGCAGGTACAAAGGACGACTGTCGTCAGCATGCGGGCGCGCAGTCCTGTGGCGGCCACAGTGGAGAATATAGTGGCGCGTGTGACTGGGACGGACAACAGTAAAGCTGTCCTGCTCGTAAGCCATTATGACTCGGTGCCTTCCGGCCCCGGCGCGAGCGATGATGGAGCCGGGGTAGCCTCACTACTCGAAACCCTCCGCGCGTTAAAGGCGAGCATGCCGCTCAAGAACGACGTGATTTTGCTGTTCACCGACGGTGAAGAAAACGGGCTTTTGGGAGCCACAGCCTTTGTGAAGGACCACCCATGGGCGAAGGATGCCGGGGTTGTCCTTAATTTCGAAGCGCGTGGCAACCGCGGCCCGTCCATAATGTTTGAAACATCGGGCCAGAACGGATGGCTAGTCGCCGAACTTGCGAAAGCCGCTCCTTACCCGGTGGCAAACTCTCTCTCCTATGAAATCTACAAACTCCTGCCCAACGATACGGACTTCACCGTCTTGAGAGAGTCGGGACTCGCAGGCATGAACTTCGCATTCATCGAAGGGCTTACGAATTACCATACGCAGATTGATTCTGTGAATAATGTTGACCAGCGTAGCCTTCAACATCATGGCACCTATGCTCTTGCCTTAGCACGACATTTTGGTGGCCTTAATGTGATAGAGCGGGAAGAGCCAAACGCAGTCTACTTCAATATTCCTGGCTCACTCCTTATTAACTATTCGAGTGTGTGGATCATCCCTTTGGTGTTGCTGGTCGCGGTCGTGTTCGGGTCGGTAATGGTCTACGGTCTCAGAAAGAAACGATTGACCATCCGCGGAACCGCTTTAAGCTTCCTCGCTTGTCTGCTAAACCTCATCGTCGTTCCGGCTGTCCTATTCCTTCTTTGGTATCTAATAAGGAAGTCCGACAAGGCGTATGGAAGAATGCCGTTCGGCGACATATACAACAGTCGTCCCTATCTGGGGGGATTCATCTCACTCACAGTCACCATCGTCGCAACTCTCTACATGCTTTTACGTCGAAGGCTCAGCACCGAAAATCTCATGTTCGGAGGTTTGTTATGGTGGTTGATAATGCTTGTGCTGAGCGGGCTGTTTCTGCCCGGAGGCAGTTATCTCTTCACCTGGCCCTTGCTCTTCAGCCTCTGCGGGTTAGTCGGCATCTTCGCCTTGAAGAACGGCCCGAACGGTCACAGTCTACCTCTGAACCTCGCCATTTTGCTTTCATTGTGTGCGCTTCCGGGAGTAGTTTTATTTGTGCCTCTGATCAAGCAGATTTTCATCGCTCTGACTGTGAATATGATTTGGGCGACAATGATCTTCGCGGTGTTGCTGCTCTGGCTACTCATTCCTCTGCTGGAGTTCCTCACTTCACGTCACCGATGGTTGTTGCCGGGAGTGACGCTGGCTGTAGGCCTCATCTTTATAGGGGTGGGTGGACTGTTGGTCGGTTTCGACAAGCAGCATCCACAGCCGTACCATATGATCTACGGGCTTGATGCCGATACCGGCAAAGCCATCTGGGCGAGCGCAGACGGAAGCCCGGACAAATGGGTAGCGCAGTTCTTCCCCATGGGAGCACAGAGAGTCACCCTTAATCAGTATTACTACAGGAATCCGCGAAAGTTCCTTGTCAACCCGGCCCCTGTCGTAACGTTGCCGATGCCCACCATTACTCTCGTCAGTGATGAAAAGGCGGAAAGCGGTAGTCGCATCCTACGGCTACGCATCGAGGCTCCGGAAAATGAGACATCGGTTTTCATTAACGTGAGTTCGGAGGCAAAGACTCAGCAAGCCTCAGTCAATGGCAAAGAGATCAATGGAGGTGGAGCGAAGGGACGCTTCGAACTCGGGACAGACTGGGGGGTGCGCTATTACGCACCGCATCACACGGGGATTGATCTGACTCTGGACATGGAGTCGCACGGACCCGTGAAAGTTCAGGTGATCGGTTTGTCGCGCGGCCTCCCCAACATTCCAAATACGCCCGTCACGACCCGGCCAGACGACATGATGCCTGCGCCATATCTCAATAGTGATTCAACCATGGTTGCCAAGACCTTCTCTTTTGACTGATGTTGGTATCGAGAGCAACGTACTCGCGAACAGCGATGCATACTGGCTGAAAGGCAGAACATCTCGCGTCGCAAATTACCCCGTGATCTGAGGGTTAAGATCAAGACTAGAATCGTTAGCATCTCGGCAATGGCCCAACTGATCGAAGAAGACATTATTGCAAAGTCGAACCCAGCCAGCTTAGACGAGATGCTCGACATGTTGGACGACGTGAGCGACGAGACTTGCCGGCAACGCTGGTCCTCGACGATTAAGTTTCTTCTCTGTGCAACCTCTGTGTTCTCCGTGTCTCCTGAGGCGATTGACAGACACGGAGAAACACAGAGGTTGCACAGAGAAATCCTTCTAATATTTGCTAGCTAAATAACAGGCTGCATCATGACAACTACCTTAATGACGTCCGGAATCACGTCTAACCTCTCCGACGATAGCGCTGAGGGACGCCTGAGGCGATTATTCGCTTCTTCGGTAATCACGAACTCCACCGAAATGCTGGCCGAGGCGCGCATCTCTGAAATGATTCGTGACTTCTTGTCCACGGCAAATTTCAGCAGCAGCATCGATTTCAAGGTGCTCGTGGAGAGATTCCTGGAGAGCAGCATTCCGGAAGAACTTGGTGACGTCGCCGACTACCTCGATCGATTGCAGGACGATGTCGTAAGCCATTCGACACGTACTTCCTCGCCGCGATTCATTGGTCACATGACTTCCGCTCTCCCGTGTTTCATGCGCCCACTCGCAGGACTCATGGCCGCGATGAATCAGAACGTGGTGAAGATCGAAACTTCAAAAGCCTTTACGCCTTTAGAGCGCCAGACTCTGTCAATGATTCATCGACTGATCTTCAACCGGTCCGATGACTTTTATGACGAGCACGTCCAAAGTCAGGAGAGCACGCTCGGCATCATCACTTCGGGCGGAACGCTGGCTAATATCACGGCGCTGTGGTGTGCGCGCAATCGCGGGCTGGGTCCGCAAGACGGTTTCGACGGTGTCCAGAGTGAAGGTCTGGCAGCGGCACTGAGATTCTACGGTTACGATGGCGCAGTCATCATCGGCTCCAATTCGATGCACTACTCGTTCGATAAGGCAGCGGACGTGCTCGGCATCGGCAATCGACATCTGATTAAGGTGCCCACGGATCGACATAACGGCCTCGATGTCGCTGCACTGCGAGAGAAGGTCAAAGAATGCAGGCTGCTGAGGCAACTCATTATCGCGATCGTGGGAGTTGCAGGCACCACTGAGACCGGTTCGATCGACCCATTGTCCGAGATCGCTGAAGTCGCTCGCGAGGCCGGCGCGCATTTCCACGTTGATGCGGCGTGGGCTGGGCCACTCCTCTTTTCGCGCCGCCATAAACATCAACTCACCGGCATCGAGCAGGCGGACTCCGTTACCATCGACGGTCATAAACAACTTTACGTACCAATGGGCCTCGGCATGTGCATCTTCCGAGGTCCGCAATTGGCAAAATCGATCGAGAAGGAAGCCCGCTACATTGCGCGACCCAGTTCTGTTGATCTGGGCAAACGTGCGCTGGAAGGTTCCCGCCCTGGGACTGTTCTGTTTCTACATGCGGCGCTAGACATCATCGGCCATAGTGGCTATGAGATTTTGCTGGATGAGGGCGTACGGAAGACAAGGTATTTGGCCGACTCAATTTTGAGCAGGCCCGAGTTCGAATTACTGCTAGAGCCAACGATCAATATCCTGGTTTATCGCTATCTGCCGGAGCAATACAGGAAACTGGCCGCGTCACATGAATTGAGTGATTCGGACAACCACGCCATCGACAACTTCAACGTGCTGCTTCAGAAGGCTCAGCGACGAGCTGGGTACAGCTTCGTGTCGCGCACGGTGATTAGTTCCACGCGTTATGGGACCGGAAAGCCGATGGTTGCCTTGCGCGCAGTCATCGCTAATCCACTCACCACCGAATCGGATGTTGATGAAGTGCTCCTCGACCAGTTGGGAATTGCGTCGAAACTTTAACTCGTAATCCGCAGATTACACCGATATGGCGTCCAACCACCTATCACGATTAGAGAAGCTGTCGCCCGCGAAGCGCGCACTTCCGGTCGAAACCCTGCGCGTGAACGCGATACGACAAAGCGCTGTCAAAAAGATTCCTCCGCGCGAGCAAAGAGTCCGGTCGTCTATCTTTCGCGCAACAGCGGTTGGGTTTATCGATCAACTCAAGCCGGGCAACCCAGCCTACAACTGGTCCGCGGCCGTATCGCTCTCCGGGACCCACAACGCAACATAGGGTGAGTGCTCTATTGTGAGAGCTAGAGCAAACTCAAGTGCATCTTAGGGTGCGCATATATGGATCAATGCTCGTGGCGACCTTGTCCAAAAAGTGGCAAGCGGAGATTTCCTCGACTTGGCTCCTTGCCAGACTTTTGCTTGCCAGACTTTTGAAGCACAGTTGCCGCTACGAGCAGCCTAAATTTTTACTGGACGCAATCCGCTGTTATTTTGCTTGTTTATGTCAGAAATTAGAGGAAGAAAAATCGCTGGGCTATAGATTATGAATCCCACGCTCTCATAGCATGTGCGAAAGGCATACTAGAAGTAAACAAGCACGCATCCGAATTCGCGGTTGTGCGATGTTTTTCCCAATCCTGTTGTCATTCCTCATACGAGCGGATTAAGCTTCGTCTCGATGGCTGTTGACCTAACACTGCTCGGAAAAAAACTACAACGATATCGCTCGCAGCTTGATCTCAGTTTAGATGAAGTCTCATCTGCGACAGGATTGCTGTGGCTTCGCTTGCCAATTTTGAAGCCGGTAAAATTGCGCCGACCGGAGATCACCTCCTTGTCCTTGCCGATTACTTCAAATGTGATTACACGGAACTTATTTCAAGCGATGCTCAGACATCGTTGGAGCGAACCGACACGCTTTTTTGCAGATTTGGGAATGAATTCACAAAAGCCGATCGCTGGGCAGTACGAGAGTTTTTGTTTCTCTGCGAGTCAGAGCATTTTCTAAACCAACAATTAAATAAGCGACTACCAGTTTTGATTTTCAAAAATCCGGAACCTTCTTTAAGGGCCGCGCAGCGCAAGCGGCGAAGCAACTACGAATGCATTTGAGTTATGAAGACCATGCTCTACCTAGAGACGTATATGCCGACTTCAGAAGCATTGGAATTCATGTATTCCGTCGCCGACTAGATAGTTCAACTATATCCGGACTCTACGTTAATCATCCGCTAGCAGGTGACTGCGTCTTAATAAACTACGGCGAGGATGTATACAGGCAGCGGTTCACAGCGGCTCACGAGGCCGCTCACGCTATTTTTGATCGAGAAGAAGAGGTCGTGTGGTTTCCTTCTGGGACGCAGTTGATCTGAAGGAAATACGCGCGAATGCATTTGCATCTCGTTACCTCATGCCACCTGAGTTTTTGAGAAAGATTCCCCAACCAAATCTTGGGATCGGGAGAAGCTGGTGAAGTTGGCCCAGGATATGAGGGTTAACCCTCGTGCTCTGCTGAATGCACTTTCGGCGGAGGGGGTTAATTGAAAAGGCACAGCAGGATGAATTAAACGACGCGAAAATCCCGGCGCAAGTCAAGATCGATCTAGAGTTGCCCGAATCACTAGCTGTCCCTACCGAAAACTCCGTCCACACTATAATCATTGAAGTTAGCAGCTGACACCTCCCCGATTATTGGACCATTTCGTGAGTTAAAAATCCGGCTTTTGATTGTTAATCTCCCGCGGCCATGAAACCTGTCGCATCCTCGTTTATTCTTATGCTGTGGGGCGCTTCCGGACACGAGCAAGTATGCAAATAGAGATTCTTGCACTGCGTCATCAGCTTGCCGTGCTGCAGGAGCGGACGCAGAAGCGTGCCAGCCTGAGAGTTGCAGACCGCTTCTTCTGGGTGATCCTTTCGCGCCTCTGGACGCAGTGGCGCTCGGCGCTGGTCATCGTCAAGCCGGAAACAGTAATATTGCGTGGCACCGAAAAGGGTTTCGATTATATTGGCGCTGGAAGAGCAGGGCAGGGAAGTGCGGTCGGCCTTGCGTCAGTCGCGAAACACGAGAGCTAATCCGGCAGATGAGCAGGGCGAATCTGCTGTGGGGAGCACCACGGATTCATGGCGAGTTGCTGAAGCTGGGTATTGAGATCTCTCAAGCGACGGTTGCGAAGTATATGGTACGTCAGCGAAAGCCGCCTTCGCAGAGGTGGCGTACCTTTCTTGAGAACCACACCCAGCAGATAGTTGCAATAGATTTCTGGTAGTAACGACGGTAAGCTTTCGCTTGTTGTTTGTGTTTGTAGTCTTGGGCCACCACCGGCGTCACGCCATTCACTTCAACGTCACGTCCCATCCGACGGCCGAATGGACGGCACGGCAAATCGCCGAAGCGTTTCCGTGGGATAGCGCGCCGCGTTATCTGTTACATGATCGAGATTGCATCTACGGGGCGGCATTCCATCAACTAGTTGCGGAAATGGGCATCTGCGAAGTGCTGACAGCGCCGCGATGCCCTTGGCAGAATGCCTATGCGGAGCGCTTCATCGGCTCACTGCGACGGGAGTGCCTGGACCACATAATCATATTCAATGAATCTTCGTTGCGACGCATTCTGAAGGCATACTTCGAGTACTACGAACACTCACGGACCCATCTGGGGCTAGAGAAAGATGCGCCAGCATCCAGAGTGATTCAACCGCCAGAGTGGGGTGAGATAGTGGAGCTACCGCAAGTGGGTGGGTTGCATCATCGCTACCATCGAAGAGCAGCCTGAGGCTCTCTCATTCCTTGAATGCCTGTATGCTACGAAGTTAACGACACGAGCCTCGTGTCTTGGTTTTACCACAACGATCGCTTTGAGCTAATTGACTGATGGACCAGATACAGCTTGCGGCGAAAGCGATAGCGCGTGAACAGAAACTGTGAATCTTCCTATGTGCTGTGCGAAATGGAGTTTTTGGTAGCGACAACGGGCTTTTCGTGTTTGGTCGGGTAGAAGAGAGCCCAAATTTACCCTGAAAAAAGTGAATTCCAATCGCCCCGACACCGGCGTTGTTAGGCACAAGAATACTGGTACTAAAACCTCCGACAGCAGCTGACCAATCGCTTATTTCTTCTGACGGTTCAATTCGTCGACGAAGGCTGGGCGGCCCAGGTCTTCCAACGTAATATGCCTCATAGTAGAACCCTTCGCCTGGATTCGTAGCTACTTCGATCACGAACTGACCAACACTTTCATGAAGGCCGCTTTCAACCAATCTCGCGAAAGCCTTTTTCATCCTGAAAATCGTGTTTACAATCTGCGCTGACTCAGGTGAAAGATCGGGACGTTCTAAACCGCGAGTTTGATGAAAGAACTCTTGGTATGTCGAAAAGGCATCGTGATCGCCGATCCAGCAAGACTGGAGGTCGCTTTCAACCTTACCTTCGCTGATCTTATGAAGGTTCGAATTGGGCGTAAGTGATGCAACTATGAAGTCGGTCTTTTTCGCAGCGGCAAGGTGGCGCTCCAACAAGTAGTCAAGCATTCGGTCAATGTTGACCTCCCCGGCTCCGATGGGCTTATCCATTTTCTCAATCCCGAGAGATGCTGGCCCAATGAGTCCAGCGAACCCAACACATAAATCCGGGCGAAGAATCACAACCTTCAGAACGTTAGTCTAAACACCTCTGAGGATCTGTTCGCTGCCAGTTATCTTGGTGTCACTCAAAATTCTAGAGTTATCACCAAATCGCTGTGGCCTTAATCAAGCTCATCATTTAACGTCCTCTCGGAGTCGAAAGCGGAGCAGTCCGAATATACCTCGTCCGGAGTCCGAATGAACATCCGTCTTGGCGCCGTTTTAGTTCGTTCAACTTTTCTACGGCTTCCTGATTCTGACAAACCTTAGTAGTGGCCGACAGACCCCGAACTGAGGCCATTTTTTAATCCGCTTGCATCCTTCTCAGACATCACAAGAAAGGTATCGGTACTTTGGTCGACGAGTTCCCGGCATTGATCTACAGGCGAATTCAAGACATGGTCCGCTGAGTGTGGAAAGCTGGCGGCCGGGTCTACGCGTTATCTGCCAAAGTTGTTGTGATTCACGACGGCTTTGGTGATGGTGAACTAATCATCCTTACGGAGAGATGCAACCCGACCGGCGCCAAACGGCATGCACGCGATCGCGTTAGCGTGACGCCGGTCCAAACCAGCCTTCATAGCGATTTAACTTGGTCGAATGCTGAAGAGTGTGTCACAGACCTTCAGCCAGTTGCAATCTTATTGTTGAGAATGTTGCGCACCTTGTTGATAGTTTTCTCAGTCAGGTTGTAATACCGGTAGCTCATATTGACACTACTGTGCCCCAAAATTCGAGCAAGCTCCGGTAACTCAACTCCGCTGTTCGCCATTTCTGTAGCAAACGCGTGACGTAGAGAATAAAACATGCGGGTGCCTTCGGGAACTCCAGCTTCAGAGTAGGCCGCCTTCCACAGCTTTCGCAAATTGACCATTGCCTGTTCAAACACCAGTGCATCAGGATTGTTGTTCTTTCGTTGGAGTCGTAGTTTCAACAACTCAGTCTTTAACCGGCTCGTCATTGGTACCGGCCACTGCTGCTTGTTCTTACGTTTGTAGGCAGTGGCGATGATCAGTTCTTCGTCAAAATGGACATCTTGCCATCGAAGATGATCCAGTAAACTGGACCGCCGAACACCAGTGTCCATTACCGCTATGAAGATCGGCAGCGTGTGAATGCGAAAGCGAAAAGCTGAATCGATGATTGTGGCGGGATGAAGGGTTCTAATCGACATAGGTAGGCCATCACTGGCTTTCCCTGTCACACCACCGTTCATGCGGGTCCGCATACGGCGGTTCCGTGACTTGAGCCAAAGGGCCGGAGATTCATTTCACGTTTCACCAATGAAGTTTTCGCCGCTTCCAAGTTTCTTTCGGGCTTCACCCTATCCATCCTTGGCAAGCTCAGCCGAAGCTGATTGGCTGGCGCGTTTCACTTCATGAGATTCGTGCGTTACGACTCAGGCCTTCGTCCGTTTACCGGACTACTATGCCCTCTGCTGACTTCTGTTACGCGTTCAACTGCCTCACAGCAGTCTCAGTCGTGAATCCACGACACGCATCAGATCTCCCGAGGTAAGTTCGACCGCCTTCAGTGCACAACCGCCGGATTTACAACCAGCGTCCTTGATGGATATGGGCTTCGCATGTCAGTTGCCAGCTCGCCCGACGCCGTATGCCTCCTATCCAGTTTTTGTTCATCGGCTCGCACCTTTGCTTCACGCTTCTTTCAGACCCCGCCTCGCGACGATGCCCTTTGCGCTTCGCTAACTCTTCACCTCCATCAGGTTGAGTAGGGGACTTTCACCCCCAAGCTGTCGAACATGCTCGGCACACAACCGAAAGGCCGGTTTGGACCGGCCTCTCAAGGTTGGGTGAAAGCGTTCAGCTTTCAGGGTGACTGTCCTCACCCCAGCGACCTAACCGTATTACGAGGCATTGTACGGATATGAAGAACTCTCTCAATGCAACAAGTCTTACATCCCTTAATGAGAACGGATTTTTAGAGAGTCATTATTTTTCTTTGGTCCAAAGATGCGTGGAAGATGCGTGGATCACCTAGTGATACGAAGCAGGACGTAAGCTACTTTCAACGGCTGA
>JBKPOC010000010.1:0-132626 GCA_046732935.1 Acidobacteriota bacterium | reverse complement strand
GTGTAATAGGGCTAGGTCGTGCATTTCTTGAAGCGGGCGCACGGGCTGTCGTCCTCTCTCTTTGGAAAGTGGAGGACGCAGCAACATCTGCTTTAACAAAACATTTCTACCGCGCATTGTTTAACTCAGAGCACCAGCGCAATGCGATAGAAGCACTGCGCATCGCTATGCTGGCGACGCGGGACGATCTGCGAGGTGGCCGTATAGTTTCAACCACGGGAGAGATTTTGCCTCCCGACCCATACTATTGGGCTCCATTCATGATCATCGGGGATGGGCTGTCCGTTAAATTTGAGGGAGTTTGAACGATGAAGGAAAACTTGTGGTTGTTCGAGGAAGTCAGGCCGCTCAACGATGCAGACTTGCGAGAATTAGAACGCGAACTTCCAACCGGGCATGCGGGAATAACCCGCGGCACTGGCAAAGTTCCTAATATGGCGATGAGGTTGAAAGAGCTAATCGTGCATGACAATAAAAAGTGGTTCGGCGGAGCTAATATCCGCGTGGATGCACTGGTAGTACATGGAAACGTTAATAAAGATGGCGATAGTTTTTATATGCCAGGAACATTTCGTTTTCCTGGAGTTGCAAAGGGTGAAAAACTTCCCATTGGCGAAAATGGCTTACTCATCTTTTTTGGGAAGCCGCGATATTTCATAGACCTATTTCTATTAGTTTCGCGCGATAAAAAGGATACGGCGGATCTGGCAGAATTGCTTAAAACAGGAATGAACGATGCTAGTACGAAGGGGGCTGTGACTGCCCTCATGAGTTTAGCAGTTGCCGATCCACACGTCGCAACGATTACAACTGCTCTAGGCGCGGCAGCAACTGTAGGAGCATTGGCTCATAAAATGTTGAATTCAGTTACCGGTAATACAATCGGCCTCTTCCGCGCCAACTGGTTACAGCACCGGGATGATTTCGGCCAAGGCAGGCATCCGGAGAATCCACCTGATACATATAGAATCAAGGATCTTTCCTTTTATATTGAAATTCTGCCCGATAAGGCCACTAATTAATTGTTTGCCGCGGGGTAAGACTCTCTGCGCAAAGTCCTCTGGGGCGGCAGTGGGGGAAAAGAGGGAAGGGCGATCGATTGTGCCAACAGCCGTAAAGCCCTGAAAAATTCTGGACGATCAGAGCTTTGAATCGCGTAAAACCTGACTGCCAAATCTAGTTGCAACTTGCTCCGTTTGACACGCCGCCACTTTGCCCCACCGCTCATATAGGATCATGTAAGAAATTTGTCCAAGGCCCGCAAGAAAGGTTGGCTTTTCGCGCTGTCGTCTCTGGCGAATCTACGAAAGAATTGTTCTTTCCCGCGCACTACGGCCTTACCAAGTACTTGCAAAAAGGCCAAAGAGATTGTCTCGGAAACGGCATTGCAAAGCCGTCGGGCTTCCTCTGAAACTACGATAGCTTTTCTATCGACGGTAAGCGGAAAAGCGAGTGGTGGCATAACGTTCAGGTCATAACTCACCGGAAAGGGAAAAGGGATTTTAGGCTCAGCACGATCCCCGAAAAGGGGATGACTAACGGAAAATCCGTGTTGCGACCATCGGCCCGCTGATTCAACCTCAGTTCCATATCCATGTTCAGTATCACCCGTCTTCAGGCTTTTATCTACGAAGACACGCGTGACCTTTCCCCAGTCATGCTTTAAATAATCGGAAAGATCCTCGTCGAATTCGTGTTCGTTGAAATACTCATCTTCGACTCTTAATTTCTCCGCAAATCCGCGCAATACATAGACTCGAATCAAACCTTCGAGTCCTGGCGTTCTTGCACTATCGAACCGTACATCGATTTTTTGGCAATAGGATTTCTCTCCATAAACCTTCCAACTCTCCGAAAGAGTCACTTTCTTTGAGCTGGGTGCTGAAACAGTAATAGGTATTTTTGCATGCGGTGCGAGCCGCGAAACGGTCTCTTGTAAGGTTTCCTTTTTGCCGCCCGAATTCCTCCAGAGTGATTCAGGGTTTTCTAATAATCTCAAGCGAACGGAAGTGCCAGGAATCTGCCTCATGCCTTTGTTAAACCAGAACAGACTTCCTTGGTTAGATATTTCGATCGACAAAGAGGTGGCACTATCGGAAAAGCGGCGAGTCTCAACAGTCAGCTGATCTCCAACCATAAATACAAATAAGATGCCAATGCCAAATTGAGAGACTGGTGCAAAATCTAAACCATCCTTCGCCTTGTCTTGAAAGAAATCGGCTGACCGATAATAACTGCGCCCCACATTTGCAAAATAATTGCGTACTACATAGTCATCCATCCCCATTCCATTATCATCGACTTGTAGATACCAATCACTCTTCTCACGAAAGAGCTTAACGACTATGGTGGGATTATATGGACCAAGTTCAGGTTTCTTTTCGTGGAGAGACATTCTGTGACGACACGCGTCTACAGCATTTTGCAATAATTCTCGGAGGAAGAGCGTCGGTGTCTGATAGAGATTTAATCCCATCAGTAAGTCGACTATGCGTTCCTGATCAAGCGAAAAGGACAAATCCTGATAAATGTACAGTTGGCCTTTTGGTCCAGATGCCGCCCGCACACCATTGGTCTTTACGTTGTAGGGAAGGCCCAAAGCATAACGGCTTGTGAGGTTGGGCACGTCGGGGTCATGCATCCCCTCCAAAACTGAGCGTGTGCCAAGTAGCTCGTTGTCTATCATTCTCACGAAATCGCGTATGCACTTTTCAATGACCGGATCCTGACATTGAGCTGAGAAAGCGATAAAACCGGGACGTATGTCCCAACCACTAATGGCGAGATGTTTCTTCCATTCTCGGACGCTTACCGAATCGCGTATCCCGAGATGCTCAAATAAGATGGCGGGTGTTCGCTTCGGATCGAAGTCTAAGATGTCTGCGAGACGAAGAACGGCCGCTACAAATCGCCAGTTACAATATTCGCCGCCACCTCTAACGAGCTCACGAGCGTCAATCGCTGTTAACGATGACGCATCCTCATTGTGACTGAAACACACCTCTGCTAAACGAGGAGCAAACTGATAATGGTCGTAGACCATCTTGCTCATGTAGTTTTCCAATAGCAGTTTCGTTGCTCGTTCGGCGTGAGTCCGACGAAGATGTTGTACAAGAAACCAGCTCTCTATTTCCTGCGCCTCGAAATTTTTTCCTGACTTGCGCAGCCACTTCTGACGCTTAAGAAGATTTGGGAAACTTTCCCTGACTGTTAAATAACGTTTGCTATCCTCGTCCGTAGAAGAGGCATTTGCCGTTAAGAGCGCGCGAACTTCAGAATCAGAAGGCGCCATGCCAATGTCATGATATGCCGCACTTAGTATCAACCCACCCAATTCGAGAGCGGTAAGACGTTCTAATGTCGTATCAGGAATCAGCAACCCCATTATGTCTACAACGCGAAGAAGATGTACCTCGTCATGCAGCGTGTATTCCGGCATATGCTTTATCACGCTTTTCGTTCTATTTACTGCGTCCTGAAAGCAATCCTCCACGCACACCAAGAGTCGATTGGCCACGGGGTCTTCTATCGCATAGTTCGCGAGGCGTTTATGTAAGGATAAATCTTTAAGCATCGTGTTTAGCCTAGGCTGGGTCGGTCGTCATAGACACACGGAAGCCGGAACGACTAAGCACAATCTGGATTTCAGTTTGACTAGGCGACGACCTGTCTAACGACTGTCGGCCTGATAATTCTTTACCAACACCACAAACGACTTGGTCATTTGAGTTGAGTTGGGCACGAGAGGTCTTCGGCAATTATCGGCCACGTATCATATGCGCTGTATCCCGACGAATTTGATTCGCTGGACATAGTAATTCCTGTCAGATAGGAGTTTCCGTCAAGCAGGAAGTAATCTCTCGTTCAATTAGCGCATCGTTTTAACTTCTGTCAGTCGCTTCTCTCAGTAAATTCTTCGGAAGCGAATAATAATAAAGTCTCAAAGCTAATGGATCTCACTCAGAATCCGCTTGTAGGCGGAAGTATTACTCAGTCCGTAGATCGTTCGGTCAGGCGCGTTTATTATCAGGTCCAGCGCTCGTTGAATCTGAAGATGGTTTGTCTTGTTTCTTAATCGCGTCGCTAGCTCTCTTACCCTTTGATCCGGCTTGCGACGGTTAAGAGTAGAAGCAAATTCCGGATCGGAGAATAGCCGAATGAATTCGACCATTTCTTCATCGGAGAAATTGTCGATGTATCTTGTGTAATACGGCAAAGCACCTTCGTCGACGCCTTCGCGGTATCCGGCACCATTTCCGACGTAGCATATACAAATCACCTTCACCCACAGCGACCTTGCTGCGCGGGGAACAACCCCAGTTTGAGGTAACGACTGCTCTAAACCGCGCGCATGAGGATACTCGTTATAAAAGTTGTTAAGTCCGAAATGTACACTCTTTAAAAGGCCGAGTTTATCGATGAGCTCTCCGGCCAAACTGTCCTCGTCCTTGTACTTGACGCCCCCGACAGCTTCCAAGAACTCCTGAGTTGCGTCTTTCCTGGCAATATCAGCATTGTTTCGAAAGACACCGAATCTTGAACCAATATCGTATCTTCTGTCCTCAGATGCCGAAGGCCACACGTAAGGAGCGAGGGCCTTTATGTTACCTTTTGCCGTGGGCGTTTGCCTCGGATCGACAAACATGCCGAATAGTGTCCAGACGAAGTCGTCCACACGCTCTTGCGAAAGCTTCACGAGGTCGCTACCGATCAAAGGAATATCAGTAGCTGGTATCGATTCAGATCGAATGTTCGTAAGCAACTGCTTCATTGAAATCACCGAATGATCCGGCTCCGCCGTGATCGCGCGCCGAAGGCACGTTGCGAGCCAGCTAAGCATTTCATATCCGTCGAGATCATTCTCGTTGGGATGAGCTGCGCTCGCGTGATTTCTCATGTAATTGACGTGTTCCAGCCGGGCGTAATTCACATCTGAAAGCAGACCAATCCTGCGACAGGCTTCTAAGAGGTCATGGTCCGGTACCTGATCAAGATCGTCGGCCGAGGAAAAGCTCTTATTGCGCGAGCTTATCGTTGCCGCAACTGCGAAGAAATACCCAAGATCAACTTTACTAACCAGTCGTCTTAATGAACTAATCGTCTCGTCCCAAAGGTAGTTCAGCGCACCGTCGAAAAGGCCTACTGCAATCGCAACCGTAAATTTCGTCAAGTAATACGCTCTTTGCCGTTCCTCCATTGGTAGAATTTCCAGCGCATTCTTCAACTCATTGATTACTTTTCTTCGCTCCTCCACTGGGGAGAGAATGTTCTCGGTAGGCAGCCCTACATCGCGAAGAAAATCAGCAACAGCCGGACTGAAACTGCTGATCGATTTTTCAAGTTCGCGCGATTTCTCTATGGGTATTAAGGCTTGGGATGAGTCTTCAGACATAGATAGTCTACTTTCCAAAAACTTATAACACACGCTTCATAAGGGTAAGCCAATGCTCCTTAACTGCTCCAAAAATGCTAAATGCATATGACTCGGCGTGTTAGATTCAGCCATTGCCGCAGAGACTACCAAAAATGAAGGGCAACCTAAAACTTGAAAAATGTCGGCAGTGAAATGCCAGTAAGCCGAAATTAAATCAATCGTCCAGCTTGGGCGCAGCACTTTCTCATTTACTACAAATGCGCAGCTCGCGTAAGATTACGCGTCAAAGCAGTCTGCATTCTAAACGCGTATCAAGTTGTTCTGCTGCTTCGTCGAGGCCTTCGGACAAAAAAACTACGATCTTTTCGAGTAATGAACGTGACCAACTGTTCGTTTCAAGCAGCCTTCACCTGCATGGGAATTGTAAGGAGTCCGCTCCAAAGCACAGGTGTTTGTACCTTAGTTGTTCCTAAACGTCGAAAATCTGCGTTTTTACTGAGGATTTTTGAGATTCTTGGTGCCGAAGGGGGGACTCGAACCCCCACGAGTTGCCTCACACGCCCCTCAAACGTGCGCGTCTGCCAGTTCCGCCACTTCGGCAAAAGGGTGAGAAGTTTTCAAAAGGTCGCGGGTATTATAGCCGCAATTACTAGCTAGAACAGAACGCTACTTCTTCGTCGGTGCTGGTGATGGCTTCGACGCGGCCGGTGATGCGGCCTTAGACGGCGACGTAGCTGGCGCCGATGACGAACCTGACGCAGGCGACGTCGCGGGCGCTGCTTGTGATGCTGCCGGCGAGGCTTCCGCTGCGGGTGTTGGGCTCGGGCTGGCTACCGGTGTTGTGTCAGGTGTCGACTCGAGTACGGAGCGCGAGCCGGTCACGACGGGCAGACTGAGCGTCAACGCGATCAGCATGAACGCTGCTGCTGCGCCGATCGTGATCTTCGCCAGAAGGCTCGCCGTGCCGCGCGGCCCGAATGCGGTACTCGAGAGCGAGCTGGAGAAGAGCGCGCCGGCGTCTGCTTTGCCAGGTTGCAGCAGGATCACCACTACCAACACGAGACATGCCAGAATAAAAAGTCCGTAAAGAATGTAACTTATCAAATCAAACTCCGTAACGCGGATTAAAACAAGAACCTAAATTCAAATGACCGCGGATCAGTAGCCCAACATACCCGAACCGAAGCACTCACCCGCGATAATTAACTATCTGCGCAAAACTCTCGGCCTTCAAACTCGCGCCGCCGACCAGCGCGCCGTCAATGTCCGCTTGATCCATTAACCCACGGATGTTGTCGGGCTTGACCGAGCCACCATAAAGGATCCGCAACGCATCAGCCGCATCCGAAGAGTGCCTATCCGCGAAAACGCGCCGGATAAACGCATGCATTTCCTGCGCTTGCTCCCGCGTCGCTGTGCGTCCCGTGCCGATGGCCCAAACGGGCTCGTAGGCGACGATGATACGGTCGAGATCTGAGGCTGTCAACCCGCTAAGACCCCCGGTTAACTGCCCGCGCACAACGTCTTCCGCGATCCCCTGCTCTCGTTGATCGAGCATCTCGCCAACGCACATGATGACGCTCAAACCACTCGCCAGCCCCGCACGAACCTTCCGGTTAACAATCGGGTCGCTCTCGCCATAAAACTGACGCCGCTCCGAATGGCCGACGATCACATACCGAGCGCCAGCGTCGCGCAACATAAACGCCGCCACTTCACCCGTATGCGCGCCTTCTTCGACCTCGGTCGAACAATCCTGACCCGCGACGCGAATATTCGACCCTTCCAATCTGTCCGCCACCGACTTTATCGACGTGAAGACAGGCGCAATCACGACCTCGCAGTGGTTCGCGTTCGCGACCAACGGCTTCAACCACAAAGCGGTCTCGACCGATTGCGCGACCGTCTTGAACATCTTCCAGTTCCCAGCGATTACAGGTTTACGCATCAGTCAACGCCTCGACACCCGGCAACGCATCTCCGGAAATGAACTCCAACGTCGCGCCGCCCCCAGTAGAAATATGCGTGATCCGATCCGCAACTCCCGCGCGCGTGACCGCGGAAACAGAATCGCCGCCACCGACAACCACCGTGGCTCCGCGGTCAGCAGCTTCCGCGACAGCCTTCGCGACGCCGATCGTCCCCTGGTCGAACGGCGGCTCTTCAAACACGCCCATCGGCCCGTTCCAAATCACCATGCGCGCATCCTGAAGCGCGTCGGAGAAATGACCCACAGTCTCGACGCCAATATCCATTCCGACTAAACCGATATTCGTAAACTCGATCGGTATCGTCTTGGCGACGATCTGCTGTCCCTTGATCGGTTCGTAACTATCGACGACCTGATGATCCGTCGGCAGCAGAAACATGATTCCGTTCTCTTCTGCTCGTTTCTTGATCTCGAGCGCAGTCGAAAGCATCGCGTCTTCGACGAGTGACTTGCCGACAGTGAACCCTTCGGCTTTCAAGAACGTGTAAGCCATCGCGCCGCCGATCAGGATCTTGTCGACGCCGCGATCGATCAGCGCATTGATGACGGGAATCTTGTCCGACACTTTCGCGCCGCCGAGTATCGCTACAAACGGATGCTCCGGGTGGTTGACGACACGGCCCAGATACTCCAGCTCTTTCTCCATTAACAACCCGGCCGCTGCTTGTGAAACATGACGAGTAATGCCGGCTGTCGAAGCATGCGCGCGATGAGCAGTACCGAAAGCGTCGTTCACGTAAACGTCGCAAAGCGACGCTAACTGTTTCGCAAAACCGTCGTCGTTCTTTTCTTCTTCGGGATGGAAGCGAAGGTTTTCGAGCAGGACGACGTCGCCGTCAGCAAGCGCAGCGACTTTCGACTCCGACGCCTCGCCGATACAATCGTCAGCAAATGCAACCGGCCGCCCGAGCAATTGCGAAAGATGCTCAGCGACCGGGCGCAGACTGTACTTATCGACGCGCTCGCCTTTCGGCCGGCCAAGGTGCGACGCGAGAATCACGCGCGCGCCGTGCTCGATCGCGTATTGAATTGTGGGCAGTGAAGCTCGGATACGCGAATCGTCGTCGACTTTACCATCCTTGATTGGCACATTGAAGTCGACACGGATAAAAAGCCGCTTCCCCTTTAGCTCGAGATCCTTGATCGAAAGCTTGGGCATCACAACCCTTTGCCTGCGATGTACTTGATCAGGTCCCTGACGCGGCACGAGTAGCCCCACTCGTTGTCGTACCACGAAAGCACCTTCAACATCCGTCCGCCGATCACTTTCGTGTACTCCGCATCGACGATCGAAGAGTTCGAATTGCGCTTGAAGTCGACTGACACGAGCGGCTCTTCGCAGAAGGCGAGAATCCCGCGCAGCTCTTCATTCGCCGCGTCCTTGAACGCGCGATTCACGTCCTCCGCCGTTGTTTCAGTCTCAAGGTCCATCACTACGTCGACGAGCGAAACGTTCGGCGTCGGCACGCGCACCGAAATGCCGTCAAACTTTCCTTTCAACTCCGGCAGCACCAGTGCGACGGCCTTCGCCGCGCCGGTCGACGTCGGAATCATCGAAAGCGCAGCAGCGCGGGCGCGTCGCATGTCTTTGTGCGGCAAGTCGAGAAGCTGCTGATCGTTGGTGTACGAGTGGATCGTCGTCATCTGCGCCGAACGAATGCCAAACTTCTCGTGGACCACTTTCGCCACCGGCGCGAGACAGTTCGTCGTACACGACGCGTTAGAGATCACGTTATGCGCCGCGGGGTCGTAGTTTTCTTCGTTAACGCCAAGCACGATCGTAATGTCTTCATTCTTGGCGGGCGCGGAGATGATCACCTTCTTCACACCGCCGCGCAGGTGCTTCTTCGCATCCTCTGCCTTGGTGAACAGGCCGGTCGATTCGACCACGATCTGCGCGCCGACGGATTCCCAATCGATCGCCGCGGGATCGCGTTGCGAGAACACGCGAAACTCGTCATTGTCGACCTTGATGCCGTTTTCAGTGGAAGAGATCTCGTGATCCAGGTTGCCGAGCACGGAATCGTACTTCAGCAGATGCGCCAGCGTTTTCGTGTCCGTGAGATCGTTTACAGCGACGAAGTCGATGTCCGGATCGCCGATCGCCGAACGATAAATATTCCGTCCAATCCGTCCGAAACCATTGATGCCAACCTTGACAGCCATTTCTCGAAAATCCTCCTGGGATTGCTCACAAACTCGTTAAGAGTAGTGCCGTTTTTGGGATTGAATGTGTTGCAATTGTGGGACAGAGTCTCGCCTTTCGCTGTTCGCAGTGTCAAGCGACGGTTGAATTCAGCAAATGAACGCGTCAAATCTCGTGCAAAACCGCGATGGATTTTATGAAACTGCCCTTCTGCTGGTAACGTAGTACGGCTTGATGCGGCGGAACTGCGTTTGCGGTGGCTAGCTAGAATGGCTTGCCAGAATGCCGGCCAGAATATCTGGTAACATTCCCTTCACCTTTTGCACTGGGAATCGGAAGGATCACTTTTAAGGAGCTGTTCGTTAATGTTTACTTCTACGTCTCGTACTTTAGTTAGGGCAGTGATTCTGTCGAGTGTCTTGTTCGCGGGAACGAGCGCGGCACTGGCGCAGGTACCACAGTCAACGCCAAGACCAACGCCGCCACCCGGCGACCCATCGCGGCCGCCAGGAAATGACCCTATCCCGGGAACCACGACGCCGACGAGCCCGACCCAACAGAGCCCCACGGCGCCTCCGGGAACACCGACGACCAACCCGACCGCGCCTCCGGGAACGATTCAGTCGCAGACGCCGCTACCGACGACATCGCCTGTTCCGTCGACTGTCGGAGAACCGTCGGGAACGATTCGCGAACCAGTGATTCCCCAGTTCCAACCGCGTCCATTGCCGTCGCCTCCGAGTCTCGAGCGCATCGGCGTCGGGAGTGACACTATTCCCCTGTCGCTGAACGACTCTATCAAGCGCGCGCTCGAAAACAACAACGACATCGAAGTCGCACGCGACGACGTTCGTTTCGCGGAGACTCAGTTGAGGGCGCTTGAGGGAATCTTCGATCCGGTGTTCGAGATCACGCCGACCTACGACAAGCGTATCTCTCCACAACAAAGCTCGCTGGGCGGCGGCGCACAAACTGGCACGACCAGTACGACGACCTATTCATGGAGTCCGTCAGTAGCGAAACAATTCGGGACCGGCGGCGGAAACTATTTCCTCCAATTCGCGAATTCGCACACGGACACCAGCAACAGTTTCAGCTTGCTGAATCCTTTCTACTCATCAAACCTTTCGTTGCAATTTACGCAACCGCTGCTGCGCGACCGTTCAATCGACAACAACCGCCGGCAGATCCGCATTCAACGAAAGCGCATCGATCAATCGGACGCGGATTTCCGCCAGCGCACGATCGACGTCATCACGCGCGTGCAACAAGCGTACTGGGAACTCGTCTTTGCCCTGCGCGATCAGCAGAACCAGTTGGCGAACCTGAACCTCTCGCGCGAAAGCTTGAGAAACATCGAAGCGCAGATCGCAGCCGGTGCGAAGGCCCCACTCGAAAGAGCGGAAGTGCTGACCGAGTTGGCGAACCGCGAAACGGCACTGCTTACCGCGATCCAAACAGTGGCGATTGCGGAAAACAATCTGAAGGTTTTGATCTTCAAAGACCCGAACAGTCCTGAATGGTCGCATCAACTGACGCCGACTGAGCAGCCGAAGTTTGACACAACACCCGTCAACCTTCCGGAGGCATTGAAAGCAGCACACGACAATCGGCCCGAGTTGCGACGGCTGCGACTGCAAGACGACATCAACAACATTGACATTCAATACTTCAAGAACCAGACGAAACCACGAATCGACCTCGTAGGAACTGTCGCGCTAACGGGCCTCGCCGGCAAGGACGTTTCGGGCCTTCCGATCACGCCGGGCACGCAAATACCGCTAATCTTCGGCGATCCGGCGACTAACGCGAATGCGTTCCTGTTGAGCCAGATTCGGGCCATTCAACTCGCGCAGGGATTGCCGGTCGTTGACGTGCCATTGGTTGATGCACCCGACGTCGGGCCGAGACCGAATCCAACTCTGATCGGTGGTTACGGACGCGATCTGCGAAACCTGATCGGCGGCGATACGCGAAACGTAACCGTCGGCGTCAGGATTCAATTCCCGTTCAAAAACAAGACGGCCCAAGCGAACCTCGCGGGTGCGAGAATTCAGAAAGAGCAACTGCTGGCCTCGACCCGTTCGCAAGAGCAGCTCATCGAAGTCGACGTTCGCAATTCGGCGCAGGCAGTTGAGTCAGCACGCCAGCGCGTGCTGTCGGCGCGCGAAGCGCGAAGCAACGCCGAGATGCAGCTTGAAGGCGAACAGCGGTTGTACCAGGTAGGACGTTCGACGACGTTCCTTTTGTTCCAGCGTGAAAACGCGCTGGCGAATGCCCGCGCTTCCGAGTTGCGAGCCGAAACCGACTACAACAAGGCCCTGGCCGACTTGCAGCGAGCGACCTCGACGACTCTTCGCGCGAACAACATCATCGTCGAAAATCCTGTCGGTCCATAAGCTCGTTTTTAACGATATAATGATCCGTGTTTCTCATGAGGTGAGGAACACGGATTTTTTTGCATGAAGATCAGCGCCACGATCATCACTTTCAATGAGGAGTCGAATATCAAAGCCGCCTGTGAGTCAGTTGCATGGGCCGACGAGATTGTCGTGGTTGATTCCGAGTCTACCGACGCGACGCGTGAAATAGCCGCGGCCTGCGGAGCGCGTGTGATCACAAATCCCTGGCCCGGGTTCGGCGCGCAGAAGCAGTTTGCTGTGAACCGGGCTACTCACGATTGGATCTTCAGTCTCGATGCCGACGAGCGAGTATCGGAACAGCTCAAACAGTCGATTGAAACGTTAAAGAACGACCGGCGCGGCGGACAGTCGGATGGATATGTCGTGGCCCGGCGCACTTATTATCAGGGACGCTGGATTCGCGGCGGAGGCTGGTATCCTGATTACCAGTTGCGCTTCTTCAATCGGACGAAGGGTCATTGGAAGCAGCGTCACATTCACGAGTCAGTAAGCATGGATTCGGGTGCGCGCGTCGGCGAGCTCGGCGGCGATCTGCTGCACTACACGTCGCCGAATGCTGCGCATCATCACCGCATGATCGGCGAGCGTTACGCGCCTCTGGCTGCCCAGCAGATGTTTGATGAGGGTCGTCGCACTTCGGTGCTGGGCGTCGCGTCGGCTGCGCCGGCCGCGTTTGTGCGCAGTTTCGTTTTGAAGGGTGGATGGCGCGACGGCTTTGCCGGTTTCACGATTGCGGCCTTCGCGGCCCATCACGCGTTTTTGAAACACCTGATGCTTTGGGAGATGCAGGCCACGAATCACACAGATAAAAAGAATGCCTGATTTCAGTTTAGTCCCTCCAGTCGTGGGTTATGTCCTTGCCGGAGTTTTCGGCGCCATCATCGGCAGTTTTCTCAACGTCGTCATCCATCGCGTGCCGCACGAGGAGTCGATCGTGTTTCCCAACTCGCGCTGTCCTTCATGCGGCGCGGTGATCGCGTTCTACGATAATATTCCGGTTCTCAGTTACATCGCGCTGCGTGCGAAGTGTCGCCGCTGCAAGGACCACATCTCGTTTCGATATCCGGCGGTTGAACTGCTGACGGCGGCGATGTTCGTCGTCGTCGCCTGGCACGACGGGCTCACGGCGGCGTTGCCGTTTGATCTCGTGTTCGTCTCGGCGTTGTTGTCGCTCGTGTTCATCGATGCGGAGCATATGATTCTTCCGAACGTCATCACGTATCCGGGGATCGTGTTTGCCCTCGTCGGACGGATCGCGATTCCGTTATTGATGCACGCTCCGCATTTTGACGACGTGCCATCGTTGGCGAACGGCGCGTTCGCAGGCTGGCCGCTGTGGCTCACTTCACTCGCGGGCGGCGCGATTGGCGCACTGCTTGGCGGCGGTTCGCTGTGGCTGATGGGATGGACGTGGGAAAAACTGCGCGGCATCGAGGCGATGGGACTCGGCGACGTCAAGATGATGTTCATGGTTGGCGCGTATCTCGGTTGGCGGCTGACTATCTTGACGATCTTTGTCGGCGTCTTGAGCGGGTCGATCATCGGCGTGTTGTTGATGGCGCGGCAGCGTGAACGAAACATGCAGATGCTGCTTCCGTTTGGCGTCTTTCTCGGCATCGGCGCCGTGTTCTCGCTGCTGTTTGGACCGCAACTGGTGGACTGGTATGCGGGCCAATTCAGGTAACACAGATTGGGACGGAATCGATTTCAATTGGGTTGACGATGCTTCACGATCAAGCTCTGAAGAATTCACCCCAACGTCGATCGACGCGTTCACGAATATCGTCACGAACGATCAGCTCGTCCGGAAATCCTGGCTTCGTGCGCGCGTCAATCACCACGGGCGCTTTATACACGAGATGATGTCGCTGCACCGTCGTCTGCGCAGCATGAATGTCAGCCGCCGGTTCGAAACGCGTCCACGTGGCCCACAAGAAATCCGGCGACGAACGCGCCACACGCGCATCGTCGTGTAACACGATCAACGGCCAATCACCGAACACAGGATCGCTCGCCACACGCGCCGCCAACGTTTCATCTTCCGCAAACGAACTGCCCTGCAACACTAAACATCCGGCGCAAAAAACCTCAGCTCGGTTAACAAACGACGGCAACTGTCCGCGAAACTCGCGCGGCAACTCCCGCACCGGCTCTCCCAGCCCAAGCATAATCGCCTTACTGCCCTCGTTGACTTTTCCGCTCGTGTAATCGAGCGTGTCCATCGATACGTTCGAGAAAACAAACAGATCCGTCTCGGGACGAAAACGCGCCAGCACGTGTTCCAGTAACTGCGGAAAGTTTTTCAGGTCCTGCGGCGTGTCGGTGAGTATCAAAAACTTCGTCAACGACAGTTGCCCCTCGCCGAGGATGCGGAAACCGGAGACGAGCGCCTCGCGCCCGTAGCGCTCGCGCACGACGGCCGCGCACAACGAATGAAAACCCGTCTCGCCGTACGTCCACAGATCGCGCACCGAAGGCATCACCAGCGGAAACAGCGGCGACAACAGTTTCTGCAAGTAGTCGCCGATGAAGAAATCTTCCTGCCGCGGTTTGCCGACCACGGTCGCCGGATAGATCGCATCGCGCCGGTGAAAAACGGCGTCGACGTGGAACACCGGATAGTCGTGCAGCAGCGAGTAGTAACCGTAGTGATCGCCGAACGGTCCTTCCGGCCTTCGTTCGTGCGGCGGCGCGTGCCCAACTAGAGCAAACTCCGCTTCCGCTGCGAGGCGATGCCCGTTCCCCGAATCCGTTTTCGTCATCTTCAACTTCTGACCCGCGAGCAGCGACGCCAGCACAAGCTCTGGAACATCTTCAGGCAACGGCGCGATCGCGGCGAGTATCAACGCCGGCGGTCCGCCGAGAAACACCGTCACCGGCAGCGGCTGATCGAGCCGTTCCGCTTCCGCGTAATGAAAGCCGCCGCCTTTCTGAATCTGCCAATGCAGTCCGGTCGAGTGCGCGTCGTAGACCTGCATCCGATAGATGCCGAGGTTGTGCTTTCGCGTGATCGGGTTCTCGGTATAGACGAGCGGCAGCGTGATAAACGGTCCACCGTCTTCCTGCCACGTCGTCAGCACCGGAAGTTGGTCGAGACGAGCCGGGCGATCGACGACTTGCGTGACCGGCGAACGACTCGTGTTCGTTGTCCCCAGTTTCAAAAAGTCGAGCGCGACGGAGCGATGTTTCCAGAGTTCGCCGGGACGCGGCGGCAAGATCGACTCCGCGATGTGGACCATGTCCCGCACCATCGCTTCCGGCTTCGGACCGAATGCGAGACCGAGACGCCGGTCCGTGCCGAACAGGTTGGTGACGACCGGATACCGGCTTCCCTTCACCCGTTCGAACAACAGCGCCGGCCCACCTTCGCCAATCACACGACGATGGATCTCGGCGAGCTCGAGATAAGGATCGACCTCAGCTTTGATAGTGATGATTTCGTTTTCTCTGGCGAGTAGATCGAGAAAAGTGCGGAGACTCGGATGCATTCGTGTTTACGGCCGATCTCCGACGGCGCGCGGACGAACGCGTGTGGGCGGCGTTGGCTCACTCAAACGCTTCTCGATTTCGTCATGCGCGATCTCCGCGGCCTCGGCCACGAACGGCTCAGTCGACTCACGATACGGCTTGACGACTTCGAGCGTGTGTTCGTCGCCGATTCGCGCAAGAGCTTTCAACAATCCGGCCGTGACGCGCGACTGGTTCTTTTCCTTGTTCAGAAACGGATAGAGCACGTCCGGCCCTTCCAACTGCGAAAGGTAGCCGATCGCCTGCTCCTGCCGTCCCGAATCCAAGTCGCCGACGATGCGATAGAGCGCCTCCGATCGGCCCATGCGGTACAAGGCCCAGTCGAGCGCAAGGCGCACTTCCTTGTTCTTCTCCTGGAGTTGATAACCCTCGACGAGCTTGCGTTGATTGACGGCGGCGAGACGGGCCAGCGCCTCCGCACTGCGCTGCCGCTGGAGCGGATCCGTACTGGCGAGTTGCTTCGCAAAGTCAGCCGCGTTCGAACGCGCATCGACGCCGTCGATTGGTTCCTGCGTGGGCGGTTCCTGCGCGCGCGTCACGCCAATACACAAAGCCAGAACACAGATCGTCAGGATTGCTTTCATATCAGCCTCCCGCCTGTTTCTTCCGCAGCAGCGCCGTGTTTAGATCCAGCTCCGCCACCGGAATCACCTCCACGTTCGGATACTTCTTTTCCAGTTCAGGAAGAAACGCCTTCGCATTGCCTACGATGATGATGTTACTCGTTTTCGCGTCGAGGCGCGTGCCCGCGAACTTCTGTATGTCGGCGGACGTGATCGACTGCACGTTGTTGATGTAACGATTGATCTCGTCGAGACCCATTCCGTAGAGCGCGAGCGAGCCAACCTGAGCAACGAGCCCGCCGGCCGTCTCGAGATTACGCGAGAAGCCACCGATCAAGACAGCTTTCCGCGGCGTCAGCTCCAGATCCGCCGGCGGCGCTGACGACAAACGTCCGATCTCGCCCAACAGCAGATCCGCCACCGCGGCGCCGGATTCATTCTTCGTCTGCGCCGACGCGACGAATGGCCCAACGTCACGGCGAGCGTCCAACTGCGATCCCGCACCATAACTCAAACCGCGCTTGATGCGAATCTCCTGATTCAGCCGGCCCGAATAGCCGCTCAACACGGAATTAGAAACGATGCCCCGGAAGAAATCGGGATCCTTGCGATTGATGCCTGTGCGCGCAAGATAGACTGCGGCTTGTCCAGCATCCGGCTTATCGATGACGACGATGCGACCGGCTTTACTCGCGGCGGTTTCCTTCGCGGCGCTGAACTCGGGCAACGGCGTGGTTGGTTTCTGCCAGTCGCCAAAATACTTCGTCGCGAGCGCGATGCCGTCCTTCGGCGCGATGTCGCCGCCAATCACGAGGATGGCGTTGTCAGGACGATAGTAACGGCTGTGTAGTTTCGCGATGTCCGCCGCGGTGATGCGCGTCAACGACTCTGTCGTGCCGAGCAGCGGATGCCCGTACGGACTATCGCCAAACACAACCCGCGCGGCTACGAGTCGCGCGATGCTTCCAGGCTCACCCAACGCCAGTGTGACGCTATCGAGAGACTGTTGTCGTAGTCGCTCGACTTCCTCGCTCTTGAACGTCGGATGCCGCACCACGTCGGCAAGGATCTCCATGGCCGGTCCGATCTTCGACGACATCACGCTGACATTTGCGACAGACGAGTCCCAACGTGCTCCCGAATCAAGCGAGCCGCCAAGGCTCTCGATCTCCTGCGCGATGCGCGTCGCGTCACGGCTCTGCGTGCCCTTCGTCAGAAGGCTTGCCGTCATCTCGGCGAGTCCGGCCAACTCCGGCGGATCGACTTCACCGCCGTTTTTGATCAGCAACTGCGCCGAAACCAGCGGCGTCTCGCTCCGTTGCACGACGATTACCCGCAGTCCGTTCGGCAGCGTCTGTTCGACAGGCTTCGGAAACGTTCCCGAACGCGGCTGGGCCGGCGGCGGAGGCGTGGCTTGCGGAGTCTGCGCGGAACCGACAACTGTTAACGAGAGCAGGACAAATAACAGTGATAACGATTTCGTCGTTCTCATTTATTTGCCCTCCCCTGATTTCTTTTCGGCAGGCTTCGAAGCTTCAGGCAGATAGTACAAGACCATTCGATTCGTATCCGTAAAGTACTTCTTCATCACTCGCTGTACGTCGGCAGCGGTCACGGCTTGCAACCGCTCCAAATCGGTATTGACGCGAGCCGGATCGCCTAACAGCACGGCGGCCTCGCCGAGCACCTGCGCCTTGCCGTTGCTGGTCTCACGTTGACGCAGTTGGTTGGTGATCATCTGGTTCTTGGCTTTCTCCAGCTCAGCGGCTGAAACGGGCGCGTCTTGCAACTTCTTGATCTCGGCGAGCAGCGACTTCTCCGCGTCTTCCGGTTTCTTCCCTTCTGACAAAACAGCAGTCAAAACAAACAGGCTTGCGTCTTCGCGCGTCTCGAAGCCCGAGTTAACTTCAGCGGCCAGTTGCTGCTGATAGACCAGCGAGTTGTACAGTCTCGACGACTCACCCGCGGACAGGATTGCGTCCGCAACACGCAGCGGGTCCGAATCGGCGTCGGCCTGTCGCGGCGTCAGATAAGTCAGACCGACGGCGGGCAGATCGTTGTGGCCGTAATCAGTAAATCGCGTCTCGCCTTTTCGCGGCGGCTCTTTTACCTGCACGCGCGGCAGCGGACGGTTCGGTTTCGCAATCGGCGCGAAATACTTGTCCACCCACGCGTCGAGTTGTTTCGGATCGAAATCGCCGACGACGACGAGCGTCGCGTTGTCCGGGCGGTAGTAAGTCGTATGAAACTCCTGAACGTCCTTCAACGAAGCGGCGTCGAGATCCTGGATACTGCCAATGCCGGGACGCTTGTAAGGATGTTCGGTGAATGACTTCTGTTGGAGCAGGTATTCGAACATGCCATACGGCGGTGCCAGCACCCCTTGACGAAACTCTTCCTTCACGACGTCGCGTTCCGATTTGAAGTTTGGATCGTCGACGTTCAGTCCCGACAGTCGATCGGCTTCGGCCCAGATCAACGTTTCGAGGTAGTTCGACGGCACGACTTCAAAATAGACGGTCACGTCGTCAGCCGTAAACGCGTTATTGAAGCCGCCGACATCTTCCGTCAGCCGGTCCATCATCTCTGACTTCATGTTCTTCGTGCTCTTGAACATGATGTGCTCGAAGAGGTGCGCGAAGCCGCTGCGGCTCTGCGGATCGTCTTTGGAGCCGACGTGGTACCAGACCTGAATCGCCACGGTCGGGCTCGACGAGTCGGGCGCGGCCAGCACGCGCAAGCCGTTCGGCAGCGTGCGGTCGGTAAACTTCAACTGTGGCATTCGCGTTTGCGCCGGCGTCACAGACTGTGCGGCGACAAGCGCCCCGACAACCACAAAAAGAGCGAGGAAACGCTTTGAATTACGAACCATTAAATTGTGCTCCAGTTTAATTAGGGAGAATCTCGCGCAGACTAATCAATATCCATCGGATTGCGGTACGGCTTGTCTTTGTCCTTATCGGCCCGCTTCATCGCTTCCTGAAACTTCTCTTCGAGGATGCGATCGCGGTCCTTCATCGAACTGAGCTCCTGCGCGAAGATCTGTTCACGCATCTGCTTCTGCTTGTCGAGTCCTTTGACCATCTCGTCGAACGACGCCAGCGGCTTGGCCTTCTCTTCGTGCGACAGGATCGCGCCGGTTTGGGCGTCGACCGTCAGGTTGGCCTCGCAACACGGACAAATGATTGTGAATCTCGAACTGGCTGCCATTGAACCTCCTCCTTGCAAGGCAGCTAGTATAGCAAACAAAAAGGGCAGCCGACCGCCGGCCGCCCTTAGTCTTGTCCGTGAAATCCATCGTTACGGAATGACCTTCTTCACAGCGCTTCCGGCTTTCTTAGCACCCTCGACGGTCTTTTCGCCGACCTTCTTGGCGCCCTCGACACTCTTCTCACCCGCTTTCTTGGATACATCAACGGTCTTTTCGCCGACCTCCTTGCTCTTATCGACCGTCTTCTCGCCCACAGTTTGAGCCTTGTCCTTCACGTCCTCAGCCTTGTCGGCCGCTTCTCTACCGACGTCCTCCCCTTTATCGGCAACAAAGTTGGCCGACTTGGCGACGGCGTCACCGGTCGCTTCGAGAACGTTGTCACTGGTGTTCACATCGCGTTCCTGGCCACTTGCGGAATACGCTTTCACCGTTTTCTTGCCGTCGCGAGTGGTGGTGACGACGACCTTGGATAGATGTGGATTATTTCGGAAAGTTCTGGTTTCAGTCTTCGTCCCGTTCGCATCGACTGAAGTGGTGATCTCCGAATTGTCCGGACCTGGTTTGGTAGTTGGGGCGGTGGTCGCTGTTGTGTTTTCAGCGGTTTCATTATGTGCGGCGCAGCCGGCCGCGAGTGCCACCAGCAATAATATTGTCATCAAGCAAACGTTCTTAATCACGGTTCTATCCTCCTGTTTACTGTTTTCGTGTGTTAACCACACTGTTTGTCGCATAGATCTGTCGTAAATCTGTGGAAAATCTGCCTGATTTTTCATTGACTTTCGTTCTGAATTACTTTAGAAGCTCACAAGCTGCCGGTCATCTTCATCAAGGCTTTCAATATTTGAGACGGAATAATCACTATCCCCAAGGAGCCCTTCTCATGCGCAGACTGCTTTTTATTGCGATAGGCGCGTTTTTTCTTGCGGTGACGCTGCTTCCCTTGCAGCCGCGATTCGTCGTGCACGCAGTGACCGACGGCGAACGCCTGGCGATGTACAGCAAGCCGGCAGTGGTCCGCATCATCGACGGCGCGATAGGCGAGATCTTGTTTCAGCCTCCGGGTTACCAGGGACAGGTCTTCAAGGTGTCGAGCATCGCACTCGGCTCGGGTTTCTTCATCAGCTCCAACGGCTACATCGCGACCAACGCCCACGTCGTCTCGACGACGCGCGAAGGCGAAGAAAAGGCCAAGGAAGCGCTGTTCTGGCAGATGGTCCAGCAGATCGGCCAGCAAATCGGTAAGGACCCGCGCAGCCTGAATGCGGGTTTCATCAACCAGCACAGCCAGTTTCAGAGTTTCCAGAAGATCAACTACGTCATCATTCCGGACGGCAGCTCGTTCCCGTTTGAAATCAAGCAATACGGCGCGCCGACTGGTGAGAGCACGGACCAGGGCAAAGACGTCGCGATCGTGAAGATCGAGGTCAAGAACGCTCCGATCCTGAAACTCGGCGATTCGGAAAAGGTCCAACTTCAAGACCACGTGACCGTCATCGGTTATCCGGGCGCGGCCGACACGTTCAACTCCGGTCTACTGAGCCAAAAGTCAGCGCTGGAAGCGACCATCAACGACGGGAAGATCTCAGCGCGCAAACAGGCAGCCAGCGGCGCTCCAATTCTGCAAACGAGCGCGTCCGCAACGCACGGCAACTCCGGCGGGCCGGTCGTGAACGATCAGCATGAAGTGATCGGATTGCTGACCTTCCGCGGCGACACGGTGAACGGACAGGAAGTGTCGGGCTTCTCATTCGTCGTTCCTTCGAACACCGTAATGGAGTACGTGAAGAGCGCCGGAGCGGCCAACACCGAAGGGCCGACGGATCAGCTTTTCCGTGAAGGTCTCGAGTACTACTGGAACGACCAGTACTCGTCAGCTATTCCCAAATTCGAGGAAGTTAAAAGGCTCTTTCCGCAGCACTCCGAAGTCGATCGGCTGGTGCAAAGTAGTCAGCAGGCGAAGTCTGAGGGACGCGAGCGATCGGGATTTCCGTTGTGGGCCGTTGGCGTGATTCTCGGTGTGCTGTTCATTGCCGGAATAATCCTTCTCATCGTCGTGATCGTGGTGATCATGATGCGGCGCAAGAAGAAGAAGCAGGCTGGACCAGGGCCCGCGCCGGGCGGGAAAGCACATCCTGCGCCTTCGCCGGCTGGATATTCGCCGCCGCCGCATACGCCGAGTCCATCGCCTGTACACGCAGCGCCGAAGCCGGCGCCTCCTCCGCCACCTCCGCCGCCGATACCCCAAGTCGCTGGCGGCGACGGGATGACGGTCGATCTGTCGCGCACCGTGGCAATCACTCAAGACGGCGACGTATTCAAACCCAACTACGGATCGATCCGGTTCGTATCCGGGCCGCTGTCAGGACAACAGTTCGACATCAAACCTGATGGCGACTTCATCGGCCGCGACGGCGGATCGTCACAGATCGTCATCGGCGATCCGAGGATCTCGAAACGGCACTTGTGGATTGGCGTTAAAGGCGGGCGCGTCGTGATCGAGGACCAGAACTCGCGGAACGGCACGTTCGTCAACGATCCACGATCAGCGCGCGTTACGGAGACTCATTTGAATGCCGGCGACATCGTCATCCTCGGTGAATCAGACGTCGCTCGCTTCGAGTTTCACGCCGGCTAACTAACTAATTTCGTGAAGCTGGTGTCGAACAACGACACCAGTTCATCCGCGGGCTGAGGCCGGCTGAAGAAGTAACCCTGAATTTCATCGCAGCGGAGTAACTGAAGGAAACGAAGTTGCTCCGCTGTTTCTACACCTTCCGCAATCACTTTCAACCGCAGATTGTGAGCCAGCGTGATGATGGCCATGACGAGCGCCGCGTCGTCGGGATCCGTCGTCGCGTCTCTGACAAACGATTGATCGATCTTCAGCATATCGATCGGCAAACGTTTCAACGAGGCCAGCGACGAAAAGCCGGTGCCGAAATCGTCGATCGAGATGTGAATTCCCATGCTCTTCAGCCGATTCAGCACGCTCGACGCGAACTCAGCGCTCTGCATGATCGAACTCTCCGTGAGTTCCAGGTCGAGATATCGAGCATCAAGGCCGGTCTCGTCGAGAATTCTGATTACCGTCTCTGATAGATCCCGATCGTGAAACTGCCGCGCGGAGATGTTCACCGACATCTGAATCGGCGCAATCCCACTGTCCTGCCACTCGCGGCTCTGCCGGCACGCGTTGCGCAACACCCACTCACCTATCGGCACGATCAGACCCGTGTCCTCGGCGAGCGGAATAAACTCCGACGGCGAAACCAGTCCGAGCTGCGGATGTTGCCAACGGACCAGCGCTTCGACACCCGTGATCGCGAGCGAATCGACCGACACCCGCGGCTGGTAGTGAATCAAAAACTCCTCGTTCTGAATCGCTCGCCGAAGATTTGTTTCCAGCGCGAGCCGTCGCGTCGCCAGCTCGTGCATGTCTGACGTGAAGAACTGGTAGTTTGCGCCGCCCGATCGCTTCGCCTTGTAAAGCGCGGCGCCTGCGTTTTTCAGAAGCGTTTGACTGTCGTCGCCGTCAAACGGAAACATGCTGATGCCTACGCTCGCGGTGCCGTAGAGTTCCTGACCCGGAAGATCGAACGAAAACGCCAGCACCTTCGACAATAAGCCGATCGTTTCCATCACGTCCGTCGTGCCTTCGATTTGCGTCCGCAGCAAGGCAAACTCGTCGCCGCCGAAGCGCGCAACAGTGTCAGACTTGTTGATACAGCTCTTCAACCGTTCGCCAAACTCGCGCAGTAAACTGTCGCCGGGTCCGTGCCCCAACGAATCGTTGACCTTCTTGAACTGGTCGAGCGAGATAAACAACACGCCCAGCGACTGGTCCTTCGCGCGCGCGATCGCGACCGCCTGCACGAGACGGTCTTCAAACAAGGCGCGATTCGGAAGTTGAGTGACCGTGTCGTAGTAGGCGAGCCAATCGACTTCGGCTGTGCGCTGTTGCAACAGGTTCTCGATCTGTTCTTTGTAAAGGCGCTTCTCTTTCAGCAGGCTCGCATGCTTCAGCGCTCGTTCGACAGACGCTTCAACGTGACGAATATCGATGGGCTTGGTGATGTAGTCGAACGCGCCGACGCGCAATGCCTTGATCGCAAACTCGATGTCCTGGTTGCCGCTGATCATCACGACGACCGTGTCCGGCGCTAATGAATGCACGCGTGGGACGAGCTCGAGCCCGCTCATTCCGCCCATGTCGATGTCGCTGATTACAAGGTCGAACGTTTCGTGCGAGAGCGCCATCAGCGCTTCTTCAGCGGACGCGGCTTCCGAACAGCGATAGACGCTTCCCAGTAGATCGACGAGCAGACTCCTGATCTGCCATTCATCGTCGATGATGAGCAGGTTCGGTTTCTGCGGCTGAAGCGGTGGCATGCGTTCGTGTTTACAGGCCTTTGCAGGTGCCGGGGAGCCAGCGTTCTCGCAGGACGCGATCGTAGCTTCGCTTCACTTCCGCGAAGCTCCAGTCTTTTCTTTGCCAAATCGCACCGTCGGAATACTCCACGCGATTGACGAGCACTTCTTCTTTGAACTGTGACTTGCCTTCGAGTGCGTGGACGCTGACGACGTCGGTTGGACCGTGCAAACTAAAAGCTTCCAGCTCTTTGTCTTTGTCGGGCCTGATATTGACGCCGCAGAGAAACTGTCGCCGGGCGACGAGATTCTGGTTCGCGGGATCGTAGAACCGGTACTCCCAAAACACGATTTCGACGATCTTGGCGGCAGTGTTTTTAAGTTTCACGTGATAAGCGAAACCGTCGCGTGGTTCGGTTTTGGGCGCGCGCGCCTCATCCACGATTTTTTCCAGCGCGGCGCTGCGTCCGTCGAGCGTGTCGGCGTTTGGATCACGAGCGCCGGCGGAATCGTTGATCCTTGCGTTGCGCGCAAAATTTTTGTTTTGCGGAATCACCGCACGCGCCGGAATCGTCGGCTCTATTGGCGCTACTTCAACTGCTTGCCGCGCGCGCGACCACTTAAAGTTGACGACGCTCATTTGCGGTCCATCCTGGGCCGTCGTGAGCGTTTGATCGACTTGTATGAGCAATAGGGGGAGCAGGAACAGCAAAAGGATCTTCACGTGTCGCCTCCGCTGACCAGTCAATGAGGGCTCGAGCCCGATGCGGAGAGTATGCGCCACTTATGTTTGGTATTCAACTAATCTTCGTTGTTCATGCCGCGATGAATGAAACTCTTGACACATGGCGGCGGACGTTGGTATACGCATGTGTCCAGTTCGAACCTCGCTCTGCTTTAGGGCTACTCTATGTCTCCCGAATGGAGAGAGTCCTTGATCCACTCGCTAACAACCACGGCAACCTGTGCCGATTAGAAGGAAAGGCTTTCTCAATGAACAATAAAAAGAATCTACCTTCAGTGTTGAGTATTGTCTTCGCATTAGCAGTTTTCAGTATTTCCGCGTTTGCTCAATCGAGCGACGACAAAAACAACTTCGCCGCGCTTAGTAGCGCAGGATCGAGTGTCAGGTGGGACATTAGAGCGAGTCACTCGGCCTCGACCCTGACTGTTATAGCCCCCGACGGCGAAGCGTTCGTGAAAGAGTTTCAAAGCGGCCAACCCCCCGAGTTCCAACTTCCCGATAAAAAAGGTGACGGAGTGTACAACTACGAACTGCGGTTGACGCCGAACTTTGCCGCGGGCGTCAAAGAGCAGTTAAAGGCCGCGCGTGAGAAGGGCAACGGCGACGAAGTCCAGCGCGACCTGAAAAAACGCGGTCTGGTGCCATCGCAGGTGATGGTCCAATCCGGAACATTTTCGGTCCTGAATGGGACGATCGTGGTGCCCGGATTGAGTGAGCCAGGCAAACCCGGACGCAGCGCCATGGTTGAACGGCCGGCAGCTCCCGCTGCTCCTGTCGCTGTCTCTTCCGCGCCGATGGCTTCGCCAGGCCGCATTAACTACAAAATCAATCGCAATCACCCGGCGTTCATGTTTTTCGATCAGGTGATTCCTGACGATCTCATCGTCCAGGGCAGCATCTGCGCCGGTCTCGACTGCGTGAACAACGAAGACTTCGGCTTTGACACGATTCGCGTGAAGGAAAACAACACGCGTATTCAATTCGACGACACCAGCACCTCCGCCGGTTTCCCCAACAACAACTGGCAAATCAGGGCGAACGCTTCCGGAAGCGGCGGCGGAAACTTTCTCGCTTTCGTCGATCAGGGAGCGACCGGAAACTCTGAAAGTGGAACGATCGTGTTCGAGGTAGACGCGGGCGCATCGGCGAATGCGCTTCGAGTTTCGAGCGGCAGCAACGTCGGTATCTTGACTGCGACGCCGGTGCTCGATTTTCACGTGAACACTACGGACACGCCGGCCATCCGTATGGAGCAAAACAACAGCGGTGGCTTCACTGCTCAAACCTGGGACATCGGCGCGAATGAAGCGAACTTCTTCGTCCGCGACGTTACTGGCGGATCTCGTTTGTCGCTGCGCATTCGTCCTGGGGCGCCGACGAGTTCGCTGGATATCGCCGCCAATGGAAACGTCGGCCTCGGCACAGCCGGTCCGAATGCACGGCTCGATATCAAGCAGTTCAGCGAGGAGTTTATCGGCGGTCTGCAATTGCGACGTTCGACTACGAACGACACGTGGGGTTTCGTAACCGGCGCAGATAATAGCCTCTACGTCGGCTACGCAAACGATGCCTCGCTGGCAAATGCCCACGCGGACTTTACGGTAATCCCGTTCGTCGCAACGGCGAGTGGGCGCATCGGTATTAACACCACAGCGCCGGATCAGAGACTGTCCGTGAACGGCGATGCCAGCAAGACCGGCGGTAATACCTGGTTAGCGTTTTCGGATCGACGGCTCAAGAACATCAAGTCGCCATTCACGACTGGATTGAGCGCCGTGATGAAATTGCAGCCTGTGCGTTATGAATACAAGTCGGATAACGCGCTCGGACTGGCAAACGAAGGTGAGCACATCGGATTTGCGGCGCAGGATGTGCAGAAAGTGATTCCCGAAGCCGTGACCGCAAACAGCAAGGGCTACCTGATGCTCAACAGCGATCCGATCATCTGGACCATGCTGAACGCGATCAAGGAACAGCAGAAGGAGATCACCGAACTGAAGCGCCAGATCCACCAGTTGCGTTCCAACCCACGCCGTCGCAAGTAGTAAATAAAGCAACGGCACTAACAAAGGGGTGGCTCAACCGGGCCACCCCTTCTGATTAAGCATCTCACGTTTTAGCTTGCCTGCACCCCCGAGGCTACGGTTTATTCAGTCTGCGGGTTTATTCAGTCTGCGGCTTCGCCGCCGCGATGTGCGGCGAGGCTATGCCTCGCCGTCGGCTGAAGAGAAAATTCTGGGCTAGGCCCTCCGTTCGGCCTCTGGCCCAAACCTTTCGGGCGAAGCCGCACGAGGGGCATAGCCCCAATTAAATCGGTCCGTTTGTCGGCGAGGCATAGCCTCGCCGCACATCCCGGCGGCGAAGCCGCAAGAAAGCGAATTTGATCAGGGTAGGTCGGGATCGAAGCGAGCCTTTAGATCGATCGTGACTGTGATTTCAGTCACCTGGTCGTCGGTGATAACGACCTGTTGCTTTTTGGAAGGTTGCGTCGGCAAATCGGGATTGTAGACGTAGGCAGTGATGTCATACGTACCAGCCGAAAGTCCACCGATGCGGAAGCGGCCGCGCGCATCGACCGATATGCCATATCCGTTGGTCTCTCCTGCCTTCGACAATGAAAGATACATCCGTCCTGCCTCGACGGTACCATTCTCCACTTTGACTATCCCTTGCAATACTCCAGTGCGCGCGGTGACGACGACGCGCAGTCCCGTTACTTGCTCGCGGTCCTTAATTTCCAGGCTGCGTTGGTAGACCACGCCGTCGCGCTCGATACGCGCCACTTCGAAGTTCCGTCCATCTTCAGATCCTCTACGTGAGAAAACCATGAAGAGAACTTCACCGGCCGCCAGGCCCGTTATCGTAAAGGGACTACCTGGAATTACTTTCGCCGGTGGGCCGTTTCTGCGACTCGTGAACCGTTCATTACTGGGCGTAGCAACCATCAGCATCAGCTCGCCGTATTTCTCGCGCGCCGTCTTCAAATCCAATCCATCAAAAACGAGCACACCCGAAACGCTCGCGCCCGTCGAAGTCTTGATAACCAAATCCGTGACGTCGTGATCGTCGATCTCAAACCGCACGCCGTCAGCGTAGAAGTCGTTGTTCACCGGCTCGAAAGTGACGACATATTTTCCCCGCGTCAGGTTCTCAATTTTGAACTCCCCGAGCGCATTGGTGACCGGACCTGAAGTCCCTGAGCTGCCGTGTTCTTCGATCTTCGTCAGCCCGTAACGCGCATTCGGAATCGGCCGCCCGGTTTCGCCGTCGATGATCCGTCCGCTCACGCTGTAGGTAGCCTCTCGCCGGCTGACGACTATGTCGACGTTATTGGTTTCACCACCCTCAGTGACTTCGATCACCGTCGCTTGCGAAGCATCGGTGACGGAAGGATAGTAAGTCTGTTTGTAAGTAACTCCGTTGCGACCGCCGAAGCTCAATCTGTCTGCCGGTGTTCCGGCCGAAACAGTGTATTTCCCCGGAGCCAAGCCAAAGGCTCGATACATGCCTCGATCGTCGGTCTGATTGAAGTACATGTTGAGCTGCGTGATCGGCTCACTGCTGTTTGTTTGCAGCGCCGCGAGGTGAACGGGTTCTTCGATCAACGGTTGCCCTTCTGCATTCGTGACTTTCCCGCTGATGACGCCGCCGCGCAAGAGCGTGAAATCAATTCCGTCGAGATTCTCCCCTTCGTCAACAATCACATTCTTACTGCTGTTGACACTGGCCAAGACAAACTGTGGTGCGGCCGGCGTCAACTCGTACGTGCCCGCCGGCAAACCTGAAATGCGGTAGTTGCCTTGACTATCGGTAACCGCGCCAAAACGCGACCTGCCGAAGTTTGATCTGTTGCCGACTGCTCCGACTGTGATTCCCGGTACACCATTGCCTTTCAGCGTGACCTTGCCGCTGATGCTGCCGGTTTTCTTCAACGCTTCGTTTTGCGCCTCAGCGATGACGCAGACGCTGACGGCGAGCAGGAAACAGCCGAGTGCTTTGAGAGCTGAGGAAGTCATTGGCGAAGAGCACCTTTCACGCGTTGAGGGCGCGAAGATGATAGCCCAAGAGTAGTCGTTTGTCTTTGTAAATCAGGCCGCAGTCAGGTAACGAGAAACGACGCGCTCCAGCTCGCTGATGTCGATCGGCTTGCGCATGTACTCGTCGCATCCTTTGGCGAATGCTTTGACGTGCGAGTAAGACATGGGATAGGCAGTGACGGCGACGATGGGCACGCGCTCCAGCTCCGGCGTCTGGCGGATGCGCTGAGTCGCGGCTATGCCGTCGAGTATCGGAAGGTCGAGGTCCATCAAGATCAAATCAGGCCGCTCGCGATCGGCGATGTCGACTGCCTCTTGTCCGTTCGTGGCTTCCAAAACCGAGTAACCAAGGCCTTCCAGCCACTGCTTCAGCAGTAGCCGGGTATCGTCGTAGTCTTCGACGACCATGATGGTGTGGTCTTTCTTCATAGCCCGCCCCACAGTTCTCTACGCACGCCGCGCAATCGGCGATCGTTATTTTTCGCTGGCTGCCGGGATTGTGCTGAGACCAGCTTCGCGATTGGGGTGAGTGGATCGCGTAATGATTCTGCCACGCTCCCGCCGCTTGAGCAATGCTCGGACCGATCTCACGGATCTTTATAATTGCCAGCCTGGTCTCTTTTGATCTCGTGTAGGTCCGGGTTCGGAATATACTATCGAACAGGATGATTAAAACACTTCTGCTTGACGAGTGGCGGTTTCTGACGTTCCGCCGAGTGAGTTCCGCCGTTCACACGCAATGGCGAGCGTTTTTCATCTTCGGACTTGTTTGCACCTGGCTCGCCGGCATAGGCCGATACTGGGACAATCCACGCGCGCACCTTTGGCAAACGCTGGGGCTGGGTTCTCTGGCTTACGTCTTCATACTTGCGTTCGTGATCTGGGCATTGCTGGCGCCGCTGCGGCCTGAGAATTGGTCCTATCGCAATGTCCTCGTGTTTCTCACGCTCACGTCGCCACTCGCGCTGCTCTATGCGATTCCGGTTGAGAAGTTCATGTCGCAGGAGGGCGCGGTGAGCGCGAACGTCGCTTTTCTCGCCGTTGTGGCAACGTGGCGAGTCGCATTGTATGTTCTGTTCCTGCGCCACACCGCACGCCTCAATATCGGGAGCGTTCTTATCGGCACGCTCTTGCCGCTCAGTATCATCGTGTTTGTGCTCGCCGTTCTCAATCTCGAGCACGTTATATTCAATCTCATGGGTGGTCTCCGGCCGCAGGATCTAAGCCCAAACGATGGGGCATATAAGTTCGTCGTAGTGCTCGCGTTCATTTCGTTTTACTTGTCGCCGCTCCTGGTTCTGGTCTATCTGATCCTCATCGTTTTGGCCTTCAGGACGAAAAGGTATAATTCGGCCAAACAATGACAACACGGATCGTGATCATCGTCGCCGGTTTGCTTCTCGCCGTGGGAGCGGTGTTCGCAGTTTGGAAGATGCGTGCGCGCAATCCACCTGCGGCTGGCTCAAACGCGTCAGCGACAACGCAATCGGCGATGGACCCACAAGCGATGGCGGATTTGAAGAACCTGCTCTTCGCCGATCAGTCGCTCGAAGAGTTGCTGAACATGGTCGAGCCAACTCAGACTCCTCCACCGAACGATCCTTTATCTCTGTTTGCATCGTCCGTTACCGCCGCACGCAACAACAAACCAGATGAAGCGAAGAACGATCTGAAACAGGCGCTGGCCTTACCCAATACCGAGTCGCGCATCCAGCTTTGGGCGTGGAAAGGTTTGCGAGAGTTGGGAGAACCGCCGCCGCCGGACGTCGCCGATAAGGTCCAGGGCGTTGTCTGTGAACTGCACAACGACGACGGCGTCGGCACGCTTGCCGCGTACGCTGATGGACGAGCGCGATGGCTCGGCGGACAGGGCGCAGCAATCGTGTGGGAAACGCCCGGCAGCGACGCCGAAGTCAGCGGCCATATCACGAAGCTACTGAAAGCCGCTGAACGGCTGGTCAAATCGGCAGCGCTTTCCGAGACACATCGAACGCCCGAGCCTGAGGTGGAAAACTTTCGTGTCAGCATCCTGACCTACAACGGAGTCCGCACCGTTGAAGTCTATGGCCCATCAATCGAACAATCGCAACCGATCGGCGCAGTGCTCGACTCGAGCGTGAACCTGCTGGATGTGTTGACCCGAAAGAGCGCTGCGACTGAAAGCAAAGAGAAGCCGAGCCCACGCTGACAACGATCGTTTCTAATAAGTAAAGGAGATTTATTGTGCAACTGATAGCAGTAGGTGATGCTTTGTTGAATCTTGATCGGATCACAGTACTCGATTTTGATCGCACTCCCACCGGTATGGTCTTGCGAGTTCGCGGCGAAGGAACGCAACCAATCATCGAACTGACCGTGCCGGTGCAAACTATCGCCGGCATCATGAGTCTAGTGCCTCAGAAATTCCGTTTCGGCGGCAGCGACAAACAGGACGAGTAACGCGCGCGTAATCCAACCAGCGACTCGTTATGTTTCGCGTCCCGCAAGGATGCGTTCGATGCGTCTGTCCGGAACTATCCACATCAGCGCCACGAACACATAAATCGCGACGGACACTGGCGCCGAAATAAACGCCACCACGATTGCGACGACGTAAAGTACGGCTGAGATCTTGCCTTTCCAGTCGCTGCCGACGGCGCGTTTCAAGAGCGAGTCTTCTCCCTGGGACGAGATGATTCGTTGCTGCAATATCAAGTAGGCGATTCCGGACATCAGCAGCACTACACCGTATGCAGCCGCCGGCAACTTCGCGAAATGGTTCTCTCCCATCCAACCTGTCGTGAACGGAATAAGCGACAGCCAGAAGAGAAGATGCAGATTGGCCCATAGTACCGAGCCGGTGACTGTGCGAACTGCATGCATCATGTGATGGTGATTGTTCCAGTAGATGCCGACGTACACGAAGCTAAGCACGTAACTCAACAGCACCGGAATCAGCGGCAACAGCGCGTCGATGCCCTCACCATGCGGCACTTTCATTTCCAGTACCATGATGGTGATGATGATGGCGACCACGCCATCAAAAAATGTTTCCATTCGGGTCTTACCCATGACTGTGGTTGCTCCGCAAGAGTTTCAGGGATCGAGCAAAGACATAACATGAAGACAATTGTTGACGCCAGCAATACCAATCCCTAGAATTCCGGTAAATCGAGACACGACAACACGCCCGAGCGCCGTTTCTTGACCTGCGCGCAGCTGGATTTCCCATCCGTTTTCCCGACAGACGGAGCAAGTAGGACTACGTCCAACCGAAAAGGAGTTTTACAAATGAGCACTATAACCACGAAAGACGGAATGAAGATGTACTACAAAGACTGGGGCACTGGACAACCCGTCCTATTCAGTCATGGATGGCCGCTTTCCGCAGATGCTTTCGAGGACCAGATGTTCTTCCTGAGCTCGAATGGCTATCGTTGCATCGCGGTGGATCGAAGAGGACACGGGCGCTCGGACCAGACCTGGCACGGCAATGATATGGATACCTACGCCGACGATCTCGCCGAACTGATCAACGAACTGGATCTTCGTGATGCGATCCTCGTGGGCCATTCTACGGGCGGCGGTGTGGTCACCCGTTATATCGGCCGTCACGGCAGCGGCCGCGTAGCAAAGGCAGTACTGATCAGCGCGGTGCCGCCGTTGCTGGTGAAAACACCGGCCAATCCGGGCGGTTTGCCGATAGAGCTATTCGACGACGCGCGAAAGAGTATTCAAGCCGATCGTTACCAGTACTGGAAGGCGTTCGCGACGCCCTTCTATAGTCTGAACCGGCCCGGAGCGAAGGTTTCCGACGGCGTGCTCGAATCGTTTTGGGTGCAGTGCAGCATGGCCGGATTTCCCGCGTCGTACCTTGGGATCAAAGCCTTTTCCGAGACGGACTTCACCGAGGATCTAAAGAAGTTCGACGTTCCGACGCTGATCATGCATGGCGATGACGATCAGGTCTGTCCGGTCAACATCACCGCGCTCCTTTCAGCCAAACTGGTCAAGAACGCGACGCTGAAGGTCTACCCAGGACTGCCACACGGCATGTGTCAAACGCATAAGGACGTCATCAACAAGGATCTGCTCGAGTTTGTGCGACAGACTCAACAAACCTCCAAGGCAACAGCCTGAGTCGCAGAAGGCACGATCGGCTCCATGCGACGAATACCCGGCGCGCGGAGCTGATCGTTTCAAGCAACAAGTTCATTGATGAGGAGGTCAATAATGACTACTAAGAAAATCGTGGTTATCGGCGGCACCGGGCTCATCGGATCAAAGGTCGTCACGAATATCACTGAACATGGCTACGAGGCTGTAGCTGCGTCGCCAAACTCAGGCGTGAATACCTTGACGGGAGAAGGACTCGCCGAAGTCCTGGAAGGTGCGTCGGTCGTCGTCGACGTATCGAATTCACCATCCTTTGACGACGCGCCGGTGATGGAGTTTTTCAAGACGTCGACCGGCAACTTGCTGACCTATGAAGCAGCCGCCGGTCTAGGACATCACGTAGCGTTGTCGGTCGTCGGCTCTGACCGTCTGCCGGACAGCGGCTATCTGCGAGCGAAGGTCGTTCAAGAGAACTTGATTCGCGAATCGTCGATCCCGTACTCGATCGTTCGCGCGACGCAGTTCTTCGAGTTCGTCAATCGCATTGCCGACTCGGCGACGGAGGGCAATACGGTTCGCGTGCCGCCCGTGCGTTTTCAGCCGATGGCGGCTGATGATGTTGCCCGCGCGGTGGCGACAGTGGCCATGGGATCGCCGTTGAATCGAATCGTTGAGATAGGCGGGCCCGAGCAGTTCCGTTTCGATCAATTAATTCGTCTTGGCCTGAGTGCCAGCAACGATCCGCGAGAGGTTGTGGCTGACCCGCAGGCGCGCTATTTTGGTACGCAGTTGAGCGAACGCTCACTTGTTCCTGACGATGGCGCGCAACTCAGCGAGACGCGTTTCGAAGATTGGCTCAGGCGGTCGGCAAGTGCGCAGCCGAAGGCTGCTGTTGCCAGGGAGAGTGGATTATGAGTGCGCTTGGCGAAAACGTTCATCTAAACGAAGATGAATTAGAGGCGCTGATCACAGCGGACGATCCAGAGGACGTTGAGAAAGAGGATAACTTCCACAGTCTTCAGCAAAAATCACCTCCGATCAGGATTGACGGTGACGACAAATGATGTGTTCGCATGTATCTGAAATTCGGGACGTTACTCCGAAAACACCGAACGGTTGTGAAGAGTGTTTGAAAATGGGCGACGAATGGGTCCATTTACGCCTTTGCGCTAGCTGCGGACATGTCGGCTGCTGCGACAGTTCGAAGAACAAACATGCGACCAAGCATTTTCATTCAACCCATCATCCGATAATCAAGTCTTTCCAACCGGGTGAGGATTGGGGTTGGTGTTACGTCGACGAACTGTTTTTCGAGACGTTTCCCGGTTTGTGAAACTTCGTCCGTGGGTGAGGTGGTGTCCCTAATCGGACTATTCTTTCAATCCGTGTTCCATGAGCGCTGGTTACAACGATAGAAGAACACGGATAACCGAATTGGGGACACTACTCTCCCGCGAAGAATTGACCGATATCCAAGCCGAGTTTAGAAGATCTTTTTAAATGCTCTGGTAAACCAGTTGCCGGTTTTCTTGGCGCCTTTTTCACCGGCGTCCTTGACGTCACCGGCTTTATCGGCAGCTTCCTTGCCCACTTCTTTGGTCTCTTTGGTCGCTACCTTCACACCCTTGGCGGACTTATCCTTGACGTCCTCAGCCTTATCGCCAGCTTCGTTAGCAACGTCTTTTGTCTTCTTGCCCGCGGTTTTCGCGCCTTTGACTGACGCATCTTTGACGTCTCCAGCTTTATCGCCGGCTTCCTGAACGACGTCTTTCGTCTTCTCACCCGCTGTCTTGGCGCCTTCTACAGTCTTGTCTTTGACGTCTTCGGCCTTGTCACCGGTTTCTTCTGCGACGTCTTTAGTCTTCTTGGCTGCGTCCTTTGTACCCTTTACCGTTTTTTCCTTGACGCTCTTATCTTTATTCTCCTGCGTTTGGTTTTGCTGCGCTGCGGCCTGACCAGCGGTCACCATCAAAACCAGCGCACAAAACGCCGCGCCTAATACTTTACCCATCGCGATACCTCCTCGGTGCAGTGAAAACGAACAAATTATTCCTCTCAACTGAACCGTCGCAACATTGATGCCATGGGGAGTGTGGTTGTGGGAGAGAGATTTCGTTGCCGAGTTTCGCCGATGGCTTATTTTGCAGCTTCCGCATTTAGTTTTAGTACCTCAGCATATTCGTTTCGGATGAAATCGACTTTCGGATGGTTAGCTCCCAATGTTTTCTCACAAATGGCCAGAGAGCGCTCCAACAATGCTATGGCCTCCGCGTATCGACCTTGACTGCGATGAAACGAGGCGAGGTTATTCAGGTTGCGCGCCAGGTCCGGATGCTCCAGCCCGAGTGCTTGCTCGCGGATGGTTAAAGAACGTTCCAGGAGCGGCTCTGCTTCCTCGAACCGACCCTGATGATTGTAGATGCTGGCGAGACTGTTGAGGCTCCCAGCCACATCCGGGTGGTCCGGCCCGAGCTCTCGCTCTCGGATCGCCAACGCACGCTCCAACAGCGACTCTGCCTGTTCCAGCCTTCCCTGGTGCTCATACAGTGCCGCCAGGTTGTTAAGGCTAGTCGCGACGTCCGGGTGGTTCGGTCCGAGCTCCTGTTCACGGATAGCCAAAGAGCGCTCATACAGTGGTTCGGCCTCGGCGTCTCGCTTCTGACCATCGTAGAAGGCCGCCAGGTTATTAAGAATCAATGCTATGTTCAGGTGGTCCGGCTGGGCTGCCCGCTCCTAGATGGCCAGCGCGCGCTTGAACAACGTTTCTACTTCCGCGTGTCGCCCCTGATGATCGTAGACGGCGGCGAGGTTGCTAAGGCTCATAGCGACGTCAAGACTCTCTGACCCCAGCACTCGTTCGCGAATGGTTAAGACACGCTGGAACAAGGCCACAGCCTCTGCATATTGCCCACGCTCAAAGCAGTAGTGACCTGCTTCATTCAGCAATCGCGCTGCTTCAATAAACGCGAAGTCGTATTGCTCGATCAATCGCGACGCCTCCACCGCGTGCGGCAGTAACTTCTCGCACAACGGCCAGGTCGCATGCTCGACCTCGGGAAAGACGGCGTTCACTGCTCTAATCGCGCGTTCGGCCCACAACCGCTGCTCCTCCGGGCTCATCCCATCCCTGAGCACCTGCTGCACGAGCCGATGCATCTCGATTCTCCCGCTCTTTGTATCTCTGCGAAGGAGAGAGAACCGCGCTGCTTCGCCCATGACTTTCACCAGATTGATCCCGCCGCCGGCCAAGGGAACTAAACTCTCGCCCATCTCCGCGGCGCCGCTAATAAAGATCTCCTCAGGGATTGCAGCAGAAGCTAGAAACGCGCATACCTTTAGCATGTCGGCCGCCGCCACGCTCGCCTCTGCCAGCTTTCGCGAAGCAAGCGAAAACGTGATCGTTACCGGTTCGTGGTCGGCAATATAACCACCGTACTCCGCTCTCAACTTATCGCCCTCTCTGCGGTACAGCTCCAGGTACTCGGCGAGGCTGCTCGACATCTCTTCAATGAAAGCGCCCGCCTGGTCGAGCGCGAGCGGAAGACCGCCCACCTCTTTCGTGATCTCCGTTGCCAGCTTCCTGTCCGCATCGTTTGCTGCCCCAAGCGTATCGCCTACGGCAATCAACTTGATCCGCTTGAGCAAAAAGAGCGCTCCTTCCTCTGAAGGCATTACACCCAGTTCTATACTCCCGATTCTGCCCGTCGGACGTAACCGAGTCGTTAGAAGAATGTGACCCGGCAATTCGCTCCTCACCCAATCGGATACAACAGCGAGGTCGTCGGCGTTGTCGAGTATTAGCAACCAGTCGGATTCGCTTTCGAGCCACCGCTTCACTGCGGAGACGGCATTATCTTCCTCACTATCATCTGCCACTCGCAGGTTGAGCCTCGCCGCTAAGACGCCGAAGTCTGATCGAAGAGAATCTTCGCTGTCCGCATTCGCCCACAGTATCAACTTGTACTGTCCGCGTTGCCGGTGTGCGTACTCCAGCGCAGTCTGCGTTTTCCCTATCCCGCCCATGCCGCTGAGTGCAACCTTACTTCGAGCGGTTAGTTCACGGCGCAACTCATCGAAGACCTCGGAGCGCCCGGTGAAGAAGGGATTAGGCGTGAACGGGACCATCCAGGCCGTGCTTACGGCGGCCGACAACGTGGGCGCGGTTTTTGTACGAGCAAGCTCCAGTACCCGCTGAGCGACTGAGAGGAGTATGGCGTCCTGCTCATGCTCCTCCATTGAGTTGAGTGGCTTATGCGGCGGGTTGGCAGACTGGAAGACCGAGAGGGACAAAGCGTGCGGGCCCTGAACCGGATCCGGGTATTTGAATTCGGTCTCAGCGAACGGGCTGTGGCGCAGGATCACGGGCAAAACCGCAGTGCCTCTAGTCATCGCGTTCATTAGCAGCGCTGGAAGCTCGCTGTTGCGAATGTACTTCGAGCTCAGGAACGCGGGGCTGATTAGGAGAATCGCGGCGTTCGCGTTTAGTACCTGCGACTTGATGGATTTATCCCAGTGCTGCCCAACATCGATCTCGTTATCGGACCATGCGCTGATCCGATCGTGTATAACGAGCGGCTGTAGATACTCGAGGAGTCTATTTAGCCAGCGCTTACTCGGGTCCGAATTCTCGTTGTCGCTGTGCGCATAGCTGATGAAGACGGTGAAATCATCAGACACTCTATCCGGGGCCATGAGGAAAACCTACGCTTTTACAAAGTCGATGCGGGCAAAGATATTACTGGATGAACGGAGTGGCCGCCTAGTCACGGTATTCGAAGTTTTCTGATTCGAACTTTTCTTGACTTGCCGCGGCATTGCTATATCCTGCTCCTCCGCGCCTGCGATAAGTATTGCGGAGCGGCTTGGGTACTGGTAAGCGAAGGCGAGGGGACGCATGGACACTCGAGGTGAAAGACTGTGGACCGTCATGGCCTATATGGTCGGCGACTACAACAACCTCGACAACAACGGCTTCGCTGATCTCAAAGAGATGAAGAATGTGGGTTCATCCCCGGAGGTCGCCGTCATCGCCCAGTTCAGCCGGGGAGTGAAAAACCGCCCCACGAAGCGTTACGTCCTTACCAAAGGAGCGTCCGACAGCGCACTCGCTGACGACGTCGTCGCTCAACTCGGACGCATCCAACCCTCATCTCCCGATGTGCTCGCAGATTTCATCCGTTGGGGCATCGACAACTTTCCTGCTCGTCACTACCTGCTCATTATGTGGGGACACGGCAACGGCGCCGACGACGAAAGGATGCCGGCCTCGTCTCATCCTTTCCATCACGCGGAAGACTCACTCCTCGCCCAGGCAAATCAAACTCGCGCATCACTGCAAATCGCAAGTCGCAACCAGGACGACTCACGCGGTATTGCACTCGGGTATGCGCTCGTCGAAGGCCAGACGGTCGATTTCCTCGATAGCCGCAGGTTCAAGAAGGCGCTGGCCGACGTCACTCAACAAGCAGGGAGGAAGATCGACATCCTTGGTATGGACGCCTGTCTGATGAGCGGTATCGAGGTCTGTTATCAGGTGCGCGACAGTGTGCGCTTCACTGTCGCGCCCGAAGGATTCGGTCCTCTCGACGGCTGGCCGTATCAGAAGATTCTCGCCGAGTTGGTTAGCACGCCGTCGCTCGAACCGGAACAACTGGCGCGCGTCATTGTCAAAGAGTATGTCGCTTCTTACGCCGATTATGAGGACGTCTGCGTGACGCAATCGATCTGCAACCTCGACAAATGCCACGGGCTTGTGACCGCTGTCGATTCTCTGTCAACAACGCTCATAAGCAACCTAGGCGATGGAGAAGTGAAGAAAGCGATTCTCCTTTCCCGCTGGCAAGCGCAATCCTATGAGGGAACGGATTACGTTGATCTCTATGACTTCTCCTCTCTGCTAGCTCAGAACTGTGACCACGCCGAGATCAAACACGTCTGCCAGAAGGTGATAAACGTCATCGACGGCGAGGACGTCGTTGTCGAGTCAGTCTATCGTGGTCCTGGCGCGCAATACTCGTACGGGCTTTCCATCTACTTTCCATTGCATGAAATTTCAGCCTTGTACCAACGGCTCGATTTTGCGCAGGATACACACTGGGTCGAATTCCTGAAAGAGTTTCAGAAAACAACACGGCGGCCTGAGAGGGGCAACTAAGCCCATCGCTGAAGCGCCGGCCATCAGTCACAAACGAAGGGAGTCAATTATGTCAGTCAAGCGAATCTCTCGAAGAAGGGTCGCCGCGCCCGTCACGGACTCTGTTGATGAAGAACTGTTCACGACCACAAGCGCCGGCCAACTGGACAACGCCAGGACCGGCGGAAACGTGGAGACGAAGGACGGCTCGTACAGTAAGTCGTCAGTCGAGAGCGGGGACGCACAATCCAGAGTAGGCAGTAACGTCGAGACGAGGAACGGCTCGTACAGTAAGTGGTCAGCCTGAGGAAATGAATCGCACAGCGGTTCGCATTTCATTCGTTAGCGCTCAAGCGCTGTGACTCCTGTTTTGTCCACTCACAAATGGCGGCGATCTGCGCGGGCGAGAGCTTCACAGCCGGATGAACGAACGCGTAGGATGCGAGGGGCATGATTCCTTTTTCACATTGGTCGCAGATCGCGTGAAGGCGCGTCTGTTTCATGCGCTCACCGTAAGTCCCCCACACAGAGAAATTCAATTCTGACCGTCCGTCGTTAACGTGCCCAACCGTGAACCACGAGACGGGCGCAACGTATGTGTACCATCGCCAATTGGTATTGTTGCTATGGCAATCATCGCAGGAGTTGGATAAAGCTGCTGCCACATTTGCGGGAAGCGCAGTCGTTGCCTGAAGCGTCTTTGACTGGTCGAAAGGAGGATTCGTTCGTTCCGGACCGGTAAATTGCAGCCCGATGAAAGTCACGCCAATGACGACCAGGGTCCACTTCAGTATTTTTCGCTTCATGCTCTCTCCATGCGCTTTCCATTAACGCGCGCCCGGCATTTGATCGACCGTCAGAATGATCCTTGAATTACCGTCAGGCGTGATCTTTCTGACGCGTGGTAACCAATCTCTGCGCACGTCTCTCGGCGTGTGCAGATACTCGAGCACATAAACATCACTGCCGAAAACAGCCACGCCGGTAGGAGACCACGGACTCTGGGTTTGCACCAGAGTCATGATCCTTCCGTTCGGTGTGATTTTCAGGACGCGCGCATCTCCATTGTCCGCGACATAAATGTTTCCGCGCGCATCCACGGCGAACTCTCGCAGGTACGGATGTTGAGCCGTTCCCGGGATCGAGGGCGCACCCGCCGGCGCCGGTACGCTCACAACCGTTCGCACTCCGCTCGAAGTAATCCGCCGGATGGCGCCGTTCTCCGTGTAGTACAAGGAACCATCAGGACCAACCGCAAGGCCGTTCACGTCGGCAATCGGTTGCCCTGAGATCATCGGGGGCAGAGCGGCGAAGACACTCGTTGCCCCTGACGGTAGCGATCGCATGATTTGCAAATGACCGCGAGAACCGGATTGATAATAAAGACTGCCGTCTTGGCCTATCGCGATTGGCCAATCGCTGGAGAGAAGTATCGTCGGGTTCCCGCCGACCTTCAGAATTTCCCAGTCCAATCCTGTTCCAGCACTCGAAGGCAGCTTCCCATCGGCAAATACGTTGTTTACATCGAGCGCGAGATGATGAAACTTAATGGTTGAGAGTTGACTGACCTTCCCCGCCGTGTCGATCTTCCATAAGCCCGAGCCTGTATCCATGAAATAGACTTGGCCAAGACGATCGACGGCTATTCCCGAGCCGGGATGCGCGCTGATTGACGTTGGAAGCAGGCACAACACCATCAGCGCGAGAAAACTCAGCGAACTGACATGGGATGTCTGTTTCATTGTCATGCTCCCCGCTCGATTTCATAAGCGTCGTTGAAGCTCTTGTTCGGTTCGAGAATCATTCGCTTGCGGGAATAGTCAATGATCATTTTGAACCGCCGGAAGATCTCGCCGCCTACAACTCCATCGCCACCTTTACTCTCCACTTCAGTGTCGAGCAAAAGAACAACTGGCGGGTCCCTCATTACGAATAGCCCCAACTGTACCGCTTTAAGCTGGCCGAGCAGACGGTTCTCCTCTCCACCTAATCCCCGTCCGCGATCCTGGACTGCTTTTGGCATCGCCTCCAGCAATTGCTGCTTCTTCACGAACGAACTGTTAATAACTAACGTGCCGTCGGCGCCCGTATCTATTTCCAGCCTGGCTGGAACAGGTGTGCGTTCGTCGACCACGATGCTGGTCAACACAGACGGAATTTTGCTTCCATCAAACGAGAGTGGGATTGTCTTGCCCTCTCCTCGGTAAGCGTAGGTTCGTGGGTCATACAGATTCATCGTCTTCTTCAGATAATCAATCTCAACCACAAATTGACTGATGAAGCCATAGCCGATTACTCCATCAAACTCGAAACCGGGCACGGCAGGAAACGGCATTGAGAAGATGAGCTGATTAGAGACTTCCGCCCCTGGCACACTCAGCGATATACCGGTCATGTAAGTACCTTGAATGCGGCCACCCGTTGCGGTGCCGTCGGCGGCGCCCTCTGGTTTTAACCCCAACTCTGTCGCCACTTTTGCATCGATGCCGGAGTGTGAGGCGCCCGTGTCAAAGATAAACTTGAGAGGTCTGGAACCATTTACCCTGACCTGCATGAGAATCAGGTTGTTGTTAATTTCAAGGGGAATTTTCAACGCGCTATTGCCCGAGGCGAATCGGACTTTTTGCGCGTTCGCCTGACCGAACAGTGAAAGGGCAATAAGCCAGAGGGCAAGCATCGCGAAGTGGTTGAGCCCGTATCTTTTCATGGTTGGTTCTCCTTACCGTCAGTTGTTGTTAAACTCCGGGCTGCTGGTCGCATTTACCGGCGTGCATTGCCCCGGAGAGACTTCGCCACTATCCGCCGTCGCAGTCCGGAAGTCCTCAGCAATGCGTTCAATTACTTCTCAGTAAGTTCTCAGCGTGGCTATGTCGCAGCAACCAGGCCGTTTATTTGAATTCGGTCCGTTTCGGATCGACACCGCCAACCGCCTGCTGCTACGCGACGGCAAGCCGATCGCGCTCAAACCCAAGGTCGTAGACACTCTCCTCGTGCTCATCGAAAACAGGGGACGCGTACTGGAAAAGGACGAACTCATCCAGAAGCTCTGGCCGGACACTTTTGTCGAAGAGGCCAATCTGACGCAGAACATTTACGAGATCAGAAAGGCCCTGAACAGCAGCGGCGAAGAGTCGTACATCGAAACCATTCCCCGCCGTGGCTATCGCTTCGCCGCTCAGGTAAAGGAACTGCCATTTGCAGAGGACGTCGCCGCGGCGGCCCATCCCGGTGAAATCGGTCCGGTTAACCCAGCTATCGCGCCCAGTGCGGGCCGCGCTCGACTCTCCAGAACATGGGTGTTGATTTGTTCCGTTCTTCTGCTCAGCCTGTTGGCGTTGATTTCTTACTACTTTCTTTCGACTCGCACAAAACTAACTCCGGCGAATACTGAAATTAAATCGCTGGCGATTCTGCCGTTCAAGTCCCTGAGCACAGAGGCTGCGGACGAATCCATGGGTCAGGCCATGGCCGACGCCCTCATCACCAAACTAAGCAACAGTCGCCGCATCGCCATTCGCCCCACGAGCGTAGTGCTGCGCTACAGCGCTCCAGACAAAGATCCTGTGGCAGCCGGTCGTGAGCTTGGAGTCGAGGCCGTGCTTGATGGGAAGGTGCAGCAGGTGGGCGAACGGGTTCGCGTCACAGTTCAACTTCTCCGAGTCGCGGACGGCGCCCCGCTCTGGGCCGACAAATTCGATGCTAAATTCACGGACATTTTCGCGGTGCAGGATTCGATCTCCGATCAGGCGGCGCGTTCTTTGACGCTGCGACTCACCGGCAATGAACGCGAATTGATGCGCAAGCATTACACGGAAAACACCGAAGCCTACCAGGCTTATTTACAAGGCCGTTACTTCTGGAACAAGAGGAACGCGGCGAGCCTCAAGACAGCCGTGGATTATTTTCAGCGAGCCATCAAGATTGATCCGAATTACGCCCTGGCTTATGCAGGGTTGGCCGATTGCTACATCAGGCTAAACGAGTTCGGAGTGCCGATGGCCGAGGAATCTGTTCCCCGAGCCAAAGCCGCGGTGCTCAAAGCGCTGGAGATTGACGATGCGCTGGCTGAAGCGCACGCCACGCTGGGCTTTATCAAATTCCGACACGATTGGGATTTCGCGGGCGCCGATCGCGAATTTCGCCGTTCGCTGGAACTCAATGCCAACTATTCCGAGGCCCATCAGTGGTACGCGTTCTATCTTCTTGCCGTCGGACGAAAGGACGACGCCGATAGCGAAATGAGACAGGCGCAATCGCTCGACCCGCTTTCGATCAACTTCAATTCGAATCTGGCGCTTTATCTCTTCTTCACGCGCCAGTTTGACCAGAGTGTGCAGCAATGCCGTAAGACACTCGAGATGGAGCCGAAGTCGTTCCTCTCGCGGTATGTGCTCGGCCTGAATTACGAGCAGCAGGGATTGAACAAGGAAGCCATTGCCGAGTTCCAAAAAGTGCGAGAGCTTTCGCCGGATGATGTGGGAACGATCGTCGCTATGGGACACGCCGTCGTGAAAGACGGAGGCGTGAAGGACGCGCGCGAGTGGCTGCGCCAGTTAGAGGACCAGGCTAAAGAAAATTACGTTCCGCCTTATAACATCGCAGTTCTTCACGCCGGATTGGGCCAGAAGGCACAAACGCTTGAATGGCTCGAGCGTGCTTTTCAAGACCGTTCGTTACGACCAGTATGGTTGAAATTTGATCCGCGACTGGATTTTCTGCGTCACGATCGCGAGCTTGATGAACTGATCCGGCGCGTCGGCCTGACGCCGTAAGTGGGGAAACTGGAGCGATCTCGGCTTGCCGTGTTTATTGCTCAGTTAACTTTTTCAGTGCTCGCTTCGCGCTGTCCATCGTGGGATCAAGTGCAAGTGCTTTTCCGTCAGAGACGTCGCTTTGACGTCGACGAGCTCGACGACGAAAATCAACTTCGAATCAGGCGGAATGACATCGCCCGCGCCTTTGGATCCGTAAGCAAGATCTGAAGGGATCACCAGGATTGCGTGATCCCCTACTCTCAGATTCGAAAAACCTTCGTCCCATCCCTTGATCACCTGGCCTAGACCAAGTTTGAATGCCAGCGGATCGTTGCGATCATGCGAACTGTCAAACTTCACTCCGTTGGTGAGCATACCGGTGTAATGGACGATGACCGTTTCACCTTTTTTAGGTTGACGGCCGGTTCCCTTTTTTGTGATCAGGTAGGTCAGTCCGGAAGGAGTGGTGATAGCTGCAGCCGGGGGTCTCGGAGCTCTACGACGTTTGGTTTGTGCGTCTGCTTGAACAATGTAATTGAAGAGTAAACATAGAGAGAATAAGACGAAGGCTAGTTTCGTTTTGATCATCGGGCGCGCTCCGCGGAAATAGATTTCGAGAGCCGACAATCTATCATATCCACAGAGCAAGCATTAGGCTGGCGTTACACGAATACGTATATACACCAGGCATTAGCGCGCGGGCGGCTTTGACCCCGACGCGGTTATACGCTCCGGATGCTCTTCTGCTTTTGACAGCAGAGCGCTCGCAACGGCAGTCAGAAATTTTGCACGCCTCAAAGGGTGCTCAATCTGATTACCAAGTAGTCTCGTCTGAATGTAGTCGTGCGCGACAAACAGCGCTACCTGACTGAAGTCAATTGAATCCAACGTGGCTCGATCATCGGATGACATTTCGTGGCCGTTGATTACCGTGTAGGTCTTGATTGTCAAAAGGCGTGGCTTAGCCAAAACCGATTGCGGAGTTTCCTCACCCTTCAATTGATTAACTGTCTTAATGGCACTTCCAAGAGTCTCAAAACCACGAATCGAATCGAACCTGGCAAACTGTTGAGCGATAAGAAGCAATGACATTAACTTGTCAGGCACCGGCTCACTTTTTAAGGTCATTTGAAGGGCTTCAGAAAGCAGTTCGGCAGCTCTTCCGGCGTCTTTGTGTTGCGTGAAGACCTTACTGGCCAATTCCACTAAGACTTTCGCCTGCATCATGGGATTGCTGAGTTTGAGCGTCGCCTTCCTGGCTTCGACGTACGAACGTGAGTCAAGTAGCTTCTGAATTCTGACCAGGTTGATATCGTCTTCCGCCAGGGTGCGAACCTCCGCATCCTGAATCTTACCGGCCGCCTCAAGCGCTTTCTCGTTATTGGCTCTCATTAATGAGTGTGCGACGCTGTTCAGCAAGGAATCGCGCACCTCAGGATCTTTCTCGTTGAGGGCGCGCTCGATCTGTTCGTCAATGTCGTAATTGTTTTGGCGGGAAACGGCGACCTGCTGTTGTTGGCTCGTTCTCAAGCGCGCGGTGTTCTCCAGTTGGGTTTGAGATAACCGCGAAGCCAGCTCTCGCATTTGTCCCTGCAACTCCGGAACTCTCTCAGGCGCATAACGCGAGACTATGGACGCACCGCGCACCTCGATCAGGCTATACAAACTAGCACTCGCTTCAGGCAGGCCCGCCGTTGCCGTGCCGCGCGCCTGGTGCCAGGCCGCATCGACAAAGTAATTGGCCAACAATTGCGCGTCGGCAACTGTGGCATTCGAATCGAGAACATCACCCGAGCTGAAAAGATAGTTGATGAGAATGATCAGCGCGGTATCGTAAGTGTATTCATTGCGCCGCAACGTCGCCAACGCGGCGCGAAATAATTCGTCACTTTGATTCCTGCTCACACGGCTGAGCGCAAACAACACGCGCCCAAAACCTCCGGGAATCTGCCCACCTGCGAGCGAAAGCAGTCCCAGGCGCTTTGCTTGGGCAGGGTTATTGTCCGCGAGCTGCAGGGCCATCTGCATCAACAGGTCTGAGCGAAAACTGTTTGACTCTAACGAGCTACTTTCCTGAGTTTTTTCCTCCTCGAGTGTTTTGAGCCAGGCTTCAGCCTGTTTCCGATCGTGCGTACCGAGGCGGGTTAAGACTTCCCTGATGCTGGTCGCTTGTCGTGCAGCATAAATGGCGCGGTCAGTCTTCGAGAGTTCTTCCGGAGGAAGCTTTCTGGCAGCTTCAAAGGCCCAACGAAAAACTTCTCTTGCGAACTCCTCGTCAAACTTCCATAAGACATCTGCCAGTCGCGCCTGTAATGCTGCCGCCGATGGTTTGTCAGGCTGAGTCTTGAGGTCCTGCGCAATAGTTTTCATGAGGTCGAGTGCGTCCTGTCGATAAGCAGAAGGGCCATTCACTATTGGACCACTCGCGCCGGCCGGATCTTTTTGTTGCGCTACCACGAACGACGAGACGAATAGAACTGACGCAATCAACGTCGAAAAAAGCCTCGGCGAGAAAACGTGCGGTTTCATAACTCTCTTCTCCCTGGTGAAGTATGTTAGTTAGTGCGGCTCAAAAAACTTAGACAGTTGTTCGGAACCAGCCTGCTTGTTGTAGTTCCGGAGACCATCCCAACGGTGGACCACCTGGCCAGTACGCGTGAACAAAATATACTGTGGGAGAAACTCGACCTTCATCTGTCGTCCGACCCTTTTATTTGGATCATAAAGTAGAGGCAGGTCGTTGAGATTGTAAGCTGAGCTGAACTTTCTAAGCTCCGGGAGGTCGTCACTGATATCTATCAGATAAAACGCCACGCCGCGTTTGCTCGCTTCGCCGGGCAAGTCTCTCCAAAGCTCGGCGTCCAGGCTGCATCCCGAACAGATGCTCCCGACGAAGGCACAAAGCACTCGTTCCTCTTTTAGATTAGCGAGGTTCACGCTTTCTCCCTTGGGAGTTGTCAGTGTTGGCAGAGTAACGGTTTCGCCTTTCGCTAACCCGTTAATTCCTTCAACGGTGTCTTCCGGCTGCTTGCCCGCACCTTCCGGCTGCTTGCGGGCAACAGTGCTTTCCGGCTGCTGGCCTGATTTGACTGGATGGTTGGCTTTCCATTTTTTAACGGCCACGTACGTGGTGCCCGAAGCCACGGTGAATGCCAACACTAAAAGGAGCATTTTGAGTAATGTGTTCATTAGTTTCGTTCCGCTGATTGGTCAGAGAGGCAATGCTCATGGCAGTGCCTCTCCGCGCTCCATGGTTTAGACAGGCTCCCTGACAAATGGCTCACGTTCCCAGCATCCAGCCTCGTAGGCAGATTGGTAGTAACACGTCGCACTATAAGGGTTACCGTTTGCGTCGTAAGTGACTGAGCATCCGGTATAAGCGCGCTGACATCCGTTGACCAGCAAGATGTCTGCGCAGAAACCGAAGCACGCTGCCTCCGCATTTGGCGTAGCCAGGAATAGTACGGTGGCAAAAATCCCCGCGAGCGAGGAAAGAAGCATTTTCTTGAACATCCTTTTCACCTCCAGTGAGAAATTACGTTGAAGGTTTAACCTCCTTGGCGACGAGCTATGTCTCGAAGGAAGCGTGAAGTAATGAATGATTGTTGAACCATTCCGTAAGGTCAGAGATAAATGAGCTGAGGTTGGTCAGAGAGGCAATGCTCATAGCACTGCCTCTCCGCGCAGCGTTGTCAGATAACCGGTTCGCGGTCTATTGGATCGCCACCACCACCACCACCACCGCCTCCACCATCGGGAGGAGGATCGCCGATGCATCCTGAGTAGTAGTAACAGCTCACGTTTTGGGGGTTACCGTATTGATCGTAAGTGACCGTGCATCCGGCGTAAGCGTGCTGACATCCGTTTATCAACAAGATGTCTGCGCAGTAACCGAAGCACGCTGCCTCCGCACCTGGCGTAGCCAAGAAGAGTACGGTGGCAAAAATCCCCGCTAGCGAGGAAAGAAGCAGTTTCTTGAACATCTTTTCACCTCCAGTGAGAAATTACGTTGAAGGTCAACCTCCTTGGCGACGACTTTGTCTCGAAGGAAGCCGTAAAGCAATGAATGATTGAAATCATTCCGGAGGGTCATGAGATAAATCCTTCTTGCGGCATCTACGAATTGTTCTACATCGCGTAGATATCCAGTCGTAAAGGCCTTCTATTCCTGAGTAGGTAAAGTTGATGATTGCCTGCTGCAAGACGATGAAAGTTGTAATCCAAAAGGGCCGTTTTCAAAACGCGGCCCGTGCCGGCAATGACCGACAGTTTTCGTGTCCCTTCGTTGAGCGCAGGAACCTTGTACTTGCCTGATAACAACAGGTAAAGGCGTCCCTGACTATCGACAGTCATATCAAGGACGAGAATCTGATACGTCGAGGTCACTGTAACGGCCTTGCCGAGCTTGCGTACTGATACGTCTGGAGGAGCAATAGCAACCTCCGACTCGGGTTTGAACTCTCCAATCAAATTTCCCCGATGCCCGTAGTGCCTTATCAGTGGTGGATAGTTGAAGCTGAAGAAGAAACCGCCGGATCGATCGGGGGCGATGCGTCCGTCGCTTAATTCTGAGTTGGTGGTCTGATCCTTGTAATCGATTCTTTGCCCAAACCCACGTAAATAGTTTCCATCCGATCCGTAGACATCGAACAAGTTCGTGCCGGCTCCGTTCAGGATAATGACTTCGTCGAAGCTGTTTGTAGCTATCCTGCGTGGCACCCACTTAGAGACAATCTCTTTTTGCACGTCACACTGTGAGGTCAGCTTAAGAATCCTGGAACGAAATGCGCTTAACACCCATAAGTTGCCGCTCCGATCGACAGCGACATCAGCGGGTGCAGATAATTTTTCGGCTCCGCAAACGCGTTTCACGCTGCCGGTCTTGCTGTCAATCGCGAAGAGTGTCGAGAGATTAGTGTCGAGGAGGTAGAGATCGCCATTCGGACCCACCACCATTGTTTCCGGAAAGGATAACGGCGCGTCAGTGTTTAGCAACTGTGAACGAGATTGTAATGTTGTTTGTGAGAACGAACCGCCGGCCCCCGCTAAGCTGATGAGCACTATAGCTAGAAGACGGTTCCACAAGACCCAAGTCGTCGAAGCTCTATAGCTTCGTGAGAAGAAGCTGCTCATACTCGCTCCCTTTTTTACAGCCCGATAGCGAAGCCAACTGTGCGATCGATTTATCGGGCTACCTACGATGTCTCTGGGCGCGTGAGCTTAAACACGTGAGCTGATGAAAGAGGGCGGAATCCTAGTGATGCGGACAATATGCGTCAAGTAGTTTTTAGACATAAGCAGCTATGTAATAAAAACTTCATACAAAGCGCACAATCTGAATTTCTCTTCGCCCCAAAACGCCGCAGTCTGCCGTAACATGAGGGGGCTTGGCTAAATGTCCACACCTTTATCTTCAAAAGCTTTGCCAAGCTCTTCAGCTTCAATCACCTCAACTACCCATCGGACTGTGATGGTTCAGAAGTTCTCCGACCACCACGATCAACAACACGCTTAGCGGTCGCCAGCCGAGTGAAGCTAACACGGATTCGCGGGTGCCTCGAAAAGAGGAGTGGTCCAAGGGACTCAATTAGGTTTGATTATTGGCGCCCCTGGCGATCTCGCCGCCTCTTGGAGTTGTGAATTACTCCACCTTGACACGCGGGGAGACTGCGGAAAGAATCCTATTCGTTGGGCGACTTCAACTGCGGTATGGTGATCCACATGGGGATTCTATGGGGCTGAAAAAGCAACCGAAAATCTGGCGTTTCACTTCTTGGGAGCAATATCGGGACGTGATCGAAAGCGATCAGTACAAAGGCTGGGCGTTCCGTGGACAGTCCAACGCAGATTGGCCGCTCTACAGCTCACTCTCGCGTTACTTGCTGGGATATAAGATCCATCCGGACGCTTGGGCACAACAAGAATCGCGAATACTGCGAATTTTCAAGCGGAAGGCCCATTTGCTTCTGGATCATCTTCCAAGTGACTGCGATTCGTTTGAGTGGCTCGCTCTCATGCAGCACCATGGAGCGCCGACGAGGCTTCTGGATTTTTCGTGGTCACCGTTTGTTGCATCTTTCTTCGCGCTTGAGCGTGCTCCGTCTGATGCCGCCGTGTGGGCGCTCTTTCCGCCCGGGCTTAGTAATCGCCCAATTAGAACACTACGGGCAAGTCAAAAAGTTCGAAAGGACGAAATCGCACCTTGGGTTGAAGGAGGATATGAACGACATTTCCTACCGAATAAGCACTTGATCGTCGTGGCGGGAGAACCCCATCGCATGAATCAGCGGCTAATCGCGCAGTCTGGAACATTCGTAATGCCTGGCGTTCTCGATCGGCCGATCGAGCAGCTCGTTCCAGCAGGTTCCGCTGTGAAGTTCATCCTCGATACCGATGCCATGCGACGGCGAGCAATGGCCGAGCTGTATCATATGAACATAAGTAACGCGACTCTCTTCCCAGGACTAGATGGCCTAGCGCGATCACTAGCATACGAACTGGAATTTCATTGGGCTTTTGACCCAGTGACCATGGAAAAACGCAAGGGATTCTACGTTGAGTAGTCTGACACCGCTCAGCAAGGCGCTCCACCTCACTTCGCGGCCGCTGCGGCTTCGCTGCACGGGCAGAGCCACGCGTGAACTTGGCCCTTATGCACCAGCAGTTTAATGTCTCGTCAAAGGAAAATCGTTATGGCAGATTGGAAGAATGACTTCCTTTTCCCAGTCTCAAATTCTGCATGTCGTGTTCCACTCAGGGTGGACCACAAGCACAAAGGTCATTTTTTTATGGGACAGGACGTGGGACAGGATTCACTGAGGGAACGCGGAATGTGTTTTCCCTAAAGAAAATTTGGAGCGGGCGACGAGGCTCGAACTCGCAACTTTCAGCTTGGGAAGCTGACACTCTACCATTGAGTTACGCCCGCTCAATTAAGGGAGCCACAGATTATCACGGATCGTTAATCCGTTGGTATTGACAGTCTTCAACGACGAGTTAATAATCCAGTCGTTCCTCAAATCCTGATGACCCTCATGCTCCATCATTCACCAAAATGCACATTTTCACTGAGAGACGTAAACGCGATTCCTCGTCCATTCTGAACTTCAAGCCGACAGTCACGAGCGCGAGTAAGTTCGCACAAAAGAACGAACCCGAGACTGTCCCACAAACATCATCAACCGCTCACGACTTCAGTCAGGTGCCGCTTCGCGCTCCAGAACCGACAAGCGACGCGGGCGAAACGAATAACGCGCAGGTTGACTGCCCGCCCGGCATGGCCGGCTATCCCCAATGGCGGCCCGGTCATCACATCACGCCGCAGTTTCTTACCGCCGATGAGATCAAACAACCGCCGCAGATCACGTCCGGTTATCCCCTAAAACAGAGTATTACCAGTCCGTGGCGCGCGCCCACAATCACCGGACGCGTGGTTGCCGATTGCAAGAATCAAGCATGGCGCTATCAACTCACTTCCTTCCTTTCGGGCGGAAGTATCTCGATTTACTACTACACAAGCGATCACTACCCGGCGCCAGGTCCGCCCTACGATGACAAAGCGCCGCTAACAAATGTCACCAAGCAAAACTGGAAGGAGATCGTGGCCCAACTCGACGAAAGGAAGGCAAGCGCTGCCAACTTTTGGGACGCCTACCAGAGCCAGGATCTTCATGAGGAGTATCACTGGAACGTTCACTGGAAAGGTGTCGTGAAGCCAATGGTTTTCAACCTCGAGAAAGATCTGGAAGCGCTTAAAACGCCCTTCATACAAATGCCTAGTCTTTATCCGATGCCGGCGAGTGCGGCCCAGGCAGAAGCGATTCTCGAGCCAAAGATGCAAACACTGCTGGCAAACGCTTATAAGAAGGCGGTGAAGAACTGGGAGGATATCCCAGACGATCCAGGCGACACTGCATACCAGGCACAGATTCCCGCCTTCAAGTTCTTGATCAAGCGCGTCAAAGACTACGCTAAGAGTAAAGGCTGGTAACGAACCGCTAATTCGTGGTTAAGTGGATGTAGCTTCGGGTCCATTTCATTGCCCAAAAGGAAAGAGGACTATGGAAAGCAGAACTCAAGATGTCTTTCTAAGCTACTCTTCAAAGGACTACCAAACAGTACGGCTGATTCGTGACGAGTTGATATCCCGAGGATATTCCGTCTGGCTCGACGAATCTGAAATTGTCGCTGGTGATGACATAACAAAAACCATATTCGAAGGAGTATCCAAATCACGTTTCCTGGTAATACTGCTGACGGCTAACGCAGCTCAGTCCCACTGGGTAATGCAAGAGCTCTCGATGGCTATGGTTCGCGAGTGGGAAGACGCCAGGATCGTTGTTCTTCCCTTGCTCTACGAGGATTGCCCGATCCCGGAAGTATTAAAAGCGAAGAAGTATATCGACTTGCGGCAAAGCTTTGCCGACGGACTTGAACAGCTAGGGAAGGCACTCGAGACTCACGAACGCCGAGCAAAACGCAATACCAAGATCAGTGAAGACCCGAAGAGTCACGAGCCAACTCCGGATGAGCGCAAAGCTACGATACTGCGAGCTCTTCAAAACCACGAAGACCTCTACCTGGTGCTCGATCTAGGCGCGACCAAGGCCTACGTATCCCTGGTCGATAAAGAGGCCAATAGACTGTTCGACAGGAAGTTCTCTACCGAAAGTCATGGCGACCAGGAACAACTGTTCCAGTTCATAACGTCGTGTATACATAAAACCATTGACGGAATTCACGAACTCTGCGACGTCAGCTCGACGAGAGCTTCAGATCGCATACGAGGTCTCGGCATCGGCTTTGCCGGCCCCACAGACTTCAAGAACGGGCTAATACTGGATGCCCCTAACTTTTCGATCAAGAACTTTCCTCTGGCCCAAAGACTTCGAAAAGTCTTTCATTTTCCAGCATTCGTCGAAAACGACGTCAACCTTGGAATCATCGGAGAAGCCTGGAAAGGCGTGGCGAAGGGGCACAAAAATGTCGTCGGCATAATCATCGGCACAGGAATCGGAGGCGGAATACTCATCGAAGGAGAGCTATACAGAGGACGGCACGGTACCGCCGGCGAAATCGGTCATCTGGTCCTGGACCATGATAGTTCTACTCAATGTGGCTGCGGGCAGTTTGGCTGCCTGGAGGCAATTGCCAGTCGGAGGTCAATGGCCCAGCAATTGGCAGAAAGAAAAAAGAGATCTGGAGACGGAAGCATTACGTGGCTCGAGAGTAATCTGGGCAGCAATGAGATCGCATACTATTACAAACATGGCGATCCAGACACTGTAGAGATTGTGAATCGTGCGGCAGAGATTTGCGGCAAAGCCGTCTTTTCAATTCTGAACCTTCTCAACCCGGACATCATCTTTTTTGCCGGCGGATTTGTGAAGCAAGTCGGCGAAGTATTTCTGGACCCTGTACGGCGTGAGGCCGCGAAATGTATGAACGCGGTTTACAATCGCGATGGAGACATCATCAACATCTCTTTAGGCAATCTTGATAATCCCATATTGATTGGCGCGGCTAAAATGGTTATCGACAACGCCGAAGGCCGGTCTTTTGCTACAACCAGAGCCGCTGTAGTTCATTCTTTGACGTTGGGCCTCGACGCGTCGGACTTTGCGCGACTCCGTAATATCGCCCAAGCATCAATTCCCATTCCTATATCGAAGGATCCTCGAAGCGATTTCTCTGAAGAAAAACTAAGGGTGCTGCGCAACCGCGGGTTGATTGCTACTGAAGCTAATCAATCTTTCCGGCGATCCAAGTGTGTCAGCATTACCGATGTGGGCAAGATCGTGCTGGAAGAAGTCGGCGTCTAATCCGCCTTAGTCGTTAAGCCTTCGCTCATCACTTCCGCCAGGACGCGGTTGAATTGCGGTGGGTCCGGTAGTTCCGATCCTTCCGCCAGCAACGCGTAGCCGTAAAGCAGTTCGGCGTACTTGTTCACCTTGGGATCCGCATTGTCTTTCTCGTAACGCTCGCGCATCTTCACGACGATATCGTGCCGCGGGTTCAGCTCCATGATGCGCTTCTGCTTGGGACGCCCGCCTTCACCCATTTGCAGCAGACGCTCCATCTGCGGGCTGTAATCCATTTCCGATCCGACCAGACAGACGGGCGAGTTCGTCAGCCGATTCGTCAAACGCACGTCCTTCAAATACTGATCGAGGTGCTGCTGAATCGTCTTGAGCAGCCCGGCACTCTCTTCCTGCTCCTTCTTCAACTCCTCTTCGATCTTCGTACGCTCTTCTTCGCTGCCAAGCTTCACCGTCCCCTTCCCGACTGACTTCAATCTCTTCCCTTCAAACTCAGTCAGGTGCTGTACCAACAGCTCATCGACAGTATCAACGAGATACAAGACTTCGTAACCCTTCGCCTTGAACGCTTCGAGATGCGGCGAATTCTCTACCACCGTCCGCGACTCACCCGTCAAGTAAAAGATCTCCTCCTGCTCTGACGGCATGCGCGAGACGTAGTCTTTCAACGTCGTCAACTTCTCCGGATCATGCGACGACTGAAACAGCAGCAACGCGATCAGCCGGTCCTTGTTGTCGTAATCCGTTGCGGCGCCTTCCTTCAACGCCCGTCCAAACTGCTTCCACAACTCGAGATACTTTTCGGGCTCCTTATCGAACAGATGCTGCAACGCGTCGAGTGACTTCTTCGTCAACCATTTTCGAATCTGCGTTATCTGCCGGTCCTGCTGAAGCATTTGCCGCGAGATGTTGAGTGGTAGATTCGCGGAGTCGACGAGGCCCTTCAGGAAACGCAAGTAGTGCGGCAGCAGATCCGGGCACTTCTCCATGATCAGAACGCCCTTCGCGTACAAACGAAGCCCCGAATCGTACCCGTGATAGAACAGGTCGTAAGGCGCCTTCGACGGGAAGAAGATCAGCGCCTGGTATTCCAGCAACCCTTCCGCGCGCGCGGAAAAATAGTGCAGCGGATCAGTGAAGTCGTGAGAGATGTGCTTGTAAAACTCGCCGTACTCGTCTGCCGTCACCTCACTTGCAGGCCGCGTCCAGATCGGCTTCATCGAGTTGAGCACTTTGTCTTCGACGATCTGCTTCGGCTCGGCTCCTTCTTTCGGTCTTCCCTCTTCGTCGCGCTCGATCTCCTCGCGCTCTTCTTTAAGGATGATGGGATAGTTGACGAAATCCGAGTAGCGTTTGACGGTGCGGCTGAGGATCCACTTGTCCGTGAAGTCTTCGATCCCGTTGTCATGGTCCACGGGCTTGAGATGAAGCGTGATCGACGTACCGCGAGTAGGTCTCTCCGCGTCGGAGATGGTGTATTGACCGTCGCCCGCGGACTCCCAACGAGTCGCGTGTTGTTCGCCGGCGCGGCGCGTCACGAGCGTCACGCGATCCGCAACCATGAAAGCCGAGTAAAACCCGACGCCAAACTGCCCGATCAGTTCTTCCAGAACACTCGTGGACGCGCCCTCGCGCATCTTCTCGCGCAACTCTCGCGTGCCTGACTTTGCAATCGTGCCGATGTGCGCGATCACCTCGTCGCGACTCATGCCGATGCCACTGTCGCTGATCGTCAACGTCCGCTCGTTGCGATCGACTTCGAGGCGGATCTCCTTCGTGGAGTCTTCAGCAGTCAGCTCCGGCTTGGTCAGTGATTCGAACCCGAGACGATCGAGTGCGTCCGATGCGTTTGAGATCAACTCGCGCAGAAAGATCTCCTTCGTCGTGTAGAGCGAGTGGATCATTATGTCGAGCAACTGCTTCGTCTCGGCCTGGAATTGGTAAGTTTCAACCTGAGGCGCCACCATGACTACTTTCTAACAACTCCTTCCTTGCGTTTTATTTGAGGTACGGTTTGACGAGGTCGTCCCAACGTCCTTGCGCTTTCAAGATCAATTCGATTGCTTCACGCACCGCGCCACGTCCACCCTTCGCCGCAGTCACGTAGTGAGCATGCGCTTTGACTTCCGCCGCCGCATCGGCGACCGCGATCGCCAGACCCGACAGGCGCATCAGCGGAAGATCCGTCAGGTCGTCGCCGGCGAAAGCGACCTCGTCGCTGCTCACGCCCGCCTGCGCCAACGTATCGGCAAACGCCTGTCGTTTGTCTTCACGTCCCTGCCATACGAATGAAACACCAAGTGATTGAGCGCGTCGTTCGAGGGCGCTCGAGATGCGTCCGGAGATTATACCCGACCTGAGCCCGGCGCGATGCAGCAACTCGATTCCCAGCCCGTCGCGGGTGTGGAACGTTTTCTGATCGTCGCCGTTTTCAAGAATCCAGATGCGGCCGTCGGTGAGTACGCCGTCGCAGTCCATTAAGAGCAGCTTGATGCGCGCTGCTCGCTGTTGAATATCCGCGTTATCCATCCCAGACCACAACTAGCGCACTTCGAAAAGTTCGATACCTGAAACCTTCAAGCCCGCGGGTGTGCGCGCCAGCATCATCACCGCCGTGCCTTCGCCTGCCTTGCCGAGTTTGCTCGCTTTGATATAGACGTCGGCGGCGATGAGATTCGCATTTAGTTGTTCGGTGCGCAACACGCGCGTTTCCCACAACTCCGTGCCGATACTCGCGTTCACAAATCGCACCAACTCGCCGGACACAACACGCGAATCGAGCTCGGCCTTCTTGTTACTGACGACCGCCTGCGAAAACTGCGTGATAAACGTCCGCGCCGCTTCATCGATTGGCGGCGCGTTGTTCGCCGCCGTTTCCGCGCGAATGCGCGCCGCGCGAGCAGCCAACGACGACGGGTAATCACGACTCGCCGCCACAGCCTCGTTGAACCGCTTCACCGCTTCCGCCGCCTGCCCGCGTTTCAAACTGATCTCGCCCAATCCGATGTCGGCCCACGCAAGCGTCGCCGCGAAGGGCAACGGCTCTTCAAGCGACTGCCGAAACAGCGTTTCGGCTTCTTCAAGTTTGCCCTGGCCGAGCAAAGCCCGCCCCAGCAGGATCCGCGCTTCCTGAAAACGCGGCGCAGCCGTGATCATCGCGCGCGCCGTCGCTTCCGCCTTCACGAAATCCTGCGCGCCCAACTGAAGCGACGCTTCGTTCAAGAGTTCCGGCAAGTCTTTACTGCGCGGGACCGCGTCGTTCCCATAGTCGAGCTGCGGATACAACTTGTCAGGATCGACTTCGACGCGCACGACCTTCGACGTAGTCTTGAATACCGCCTCGCCGAAGTTCTTCGCCGGCACGGTGGCCTCCGCTAGCAGTCGCTCGCCGCGATCAGTCGTCGCGGCTACCGGCACCGTCACGTCGATCGAACCGACGTTGCGCAGGGCCGAAACCCAATCGGCGCCGCGTTGCTGCGGCACGCCGACCATCAAATCGGTGTCTACAATTTGATCGAGCTGCTGGTCCATCAGCGCCTTCAATGGCTCGCCGCCGCTCGAGGCCAAGGCTGCTCGCACGCCGGGCAGCGTCAAGCCATTGAGATCCTTCTTTCCAGCGTCCAGGGCCGAGCGCAACACGCCGGTCAGGGCCGCGCTGCCCATTCGTTTGTCGATCAAGCGCCAGAACATCGCACCGCGGTTCGGCACGGAACCGAAATACGTACTGTCGATCGGATTCGCGCGAGCGAGTGGTGCGTCGCGTTGGGCCACGGCGGCGTACGCCAGCCGCTGGCGATACAACTCAGACATGACCGCATCGCGACCGAACTGCTTTTCGAGAAACTGCGTCGCCAGAAAACGCACGAGCCCGTCGCGCAACACGCCGTTTCCTTCGCCGCGCACTGGCGTTTGATCGCCAACCCACAAGCGGCAGATCGTTTCCGCAATCGACAGCGCCGTCGCTGCATCGATCTTCGGAAGACGCAACGCGTCAGCGTCGATCAGCACCGTGCCGGTATCGTTGAAGCCCGCGCCTCGGCGAACAGACACGATGCGGACGGGAATGTCCGGTGCTGGACCAAGCGAGGCCGCGTAGAACGCGCGCGCTGCCGCTGCAAACGCGATCATGGCTTCAGCACGTTTGCGCTCTTCAGCAGAAACGCCCTTCTCGAGCAACACCGCGATGCCCTTTCCATCGGCAGCGCCTTCCACCTTGTCCCAATCTCCCTGAACAAAGAACGGCTGGCCATACAGCGACTGCTCGAACGAAACCGAACCGGCGGCGCCACGTTTCTCGACGCCGGACGAGACAGCACTGGGCAGATTCACGGTCAGTTTAAAAGGCGCAGTGTCCGCGCCACGCACCGAATATGGCGTGTTGGGCATTGGGAACCAGAACGACAGCGGCAGAAACTGAGTGCCGATCGGACTTATCGCGGCCAGTCCGCTGTTACTTTCCACCGGCAATGCGTACGTGACGGAGACAGTCGTCGAGGAACCTGGATTGGCTGACGACGGCAAGGAGATCTGGAGTTGTTGGAGATCGCCTCTGCTCTCCGCGATCGGCCTGAACGTCGCGGCCGCGCCGCCTGCCGTGACCGACTTCACGTTGGCTTTGTTATTAAGTCGCACCGTGAGAGTGCGGCCGGCGCTGCCGCCGACGTTTGTTGCATTGATCGTGGCAACAACATTGATCGTCCGTTCGGTCTGTTGCACGTTGGCGTTAACGTCGAACGAGTTCACTTGCCAGACGGGCGGCGCGGCCGCAGTCTGGGCTTCGGCCGGCACGAGCAGACACACGAGAAGCGTCAACAAGAAAAGAAGTCTCATAATTCGTCTATGTTCTTAAGTCCGTGGCCCAACAAGCTGATGGATGTCGCGCAGCATAAGAAGGAGCGGCTGCAATCGATTCAACGGCAGGGCGTTCGGCCCGTCTGACAAAGCTTTTTCCGGGCAATCGTGGACTTCCATGAACACCGCGTCCACCCCGCATGCAACTCCTGCGCGCGCGAGGGGTTCGATGTATTCCGATTGTCCGCCAGTTGCATAACCCAACCCGCCGGGAAGTTGCAAGGAGTGGGTCACATCGAAGACGACCGGCACGCCAAATCCGCGCATGATCGGGAACGAACGCATGTCGACGACGAGGTTGTTGTAACCGAAAGTCGCGCCGCGTTCGGTCAGCAGCAGCTTCTCGCAACCGACTTCCCGTGCCTTGTCGACGATATTTCGCGCGTCCTGCGGCGCCAGAAACTGACCTTTCTTGACGTTGACCGCCCGGCCCGACCGTGCCGCCGCGAGAACCAGATCCGTTTGCCGGCAAAGAAACGCCGGTATCTGCAACACGTCGACGACTTCAGCCACGCGCTCGACCTGCGACACATCGTGAACGTCCGTCAGCACCGGAACCCCGACCTCTTCCCTGATACGTTGCAGCGCCTCGAGGCCGGCGTCCATTCCCAGTCCGCGAAAACTCTTGATCGAGGAACGGTTTGCCTTGTCGAACGATGATTTGAAAACAAAGTCGAGTCCGGCTGCGCGAGTTCGCTCCAGACACTCGCGCGCCATCATCGACGCGTGCTCGTAACTCTCGATAACGCACGGTCCGGCGATTATCGTGAGTCGTCCGTCGCCAAATGTTGCATTTCCCACCGAGAAGGGTTTCAGGTCAGTCGTCATTGACGCCTGAGTATACGCTTGACCTTGTCCAGAAATGAAAGAGAGCCGCGGGGTTTGGTGTGGGTTTGTTTGTGACTATTGCCGCCGACGATCTTGATCTCGTTCGAACCGGAGCTCAGTGCGCGCACGCGGGAAATGTCGACGACGAGCCTGCCAGACGGCGACTCGACGCCCTCGCCGCGCAACGCTTCGATGTCCGGCACGCTCGTCAACGCATGATGCTCGAGACCGAGGCGTTCGGCCGTTTCGAGGAGCTCGCGGCGGAAGGCGGCGGCGTCCGCGGGCCGGTCAGCAGGATCTTTTTCCAATGCGTGCAGCACGACGCGTTCGACGTCTTCCGGAATCGCGGCGACGATCTCACGCGGCGCGTGCGGCGGATCAGAAATGTGCTTGGCGCCGATCTCCACCGGCGTTGAACCCGTGAAAGGCGCCATGCCCGTCAGCATCTCGTAAAGAATAACTCCGAGACTGTAAACGTCCGCGGCTGGCGTCAAACCATCTCCGTTGTACTGTTCGGGCGCCATGTAACGCGGCGTGCCGATCAAAGCGCCTGTTCCGCGCAAGGTGATCGCCGGATCGTCTTCATCAAGCGTGTGAGGCGCGAGTTTCGCGACGCCGAAGTCGAGCACTTTGACTGTCGCGGGCGCATCAGCGCTTTGCGTCACGAGAATGTTCGACGGTTTTAGATCACGATGGATGATGCCGGCGTCATGGGCTGCCGCGACGGCATCAGCCGCTTGCATGATGATGGAGATCGCGCGGGCAATTTCGATGGGCGCTTCTTTGATGAGTATCTCGCGCAGCGTGCGGCCCTCGAGTAGTTCCATGACGATGTAGACCCCACCATCGCCGGTCTCGCCGCAGTCAGTAACCGCGACCGCGTTCGGGTGCTGTAAACGAACGGCCGCGCGAGCTTCACGTTGAAAACGAATACGCGCCGCTTCGTCTTCGACCAGCCCAGGCCGCATCACCTTGATCGCAACCGGACGGTCCATGGACAAGTGACGAGCGCGATAGACAGTCCCCATCCCGCCCTCGCCGAGGCGTTCCTCGACGAGATACTTCTCATCTATGGTTTGGCCCACTAGCAAGTCGTCAATGTGATTCTGGATCTGCATCCGCTGTTTACAGGCCAAGACACAGTACGTCGAACTACTCGCTTTCGCACGGAAGTGAGGTATTGTCTGGGCAGACCCGCTTGTTCTCGCCTCAATCTCCGCTGGTCGCGCTGACACGGTCATGCATGACCAGGTCGACCTCGCCATTTTTCTCGATGGCGGTTTCGGATTGTAAACGATTTTCGTACGCGGCGCGCACAAAAGCTGCGAATAATGGATGGGCCTTCAGAGGCTTCGATTTGTACTCAGGATGAAACTGGCAGCCGATAAACCATGGGTGCGTCTCGCGCGGAAGCTCGATCATCTCAACGAACTTCCCGTCAGGTGAAACGCCGCTGAACACCAGGCCTTCCGCTTCCAGCCGCTGACGATACTCCGGATTGAACTCGTAACGATGACGATGGCGTTCGCTGATTTCGTCAACACCGCCATAGACGTCCTGGACCAACGAGCCCGGCGCTAACCGGCACGTCCACGCGCCGAGACGCATCGTGCCGCCAAGCTCTTCCACGTCGACGAGGTCGCGCAACTTGAAGATCACGGGATGCGGCGTTTCCACGTCGAACTCGGTCGAGTCAGCATCCTTCAGCTCGCACGCGTGACGCGCAAACTCGATGCAGGCGGTCTGCATTCCCAAACAGATGCCGAAGAAAGGCGTTCGCGTCTTGCGAGCGTAGTGGATTGCGCGAATCATTCCCGCGACGCCACGCTTGCCGAAACCGCCGGGGACGAGGATCGCATCGAAGTCGCGCAAGCGGTTCTCGTAATCGTCGTCCATCAACTCTTCCGACTCGATCCACTTCACGTCGACGCGCAGATTGTTCGCGACGCCGCCGTGCGTCAACGCTTCACGCAGCGACTTGTATGAATCCTCCAGCTCGACGTACTTACCGACGATGGCGATCGACGCTTCGCCACCCGAAGGCTCGCGAATCGTCGCGACAAGGTTTCGCCATTCCGAGAGATCGACCTGCGGCGCGTGGTCTTTGAGGTGCAACTGCGTGACGATCAAGTCGTCCAGATCCTGTTCGTGAAACGCTAGCGGCACGTCGTAAATCGTGTCGACGTCCTGAGCGCTGATCACGGCCGGTTCTTTCACGTTACAGAACAGCGCGATCTTCCCGCGCAGATCGCGTGAAAGCGGCTTTTCCGAACGGCACAGAAGGATGTCGGGCGCGATACCGATCTCGCGCAGGTCGCGAACGGAGTGTTGGGTCGGTTTCGTTTTCAGTTCGCCGGCGGCGGCGATATACGGCACGAGCGTGACGTGGACGAAGATCGCGTTGCTCGCGCCCTCCTCGTTACCCATTTGACGTATTGCTTCAAGGAACGGAAGCGACTCGATGTCGCCGACGGTTCCGCCGATCTCCACGATCACGACGTCGGGCTTGTCCTTTTCGGCGACGCTGCGGACGGCTTCTTTGATTTCGTTGGTGATGTGCGGGATGACCTGGATTGTTTTGCCGAGGTAGTCGCCGCGCCGTTCTTTCTCGATCACGGAAAGATAGATCCGGCCAGTGGTCCAGTTGTTGGCGCGCGAAAGATGCGCTTGGGTGAAACGTTCGTAGTGGCCCAGATCGAGATCCGTTTCGGCGCCGTCGTCGGTGACGAACACTTCACCGTGCTGAAACGGCGACATCGTGCCCGGATCGACGTTGATATAAGGATCCAACTTGATTAGCGCGACTTGCAGTCCGCGACTCTCGAGCAGGCAGCCGATCGACGACGCGGCCAGCCCTTTGCCCAGACTCGAAACCACGCCACCAGTGACGAAGATGTATTTAGGCATTCGCTCTCCCTGGATCACGATTGTGTGTCTTGACCATCCGTGTTGTCGTTGTGATTGCCGGCTTCCGGCGGCTCGCCTGAGCCTTGTTCGCCGTCGTAACGTCCCTGCTTCAGATCTTCCTGCGCCTCGACCGCTTTTTCCATTGCGGGATCAAGTGCTTTCTGTAAAGAGACGAGCCCGGCGCTGATTAATCCCGGTCCTTCCTTCGCCCGCCGCTCGAACTCCTCGACCGACACGTCATAGGGCCTGCTCAGGCCCCACAACCCGAACACGCCGCACAAAATTAGAAACCCGATGATGGCGAGTCCAATCCAGTCGCTCATGCAGTTTGCACCATGTGGGCCTTCAACAACTCGAGATCTTCGATAGTGTCGACGCCGATCGACGTCGAACAAGCTTCGACGACCTTGATCTTGACTCCATGCGCCAACGCGCGCAATTGTTCGAGCGCCTCGATCTTTTCCAGCCGCGACTGCGGCCAGTGAGTGAACTCAAGCAAGACGTCCCGGCGATACACGTAAAGTCCCGTGTGTTTGCGAAACAACTTCCACAACTCCGGTTCGGCGTTAAGCGCCTCTTGCGGGCCGCCATGTCGTTTTGCAGCGTCGCGCGGAAACGGTACTGGCGAACGCGAGAAGTAGACGGCGTTGTCGTCGTCGTCCATCACGACTTTGACGAGGTCGGAATTGAACAGCTCTTCGAAAGACGCGATCGGTTCCCATGTTGTTACGATCCCGGCGCCGCCTGGTTTCGCAATCTCTGCCGCCATTGTATCGACGGCTTTTTCGATCGTCTCGGGAGAAATCAACGGTTCATCGCCCTGGACGTTCACGACGATCTCGGCCTCGGCAATCTTCGCGGCAACTTCCGCCACTCGATCGGTCCCGCTGGCGTGATTGACGTCCGTCAACATCGCTTCGAAACCGTGTGAAGTGACAGCGTCCGCGATCTCCTGACTGTCGGTCGCGACGATCACGCGATCCACGTTTCGCGCGGCTCGACCGCGTTCGGCGACCCAGCAGACCATCGGCTTGCCGGCGATGTCGATCAGGGCTTTTCCAGGTAAACGAGTAGAAGCGAAACGAGCAGGGATGATGGCGACTGTATATTTATGGGAGGTATTTTGGGGATTGTCGCCCGTCTGATTCACGGGAGTACAGATTAGCTTGCGGCAGCGAAGACTGTCAACGAAGTCGGAGACCAGGTCTTCGTTTACTTCTTTCGGGCGGTCTTCTCCCTGGTCCTCGCGGCTTTTTTCGCAGAACGCGAGCGGTCGGCGGCGGAGCGGCGTTTGGCGGCGCTGCGGGCCTGCTTCGAAAGCGCTCGCTTCGACGCCGCGCTGTGACCTTCGCGCTTCAGCGCCTTGCGTGTTGCGCGCGACCGTTTAGCTGATTTCCGTTTCGTGCCACCTTTCGATCCTTTTTCCAGATCGCGTTCGGCCTGTTCTTTCGTCGCCTTTGAACTCGTCTTTGACGGAGGCAGGTCCACACCTGCGCGCCGCGCTTTCGACAATCCGATCGCAATCGCCTGCTTAGTCGAGCGTGCACCGTGCTTTCCTTCCCGAACGTGTTCGATCTCTTCGCGCACAAACTCGCCGGCCTGCGTGCTCGCCGACTTGCCTTCACGTTTATCTCGTCGCGCTCTTTCGAGTGTCTCTTTTTCCGGCATAGTTCCTCCTCCTTGCGTACTACTAACACACACGCCCAACAAGTCCTTTGTGATGTTAACGGAATAGGCAAGCCTGATGCCCGCTGGTCTGTGATTTGCGCGCTCAGATCGAAAAAGGAGGGGAACAATGGATCAGCAGCAATCGCAGAAAACGGGTAAACGATCAGACGCGCAGAAGCTGGATCGCGCACGCGAGGGATACGAGGCAATCCCGCCCTCTCGCCCCGTTGGCGGCGCATTCGGAAAAGAACAGGACGACGACAAGGGCGCCGAAGTCGATCGCTCCGACACCGACGCGTCGCTTCATCACAATACAAAGATCTAACTCAAGATCCGTGTGATCTGGAGTCGTGATACACCACAGATCATACGGATTCTTATCAGTGACCCTGGTGCTTACGAATCACCAGCGGCCAGATCCCAAGCGTGAACGGCTGCGGAGCTCTCAAATTATTGGATTATTCTGTTTCGTCGAATTGTTTTAGGCAGTTCGCAATGCATGATTCTAGCTTGGCCCGAATCGAATAAGCACGAATCCGCAGAGCGTTTAGAGAAACACCCAAACTTGAAGCCAACTCCATTCGTGCTTGAATCTTTGCCGTGCCGCTTTCCCGATAATATTCCAGAATGAGATCGCGCTGATCTGGTTGAATTTGTTGCAAACATTTCCTTAAGCATCGATCAACGCCTTGGTTCTGACTCTGAGCAGCCTCGACGAAAACGTCTTCCAATGCAATTTGCGAACGCATTGCACGTCTCGTTCGATATGCAATTTGCTGGGCTACGCCTAAAGAGTAACGAGCAAGGTCTTCAATGACTTCGCCATCTTCAATACGCGTGGCGACGCGGTCCAATGTCTCATCTGCCAAATCATCGGCAAACTTACATCTTTTCAATTTGAAGAACTTGATAAGAGAAGTGCGTATGCGCTCATATTCCTCGCCAGCCAAATCGCGATCAGGGCTTAAGACGCCCAATAACCGATCTAGCGGTTTGACTTCGTCTTCGATTACCCTGGTCGCCCAGTCTGCACTAAATAGGCGTGCGTAAAGTGGATTCCGAACAGCCAAGTAGCCGAACGGATCTCGTTTAACGACACCGGCGAGTCGAAGTGCGATATGCGCGGGGTTCGTTTCGTCGCGAACCCTCTTGCCCCGACAGATTCTTTGGTAAAGCTCAAGTGCTGTCACTTTGTCGTCGACTCGTTCATCAAGAAAACGCAGCACCTCTTGAAAGTGCACGTCTGAGTGTAATTGGTCGAGACTTACAAATTCGTCGTTAATTACCGCTTCGACATCGCGTGGCGATGTCCCGCCGGTGGCAAGCAATTGATCGCATAACCGCAAGGTCAGATACGGGTGCCCACCGGTCCATTCCAGAACAGCGCTCACAACTGTTTCTCCGGAGATCGGATCGTCGGCCATCGCTCGAACGAGAGGACTTAAATCGTCACGCTCAAGATCAAAATCCTGTAGTTCAATCGTACGGCCTACGTTATAAGGCGTGGTCCGCCCATCCTTAATCAACTCGTTAGGCGTAGCCACTCCAGCAAGGCAGAAACGAATTCGATCATAGCGGGCATCCGAAGCCCGGTCGTTATAAATGGCACGAATTGCGACAAAGAAATCGTCGGTATAGGGTAATTTGTGGGTGCTATCGATCTCATCCAGAAATATCACAATCGGACTCGCGGCTTTGGCTATTACCTCGTCGCGAAAAAAACGAATGAGACGCTGGTTCGGTGTAATGGCCGTACTGGCATTCCACCAAGAAGTGATATCTATAGGTAAGCGGAGTTGATGTGCAATTTCGTCGAGTAATCCTCGATACCATTCGTCTGCTTGGTTAAATGAGCCAAGATACCCAGCTATATCAATCGCCGCAGTCGCATACCCCTTCTGCTCGAGTCGGGACTTGGTCCGCATAAGTAAACTGCTTTTACCCATCTGTCGCGAACACAGGACATTGGCGTACTCACCCCTCTCGAGAAGTTCCAATAATTTGTCATCGCTAGGTCGAACAACATAGACGCCTGTGCGTGGATTTACAGTCCCGCCTACCTGAAGCCGTCGTTCGGAGTGGTTACTCATTCTATTCCACTAAAGAAGCGGGCATATAGAGCATTCGCAGTCTCAACAGCAGCACCATGCTCCCGAATGAGGCCGGCACCGTGCAGGCGGTAGAATACATCGCGGCTAAGGCACCGTTGGTTTATCAAGATTTCGCGCATCGCGTGAATTAAGTTCCTGCCCCGCTCATCGCTGAGTTTGTATTCCAAGGCTCTAAGGTGTTCGCCAAAGGGACCTTTTCGTTCTGCCGCTCTCGCTAACAAGGTTTGAAAGTCCATAGCATTAGGACCCGTCAATGCGTAAAGGGCCAAATGTGTGAGATGTGGGTGACCATTGAGCAACTCCATGAGTTGCTCGAGTTGGCGTTTGCCCAGACGAATACCATATATTCGACCAAGTCTTTCACACTCATCTTCACTGAAGTTCCGCAGTTCAACGGTGAAACCGACGTTGAACGGTGAACGCATTGCATCCGAAATAAACAAATACGGCTCCGTGCAAATGGCCATTGCCAATCCCAGCTTGCACCAGTGCGTGGAATGATTAGCCCGTTGGTCATGCCAGGATCTCAACATGGAAAAGAAATCAGACTGATAATGCTGACCGAGTAATCGATCCATTTCGTCGAAAGCTATGACCACGTTCGCTCTGACGACACTAAGAAGCGACGTTCCGATATACCTTATCAACTCTCTCTGATGTTCAATACGCGGAGGAGCACATTCCGGAAGTTGGCCGAGTTGATCCCAAATCTCTTGAGCAATCATTGCAAGGACAGTCGAATAGTTAGTGATATCTTCCTGACTGAACAACGATGCCAAATCAATAAAGACGGTCTTTTTTCCAGAGCTTCGACAAGAAGCAAGATAACTGAGAAGTAAGCTGCTCTTACCCATTTGGCGCGACGCTTTAACGACAACAGTTTCGGATGGTCGTTGTGCCGCAGCAATCACCGAGGCATCAGCTTCCCGCTTTATATAAAACGGACTTGCAGCATCGACAGCCCCTGTTGGTGGAATGAATTGAGGACCCAACCGTCGAGGCCGGGTACGTTTTTTAGGAGGCCGACATAGCTCGACAAGCTTTGTTAATTCTGTTGGATCTTCACTACGCCAGTCTACACAGGCAAGTCGCTGAATCGCCGCTGGCAGACGACAGTCCTGTAATAACAAAGGAATGAACCTTCGATCTTTGGTTCGAGGGTTTCGGAAGATCGTCGTATTACGCTCGAGACTTACCCAATCAGAATCCATGGCCGCTTGCGACACGCAGAGAATCAGTGATCGCGTGTAATCAAGACCGTGCTCTATCGCGGCGTATATATCGTCACCCGGTTTGATGATCCACTCATCAAGCCACACCCGTAATCCTAAAGCACGCAGTCTCTCTGCTAGCTTTCGTACACGAGCGTGGTCATGAGCACTGTGACTGAGGAAGACGTCCCAGAGAAAATCTCTGTCGTCCGGTGCGATTGTCATTTACGACCCTCGTACAGAAAATAAAGACCTGCGGTGGAATGTTGACCTCCTGCGGTTTAGGACTCGAGGATAGGTAGTCTAGGAACGAATTGCGGAGAACGCATTCTGCATCAATTAGCTTCGTCGCCCGCCTGGGGAGTCGCATCCGGAACGGCTTCCAGGTAGCGGTCGAAGTCTTCGCGACGGCCGGCAGCGGCCTCGCCCTTTAGATAGTCAATCGTCATCATAACCGCAAGCTTTTCACCTGCTGCACTGGCAAGGAATTGGCTAATCGAATAGCCTTCTTTTGCTGCAATTTTCTCTATGCTGTGCTTCAAAGAATCCGGAAGTTCTATCGTTACGGTGCTCATCATCTGCTCCGAATTAGGTTCAGGAAATCACGTGGTATCAAAGCTCTTATACCAAGTTCTTCCGAGCCGTGAAAATCCTTTACGTTATGCGTAACAATATAGGGGCAACCCGCAGCAAACGCCAATTCAAGTATCATGTCATCATCAGCATCGGCAAGGAAGGGTCTCCAAAGGAAATGGATCGGTTGTAAGTGCGCTTGACTGGCGAGATACCGAAGGAAACCTAGTGCTTCGTCTTTTGTGATGCCCGGCGGAAGATTCCGGTCTCTCGTCAGCACCGCCTGCCATTCGACATATAGCGCCACCGATAGACAAAGCTGAAATGCCTCTGTAGGGATTGAACTAATGAGGGCAAAACTTGCCCCCTGCCGCGATCGTGCGGCCGCCACCAGGATGTTTGTGTCGAATACCACTCTCACGCGTCTTAAGACTTTAACATCAGACCACAGAAATCTTGTTGGATTCACTGTCCGTCAGCGTTGGCTTGGATGATGGGCCAGGCCTTCTTCAGCAGCTCGGCTGCATCGGGATGAGACAGCAAGGCGAGCGCCTCTTCATACGCGCACCAGCGTATCTCACGCGTTTCTTTTCGGGGGACTTCGTGGGTGAATTTAATCAGGTAGTACTGAACGGTCACCATCTCCTTGCCTGATTGAAAATCAAGTGAGCCTGCTGGGCCCACGAGTTCACCGCTGACGCCTGCCTCCTCTTCGAGCTCGCGGCGAGCGGCGATTTCCGCAGTCTCGCCGCGTTCTATGTGGCCCTTGGGAAAGATCCAGTCCTCAGGTGTTTTCTTCGCGCGGACGCAGAGTATCTCGACCGCGTCGCCGACGATCTTGAATGCGATTGCGCCCGCTTGAATCACCCTGGACATTTAAACTCCTTAGCGGCGACTGCCTACAATCGCGCGGTAATGACGCAGACGCGCATCGAGATCTTCAGGCGTCAACGAAGCATACTTCGCCGGCAACAACCGGCGGCTCGAAGATTCGAAGACAGCCAGCAGTTCCATGTATTCCAACAACTCCGCGTCACGGCTCGGGAAGTAATCGACCGCCGCGCGGAGGAAATGACGATCGAGTACCGGCGCATCGCCGCCACTCTCGCGTGCCGCATCTTCATTCGCCAGCAACAACACCGCCTCGATATCGGCGTTGCTGTAGCCGACGAGCTTCGTCGAGAACCCTTCGCGAATCGACGCGAGATCGACGTCGGTGTTGATCTTGTTCTTTCGCAACAGCGCTTTCGCAACCTGCTCGACCTCTTCCGGAGTTTGGACGTAGAGAAACGGGATCTTCCGATCGAGCCTGCCGGCGCGCTTCAGATCGACGTCGAGCTTGTCCGGACGATTCGTCATCACCAGGAACAGGATGCGCCCGCGGTTCGACGTGTCGGACATAAACTCCTTGATGCGCGCGATGACGCGCGACGACGTGCCGCCGTCGCCTTCCCCGTCCGTGTTGCCGAACGCACGATCGCCTTCGTCGATGATCACGACGACCTGCCCGATCGCGCGAATCACGTTCAGGATTTTTTCCAGGTTCCCCTCGGTCGCCCCGACCCACTTCGATCGAAAGTTCTTCAACTTGATCGTCGTCAGTCCGCACTCTTTGGCAAACGCTTCGGCGACGAACGTCTTTCCCGTTCCCATCGGACCGGTGAACAGTATTCCCATCGGCACGCGGCTCGTCCGTCCCTCGCGAATGCTCTCCGCGATCACCAACAGGTCTTTCTTGACTTCTTCCATTCCGCCGACGACTTCAAACCCGTGCGACGGTTCGACAAACTCCACCAACCCGAAACACTCGCGCTCGAGTATCTCGCGCTTGCGCGTCGCGATCAGGCGGTCAGCCTCCTTACGCGCCAGGTCGTACGGGCTGGGAAGGTTTGGATCCGGCGCCTTTTTGCCATCGAGCTCCGGGGCCAGCAGTTTCGATATCTCATCGCGGCTCAACTTGCCGGTCAACGCCGCAAACTTGTGGGCGCGTTCTCGCGCGCCGGGTGCGTCGCCGAGCAACGATGCAATGTACTTTTCACGATCTTCCAGCGGCTCTTCAACAGCGGCTTGCGGCGTCAGTATCGACGTGATTTGAACGGCTTTAAGTCCGGCCGTAATTCCGGCGTATCGTTCACAGTCTTTCTCGGTCAGTTGCGCGTCCGCCAGCCGCGCCGCTTCACGACGCGTCTCGTGGTCAGGCATCGGCACTTCAACCACCGCCACTTTCGGGTTCGAGATCAGTTTCGGCGCCAACTCAGTCAGGTTCTCCGAAATCACCAACACGACGTTATCGCCGCGCTCGATCTCAGGCAGCGACGACCAGCGATGCAACGTGACAATCGCGGCCCGATCCGATTCACCCTGGAAGTTCGGATCGCCGGCAGGAGCGATGACTTCCGCGTACTCCATAATGACTGCGACTTTAGTCGATCCAATCAGCAGCCGCTCAAACGCCGCGAAGACGCGATCCTTCTCCGTCGCCAGCAGCAGGTCTTCCAAACCGCTGACGCCCATGCCGCGTTTCGTAAATCGTGCGCCGGTGGCGACGTTGTAAACGGCGATCGTCTCTTTCGAGTCTTTCAGCAACACCTCGGTCAGAAACTCCGTCAACCCCATCATCTTGTTGTTGCTCAGCACGACGTCATAAACGTTGCCGTGCAGCACAAACATCGACGCCTCGCCGCGCAAGTAACGACGCCGCAAGTCTTCGGCCCAGGCAGGAAGCACACGCGCCTCACTCATATCGACAGGTCCTTTAGCCCCAGGGGATTCAAAAACCGCTCAGTGTCGGCGGCCGTTTGCTTGATCGACTCGACGCCGTCGAGGAGTTCGTCGAGTTGGCCCGTCAACTCCTGCGGCGACTGCATAGTCACGATCTGATCGGCAATCAACTGGAACGAGTTTTCGATCAGGTCGAGCTGCCCGCGGGCCAACATGAGATAGTGACGAATCTCCTTCATCTTATCGAAGCGTTTCAAGATGATCGCGAGGTTCTTACGAGCGATCTCAGTCTCCGCGCCGCTGCTGTCCGAGTTCTTGACCATCTTTTCCCAGCGACGGCGATCGTTCTCGAGTTCATTCAGATCAATCGATTCGAGATAAGCCTCGTAGCGACTACACGTATTCGCCATCTCGATGAAGGCTTCGACGAGTCGATCGGTCTTCGTGAGTTCGCTGCGCAACAACTCGCCCGTGAAGGAAGGGTTCTGCGCGGCGAGCGAGTTGATCTCCTCTTGCCGCGCCAGCAGGTCGATAACGCGGTTGCGATCGCTTTCGTCGAGGTTCTTCAACCGTTCGGCACGCGCGGCCTCTTCCCGCGCCTTTTCTTCTTTGTCGAATGTCGGATCCCAGAGCCATTCCTGAAGCTTTTTCGAACCGGGCGCGTTAACGACCCAGAGAATTTCGAGACCAACCGTGATTACTGCAAGCAACGGATTCAGTGTCAGCACGGATGCGGCGAGACCGCCGCCCAACAACGACAAATTGTATGGATTCGCGAAGGCCTTCTTGAGATACGAGCGGCCTTCATAGGCTTTCTGCCTGACAAACGCGTGGGTCGCGGCGACTGTGTCGTTGCGCAGTGGTGTGACGTTGACCGGCACGCCGTCTTTCCGCATTGCCGGGCGCGCGGGCTGCGGTGGTTTTGTTACCTGTTGCTTGTCGCTCACTGTTTGGCGGGGGCGTAGATCAAGTCCAACAACTTCTTCTCGACCGCCCGGAACTCCGGCGCTGATTTTAGCGCAATGTCGCGCACGGGAAACGCGGGCACGTCCACCTGATGCAGAATTCTCGCCGGGCGCGCCGAGAGAACGTAGATCGTATCGGCCAGGTAGACAGCTTCCGATACGTCGTGAGTGACGAAAAGGATCGTGTTGTTCTCGGCCCGCGAGATCTCGAGCAAAAGACTCTGCATGCCCCAGCGCGTCTGCGGATCGAGCGCGCCGAACGGTTCATCCATCAACACGACGCGCGGTTTGTTGACGAGCGTTCTCGCAATCGCCACGCGCTGCTTCATGCCGCCCGAAAGGTCTTTCGGATAGCGATCGGCAAACTCGGCCAGACCCACTGATTTCAATATCGAGTCCGACACTTCGCGGCGCTGCGATCTGCCGATGCCCTGGAGTTTCAGACCGTACTCGACGTTCTCGCGCACCGTCAGCCAGCCAAACGACGTGTACGCCTGAAACACCATGCCGCGATCGCGCCCGACGTCAGTCACCTTCTTCCCGTCGACCAAAACTTCACCTTCAGTCGGCGGCAGCAGTCCGGCTACTGCTTTCAGAATCGTCGACTTGCCGCAACCCGATGGACCAAGAAAAACGACAACTTCTCCTGAATCGGGTTTGTCATAGACGTCGAACGAAACGTCGCGCACTGCTTCCGTGTGGTTACCCTTGCGATCGATATAAGTGACGCTCAAGTCGCTGACGCGCAGCTTTGGCGGCGCGCCGCTTTGGTCCGGGTGATAAGTCACGTGCGGCCTGGGCGCGGCCGTGCCGACGTCGACCGCGATCGTGCCCGGTTCGCCGGCTTGAGGAAGCGGTGTTGGACGTTCGTTATCGCTCATAGCAAGGTCCCGCAAAGGCGCTAAGGCGCAAAGCGCTACCGCGTTTCTCGAAAACTCCTTTGCGTCTTTGCGCCTTTGCGGGAAAAGATCTCATCTACTTCGCAGGTTCAGGTTGCTTCACGCCAGCGGAACAGCAAGCTGGAGAGGAGACGAATGAGAAAGTCAGTCAACAGTCCGATGCCGCCGATCACGAGCAGTCCCGCAAACGACCATGACGCTTTGTGGTGCGTGCGCGCGAGCTCGACCATGTAGCCTAAGCCATATTCCGGGTTCACGGCTTCGGCGAGGATGACGTAGGTCCAGGCGATCGCGTTCATCACACGAAAGCTGTCGAAGATCTCCGGCAGCGCGGCCGGAACGAGCACAGTCCTGATCACCTGAAACTTCGATGCGCCGAGCGTCAAGGCAGTTTGGACCAACTCCTCCGGGACCAGGCGGATCGACGAAACAACCACCGGCAGCAGATAGACGAACACGCCGAGAAACAGAAACGCGATCTTCTGTCGCTCGTAAATGCCGAACCAGAGGATCAGAAGCGGGATGAACGCCGAGATCGGCATGTAACGCAGCGGCGCCATGATCGGCTCGAAGAAACGATTGATCGGATCGAACGCGCCCATCAGCACGCCCAGCGGCAGTGCGATTGCCGCCGCCAGCGCAAACGCGATCGCGATCCGGCGCGTGGAGACGAGGATCGCGGTCCCGAGATCGTATTGCAGGAAAAGTTGCAGCGTGCCGCGTATGACTTCAGTCGGCTTTGGCAGGAAATCAGGATCGACGCGGCCGCTATAGCTCAACACGCACCACGCGCCGAAGACCAGGATGGGCGCAACAAATCCGAGCAGGAACGCTGTGCGTCTCGGCAGCGGCGAACGAATCGAAAAGTAATTGGACTTCGGCAAGGGCATTTCTGCGTTGGGCTTTGGTCTTAGGTCTTGGGTCTTAGCTCTTAGTTAAATCATGACCGAAGCCGAAAGACCAAAGTCCAAAGTCCTAAGACCACTACTTTCAATTTGTCGCCAGTATTACCTTGATGTCCGTGCGTCGATTCTGTTGCCGTCCAGCTTCGGTCGTGTTCTCGGCGATCGGGTTGGTCGCGCCGCGTCCGATTGTCTGGAAGCGCGTCGGCGGAATGTTCGGGAAATTCTTGACGATATAGTTCTTCACCGACTGCGCACGGCGATCGGAAAGCGTTATGTTGCCGCTCGCCGAACCAGTGCTGTCGGTGTTGCCTTCGACGCGCAAGATCGTGCTGCCAAACGATGTCATCGTCTCGCCCAACTTGTCGAGCAACAGATACGAGCCCGGCATGATCTCGTCCGAACCGGGCGTGAACTGAATCTGGATCTGCTGGTGCAGGATCGGCACGTCCTTTTCCGACGGCGCTTTCGCTACTACGGGCGCTTCCTCGACTTTCTGGCCCGGATAGTTCGTGGCGACCGCTTGCAGGAACCGCGTGTCGGCCCAGTCCTTCGCGTTGACGGCCTTGTTTGCCAGGCCTTTCTTGCGCCAGATGACAAACGCCGTCTCGAACAGCGTTTCGTAGTGTGCTTTAGCGCCCGTTAGACCATAGAACTGCGCGTTATCCGCATACGGCGTCAACTTCAATCCGGAAAGCATTCCCGAAACTGTGTCGGTGTCGAGTTTCAACGCGCGCGCGACGACCTCGTACGACGGGTTCGGATTGTTCTTGATCATCTCGATGCCGTCCAACCAGCCGCGCACGAAGTCGCGAATGGTCTCGGGCGCTTTGTCGATCACGTCCTGACGCGCGCAAAGCGTATCGGCGATGATGTTCGTCGCCGCTTGAGTTGAGACCAGGACGTGCGCTTCGGCGCCGCGCATCTCGACCGCGGACGAGAGATCGGGTTCCCACGTAACCGCGGCGTCAACCTGTTTGGCTTTGAACGCAGCGGCAGCGGCCGGCGCATCGGTTGTGAAGACGATGTTCTTCTCGATGTCCGCGCGGTCCTGCGGGGATAGGCCTGACTGGGATAACAAATAAAGCAGCAGGAAGTGCGACGGCGTGAACTGCGTACACGCAATCTTCTTCCCTTTCAGATCTTCGACTGACTTGATCGACGAGAGCGCCACGATGCCGTCACCGCCGCGCGACCAGTCCTGCATGATGATCGACTTGGCAGCCTGGTTCTTCTCGGCCAGCATCGACGCCTCGCGCGCCCAGTTGTCGATGGTGTTCCACATGATGTCGACGGCGCCGCTCTGAAACGCGGAAAACTTCGCCGCCGGATCTTCGAGCAGGACGAACTTCACGTCGATGCCGTACTTGGTCTTGTACTGCGACCCGCCATTCGGTTCCATGCCGTTGTTGAAGACGATGCCAGGCGCGTGACCGGCCCAGGTGTTGATGCCGACAACGAGAGGACGGTTCAGTCTGCCGCTGCCGATTGAAGCGCCGCTCACGCCCGTCGAACCGGTGTTGCGCGCGGGATCGCCGGGAGCGTTGTTCAGCTTATCGAACTCGCCTTTGTCGTCGCCGCCGGACGCTACTTTTTCACCGCCAGCCCATTGCTTGATCGCGTCGCCTTTGTAATGCCATGTCGCAAATCCGATAACCGCCAACACCACGACTGCTATGAACGCTTTTGCCAGGGGAGTCAGTCTCATTGGTCACCTCTTTGGGGCGTTGTACTTTGAGCTTTGTACTTGGTGCTTTGTGCTTTGTACTTTGTTTTTGGTCTTAGGTCTTGGGTCTTTGGTCTTGGGTCTTTGATCAAAGTACAAAGCACAAAGTACTAAGCACAAAGACCTAAGACCAAAGTCCAAAGACGCTGCCCCTACATACTCTTATTGGTTTGTGCCTGCTGCGCGGCTTTCTTCGCCTTCAGCGCCGCGAGCTCTTGCTTGGCTTGCACGTCGCCGGTCTGGTTGCGCAGCGCGGCGAGCCGTGAATCGAGTGAAGATTCCGACAACTCCTTGCCGAGGTTTGCTTCGGCGATCGTCGTCTTGATGTGCTGGCGCACGTTGTCGAGAGCTTTGACTTCGGCGTCAACCGATAGTCCATCCAACTGCTCCTGCACCTTGATTCGCGCCTGGGCCGACTGCATCTTCGCGAGCATTGAGTCGCGCTCACTTTGCAGCTTCCTGATCTCTGACTGCACGCCCAGTAAGGAATTCTTCGCCGAATCAGCGTCGGTGCGCGCCTGTTCCATCTCTGTCTTCAGGCCGGCGACGTCGGCCGTAAGCTGGTTTTTCTTCTGAATCAGGATGACGGCCAGATCGTCCTGATTGGTGGAAACGGCCGTGTCCAGCTCCGCTTCGGTCTGGGCCAACTCGGCAGTTGCGCGTTTGTAACGCTCGTCGAGATCTTCGCGGCGGCGAATAATTCCCGCCGTGGCGGTCTTTAGTTTCGAATACTTCTCGACCATCGAGTTGATCGCGTTCTCATACGCGATTTCCGGATGCTCTTTCTCGATGTCCGAAATCCACAGCGACAGGAAACCTTTCCACAGATTTGCCAGACGTTTGAACATAACGGTTGTCTTCCTTTCTTAATTGGCCGGATTTCCCGCTGCCTGTTCTGAAGGATCGTGAAGCTTCGGCGAAGCTTTGACTACGCTGGCCACTTTGTCCTGACCGAAAAACTCCAGCACTTGCTGCACCTCGAGCTTCTTGTCGTTGCACACCTTGATCAGGTTCTGTTGCTCGTCCACGCTCTGCTGCATCACCGCGCGAATGTTCTTGATCTCTTCCTCGTACTGCTTGATGCGTGCGTCTGACTCCTGGATCAACTTCTCATTGTCGGCCGCGCCGTTGCGGATGTAACCGTCGAGTGCCTGTATCTCTTCAACGGTCGCCTCGATGATCTTTTCGATCGGTACGCCGAAGGCCTTCAATGAAGCTTCGACAATCTGTTTCTTGATCGCCGCATCAGTGCCCGCGGGCAAGCCGCGCAGCAACTCAGTCGTGCGCGTGACGCGTTGTTGTTCCTCGGCGTCGACGCCGGCAGCTTGAAAAACAGCAGCGAAGTCGATCTGTCCGCCGGCTGGTCGCGGAGGCGCGGTCTGGAAGACTTGCTGCGTCGGCGATGGCGACGTGTAGTCGTCGCCTGATGTTGCGAACGTTTCGACTGAGGGAGACTGGGCGGTGGCGGATTCGATGGCCTCGGTTGCGGGCGGCTCGTCTCGTTCGATAAACCAACCGGCAACGGTCGAACCCCAACCTTTTTTATCACTCATAGAAGCCTTCGACTCCTTCGCTGGTTATTGACATGAAGTAGGAACCGGAAGCGATGATAGGCATGGTCAGCAAGCGGGTGACAGCTTATCACACGTCGCCCGTTTGCTGACCACGGATTTTGCGGCAGGAACTGCCCTTTATACGTTTAGTCGCGTAAGGCAACTGGCCAGCGGCTCAAACTTGTGACGCAGGTCGACAATCTGGGTGATCGCGCCTCCCGCGCCCAGCGTGACCGCTGCCAACGGCGCAAAATGGTGCTCTACGCCTTGAGGCGGAAGCCACTCGGGCTCTCTAACCGTCTTCGTCGGATCATTCGGATCCGGCACTGTCTGCTGCGGCCACTCGACGTCGCCGGTGGCGACGCGTGCGGGTATCAACCAGTAATCGCCGGTCAGATAAAACGGCGCGGAAGTCGCGTTAGGTTCGAACCTGATCTGCACTCCGTCTTCCAGCTCGATCCAGTCGCCTTCGACCAGCGGTATCGCTCCGTCGATGAGCAAGTCTTCTTCGGGTTCGTGGTGGTCCCAACCGCGCACTTTCAGGTTCTTGATCGGCAGGTTCTCGAAGTTGTCGCCGGGTTCGAAGATGGTCCCTGACGTCGTGTACGGATCGATAGTCAGAACCTCGCCGTCGACACTTGCGAGCCGGACCAGCGTGCCCGGCAACCGGTTAAGCTCGAGCGCGTCGTGAGTGATCTCGACCCACTGGCCCGCCTTGAACCAGCGCGACTGATCTCGCAAACCGCTGACGATCAATCGATCGCCATGCTTCTCTTTCACTGCCGCGACCAGCGTCGCGTTGTTGCGCGACCATTTGAACGTGGCCGCGACGTCGAGATTGTCCGTGTTGGGATCGACGCCTGGGCCACTGCGATGAATTTCGACGCGATAGAGTTGGTTTTCCAGGCCACTGAAGCGCGCTTCCGGCGAGGTGATGCAGACGTCTTCTTCGGCCGATTCTTCACTGGCCTTTGCCCGGGCTTTCATCAGGCCGCGATTACGAGGCAGAAGCTCTCTCATAACATTTGGCCACACCGCATTGAAGTCCGTACACGAGCCGGGCGGTTGGGAAATCGTGTCCGGCGCAATCCGCACTTGCCACGTCAACTTCATGCGGCCGGCGGTGTCCGCGCCGCCAAGCGCGACCTCGCGCAATGATGGATCGTCGAGTGACGTGACGAACCGTTCCCAGACGTCGAGGTATAGCAGATAGACGCCGGCGAGCTTGTTTCGGATCTCGTCATCGTTAGCACGTTCGAGATAGGGCTGCGTCGCATAACGCCACGGCGTCTCGTTTTCGCTGAGCAGGCCATCGACGTAATAGTGTCCGGAGGTGATCACCAGTGGCACCTGGTTCTTCTCGATCGCTTTGGTCAGCAGGTCTCTTTCTTCCTGGCGCAGTTCGGAATTAGGAAAGAAGCTGGGCGCCGCGACTGTGCCCGAGGCGCCGATGATCCCAAACCCGCAGATCCTATCCGACACTCCGGTCCGTTGTTGCTGGTTGGCGAACACATCGTCTGGGCCGCCGTGCTGGCCGATTAGATCCGCCGCCAGGCTGCGCATGAAGTGCAGGAGGATGCCCGCCTGTTCGTTCCCGTCAGCATCCAGTTGCACGCGCCCTTGCTGGAGCACGATGCTCGTGAAGTGTTTGTGAGGATTGAAGGTGATGCGTGAAAGATCGCCGTTCATTGTGCTTTTCTCCTAACTCGCGAAGATGATTCCCGCTTCAGATCCGGCGGGCATGAACTCACTCAAGCGAACGCGCAGATTCGCCGCCCGCTGAGGTTGAAATAGATCGTGAAAGACTCCCATCTCTGACTGATCGCTAGCGCCTTCGGTGATTTCAGCAGCGCACGACGCTGACAACTGGCAGTACTCCGGCCGCCCGTAACGCGTGCTGTTGAATCGCGGCTCGACGCGGATCCGTTCGTTGCGCAACGCGTGCAGCCGATGGTCCACCTCTTCGGGTTTGTTGAACTCCTTGTTGACTGCTGTTTCGACCAGATCCGGTTGGCAGTTGTAACGACGCGGCGTGCGCGATCCGGGCGGGACGTAACAAAAACGCATGCAGCCGATCTGCCGTCGACTGACGCTGATCCTGCCGGTGAAGATGCAATCGGACGCCAGCGAGATCGAGTGTGTTTGGACCTCGCCGATGATGGTGCAGCGCAGCGCGCGCAACGTGGCGTGTGCGCGCGGCCAGTTTGGCGCGCCCAATGCCTCCCGCTCGTCGCTGGTCGCGTCGATGATGCTGTCGCTGATGCTGATCTCGAGTGGATCAGTGCGCACTTCATCTTTGAGCACTTGAATCGAACCGACGATGCTGTGCTCGATCTTCACGCGGCAGTCAGTCTTGTAAAGCTCGAGACTCGGTTTCGCCGGACGCTTCGGATCGCAACCGGGTCCGATTCCCCAACCCGGCACCAACGTGCAGTGCCGGAGTTGCACTTGTTCCACAGCGCCTTCGACTCTCATGCTGCGGCCCGTGATCAAAAGACCATCGAGCGTCAGACAACCGCCCGTCTTGCTATTCACCGCCAACCACTCGGGCCGGTTCTTGTACTGCTCGTGCAGATAGATGATCGGACGTTTGCGTTCTGCGGCGCGAATTTGCAGGCTCTGGCCGCGGTTGAGTCTGATGTCGAGCGGTTCGGAGTAGACGCCGTTGTCCGTAATCTCGATGATGGCGTTTCGCGGTGCGTCCTTGGCCCATTGCTCGATCGCTTTTTCGATGTTCCGAAGCTGTTGTCCTTCGCCGACGCGGTAGAGACGAAGGTATTCGGCGAGCTCGGTCTTGAAGGCGAGTTGCAACAGCACTCGGTTGAGCCGGTTCAACTCGGCGCGTGCGAGTTTGCCTTCAACCAGGCGCGCGATCAGCAGCGTGAGCTCGGCGTCGAGTTGTACGCCGGCGAAACGTTGTTTGTCCCAAAGCTTCTCGTCCGAAAGCGCGCGATTCAAGTCTTCGATCAACGCAGCGAGCAATGGCTTGCGAATTTCCTCGGGAACCGGATCGGAGTTGTCGTACTGCTTCAGCAGATCCGTGGTCTCTTTCTGAAAGTTCGCCGTGAGATAACGGTTGAGCGGGCTCACCGGCGTCTTGAACTGCTTTGCGAGAGATGCCAGATCCTTGAAATCAAACTCGGTGAACTGGCCCGTCTGCGGTACCTGTCGAATCGGCCGGCGGTACTCGCCGCCGCCGATGTCCGCGCTGAAGCCGTAGGAGTACGACACCCACACACCGCGCGGCGACTCGTCCGGATGAAATGCGATGCGGCCGAGCTCCGGATCGACGGCGACGTAACCCTGCGGCGTGCGATAGCGGTTCCAGTCGCTCAGGTTCGCGGCTTTGATTCGTTCGATCGGAACGGGAACGATCTTCAGATAGTTTCCGTTGTCGCTGACGCCGGTCCAGATTCGCAGGCTCTTCCCTTCACCGTAGTAGCGCGCGATGTTTCGTTCGAACGTTCCGCGGCGGATCGGCACCGGCAGGTTCGACTGATCGGCAATGTGAGTCGGATCAGTCTCAGGCAGCGAGCGCGCAAACAACGGCGTGTCGTTGCCGAGAAAGCTGAACGTGTAGGCGAACGGTATGCCCTCGTCTTCGAGACACGCGGCCTGGCTCATCGTGACGGAATACGTGTTCAGTCTCCAGACAAACAACCCGACACTGCCGAGATTGAAACGGCCGATTCCGCGCGATGAAGTTATGCGACGGATATCCACCGTGTGCGCGAGCCGTTCGAATGGGCCATCCAACAGATCGAGATCGCCGACTCTGCGCAGATCGGGAAAACGTCCGCGACTGGCCAGCGACGAATTTACCGCCTGATTGACGGCGAGAAGCCGGAAAAACTCGACCGCACGCGCCGGCCAGCCGGCGGTGTTTCGCGTTACTTCTTCGAGCAAAGCCAGCGTACCGCGACGCCGCCGCGATTGAATTACCGTCGCCACTTCGCTCCGCGGCATCAGGATCCGGTTGCGTGGCTGATCGTCCGGCAGTCGCCCGGGCTCGCCTGCTTCGTGGACGGGCGTGTAGCCGACCAACTCGCCGATGTACGGAACGGCCCAGTCCTGACACGTTTCGATGAACCAGTTTTCATAGAGCTGGAGGATATTGTCTTCAACCACGTTGACCTGTTGCGAGATCACCTTCAACAGATCGCGCAGCGGTCCGCCGAGCTCTTCGTCGCGCTGGCGATAGACGACCGGCAGCAACTGGTAAAGACGGTCGAGATTCTGCGCGCCCGCGACCATGCTTTCATCTATCGTCCCGTTCATACGGCGACCTCCTCGAGAACCAACGTGTCGACAGCGTCACTACTGAGGAAAACAAGCTGCGCCGGCAGGATGTCGCTTCTCTGTTCGTTGATCCGCGCCAGGCTCGCATTGACGCGCGGCTTCAACGTCAGCTTCGCGCCGAAGTTTGCATCCGCCAGCGTCTTTTCACTCACCGAGTCGAGAACGTCGAAGTCGACGTAGTTAACGCCCGGCACCGACTGCATCAGGCTGAGCACTTCGCTGAGCGTGACGCTCTGGCCCAACTCGCGGTTTTCAAAACCAAGCTTGTCCAAAAGCAACGCGCGCATCTGCTCCTTTACTTTCTCCCACAGGAATTCAGGCAACACGTTGACCTTCGCGATCACGACCAGCAGCACTCGTTCGAACGACTCGACTTGCACCGGCTGCATCGGATCGCCGAAGCGAGCGAGCGCCTCCAGCAGGTTGCGATAAAGATCGGAGTTGACGTCGATCGGGATGTTTCCGGCGCCCGCGATCGTCAGGTGAACTACTTCGCGTTCGCCGTCGGAGAGTTGTTTAGCACTGGCCTTGGCGATGCCGGCGAAAGTGCGCGCGAAGTCGGCATAGTCCTGCACCGACACGAGACGATCCAACGCGAGCACGGCGATGGGAACATTGCGCCGCGCCTGATCGCGCGACTCTTTGTCGACGCCGCCGCTCGCCGGCAACGGATTGATCACGCCCTTGACGCCGAGCGGTTTGGTCAGCGGGAGCTTGATCTGTTCCGCTTTGACGTTGCCGCCTTTGCCGATGCCCTGCCGGTAAACGGCTTTTACGTTTTCGACTCCCGTCGGCAAGCGCGATCCGTGTTCGCCGTCGCCGAAGATGACCGTTGTCTTGCCGTCGTCGTCCTGCTTGGTGATGTACTTGCGTACGTCTGGCCCAAGCGCGAACAGGTTTTCTGATTCGCTCCAGAGGATATCGTTGATGCGGACTTGCAACGTGGTCTGCGTACCCGCGGGATTTGCAGCGGGTAAGTAAGTCAGTGGTGGTTGAAGCAACTGGAACGACTGCAACGTCTTGCTCCCATCGCCGCTGCCCATCACTTCGTTGCGTGTTTCGCCATGTGTCGCGCGTACGACGTTGCCATAGACCTTCACGGTGTTGCGGCGATAGCGGTAAGCGGGAGTCTGCGCCGGACGAATGAACGTGTGCAGCTTCTCGCCCTTGAGCTCAACCAATTCGCCGTTGATCAGCATCTTGGCGTCATGGACCACGGACGCCACCATGATCAGTTCGCTCACGATGACGCCGGTATTGATGAGCTTGTTCGTGTGCGTGTCGAAGACGACGCGCTCGCCCGAGATGATGAACCAGCGCCCCGACTCAAGGTTTGAATAAAAACCGTCAAGCTCGATCAGCGGATTAAGATCTTGCGGCAAGAAACCCAGATCTTCCGGCAGTTCAATTTCCGCGAGAGCAAGTTCTTCGCTCTCCACAAAAACTCTCGTGTTGCGGACCAACGCAATGCTGTTCGCGTTTTGCGTGACCTCCGCTGCTGTCAACCAGGGAGTGTGGAGCGTCAGGACGGTCGTCGTAAACGGAATGTCGAGGAATACAAGTTGGGTGGTGTCGACTTTGTCGACAGTGTGAAAGGTTACGTTGAACCCTGATATTTGACCGTTCGCGTTGAGAGTCGGGTGCTTGATGGCAATCCGGCTCTTCTCCTTGATCTGATCGTACTCCGCGTCGAGTGCGAGCACGCTCAACGGTTGTCCCGGCGGGACCTGGATACCTGCGGCCGTAAGCGCGGCGATATATTCCTGGAACGTCGGCGCTTGAACGCCACTATCGGTCCGTACCACGGGCAAATTGTGCCCGGCGATGAATGCTTTCGTTCGCAGCGCCTCGGCCTTTGTCACGGCGACGACTGTTGGCCCTCTGGACGACAGCGTTGGCGACTCGACGAAGTTTGCCTTGGATAAGACAGCGTCGACGAAAGGCGCGGCTTGCGGGTTGATGGCGCTGTACATTCGCGCCGCGAATTCGGAGCGAGCGGAAAAGATCTTTGCGATGGGCCGCCTCAACTGTGCTTCGCCGTTCGGCTGCACCGACTGCGGCAGCTTGAACGGCTCGAACATTTCAACGAACGTCGGCAGTCCGGTCGGTGGGGGCTGCGAACCATTGGAACCATTATCATGCGAGGGATTGAGAATGTGCTGTAACTTCCCGACCTCGGTAATGAGCTCCACCAGCCAGGCGGCGATGTTGTCCCAGCCGCGCGCCGATGCTTGCGTATACTGGCTGCTCAAAAATGCCGGCAGCGGTTGCAACTCCGCAATGATCCTGTCGATCTGCTGCTGACCCGAAAAAGCGGTGTTAGCCAAAATACCCCTGACGTCGGTAACCACCCGCGTCAAATGCTCAACTATTTTCTTCACCGTCTTGGAGTCGAGCGACACTCCGAACGGATCGAGATTCGTGAACTTGTCCTGGATCGTGCTTAAAGCAATGGAGATGTCGGCAAAAATGTTCACTGCACTGCCGAGGAATCCCGGTATCGTTCCGTCGATATGCAGTTTTACTTTGGTCTGGTTCTCCTCAGGAATCGCCGTCACTTCGTTGACGCGATAAACCGCGTCTCTATCTTCCGGCGGATTCAACATGCTGAACGTCACGATGAATACATCGTTAATGCGCAAATCCAGCGAAGTTCCGTTAAAGAAAACAGTGACGTCTTCGAAATCAAACGAACTGAGGATTTGCGGCTGCGTGAGTCGCGGCTTCATCACGTTCACGCCGGAACGCGCGATCAGCTTCTCGGCGGTTTCGAAGATCTGCGGCAGCTCGCCCGGACCGGGAAGACTCTGCGCCTTGTTGCCGATCTCGATCACCGTGCTGTCCTGCGTCGGCTCGAGCGTGTAAGCGAGATAGACGCTTGCTGACAGACCCGGCTTCAGCCGATACCCGACCAGACGCGCCAGCTCGAGCACTGAACGCCGCTCGATCGCCGTGCGCAAGTAACCCTCGTTTGCGATGCGCTCCTGGTAGAACGTCAAGACGTCGCCGACCATGGCCCAGGCGTCGAGCAAAGCGATGGAGGCATCGCGAGTCTCGCGCGTCGTCAGCGCCGCCAGTCGCGGAAACGCGCTGCTCGAAAGACGCGCCTTCATCGTTTCGAGAAAACTGCCGTGCGTGCCCACGCGAAACGCGATCGCGTCGAGTCCGGGTCGATTGAAAATGGCGACCGGCGTCAGCGCTTCCACGCCTTCGCAGCAATCGCAGGTTGCAGGATTCAGCTTCGATTTTTGCATGAGGTTATCGACCGCCCCCCATCGTAAAAACAATTCGTCCGTTCTCCGGCGAGTTTCGATCGTTGTCCAAACGCGCGATCTCCAGTGGCCCGATCTTCAGGATTCCATCCACCAACTCGCGGCCGGGCGCCTCGCGATAACGCTGCAACTTCGTCACGACGACGTTCTCGACGCCGGTCACGGAATGCGCGAGCGCCACCAACTTGCTGATCATGATTCCTGACCCGAACGTCAAATTGTCGGGATGGAAAAAGCCGAGACGGCCGTCAGGCAAGACGCGGTTGCTGAAGAGATCGAGTAGTTCTGCCTTCACGTGTCCGGTGAGATAGTCCGGCAAGACGCAGACTTTAATCTCGACGTCGAGGGACGCGTATGTCGCCGCCGTCACGCGCACGTCGTGGCCGATGCGTCGGAAAGGCCGCAGCAAACACTCGACTTCGTCAAGCAATCGTTCAACTGCTTCAGCCTGATCTTTCGGAGCTTTTGGATCAATGGCGACGATCACTTCGTACCACGCGCCGGTCCAACGCAGCACCGCCGCCGCCTTTTGCACGCCCGGATGGCGCTGGGCCAACTCGGCGTAATCTTCCGCCGTGATTGCGCGTTGCAGATCGGAGCGAAACGCGTACGGCGCAAACAAGCGAACGCGATCCGTCTCTTCCGGATCGATGCCGCTGGACGCAGCGATCGGATTGCGCGGCAGCAGTTGGATCCCGGTCAGACGGTTCTTCGTGACGATGTGCGAGATCGCTTCGGCGCCAACGTTTCCCGCAACGCCGTTGCCGATTCGGTAGCGAGCACGGAAACGTTCGCCCGCGATCGGAGCGCGTCCCAACTCGCCATCTGAGAAACGCAGGTGCGCTTTCGAACGGTTGTCGATCTCGACGACGTAATGCAGATCGTCAGGAAGACTGGCCAACAGGTCGTACCGCGGTTGCCACCAAATGTCCGTGACGTCACCCGGAACACGACTCATCAGCGCGACCTGCGGCATCGCCTTCCGCGGATCCTGTCGGATGATGCGCTTCGCCGAGATCTCCTCTTTCGGACAAGGATCTTCGTCAGCTTCTTCCGGGAACGACTCTTCCACGTGCGGGAGCCACTCGCTGTAAGTGATCGGTTCTTCCGCGAGCACGGGACGGTAACGGCCCGCCGAGATCGTTACCTCCGGCGCGCATGAAACGTAGCCGCACTCTGCCTCCGACTCCTCCTCCGGCACGCAACCCAGATCTTCCTCCGGTCGATCGTCAATGACGCGCCCGCCGATGGTCCGGCCGTGATCGCAAAGCACGATGTTGCCGCGCGCCACAGTGACGTTATCGAGTTGCTCGCAATCGGGAGCACTACCCGTTGACGAGATGCACATCGTGAATGGAAGCGCGTCGGCAGTCGCCCACTCGATCTGGAGCAGCGGTTGTCCGGTGAGCTCGTCTTTGTCAGGCGTGACTTGCGTCAACAACACGGCATGACGCCGCGTGAGATCAGCGTCGGCGGCCTCTCCCGTTTTCGGACTGATCACCTCTTCGAAGACGAGGATGTTGCCGCGACGGAGATTCAGTTTGCGTCGCGGTTCCGTTTTCGGTTTGGGCGGCGCTTGTTTGTACCCGTAGCCGTAACCTTGTTTCGACGGAGGAGGCGGCGGCGGATCGGGTAAGTACTCGTCGATCAAGGTCGCGCTCGTCGTGCCCTTGGCGAGACAACATTCGAAGTCACCCCACGTGTAAAAGAGAATCTGATTGTGCGCTTCAGTAAGCGTGAACTCCGCCGGTCCCATCGGTTCGAAGACCTGGTACTTGCGCGGATCGGGATTGAGACGCCGCAACGTGTCCTTCGTCATCATGCCGGGACTGTCGCTGGCGGCTTTCTTGAGTCCGGCGATGAAGGCCACTTCGTTGCGTCTCAGCTTGATCGAGCCGCCGCGCGTTTCGACAAACACCCACGTGCGCGCGTTGCAGCCTTCGTGCATCTTGTAGTCGACGAGCCGCGCGTGGCGGCGCACCGAGATTCGCTGCCGGGCCGTGTCGAGATACGCTTCGGTCGCGACTGCGTCCTGGAAGTAACTCAGGTAGTCCGCGGTGTAGGCGAGCACCTCGACGAGCATGATGCCGATGTCCGGAATGTGACGTTCCTTCCAGTCCGGCATCGTCAACGAGAGCCGGTCCAGGATCGTCTGGCGAAAACTGGCGTAGTCCTTGGCGAGGTAATTGAGATCGACTTGCGGAAACGGCGACGGCACGCAAGCGCTTTGCGGCAGGCAGTCGAGATCGCTCGGACAGCCGACTTTGAACGAGAAACAGAGCTGCGCGAAACGGCGATCGAAGCCGCGCATCGGACGGTTCGTCGGATAGCCGCGTTTGTCGAGCTCGACGATGCGCAACACGTAATCGGAAAAGTCGCCGGGCTTATTGACGTGGACGGTTATGCAGTCGTCGAGGTCTTTGCCCGAAACGCGACAGACGTCGATGTCGATCACGCGGATGTCGATGACGCGCTGTCCGCCCGTGATCACGAAGTTCTTCTTGCTGATCGGCTTGGGCGCCTTGCCGAGGAAGAAAACGCGCAGTGAGAGTTGATCGTCGCTGACCTCGAGATAGTCGATGCCATTGAGGACCGGACGGCCGCGCGCGTCGGTCTTTTCACGGACCATGTGCCGTCGTAAATCTACGTTGCAGAGTTCTGTCTTCATAACGCGCCTCTAGCACCAAAGAAACAAGCAAAAAGAGAACAAGTCAGGAAGGGGGCAAGCGCAGCGCGCCCCCGCAATCGTTCGCGCAACAAGCTCAGCACTGCGGGGGCGCGCTGCGCTTGCCCCCTTCCTAACTCTTCAGTCTTGACTAGTCCTGACATGCTGGCGTCATCTCCTCGTAACACCGCTACACAGTACGCGAGATATCTGTCGTTCGAACTTCGTTGGTCCGGCGGACCAGGTAGCTCATCGTTAGACTCAGCGTTGCGTTCTCCGCTACTACTTCGAGAGTCTTCAACTCGATCAAGTCGCCGAGCCAGCGCTGAATCGCAGCCTGCACTACGCCTTGCAGCGTCGAGGCGAGTCCGGCGCTGTTCGGAGCAAACACCATCTTCAAGAGTCCTGAACCGAAGTCCGGACGATTCACTCGTTCGCCGGGATTGGTGAACAGGAGTTCCTCGATCATGTCGCGAATGTGATCGTCGTCATCCGTCGTCGCGGTGCGGCCGCTGCCGTCGAAATCAAACGGGTAGTCGATATTCATCACGTCCCCTTTACTCTCGTCTGCGTGGCGATGATGCTGAGCGGCGTGCCGGTTGGCGCGCAGATCGACTGGCTATCCTGAAGCAGCACGGGAACGCCGTTCGCCTTAACGCGCACAGCCGCCGTGGTCCACGAAGCCGTCGCGCACGGCGGACTGCCCGTCCCCGTTAACGCACAGCCGGCGATGGCGTACTGGCTCGACTGCATCACGATCGCTTGACCGCTGACTTTGACGCGCGGATTCGTAACCACCGGCGTGGCCTGGCCCGGCGGATGAGCGCACAGCACCTGTGCGCCGAGATGTAAGAGAAAACCTGGCATTTAAGTCACCTCAAAAGCAGTTCCGTTGATCGACACCTTCGGTCCTTGTAGTTTCACGACGGCGTTGACGCCGTTATTGATCTCGATTCCCGTCACGTCGATCTTGATCTTCATTCCCGCGGTCGTTTCGATCGTGACGCCGCCCGCGCCGGGCGTGTCGTCGAGCAACAGAGTCGCCGTGTCTGTTTTCAGAATCTTCTTCTCCGCTATCCCCGGCGATGCGGGCACTTCACCGTCGGCCCAAAACCCGCCGGCCCAGATCGGATAATCAGGATCGCCGTGCTCGAACTCGACCCACACCGACGCGCCCGTCGGCGGGATCAGAAACAGACCGACTCCGTTGCCAACGTAAGGCAGCGCCGGCAACGCCCAGCCGCTTTCTTCATCGCCGTAAACGTCCTGGGCCTTCACGCGCAGCCGTCCCTTGAGCAGCGGGTCGCGGTTGTCGCTGACGGTGGCGCGAAACTTTCCCAGAAATGGCGGTCCCTGATTATTCATGATTCTTCAACTCAACGACGGCACGACGAGCGGAGTCAATGATCCATGTCCTTCGCGTGATAACGAGAAGCTCTGTTTGTACTCACCGCGGCGAATCCGATGAGTCACTTGTTTGACGTAGTAGTTGCCGTTGTAACTGAGTCCGGCGCCGCGCACGCCCACGAGACGCCGCGACCGCAACACCTGTCCATACCGCACCGCGTCGACTTCGCCCGTCGCGCTGACGGCGTCGGACGAATCGGTGCTCGATTGGACCGCGCGCAGCAGTCCCTGGCTCGGATCGAGGTTCGCTGCGTCGCGGGCGATGTAACTTCTCAGAGGCGCTGACGGACGCAACGCGAGCGGCGGACGCAGTCCCGTCGGCGCGGGAATCGTGATCGGCGTCTTGGTGATCGGCTCGAGAATGGTCACGCGCGGCGCGACTGGACCAAGCGCGTTGTAGTGAAAGTTGATCGGCTGATCGACGTTCGTTTGCGGGCCCATGTTGAGCGACAACGCGGGTTGCGGCACTCCCAACCTGTTATCGAGACCGAAGTAAGCAGTCGAAAAGCCCGGAACTGGCAAAGGTTCGATGTAGAAGACAAACCCGTTGCGTTCAGCCAGCCGGCGGATGTAAGCGAGATCCGTCTCCTGCTGCGACGGGACGCGATTCACCTGGATCGGAACGTCCGTCGTCGGCGTGACCTGCGGCGTGATTCCGTACTGGAGATACTTGGCAAGGATCTTCGTGACAATTACCGAGTCAGGCTGGTTGGGATGCGTCGCGCTTGCCGGATCGAGATCGAGGCGGAGACTGATGTCTTCGCCGGTAATTCTCAACGTCGATTCACCGGCCTTGTTGCTGGGTATCACTTGATGACTCGTGATCACGCCGTCGAGCAACACCTCAGGCAGCACGCCCATCAGGACGGCGATGACGATGCGGTTCGGCGGATCGAAATAGCCGTTCAGCAGCAACCCGTAATCGATTAGCGAGTCTTTGCCGAGGCTGAGCTCCATATCGAACACGTCGCGTTCGCGATCGTTGTTACGCACCTCGAGAGCGATGAACGAATCCATCACTTCGAATGGCGCGGGCAGAGGAATGTTCGCGCCGATCAGCAGTTGTAATCTCACGCCGAGATCAGGCACGTTTATCGACCTCCGTTCGGCATCACGACTTTAATGCGACGGCCAATCTCTGCTGTCAGTTCATCAGGCTGCATCGCGTCGTTGGCGTCGCACAGTTGCCAGAACTGTTCCGGATCGCCGAGATACTTCGCCGTAACGTTGTCGAGTCGATCGCCTTCTTCGACGCTGTGCTCGGCAATGACCGGCCCGGGAACTGAACGCGGCAGAAAACGACGGCGGAGATAGACGATCTCGCGTTGATCTGAAGCGACATACTTCACGATCTCGATGTTGTAGTAGCGGCTGGTCCGAGGAAACATCATTTCACCTGTCCTTAAAAGAGCTTCATCGACGTGGCGATGTTCTCCGCGCTGTTGGCGACGTTCGTGATTGCCAGCACCTCTTTCGCGATGTGGTGCGCGAGGAAGAGTTGGTAGCCTGGGTTAGTAACTTTCAGGTCGAAGTAACTGAGCACTTGCAGCGTGAGATCGACCTTGGCCCGAATCGGGTTGAGCAGCGTGTCGTAGGCTTCTTCGGTGATGCTCAGGCTCGTGATGCGCACCGGCACGACGCGCGCCGGTCCCCAGAAGAAGAGCGTCAACGGCGCTTCCGGCGGAATGATCTCGAGATTACCGGCCAGCGCCAGCGCGGTATTCGCAATCGTGAGGGCGCTCTGCGGATACAGCAGCATCTCGAGCGCGGCGAGCGTCGGATGAATGCCGGAAGCGACGGCGAGCGGGTTTGCCTCCTCCAATTGATCGGTGGCGTCGATCTCGATACTGGCAGTGATCTCCTCTTTCGGAGGACCGGTGAGACGAAACGCTTCGGAACGATCGGCGTTGTCGTTGCCGCCGCTCGAACGCGCCGTGATCCTTCGCGACAGCGTGTCAGGGTTGTACTGAAACACCACCACACTCGCGAGCGGCTTCGAGGGATCGAGCCCGATGATTGCGCCTTTGAGCAGGCGCGGTGAACCTGGAAAGCTACTCATTCGTCCTCACAATGCTTCGTGGAAACTCCGATCACGCAACGCGGGTTTGGTTCGAAGTCGCGCGAAGCGATCAACGCTTCGCCGGTCATGTCGCGGAGGCGAACGGTGAAACTCCCAACGCCGGGATTGCGTGCGTGCCAAACCCACGTGCCCTTCCCGGCTCATGACGGAATCAGCCGCACGATCTGCTGCCTGGTCGTAAGCGTCGTTGGCTGGACCAACGGCGAGCGGCTGGTTGGTAGACGACTGTGATTGCTGCACGACATGCGTCAGCTCGTGGGCCAATAGCTGCCGTCCGGCACTCGTATGCGGCGCGAACTGGCCGCGTCCGAAAACGACGTCTTTTCCAACTGTGTACGCATGAGCATTGACCGCGCGCGCCGATTCCGCTGCACCCGCGTCCGCATGAACGCGAACGCCACTGAAGTCGTGTCCGAAACGAGGCTCCATGTACGCGCGGGTGGCACTGTCCAATGGCTGACCCGGCGATCTCAGCACCTGATGAACTGACTGCGGCACTTCATTCACGTCTTCACTGGTAGCCGCTTTGCCTTGCAGAAGATCCCTCTTCTTGCTGCACTCCGAACAGCCGCCGCCTGCAACGGTATGCGTCCCGCAGCCCGCGCACTTCCGTTGCAGGCCGCAGGTCCAAACATCGGGCCAAGCAGAGGTTCTGGCTTGTGCTGTTGTTCGACTATTCATCCAATCAACGTCCTAACGTCTATTCGATCTGACCCTCACGGGTTCACCAGGGGACACGGCACTACGGGTAAATCGATTGGCTCATCGATGACCGTCCCATCGGCGAAAAACCGAAATGCCTGGTTACCGGTGACGATGTAATGCTGTGGTTCACGCTCCTTCGGAAAGCTTGGTCCCTTTTCATCCGGGTCCTTCGGCGGTCCGCTACAATCCTTCACGTATGTCAGATCCTTTGGCGACGGCTCGGGCGGGCTGATTATTTCGTCCGGATGCGTATGGAAGCTTCCCAATACAACTCGATCCCGGCCGACCACACAGGGAAGCTCTCCTTCTGTGACAATGCCATCTTTGGTCACTGTGCCCCTGGTGAAAGTATTTTCGGGATCCGCGTGCAAACCTCTCTCGCGGTCCATCCAAAACGCACGCCCAAACTCTTTCCCGGTGAAATTCTTAGGAGGCCCTGTCAGCTTGGTGCAGTCCCATGCCTGGGCCATGTTGCGCTTGAAGTCGTCGCGCTTGCTGAGATCGGGCTCTCCTTTGTCGCCGCTCGTCTTTTTCGGTAGCGGTTCTAACACCACTATCACCTCACCCGCCTCATCACCTGGATGCTTTAACGGAATTTCCGAAGGTTTCAGGATTAACGGGCGTCCGTGGGTCCTCACGCGGTCTCTGAGATGACGTTCAAGCGCAAGGGCAATTAAGTTTGCGGCGTGTTCGCCCAACCCCGGGCCCCTCACCTTCGTCACAATCAGGTTGGATGCACCTCTACCCAACTGTCCTGTTTTACGAACGAACGGCATTGTTATCATGAGCGGAATGAAGTCGTAGCCGAGCCGCGGTTTCCTGGTTCCGGGCGCTCCTCGTCGTAACGCTGCTTCATCTTCGAAGACCACGAGATTGTCGAGAATCTTACGGACCTCCTCGGTCAATTCCTTTTGCGTCATGTCTCCTTCCGTGGCGTCTCTGAACTTGACGACGTTGTGAACTTGATTGAAGAGGCCTATCTCGCTTGCGATTGGTCCAGTAAAGCGCGCCGACGATGGATCCTCCGGCAGCAGCGATGGTGTCGAAGACCCAAAGCGGCCAACCCACCGTTGGACCTGGAGCTTAGTGCGATCCATTTCGTCGAAATCGCTTTCGAAGGCGTGGTGCTCGGTATGACCCTCCTCGTGCAAGCCGTACATCACACCGTCCAGGAAATGCACCGAAAAGCGATCGAGCGGAGCACCGCGTCGTCGCGCGACGAGCCAGATAGCGATCCGCGTACTCCGCTCGAAAATCGTAATACCGCCTTCAGAAAGTCTTTTGTCGAATTGATCCAAAGTAGCCGCGATTTCGCTGTTGAGTCCGGAGGTGTTCGAAACTACGGCTGCAATCCCTCGATCATCGGGAGTCACCATCGCATCGTTCGCTGTCCAAGGCGGCGGCACTCTTGGATTCCCTCTCATTTCGGCCAGCCGAATCGGCACAGGAAGTCTTTGTTCTACGACCGCACCGTTGTGGTATGTAGCCCGGCCCTCGTCAAAGATAACGGCCTGAATAAACCCGATCTCATAGTCCTGGAAGGTCTCGGGGTTTCCTTTCAGTTGAACCATGGCGCAGGCAGTTATAATGCCCTTATCAGGTGTGGTTATGAGACGGCGTGAAGTTCCCCCTCCAGGTTTCTCAGAGGCCGCACCACTGTTTTTGACGCCACCGTCGGCCGGTAGGTACGTAGGTTGGCCCACGATTTCAAATGCAGGGACTTCGCGGTTCTTCGCTCCCTCGACAGGCTGATGAAGCCGCGTGGGTTGGGCAGCGGGAGCGCAATCCGGAACTTGACCCTGGCGCGGGTCGTCACGTAGCGGTTCGTCTATTCCTACAGGCTCCATCTTGTCTCCCCGCTTTTCGAACCTTCGCCCGGCCTCTTCGCCGGTGCAGGACGACAACCCTGCGAGATGGATCAAATGCAATCCGGCGGCATGCCGGACCTCCGCGTCATTAATAAGATCGTCAGGGAGATCGTTTCGATTAGGAGCTTCGCCTTCTTCCGCCGGCAAGTTACTCATTATCACGGCGTGGTGAAACGCCATGTCGATGATCCGGCCCATCGTGCACTCGATCGCGTTATCGGCGCGCAGCGTCGCGTTTGACAACTCGACATGATTGAACCCGAGCTCCTCCAGCCCATTGGCCTCAACCGGCACTCTCTCCGTCTTGTTAGGATTGGGTTCACTCTTATCGGCGGGATCTTTAACATCGATCCTCAATCGCTCGACGACATCACGCACAGTCGCCGTCCGGCCGCACGTCCAAAAGCGGATGTAAGCATCGGCGCCGAGCTTGTATTGGCCGGACATTATGCGTTCGACGGCTTCGTCCCTTACTTTTTGTTTCTCGCTTAAAGTTTGCCCCGCCCGTTTTCCCTCCGGCAGGCTGACGTCACCGCCTTCCGCGAAGACGATCGCGATGCGATTGAACTCAGGGTCGTGGCCAAAGTGATCGGTCTCCCCGAGTCCGCTCACCTCCGTAATCTGTTCCGCCGGGACGCCGGCGTTGATCAGTTCACGGAAGATGCGCAACGCGCGGTGGCAGGAGAGACGCTGGTTGTAGTCAGGTGCTCCTTCAACACTGGAGAACCCGTGGACGATAAAGTTGGCGTCCGCGGCCTGGCTATGTGCGAAGCTGCGAATGCTCGCTACAACGGTCGGTTTGAGCACGTCGGAATCAAGACAGAAGTGGAAGTGAGAGAGTTGCTGACTGCCGTTCATCGTGAGGAGGTTCCTCTTCGGCACGTCACAACCGATCTCCGGTTGAATGTCGCCGATGTGGCGCGGCGCGTTAGCGCAGCTCGGTTCAGGATCGGATTCAGTTGGAGTTTGAGCGTAAACAACGACGACGCGGTTTGCTTCGCCCTTGCCGAACTCAGTCGTTCCTCCCTGCGCCGCAGTTTCGATCCGGCTTTCAACCTCGGCATCCACTATGGCCGCCTTGGATCGGTCTTCACGGACGCTCTTAAGCATCGCTTTGAAAAGCTCAGGCGGCACTCCCGGCGGAGGCTTCGGACTTTCACCTTTCGTGGTCAATTGCTCCAGCTCGAACCTCTCACGTAACGCCTCGCGAAACTCGTCGGCGATCGCATTCGCGCGATGACAAGCAAGACGGAGGTTGTATTCTCTGCCCCCTTCCGGGCTCGCATATCCGTGAATTAAGAACCGCGTGGAACGATGCTGTTCGCCGACCATCGTTCGGACCCGATTGAGTTGCTCATTGTTCGTGAGCTGATCGGAGTCGAGACAAAAATTGAAAACACTCAATTGTTTCGCGCCGGTGTGCGTAGCCGTCGGGCACGCCGGATTGGGAATGTCTTTACCGCGTTTCGTTGGCGTCTTCGGACATGTGTTGGCGACGTCTTCAGAAGGTTGTTCTGCTTTAGAGTCGTCTGGTTCCTCGGACTGATCTTCGCGGCTCCGACGTTGCAAACGCCGCAGTGGTGGGGCATCGCTGACGATTTGTTGTTGCGTGCCGGGAATGAGAGGAAGGACGTTGTGCATAGCCGGCCTGCCTGGCGTGCTGGCGATGGCGTTCGCTACTGCGTCGGCTTGCCGTTCATGCTCGTCGTTCGCGGGTCCGATAGCGAACGTGGCGGAGCGCGTGAGTCCGTGCGACTGCTGCAATACGTGCGTCAACTCGTGGGCCAGAAGGTTCTTGCCCGCCGTCGTTCCCGGCGCATAGCGACCGGTGTCGAATACGATATGTGATCCGGCCGTGTAGGCGTGTGCGTCAACGGCACGCGCCGATTCCGCCGCCTTTGCGTCAGCGTGGACTCGCACGCGGCTGAAATCGTGACGAAAGCGCGGCTCCATGTACACGCGCGTGGCGGTATCGAGTGGTTGGCCCGGTGAGTTGAGCACTTCATCGACGATCGGCGGGATCTCCGTCGCTGTCTCAATCCCCGCTGCTCGGCGCTGCAATTTCTGATCTTCCTTTTTTGCGCAACCGTTACACTGCCCGCCGCCGCTGTGATTCCCGCATCCCGCACACTTCCGCTGTAACAGCAGACCCGGCATCTGCCGCGGCGTCTGAGTGATCGGTGCGTGTGTGGTCAACCGGCTGCTCATCTCAATTCATCTCAAGCGTTTTTGTATAGCTTCTTGCAATGTGCGTCGCTGATCTGATCGACGCGAAAGCCAGTCGAAGGACGCGGGCTCATCAATCCACTGGTCGTATGCGCGTCCAGGTTAATCAGGATGTGGCCCAACTCGTGGGCCAAACTGTCGGTATCGCCACTATTCTGAATTACCATCATATTGCGCCGCACGGCTGCCACAGCGCCGCCAGGAGTACACGAGTAACCACTAGCGCTGATGCCGCTGAACGTCGCCGGGAAGAACGCACGCAAACGGGCTGACATTCCGAACCTGGTCGTGGCGCCTTGAACAAGTTTCGTCTCCTCAGTGGTTGGGGTACCGCAGATAAGTGACGACTTAAGGTCCGTGTTTCCGCCCAGCCAGCCGGTGGTTTCCGCAGGTGTCGCCGTCGCGTTTACGCCGTGCTGCACACGGACGTTGCACTGCGAGAAGATGGCACTCGCAACCTGAACGTCGGTGGCGGGATTGTGACTCGATCCATCGAGCTTAACGGTGTCGACGGTTACGCTCTTCTCCGGTTGCGTGCCCACCGCCGCGGGCGCCGCTGTCGAAGTCCCGAATGTGACGGCGTTATCAACTCGATCGTATTGAGCCTTTTCGGTCGCCGTTAGCGCCGGTGTGGGAGACGCGTCAATCGCCGAGAGCACTGCAACCAATATGCGGCTGCCATCCGCCTGGTTTGCAAGCCGCTCAACTGCGGGCGCCATGATGTACTCGATAAAGCCGAAGGCGACCTGCCTGCCGTCGGCCGGCGCGAGTTGGCGAAAAACTTCGCGGACATACGGCAATGCTTCAATCGGGTTCGTCGCCGAGCGGGTTGCGAGATGAAGACCACGCATGTCCTGCGCCGTCACGCGGCCAAGAAACGCGGTGACCTCCGCCGTAAGTGAGGCCGCCGTACTCGCTACGATCGACGGCGCCTGCATGTCGAGCAGCGGCGTCCATGCAGGGTCGAAGCCGCTGGCCAGCGCGCGAATCTGCAAGTGGTTCACGGTCGTCATACCATTGGTCGTATCGATCTCCGCCGGCAGCGGGAAGTTGAGTCCAGCGCGCCAGTTGTTCATGGCCGGGACAGTGAGGAACTGCTGGTTGTAGGACATCAGTCCCTGGGCCATCTCTTCTTCGGTGAGCGGAGTACGAGCAGTAACGACGGCCGGCGATGCGCCTGCCGGAATCGCTTCGATCGCACTGTTCCAGAGTGGAAGTAATTCTCGCGCCAGCATTCGTGGCGTCAGGTTCTCGCCGATGATCACGCTGAGACGGTCCATGCCTTCACTGATCAGTCCTCCACGAGCGGTAACCATGCCGATTTGCGTGTCAGTCACGTTTCTCGGGAAGAACTGAATTCCCGAGTGAGCCACGGTGCCGAGCGTCATGATGTGACCGACGGCGTCGGGATCTCTGCGCGACAGGAGTGGTGTCGAGCTTGTCGCTTGCGAGCTCGCTGGCGGCTGGTTCGACATCACGCGCGCGGCGGTGTGATCGGCTTCTGCTTCGAGCGGGCTGTCGTGCGCGCCGATGCTCAACGCGCCGTGAGACGGACCGCGGCTTTGCTGCACGACGTGCGCCAGCTCGTGGGCCAGCAAGTGGCGGCCGCCGGATTCACCCGGCCGGAACATTTGATTAGTGAAGACGATATTCTGTCCGACTGTGTAAGCCGCTGCGTTGACGCTGCGTGCCGACTCGGCCGCACGCTGATCAGTGTGAACACGCACGCCGCTGAAGTCATGACGAAAACGCGGCTCCATGAACGCGCGCGTAGACGTGTCGAGTGGCTGGCCGGGCGCGTTGAGCACGTCGTGCACAATCGGGGGCACCTGACTCACGCTTTCCGGACCAAGCGAACTGCGCTGCAACACCACGCTTGGCGTCGGGTTGGTAGCAGGAGGGCTTATCGCTCGTGATGTTGTTAGTCGCCTGTTCATCTCAACTCAAATTCGCGATACGAAATTTCTTTCTCAGTTTCGAGTCACCGTTCCTTTGCAAGGGGTGACGGACTTCTTCAGGTCATAGGTAATCTCATGTTCTTCAGCGAGTTGCCCTCCTATTTCCATCTCCTGGTCGACGATCTCAGTGCAGTCTCCTTTTAGACCGCTGGTAAGGCCACAGAGACTATATATGTCGGTACAGTTGGTAATTTTTCCGCCTGGTCCGATCGGGCAACCTGCACCCGCCTGCCAAACAAAACTCGTCGGTGTACAACCGTGATCGCCTTTTACGTTTTCCGTTAATTTGAGGCCCTCCAGTTTGGCCGGGCATTTTGCACCGGTGGCGGTGACGGAGGTGATGTCGTAAACGATTGCCTTGCCACAAAGCGGGCCCGGAGGATTCGTCTTTTTCTCTTGCTTCCAGATGACGTCGCAGTCGACCGCTCGTTCATTGGCGTAGGTGATTGTGTAGGCGCAATCTCGCGCTGCTTCCATGCGGAGAATGCGCCCGGTTTTTCCGCTGCCGGACTTGATCGAACCGCCAGAGCCCTGTTGAGGTGTGCTCGGCGTAGACGGTGTAGACGGGTTGGATGGAGCAACAGGCCCCGGGGTCGATTGATCTTCCCCAAGGACCTCGCGACGACAATACGCGGCGTTCTTTTCTCCCATGATCCGGATGCAGTCGACTAGTTCGGTAGCTTCACGATGAGGAAGCGTAGTGCCCCGACCCTTTCTTAGTTCGTCGAACCCTTTGGGGGCGCGTTGGATCGTCTTTGCCGATACGTTTCCTGTTCCGCCGGGACCGCCACTGCCTGTCTGCTGCACCACGTGTGTGAGCTCGTGAGCTATCAATCTCCGTCCTGCATCAGCCTCAGGGTTGAACTGGCCCGCGCCAAACACGATGTTGTGGTCCACGGTATAGGCAAGAGCGTTCAACTCTCGCGCCGACTGCTCAGCCGCTGGTCCCGAATGAACCCGGACACGTGAAAAGTCGTGACGAAAGCGCTGTTCCATGTCCTGCCGCAGTGCGGGCGCCAACGGGTTGCCGGAATTTGTCAGGACGCGGCCGACACTGTCCGGTGCAGATTCGGCATTGCCACTCTCCGCGCGCGTGTAACGCTGAATGCGAGTTGGGCCGGCGCTCGCAGGCCGATGTGCAGGCGCCGCGAGGACCTGATCGGCGATGCGATCAGCTTCCTGTTCGTAAGAATCATTACTTGGACCAATAGCCAGTTTTGGTTGTAAGGCGCTCTTTTTCTTCGCACAATCCGTGCACTGACCGCCGGCGACCGTGTGATTGCCGCAGCCGCACTTCCGCTGTAACACGCCGCTGGAAATCGGCGCTGACGCGAAAGAGTTGTTGCCTGAGTGATGTAGCGCTCTCTCCATCATGGTCTTAAAAGGGTCCAAGGGTCAGTGAGCCCGGCAGCAGGGGCCGTTTGAATCGAGGCTCTGGGAGTGATGGGGGACTCAGCGTCAGCGGCGGACAGACCGAGTTGAATTCAATTTCTACTCTTCTGTTACGTTTAGAAAACTTCTCTCCCGCTTCCTTATCAACCGGATTACCTTCGCCTTCAGAGCCGGCAAAGATGAGAGGACCGATACCCGAGGGTTTGGCTTTCATTAATTCGAGCTGCAGCAAAAACTTGATGTGGTCGGCTCGCCGTTGGCCCAGATCGCGATTGTGCTCCTCGGTACCGGGCGCGTCTGCAAAGCCGGTGAGGGTAATGATGCTTCCGGGACATTTTTCCAGGAAACCAGTTATCTGTTTTTTAAGTTCCTCGTAGTGAGGCTTTTGTCTGCTGTTAATAGTCGACTCATCGATGTTGTAGTCGTCGAGCACACCCAGCTTGAACTTCAGAGTGAATGGCTGTGGGGGTGGCGCCGGCGGTTTGACGAACGTACAGACTCCGCCAATCACCTCGAGTGGTGGTTTACAGCATCTTCCAAACATGTCCGGTTTACTCGGCGGGTCACAAACGGTAGGAACAGGCGTTACCGGCTGAAACTTTTCGCACTGCTTATTAGCATTTACAAACTCGTCCGCGGCGCAACACCACCCCGACGGGCCATTGTTGTTGGGAGCAAACTTATCTTTTGGACAGCAGTCCTGTGCGCTCTCAGTAGATCCCCGGCAGCACATCCCTCTGAAACCAGATGACCCGCCCTCGTGGTAAAGGGGCGGCTGGTCGCAGATGCTCCTGGAGGGCTTACCCTTCTTGGTAAGCACGTCGATTATGCCTTCAGCCGTTGTCTTTAACGCCTGGTTGTACTGCGGATCAGTTACCGTGAGATCGATAATCTTGTTGACCATGAACTTGGTAACGGTCTTAGGCAAATCATCAATCTCTTTCCTGATCTTGTCCCGAGCAGCCTTTTCCAGCTTGTCGAGGATCCCATCTTTCTCGAGCTCCTTCTTGAAATCCTCCTTGTTTACTTCGTCACTGTCGCTCGGCTGCCTTTGAATGGAACGCGAAACACCTCCGCGCTGTTGGACCACATGTGTCAGTTCATGGGCCAACAAACGTTGCCCTTGCTGAGTGTCGGGCGCGAACCGGCCTGCACCGAACACGATGTTGTTCCCCACAGTGTAAGCAAGAGCGTTTATCTCCATTGCCGAACTCGCGGCGGACGTTCCCGAGTGCACGCGCACTTCCGAGAAGTCGTGGCCAAACCGCGTCTCCATGTCCTGTCTGACTGCTCGCGGCAGCGGCATTCCTGACTGGCCCAACGTCCCGCTCACGCTTGCGGGAACCGAACCGCCGGAGCCGGCCGACACGCCTGCATAGCGCTGGACCTGCAATGGCGCTGGCTTCACACTGCCGCGTCCGCTCGACGACATGAGACGATCCGCAACGAGATCCGCTTCGCGCTCGTAAACGTCGTCTGCTTCACCGATCGTCAACTTCGCCTGCAAGCCGGCCATCTTCTTCTTTTCGCAGCTTGCACAACTGCCGCCGCCGGTGTGCTGTCCGCAGCCGCACTTCCGCTGCAACACCGCGCCCGTCAACCAGCCAGGCGACTGTGCGGATTCATTCGCGTATGCGGCTTTGTGTGTCCTCATTGTCGGATGGCTCCGTAAACGGACTCTGCCACCTGCTGTCCGAACGCGCCGGGGCTCTTGTTTGCATTCGCGATTCGGATCGATGGCGCGTTCAAGGATCGTAAAGCGATGCCCGAAGACAATTCAGGGCTCAATCCTTGTTCGACTAACAGTCGCGACAGTTCACGTTCGAACGCCGCCTGCATTAGCGGACGTTGGCTGTGCGGCAAGTCCATCCCGTCGACGACGAGACGATCGATCTGAACGTTGATCCTCATGCGGCTGCCTCCTCGTCTCCGTTCGGATCGTCGGCAGTTTCGGGCCAGAAGAGATCGGCTTCGTTCACCAGCCGTTCGAGTTTGCCGAACTCTGCTCGCGCGGCTTCGAAGATCAACGGCATCGTCACCGGTTGATTTGCTTTCGCGGCCAGGAAAGCGGCGTTCAATGCGACGTTGTGGATGTTGCCGCCGGTAAGGTTCAGTCGCGACAAGCGATCGAAATCCAGGCCCTTCGTGAGCGTTTCCGGTGGAAACACGTCGCGCCAGATATCACGACGTTCGGGCAATCCAGGAAATGGGAAATTGACGATGAAGCGCAGCCGGCGAGTAAACGCGGCGTCGAGCGCGTTCTTCATGTTGGTGGCGAGAATCGCGAGGCCGCGATACGCCTCGAGACGTTGCAACAGGTAATTGATCTCGATGTTCGCGTAACGATCGTGACTGTCTTTGACTTCGCTGCGTTTCCCGAAAAGCGCGTCGGCCTCATCGAAGAACAGGATCGCGCCGCCGTCTTCGGCCGCGTCGAACAAGCGGCGTAGGTTCTTCTCCGTTTCGCCGATGTACTTGCTCACGACCGCCGACAAATCGATGCGATACAGGTTCAGCCGCAACTCGTTGGCGATAACTTCCGCCGCCATCGTCTTGCCTGTGCCGCTGTCGCCGGCGAACAACGCGCTGATGCCCAGACCGCGATTCATCTTCTTGCTGAAGCCCCATTCCTCGTAGACCTTCGCGCGCTGGCTGACTTGCGCCGCGATCTGGTGCAACAGGTTCATCTCCTGTTTAGGCAACACGAGATTGGGCCACTTCGCTTTCGCGTCGAGCCGTTGGGCCAGTTCGTCGAGCCGCGGACGAGTGCTGGCGAGACACTCGTCCCACAGCCGTTCGTGAAACGTCCGTTCGTCACCGGCGACGGGTTCAGTTGACGTGGCTTTTGCGATGCGATCGATCTCGGCGAGCCCGAGATTGAATTGGCCCGCGAGTTTGGTGGGACTGTCGGCCGCGGAGTCGCCCAACGTATGTTCCCACGCAGCCTGCTGTTCGCCGCGGGTGGGCTTCCCGACGTCGACCGTGATCATTTGCGCGGTGGAGAAGTTGCGAACGTCGCGCGTATCGAGAAACACCAGGCAATTGATGCGCGTCAGAAAACGCTGCAACGTCGACGAGCGGGTTGTTTCGGCCGTTTCGCCCGCCGGTTTGTCGATCTCACCCGAATCGACGTAGAACGCGATCGGCAGCAGCGCGCTCTCGCGATTGATGAATCGCGCCAAGGTATCCAACTCCGTCGCATTCGACGGCAGCCACTCGGCCGGCAAGCGATACAGATGCAGGCCCATCGTCGACACCGCGTGCCAGGCGATCAGTTGTTTACTGGCTGAATCGTTGCCTGGCAGTTGCACGACGGGAACGTGCGACTGAGACGTTGTTTGGAGCTTGTTGACGATCGTCGCGGTCGCCGTCAGTTGCGAATCGGGAAGCGGCAATGTGCCGCTGGATGGTTGTAAAGGAACAAGGAAGGGCGCCAGCCGATCGTCGATGTAGTTCAGACCTTTCACATAATTGACGACGCGCTCGTCAGCGCGGAGTGCACTTGTCGTGAGCGGTTGTGCGCCAGGTTGGTTGATCTCTACGAGACGCCAGTAACGCAACGGGCGTTCGGGTGAAAGCGCTTCCCACGCGGGTTCGTCGAATAAGGTCAACGCCAGCGCGAACGTCGGATACGGGCGATTGGCATTGCCCTGCGCGAGATTGCAGAGCGACGCGACGCTCGTGTCGAGCTCGAGCGCCGCGCACAGCAACAACACGTTGCGCTCGAAACGCGAAAGACCGAAGCGTTCGGCGAGGATGTGCAACGCCGGCGCCGGGTCCATAGCGGCGGCGCTGTCCATCGTCTTTGCCGCTGCCACAATCTGCTCTTCGAGCGCTTGATCGCTCGCGGGCAGCAGCAGACCGGCCGGCAATGGAGGTGGCGGGGCGGCGGTCCTTTCAGCGCCGCCGTGACCGAACAGTCGTTGAAACAGTGACGGCTCGTCAGTCTCGACTGGCGGATCGACGGGTGCCGGGGGCGGCGTCGGCAAATGACTCGACTCGCGCGTCGCCTGACGCTGCAATAGCAGGCGCACCCAGTTCAGCGCCGCCGCCAGGTATCGCGCGTTCTCTTCCTGCCATTTGCTCGCGTCGCTCATGCGATTGTCACCAGTGGGCCAATGAATTGATTGAAAGTCGCGTGTGTCTTGTCGGTGTCGCGGTCGAGCGGGCTTTCCGCGCCGTCCACCTGCACGCGCACGAGGTAATCGGCAGCAGCCACGTCCGCGATCGTGAAGTCGATGACGTCAGTGTCGTCATTGCCCGCCGGAATTCCGTTTTCGTTTGGCGCGGTGAAGACGTAACCGAAGGGCGCTCGAGTGTTCGGCGCTTGAAACTCGTTGAGTAACAGCCGGACGCGTTGTCGCTTTCCGACGCGCGGCGCGAAGTTGATCGTGACGGTGCCGGTGATCAGTTGCGTCTGCGGGTCGACTGAGATCTGCGCAAACGCAGGCGGGTTGGGTTGCGTGATGATGGGCGCCAACACGAATGGCCCGACGTTCGATTCGAAGCCTCGATGCGGCGTCGGTGGGGTGCCCATCAGAAACTGATGTTCAACTTGCAAGCCTTGAACGCCGGCGCGCAAGTCGACGGGCAGCGTCAGCTTCAGCTCTCGGTCGGCTATTGACGTTGGGATCGCAGGCGTGAGCTTGCTGCCGCCGAAAATGACTTGCGTGACGTCGCCGCGCAGTGCACGGCCGTTGATGACGATGTCGCTCAGCGCGACGATGGGTCCCGGCGCGGGCGCGTCGAGTTTGATCTCCTCCACGACGGGCATGCGGAAAGGAACCGCGTAGACGTTGCGATCGAGTACTGGAAGTGGCGTTGACGGCGCGTCGTCAGTCTCGATCAGGACCACCGTGCCTTGATACGTCACCGAAAGCGTGTACTGCGTTTGAAAGAAGACGGCCCACAGCTTTGATAGTTCTTCGAGCGTTAGCGAAGTCGGCGTGAACTTCACCAGCTCGCTATCTTCAGCGAGGTTCGACAACGCCAGAAACGGAAACGCCGGACTGTTGACGGTGCTGCGAATCTGTTCGCGCAGCAGGATCGGTCGTGAATGGAGCGCACGCGCCAGGCTGCCCAACATGCGTTGCGGTTCCAGTTGCGCCTCGGCGCCGTAAAACGTGAAAAGGTAATGGAGATCGAGCGCGACGCGCGGCTTTTGCATCAAGCGTCCGTTGTCGGCGCGTGTCGGCAGATCGGCGTTGCGCCAAGCGGCGTTTGGCGTGACCTGATACAGGTAGACGTTCACTCGCGTGCCGCCGAGCGCGGCATTAGCGGCGTCGGGTCGTGCGGTCGTGACGGTCGTGCCGGGTACGTCCTTCTCGACTTCGCTTTGAAGGACCTGGGCCAGCGTCGCGGTTACGGTGGCGATAGCGAGGTGGTTGCTCACTTGGCACCTCGACTTCTCTGTTGGACGTAGTCGTCGAGCGTCATCACCTTTGGTCCAGGCGATTGTCGCTCGCGTCGCGGGGCGGTCGGCGGCGTGGCGCGTACTTCGATACGGCCGATAGCGACGTTGACGACGGTTTCTGGCGGAAGCGTCGCTGTTGGTTCAGTTTCCGCGGGCGGTTGGACGGCGGGAAGACTCGCGCGCTTCTTGACGTTTACGGCGGGTAGTGGTTGCGCCGTGGGTTTGGGAACGAGCGTGGTGAACGAGTTAGTGATCTCCTGATTGTTTCCGATCATCACCGTACGCTTCACGCTCGGCCGCTCGATGGTTTGCTTAGTGACGTGTTGAGTCACGTGTTCCGTCATTTGCTCCGTCACCTGTTCCGTAACGTGTTCCATCACTTGCTCGGTCACGTGCTGCTCGACGATTGGCGGTTCCGCTTTGCGCGTGTGTGTGGTTAGACGACGTCGCACCGGTGGTTGTGAAGGAACTGAAGCAGAGACCGGTTTCTGAGGGACGACCTGTGAGGGCGGGTTCACGATTGGAGTCGGTGTAACTGTTTGTATCGTGGTCGGAGATGGTGTTTCGAGAGTGATTACATTTACCTTAGGCTCTGGAGTTTCCACGGCCGGTGGGACCATGGATTTTTCTATGATTTGGGGCTTTGGAGAAGATCCAGGAACCTCAATCTCTTCACGAACGATCTGAATTTCATTCGTGTAATCCGTGTTCTGATAATTCGTGTCCTGATAATTCGTGTTCTGAACCGGCGGTTCACTGGCAAGTACCGGGCTCGGTTCAGAAAACGACGTAGATGCCATCGCCGGCTGAAACGACGGCGTGCGCGCGAAACTCCTTACCACCAGGTTCGTCAGAAAGTCGCTCATGCGCCCAAAATCTCCAGGTAACCTCGCCGCCGTTGCGCAGTCATGCTCAGGATCTCCGACTCGCCCCAGCCATAGTTCGACGCCAGCACACTGACTTCACGCAGCATCTGCCACGCCCACGCATGCAGCTCGCTCCAGAGGTACGACACGATGTCGAATCCCGTCTGCCACACGTGCCGGCACTCCGGACAATCCAGATCCATTTCCACGTCAGCCTGCGGATCCGCTTCTCCCATTCGCGCGATCGCGAGCTCGACAACTTCAGCCGGAATCTCGTTCGCACCTTCAACTGCTCCGTCATGAACAGCGCTAACGACGCACTGCTCGAACAATCGCGCACGCATCGCGGCGACTGTCGAACAATCCGTCAGTTGCAGGAGATCCAGACTAGTCGGCAGGCGCAACTCGAGTTCGTAACCCGAGTAGCTCAGACAGAGCGGAACGCCAGGTGAGATTGACGAAACACGAATATCGGCGACATTGAAATTGAGCTCGAGTTGTTCACCACAGGCCGGACAGTCAGTGAGGCTGCTCAATTGAGGACCAAACAACTGCTCTCGCAACGAAAGCAGTCCGCTGTCGCGCTCGCCGATGCTGAGCGTTGCCAACGTCTCGCGCGTCGCGTCCGGGTGAGCTGCCGCGAGCAGCGTAAGCGCCTTCTCGACAGGTGCCTGAAGCTGCCCGCGTTCCCAGACTTGCAGCAGTGTCGCCGCTGAAATCCGTGTTGACACGATATCACCAATTACCTCTCGAGCACGTGGTCTACGTCAGACTCAACTCAGCCGGTTCGACCACGTCCGGATCGCGTTCCCAACCTTCGTTTTCGAGCTTGATGTTCTGGATGAGAACTGCGTTCGCGTTAGCGTCGAGGTCCGCTTGCGCCTGAAACTCCGACACCCAGCAGCGAAAGATGTTGTAAGCCGTGACCTTCTGTCCCGCTTCGTTGTAGACCTCGATGATGATGTCCTTGCGAAAGTCTTTGAGAGAGACTTCCTTTCCGAGGCCCGCTCCGAAGTCCCACACCTTGTTGGCCCACTTCTCGAACTCGAGATCGTGAGTGACGCCGCGCTCGAGGGTGAGCGCTTCGTACTCGGTGCGGCCCGGCGACTTGCGCGTGCTGCTCGGGTCGCCTCCTTCGCGGTGCTTGACTACTTCAGTCGTGCGTTTGAGGGCGCCGACTTTGCTGATCCCCGCCACGTATCGTCCATCCCATTTGACCTTGAACTTGAAGTTCTTGTACGGGTCGAATCGTTGCGGCGAGATGTTCACACTGAACTGTGCCATGGTGTTATGTGCCTCCAATTACGTTAGGATCTGTCCGGCAATCTGTTGCAGTTTGATGACCACGAACTCTGCCGGCTTCAACGGCGCAAAGCCGACCAGCACGTTGACGATGCCTCGATCGATGTCGTTCTGCGTCGTCGTGTCTTTGTCGCACTTCACGAAGTAGGCTTCGCGCGGCGACTGGCCCTGGAATGCTCCCTGGCGAAACAGCGAGTTCATGAACGCGCCGACGTTCAACCGGATCTGCGCCCACAGCGGTTCGTCATTGGGTTCAAAGACGGCCCACTGCATGCCGCGATAGAGCGATTCCTCGATAAACAACGCGGTGCGGCGCACGGGAATGTACTTCCACTCTGACGCGAGCTGATCGTTTCCCTTGCGCGTGCGCGAGCCCCACACGACTCGTCCGACGGCCGGCATCGTGCGCAGGCAGTTCACGCCGAGCGGGTTCAGTTGTCCGTTCTCTTCGTTGGTCAACGAGACGGTCAATTGAGGTACGCCGACGAGAGTCGCATCGAGTCCGGCCGGCGCTTTCCATACGCCGCGCTGCGCATCGGTGCGGGCGAACACACCGGCGACTGCGCCGCAGGGGACGAAGTCTTCGAGCTTGTTCTCGCGCAATGGATTTGGTTGCCGCAGTCGCGGAAAGAAGAACGCCGCGTTCTTGCTGGTGCCAAACCGCATGATGCCCGTCACTGGATTGGCGTTCGGATTGCCGATCACTTCCGGAACGGTGTCCCACGATGACGGCGGATCGATTAGCAGCATCGCGCGTTTGTCTTCGCAGTACTTGGCGGCCTTGCTGATCAGATCGTCGTCGACGTCGGTTCCGCCGAGATAAGGTGGAATGCAGAGCAGGTTGAACAAGTCTGCCTTTTCGAGTGCAAAGAGACCTCGCTTGTCGACGTCCATGTTTGGGCCGGTGAAGTTGTTTTGCACGAGCGGCGCGCTGTCTTTGCCGGAGTTTGGAGTGGCTTTGAACGTTCCGGCGGCTGGCCAGATGTTGGGGACGATCCAGTTGCCTAGGTTGTCCTTCTTCACCTGGACCAACAGCGAATCGTCTCTTACTACCAGCGGCACGAAACGCGAGTCGCCGGGATCGACAGAGACATTCAACAAGCTCTCGCTTCGGATCGTTTGGCTTGTGACCGGATCGATTTCGGCGATCGTCAGGTTGAAGAGCTTGTTGTTCGCGGGATCTTTCGTGTTGTGGTCCACCGTCACGGACAGATTGTTGCCCCACGTGCCTTCGTTCGCAGCGGCCAGCGACAGTCCGCCGACGGTGATGTCCGCGGCCGCGGCTCCGTTGGCGACGCGCACGATGATGGCCTGGCTACCGCCGTTCAGAAAGAAGTCGCGTACGGCGAAGCCGAGCGAACTGGTGGTCGTGAGCCCGCCAAACACACGTTCGAAGTCAGCGTTGCTGTTGATGACTACAGGGTCGTCCGTTGGCCCACGTAACGCCGAGCCGATAAACGCAGTGATCGAAGTCGCGACTCCCACGATGGTGCGGACGCCACTGGGAATCTCCTCGATGTAAACGCCGGGAAACGTAAGGGTAGCTGGCATGGGTTAACTTCCTTTCATCGATGCTTTGCCCCAAGTCCTTTCTCAGTCTCACCCGGCTTCAGCCGGGTGCATCGCAAGCTGTCAAAGGAAACCGTTTAAACGGTTTCTCGATGCTCGGCTATCTTTGCACCGGGCTAAAGCCCGGTGAGAATGAGAAAAAACTGTTGAAGTCAAAGCTTTTCATCAACGACCTTCTTGGTCCGTGGACGATGTTGGTCCTCGTCTCTATACCTGAATCTGTCCGGCTATCTGCTGGAGTTTGATCACCACAAACTCGGCCGGCTTCAACGGCGCAAAGCCGACCAGAATGTTGACGATGCCTCGATCGATGTCGTTTTGCGTCGTCGTGTCTTTGTCGCACTTGACGAAATAAGCTTCTTTCGGCGTCTGGCCCTGGAACGCGCCCTGGCGAAACAGCGAGTTCATGAACGCGCCGACGTTCAAGCGGATCTGCGCCCACAACGGTTCGTCGTTAGGTTCAAACACGACCCATTGCAGTCCGCGATAAAGCGACTCCTCGATGAACAATGCAGTGCGACGCACGGGCACGTACTTCCATTCCGATCCGAGTCGATCGTTGCCCTGGAGCGTGCGTGAGCCCCAGACGACGCGTCCGGCGGCGGGTAACTGGCGCAGGCAGTTGACGCCGAGTGGATTGAGCTGACCGTTTTCCGGGTTGGTCAGGACGACGGTGAGTTGCGATACGCCGACGAGTGTTGCGTCGAGACCGGCGGGCGCTTTCCACACGCCGCGTTCTGCGTCGGTGCGTGCAAAAACGCCGGCAACGACTCCGCACGGGACGAACTCTTCGAGCTTGTTCTCGCGCAACGGATTCGGCTGGCGGACGCGCGGGAAGAACAGCGCCGAGTTCTTGCTGCTGGTGCCGATGTTCGGCAAGCCGGTGATTACTTCCTGGACCGTGTCCCACGCTGCCAGAGGATCGACGATCAGCATGGCGCGTTTCTTCTCGCAGTAAGCCGCGGCAGCGCCGATCAGCGTGTCGTCGATATCACCGCCGTGCCGGTACGGCGGCAGGCAGAGCAGGTTGAAGAGGTCGGCTTTTTCGAGCGCGAACAGGCCCGTCTTGTTGGCTTCATTCCCTGGTCCGGTGAAGGTGTTCTCATCGATCGCCAATCCATTCGAGCCGCCGACGATTGCTGCTTTCGCAGCGGTGATGGCCTGGTTGAGCGTGTTCAGATCGTTTTGAGCGGTGTTGAGATCCTGAGTGGCTGCGGCGACGGCGGCCGGATCGGGTGGGATTGCAGCCTGGGCCAGCTTCAGCTTCTTTTGTGCGTCGGCGACTTTCTTGTTCGCCGCCGGCAGTTTCGCTGTTTCTTTCGAGACAGCGTCGTCTTCGGCAGTGATTGGTGGAGGCGGGGCTGGAAACGCGCCGCGCCACCTGACGAGCTGCGAGTCGTCTTTCAAGACGCGATCGATGCGGCGCGAGCTTTCTACGACCGAGACGTTCAGGAAGTTTTCCGTCCGGATGACGACTTCATTGGCGTCGACTTCTCTGACGATCAGATTGAAGAGATCGGCTTTGGCGACGCCCATCGAGTCGGCCACTTCCTGCGGGACGTCCAGGTTCACGCTGGCGCGCAAGGATTTTCCCCAGACGCCTTCGTCCGCCGCCTCGAGTGCCAGGCCGCCGACGTTCAACTGCGCTTTTCCTGCTACGGCGCCGCCGCCGGTCTCCGGGTTGAAGAGGCGCACGATGATGGCCTGGCTGCCGCCGTTCAGGAAAAAGTCCGAAACGGCGTACCCGAGCGTGCTGTCCAGCCACAGGCCGCCGAAGATGCGTTGGAAGTCGGCGTTGCTGTTGATGACGATTGGCTCGTTAGCTGGGCCACGGCGCGCGCGGCCGAGAAATGCGGTGATCGACGTTGCGACGCCGGTGATTGTGCGTACTCCGCTCGGGATCTCCTCGATATAGACGCCTGGGAAAGTAAGTGTAGAGGGCATATGAGCTCCAAACTTTTGTACTGCGCGTTAGCGCGTCTCGCTTTGCGTTGCGGGCCGTGTTCATCGCCTCCGGCGACTTCATCGCTCGCGGCGTCGCCAGAAGCGGCGCTGTCGGGTGAAGTGAATGCCGAGCGCCTCGAGATAAGGCCCGATGAAATTCAGCAGATCCTCTTTGTTTTTCAACGATCGTCGCGCCCCGCTGGGAACGTGAGTAATCTGGCCGTGCCAAAGGACGTCCTTTTCTTCGGACGCAGTCGAAGTCGGTTCAACCCAAAATTTGAGAATGAACGACTGAGGATTTGAATCCATCGGTTCACGTCCTGTGGGCATGGTTTCTCACACGCGCATCTACGGCAGCGTCTCGCTGGTGACTACTGACGCGTCTCTGAAGAAAGTTTTTTAATCAGTTCGATTTGGCAGGAGGTGCTCGACCATTTCGATGTCTTTCTGGATCTGTTTCTGTAGTTCGGCGAGGCGCATTTGGAATTGGCGCAATCGTCCGGAGAGTTGAGGTAACGATAGCGGTAGTTGTGAGTCAGCATGAGGCGCAGCTTCAACGCCGTCAGCTCGGACTTGGGCCAGGATCGCAAGTGTGCTGGCACTCGGACTGACGTCCAGCTCTTCTTTCAAGTGCCGGACGCATCGTTCAAACTGCCTCAAAGCAGCCGTCCGGTTCCCCGACAAATGATGTAACCGCATCATCTGCTGATGAGCGCGTTCAGACGCCGGATCCAACTGCAAAATCCGTTCGCAATAGTCGAGGCCTTCGTCGAATTCACTCTGCGAGATACACCACTCGATAAGCTTATCCATCATCGCGAGATACATATTCTGAAAACGCTCGCGCTCGAAGAGACACCAATCGTGCCAGTAACCTTCGAGAAACCCGCCGCGATACAACCGCGCCGCGTCTCGCAGTCGCTGGGCCAACGCGTCATCCATCACGGGCCGCGCTTTGGAGTCGCGATAGATCTGCTCGAATTCCTCGGTATCGATCCGGAAATCGATCTCGGGATTGAGTTGAATGTGGTCCTTGTCGATCGCCAGCAGCAACGTTTGTTTCATTTCGGCAGGCAGGGCGTCACACGAGCGAAGCCGCCACAGAGTCTGGCGCAAGTTCTTCTTCGACTGCTCCGTCGAACACTCGCTCCACAGCAGGCTCGCCAACGACTCCCGATTGTGGACCGTACGACGATGACTCAACAGAAAAAGAAAGATCTCCTGAGCGATGGCACTTTCCGGTTTCGTCCACGGTCTTCCGTGACACTGAATGTTTGGCTCTCCGAAAAGCTGGATGTTCCAATCAGCCATGTTTCCTCCACAAGCCTGACCGCTTGAAGGTAGGCGACGCACCCCGTGGCCCCTTTCGGACCAAAGGAAAGTCGGATTAAGCGCGTACTCGCACGACACTAATCCGAACAAAAGAGAAGTTCTTAAATGAACTCTATCGAAGGCTAAATAGTCTTTGATTCGAGTGGGAAAGATCTCATCGACAACTCCTGACGGACTTGCATCCTGAAAGTGGGTTAACGAGGTTTTGGCGGTTGCGAGGAATCATAGGTTGTCCCTATCGCGAGGGTTGGTAACTATGTTGGACGCCGGTGGAGGGATACCAGCGTGCATGTTGAAAATATCGAGGCGCGAACTCTAAACCCGTTTGGCGGGATCTGTCAACATATTTCGATTGGAAAGACGTACAAACCCGTCGCAGTTAAGATGAACTAAATGCTTGTTTTCCGCATCTACAGAGTTTACTATGCGGCGTATCCGCAGCGCGCTCTCTCCGACGATTTGATTTCACTATAATTCGCATCCAAGCCCAGGATTCGGATTGCACTTCTCCCCCGCTTGCCGCCAGCGGCGGCTTTTTGCTCGTCTTAACATGTCATGCTACGAGCTACGTACAATCTGAACGGTCATCCATCTCTAAAGGGAGCTACGAAAATGAGAGTATTTTGTCCCGAGCACAAACGAGGATTCTTCGCCCCTCGTCAAAGTCCCATCAAGTGTGAAAACCGCGGCCACTTGCTCGGTGAGCTGGATTTCGAAGGTCTTGCCAAACAGCCCGTTGCGATTGGATGGCAATATTGTTGCAATTGCGAGCACTTCTGTCCGGTCGATTTCGATCAGTTCGGCCTCGCTCGCTGCGCCGTCTGTACTCGACGCAGTTCGCAGCTTTACTTATGCGACAAGTGCTACGTCATCAGTTTCGAATCAAACACGCCTCTGGACATCAAGAATTTCACCCTAACGGCCGAAGGCGTGCCCCAACCGTCGTGCCCCGGATGTCTGCGAGCCACTTCGGCCGATCTCCACGAACACGACTGCGACGAACTCGGCGCTTCGTTCGTGACCGGCCTGTCGACTTGCCCGCTTTGTGAAGAGCGACTGGACATCGCGCCGGCGTTTCCGTCGTCCGTAGCCCACTATCTCAAACGCACGAAGTCCGCGCACAAGACAAACGTCACCTTCGATTACGAGACGGAGTCGTTTGTGCCGGTCGAAGACGGCGAGTTTGTACTCGTCAACAGCGGCGAGCCGAACGTTCAGCCGATCGTGTTGCCGCGCGCGCCCCGGTTTGCCGCGCGCCGGGACTTTTACGAGTACTACCAGGATTATTATCACTGCCAGAAACCGGATGCGGGCGAAGTTCAAGTCGTGCGACCGGCGGCAGTCACGCGCGCAGGCGCCGGATGGAAGTTGCAAACCACGGGACTGCTCGAAGTGATCGCGGAGCAGCCGCAGAAGAAACCGGTCGAAGTCATCCCCGAACAGCCGAAGAAAAAGCCCGTCGAGGTGCCGGCAACCCCGGCGATTGAACCGATAGTGCAAAAACGAATCGATGAACTCCGGGCGCTCGACGCAAAGAGAGAGGTTCAGAAAGACGTTCGGAGAGAAGAACCACCTAGGAGAGAAGAACGAAAACCGGAGCCTACCGTGCAGACGTGCAACGGCTGCGGCGCGTCGATCGAGTCGCGATACGCTTTCTGCTGGAAGTGCGGCAGCGCGATGTCAGCGCAAAGCAATGGACCGGTCGTTCGCAGCAGGCCAAGACCCTTGCCGATCGACGACGATGAGCCGACGGTGCAGCACGATTTTCAAGGAGGCGGCAACAATCCGATGTTCTCGTGGACGATGTCGAAACCGCCGGAGGATCGCCCGAGTAACAGCAAAGGTTCGGTGTTGAAGTTGACGGCGATCGGCGGTGTCGCTTTCCTGCTGCTCGCTCTCGGATTGTTCGGCCTGACGCGTTCGGATTCACAAGTGGTGTCCGCTAACTCGGCGCCGCCAGTCGTTCAGCAACAGACGGCGACTCAACCCGAACCGGCGCCGCAACAGACGGCGACTGTCGCGCCTGAGCCGAAACCTCAACCATCGCCAGTCACTCCCGACGACGAACTCAAGAAGCTTCGCGAGAAGCGGATGGGCGCGAGCGATTCCGATCGTTCGAAGGTGTTCCAGGCAATCGCGAAAGTCGAACGGCAGTACCCGCGCGACTATCGCTTTCCGTATGAGCGCGCGAAGCTAGCGGCGAAAGGATCGAAGGCGACGTCGCGCGACGAGGCCTTCAAGGCGCTACAGGTCGCTGCCGAAAAGGCCATCAGCACGGGCAAAGCGAACGAGATGCTGAGCGGGCTCGAAGCAGACAAGGCCGGCGATTTTCAAAAGCTCGCGCAGGGACGGCAGGAGTGGACCAGACTACTGTCGGCGCTGAAACGAAAAGACACGAGCCTGCTCGCAAAAGCGCAGTTTCAGTGATCAGCTTCGGCGAAGCTTTACAGCAATAGTCGGCAATCCCACCAACGGCAGTTGCTGGATAGTTCATTTGCGACCGAGGCTGGAATGAAGGATCTACCAACTTCCGTTGGTAGGATTTGTAGGTTTATTAATGGTTGTGAGTAGGTTGGATCTGGGAATCCACCCACTTCCGTGGGTGGGATTTCGGACGGTGGGTGGGATTGTCGGACGTTGGAGCGAAGCGCAGCAGCCTTCGCAAAGCGCGTTGGCGGCGAATCTCAAAGTCGATCGATGCGGTTGTTTGCGATTGCCAACTGCGCCAATCGCCCGCACGCTCTGACGAGCGCGCCGAGCTGAGCGAAGCGCGGATCTTGGGTGAGACCTTTTCGGTATCGAGCGTAGATCTGCTGGACGATGACGGCGATCTTGAGCAAGGCGTACGCGTAGTAGAAGACCGGATCGGGGATCTCTCGACCGGTTTGCCGTGCGTAGTAGTCGAGGAGCTCGCGGCGCGTGAAGTTGCCGGGAAGTGTCGTTAACACAAACCCGTACTGTTGCCACTCTTCAGGATCTGTCGCTTCCACCCAGTAACCGAGACTTGTTCCGAGATCCATCAGCGGATCCCCAATCGTCGCCATTTCCCAATCGAGCACAGCCACGACGCGAGTCAGATCGTCCGGCGCGAGGACGATATTGTCATACTTGTAATCGTTGTGAATCAGCGCAGCGCGCGGCGAGTCGGGCGGCATGTGTTCGTGCAACCATGAGGCGAGCCTTTCGATTTCCGGCACATCATCAGTGCGCGCGTTGACGTACCGTTTAGTCCAACCTTCAACCTGGCGCATGACGTAACCTCGAGGCGAGCCGAGGCTCGCGAGTCCAGCGGCTTCATAGTCGATGCCATGGATCTCGGCGAGGTTATCGACGAAGACTTCAGAAAGACGCCGCATCGTCTCCGCCGAAAGCTCAACACCGCGCGGCGGGTGCGCGCGCAGGATGATTCCCTTCACGCGCTCCATCACGTAGAACGGCGCGCCGAGAATCGATTCGTCTTCGCAGTACAACAGCGGCCGCGGCACTTTCGCATAAACGGGATGCAACTGACTGAGGATGCGATACTCGCGCCCCATGTCGTGCGCGGTTTTGATCTTCGCGCCGACAGGCGGACGGCGTAAGACAAGCTCGCGCTCGCCGATGCGCAACAAGTAAGTGAGGTTCGAGAAGCCCGACGGAAACTGTTCGACTGCCAGCGGGCCGCTCAGTTCGGGCAAGTGCTTATTGAGATAGTCGAGTAACGTTTGCTGAGGAAGCTCCTCGCCGGCACGGATCGCGACGGATTGATCAGTTAACTCCATACTTCCGCAAAATACTTCTCGCGACGACCATTTTGTGCACCTCGTCCGGGCCATCGTAGATGCGGGCACCGCGCTCGTGCCGGTACCAGTACGACAACAACGTCGCATCAGTTAACCCGAGCGCGCCATGTATCTGGATCGCGCGATCCAGCACCTTCTGAAGTATTCCGGCGACGAAGAACTTGATCAACGAGATCTCCTCGCGCACCGACGCCGCGCCTTGACGATCGATCCCGCGCGCCGTATCCAGGACCAGCAAACGCGCAGCTTTGATCTCGGCCCGGCTCTCGGCAATCCACTCCTGCACGTTCTGCCGGCCAGCCAACAACTTGCCCGGCGACAACTCGCGACTCGCCGCGTAGCTGCACATCAGATCAAACGCCCGCTCGCAGATCCCGATCCAGCGCATGCAATGATGAATGCGGCCTGGTCCGAGCCGTTCCTGCGCGATCGTGAACCCATCGCCTTCGCGTCCAAGCAAATTGCTTTGCGGGACGCGGCAGTTTTCATATTTCACTTCAGCGTGACTCGCGTAGTCGCTGCCTTCGTCGCCCATCACGTTGATGTTTCGCACGAGCATGAAACCGGGCGTCGGGATCGGCACGACGATCTGGCTCGCGCGTTTGTACGGGCTCGACGCCTCAGGGTTCGTGATCGCCATGACGATGGCGAAGCTCGCCCCTTCCGCAGACGACGTGAACCACTTGTGACCGTTGATGACATAATCGTCGCCGTCTTTCACCGCGGTCGTGCTCATCCACGTCGGGTTCGAGCCGGGATGCTCAGGTTCCGTCATCGAGAAACAACTGCGAGCTTCCCCGCGCGCGAGTGGCTTGAAGTATTTGTCTTTCTGCTCCGGCGTGCCGTGGGCGAGAAGGATTTCCATGTTGCCGATGTCAGGCGCCTGGCAGTTGAATAGGTAATGGCCGATGGGCGTGCGTCCCAGCTCTTCGCTGACGCAGGCAAACTGCGAAAGACTCAAACCGAGTCCGCCGTGTTCTCGCGGCAGGTGCGGCGCCCAGAGACCCAGAGCTTTCACTTCTTCGCGTTTGGCATCGAGAGCCGGCTTCAGCTCACGAAATGGAAGGCGGAGGAAATCGGATTCAAGCGGATAGACCCGTGTGCGTAGAAACTCCTTGATTCGATCAATCAGGCCGAGCAGCTCCTCGTTGTGATGGTCGGTCATCGTTAAGTTTTGGACGTGCCCGCGTTTTCTCCTGCGGCAACGGCAACGCCAGCGCCTCGCGCGCTTCACGATAGCGAAACTGGACCAGTTGCGCCGTTGAAGTTTCCAGCGTCTTGTCGCGGCTCAAGGAGTCGAAGATGCTCAGGAGCTCCTTCTCTTCCGCGTCGCCGGCTGAATCGTTCGCGTCTTTTGCGTTACGCAACGCCGCGATCTGCGACGCCAGCGCGTCAGCCATTTGCAGCTTGAAAAGATAGTTGCGCGGGTATCTTTCTGACAACACGCGCGCCGTCGCCACTGCATCTTTCCAGCGCTTCTCTCGTTTGTAAAGATCCACGAGCAACGTACGGGCCAGATCGCGCGCCCAGCGTCCTTCGACTGAAACACGTTCCAGTGTCTCCAGCCCGCGTTTCTTCGAACCGCGCACGCCCATTGTTCCCGCGATCATCTTCAAAGGCAACGGCAGCGAACCGACGATGTAGTTTTGCAAACCGATCGTCAACTCCGCGTCGCGGAAGTCGGGCGCGAGCTTCAGCACCTCCTTGTGACGATCGACCGCATCCGATCCGCTCTTCAACGCCGCGCGAAACTTACGTTCGACGGCGGCAGCGTACGCGGCATCGAGACCTTCAGCCGCGCCAAGGAAATAGAGCGCTTCGACGTCGCTTTTGTTTTGATGGAGTTTCGCTTCGGCGAGCGACTTTGTCTGGCGAATCCACCTGCGAAACTCAGCGATCTGCGATGGATTGACCTTGCGCTTTCCTTCGGCGTAAGCCTTCGTGCTGTAGAGTGTCGCCTTCAACTCCCACGACTCGTTCAACTGTTCCACCCACAAGCTGGCGGCCATGCATTGCGGACCGGAAGGATGGTCCGGCGCAAGTTGGATCATCTCGCGAAAACGTTTGCGGGCGCTTTCGTAGTCGAGGTTGTACAGCGCCTCGTAACCGTCGGCGCGCAACTTGTCGAGCCGTGCGCGATCGTCGACTGCTTGCGCTGCAACGGCGATGCATGAAATCAACAGGACCAGTATGACTCTTAGCGGCATAGATACCGTCTTACATTAGCTAACCACGGATTTTTTGCCTCCGGTGACAGTTAATTAACTGCCACACTTTAGAACTCAAATCCGAATCGAGCTCTTATGCTCAACCTCTATGCATCTACGCCGACGACAAATCTTCTATCTGAGCCGCGCCGTTATCTGTTTCGTCGTCCTCGTCTCAATCGGAACGCTGTTCATTCCCACCGCAAACATCTTCCAGATGCTCGCCGACATTCTGTTGCGCACGTATCTCATCTTCCTCGGCACCGTAATGGCCCACGAAGGCGTTCACAGGCATCTTGGCTATTCCCGCGCCGCCAACTTCTGGTGGGGACGCCTCGCACTGCTGCCCAGCATGGTCCCCTTCACTAACTTTCGCCGCACGCATCAACTGCATCACGCGTTTACGAACCTTCCCGGCCAGGATCCGGATCATTTCATGAAGTCGCGCAACTTGCCGGAGCTGTTTCTGCGCTCGATCGCTATGCCGCACCAGTGGTTTTTGTGGCTGCGCCGGCACGGACGCCTGAAACGAAGCGACGTGATCGAGTTGCTGCTTAACTACGCCGGCATCGCCGTCGTTTACACGGTTGTGCTGCGGTTCGTTGGGCCAACAAGGCTCTTCTGGGGCATGACGCCAACGCTGATTCTCGTCTCCGTGCTGCTGTGGTATCCATTCGCCGTGCAAACGCACGAGGGTTTTTCGATCGGCTCAGCCGAGGAGCGCTCGCACAACTACTACGGCCGGTTCATGTACTGGTTCTCGCTCGGGCTTTCCATCCATCGCCAGCATCACTTGCAGCCCAAGTTGTCGTGGATCGAGCTGCGGCCGTTCGTGGAATCGGCGCCGCCGGGTGTGCCGCGGTGGCGACCGCAACGAGACATTCGTGTATGAAGCCTACGGTCCTGGATCGCGCCTTCCAACTCCTCGATGACGTTCGCTCGCCGCAGGACTTTACGATCATTCTTCACTTTACCAACGCGCTAAATGGTGAACGATTGGCGGCAGGCGCGAAGCGTGCGAGTGAATACTATGGAACTCCTTGCGCGATCGAAACACAGATTGCTCTCAATGAATTCGTGAATAAACGATTGAGTCGAATAATTAAACAAGCGTTGAATGACAGGACGCTCGCGACGCGCTTTCATCATGCGGCTGCTGACGGGTTGAGCGCGGCGTTATGGTTAGCGCATCAACTCAGCGTCGCCCATGGTCTGACTCCGCCGCAGAACGGCGTTCAACTTACACTGCGTCGTCAGGACACCTCGGTCCGCCGCAGTAAGTTTGCTTATGACGTCCCTTGCGATCCGCTTTGGACTGCCGGCCCGACTCGTACCGGCACACGTCGCTGGATCACGTTTGGTTTTCCGGCAGTCGAACTGCAACAAACCTGCCGCCGCGCGGGCGGATTCACGTACAGCGATCTGCTTGCGACGTGCGCGCTCGAAGTCCTGCGCGAATGGAACCAGCAACACATCAACAACGGTCAGCCGCGAGTCGGGCTGTGGCTGCCTATGAACATCCGCCGGGAGTCGTACGCCGGTTTTGGCAACGGCACGAGCCGTATCCGCCTGTACGCACGCTATCCCGCATCCGCGTCGTTGATCGAAAAGGCGCGTGAGATTCGCCGCCAGGTGTCGTGGTCGACCACGCAAGGCGAATGGGTTATTCCTGAGCTGCCGCTGTTCACACGTGTACGCGATTGGATAGCCGCGCCGCTGTTGCGCAGTTACTTGAATCGACCGTCGATCGACATGGCGACGGCCGTCTTTTCGCACGCTGATAGATGGGCCGGCGCTGCTCGCGAGGCGTTCGCGGATGTCGCGCGAATCGAATGCGTGGGGCTGCTGCATGCGCGTCAGAACATCGCCATCAACGCCGCGACGCACTGCGGCACGACGTGGATGACGTTCACCTACGACACGGGACTGTTACGCGAGTCGGACGTTGAAGAACTCGCGCAAATGTACAAGTCGAAGATTTCCGATGCGAGCATTAATCAATGACGGATTGAGGTTGTTGCTGGCGCACGGCATCCGCGTAAGCGGGTTTTTGCTAGACTGCATTCAGCAACTTCGCATCCGCGGTTTCACTCGCAACCAGGACCGATTGAGACGTAAATACCGCCTTTCAGACGACACCCCAGTTCTGTCTTACGGACCACGCGTCGTGGAGTCGATCCGCCAGGCGTTTGTCCACGCAGGACGCGAGGCGCGCTTTGCGATGACGTCCGGCTCAACCGGCGAACCAAAGAAGATGCTTTACACGCCTCGTCGACTGCGCGTTCTGGAGTTCACTTTCTCCGACATGTTCGCCCGAGCATGTCGAGCTTACAAATTGAATCGGACCGTGCTCTACGTCTTCAGTTCCTTTCAAACAGACGCGTCGCTGACGGCCATGCTGCTGAACGAGAACAGACTTCCATCGTACTTTTCAACGCTGCAAGCGCCTTATCGCGTGCAACAGCACCCTTCCATCCGCGCGCTCGTCTCTGAATATGGCCCGGCTGCGGTGCGGCTCTGGATTCTCACAATTTCGAACCCGGGCGTGCTCTACGCCACGAACCCTTCAACCATCTCAACCTTTCTCGACGAACTTCAAAGTAACTGGCTCACATCGTCGAACCTCGTAACAGACTGGCACGAACAGCCACACACATTTGATCGCGCCGTGCGCAAGATCGCTCGTCGCATCGAGTCGCGTGGCAGTGCGACACGTTTACGTCTCGTCGCGACGAGCAGCACGCCGGTCTCGATACAACACTTCGCGCCGGCCGTTCGCGCCTACGTCTGCTGGACCGGCGGCTACCTGCAACCGTTTCTCGATCGACTCGCAAAGCATTTGCCGTCGCCACGCTATCGCCTTATCCCGATGTATTCGATGTCGACGGAGACCGTCGAAACTGAAACAGTCTTCCGCGACGGCGACACACATTTCCTGCCGCTCGCACGGGGCGTCGTCTACGATTTCATTCAGGCCTGCCATGACGATCAGACCGCGAACCTGTTAACACCCGCGCAGCTCGAGCCCGGACAAACGTACACGATGATCGTCAGCGATCTTTACGGTCTGCGCCGTTATCAAACAGGCGATCTCTTCCACTGCCGCCGACTAATCGGCGGACTACCAGACCTCGTCTTCCTACGCCGGCGCGCGCTCGAGTATTCGTTCATCGGTGAAAAAGTCACTGCCGAACAACTCACCGCCGTGTTCGATCAGATACGCGCGCAATATCCCGAAACGGTCTCTGACGGATTCCTCACCTGCGTCCCTTCCCTGCCGCAACTGGAAATGCCTCACTACAAGATCGTCCTGATCTCTGAAAAAGCGATCGGCACACAACACCTCATAGCGACTCGCTGTGACGAGTTGCTCGGAGCGATGAACTGCGAGTACCGGAGCAAGCGCGCGAACGGGACGCTCGCGCCGATTCGTTTCGCGCAATTCCGCCCCGCCGAGTTTGCGGAACGCTTTGTTGAGGGTTGGGAGACTCAGTTCAAGTTCCTTCCACTCTATCAACGCACGTGGGAATCAGAACGCTCCGAGCATGCACCTGTCTCATAAAAATACGGAAAATCTCACTGGACCATTCCGCCTGTTTCGTAAAACGCTCTGGCCTGCCGGTTGCTGAGTCTTTATCGAAATCTGTGCTAACGAACACGTTCGAGGAGGGGGCATGAAGGACGAACAAGTGCGGGAACTCTTATATCAGATGCTCGAAACTGAGGTGGGAGGCGTGCAGGTTTATACCACCGCCATCCGGTGCGCTGAGAACGAGGATCTGAAAGAAGAGTGGGAAAAGTATTTGGAGCAAACGCAGAATCACGTCACGATCGTCGAGGATGCGCTGAGGAAGCTCGGACTCGATCCTGAGGAAGAAACACCGGGCCGCAAAGTGGTGCGTCACATCGGCGAGTCGCTGGTCGAGGCCATGGAGATGGCGTTGGAGGAAGGCGAACCGGGCGCGGCGCAATTAGTCGCGGCGGAGAGCGTTGTTCTCGCTGAAACCAAGGACCATCAGAACTGGCACTTGCTTGGCGAAGTCATCAAGAAAGCGAAGGGCGACGTCGCGAAGACGCTCAAAGAAGCTCACGAACAAGTCGAAAACGAAGAGGACGAGCACCTGTATCATACGAAGGGATGGGCCCGCGAACTCTGGATTGAGTCGCTGGGTATGAAGGCAGTGCTGCCGCCGCCCGAAGAGGTGAAAGAGGTGGAGACTGCTATCGGCGCGGCACGTGCCGAACAAGCACGGACAGACATGCTTTAGTCTGCAATCAGTTTTTGTCGGCGGGTCAAAAATCAGAGTCCGCGCGCACGCGCAGTTGGCTTTGATTTCGGGGGCACGATCGGAGGCGAGTACGTTGTACCACTCGCCTCTTTTCGTTTTGATCCGTAAAATCCGAATTGTTTTTGGAACCGACGCCATCGTTCCGGGTGTTAGCGCATAACTCTCTCCGAATTTCCCATTCTAAGGAGATCCCGAAATGTTCCCCACACGCATGGTCCTTCTGTCCGCGCTGCTGTTCTTCTGTTTTGCAAACGCTTTCGCCCAACGTCCGGGGCCGCAGTTCTGGCGCAAGGTCGGCTGCGAGCCGCTCGAGCCGCGAACGAAGCTCGAGGCGCTCGAAGATCGGCCCAGCGTCGTATTGATCAAAGGCTTCACGCGGATTACGACGGTGGAAGTTCGCGGCGTGCGCATCGATGCGGTGGAGATGCGCGATCTGGGGAACGTTTCGCGCGCTAAAGGGATCGTTATCGTGTTGCGCGAAGGTGGTGAGCGGCCGAATGACAACCGCGCTTTTATCGACTACGACGAGATCGATCCGCTGCTCAACGCGATCGACATGGTGTCGCGCGTCGACGAAACCGTTACCAAGCTGGCCGGGTTTGAAGCGCGCTATCGGACGCTGGGCGACTTCGAGATCGGCGTCTTTCGTCAGACTCGCAGCGGCACCGCCGTGATCGTCCAGACCGGCATCTGCGACCGAGCGACCCAGACACTATCACTCGACGAGCTCGCCAAACTGAAAGCCATGATCCAGGAAGCAAAAACCCGTCTCGACGATCTGCGGTAATTGATACTTGTGTCTGAGTTCTTTAGAACACCGGCTCTGTGTTAACTGGACGTGCTGCGTTAACTGAACGTGCTGCGTAACTGGACGTGCTCCGTTAACTGGACGTGCGGCTGTGCCGCCGGGATGTGAGGCGAGGCTGTGCCTCGCCGTAGGATCATTGAATTAGGTCCGGGCTATGCCCCTCGTTCGGGCTCTGCCCGAGGTTTTGGGCCAAAGGCCGTACGATGGGCACAGCCCGAATCCGTCGACAGTTTTCGGCGAGGCATAGCCTCGCCTCACATCCCGGCGGCGAAGCCGCTAAGTAACATACCATCCGCAGTTCGCAGTTCACAGTTCGCAGTTAGCAGTTAGCATAGCCGCTGAGTGACACAGACATGGGCGGCAAATCCGGTGCAACCAACATAGCAGCCGCTGAGGTAACACGGATCAGTCGACGACGCGGATGCGGGTTTCGGCGCCGTTGGTGCGGATCTCCGGGACGTACATCGCGTGGCCCAGCACGGGCAACGCATGAAATGCTCCCGGAGCCTCCGCCCGCAGTTCGTAACTAAGCTGCCACACGCCTTCGGGCAAACGATCGATAAACATTGCCACTTTCCGGTCGCGCAACTCCTGGTAAACCCAACGCGAACGGCCAGTGAAATCAGTCGACGAGCCGAAGTTCATCAGTTCAGTATTCTTGTCAGTCAACGTCCCTGACTTCAGTTCGCGAATGAACAGACTCTGCCCGCTGCGAAGCTGCACGGCTTCGAACCCCGCCGGCTTCAGGTCTTCGAACAACAGGTATTCATAGTTGTTCTTCGCCTCCACCGTCAGCACAACCTCGACCCGCTCGCCGCTCTTCACCGTTTCCCCATCATTCAACGCCACACGCTCCGAGACGATGCCCTTGAGCAACGTCGGATGGTTCACAAGTTTGAAATACTGCCGCCGCACGAAGATCTCATTGCCCACCGGCTTCAGCGGTTCTTCCAGACTGAAGAACTCCGCCTCCGCGGAAAAGTAGAGCGGCCCGCTGCCGTTCTTGCGCACGATGGTTACTTCGTTCAGCCCGTCGCGAATAAGCTCGCGCGGCACCGCAAACCGGCTCGGCGCGCTGAGCGCTTCGTCAGCCGTGATCTGCTTCGTCGCCACGGGCGCGCCGTTAACCAGCACCTGGTATCCAATCGCCGGCTGTAACTCGCCGCTCGTGCGAAGATAGTCGTTGAGCGTCAGCACTGTGATCGCAGTGTCGCGCGTGTTACTCCACTGAGCGCCGCGACGGTTCTTAATGAGCCAGTTCGTCACCGGCTCGATCAACTTGTTCGCCGGATCGATCACCAGCAACGCTCGCAAAGCAAACGACGTTGCTTCAACTCCGCCATCCGACCAGCGCCAGTAAATGCCGTCCTCACCCCAGTGCGCTGTTGCGATCACCGACGGATCCGACGTTTGCGCGCCGCGCTGCACGATCGAAGTATCCGGCCGCGAGTCAATTTTGACGCCGTTCTCGAGGTTCTCGACGAGCGTCTTTGCTTGGGTCTCGTAACCATAAGCATGCGCGACCAACGCGAGCAGCGCCCGAGTGTACGCATTCAACCGTTCGCGGTTATTCCAGAGATTCGTAAACGCCGTTGCCTGAAACTTCGCGACCTCTGACTGTTTCCGAGCGTTGTGATAGACAGCCAACGCATGAAGCATCCACGCCTGCGTGTCGTAATTCGTCTCTTCCTCGACTAACTCTTTGTCGAGATACGCAACGGCGCGTTCGAGCACGTCCGCTCTTACGTCGATGCCGGCCTGGCGCGCGAGCGTCATTCCCCACACAACATAAGCCGTCATGAAGTGATCGCTACTGCCTTCTTTCCACCAGCCCCAGCCGCCGTCCGAATGTTGAAAGTCGTACAGCCGGTCGAGACTCTTACTCGTGATCGCCTGAAGCTCTTTCAGATCGCGACTGCCGTTGGGATGGGTCGCTGCCGCGGTCGATTGTTCAATGCCGCCGAAGACCTTGTACATCGCGGTCTCAGGCTTCAATCCGAGATCGCGCAGCGTCTTGGCCGTGATCGCCGCGGGCAGAAAACGGCTCATCGTCTGTTCAGTGCAGCCATACGGATAGTTAATCAGGTACGGCAACGCATCGAGCATCGTCGTCGCCATGCTTGGTGCGACTTGCACCGTGAGCGTCGTCGAATCAGCGCGACGTTCTTTCGGAATGTCGAGCTTGACGGCAACGCTGGCGCTGCGCATCTTGCCGGACCGTGAAATAAACTTTTCTATGCCGTGTTCGAAGATCGTGAACGTCTTCTCCATCGCATCGGCGTAACGAGCTCCGCGCGCTTCGACTTTCAGTTTCGCTTCACTCGCGTGCGTCACGGACACGGTCCAGTCAACGCGAGTCTCACTGTTGGCTTTCACTTCCACCGGTCCCCGCGCCGGTTGCAGGCCTTGGACTGTCAAGCCTTCGGCGTCCAACGCCGGCAACACGCGCATCATTTCGTCGGTGTTGTTGTTGATGACGGCGGATACCGTGACCTGATCGCCGACGACAAAGAAACGCGGCGCTTGCAGCCTCACGATCAGCGGCTGCTTCGTTCGCGTCGACGATTTACCAATGCCGAACTGGCTCGCGGTCGTTGCCGCGCGCGCGGTAGCCGACCACGTCGTCAACGAATCCGGATACTTCACTTTCACAGTCGCAGTGCCATCGGCGTCAGTCTTTACGTCAGGCAGCCACAGGATCGTCGATCGAAAATCGTTGCGCACCTGCACTGGTGGTTCCTGAGGGGCGATGGCGGCTCCTCCGACCGCCAGAGATTTAAAGGCAACGGACTCGTTGGAGGAATATACGCGTTGAAGGGAGTCCATCGGCGCTTGAAGAGTTCCCGACGGACGCATTTCCAAAGACGAAAGTCTGCGTCCGGCCCCGAACTCGGCTATGAAACCGTAACTGCGGATGTCATCATCTTTAACCTTGAGATCCTGACGTTCATTCCTGCCTACTTCGTTCACGTCCAGCAACCGCCCTCCACTTTCCATCAAGCGCACGTATGGTTTCGCATTGAACGTGCTGTTGGTCGTAATAGTGTTGGACCGTTTTCGGCCGTAGTAGAACTGTCGCGGATCGCCGGCATAATCTTCCTGGATGTACTTGACTGATTCGTCGACGAGCCCCAACGCGATCTCTGCCGAGACCGGACGGCCGTTGGCATCTTTCGCGTCGATGAACAACGTTCCTTCTTCGCGCGGCTGGTATTGCTCGCGATCGGCCTTCACGTTCACGGCCAGGAACTGTTCGACAGGCGGCACTACCACCTGCTTCGTATCCACGGACCAGGCGGCGTCCGCGACCGTCAACGCGCTCAGATAGATGTTCGGAATATACTTCTGCTCGATGGGCAACTCGATCAACTTCGCCGTGCCTTCGACGTGGATCAGCTTGTAACTAAACAAGTCCTCGCCTTCGACGCTGAAAAGCACGTAACGATCGCTGGTCGGAACGGAAATCATTACCGGCGCTGTTTGGCCGGCGCGGAACGTGTCTTTATCGACAACGATTTCGACCCCAGTGCGGCGGTAGCCCAACTCCGTCGTCGCGTTCGTCGCCACGAACACGTAGGTCTCGGCTTTCACTGGCGGCAGAAAGCGATCGCGCTTCGCGTCCGCGCCCTGACTGCTTTGCCACGCGATGCGATAGTAACCTTCGCGGCTGGGCGTGAAACTGACCTGACCCACGCCCTCGGCATCAGTCTTCACTGTCGTCGTCAATATGTCTTCGTGCTGATAACCCCGAAACTTCAGTTGCCACTGGCGCAAGCCCGGCGTAACAAGTGGCGGAAACACGCCCGAACGCTGCAAGCGTCGCAACTCGTCACCCTGAATCTCACGTCCCTGCGGATCGATCCATATTTCCCACCAGTAATCACGCGTGACTTTTACGGTGCCTTGCGTCTGCACCGCCTGCTCGTTTGCGTCGATTGCCTTGATGTCCACCTTGACCTTGTCTTGCGGGCGGTAAATGTTTTGCTCGGGGCGCGGATAGACGTAGTAACGCTGCCGCGTGACGCGCACAGTGTCCGTCGACACGATCTCGCGACGCGACGCATCGACGACGCGCGCCTCGATGCGAAACTCGAAATCCTGATTGTAGTTTTCGTTCGGCGTGTCGAACGTCAGTCGCGCCTTGCCGTTTGAATCTGTCTTGAGCGTCTCATGTTTTATGACCGCGCCGCTTCTGCCGTAGTAGTAATTGCGCTGCCACATGAGGTCGTCGTAGTACCAGGGATAATCACGCCGCGGATACCAGTAGTGATAGAAAGGATTCTGGTACACGACGACGTCGACGGACGCATTGCTAACCGGCCCGCCGAAGTAATACTCGGCCTGAATGTCGACGTCGACTTTTTCTCCTACTCGGAACGCCTTCTTCTTTCCGTCCTCTTCAGGCGTCTTCACGGCGACTTTGAATTCCGGCAGCTTGTACTCTTCGAGCCGGAAGAGCGGAGCGGAGCCGACGTACGATCGGTCCTTCGTCATGAACAGAATCTGATACTGGCCCAAGGGCAATTGCTCGCCTAAATCGAACGATCCCCAGGCGCTGCCAAACGCGTTGAGCGTGACCCTGTTCTGCGTGATCGTCGTGCCGCGCGGATCGTGAATTTCGTAGTCGATCACTTCGTTGGCGGGTGTCGAATACGCGCCGTCGCGGTAATTACGAGCGATGAACTTCCATTGCAGCTTCTCTTTCGGACGATACGCAGGTCTATCGGTGAATGCGTAGATGCGCCAGCCCTGCGCGTCGTACGGGTGATAAGCGGAGTTGGTTACGAACGCTTGCCTATCGTTGCCGGCGGCGGTCGCAAACAGGTTCTGGCTACTGTTCAGCCGCTCGGGCATTGCAAACAAGGCGAGGCCGTCGCTGTTTGTCGTCTGTCGATATCGACGCCAGCGCGAAACGCCGCCGGGGGTCGTATAAGTTTCCCACAAGGTCACGTTGGCATTCGCGATCGGCGCTCCAGTCAACGCATTCGAGAAAAACGCCAGCGACTGCTTGCCGGAGGATTTCAAGATCAGTGTCGCGTCGGAAACCAGGATTAATTCACGACCGGTCGCGTCACCGCCATGCGCTTCAAGCAAATAGGCGCCGACGGGGAGCCTTCCGCCGATGCGCACCTGTTCGCTGACGGGCCTGTAGGCTTCGTTCTTTACGTCTTTGCTCCACTGCTTAACGGGAACTTTTCCAGCAGTGCTCATCTCAGTTATCCAGTTACCCGGCATCCCTGCGCCTTCGTCTTTGTCACCAGCGAGATTGATGTATTGGGCATCACGGTTGAGGTCGACCTTGTACAGCGTGAAGTCCACACGGTTGACGTTGCGGGCAGTCAGAGCAAACTGAAGTTCCGAATCGGGTAGGAAAATGTTCGAGACGCTAACAAAGACATTGACGCCCGTGATGGCCGCGATCCGATCCTTTGCCTGTTCGTAATAGCGAGTCTCGCCGGCGGAGAATTCAGTCATTAGACGGCGGTAGAGTTCCAACGCTTTCACGTAATCCGGCTGTTGCTGCCACTGGCCCTCGCTAACTTCAACCACACCGCCGTAGGTGTTCATCCATTCGGCGTAACGGAAGAGCGCGTCGTCGTACCACGCCGATGCTTTGCCTGCTTTGAGCGCTTCTTCAAAGTATTCAGCAATACGGGGACTGCTCTCGATGCCTCTGGGGCCGCCGGTGTTTTGCGTATTCATCGCCAGGAGGTAGTTGAGCAATGAGCGTTCGTTCACCGTAGTCGCGATCTTCAGGGCGTTCTCCAGCACGGCAACAGGAATGTAGTTGCCGGAGTAACCGTACATCGCCCCATCACTCAGTGACGGCGCAGCGACTTTGAAGACGATTGCCAGGTAGCGCAGCCGCGCGCGCTCGAGATCGCTCTGGCCGGCCCACCAGTCGAGCGACAGTTGGTAGTGAGGCCACGCCGTAGTCCAGTTCATCTGATCACGGCGCGTCCAGAACATGTCGCCCAGGGATTCGTGGGCTTCGGCCCAGACCAGATCGCGATCGACGTCTTTATCGGCGACGCGGATCAGCTCCTCGAGTTGTTTCTGCGCTTCTTCAAACTTCGTCGTGTCGGCGGTTTGGGTGGCAGCCTGAGCGCGCCAGGAGGTGTCGGCAAGGCGAAACGCGACCCAGCGAGCATCGACCGTAGTCAGTTTCGACTTATCGATCTGCGCATAGAGCTCATGCGCCCGCGCATACGACTTTTTCGAATACTCGGCCTCGGCCGTGGCGCGTAGCTGCGCGTAGTCAGGTTGCTGGGCTGTCGCCTGGAAGAGAAGGAAGGCGAAGACGACGACGGAGAAGATTATTGTTTTCATAGCCGGTCACACTCAGGTCAGAATCGTTTAGTTCCAGTAACTGAACGGCGGGACGGGGGAGACTTGCGGACGGGCAATCAGTTTTCCCGCAAAGGCGCAAAGACGCAAAGGAAAACCAAGATCTAAACCAGAAACAAACCTATCGCTGAACAACTTTGCGCCTTTGCGCCTTTGCGGGAAACGCTCCGGCGCTTCAGGGCGCCTCGGTAGAAAGCAGGAAAACCGCGAACGAGGCGAGCCAGTGTTCACCGGCGTAGTCGCCACTCGCGACGTGCGCCAGCGCCGCGGACGCGTGCTTCGCGGCAGACGCCGATAATGCTGCCCGCGCCGGATCGTTCGCCGGAAGCGCTCGGGCAATGCTTCTCATACACCACGCACGGCTGAGATTCAGACCGTCGAGGTGGACGAGCTTGGGATCGGTGCGATCCGTCACGACGGCTGGATTTAATAACGACTGCGGATTGCCTTTCGCAACCCCGGGTAGAAACCGATGGAACCACGTCGCAAACTCACGCGGCTTCATCACGCGCCGCATCAGGTCGGCTTCCATCAACGCGGCCGAAAAGAAATCTTCACCGCCGGGCTCCCAATCGCCCGGATAGTTCACGTCGTTCGCGTAATAGGTGCGACTGCGCTCGTCGAGTAACCCTTCGAGTTCGCGGTCGCCGCTCGTCTTCGCGTAGTCCAGCGCGAATGCCAGACCGAAAGCGGTGTTCGGATGGACACCAGTGCGGATCGGATAAGTCTGCTTGGGAAGAAATGTGCGATACGACCGTCCGATCAATTCGGCGAGCGGTTGCAGATTGCCGGCCCATCGCTTCCCGTCCGCGTCGTTCCAGGTCTGCAATTCCTCAGCAAGTTTCAATGCCCACGCCCAGCCATACGTCCGCTCGAACGACTGCCGGTTGGGCTGCTTCATGTAGGCGACTTCCGCTTGAATGTTGTCGGCGGTGAGATTTGCGTCGAGCGCGCTGCGGATCTGCGCCGCATCAGGCATACCGGGAAACGTCTTCAACAAACGGACCAGCATCCAGTGGCCGTGAACGGATGAGTGCCAATCGTAGCAACCGTAGAACGCCGGATGAAGAGCTTGCGGACTCTTCACCTCGCTCGAGTTGTTTATGACGTGCTCGGGTTTGTTCGGATACTCGCGGCTGATGCACTTCAAAGCGAGCGCCGCGAAGTGCGCTGCCTGTTTGTCGTCGAAAGACGTTCCGCCGTTCATTTGCGATCCCAGGACCGCGGCTGGTCCGAGCAAGATTACAAGAAGAGTGATCAGTTTCATCTGTCGTTCAGTAGCGGTGCGACGGCCGCCCGATGTGTATGTGCGGACCGGTCGCAGTGCCGGGAATCGCTGCGCGGAAAGCGAGGTACGGAATCCCGTTCTGCTGGAGAAAATTGAGCAAAGCCTGTCCCTCGGCACTGTCAGGATGAAGAGAAACATCCATCGCGTTGTGATGGTCTAAGCGCCAGCGGTCGTGAATCGCTCCCTGGCCGAAGACGGCGATCGGCAGTTCGTGTTTGAAAGTGTCGGAGAAGAACCGCTGCACTTTCCACGCGTCGCCGAGTCCCCAGCCGGAGGTGCCGTTGTAACGTATGAAAGCAGTGGTTCGCACCAGGCTCTGCTTCGCCAGCCGCAGGTTCTTCGCAATCGTCTTCTCTGCTTCACTTTCGACAACAATAGACGCCACTTGCGCATCCGCATCTGTTATCTGCTTGCGTGTCGCCGTCACCTTTTCGCGCGCCGTGGCCAGCGCGCGTTCGTTTTCTTCGACCTTGGCGCGAGCGATCAGTCCCTCTTCGAAAAGCTTCCTGGACTTAGACAACTCCGCTTCGGCTTTAGTGACGTCACCCTCGTAGATCGCGATCAACTTTTCGAGACCTGCTTTCGTTTCGTTCGTCAGCCGGACGAACTCTTCACGCAGCTTTGTTAGCTCGTCAACGCGCGCGGCCGCCGCGGCCGGCTTCTTTTTGCTTTTTCGTTGAGCTGAAACAGACGGAACGGCGATTACGACGACGATCAGGCACGCCGATAAAGTGATTCCAATGAGATTGACGACACGTTTCACATTACTACTTGACCAGTGTGCCAGTGCGTTTCCAACGCGTGTTAACGAAGAAGTCCGCGAGCTTGCCAAAGGGCGGGCTCCAATCGGTTGGCGGAGCGCCTTCATCGTACGACCAGTAGACAAACATCGCGCGGCCGATCACGAGGTCGCGCGGCACGAAACCCCAGTAACGACTGTCTTCGCTGTTATTGCGATTATCGCCCATCACGAAGTAACTCTCTTCGGGCACCGTAATCTCGTCCTTGCCTTCAAAGGCGTCGCCGACGTTCAACTTGTCACCCGGCTGGTAATAGACGTCGTAAAGCTCGCCTGGTTGCCGTTCCGGCGAATCTACGATCTTCAGCGGATCCTTTTCGTTTTTTTCCTCGGCCTCGATCTTGTGCTCGGGAATGACCTCTCCGTTGACGATGACGTTGCGGCCTTCGAGCCGGATGTGATCGCCGGGTAGACCGATGACTCGCTTGACGTAGTTAGTCAGGATCGGCTTGTTGTCAGGCCGCATGTCGCGCGACGGATTGTATGGATTGCCGGGATACTTGAAGACAATGATGTCGCCGCGGCGGATCTCGCGTTGCGGCAGAAACGGCAGCGACGAACCTGGCGCGAAGACAAACTTGTTGACTAACAGATGATCGCCGATCGTGATCGTGTTCTGCATCGATCCGGTCGGGACTTTGACGGCCTGAACGATGAACGTCATGCCGAACAACGCCATGATCACCGTCACGACGGCGGACTCGAAGTACTCGCGAAACCACGTTTTCGGCGGACCCTGCTGTTTGACGGGCACAACCTCGCGCTTTTCATGACCGTTACGGTTGAACAGCCGTGCGAATGAGAACGGTTTGGCTTCGGTCTTAGTCTCCGAGTTGCCGGTCGTTTCCTTGTCGATTGTTTGATTAGGCATCTAAAAACATCCTAGAGACGTTGCTGGCGGCGGTCAAGTTGCTTCGAATAATTGATAAATACGGTTATAAGCGTTCCGGTTCCTCAGCTTCCGACTCCTGCACCTTCATACCTTCGAGTGCCGCGCGCGCGGCCGCCGCCTCGGCCGACTTGATCGAGTGGCCTTCGCCCTGAATACTTCCGCTGTCCCACGAAACCTGAACGTGAAAAATGCGTTGATGAGGAGGGCCGAGCGTTTCGATAACGGCATAGCGCGGCGCAGGCCGTCGTTCGGCTTGGAGCTTCTCCTGCAACATCGTTTTGTAGTCCGCCTTCGCCGCCGCCAGCGGATCTGCCGCTGCGAGCTCATCCCGTAAAGCGTGACAAACGAAGCGCGTCGCCGCTTCGAGGCCGCTGTCCTGGAAGATCGCGCCCGTGATTGCTTCGAATACGTCCGCGAGCAAAGCATTCTTCTGCCGCCCGCCGCTCTTCTCTTCTCCACGGCCGAAGCGGAGAAAGTCACCCAGGTGCAGCGACAACGACGCCTTCGCCAACGTCGGCGCACTCACAAGCCGGTGCTTCATCCGCGACAGCTCGCCTTCAGTGCCGCCCGGATAAGTGCCGCACAAGTAGTTGGCCACAACTAATCCGAGCACCGAATCGCCGAGAAACTCAAGAGACTCGTTGTGGAGTTTGCGCGCTTCGAGTTCGTCGCCCGGCGCGACTTTCTCATGCGCCCACGAACGATGGGTGATGGCTCGTTCGAGCAAAGCACGATCCTGGAACTTGTAAGCGAGGACCCTTTCGAGGAGGTCTAGGTCCGGAATCGTTTCGGTATGTTTCAAGGTGGGCGGAATTATAACAAAACGCCGGAAGCTGTCGAAAAACTTAACGACGCGCTTCCGGCGTTGGACGTGGAGAAAGGACCGTTGTTACTTCTGGCGCGGGCGGCCTGGATTACCCGGCTTGCCTGGCGCCGGTTTGGTGTTGGCCGAAGCCGGCTGTGTCGGCGCAGTAGTAGTTGTCGCGGGCTTGGTCGTCGTCGAGCTGGCGCCATTGCCGTTCACGGTGCCGTTGGCCGGCGTTGCTCCACCGGAAGTCGGCGTCGAAGTCGGAGCAGCCGGCAGCGACGTTAGCGGAGTTGGTTCGGGCGGCAGCGGCTTCGAAAGAATGCCGGCGACCAATTCGTTCATGCCCGTGGTTTCCGAATTGTTCCGGAACTTGTACCACTGGGTCAGGCTCTCGGTCCACGCAGTCTTCTGCGCGGCAAGCTTCTGATCCGTCGCGGCGAGCGCGACTGCCCTGGCGTAGCCGTCGATCATGCGATCGACCAGTTGATTGATGTTAGCCAAAGCCAGCTTGCTCTCGGGAGTCTCCTCTTTGCCGGAGTATTTGGCTTTGTACTCTTCGGACTGCTTCGCGTACGGGCCGGTTTCATAGGCGCCCGCGATCAGGGCATACGTGAATGCGGATTTCTTGAGTGGCGTCTCGAACTGCGCCGATTTCAGCAGGTTCTTGAGAGCCGCGCTGGGATCTTTTTCGACGGTCAAGGAACCGACGGTGTAATTGAGGTAAGCAACTGCGGTGTCTTTATTTTGGAGCGGACCCCAATCCGTCAACGTCTTGCCGCTGTCGAGCATTTGCAACGCCTTATTGGCGTGTTGAACGGCTTCGGAAACCAGTTGGTCGTTCTTCAGTGGCGCGACGAGATAGCCGTTGGCGCCCAGGTGGACCAACACCTGAACGTTGTCTGGTTCGCCGCCGAGAACTTCACGTCCGATCTCGAACGCCTTCGGGTAGTCCTTATTGTTGTAAAGCGCGACGAGGACTTCATTCTGTCTCTTATACACATCTGACG
>JBKPOC010000009.1:0-1595 GCA_046732935.1 Acidobacteriota bacterium | reverse complement strand
CCTGCGAACCTACCACACAAACCAAGTAGCTCTTTATGCGGCTAGTGATACAGAAAAAGACCTGCGCTTCATAATTTGCGTAAGAGATAAAACATCCGGCGTGATCCATCTCTGGCAAACGGATGGCACCTCCGTTCGATCTGTTCGTGACCATGCTCTCATTGGTTGGGAGGAGGATATTTACAAACATCAGGTGAAACAGTTCTATCGTCCAAACCTCTCATTGGCGCAGGCCGTTTTGCTTGGTATCGATCTGATTTCAATTGGCGTCAAGACGAGCAACTACATCGGCCGCCCGATTCAAGTGATCGTAGCCCGCAAAGAAGGCATGTGGGCTGACTTCCCCGAAGACGTAAAGAAACTTGAGGAACGAATAGAACGATTCAATGAGGAGCTAGGTCGCTTTGCTTTAGCGTGTCTCGATGTGAGTATGCCCGATGCCGACTTCGAGAGAGTATTGGCTCGGTTTCAGAAGCAGATTGTTCTGCTACGACGTACTACAGCAGAGGCAGCCTCTGTCGAGCACACCAAACGGCAAGTGCGCGAAGGCAGAAAGTCAACAGAAGATGACTGGCAAGGCTTCCCGTATCCAAAATACTCTTTTGATGCGCTTGTTGATCTTCTTTACGGGCGTCAGCGTATTCAAAGGGCCATACAAGAAGCTCAAGAGGCGGTAAGAGACGAGGAAGCCGCAGAAATTCAGCGAAATGAGGCCCGAAGACGGTTGAAGAGTTTGCCTAAATCCCCTCCGAGGCCGATCAAATGGACTGAAGTTCAAGGCTTCGGACTCGTTGGCGTACCAGAGAGCGACGTTCCAGTCGATCAGCATGATAACAAGTCTGAAGATTCGGATAAGGACGAAGGATAGTGCAAAGTGTTAGGTCATAACCTGTGCGTTGTGATCGCATCTCAGCACGAACTCGGAATCGAAACCAGCTTCACAAACGAACCAGCAGCCTAAGCGGTCAAAATGATTTTTGAGGCAAACGAGGGTGTTTCGGCATTTATGAGGCAACGCCCTTATTGATGGCCTTGCGTTTTTAATGCTGATTATTACGGTAAGTATCAATCCTGCCTAAAAATCCAAATGCGAATGCTCGCACTAGGCGGCAAAGGCGTCGTAGAATTCAACGCCATAGCGGGTGTGATCCGCTATGACGGGTTCTGGTTATTGGATAGAGAGGAAGTCCGCACGTGGTTACACGTATCGCGTGTGGCGTAGAGAGCCGATGCCACGGATTGAGCAGCGCTGTCGATTTCGTTTTAGCTCGACTCAGATTGTGTTTACTTCTCGCCGAGCCGTTTTGGTCGGCGCCGGGCATGCTCATCACTTCTCTCTCAGTAAGCAGTGACTACAGACGCGCAGCGTCCCGCCCGCAACCCTGAAGACCTGCACTTTATCTTTATTTTCAGGCGGGCAAATGTCCTCAGACTTAGCCTACAAGCTGCGCAAGGTGAGAGAGAAGTTTGGTTTAACTCATGCGGAGATCGCGAAGGAATTAAGAGAGCATAATCTTGCGCGAGTGAAACTCACTGCGGAAATGATTCGTCAATTTGAGGCGGGTATTCAGCAACCATCCGAAGCCGTGTTGCTC
>JBKPOC010000008.1:0-192612 GCA_046732935.1 Acidobacteriota bacterium | reverse complement strand
CGCTTATACGATGATCGGCTTGACGGTTTTATTGAGCCGGATTTCTTTGAGCGAAAGTCGCGTGAGTGGCGACAGACACAGAAGCGACTTGCTGATCAGATTACCGAATACCAAGAGGCCGCGCAGGATTATGTGCAAGATGGTATTCGCCTACTAGAACTCTCAAAAAAGGCCTATTTTCTGTATAAACAGCAAGATTCAAGCGAAAAACGAAAATTGCTCAATTTCGTGTGTTCGAACTCGATATGGAAGGACCACACTCTCACCGCGACGTTTCGCCAACCGTTTGATCTACTAGCAGTTACGAACACGACTTGGCAAAGAAAAAAGGCCGCTGGTGCCGATTCCAGCGACCTCCGTCCTATCTGGCTCCGCAGGTAGGACTCGAACCTACAACCCTTCGGTTAACAGCCGAATGCTCTGCCATTGAGCTACTGCGGAATAAGCGCCCTCACATAGGTGACTATGCGGGGCGCGAAGGCGTTTTTATAGCAAATGGGTTTTTGAGCGTCAAGGAGCCGCGATTCGATAACAGGACCGCGATTCGATTCACTTAGGATGCAAACTTGCGCTCGGAAACGATCTGCGAGAATATCTCCAGCCCTGCCCAATAATCAGCTTTACACCTAAACCCTGGCAGAAAGGTCCACATGGAACGCCGCGTTACATCCTGGTATAGCCCAAACCTGAACACTGAAATGCCGCTGGTCGCTTATGGCCACGCCGGTCCGCCATTATTGATGTTCCCCACTGCGGCGGCCGATTATCTCGAGTACGAGCGTTTCTACCTGGTCGACGCCATCAAGTCGTTCATCGACGACGGAAAACTGCGCGCTTATTCAATCAACAGCGTGAACCGCTACAGCTTGCTCAACGAGCAAATGCCTCCAGCGATGAAGGCCGAACTGCTCACTCGCTACGATCGCTACATCCTCGACGAAGTGTTGCCGTTGATCCGCAAGGACTGCGCCGACGGCGAGAACCGACCGATAACAACCGGCGCGAGTCTTGGCGCGTTGCTTTCAGCGAATGCGTACTTTAAGCATCCGGATCAGTTTCGTGGCGTGATTGCGATGAGTGGAAGCTATGACGTGCGGGCGTACCTGAAGGGTTACTACGACGACAACGTTTATTTCAACAATCCGGTCGACTATCTTCCCAATCTCAATGACGATCATTACCTGCCGCTGCTGCGCAAAGCGGACGCGATCCTGATCATGTCCGGTCAGGGAAACTACGAAGCTCCCGAACGCAGCCGCGCACTTTCAGACATTCTCAACGCGAAAGGCATCCCTCACACGCTGGACCTTTGGGGCAAGGACGTCGATCACGACTGGCCCTGGTGGCGAAAGATGCTGCCTTACGCGCTCAGCAAGTTGCTATAGAAATCAATTCGGCTCGCCGTCGCCTTTCTTGCCTTTCTTCTTCGCGGGCTCAACTTCGCGCGGCCGTGTAGTGGTTGCGGGCGGCGGCGCTTCGACTTTCGGAGTCGCCACCTCAGGCTTCGGTTGTGGCGCAGCAGGCTCGTCGTCCGACTTCGGCGGAGGCGGCAACGTCATTTGTTCGAGCTTCGGTTCCGTTGTGCCGGCAGGCAACGTGTTCTGGTCTTCTTCCTCTGCCGCTGCCGCAGCGAACTCGGCCCTCTCTGCTGCCAGCTCTCGTTGACGTTGTCGGAAGAGCTCCCTCATGTCTTCGGGCATTTCAGGCGCCTTCGGAAACTCTTCCTTCGGCTTGTCTTTGAGAAACGTCTTCATGAAATCGACGAACATTGGCAATGCGCCGTGCGCGCCGGTCATGTCGTTGCCAAGCGGCTTCTTCTTTCCCGGATACCCCATCCAAACGCCCGTGACGTACGTCGGCGTGTAGCCGATGAACCAAACGTCAGTATGATCGTTGACGGTGCCGGTCTTTCCGGCGAGCGGGACGCCGAGCACACCCGCCGCGGTTGCCGTACCGTTCGTGACCACCCCGCGCATCATCGAAACCATCGTCAGCGCGACGTATTCGTTCACCACTTTATAAGTCGTACGTTCCCACTCCTCGAGCGTCGCACCATCGCGATCGAGCACTCTGCGAATCAAGTGTGGTTCGACGCGAATTCCCTTGTTGGGAAACGACGAGTAAGCCGAGACCATCTGATCGAGTGGCACTTCCGTAGCGCCGAGTGCTGAAGGAAGATACGGCGACATCGGAACCTTGATTCCGAAACGCCGCACCATCTGCGCGCCCGTTTGAATACCGACTGTTTGCAGCAGATGGACCGCCGGAATGTTCATCGACTTCGCGAGCGCAGTCTTCAACGGCAGGTCCGCGTTGCCGAGCGAACCGTCGTAATTGTGCGGCTGCCAGTCGCCGATACTGATCGGCGCGCCACTCACGGGCGTGTCCGGCGTCATTCCCCACTCGACGGCGGCGGTGTAGATGAAAGGCTTGAAACATGAACCCGTCTGACGGTAAGCCTGGATCGCGTTATTGAACTTGTTCGTGTAGAAGTCGTAGCCGCCGATCATCGTGATGATCTCGCCGGTCTTGGCGTTGAGCGTCATCATCGCGCCCTGTACGGCCGGGATCTGTGAAAGCTCGACTGTCAGACGCCGGTCCTTCTCGTCGACCTGTTTGATTTCAAACTCGGCAAGCTGGCCGTTCTTGAATTCGTCTCGCGGCTGTCGTTTGCCCCAACCCATATCCGCGGCCGTCAGCGTGGCAGTGAAGTTTCCAAAACGCACAGTCGCTTCATTACGTGCGCGATCGACTTTCATGATTAGGCCCATCAAGTGGCGGCCTTGTTCGTAGTCGTTGCCATACCAGTCAGGGTGCTTATAGTTTTGCAGTTCCTGCGGCGTTGCTGGGCCATCACCGTTGTTAACCGTGGTGGGGATCATCGTGTAGTTCGAACGCCAGCTCGTGTGGCTGCGATCGTAATTTCGCAGTCCCGCGCGGAGAACTTCGTACGCGCGCTTCTGAGCTTCGACATTGATCGTCGTGTAAACGGCGAGGCCGCCCTGGGCGACCCGTGTCGTGTACCTGTCTTCGAGCTCCTGGCGGATGAATTCGACGGGATAATCAAACGGCGTCGATTTGCGTTGTGACTGGTAGTAAGCCGTGTCGGCAAGTTGGATCGGTTTCGCTTTGGCGTCGTCGGCTTCGGCCTGACTGACGAACCCATTCTTAGCCATCAGATCGAGCACCAGGTCGCGACGCTTTTTCGCTTCGGTCGCGTTTGCCGTCGGCGAGTATTCGCTTGGCGCCTTCGGTATGCCGGCGAGCAACGCTGCTTCGCCGAGTGTCAAATCTTTAGCTTGTTTGCCGAAGTACGTTTCAGCGCCGGCTTCCATGCCGTACGCGTTTGCGCCCAGAAACATGTGATTGGTGTACAACTCCATGATCTGGTTCTTGGTGTAGTAGCGTTCGATCTGGAGCGCCAGGATCCACTCGTTTATCTTGCGCGTGTACGTTTGTTCCTTGGAGAGGAACAGGTTCTTGGTGAGTTGTTGAGTCAGGGTCGAGCCGCCTTCAACCCTGTCGGTGGTCAGGTTTTTCCACGCGGCGCCCATGATGCGAATCGGATCGATGCCGATGTGATCGTAGAAGCGGACGTCCTCGACGGCGAGAATCGCATTCTTCAGGACCGGAGGAATCTCTTCATACTTCAGCGGGATCCTTTTTTCGAGCGCAAACTCGCCGATCACTGTTTCGCCGTCGTCGGCGTAAACGCGGGTGACGACGCTCGGACGATAAGTCGCCAGCGCCGCGACTTCGTTTGCGGCACGCGAGTAGTTCAGCTCGTAAGCCGCGACGATGCCGGTCAAGCCGCCTGCGGCCAGTGACAGCAGCAACACGGCGGGAAGCCAAAGCCGCGCCAGTAGGTGTTTCCGCTGTTCCGGCGGGGTATTGATGATTGCTTTCGGAGAATATTTAGAGTTTATGGCCATAAATATCGATTTTCCCCCACGACAAGGTGCCCTGTTCATCAGTGTTTGGGCAACGTGGCTAGCCACAGGGCACGGAAATTATACTGTGCACCGAGTGTATTTCGGGAATCGCGCGTCAACCCTTATAATTAACGGGCTCGCAAAATGGGGGCGACAGGCTTCGACAGGAACCTGAACGATCGTCGCGATGCATGCCGGGCTACCTTATGCAGCTCGTTAAAACGCGTAGGGAAACACAACTGCCAATAACGAATTGGCTCTCGCTGCCTAATTAAGCACCGAGCGTCTCGCCGCAAGTTGCTCATGCGCGCGGAGGGAGATGTCACTTAGATGAGCTGGCCCGCTGCTTCGGTCCGTGGCAGTGGGCGAGAACAAAGCCGGACTAGCTCGTGTCGAGGTCTTGTCACTTCACTGACTCGACGTTGAGTGAATTTCGTCCGTTCACTTCGGTGAGCGGGCGGCAAAGAGAAGCGACTAAGCATGTAGAGTCCTTCGGCGTTGGTTTTTGGATCCGAGTTCAATTCTCGGCGCCTCCACCATAACCTTGAATTTGCGGGAGCAACCCCTCACTCCCCTTTTGACTAATTGAGAGACGAACATGAGCACCACAACTACTCACTTGATGACTGCGGAAGAAGTGTCCAACTTGCCGGACGACGGTTACCGCCACGAACTGATAAAAGGGGAACTCCTCACGATACCTCTGCCGAAAGAAACTCATGGCGCCGTAACAGTGAACCTGTCAGCGCTTCTTTATATCCATGTCAAAGCCAACAACCTCGGACGCGTCGTCGGAGAGTGTGGGTTCAAACTGGAGAGTGATCCGGATACGGTGCTCGGTCCTGACATCGCGTTTATTGCGCGTGATCGAGCAGGATCGCTTCCGGAGTTTTATCGTTTAGGGCCACCCGATCTCGCGGTCGAAGTGTTATCGCCGGGCGATCGGAGGGGTAAAGTGGAGCGGAAAACCGCACTCTACCTGGAACTGGGCGCAAAATCCGTGTGGAACGTTAATCCCGCGAGGCGAACAGTCGAGGTAGTTCACGCCAACGGCGAGCGAAAGCTCTTTCACGAATCGGATGAGCTCGTCGACGACACGATTCCTGGTTTTCGAGTGGCCGTTTCCAAGATATTCGAGTAACGCACAACGTCTCATTTGGATCGCAACCTTCCCATCGGCATCTTCGATAGCGGCGTCGGCGGATTGACTGTCTATCGCGCACTTCACGAACGATTACCAAACGAACGTTTCGTTTACCTCGGCGACACCGCCCGCGTCCCTTACGGCACGAAATCACTCGCAACAGTCGAACGTTACGCAGTCGAGAATTCGAGGTTTCTCGAAGTACACGGCATCAAGCTGCTCGTCGTCGCCTGCAACACGGCGTCGGCGTTGGCACTGCCGGCGATTCGGAAAGCGGTCAAAGTTCCGGTCATGGGCGTCATCGAGCCTGGATCGCGAGCCGCCGTCGAGATCGCTGATAACCAGATCGGCGTCATCGCAACCGAAGCGACGGTCCAGAGCCATGCCTACGCGCAAGCGATCGCCGCCATGCGCTCGAACATAGAAGTGATCGAACGCGCCTGCCCGCTGTTTGTCCCACTGGCCGAAGAAGGTTGGGCTGACACTGACGTCGCGCGCATGGTCGCCGGCGACTACTTGAGCGATTTCAAACAAACGTCAATCGGCGCGCTCGTCCTCGGCTGCACTCACTACCCGATCCTCCGCGACGTGATCAGCGAAACAGTCGGCACGAACATAACCCTGATCGATTCCGGCGCTGCCACGGCGCACGACGTCGAAGTCCTGCTCGAGGACCGCGGTTTGACTCACGACGAGCCGTTCGGCCTTTACCAGGAACGCCGTCTTTGTGATGATCTCGACCACTTTTATGTGACCGACGCTGCGGAAAGATTTGCTAAAGTAGCGGAACGGTTTTTAGGATCTGCACCTTCAATTCTCGAGGCCGTGGAGATCTGGGGACACGATGAGCTTCGCACGCACTGACGGACGCGCCGCTGACCAGGTTCGGCCCACCGAGATCGAACCGGGCTTCCTGCCCTACGCGGAAGGCTCGGCATTGATCACGATGGGCGACACGCGCGTCGTTTGTACTGCTTCGCTGGACGAAAGCGTTCCGCGATGGGTACGAAACACCGGCAAAGGTTGGATAACGGCCGAATACGCGATGCTGCCGCGCGCGACCCACACACGTACAGCGCGTGACAATTCGCGCGACAAACTCCAGGGACGAGTCCAGGAGATACAGCGATTGATCGGCAGAAGCCTCCGCGCAGTCGCCGATCTAAAAGCACTCGGCGAACGCACGATCTATATCGACTGTGACGTGCTGCAAGCCGATGGCGGAACGCGCACGGCGGCGATCACCGGCGCCTACGTCGCCCTCGCCCTCGCCAGTAAAAAGTTGATCAAAGCCGGAAAGATCACACGGTCTTTAGCGACGAATCAAGTCGCAGCCGTCAGCGTCGGCATTGTCGACAATACACCGCTGCTGGATCTGAAGTACGACGAAGACTCACGAGCGCAAGTCGATATGAACATCGTCTGCACCAGCGAAGGACGGTTTATCGAGCTCCAGGGCACAGCCGAAGGCGAGCCTTTCAGTCGCGAACAAATGGACGCGCTCGTGGGCCTGGGCATGCGCGGAATCGAACAATTGCTGGAGAAGCAAAGGGCCGTCATCTCGCAGGCCGAATGATGTTCGGCAACCAGACATCTTGACGAAGGCATCTGACTGAGCCGGAGCAGAAGGAGAAAAAGATGAAACGGATGGTGGCGCTAACGCTGATTTTGCTCGGATTCATGATGCCGGCTGCGTTGGCTCAACAGCTCTACTCGCACGACAAAGTCGAATATACGTTTGAGCTGCCGTCAACCACCTGGCGGTCGATCCTCGAACCTGACTCCACACATCCGCATCCGGAGTTTGTCTACGGCGACCGGCTCGATGGCTACCTGACGATTCGAAAAGAAGTAGTCGAAGCCGGAACGACGCCCGCGCAGCTCGCGCAGCGCGATCAGGATTTGACGCTCAGGTTTCTTCCCGGCTTCGTCCAGGGCAAACAGGATCCTTTCAACGGCCGCCTCGACGGCGTCACCGCGTCATACGAGTTTGTCAGGACCGGCAAGCCGATGATGGGCAGAACCTATTACTTGCAGGCCGATAACCGCACCATCTATGCGCTCAGGTTTACGGGCTTGCGCGACAAGCTGACTCGCATTCGTAACCAGACCGATCTGATCGCCCGTACCTTTAAAGTCAAATAGCAAACTCAAATAGTGAAGCTGCAACTCGCGCGCGGATTAGCAATCAAGCCTTCTGCGATACATGGCAAAGGCTGCTTCGCCACCATACCTTTCAAACGACGACATAAGATCGCCGAATACGCAGGCGAGAAGATCTCGAACGCGGAAGCCCGTCGCAGAGCGCATCGAAAGATGCTGCGTATCTGTGAAATCAACAGTTACTGGAGCCTCGACGGGAGCCGCGGCGGAAACGGCACTCACTACATCAACCACTCCTGCGTCCCAAACGCCTTCATGCAGATCATCTACGATCACATTCTCTTTTTCGCGTTGCGAGACATCGAGGCCGGCGAAGAGATCACGATCGACTACGAGACGACGCTCCACTCGGACGATAAGCGCTGCATCTGCGGCGCGAAGAGTTGTCGCGGCACGATCAATAAGTGATTTAGAGACGCGGCAAAGTAAAGCTGAACCTCGATCCCCGTCCTTCTTCGGAGTCGAGCTCAACGCGCCCGCCGTGTTGCTCCACCACTTCCCGTACGAACGACAAGCCGAGGCCCGTCGACTCTTCGTCTTTTTCCTGTCCCTCGCGGACCACGCGATAGAACTTGTCCCACACGCGTTCCTTGGCCTCGGCCGGAATGCCGTAACCACGATCCTCGACGCACACGCGAACTGTTTCCGCTTCGAGCGCCGTAGAGACCGTTACCGTCGTGCGCTCAGGACTGTACTTGATCGCGTTGTTGAGCAGGTTCTTCACCGCTTGCGTGATCAGGCTTTTGTCGGCGGCGACGGGCGGGATTCGGCTTGCCGGTTGTTCGATGAGGCGAATGCGTTTCTTCTTCGCCGTCGGTTGCAGCGAAGTGATCGTTTCGCGCACGACTTCGTCGAGTCGCAGTGGAATCTTCAGCACTTCCTGTTTGTCTTTGCGCTCCAACTGCGTGACGGCGAGGAACGTATTGATCATGCGCGACATTCGTTGTGACTCGTTCGCGATTATCGTCACAAACTCGCGCGGCTGCGCGGGAATGGTGTCGTCGGCAGTCAGCAATTCAGCGAACCCATTGATGCTCGTGAGCGGAGTGCGCAGCTCGTGCGACATCAGCGAGATCATGTCGCTCTTCAACTTCTCGTACTCTTTCGCGCGCGTCAGATCTCTAACGTAGACAGCGATGCCGATCGGTTCGTCCGCGTCGGTGGTTGAGTCACGCAATAGTGAGATACGAAGGTCGAGGATCTGGTTCCTCTTTTCGAACGTGAGTTCGCCTTCGTACTCGATCCCTGTTTGCAACACGCGCCGCACGGCGATTTGAGGCTCGTCGAAGATGTCAGTGCGAAAGTTGTCCAACAGACCGAAGAGGTCGAGGGTGCGAGCGCGCTCGTCGTTCAGACCGGCGAACCTCAACAGAGTCGGATTAGCAAGCGCGAGCGTGCCGTCGAGATATGCGATCGCGACGCCGTCTTCGATGTGGGCCAGAGTGCTAGCTTCGCATCGTTGCTCGACAGTCAGCGCCTTCAGAACGTTGAGCGCGTCCAGCTTTCGCTGATTGGCGGCGTGTGAAAAGTAAGCCAGCGACTGAGAGCGTGCCGGACTGTTCGAAAAACTCTCGCGCTTCAGATTGCGCGCGAACTGCGATCCGATTGCGTCGAGCAACGGCTTGTCGTCCACGCTGAACTCCGAAACGAGCCGAATCAACAACGCGCCCGCCGCTTCACGTTCGTGCATTAAAGGAACAGCGACCGTCGAACAGTCCTGGACCACTTCGCTCACCAACTGGCCGCTTTTCACCGCTCGCTCGCAGAGCCGGATGCCTTCACGCCAGACCGAGTTTCGTTTCGTGTCGGGAGATGCTTTCGACGACCCTTTGAACCGGGCCACCGCTTCAAACGAACCATCGACACAGCGAAACACGACGGCTTCCGTCAACGGCAGCATCGTGTTGAGAAGCTTCAGCCCGCTCTTCAGTCTTGTATTCGCGTCCGTACTCTGGAAGCCCGCACCGGTCGGCGAGGTAAACAGTGTTCGCAGCATCGTTCGGTCGAGCCGCCATAAACGATGAACCTGGACCAGTAGCGTGGTGAGTGCGCCGCTGAGGAGTAGCGGCACGGCAATCAGCTCGGTTTGTAGAAAATGGGCGGCCAACAGCGAACCGCTGCACAGCACTACCATGCTGAAGAAGAGATAGCTCCAGCAGCGCCGCAGACTGAAACGATCAATGGCCAAACCGATCGCAATCGAACAAGCGGCGAGGACAGCAGCAGCGACGGGCGCTCCCTTCAACGCCGTGAGCGCATCGCTCGTTGGCGATGTCACCGCCAACTGCGGGAACACGTCGGGCAGCGCGCCGAGACGCCAGCACGCGTAGGTGACGAGAGCTGCCAGGAGGCTCAGTAGACCGGCTGAAAGGTACGAATGTGCTGCGTTAGTTCGAGTCAAGATTGGCGAGTGAACCCGGGCTTGAGGATGCGCCAGGGTGTTAAGGATTCGTGAACCAGAAACCGGCTGGAAGGGGCGTCAGCCGCGGACGGATTATACAATGCCTGCCATTGTTTAATCCATCTTTTTCAGCGTGGTGACCAGTTCGGGAAGTTCATCTGGAAGTACAGTGCGAAGATCGAGGAGGACTTTACCCTCCGAAATTCGACCGATAACCGCCGGCGATGACGAGCGAAGCAGACGTTCGATTTCCTGCGCGTTTAGCCGAGCATGCGTGACGGCAACGAGCATCGTGGGAAGACTGCTCGCGGGACCAGCGCCGCCGCCAACGGCCGATTCGCCATCTTCAAGTGACAACTGAAGTGCGCCACCTGAAAGCTCATCGATTAACGCGCGTGCCCGTCCCGCGATTTCTTCCCGGCTCAGTGCGAGCATCTGGAGCACAGGAACTTCCTGGGCCGCAACGCCTCGCTGATGGGCCACGAGCGTCGCTTCCAGCGCTGCGAGTCGCAACTTATCGCTCCGCAAAGCGCGATAGAGCGGATGCTTGCGCAAGCGATCGACGATCTCGTGCTTGCCGACGATCAGACCAGCCTGGGCCGAACCAAGTAATTTGTCGCCACTGAATGAGATCACGTCAGCGCCGGCGGCGACGATGTCACTCACGACGGGTTCGTCGAGAATGCCGTATGACGTTAGGTCGCTAAGCTGGCCGGAACCCGCGTCTTCGTACAGCAAAAGCCCGCGCTGGTGAGCGAGCGTTGCGAGTTCGGAAAGTGCGGGCGAGCTTGCGAAGCCGACGATGCGATAGTTGGAAGGATGAACGTGCATGATCAGCCGTGTGTTCGCGTTGATGGCGCGGCTGTAGTCTTCGAGGTGCGTGCGATTGGTCGTGCCGACTTCGATCATGCGCGTCCCCGAGCTCGCCATCACGTCAGGAACGCGAAAGTCGCCGCCGATCTCGACCAGTTCGCCGCGTGAAACGATCGTCTCACCGTCTCGTGCGAGCACGCTCAGGATGAGCAGCGCAGCCGCGGCGCAGTTGTTGACGACGAGCGCGTCTTCGGCGCCTGTCAAATCCCGCAGCAACGACTCGACACGCGCTCCTCGTTTGCCGCGCGAACCAGTCGCCACGTCGTACTCGAGCGTGCAAAAACGGCTCGACTCCTCATCGATCGCGTGGCGCGCAGCGACTGAAAGCGGAGCGCGTCCGAGGTTGGTGTGAAGCAGAACGCCGGTCGCATTGATGACGTGCTTGATGCCGGTCTGGCTTTCGAGTTTCGCAGTCTCTTGCATGCGCTCGACTGCTTCGCTAAGTAACGACTCATTCGTCAGTGTTTTTCCACTACGGATTGACGAGCGAAGTTCGGAGGTTACTGAACGAGCGATCGCCGTCAGACGCTTCACGCCGATTGAATCGCGCAAACGGCGAGCCTCGTCTGTCCTTAACAACTGGTCAACAGACGGTACGTGACGCAGATTAGAAACCGGATCACTCATATAGTTCGGGCCACAGATAATAACTGTTGACACCCCAGTTTTGAACCACCTAGACTGCTTGAGCCGTGTTTCAATCCGGCGCCCCTCCTCAAAATCACCTCGCTCAGGAGAATTCAGCTTCAGTGGCACTACGCGATAACAAACTGCTGCGATCTAAACTGCAAGCTCAAACAAAGAACAAGTATGCCGCTGGCGAGACGCAACCAAGCACGGACGAGCAGTTGACGCGCCTGGAAGAAGACATCCGGCGACTGAGGATCGAGTTCGACATCTTTTTCAACGGCGCGGCAAAACGGCCACCGTACGAGACGAAAGGCCGGGTCGAAACGCTGCTGAAGCGACTTGGCGACGATCGCACGTTAACGTTCGCGCAAAGGTATCGCTACAACTCCCTCGCCGCACGCTATAACGCCTTCCGCGATCTCTGGCGCCGCACGATGCAGGGACGTGAAGAGGGTCGAGACGCAGCGTCAGCCGCGCGGGCGAGTGCGAAGACCGAAACCGTCGCGGACGTAGTCCCGGTTTCGTTTGTTTGTCTGGACGTGCACAAGGAAGTCGGCATCGTCCAGGAGTTGTACAACTCGCTGATCGAGGCGAAGGTTCAGTGTGGCGAGCCGATTGACGGTCTTTCGTTTCCGAAGTTTCATCGATTAGTGGCGGCGAAATCGGATGGGCTGAAAGAGCGGCACGGATGCGAGCGGGTGAGGTTTTCCGTGGCCGTCGAGAACGGGCACGTGAGTTTCAAAGCGAAAGCTGACTGAAGTTACAAGATAGCGGGCAGGAAAAAAGGCGGCCGTCGTAAGCCGCCTTTTTCTTGTGGCTACCGGACCCGTGACCGGAAGCAAGTCAGTGGCTTTGCGGAAGGCAAGCCGGGGAGACTACATCTTGGTCACTTTTTCAGCCTGAGGTCCCTTTGGGCCTTGGGTTACCTCAAACTCGACTTCCTGACCCTCTTCGAGAGTTTTGAAGCCGTCGCCCTGGATAGCGCTATAGTGAACGAAGATGTCCGAAGAGCCGGGCTGCTCGATGAAACCATAGCCCTTCGAATTGTTAAACCACTTGACCTTACCGGTTATTCTAGACATAACAACGAATCCTCCTAACGATTCGGTAAAACGGACGCGAAAGCATAAAGCTTTCCCATCGGGGGTGAATGCTTGTGAGCCGGGTCGCGCATTGATAGGGGCGCTAGACGGAAACACACAACCAACAAAAAATGCATGTTGAAAAGCGCGGGGAGCGCTATTTCAGCATGCACAGACTTACGGGGGCAAAACTAACCAAACTCATTGACTTAAAGCTTGTGGATCGGGAATGCGGGGATCTGAAAACGCCGGCCCTGCATCGAAACGACGGCGCATACTAAGCGAAAGTCGTTCAGGCTGTCAAGGGTGATGTTTAACAAAATGCGAGGCTAAGTTAAGGCAAGGCTCAGGTTAAAGGAACTACCCTGTTTTATTTCATTCAGCGCGGTCCAAGTTCGGCTTGCGGAAGGTCAGGAAAATTCCCTATTCACCTGTGTCTCCCGCTTGCGGGAGGTCAATGGGAAAAGGATTAGTTTGACTGTAGCAGGTACGGCAATGGATTTACCGCCTGATCGTTGATACGGACTTCGTAGTGCAGGTGTGGTCCGGTCGAACGGCCTGTTGAGCCCACTTTGCCCAGCAATTGCCCGCGTGCGACGGCCTGATCGAGTTCCACGTCGATGTGCGACAGGTGGCCATAACGGGTCGTCAAACCGCCGCCGTGGTCTACGATCACGAGCTGTCCGTAGCCGTTTTGCCAACCGACAAACGAGACCTTTCCAGCCGCGCCAGCAACGACGGGCGCACCCCAGGCAGCCTCAATATCCTGTCCCGAGTGGAACTCATAACCAGCGCCGCCGAACGGATTCCGCCGTCCCCCAAACCCGCCTTCAAGCGTACCCTCGACGGGCCAAAGCGTCGGTGTGTAGCCGCGTTCGCGCAGAAGAGCCTCATACGACGACATGTCTTCCTCGAGACGGCGCATCTTCGCCGTTAGCGTCGCCAGGCCCATTTCGTCGAGCGGCAACGCGGGTCCGCCCGTGCCCGGCAGAGGCGTCGTTTCATCGACTACGCCTGATTTCTCGGCGAGTTTTCGCGAAGTGTCTTCGACTTTTTCGACTCGCGTGTTGAGCTGCTCCAGTTCCTGTCGTTGACGTTCGTTCTCGGCACGCAGTTGCTGGTTTTCCATTTCGATACGGATGTGAGCCGCGTGCTGGGTCAAACCATACAAACCGTAGATCAATCCGACGGCAACCACAGCGACGGCTGCGAAGAAAATCGTGACAGCTCGTTTTTCGACTCTGATTCGTTGGACGCGTGCTCGCGATCGCGAAGTGTGGGCAATTATAAAAGCATAGAATCGGTCTTCTCTGGCCATTTTTGGGGGTGCTCCTGTTGTCTGCCGTGAAAAACAGGGGCAAGCGGCAGCAACCGAAAAGCACAAACTCGCCAAAAAGCGATTTGCGCGAATTACGGGAAAGTTATTAGGTTTTTAAATTAACCCACTTGGATTTGCAGCGGATTGGATTGAAAACCCCAAGGTCCCTCCGAGGTGAAATCCATCCGGCCGGTCCTGCAAAGGCCCGAACCCTATCATAGCGTCGTAAACCGTTGCAACTTTGGAAGCGAAATATAAGGAAGGTGCAGGAAAAACATAAGGGCTCTGAAATGTTCATCCAGAGCCCTCAATCCATGGGAAAACCACCAAACTCTTCAGAGCTAAATCTCGTCACGCCGTCTGCGCGAGCGGTCACGGAAGATCGCCAACACGATCATCACCAGGAGCGCGATGAAGATTACGATGATGGCGATCTTCACGGCCGCAAGCAGAAAACCAACCAGCGTGATCAACTGTTTCAGCAACGCCACAACAACCAGAATCAAAGCGACGATAGCGCCTAACCCACCAAAAGCTTTAAAAATGCCACAGGACATAAGATTAAACCCCAGTTACCGAGAATCAGACTTGCGCTCAAAGGGAATCGGAGTCACATCGCGCCGCGCGAATTGTGTAGTCTCACCGGTGCGAAAGTTTGCCGTATCGACCGGACGGTTAGCAACAACCGACGGTGGCGGACGGCGTGAATCAAAACGAACTATACGATCGGACGACTTGCCGCGTCGAATGTAATCAAACAGCATATACGCGCCGAGCGCCACCAACGCCACCGGCAGCAGCTCCTTTATCGGCAACGTCACCCTCAGCAAGGTATGCAACAAGAAGAGCGTGCCGATGATGATCAGCGTCGTTCCCCACGCGAACGGATTTCCGTAAAGCCGCCGCGCGATGACGTCGTCTTCAGCGTCCGGCGACAGGCCGGCGCGCATCAACTGTGCAGTCCTGCACGCATCGACGGCCGCAAACAGCCACGATCCGACTACGCCGAGGATGAAGAAGTGGACGCCTTGCGTCAGCACCGCCATCTGAAAGAAGCTCGCGAAGATCGCGAAGTGCACGATGGCCTTTGACGTCTGTCCGTTGTAAGCCGCTCCCAGTCCCGGAACGAACGACAGCAGCGTTGCTACGAACGGCGAACTCTTCCGTCGCAAAATGTGTGAAGGGCTGGCGTGCGAATGATGGCGCAGAAGCTCAACGCCGGCAACTATGCAATCCTGGCAAAACGGGAATCCCCGCACACGATGATCGCAGGCAGGGCATAACCAGCGCGCACATTGATTGCACTGAACCACCGCGGGATTCTTAGCATGGTAGCTACAGTACATCATCTTAAATGCTTAAACTCCTCACCGGTTGTTATGGCCATTGCCATCCGGCTTCGTGCCGGAATGCTCCTGCTGTTGGTCTACGGCGCGTTTTTGCGAAGCTGGCGTTGCGGAGTTTTGCTCCGCAGCCGCCGCCGGCTTCACTTCGTTTGAAAGAATCTGGGCCTGGGTGGCGGTTCGTTCCGCCAGTTGCAGCCCTGCGTCATAAACTCCGCTGATCGAACCATCGGCTGAAACCGTGCTGCTCAACACGAGCATGGCGGCCACCAACATCGTCGCCACTGTTGCGAGTTGCGGCGAGATGATCGGATCCAACCACAACCGGAAACGCGACGCAGCGCGCGATCTCCAAGGCGCTTTGATCTCCTGTGGAGTCACGGTTCCCAACGTCGCTTGTAGGATTCTTTCGTTCAATCCAGCCGGTACCGGTTTCTCTTCTGAAATGTACGTGTAGCAAGCGCCAATCGCCCGCACCACTGCACCGGGCAGTTCAGTGCAGCTATCGCAAAGTACCGCATGACGTTCCCACCGGTGGTACATGTGCGCCGGCAGGAAACCGTCGAGGTAGTCGGTCAACGACTCTTCGAACTCCTCGCAGGTCATTGCCGTGTCTGGAACGGTCTTTTGCAGAATGCGCGCTTCGAGTTCTCTCGATGGAGGAGGCACAGTCGCGTTTCGACATGCTTCCATCGTACTTCGTACCGCTGAAAGCGTTTCGTGGCAGATGGGGCAGCGCATCGCGTGCTCCGCCATCAGCCGGTTTGTTTCGGGACCCACTACGCCCTCAATGTAGTCGGTCAATTGAATTTCAAAATCCACACACAGCATTATGTTTTCGCTTTCCTGCCCCACTTTTCCTCTCATTCCACCGTCTGCCCACACGCGGAACGAGCCAATCTTCGCGTTCGCTTTCTATGCCTCACTCATAGCCACGACTTTCATTCGCCGCAAAATCTTCGCCAGCTCGATTCGCCCGCGGTTTATTCGCGACTTCACTGTTCCTTCCGGAATCTTCAACAGGTCGACAATCTCCTGGTAACTCAGCTCTTCGATGTCGCGAAGGATCACGCACGTGCGCAGATCCGGCGACAGTTTGTCGATGCCCGCTTGAACTTGTGAACCGAGCTCGCGCCGTTCCATCTCTTGCTGCACGGAGTTAGTGCGCGTGTGCAAGTGGTAGCTGTGGTCGGCGAGATCGTCGGCGTGATTATCGTGCGGCGTACGCTGTCGTTTGCGGTAGTCGTCGATAATCAGGTTGCGCGCCAGCCGCATGAGCCAGTTCTGCAAGTCGCCCTGTTTCGGGTCGTATTGATCCAAAGAGCGGTAGACCCTGACAAAAACTTCCTGGGTCAAATCTTCGGCGGTGTCTGCGCGAGAGGTAAATCGGTAGGCGAGGTTATAGATGCGACGGGAGTAACTTTGCACGATCTCCTCCCAAGCCGCGCCGTCGCCCGCGCGACACCTGCGAACCAATTCGGCTCCTTCACTGACTGCCAAAGCCTTAATCGCCCCCACGTTTCTTCTCCGGGTACCCTGCGTTGGGAAATCTGAAAGGCGGCCAACCCTTGTTACCAGCAGCGGTTTACGATGCTCGCTCTCTTAAAGTTCCGCACTATCAGTATACTCCGTGTTCCGCTCGAAACACGGATTCTTGCCCTCGCCGGGAAGCTGTAGTAGCCTTTGCGACCGGCCCAAGATATTGTGGTTTCTGACCGCGAAAAGATTTGAAAGCGCAAAGCTACCGAAAATACGTCGAGTTCGTCGCTCTCTGTCTTCTCGCGTCAGCTCTTTTGTGGTGGTTTGGACGGAATCTCGACTGGCGCGAGGTCGGTCATCGGGTAAGTAACGCTAATCCGTACCTGTTGACAATCGCCGTCGTGATCATCTGCCTCGCCTATCTTGTGCGGGCTTTTCGCTGGGGCGCGCTACTGAAACCACTCGGCGCCGCTCGTCTGTCAGATCTCTTTGTCGCGACGACAATCGGTTTCAGCGCGGTGTTTCTCATTGGCCGGGCAGGCGAGGTCGTGCGGCCGGTCGTGCTGCCGATGCGCGACCCGCGCGTTCGTCCCAGCGCTTCGCTGGTGACGATACTCGTCGAGCGCATCTACGACATGACGGCTGTCGCCCTGATGTTCGCCGTGAACCTTATCTGGTTCCGGCCGACGGTAACGTTGGAGGTGTCGTTCGGACGAGTGCGACTGGTCGGGTTGGCGATGCTCGCCGCCACGATTCTCGGCATCATCTTCCTGACCTGGTATCGAACCAGATCAGCTTGGCTTATCGACGTGCTCGAGCGGCGTTTGTTAGGGCGGCGTTTTGTTCCGCAGCGACTGGCGAAACTCGCCCTGCGGATTCTCGAACAGTTATCAGCCGCTTTGCGCGTTCTGGTCAACGCGCGCGAACTCGCGGAGACAATTGGGTGGACAGCGATGCTTTGGGTTGGCGTCGCGCTCGCGAACCTGCTTGTGATGCACGCGTTCGGTCTGCGTGTCGGCCCGTCAGAGACGGTGTTCGTGCTGGGTTGGTCGCTTGTTGGCTCACTCGTGCCAACGCCAGGCGGCGCCGCCGGAGCGTTTCACGCTGCCACTGCTGCCGGGTTTTTGTTCCTCGGAGTCGAAAAAGAGACGGCGGCTGCCGTTTCGATCATTATGCATCTGGTTGATTTTGGTCCAGCGGTCTTGTTTGGCGTCTTCTATGCCGTTCGCGGAGATTTGAGCTTTTCACGTTTAAGAGCCCTGGTTTCAAGCAAAGATCTGGAGAACCCTGTTGGCGAGGTTCAACTGAGATGAAATGTCCGTTCTGCGGTTATCTCGAAGACAAAGTGGTCGACTCGCGTGAGTCGCGTGAAGGCGATGCGATTCGCCGCAGGAGAGAGTGTCTGCGTTGCGAGCGAAGATTCACTTCTTACGAACGCATCGACGAGATACCTTACATGGTTGTCAAGAAAGACGGCCGGCGAGAAACTTTCGACCGCAACAAAGTAATGGCGGGATTGTTGCGGGCTTGTGAAAAGCGGCCAGTACCATCTACAAAGCTCGACAGTATCGTAAATGCAATCGAAAAGTATGTTCAGGAGTCGCCGGAACGTGAACGTCCGACCAGTAAGATTGGCGAGATGATCATGCGGCGCTTGAAAGAACTCGACAAAGTCGCATATGTTCGTTTCGCTTCCGTGTATCTCGAGTTTGAAGACGTGTCGGAGTTTATGACGGAGCTGAAACATCTGGTGCGCACGCGGACAACGAGCACAACAGGGAGAAAGTAGCGTCGCTCTGGCGCATGACCCAAATGATCAAGCCAATTCGCGCGACAGGATTAGAACGGCTCGAGTTACAGCGGCTGCGCGATCGCGTGGGACGCCTCTTCGCTGCGTTACAGGAAGCTACCGAAACGGAAAACCCGTTGGTGTCAGGCGCGTGGGCGCCGCCCGTAGACGTCTGCGAAACCGAAAAGATGATCATCGTCCGCGCCGAACTTCCGGGCGTCAGCGCCGACCAGATCAAGATCGGCCTTTGCAACAGCAAGCTCAGAATCTGGGGCGAGAAGAAACGCCGGCCGGCCCGGCGGCGTATCATGTCGTATCTCTGTTCGGAACGCAGCTATGGCAAGTTCGGTCGCATTGTTCACCTGCGTTGGACCTTCAGTATTCGCGATACCACTGCTCGCATGAAGAACGGCGTACTTCAGATTCATCTTCCGAAGATTCAAGATCGACGAGGAGGGGAGGTCGTCATCGCCGTCGAAGACGACACGAAAGAATAGTTTTGGGCCACCCGCAGGAGAGTAAGACGCATCACTTCCAGGGGAGTGAAAGCACATGGCAATCGTAAAAGAACCCGAGTTCGCGGAAGCAATCGATACCACCGAACCCGACCAGCAGTTACAGATCCCCAACGAACTACCGGTGCTGCCGTTGCGCGACATCGTGATCTATCCGTTCATGATCGTGCCTCTGTTTGTGTCGCGCGAAAAATCGATCCGGGCCGTCGACGAAGCACTGGGCGAGAACAGGATGATCCTGCTCGCGTCGCAGAAAGATCTGGATAAGGAAGAGCCGACTGCCGAGGATCTGTATTCGGTCGGCACAGCCGCCGTCATCATGCGGATGCTGAAACTGCCTGACGGCCGCATTCGCATTTTGGTCCAAGGACTTTCGCGCGCTCACATCGAATCGGTTGACGCGACCGGGGAGTATCTGCGATCGCGTGTCAGCGTGATGCAGGAGGTGCTGCCGCCGGAGCGCTCGCTGGAAGTCGAAGCGTTGGTGCGCAACGTGCGCGCCTCCATGGAGAAGGCGATCAATCTCGGCAAGAACATCTCGCCGGAAGTGATGGCCATCATCGCGAACCTGGACGACGCCGGGCGCCTCGCTGATCTGTCCGCGTCCAACCTGGAGTTGAAAGTTGAAGACGCGCAGTCAGTGCTCGACATTGCTGACACGACGGCGCGTCTGCGTCGCGTGAACGATCTTCTCAACAAGGAGATCGAAGTGCTGACGGTCCAGCAGGAGATCAATACGCAGGCTCGCGCGGACATCGATCGTTCGCAGCGCGAGTTCTACCTGCGGCAGCAACTGAAGGCCATTCAAAGTGAACTCGGCGAGGGCAACGAGCTCGCCGAAGAGACAGCGCAGTTCAAAGAGAAAATCGAAGCCGCGAAGATGCCCAAGGCGGCGGAAGAAGAAGCGCTTCGCCAGCTCAAGAAACTCGAACGAATGCATCCGGACGCAGCCGAAACCGCAACGCTGCGCAACTGGATGGAGATCATGACCGATCTTCCCTGGTCGCGTTCGTCCGTCGATAACCTCGACTTGCAAAAAGCGGAACGCGTCCTCAACGAGGATCACTACGGACTCGAGAAAGTAAAAGACCGCATTCTCGAAGCGCTCGCCGTGCGCAAGCTGAAGGAAAAACCGAAAGGCCCGATCCTTTGTCTCGTCGGCCCGCCAGGCGTCGGTAAGACGTCGCTCGGACGGTCCATCGCGCGCGCTTTGGATCGAAAGTTTGTGCGACTGTCGCTCGGCGGCGTTCACGACGAAGCGGAGATTCGCGGGCACCGGCGAACCTACGTCGGCGCGATGCCTGGAAGAATCATTCAAGCGGTGCAACAGGCGGGCACGAACAACCCGCTCATCATGTTAGACGAGATCGACAAGGTCGGCGCTGACTTCCGCGGCGATCCGTCGTCGGCGTTACTCGAAGTGCTCGACCCCGAGCAGAACAATTCATTCCGCGATAATTATCTTGGCGTCACGTTCGATCTCTCGAACGTGATCTTCATGACCACGGCGAACGTCCTCGACACGATCCAGCCCGCGCTGCGCGATCGCATGGAAGTGCTCCGGCTCGCGGGCTACACCGAGGAAGAGAAGCGTGAGATCGCGCTGCGTCACCTGTTGCCGAAACAGATGGACGAAAACGGCATCACCGCGCGCGACCTCAACGTGTCGAAAACAGCGCTGACGGCCATCATTCAGCAATACACGCAGGAAGCCGGGCTGCGACAGTTGGAACGCGAGATCGGTCGGATCTGCCGCAAAGTCGCGCGCAAGATCGCCGAAGGACACAAAGGCGCGATCAGAGTCTCGCTGAAAAACCTGCACGAGTTTCTCGGCGCGCCGAAGATCATTCCTGAAGAAGTTTTGAAGAAGGATCAGGTCGGCGTCGCGACCGGACTTGCATGGACTGCCGTCGGCGGGGACGTGCTCTTCATCGAGGCGCTGCGGATGAAGGGCAAGGGAAACCTTGTCTTGACGGGTCAACTCGGCGATGTGATGCGAGAATCAGCGCAGGCCGCATACTCGTACGCGAAGTCGCGCGCCAAGGAGCTGGATATCGCCGAAGAAGACTTCAACAACTACGACCTGCACATTCACATCCCCGAGGGCGCCATTCCCAAAGACGGTCCGTCCGCGGGCATCACATTGGCGACCGCGATGGTCTCCGCGTTATCGACTCGTCCAGTCCGAAAAGACGTGGCGATGACGGGCGAAATCACCCTGCGAGGCAACGTGTTGCCGATTGGCGGAGTGAAGGAAAAAGTGCTCGCGGCGCGGCGGGCGCGGGTGACTACAATCATTCTTCCTCAGCAAAACCGGCGCGATCTGGATGAAGTGCCGAAAGAGCCGTTCAAGGATATCCGGTTCGTTTTTGTCGATAACATGAGACAGGTTTTCCGCGAAGCGTTAGGTGATAAGATGGTTCCACCGGTGTCCTCGGGGCCTCGTCCGCAACGGATGCCGCAGGCCGCCGCGACGGCTCAACCTGTATAAGTTTAATGCAGTCATCTTTAATGATTTGTAGTACAACTAACATATGGTATAGGGAATCTGAGTCTAGGTTTTGACGGTTCCCCGCGGCTCTCCGGCAAGGGTCGCAAGCAAGTCGGCAACAACTTTTAACAAGGAGTTTGGATGACCACGATTAGACGTAACTACGCTTCTGTTCTGTTCGCGATTATTTCCCTAATCTTACTTTCTTCAGTATCCGTTTTTGCCCAGGAATCACAGAAAAACTCGACAGTCAGCATCAAGAATTTCGGCCAGATGGACGACCGGTTTTTCCGCGGCGGGCAGCCGAAGGAGAAGGAATACCAGGAGCTGGCGGCGCTTGGAATTAAGACCGTTATCGATTTGCGCGACGATCCGACCAACTATGAGAAGACGAACGTTGAAGCGCTCGGCATGCGCTATGTCAACATCGCGATGAGCGACAAAGACTATCCGGAAGCAACGAAAATTCAAGAGTTTTTGAAGCTGGTTGATGACCCCGCGACGGGCAAGTTTTACGTACACTGCGCCGGCGGACGCCACCGGACGGGCGTGATGGGCGCGGTTTACCGGTTCAACCATTACGGCTGGGACTTCGATCAGGTCTACGCCGAGATGAAGAAGTACGATTTCTACACTCGCTTCGGACACGGCGAGATGAAGAAGTTCGTTGAAGACTACGCCGCGAGCTTCCACAAGACCGCGGCCGCCGCTGCTACCTCGGGCACGAACCAGTAAACACGAATTTTACTGATATAGATACGAGTAGCTCTTCTTCTGATCCCACTCGATACCTTCAACATTTTGACCGTCAAGCGCGAGGATGTCGGCACTGAGTTCATCAGTGCTGACATTCGGGCTTACGTCAACTGAGTAGCGAATACTCCCCGGCGATTCTTCACTTGCTTCCCGATCCACCGCTCGCAACTCTTTATCGAAGCCGTGTTGCTTGAACACCTGACGCAGCGCCTTCTGCGTCGAGACGACATTCTTCGTCGTGACTTTCAGATCCATTGAGCGAAACACCAGCTCCGGTTCGCGCCACTCCAACAACCACAACACAACGAGCGCGAAGAACGCCAACACCAGCGCCAGGTCCCAACGCCCGACACCTGACGAAAGCCCGAGCGCGAGACTGATCAGCAGCACGGTGATCTCTTTCGGATCGCGAATGTTCGTGCGAAAACGAACGAGCGACACTGCCGCGAAGATACCGAACGCGCGCGCCGCATTGTCGCCGACGACGATCATCAAAGCGGCCGCCACAATGGCCAACAGAATTTGCGTCTGCGCCACGTACGGGTTCCGCTTGAGCGCGAGCACCTTCTTCCGCGGCCGAAACGCTAACGCGGCGCCAAGCAGCGCCGCCAGCATGAATCGCAGCATGATGCGACCCATCGTTTCCGCCCACGTAGCGCCAAGCACGTGCGCCCCGCTGGTGTGGATCCCAAACATCCGATCGATGATGCTATCTTCCCTGCCGGTCTCAATGCGCGGCTCTGGAGTAGCTTGACCCTGTGGCACTTCGATCGACGGGGCCGGTTGTGCTATTTGCCGCGAGCCGGCCGGCGCCTCTTGTCTGCTCGTCCCGAGGTAGTAGACGGCGAGCGCCGTCACCACCAGCACGCCGGCAAACACCACCGCCAACGTAATGATTTCCTGCTTCCGCTTTTGCTCAGACCGCATCGACCGTCCTCAGTATTTTCTTCGCTTACGAATGCCGCCGACTTGCTCACTCTGTCCGACCGCGGGGAGTTGATTCGCCCGCGCGCGAACCGTTCGCGACAGCAGATCGATCTGATCCTGCCGGTAATTCGCCGCGCGAAACGCGTCGCGAATCTGCTGATCGCTGAGTTGGCCCAGCCAACCGCCAATCCATTGCGCGTCGCGCACCGTAATGTTCTTCATCAGACCACTGTTCTTGCCGCCGTAGTGGATTACAACGCGATCGCCTTTGACCTTTTCGACGAACTTCGACGTCGCGTAGCTCTCCGGATTGTTGCGGTCGCGAGTGAAACGCCAGAACAGCGGCGTCGTACTCGCGTGACCAAACGTCGCGCCCAGGTCGCTGATGACGTACCAAAGCTCCGGACCACGGTTTTCGTTAGTCTGAACGATCACGTTGTTTGCATCTTTGAGGTCCCAGTTGTTGATGAGGGCCATCATGATCTTCAGGCCCTGGTACTCCGGCGTGCCGACGAACGGATTCTGTTTCCACTTCCACTCATCCCCGCGGTCCCACGATTCGGGACGCGCTTCGAACCGGACGTTGGTAAACGTGCCTTTGCCGGGAATCGTGACGCGCGGCACGAGGTAATTGATTTCCGTGAGATAACCGAGGCCCCATAACAACCTGATCGCCGACGTCTCCGATTGCGCTTCCTTACCGATCTTCGCTACCCACTCACGACCCGAACCGTCGCGAACGCGATACTTTTTCGAGTAACCACCCTTCTCTTCTTTCAGGAAAGTGATGCGACGCAGATCGGGACGCATGCTCGCGCCGCCTGGGCCAAGATAAAGATCTCGCGAGGAGATATCCGCCGGTCTGCGCCAAAGCACCGGTGTGCCCTGTGGAGCTTGTTTCTTCTTCTTCGATTTCGCCGCGACGCCGATGTCGACTGCCGATATGCAGAGAATGAGCGCCAACAAGATCAGTGTTCGGAGCTTTGATACACGAGTCATAGTTTCTCCAGTCCGCGCTCGGAGCTCGCGGAGGTGATGGGGATGTGTTGGGGAACAGTTTTAAGAGGGGACGCTAACTCCCACTGAACGGTCGACCGATAAAGTAGGTCTGACTGTTGAAGAGTTCCGAGCCTGATTCAATAGGCCGGTACGTTCCGTCGGGATGTAGTTCGCGGGCTTTCGAGTTGTCACGCAAATACGCGTTGAGCAACACATCTCGCAAGTAACGCTTGGAATCGGGCTCCGTCACAGGCGCCACGACTTCGATGCGGTGTTTCAGGTTGCGCGACATCCAGTCGGCACTGCCGATGTAAATCTCATCGTCGCCGCCGTTCTCAAACCAAAACACGCGGCTGTGCTCGAGAAACCGGCCCACGACGCTGCGCACGGTGATGTTTTCCGACAAGCCTGGAATTCCAGGCCGCAGTATGCAGATGCCGCGCACGATCAGATCGATCTGCACACCCGCTCGCGACATCTCGTACAGCTTCTCGACCACTTGCAGATCGGCGAGGCGATTGAACTTCGCAATCACGCGCGCAGGTCTTCCCGCTCGCTTGTGTTCGATCTCACGGTCGAAAAGCTGGTTCAGGTCTTCGCGCAGCGCCACGGGCGCGACCATCAGTTTTCGATACTCTCTCTGGTTCGAAAACCCGGTCAGATAGTTGAACAACTCAGTCGCATCGCGGCCGATCTCGTCGTCGACTGTAAACATTCCGAGGTCCGTGTACACGCATGACGTCGTCGGGTTGTAGTTGCCGGACGCGATGTGAACGTAGCGTTTCAACGCCTCGCCTTCACGACGAATCACGAGCGTCAGCTTGCCGTGGGTCTTCAGTCCGATGACGCCGTAAACGACGTGGACTCCGGCCTCGTCGAGTTTTCGTGCCCATTCGATGTTGTGTTCCTCATCGAACCGCGCCTTCAGTTCGATCAACGCCGTGACTTGCTTGCCTTGTTCGGCAGCACGGATCAACGCCGGTGGAATCGGCGAATCAGGACCAGTCCGATACAGGCAGATCTTGATCGCGACGACGTCTTCGTCTTCGACGGCCTGGTTAATGAAGCCGGTGACGCACTCGTACGAGTCGTACGGGTGATGTAACAAGCGATCGCGCTCCCTGATGGCGTCGAAGATCGTTTTATGCGACGTGAACCACTCAGGCACCGTCGGCGCGAACGGAGCGTCTTTCAGATCCGGGCGGTCAACATCGAAAAGCCCCATCAGGTCCTGAAGGTGCAGCGGACCGTCAAACACGTAGACGTCGTCTGCATTGAGGCCGAGCGACTCGGTCAGATAGTCGATCATCTCCTGCGGCATGTCGGGCGAGATCTCGAGCCGCACCGGTGATCCAAATTTTCGCCTGCGCAATTCTTCCTGAATCACGCTGAGAAGATCTTCAGCTTCTTCTTCACGAATCTCTATGTCGGCGTCGCGCGTCACGCGAAAGCGATGACAGTTTCCCGGATGCATGCCTGGAAACAGCGAGTCGATGTTTGCGTCGATGATCTCGTCGAGCAACACGAAGCGCGTCGCTGACGATCCAACCGGCACTAGCCGCGGCACGACCGACGGGACTTTTATCCTTACGAACCGCGACTGCAACATCTTTCCCTGCCCGAGCAACTTCATCTCTATCGGCGCCTCGACCATCAAACCGATGTTCACGCTGAGCGGCGAGATATACGGAAACGGATGACTCGGATCGACCGCCAACGGCGTCAGGATCGGAAAGACTTTTTCGATGAAATAGTCTTTCAGGTCGTCCTTCTCGTTTCGCGAAAGCGAAGCATAAGAGACCAGGTGCACGCCGGTTTGGTGCAACTGCGGCAGGATGTCGTCGCGCAGGCATCGCGCCTGTGCGTCGACAAGTTTGACCACTTGTTCGCGTATCCGGGCGAGTTGTTCCGCCGGCGTCCTGCCGTCATCGGCGACGTCGGTTATGCCCTGTTCCATCTCTTCTTTCAGACCGGAGACACGGATCATGAAAAACTCGTCGAGGTTTGACGAGAAGATGGATAGGAACTTCAACCTCTCCAGCAATGGATTGGTCTCGTCGAATGCCTCTTCCAGAACTCGCGCATGAAAGGCCAGCAGGCTCAATTCACGGTTAAAGAACAAGTCGGATTTCGCAGGCGCGACAGCGACTTCGACTGGCTTCGGGAACTCATGAATTCGCGCTTCTCTTTTCACTACAGTAGACATAGTTTTCTTGGGTCTGCCTCGTCGATAGTTTGAGAGAGCCATTTAGGGTCGGGCAACCGCTATACCATCCGCGGAGTACGAAGGCATTTGGCGAGTAATAGTTGCTCTTAGAGGGTGTTAACCATTCTGTTACGAAAGTGACCCGGCTAGACGTGTACGGAAACCGTTCTTAATTCGTGAAGTCGTGTTCACAAATTTTTTGCAACGGACAGGCTGCCCAGTGCGTTAGGTTAGGCATCTTTAACTGACGAGCCCGGGGGCGACTTGGTGGAAAAAGTTACTTATTGGGCCTCTGTTTCAAGCAGGCATTTGTTTGACACCCTAAAAAACCGTGTGGTAACCTCCGAGGTGATTTTCGGGCTCCTTTAGCGTGAGTCTGGCTACAGGCAAATCATAGAGGAGTCATTAGATACCGCACCTGAAAAAGTGAATGCAGCCGTTGTGATTTTCCTTCCCGGAAGCCACACGCGTATTCGCATCTAACTTTGAAGGAGAACGACGAATTTTGATTTCAGCGAGCTTCACTCGTTTGATGGCCCGTGTGGCTATACTAACGGCGCTCGTCGCTTCAGCGGCAAGCAGTAACGCACAAATTCCAGCAGCCTCATCTGCCCGCTCGATTCCAACGGAAGTCGAACAGTCAGATTCGCGCGTCACCCAGATCATCGCGCGTGCCGAAGACCACTTCCGCAAGGGCAAACTCAATCTCGAAGACAGCAAGCGCAACGAGGCGCGGCAGGAATTTGACCGAGCAGTCGACTCGATTCTGGAGTCGGGTTTCGACGTTCGCGCAAGCCAACGCTTGCAGACTTATTATCTCGAGTTAGTCGAGCGTATCTACCGAGAAGAAGTTCCTTCACAGCAACCGATCGCGCCGTCAAATGCGACGAATGCGTTGGTAGCGCAGAACACCACGCAGCACCAGGAACCTGCAAAGACTCCGGCGCCTGCGCAAATCGGTTTTCGCGATCAGAAGTTTGAACCTTCGCCGCTCGACGAGTTGAGCAAACTCGTTCTCAATCCCAACGAAACAACTTTCACCAACAAGGATGCCGAGGATCTCGAACTGGCGAAGAAGAATGTCAACTTCGACTTCACACTCAATCCTCTGATCCAGGGATACATCAACTACTACCAGGGCCGCGGCCGCACGACGATGGAATCTGGTCTGAAGCGTTCGGGCCAGTTCATGAAGATTGCGCGCAAGATCTTCGCGGAAGAAGGCGTGCCGCTCGATGTCACTTGGCTCGGACAAGTCGAAAGCGCGTGGAGAGTCAAGGCTGTGTCGTGGGCGGCTGCTTCCGGTCTGTGGCAGTTTGTTCCTTCGACCGGCCGTCGCTATGACTTGCGCCAGAATGCGTTTATCGACGAGCGCAACAGTATCGAGCAATCGACGCGTGCATCCGCTCGCTATCTGAAATTCCTTGCTGATCGCTACAACGGCAACTGGGAACTCGCGATGGCCGCCTACAACACGGGTGAAGGCAACATCGACCGCGCGATCGCACGCGCCGGCAGTTCCAACTTCTGGATGATCTATCCGTACATTGCTCAGGAAACGCGCAACTACGTGCCAAACATCCTGGCCGTGATCTTGATCGCGAAGAACCCTGAGAAGTATGGATTCAAAGGAATCAAGCCTGACGCGCCGTGGTCGTACGACATTGTCCGCGTTCCAACCGCGACCAGTTTGCAACTCGTAGCTGATGCGACCGACACCAGCATCGATCACATCCGTACACTGAATCCGGAACTCAAACGCGACATCACGCCGCGCGGCGACACTTACGACGTGCGCGTGCCGGCAGGACGTTCAAAGCAGTTTGCGAACCTGGTCCAGCGAATCGCTCCGGAGCGACGTGAAACTGCGCGCATCATCTCCGTGGCGCCGGGCGAAGACCTGCAAAGCGTCGCAAATCGAACCGGCGTCAACGTCGCTCAACTTCAGGCGTTCAATGCGGGCGTCGATCTGAAGTCGGCGACCAAGCTCGTCGTTCCGAACAGCAACGTCAAGCTTACGAAGTGGGTGCGAGCGACTGGCAACGCTCCTGAAGCTGCGCCTGCTGCCGGCATCGACAAGGTTCGTGCTCGTAAGGGTGACACGATCGCGAGTATCGCCAGCAGCCGGAATCTCGACGCGAACGATGTGGCTCGTTTGAACGGTATTCCCGTTGACGCTGAACTGAAAGCCGGACAGGAAATCAAAGTTCCGTCAGCTACGGCTGCACCTTCGCGCCGTCGGTAAGTTTTCGTAATTCTTAAATTCGTGTTCCTCACTTTAAAATCAAGGAGCTTCCTCACATGCTCTATCGCACTCTTTCCGCCGCAGTCTATGGAATCGACGCCGACCTCGTAGATATCGAGGTCGATCTGTCGCCGAATCGTGGTGAAAGCGACCAGACCACGTCCTCGGTGACGATCGTCGGCCTGCCTGATGCCGCCGTTCGCGAATCGCGCGAACGCATTCGCGCCGCGATTCAGAATTGCGGCTACATGTTTCCGCTACAGAAGACGACGATCAATCTCGCGCCTGCCGACGTGCGCAAGGAAGGCGCGAGTTTCGATCTGCCGATCGCGTTGGGAATTCTTGGTGCGAACGGCGATCTCGCCGAAGCAGACAGTCTGATCGATATACTTTGTGTCGGCGAGTTGTCGCTCGACGGGCGTGTACGCGCGATCAAAGGCGCGTTGCCGATCGCGATCCTCGCGCGGGAAGCGTCGATTCGTCACTTGATACTGCCGGAGGAGAATGCGAAAGAAGGTGCAGTCGTCTCCGGCATCAACGTCTATCCCGTCGCGGATCTGCGCACTGCCGTAAACCTGATTGCCGATTTGCGTTCGGATCATCCGCCGGCGCCGCTGCTCATCGATCCCGCCGAGGTGCTTGCGCGCACGGAACACTACAGCGTCGATTTCAAAGAAGTACGCGGGCAGGTTTCCGCAAAACGCGCGTTGGAAATTGCCAGTGCCGGCGCGCACAACATTCTGCTGATCGGCCCTCCCGGATCCGGAAAGACGATGCTCGCCAAGCGCCTGGCGACGATCATGCCGCCGCTCGAGTTCGACGCCGCACTCGAGCTGACGAAGATTCATTCAGTGGCGGGTCTGACTGGACGCGCCGGCCTCGTCACTGAGCGCCCGTTTCGTTCGCCCCACCACACGATCAGCGACGCCGGGCTAATTGGCGGCGGCAGTGTGCCGCGTCCCGGCGAGGTGTCACTTGCGCATCAGGGTGTGTTGTTTCTCGACGAGCTGCCGGAGTTCGATCGCAGCGTTCTCGAGGTGCTGCGCCAGCCGCTCGAAGATCAGCAAGTGACGATCAGCCGCGCGGCGATGTCGTTAACGTTTCCGGCGTCGTTCATGCTTGCGGCGGCCATGAATCCGTGTCCCTGCGGCTTTTGGAACGACCGGACGCGCGAGTGTCGCTGTTCGCCATTGCAGATTCAGCGCTACGTCGGCCGCATCTCCGGACCGTTGCTGGATCGCATCGATATTCACATCGACGTCCCAGCGGTGAAGTTTCGCGAGCTCGCCGGCGACGAAGCATCGGAAACTGACAGCTCCGCCGTGATTCGTCATCGGGTGATGAAAGCGCGCCAGCGGCAACTGCGGCGATTCAAAAACGAGAAGATCTTCTCGAATGCCGCAATGACGCCGCGGATGATCCGCGCCCACTGCCACATCGACGCCGTCAGCGAACGGATGCTGGAGAGCGCGATGAGTCGCCTGGGCCTCTCCGCCCGCGCCTACGATCGCATTCTGAAGGTCAGCCGCACCATCGCCGATCTCGAAGGCACCGACTCCATCAACTCGACGCACGTCTCCGAAGCCGTCGGTTATCGTTCCCTGGACCGTACGTACTGGACGTGAATAGGAAACACGGATATCCTGCAATCCAGCCGTAAGTTCAACGGAGACGGCTAAGGAAATCACTATTTTTTAGACTCGGGCAAGGCAACGACGCGCTCAAAGCGCCGCATCACAGCCGCGTTTGAGGGTACTGGACCCTGGCACCGCATCCCCACGCGGGTCGTTAGCAGGAAAGTGCCGCTCCCTTGAAACTGGCGAAGCGTGAAAATCGTGCCGCACAAGCCGGAAGTTGTGAGATTCTTCCCAGCTTGCCCGAGCAAACGAGCACGTGACCGCAGCCGAATCCGAGACACCGCAAACGACAGACTATGAGCTGGGGCAGAAAGCCGCCCAGGGAGACATGGCAGCTTTCGAGCAGCTTTACCAGCGGCATAATCGTCGCGTCTACTCGCTCTGCCTGCGAATGACCGGAAACGTCTCGGAGGCCGAAGATCTCGCTCAGGAGGTCTTCATACAGCTCTTTAGAAAAATCGGTAGTTTTCGGGGCGAATCCGCTTTTACGACTTGGCTTCACCGCCTGACAGTCAACCAGGTGCTCATGCACTTCCGCAAACGCGGTGTGCGCATGGAACAGACGACTGAGGACGGGGAAACGCCAATCCAAATAGTAAAAGGTACTGAAAACCCGAATTCAATGCCGGTGGTCGACCGCATCGCCCTTGATAAGGCGATTGCCCAATTGCCCCCGGGTTACCGGACAGTTTTTACGCTGCACGACATTGAAGGGCACGAGCATGAGGAAATTGCCAAAATGCTCGGCTGTTCGGTCGGCACGTCGAAGTCGCAATTACATAAAGCGAGGATGAAATTGCGCGGACTTCTGAGGCAACAGAAAGAGCCCGAATAGCCTCGAAGCTAGCAGCCGGGGATTTTCAAATGTCCGAACCCGGCTTAAAAACGCAGTCTTCCCTTGATTGATAATAACCAGATGGGTTCTGTCCGGGAACAGTTCGAATTATTTTTGTGTGTGCCAGTGCGACAGAACGAAGGTGGTAAGCAATGAACTGCGAGCAGTGTCAGGAACTCATCCACGATTTCGTCGACGGCTCGATTAGCCGCAGCGATGAGTCTATCCTTAATACGCATCTCAACGAGTGTTTGGATTGCGACAGCGTGCGCCATGATTTGGCGGCAATCGTAGATTTTTGCCGCACCCGTCGTGGTGAATACGAGGCGCCGCCGAACGCGCAGGCCCTCTGGCTTCGCATTCGAAACGTGATCGAAGCGGAGCAACGTGGCCCGGCGGTCGAGCAGACCGAGCGACGGCCGTCATTTCTAGGCCGGTGGTTGGGACGCACCTGGGAACTTTCGCTGCCACAGTTGGCTGCTTCGGTGGCCGCAATCGTCTTGTTGGTTTCACTGGCCACCGTCGTCGGACTGCGTCGCTGGGGAACTGGCGCTCCGGCCACACAGCAGACTCAAGTCGAAGCCTCGAACGTGAACGACCGCGTTTGGCAGAGACAGCAGGTAATCAACTACTGGAACCAGCGAGTCGAACTGAATAAGGCGCGCTGGAGCCAGGACGTTCGCGATTCGTTCAATCGAAGTCTCGTTGCCATCGACCAACGCGTGGAGAGTTCGCTGGAGGAACTGAAACGAAATCCGCACGATGAGTTCACCGAGCAAATGGTCAACGACGCGATGAACGAAAAGCTCGCGCTGCTGAAAGATTTTTCCGATTTGTGATTCAGGCGCTGATGAGAAGTTCGTTGCGCGTGAAGGTTGTTTTTGATAGAAGCCCCACACTGATGAAAACTAGATTCTCAACTTGCCGCCCGCCAGTCTTCGCCTGCCTGCTCGCGGGTGGCCTATTCGCTTTTGTTTTACTGGCCTCAGCCGTTGCGGTTAGCGCTCAGCAGCAAGTGAACAAACGCTATCCGGGTGGGAAGAATGTGCGCGTCGAGTTGCGCAACATCTCCGGGACCATCGTCGTCGAATCGTGGAACAAAGACGAGATCAAAATGTCGGCGACGATCGAGTCGAAGAACGCTCACGTAGTTCCGAAGCAGGTTGATCAATGCTTGATGATCGACGTCATGAGCGACAATCACGGCGTCGGCGACGTCGGCGACATCAACTTCAAGCTGCAAGTGCCGGTCAATTCTTCAGTCGATCTGGAAACGCGCCGCGGCAACATCTACGTCTCGAACATTCGCGGCGGTCTGGTTCGCGCGCACGTTTCGTCTGAAGGCGACATCGAGTTGAGCAATATCAACGCTTCGCAGGTGATCGCGCAAAACGTTATCGGCAACATCTTTTTCGATGGCGAGTTTTCACGCGGCGGCACTTACGAGTTCAAATCAAACAAGGGCGATATCACGATTCGCATTCCGGGAGACTCCGCGTTCCGTTTAGTCGCGGCGTCGCCGGCGAGAAGGATCGCGTTGAATGATTTCTGGAACAATAACTTCAAGAACCAGGACGGACGCAAGTTGGTGGGCGACGTTGGAGACGGTCGTTCGTCTGTCTCCGTGATCAACTTCAGCGGTCAGATCTCCTTCATGCGAAAATAATTCTTTACAAGTCTGTAATGGCAAGCCACGATTGGGACGTTGCGTTTCGCAGCGTCCTTTTTTTCGTTACTATAAGCCGCCGGAAGGAAAAGGATCTTGCCCAAACCCCTTATCGTCCTGTTGCTGTTTCTAGTGCTTACTACTGCGCCGCTGGTCTCCGTTTCCCAGGAGAACAAGACAGCCGCCGCGCTTCCGACCCAGTTACTAAAACGCACGACTACACGACGCGAAAGTCGTCGCTTCAACTTCGGTGGCACGGTGACAGTGATCGGCGCGCCTCGCGGAGCGGTGACCATCGAAGGCTGGCAGCGCAATGAAGTCGAGCTCACTGCCGAGATCGAACTGAACGCACCAACGGAAGCTGACCTGGACCAACTCGCGAAGGTCGACACCTTCGTCTTCGACGAAGACTTGAATCACTTGAGCGTGCTGACGACCGGCACTCACGATCGCGAGTTCATGAAGAAGACGGCGAAGAACTTTCCGAAGAAGCTGCTTAACTTCCCATGGAAGATCGATTACACGCTGCATGTCCCGATGAACACGGATCTCGAAGTGACCGCGGGTTACGGCGCGGTGAAGGTCAGCGGCGTGGAAGGCGCGCTGCGCATCAGCGCGACGGAAAGCGAAACCGCGTTGACGTTGACGGGCGGCACTGTTTCAACAACCGTTACGGCCGGTGTCGTAACGCTGACGATTCCGGTGCGGAGCTGGCGTGGAAATGGCGCTGATATCCGCCTCGCCACAGGTACGCTGAACGTCGATCTGGCGCCGGGTTTCAACGGCGACATCGACGCCGACATCCTGCGACGTGGCGAGATCGTCAACACTCATGAAGGCATCGTCGCGTGCGAGAAGCCGGGAATTCAGCCGCAGACGATGCGTGCGCGTGCGGGCGTTGGCGGAGCGTTTTTCAAATTTACTGTTGGCGAGGGGACAGTGAATATTCGGAAGGCGGGGGCTTAGGACTTTGGTCTTAGGTCTTAGGTCTGCCGTTTTGCGCATTGTTCTCGGCACGCCTAGAATGTCGCTTCCAAGACCAAAGCCCTAAGACCGAAGACCACACATCACAATGAGCATAAAAAGCGATAGATGGATCCGCATGATGGCTACTGAGTATGGAATGATCGAGCCGTACGAACCGGGCCAGGTGAAACAAGTGGACGGCAAGCGGATCGTCTCTTACGGCACGTCGAGTTACGGTTACGACATTCGCTGCGCCGACGAGTTCAAGCTGTTCACCAATATCAACAGCACGATCGTCGATCCGAAGGAGTTCGATAACAAGAATTTCGTCGACGTGAAGAACGACTGGGTCATCATTCCACCGAACAGCTTCGCTTTGGCTCGCACGGTCGAATACTTCCGCATCCCGCGAAACGTTTTGACTATCTGTCTTGGCAAGAGCACGTACGCGCGGTGCGGCATTCTCGTGAACGTCACGCCTTTCGAGCCGGAGTGGGAAGGCTACGTCACGCTCGAGTTTTCCAACACCACGCCGCTGCCCGCGAAGATCTACGCGAACGAAGGTGTCGCGCAGGTCGTGTTCTTCGAATCCGACGAGGACGACGTTTGCGAAACGTCTTACAAAGATCGCGGCGGCAAGTACCAGGGCCAACGCGGTGTGACGCTGCCGAAGATGTAGACGCTCATGTCTAACACGTCGAACGTTCTACGTTTCAAACAACTCGACTCGAGAGCAGTGCTGCCGAAACGCGGAAGCGCGCTGGCTGCCGGACTCGATCTATGCTGCATTGAAGACGTCGAGATTCAGCCGAAGCATCGCATCCTCGCGCGAACGGGACTCGCCGTTGCGATTCCGCCGGGTTTCTATGGACGCGTCGCACCGCGCTCCGGACTTGCAGTGAAGCAAGGCCTCGATGTGCTCGCCGGCGTTATCGATTCCGACTATCGCGGCGAGCTCTGCTGTGCCCTGTACAACACCGGCGACGAACCGATTCATTTACTCGCCGGAAGCAAGATCTGCCAGTTGATAATCGAGCAGATAATCACGCCCGAAGCCGCATGGGTTGACGATTTAGACGCGACGGCGCGAGGTGCGGGCGGGTTCGGCTCGACCGATTAAACGCCTTTACACCAACCAATACATCTTATGTCCCAAACCGTACGATATCCCTCCAGCACGACCTAAATCCCCGAAAAACTACGCAGAATCCTCTCTTCCCGCTCTGTGGCACGCCTGTTGAAAGAGGCTCCTTCGGAGTAAGGAGGAGAGAACATGACAACCATTAGAAAAACGGCCTTCAAGGCCTTGCTGGTGATGCTCGTAGCCTTCAGCATGACCGGCCTCGGCATGGCCCAATACGGCGTCAACGACGCGACCATCCGCGACACTATCCGCCGCATTCAAACTCGCACCGACAATCTTCAACGCGCAATTCAAAACGCGTCCGACCGCGGCAGTTATCGCGCTGATGATCTAAACCGATTGGTACTCGACTTCGAGACCGCGACAAATCAACTCGATCGCCGGCTTGGCAACCGCCGCGCGTCTTCAGCAGACGCCCGAACCGTGCTGGACCGCGCTGTTGCGATCGACAGTTTTCTCTCGAACAACCGGATCGGCGGCGGCACGCAACGCGAATGGCAAGCGCTGCGCACTGACTTGGACCAACTCGCCGGCTACTACAACCTGAGCACCTCGTGGAGTTCCACCGCGGGCGGATACTCAGGCGGGAACAACGACTACAATTTAAACGATGTGCAGATGAGGCAGTTGATCCAGCGCATCGACACTACCACCGCGACTTTCAGCCGCGCGTTCCGTAACGACCTGAACCGGTCCTACGGCCGCGAGCGTAATTCGGCTGACGAAGCGCGCCGGCAGCTCTCGAGTTACGAGACCTCGCTGGTCCAAATTCGCAATCGCGTTAACAGCCGCCAGTCTGATTCGTCTGATGTTCGCTCTCTGCTGGAAAGCGCGATGTACCTGAACAGCTACGTCGCCGATCACCAGTTGTCGTATCAGACGGAAAACAGTTGGAGCACTTTGCGGTCGGATCTCGATCGGCTCGCGAGCGCTTTCAACATCGCCTGGAACTGGCAGAACACCACGCCGGGCACCGGCAGCGGTTATCCCGGTAGAGGCGGGTATGGCTCGCGTGCGAACCTGACGGGAACGTTCCGCTATAACTCCAGCCAGGGCGACGATGCGCGCCGTGCTGTCGATGCGGCGACGAGGAATCTGTCGTTGTCGGAACGGCAACGCGTTTACGACTCGCTTTTGCGACGGCTCGATCCGCCGCAGATGCTGGCAATCGATCGCCGTGGCAATGCCGTGACGATCGCCTCGACGCGTGCGCCGCAGATCAACTTTGTCGCGGACGGCCGCGAGCAAGTTGAAACAACGCAGGGTGGACGCACGATTCGAGTGCGAGCCAGCCTGTCGGGCGACACGTTGACGATCAATCGCAGTGGTGAGCGTGCAAACGATTTCACCGTCACGTTTGATCCGGTGGACAACGGGCGGCAACTGCTGGTGACCCGAACGCTCTACAGCGATCGCGTCAATCAGCCGGTGACGGTCAGGACTTATTACGACCGCGTTTCCGACACCGCGCAGTTGAACATTTACGATACGAATCGTGAAGACGTGAACGTTGGCGGCAATACCACCGCCGGCAGCTTCATCATTCCGAATGGAACGGAAATCGTCGCTGTGCTCAACAACGATCTGTCAACGCAGAACGTTCGCGAAGGCGACCGGTTCACGATGACTGTTCGATCGCCCGGGCAGTATGAAGGCGCCACGATCGATGGTCGGGTGATGAGCGTCAATCGAAGCGGTCGAGTTACCGGCCGATCTGAGATGACACTCGACTTCGAGTCGATCCGTACGCGAGACGGCAGGAGCTATAGCTTTGCCGGTATTCTCGAAGCCGTTCGCACTCCGAATGGAGACACGGTTCGTGTGGACAACGAAGGTGCGATCCGCGACAGCGATCAAACCAAGACGACGGTCCAGCGAACAGCGATCGGTACTGCGGTTGGCGCGATAATCGGGGCGATTGCCGGTGGAGGTAAAGGTGCGGCAATCGGTGCTGTGATTGGCGCCGGCGCTGGTGCGGGTTCCGTGTACGTCCAAGGTCAAAACGACCTGGATCTGACCGCGGGAACTGAAGTGACCGTGCGGGCCACTGGACCGCAGGGTTAAGGAACGACGGTGATTTAGAACAAGTTGGGAAGGGGGCAAGCGGAGCGCGCCCCCGCAGCGCTGAGCGAGCAAGAGCAACATTAGCGGGGGCGCGCTTCGCTTGCCCCTTCCTGACTGTTCATTTGTTGAGACTTGTACTTTGGTTAGTTAAGCACGATGGATGCGGCCTGCGGGAGGCGCTCGATACTGAGCGTCAATCGCAGGTCGCTTTTTACTGGACTCTTGTCCGGAGTTTGAAAGAAGAGAAATCCCTGCCGGCGCGGATCGGACGAAGATAACGGCGTCTTCAAGTCGATGGCATACGCGCCAAACTCCCGCTCGAATTCCTTCCGCGAGTTTGGATTGTAAGCAAACACGCCATTCGCTTTCATAATTCGCGAGATCGCATTTTTCGGCGACAACAGTTTCCACTCGTGGTTTTCGTTGTCGTGCAGACGAAAACGCGCGCGCTTCATTTCGATCGGCAGCCCGCTTTGAAACGCCAGCTCGATCCGCACCGCCAGGACGCCGCTCACCGGCAGGTTCGCTTCAAACAGTTCCTGACTCTCTTCGTCGCTCAGCAGCGGCGCTACTCGAATCGTCACGCCACCCGCATCGGCAGTCCGCGTCCCTGCCGACAACGGCGGCAACTCCGTCACCGGTTTGACCTTGAACAGCGAGGTACTGCACGACGTCAAGGTGAAGAGCAGCAGAAAGAGGCACAAAACGCGTCGGGACATGGGATGCAATTTAACATAGAGCTTTGTACTTTGTGCTTAGTGCTTTGTAGGGACTTTGGACTTTGGTCTTGGGTCTTCGGTCTTGGCCTTAAAGGTTGAAAGTACCAAGTACAAAGCACAAAGTCCTAAGACCCAAGCCCAAAGCCCAAAGCTCTTCAGCTATGTTACTATCGCCAAAATCATGATTAGACCGTTTCGTGGGGTTCGGCCGCAGATTCACCCAACAGCCTACGTCGACCCGAGCGCTCAAGTTATCGGCGACGTGCACCTCGGAAAAGAGGCGTCGATCTGGTGCAATTGCACTGTCCGCGGCGACATTCATTACATTCGTCTCGGCGACCGCTGCAATATCCAGGACAACTCCGTCATACACGTGCGCCACGGAACGCATCCGGTGATTGTCGAAGAGGAAGTGACGGTTGGCCACAGCGTCACGCTGCACGGTTGCTACGTCGAGCGCGGGTCGTTGATCGGCATCGGCTCGGTGTTGCTCGACGACGTGCGCATCGGCGAACTGTCGCTCGTCGCCGCCGGATCGCTCGTCAGTCCCGGCACGATCATCCCGCCGAAATCGCTGGTGATGGGTTTTCCCGCGAAAGTAAAACGGCCGCTGAGTGAAGACGAAGTCGCTGGGCTCGAAATTTTTTGGAGGAACTACGTCGAGTACACGCGCGAATACCGAAGAGAGGACTCTGAATGAAAATTTTCTGTGTGGTTGTTCTTTTAATTTGCGCCGGCGCTTCCACTGCGGCACAGACTCTGGAACGAGGCGATAACGAGTTTGGTTTCTGGGGCGGCTTTTCGCCGGCGGCGACTACGATCTTCGGCGGCTTGCGCGACGATGAAGCCGAGGATCGAAAGTTTTTCATCGCCGGTTTGCGCTACGGCCGCACGCTGGCAGCCAACCATACACTCGCGTTGCAATACCAGTTCGACGCCATTCCCGTCGCCGTAGCGACTGGAACGATCGTGACACGCCTCAACGCCGGCGGCCCCGACTTTTTTGAACGCGAGACGGCTTACGGCGCGGGCTTGACGCCACTCGGATTGCAACTCGATTTCGCTAACGGGTCGAAGGTGCATCCATTCGTTCACGTGAACGGCGGCTTTCTTTATTTCAACAAGCCGGTGCCGCTCGAAGACTCCGGCCAGTTTGCTTTTGTGGGTGAAGCCGGTGGCGGCGTGCGCTTCTTTACTTCCGACAAACGCGCGGTCAGTATCGGCGTCAAATTTCATCACATCTCGAACGGAGATCGATCGGGATCGAACCGCGGCTTGAACCAGTTTGTGATCTACGGCGGATTTTCTATTTTCAAGTAATGGCTTCGGCGAAGACTCAACCAGCGCGCGGCATGCGCGACTTTCTGCCCGAGGACGTTCGCAAACGCGAATACGCCATCGGCGTGATCAAGGAGGTCTACGAGCGCTACGGTTTCGAGCCGCTCGAAACGCCGGCGGCCGAGAACATCGAAACGCTGATGGGGAAGTATGGCGAGGAAGGGAACCAACTCATCTTCAAGATACTCAAACGCGGCGTTCACGAGGGAACTGGTGAAGCTGATCTCGCGCTGCGTTACGATTTGACGGTGCCGCTGGCGCGCGTCGTTGCCGAGTATCGCGACAAGCTGCCGAAGTTTTTCAAACGTTATCAGATTCAACCGGTCTGGCGGGCGGATCGGCCCGCGCGCGGAAGGTTTCGTGAGTTCTACCAGTGCGACGTCGACGTGCTCGGATCTCGTTCGATGATCGTCGAGGCTGAGATCATTTCGGCGTCGAGTGAAGCGTTGCGGCGATTGGGATTCACGGACTTCATCGTCAGGCTGAATCATCGAAAGGTGTTGACGGGGATACTCGATGCGGCCGGCATTCCTGAGGAGAAGCACTCGACGGCGCTGATTGCATTAGACAAGCTCGACAAGATCGGGCAAGAAGGCGTGCTGCGCGAGTTTGAAACGCGTGAGGTTTTGACTGGCGACGCGGCGACGCGATTGCTCCAGTTATTCGAAACAAAGGACCTCGACCGTATCGAACAGTTCATCGGCTCGCACGCGGTTGGTTTAGAGGGCATCAAGGACCTACGTGAGATCCTCGACTTTTCGGTCCAATCCGCGATCCAGATCGATCCGTCGTTAGCGCGCGGGCTTTCGTACTACACCGGTGCGATCATGGAGATCCAGGTGAAAGACCTGGCGGGAAGTTTGGGTGGCGGCGGGCGTTATGACAATCTCGTCGGCATGTTTTCGAAGGAGACTATTCCCGCTTGTGGATTCTCGTTAGGACTGGAGAGAATCATCGTTTTAATGTCCGAGCGAAACATGTTTCCCGCTGAGCTTTCTTTTTATAGTCCTGATGTAATGATAGCGGTAGCAGACGAGAAGTTTAGTCGTGAAGCCTTGTCGCTCGCGCAGAAACTTCGTGATGACAATCCTGAGATTCATGTGCTTATCTATCCGCAACCGTCAGACAAGCTCCAAAAACAGAAGGCCTATTGCAATGCCATGCGAATACCTATTCTCGTTACGATTGATGAAGCGGGAGGATATTGGGTCAACCGCGAGCAAGTCGGACGAGATGTCATCTCCGATGTAATAAGGAATAAACAGCATGTCCACTGAAGCTATCGTGCAGAACTATTTCGAAGACGCTGTTAAGTCGTTGAAGCAGGCCAAAAAACTCGCGGACAAGGCGATCGCGCAGATAAACGACGACGAGCTGTTCGTGACGCTCGACGAGGAGTCGAACAGCGTCGCCGTGATCATGAAGCACATGGCCGGCAACATGTTCTCGCGTTGGACCGACTTCCTGACCAGCGACGGCGAGAAGCCGGACCGCAATCGCGACATGGAATTCGTGATCGAGTCGAACACGACCAAAGACGACGTGCTCGACTACTGGGAACGTGGTTGGGCCTGCGTCTTCGCGGCCATCGAGCCGCTCACTCTCGACGACTTCGAAAAGACAGTGCTGATACGCGGCGAGCCGCATACGATCGTGATGGCCATCAACCGGCAGTTGATGCACTACTCGTATCACATCGGACAGATCGCCTTTCTCGGAAAACACTTCCGCTCGACGGAGTGGCAATCGTTGAGCATTCCGCGCAATAAATCCGCGGAGTTCAACTCGAGTAAATTTGGGACCAAGTAATGCAGGCCGCAATCGATCACGTCAACGTCACTGTTTCCCGGTCGCTCGAGGCGGCCGCGAAGCACTTTTATGGCGTCGTCATGGGAATGACGGAAGTTCCCAAGCCTGAGTCGTCGCGCGGGCGCGGCGGCGCATGGTATCAACTCGGCCCAGTGCAACTTCATCTCTCGTTAGAAGAGGGCGCCGGCGAGCACCTCAGCAAGCGTCACGTTTGTTATACCGTCCACGATTTGAGCGAAGCGGAAGAACGATTTCGCCAGGCAGGCGTCGAAATCCTCCCGGACGACCAGCCCATTCCCGGTTGGCTACGTTTCTACGTACGCGATCCTGGCGGCAATCGACTCGAGATCGCGCAAGCAGTCTGATTGGAAATACACAATGTTGGATCACCTCGGTAATTTAGAACGCACTCACTCATGCGGTGAGTTGCGTGCGGAAAACATCGGCCGCCAGGTCACCCTCATGGGTTGGGTCGCGAAGCGCCGCGACTTCGGCGAACTCACGTTTATCGACCTGCGCGATCGCGCGGGTATCACGCAAGTCGTTTTCAATGCTGAAGCCGCGCCTGAGGCGCACGCCAAAGCGAAGGAACTGCGCGGCGAATACGTCATCGCCGTCAAAGGCGACGTCGTCGCCCGCGAGGAAAATACGCGTAACCCGAAGATCACGACCGGCGACGTGGAGGTCCACGCGCAGGAGTTGTTCATCCTCAACGACGCGCGCACGCCGCCGTTTCAGCTCGACGCCTCGGGCGACGCCCTCGCCAGCGAAGATCTCCGTTTGAAGTATCGTTATCTTGACCTGCGCCGGTCGCAGCTACAAGCCAATCTTCATTTGCGACATCGCGTAACCAACGAGATCCGCCGTTACATGACCGCGCAGGGGTTTACCGAAATCGAAACGCCGATCCTGATCAAGTCGACGCCCGAAGGTGCGCGCGATTACATCGTCCCTTCGCGTATTCAACCCGGCCGGTTCTTCGCGCTGCCGCAGTCGCCGCAACTCTTCAAACAGTTGTGCATGATCGGCGGCATGGACAAGTACTTTCAGATCGCACACTGCTTCCGCGATGAAGACTTGCGCGCGGATCGCCAGCCGGAGTTTACGCAGCTCGACGTGGAGATGAGTTTCGCGCGGCTTGAAGATATTTACAGCTTGATCGAAGGGCTGTTTGCCAGCGTCTTCAAACTCATCAACGTCGAGTTGCCGCTGCCGTTTCCGCGATACACGTTCGCGGAAGTGATGAACCGGTTTGGATCGGACAAGCCGGACCTGCGGATCAACGGGCTTGAGTTGCAGGTCATCGACATGCCGGCGGCGGCGGAAGGCGAACAAACGAAAGGCATCTTCGTCCCCGGGGGCGCGAAGCTCTCGCGCAAGATGCTCGACGAGCTTCAGGAGTTTGTGAAGCGATATGGTGCAAAGTTTCTCGCGTGGATCAAGCTTGGCGACGAGTTGTCGTCATCGTTGCTCAAGTCGCTGGGTGCTGATGCCGTCGCGCAGATCGCGAGTGCGGCGGGCGCGGGCAAAGGCGATGCGGTGCTGATCGTTTCCGGGAAGGCGAAGGTTGTTGCCGCGAGTCTGGGCGCGTTGCGAAATGAGATCGCGAAACGCGAGGGCCTGATTCCGGCAAATGTCTACGCGCCGCTGTGGGTCACTGAGTTTCCGATGTTCGAGTTTCACGAAGAGGACGCCAGGTACTACTCGATGCATCATCCGTTCACATCGCCGGTCGATGAAGACTTGGAACTTCTCGAACGCGCGGTCGAAGGCGGCGAAACGGACTTGCTCGGTCAGATTCGCACGAAAGCGTACGACCCAGTTATCAATGGCGTCGAGATGGCGAGCGGATCGATTCGTATCCACCGGCGCGACGTGCAGCGACTCGTCTTCAAAGCATTGGGAATGACGACTGAAGAGGCACGCGAGCGGTTCGGGTTCTTCCTCGACGCGCTCGAGTACGGCACGCCGCCGCATGGAGGCATCGCGCCCGGCATCGACCGTCTGATGATGGTGCTGGCCGGCACTGACAACATGCGCGACGTGATCGCATTTCCCAAAACCGCCTCCGCCGCTGATCTGATGATCGACGCGCCCGGCACCGTCGATCCGAAACAGTTGGAAGAACTGCATCTCCGTGTAGTCGAAGACACGTAGGAGGAACACGGATTAAGGGAATCATTCAGTTTCGGCGCGAACATCTCAAGGCGATGATTGAACACGCCCGCGAAGCTGCGCCGAATGAATGTTGTGGACTCATAGGCGGCGTCTCCGGCACAAAGGCAAGCTCTCTTTATCGACTTCGTAATGTTGCTTCCGAGCCGGAGGTGCGCTACGAAGCCGCTCCTGAAGACCTCTTCACCGCGCAACGCTTAATGCGCGAACGCGGCCAGGAGTTGATCGGCATTTACCATTCCCATCCACGCGCGGCCGATCCCAGCCCCTCCGAAACCGACGTCAGACAAGCCTACTATCCTTCAGCGACGTACCTGATCATCGGCTTGGGCGGAACTGGTCCAGTCGTAAAGGCGTTCAATATCTCGGAGCGAGAACATCGCTGGCAGGTGGTTGAGTATGAGGTAGCAGACGAGTAAGATTGAAAGCGGATTTGCTTCGCGAGGGCAGCGGCAGTGGAAACCAAGAAGAGCAAGTACGACACAAATCCACTCGATCCTGACGTTGAACGCAAGGCTGAAGAAGCCTGGGGCGACCGCGCCGGCAGCCATGCCGGCGGCGGTGAAACGCAGCAAGTCGGCGGCGCCACGCGCCAGGTGGGCGATCAACCGCCATCCTGGACTCCGCCGCCGAACGAAAGCGCCCGTCAGAATGTCTATTCGGAGGCGCCCACTCGTCGCTACGACAACCCTCCGTTAGAAGCACCATACCCCTCGGTGTTTATTCCACCTACTTACGCTCCGCCGGCGCAGTACCAGCAACAACACCGCAACGCCGCTTATCAGGCACGCGTTCAGGGGCATCCTATGTCGCGGTCAGTCGCGGGCATCGGCATTCCGGAGAGGTGGGCACTCCTCATGGCGTACGCTCCCTATTTCGGCACCGTCGTTTCATTGCTGGAGTTGTTCCTGGTGCCGCGTCGAGAGCCGCGCGTACGTTTTCATGCCGCGCAAGCGTTAGCGCTGCACATCGCATTTATCGTCATTGGCGCGCTGTTCAGCGGGATCTACACGATCACTGACAGCAACTTTGGCGGCGTGCTCTTCAGGATTGCGTCAACGATTTTCCTCGTGATTTCGATGGCTCGCGTTTGGAAGGGCGAGCCTCATAGCATTGCCCCGCTCGCTGAACCGACCAAGTGGTTTAACGATCATATCGAGCCTCGCAACAAGTGAGGCCTCACTGGCATTGTCATTGCAAGTCCAGCGGTGGGAGTTAGCAATCCCGCCGATTCAGCAGTAAACACGGAATAAAAGCCAAACAAATCCGTGTATTCCTGTTGCGTTTTGGTGCATTGAACGGAAAGGTTTAACCAATGGCTAAGAAGTCTTTCGCATGGTTAGCACTGGTGGCAATAGCGTTGATGCCGTTGTCGGCCCTGGCGCAGACCCAAATCAAATATCACAGCAACAAATACAGTGTTCAGGATGACATCAAACTCGGACGCCAGGCGGCGCAGGAAGCTGAGCAACAGTTTCCGCTAATGCGCGACTCGCAAGTGCAGAGCTACGTCGAGCGCGTTGGCCAGCGTCTGGTGAGCGCCATTCCATCTCAATTTCAACACCCCGAATTTCGCTACTCTTTCCAGGTCGTCAATGCGCGCGACATCAACGCGTTCGCACTTCCCGGTGGCCCAATGTTCGTCAACCGCGGAATGATCGAAGCGGCGCGCACTGAAGGCGAGATGGCCGGCGTGATGGCCCACGAGATCAGTCACGTCGCGCTCCGCCACGGCACGGCGCAAGCGACCAAAGGACAGAAGTACGGTTTGCTCGCCGGCATCGCCGGCATCGCGGGAACGATACTCACGGGTAACCAGGGCGTGGGCCAACTGGCCCAGGCGCCGTTCGCGGTTTACCTGCTGAAGTTCAGTCGTGAATACGAAACGGAAGCCGACGTGCTGGGCGCGCAGATCATGGCCCGCGCCGGTTACGATCCACGCGACCTCGCGAACATGTTTCAAACAATCCAGCAGCAGGGCGGTGGCGGCGGCGGCTTTTTGAGCGACCACCCGAGCCCGACCGATCGTTACGCCCGCATCAATCGCGAAGCGCAGATGCTGCGCGTCGAGGGCGGCGCTCGCGATTCGCGCGAGTTCGCGTCGATTCAACAGCGGCTGCGCGGATATGGACGAGCACCGTCAATGCAGGAGATCGCGCAGGGTGGACAGCGTTATCCAACCGGCGAGACCACCGGCAACTCTCCGGGCAACTATCCGAATAACGCGCCGACTGGTCGCGTTGACTATCCCTCGTCGCGTTACCAGAGCTATCAGATCTTCAACGGCGGCGTGGAAGTGAGCGTGCCGAGCAACTGGCGGCAGATCAACGAGGGCAACTCAGTTTGGTTTGTTCCGGAAGGCGGATACGGTTCGTACAACGGCCAGCCGGTTTTCACGCACGGCGCGAGTTTCGGCGTGGCGCAGACGAGCAACCGCAATTTGGACCGCGCTACTCAAGAGCTGATTAACAGCCTCGGACAGGGAAACAACAACCTGCGTACGAATGGCGGGTATCAGCGGACGACGCTCGATGGACGCAACGCATTGTTGGCGACGTTGAGCAACGTTAACGAAGCGACCGGCCGTCCGGAGAACATTCGTCTAATCACGACGCAACTGCGCAACGGGCAACTGTTCTACATGGTTGCGGTCGCGCCGCAAGGTGAGCGTAACTTCGAGGGCGCGTTCAATAACGTGTTCCGTTCGCTGCGCATTAACGACTAAGACACGGATTGTCTGTGGCGGAAGCTAGGTAGTTTGCTTGGCTTCCTGCCACAGATTTTCCAGCTCAGCGATAGAAGTAGCGTCAAACGTCTTACCCTGTTCGTCGAGTGAGTTTTCGATGTGACCGAAGCGCCGGCGAAACTTTCTATTCGTCAACTTCAACGCCGCTTCAGGTTCAACTTGTAGATGTCGCGCGATGTTCGTCGCCGCAAACAACAGGTCGCCAATCTCTTCTCTGACCCGAGCATGATTCGCTTCATCCTGCGTCGTCGAATGGTTCCGGATCGCGACGCGCAGTTCCTCGATCTCCTCCTGCAACTTGTCGAAGATATCGTCGACGCTTTTCCAGTCGAACCCGACGCGCGCGGCTTTCGTCGATAGCTGATGCGCCTCCATCAGCGCGGGCGCTTTCGACGACACGCCGTCCAGCAACGACCCCTTCGCCTCTTCCTTCTTCCCCGCAGCGCGCCGTTCCTCGGCTTTCATCGCTTCCCAGTTCAACAATACAGTCGCTGAGTCGTTGGCGGTGACGTCGCCGAAGACGTGCGGATGCCGCCGCACCATCTTGTCGTGAATCGCCGTCGTGACGTCGTCGATGTTGAACTCGCCCCGTTCTTTCGCGACTTGTGCGTAAAAGACGATCTGGAACAGCAGATCGCCAAGCTCGTCGCGCAGCTCGGCCGGCTTGCCTTCCCGCGCCTCCTCGACGGCCTCAAATGCCTCATACGCCTCCTCCAGCAGCATCGGAGCGAGCGTGGCGTAGGTTTGTTCGCGGTCCCACGGACAGCCGTTTGGCGAGCGCAGGCGTTCCATCAAAAGCACGAGATCGGTGAATGTTGCGGGCATGGACGTAGTCTAAGATGATCCGCGTTTTTATGGGAAACACGGATCATGTTTTAATAATCTCCATGAGTGAGGAGCAGCCAAATTTCAAAGTAACTGATCGACGTCTTTTCAATGCCGACGGCAGCCCGCGCGACTTGCCGCCGGAGGAAAAACCCACGGAACAGGTTCAAACCGAAGCGGCAGCGGCGCCGGAACCCGCTACCGCGCCGCCTCAAGAGCAGTCGCAGTCCGAGCCTGAACCGCCGCCTCCGCCGCCTTCGATCTCTGAGGAAGAGCCGGAAATGACGGAAGAGGAGTTGGCGGAAGCGCAGGATCCGGCGAGCTTCGTCAGTTTTGTGATGTCGATCGCGTCGAACGCGGCGTCGGCACTGGGAATGATGGAGCATCCGGTGACGCACCAGCGCGAAGTCGATCTCGACCTCGGGAAGCACTGGATCGAGATCCTCGGGATGCTTCAGAAGAAGACGGCCGGGAACCTGAGCACGCAGGAACGAAACATGATGGAGGGACTGCTGGCGGATCTGCGAATGCAGTACGTTTCGTTGACCAGGGCTCCGCAGAAGCCGCGCGCGTTCACGGGCCGCGACATCACCGGGGGAAGGTGAGATTTTTGTCAGTAGTCAGTTGTCAGTAGTCAGTTGTCAGTAGTAGTAGTTTGCAACGGACTACTGACCACTGACCACTGACAAAGAACTAGATATGAAACTCACCTTCCTAGGTACAGGCACTTCCACGGGCGTCCCATCGATTGGTTGTGAATGCGAGACCTGCACCTCTGACGATCCTCGCGACAAACGTCTCAGAGTTTCAATCATCATCGAACATGCCGGCAGCACTGTTCTCGTCGACACGTCGTCAGACTTTCGTCAGCAGGCGCTGCGTTATGGTCTCAAACGGCTCGACGCCGTTCTGATCACGCACTGCCACGCCGATCACATCTTCGGTCTCGACGACATCCGCCCGCTCAACTTTCGTTTCGGCGCGCTCGGCGTTTACGCAAACCAACGCGCGTGGGTCGATATCCGGCGCATGTTCAAATACATCTTCGAGCCGTCGCACTTCGGCGGCGGCTTGCCGATGGTGATTCCAAACATCGTCAGTCCCGGCGCGGGCTTCTGCCTCGGCAAGGACCTGGAGATCATGCCGCTCGAAGTTATACATGGACGTTTGCCGGTGATGGCCTATCGCTTCAACGACTTCGCCTATTGCACGGATCTCAGCGAGATCCCACGCGAAACAATCGACGCGTTGCAGGGCCTCGACGTGCTCGTGCTCGACTGTCTGCGCTTCAAGGAACATCCGACGCACCTGTGGGTCGACAAGGCCGTCGAGTACGTTGAGCGTCTGAAGCCGCGGCGCACGTTCTTTACACACATCGCCCACGACATCAAACACGGCCGCGACTCCGCGCGTCTGCCTCCCGGAGTTGAGTTCGCGTACGACGGGCTCGTCGTCGAATAATTCCAAATTCCTTTATGCGTCTCTTTCACGGAACTGACAACGCCCAGATACAGCGCCCCACCGTGTTAACGCTCGGTGTGTTTGACGGTCTGCATCTGGGCCACCAGTTGATCATGCGCACCGTGGTTGAAAGAGCGCGGGCGATCGGCGCGGTGCCGACTGTGATCACGTTCGATCCGCATCCGCGTGCCGTCCTGCATCCGCAAACCGCACCGCCGTTGCTGCAAACGTTCGATCAAAAGATGGAGGCGTTGAAGGTGCTTGGGATCGAACAGACGATCGTGTTGCGCTTCACGCGCGAGTTTGCCGCCGTCCGCGCTGAGCAGTTTCTCAGCGATGTTGTGACTGAGCGGCTGCACGCCCGCGAGGTCTATCTGGGGAAAGGTTTCGCGTTCGGACACAAGCGCGAAGGAAACATCGAACTGCTGCGTCGTCTCGGACGCGAGCTGGGTTTCGTCGCCGGCGAAGTGCCGGAGGTCAAACTGCGCGGGCGGCGTGTTAGTTCAAGCAAGATCCGTGAGCTGCTTTCGTGTGGTAAGGTCAACCTTGCGCGACGCATGTTGGGCCGTCCTTACGGCGTCGAAGCGCGCGTAGAACACGGCGCGGAACGTGGACACAAGCTGGGCTTTCCCACGGCCAACCTGCACCCACACAACCGCGTCATACCCAGGAACGGTGTTTACGTGACTGGCACTTTGATAGACGGGCAATGGCGGCGCAGCGTGACGAATGTTGGACTACGGCCAACGTTCGCCGACGCCACGGAACCTTCAGTGGAGACCTTCGTAATGAATTGGGACGGCGACCTCTACGGCGACGTGGTGCGCGTTCGCTTCCTGTACCGGATCCGCGACGAACGAAAGTTTAGTTCAATAGACGAATTGAAAACTCAGATTTCCAACGACGTGCGGCGCGCGCAAAGCTATTTCGAACGCGCCGGCACGAAACACGTTTTATCTGTCTTATGACGACTAATCACGCACTTATCAAAAGAAGCGACATCAACCAACTGCCGGCGCAGACGCCGAAGCCGGCTGCTCCCGTGCAGCCGTTGACTGAAGAACTGGTCGACCAGTTGCTCGCCGGACGCGGGTTCCGTGGTTGGCTGCGGGCCGCGCGAGTCGCGCGCGTGTTGGGCCTGTTCTCGCTTTACCTGTTTCTCGACACCTACGACGTACGGGCTGACTTCAACAAGCGCGCGGTCGCCAGGATGCGCGACTTGGCTCGCGAACGCGGGCGGCGAGCACGTTTCAATGCCTGGTTCAAAGCCGGGTTCTATTCCGCTCTCGATCGATTCATCCGCGTGCTGCGCTACATAGTCTTTCGCGGCGCCGAAGGCTCGGCCAGAAAACAGGCACGACTCGAAAAGCAGGCGGTGTGGATGCGCGAGTCGTTAATCGACCTCGGGCCAACGTTCATCAAGATCGGCCAGGCGCTCGGAACGCGCGCCGACCTGCTGCCGCTCGAATACGTGAAAGAGCTGGCAACGTTGCAGGACCAGGTGCCACAGTTCCCGACAGCCGATGCCTTTGCACGAATCGAATCTGAACTGGGCCGGCCGCTGCACGAGCTCTATCCGGAGATTGACAGTGAACCGATCGCCGCAGCGTCGCTCGGACAGGTCTATCGCGCGCGGTTACGGACCGGCGAGGAAGTCGCAGTCAAAGTTCAACGGCCGGACCTGGAGTCGATCATCAGTTTCGACATCGCGATCCTGTTCCGGTTAGTCAAGCTGACGAATCGTTTCTTTCCCAAGGCAAACGAGAACGCCGACTGGGAAGGAATGCTGCGGGAGTTTTACACCACGATCCACGAAGAGATGGACTACGTGCGAGAAGGACGAAACGCCGACAGGTTTCGTTACAACTTCCGCACGTGGCGCGCGGTCCGTGTGCCTAAGATCTTCTGGACGCATACGAGCACGCGCGTGCTGACGCTCGAGTTCGTTCGCGGCACGAAAGTCGTCGACATCGACGGGCTCAAAGCGCACCGCATCTCGCCGGTCAAAGTCAACCGGCTGCTGATCCGCACTTACCTGAAACAGTTACTCGAAGACGGCTTCTTCCACGCCGACCCGCATCCCGGCAACTTGCTGGTGATGGACAGCGGCCACCTGGCGTTTTTTGATTTCGGAATGGTCGGCAGGATCAATCCCACACTTCAGTCGCAGATGATCGACGCGTTCTTCCATGTCGTCAGTCGCGACGTGCAGGGGCTGGGCCAGGACATCATCAATCTCAACTTCCTGAAGCCCGGCGTCGATCCCGAGACAGTTCGGCCCGTCGTCGAAGGTCTCTTCAAACACTACCTGAGTCTGAAACTCGGGGAAGTGAACTTCAAGGAGTTGACGTACGACCTCGCGGAAGTGATGTACGAGTATCCTTTCCGGCTGCCGGCAAACTTCACCTACGTCATGCGGGCATTGATGACGCTCGAGGGAATCGGCGTTGTTACGGATCCGGAGTTCAGCTTCTTCGAAACGGCGAAACCGTTTGCGAAGGAATTCATGCTGCGGCGGGAGGGCCGCATCTTCCGCCAGTTGATCTTCGACAAGCTGACGGGCCGCGAGAACGGCAACAGCCGTATCGCGTGGTCCCGAGTCTGGAAACTCACGAAGATGGCGGCGCAGATGTATTTAGAGCGGCAATAAGGTTACGGCGTAGCGATCTTCGTCGATAAAAACAGACTGATAGCGGCAATGAACAGGATCAAGGCAATCACAGCTATTCGCTGTTTCATGAGGCCTCCCGCGGTTCGTGGTAGAAAGCAAGAGCGCGCAAAGTATAATCCGTGTTCCCCTCGGTTGGCCCGAGGAGAACACGGATGTTAGAAAATCGTCAGATTTAACGGTTTACCTTCTCACCGTTCGACGCCGGCATATTCAACCGTTCGCGGAACAAGTTCAAAAGCAGTAACGTCCCGATGCCGCCGCCGGCTTCGCCGCCGCCGCTGGCCATGACATCAGGCGTGATCCGGACGCCTTTCTCGCCAATCACCTTCAAAGTCTCAACCAGCGCGACGCCCTGGGCGCCGAGCGCGTTGACCTGTTCGTGATAAGCCACGCCCTGGGCCTCACCCATGAGCCGCACCTTTTCGGCTTCGGCGCGGCCGGTTTGCATGATGTAGTGGGCCTCGCCCTCGCCTTCCGCCTTGCGTTGTTCGGCGCGTTTGCCGGCAATCTCGACGCCCACGGTTGCGGCCATGAGGTCCTTCTGGTTGTCGGCATGTGCGCGCGTCTTTTCGAGTTGAATGCGCTTCTCCTCGGCCTCGCGCTGAGCGTTGTACATGTTCTGCCGCTGCTCGGCGAGAATTTTCTCAGTCTGGGTTTTCATCAACTCCTCAGGCAAGTGGATGTGACAGATGAGAACGTTCACGACGTCAACGTGGTACTTGAGCAAGTGCGCCCGCACGCGGGCTTCGGCGCGTTCCTGCTCCTCGTGCCGGTTTTGCAGGTAGGCCATCGCCGACGACTCTGACGCCTGGTTGCGGAAGATCGAGTCGATCAGCGGATGCATCACGTTTTGAATCAAACGCTCGATGCCGCCGATCTTCGCGACCATGAACGGCGCGTCTTCCGGTTTCACACGAAAGACCACGCGCACTTCCAACTGCATCGTGAAACCGTCTTTCGAGATCACCTCGAACGGATTGAACGTGTTCGCAACTTCTCCCGCGGTCCATTCGACGGTCTGGTTTGTCGTCGGAATGACGATGGGCGAGATGGCGAGTGTGTTGACGTAGTAGCGTCCGGGGCCGACGACCGTTTCCTGAATGCCGCGATAGCCTTCGGGAACGACGTACGCTTCGTGCGCGCCTTCGTCGAGACGGCGATCCGCCGGGTCACCCGTCATCAAATCGAGCTTGATCTCCTCAGCCGTACGCTTGTCGTCGATAATGTCCAGACGCTTGGCTGATTGTTCAGCCTGCTCCTTCTCCTCGCGCGCCATGCGCTGGCGAACCTTCTCCGCCATCTCGCGCCGCACGTCTTCTGAAGGATCCTTGCCGACGTTCGATACGACGACCGCGACCTCGCCGGGTTTGATCTCCTTCGCTGTTTCCGGAATGACCTTGAACAGCAGCGGATTGATGTAGTAAGTGCCGGGCAGCAGGATGTCCTTTTGTGGACCACGCTGTCCGCCTTTGCCGATGAACTCGTGTCCGTCCTGGAAGTTGTCGTGGCCGGCGAATGACTCGGCTACGTAGTCGCGCGGGTTCAAGGGCGCGCCGTCGAGGGCTTCGACCAGTCCGATGCTGTTCTCGTTGATGACCGTCGCGTCGAAGAGTCGGACCGTGAAGAGGCCAGGTTTGACTTCTGAAGTGTTCTCGATGGATCCCGACTGCACGAGGATGCGGTAAACGCCGGGCGTCAGGATGTCGACCTGCGGTCCTTTTTGTCCGCCTGACGCGATGAACTGCTCCGCGTCCTGGAAGTTGCGGTGATCGGAAATGGCTTTGCCGAGCAGGCGGCCGGGATCGAGTGGATCGCCGTCAGCAGCGGTAACCACGCCGACTTTGCCTTGCGGGATCATCGTCGCCTTCGCCACTGACACACGGAAGAGGTACGGATGGATGGGCCACAGACCCGGCGGCACGGTTCGCAGTTGGATACCTTTCACGCCGCCGCGTTTGATGAACGCGATCGGATCCTGGAAGTTGTTGTGCGCGTTCTGCGCGCGGTCCGGGGCAAAGATGCGGCCAGACGGCATCGGCTCGCCGTCGACTGCTTCGATGATTCCCATCTCGTCTGCGCCGATCTCGATGAGCGGCACTTTCCGCACGACGCGTTCAAACGGAAACTTGATCAGATGCAAACCCGGCTTAAGCACGTCGGCTTGAATACCGACTTCGCCCTCGGTGGCGACCACGCGTCCGGGAGGCATCTTGGCGCCGAGGTAGCGTCGTTCCTTGATCGCGATTTCGCGGGCGCCTACGTTCACGAAGATGCGCCTGACGATGATGAGGAATACGATCAAGACGACGAGCACGCCGAAGAACGCTAAAACGATTGTTGTAGGGTCAAGGTTTTGCATTGGTGTATCTCTTTCAGGTCAACCGGAAGGCCAGTCGACGTTTGGGGATTACTGGTTAGCACTTTCGAGCTCACGTCGAGCGGAAGCGAGGGCACGCTTCAGAACGAAGCCTGCGCCGGAACTGCGCGTGCCTGAAGACAATACCCAGAATTCGCTCGTAAATAAAGCCTGTAAATCAGAGGCGGACAGATCTTTCAGTTTCTGTTCACGCCAGGCGCGAAGGACGGTTTCGACTGCTTTCTGGTAAACCGCGGCGTCGTCCACAAGGGCCGCTGTGTGCAGCATGTTTAGCGTCGAGTTGCGATCCGGAGACGCCAGGAACGATTCGACAAGAGCCTCTGCTTCAGCGGTTTTGTTTGTGTCCGGCAAGGCGACGGGAGCGGGGGCCGGTGGCAGCAGCTCAGGCTCCTCGACAGATACCTCGGCAAACAGGCTGCGGGCACGTTCCGGCGGCAGCTCTCGTTCGATAGTTTCCGTCTGATTCGCGGGTTTCTGCCAGAAGTAAATGGCGATAGCGAGTAAACCGACTAAAAGAACCGAAGTAATGAGAAAGGTGACCATCGCGGTCGCAGTGTGTTTATACGCTAACGCTCATCGATTTGTTGCGAGCGAATTGAAGAACAAAGGGTAAGTAGCTATTGACTGAGCGCGGTATTGCGGGCGAAAACCGAACAAAATCACCCGTCCTTTCCCCATTGTCACTTCCACCAGCGCCGCTTTGCCTTTGATGCGATCGCCGCCGAGCAGCCAGCCCGACAGCAGCGGATCCTTGTCCTGCGGGTACCAGCCGATGACGTGAACGTTCGACGCCGGAATGTCGCCGCCGGCGTTCTCGACGACTTCAAACACGGGCGAGTTCTCGGCCCACGCGATTGTCTCTTTGGGCATGCCGGTGGCGATTGGATGGGTCGTATCGAGCTCGATCCGCAGGATGGAGCCGGGGACGTAGAAGTCAGTTCGCGGCAGACCGCCGGCGACGTCGCGCAGCGGCAGTTTCAACTGCTCGATCGCGAAATCGGAAGCGCGGTTCAGAAAGACGGCCGTGCCGCCCTGCACGATGAACGCGCGCAACTGCTTCACACCTTCGACGCCGAGGCCGCCCGTAAGCTCCGGCGGCATCGAGCCGGTGCGATAACCGTCGAGTATGTTTCGCGGCGGCTGATCGGGGAAGACGATTACGTAGTACTTGCCGGTCACGCCCGGTCCCAGGTTGAAAGTCGTGATTCCCGCTCGCAGGTCCTTTTCGTTCAATGTGCCGTACTCGAACGACTTCGATTCGAATAGCCAGCGCGTCCAACCTTCGTCAAACGTGGGCATCGCTGCGCGATACAGCGCGACGCGTTGAGACGGTATCACCCGTATAGCCACGTCGTACTGCGCCGGATTTAGATTATCAACTTTGCGTGGTGGTCTGAACGGAGCTTTCACCGGCTGAACCGCCACATTCATCAACAGCGGCAACGTGTGGGCAGTAACGTCATAAGGCGCGATCGGATGTCCGGTCTCGTCTCGCAGGTTTGGATACTTTTGCACTTCGAGCAGCGCCTTTGCGAAACCGCCGTACGGTTGATCCATCCGAATCAGCTTCTTGCCGTCAGGCAGATCCGTGATCTCCACATCGCCGCGCTTCAGAATGTCAAAAAACATCTGGTTGTTCTTGTTCGGCGGCTCGACGACGTAACCGAAGAGCTCGCCGTTGCGCCTCGGCCGCACCGCATCTTTCGCAATCCCATAGAAACGCTTCAGCCACTGCATGCGATATTCAGCCGCGTGCTTCAGCAACAGGAACGCAGTGGTCGTCATCGTCTTCGTGATGTCGCCCAAGCGCCATTCGCCACCACGCCAAAGCGGTCCGAAGTTCGGCGTTTCCTTCTGCGGATCGTAACCCTCGCGCGAACGCAACTCTTCAAACTTCACCGTCAGCGGCGACGCAATTCGGGCCGACGCAGTCTCTGACAGAATGCGGACGCCGCCGTGATAGTGCGAATAGGCGCGCGACGGCGACCACGCGTCGTAAGTTGAGTCCGTAGTGATGCCCTGGAAACCTTTAGCGCGCATCTCGCTCGCCAGCCAGTCGCCGAGTTGCGTGTAACCCTGAACGATTTGCGCCGGCACGTTCGGCTCGACCGGCGCCATGTATGGCGGCAGAAACAGACGCGAACCGAATGAGCCCTGCTGATGGATGTCGTGGACGATCTGCGGGCGCCAAACGTTGTGAATCTTGTCGACCGTGAGCTGCGTCTCGACTTGCGTGAAGGCGTACCAGTCGCGGTTGTTATCGTGACCCGTGTACTTGTGATAAAGCGTCGGCGGATCCGTGCCTTCGTACGGCGTACCGAGCGTTTTGTCGTACCAGTCTTTGACGATGTCGACTCCGTCCGGATTCAGCGACGGAACGAGCAGGATTATCGTGTTGTCGAGAATGTTTTGAATCTCGGGCTCGTTCGACGACGCGAGACGGTGCGCAATCAACGTGCTCGACAGGTAGGAACCGACTTCCGTCGAGTGAATACCGCAGGTGATCAGGACGATGGTCTTGCCGCGCTTCATCAGCTCGGCTGCTTTACGTTCGCGTCCGGCGAGCGGGCCGAGCTTTCGCGGGTCTGCGAGTTGCGCCTGAATCTGTTTGTACTCTTCCAGGTGCGCAAGGTTCGCGGGCGAACTGATCGTCGCCATCACGAACGGCTTGTTCATCGACGTCTGTCCAAGCGTTTCGAACTTCACTCGGTCGCTGGCGCTGTCGAGCTGCTCGAAATAGTCGACGATCTGGTTCCAGGAGGCGAGTTTGCGATCTTCGCCGGGGACGAAGCCGAGAACGTCCGCGGGAGCGGGGATTGCGGCGTGATTGGCGCCCGGGTTCTGCGCAACCTGAGATGTGGTAATCGGTATCGAAGACAGTAGGGCGACGACGAGCAACAGTGACGCTAATGACGGGCGCATGAGATTTACCGCGACTGGAACGTCGAAGAACCCGGTCAGTTTACCATTAGAACAAGTTAGGAAGGTGCAGTAGAACAAGTCAGGAAGGGGGCAAGCGCAGCGCGCCCCCGCCGTAACGACAGCGGGGGCATTGCCCCCTTCCCAACTTGTTCTCGCGAAGGACTAACTTGTTCCAGGCAAACGCCCTTGCCGAGCGGATGCCGCCCGTGTAAAGTAACGCCGTTTAACCCCGCGCTCTCCCTCGTTGTGCAAAATTTAGTGGAGGTCAACCGAATGTCTTCTGAAAGCGTCGGCGCGAATGAGTTTCCGGACGTTGTCGGAATCCCAGAAGCAGCAACAACTGACGAAAACCCTTTGCTCGCAACGTTCCGTCCATATATTCCGGCGAACGTTCACATGCGCGAGTTGACCGCACTGCCGCTGGTTATCGGGACGTTGCTGGGCATGGTTTTTGGCGCATCGTCGCTGTGGCTGGTCTTGAAAGTCGGACTGACGGTCAGCGCTTCCATTCCCGTGGCCGTGATCTCCATAAGTCTCTTCCGTCTGTTGGGCAAGATTGGCGTCCGAGAGGCTACGATTCTCGAAAATAACATCGTGCAGACCGCCGGGTCGGCCGGTGAGTCGATCGCGTTCGGCGTCGGCGTGACGATGCCGGCGATCATGATCCTCGGTTTCGATCTCGAGTTCACGCGCGTGATGCTGGTCGCGGTGATGGGCGGACTGCTCGGCATCCTGATGATGATTCCACTGCGTCGCGCGCTGATCGTGCAACAGCACGGCATTCTGAAGTATCCGGAAGGCACAGCCTGCGCGGAAGTTCTGAAAGCGGGCGCTTCGGCCGAGTCTCGCGCCGCGGCTGATCCTGCGTACAAAGCACGCGCCGCCGAGTCGGAAGACGCGATGTCGGGCGCGAAGACGATCTTCACCGGATTCGGCATCGGGCTCGTCTACCAGGTCGCGATGGCGGCGTTCAAGGCCTGGAAGGACGTTCCGAGCAAAGTGTTTGGCGCGCCTTTCAAAGCCGGTTCGCTATCGGCGGAGATCTCGCCGGCGTTGTTGGGTGTCGGTTACATCATCGGGCCGCGCATAGCGTCGATCATGTGCGCGGGCGGCGTGCTTGCTTACCTCGTGTTGATTCCGGCCATCAAGTTCTTCGGCGAGGGCATGACGACGGCGTTGCCGCCGGGAACCGTGCCCATCAGTGAGATGGAGCCTGACGCGATTCGCGGCGCTTACGTGCTGTACATCGGCGCCGGCGCTGTTGCTGCGGGCGGCATCATCAGCCTGTTCCGTTCGTTGCCGACAATCTGGCACGGACTTAAGGGCGGACTCAGCGATCTGCGCGGCGGCCAGGCGGCTGCGGCGAATTTGCCGCGAACGGACCAGGATCTGTCGATGAAGATCGTCGTGGGCGGAACGCTCGCGTTGATTGCGATGATCATGATCCTGCCGCAGCTTCATCTTCAGTTCAATCTGCTTGGCGCGATACTAATCATCGCCTTCGGATTCCTGTTCGTGACCGTCTCGTCGCGCTTGACCGGCGAGATCGGTTCGTCGTCGAACCCGATTTCGGGCATGACGGTGGCGACGCTCTTATTGACGTGTTTGATCTTCCTGATCGTGCGTTGGACCGGGCCGAGTTACTACGTCACCGCGCTGTCGATTGGCGGTATCGTCTGTATCGCTGCTTCAAACGGCGGCACCACGTCGCAGGACCTGAAGACGGGTTTCCTCGTCGGCTCGACGCCGAAGTACCAGCAGATCGCGATCCTGATCGGCGCGCTCGCGTCGGCGTTGATCCTCGGGCCGATCCTGTTGCGGTTGAATTCCGAGAGCACCGTCTACGTGCCGCAAACCACTTTCAAAGCCGTGAAAGACGGACGACAGCTTGACGCCGGCACCCTCGCTGCCCTTCCTCAGTTCAGCGAAACTGCGAAACCCGCCGGCGGTGGAGACTTCCGCCTGCTGAAGAACGAAGCCGGCGCGAACACGGTTGCGGGACTCGAACCCGGCGAGTACCTCGTCGATGGCTCGGGCCGCATCGTTCAGAAAGTCGAACGAAACTTCCCGGCTACACTTCGCGCCGACATGTCGAAGCTTGGTCCACCTGAGCAAGTAAAAGGCGGGCAAGTTGTTCCTGACACCAACAGCTACGCGACGTGGCACAAGATCGAGGAGAAGGACGGCCCTCCAGGAAAGTACCTCGTGAATGCGCAGGGCGTGCCTGTCTACTACGTCGATCCGGGCATCAACGGCACGCACCGGACGACGCCTGACGGTTCGTCGGTTACGAAGTACGACGCGCCGAAAGCGACGCTGATGTCGTACATCATCAAGGGCATTCTCAACCAGCAACTGCCGTGGGGACTCGTATTGCTCGGCGTCATGATTGCCATCGTGCTGGAGATGTCGGGGATTCCGTCGCTGGCGTTTGCCGTAGGCGTTTACCTGCCGTTGTCGTCGTCGAGCCCGATCTTCATCGGCGGCATGGTGCGTTGGCTCGTCGACAAATACCTGCGCGTGAAGCTCGCCAAGAGGAAACTCACGGAAGAAGAGTTTGTTGCCGAGACTGACAAGAGCCCGGGCGTGCTGATGGCGTCCGGATACATCGCGGGCGGCGCGTTGGCGGCGGTGTTCATCGCGTTCTTCGCAGGGGTTTGGAAAGAGCGGAGCGACCTGGTCGAACACTGGTCCAGAGAACACAATCCGTTCTTCAACGGCCCGTGGGCGGACCTGCTTTCGATGGTCCCGTTCCTGGTGCTGGTAATTATTCTTTATCTCGTGGGACGCGAACTCTTGCTGGCGCCAAGGCGCAACCGGGTTTAAATGCGAAATAGAATCCTGTTGCTTTTCCTGGCGCTGCTGGTTACGACGACTGCGGTTGCGCAGACCCGGCAGCGCTCGCCTTCCGAAACGACGCGCGAGTTCTACCGCATGATGCGCGAAAAGAAGTATCGGGAGGCGTTGTCGATCTCGATTTACCGCCCGGCCATCGACGGGCTCTCGGAGCAGGAGTTTGAAGACCTCCGCCCTGATTTCGACAAGATGGCCGTTGCGGTCGCCGAGAAAATGCCGCAGAACATCGACGTCAGCGGCGAGCAGATCAGCGGCGATTCAGCGACTGTCTTTGTGAAAACGCTCGACGCGGACGGGAAAGAGAAGATCGAGCCCGTTGGGCTTATGAAACTCGACAACGCCTGGGTTGTCGGCGACAAAGACAGTCTCGAGCTCGTAAAGAAAGCGGGCAAGAAGTTCTTTTTCGAAGCGCGCATCAATGCTCATCACAGCGACGTGCAGGACATGATGACGCGCATTTCGCTGGTGCAGGTGGTCTATGCGCAAGGCCACGGCGGAATGTTCGGCAACACCGCGGAGTTGATCGCGGCGGGGCTGATTCCGAAAGACATCGAGGGCGTTGAAAGCACCGGCTATCACTTTCAGGTTTTCAAATCACCGGACGGCAAGTCGTGGTATGCGACTGCCGAACCCGCCCAATACGGCCGCACGGGCCGTCTCTCGTTCTACCTCGATGCGTCCGGTGTCAGAAGCGGCGACGCAGGCGGCAAACCTTTAGGCGTTAAGCGTAATTAACTGTTGCGTCAAAACGGGCAGGTTTTCTAGAATCGGCCAAGGCGATATTTCTCCCGCGCGCGTGCGCACTCGCCCCGTCGGCTAAGCCCCACCCTCAACTGGTCCGAGTACTCAGTGGTTTCAAGATGTCGGAACTGCCGCGCAGAATCGTGTCGAGCTTGCGCCGTTTCATTGGCAACCGGCGCCGTCATAAACGTGTGCGAATACGGCTGGCGTGCCGGATAAGTCTGTCCGATCCGCGGATTAGCTCGAACGGCGGGCGGCGTTTGCCGACGCTGGACGGGCACACGCTGGACATCAGCAGCACCGGCCTCGCGCTCGTCGTGCCTGCTATCCGCATTGGCGAACACTACCTCGCGGGCGCCGATCGCAAGCTGTACCTCAAACTCGAACTTCCTACTGGACCAGTGGAAATGAAAGTGGCGACGGTGAGATACGAGAGTCTGGAAGAGAGTGGTGAGGAATCCGGTTATTTGATCGGCGCTCGCATTGCGGACATGTCAGACCAGGACCGCGCCAGTTACGTCGCCCACGTCGCGCGGCTACTCAAAGGCCAACCGGCTGATTGATTAATTAAATCGCAAAAACCCAAACGCTTCCGGCACATGATAATTCGGTTCCGGCGTTCTCGTCGGCCGCCAGGCCAGGTAACGCTCCGGCGCTTCCGGTCCGACGCAGCGAAATAAATTAACTCGCCAAACATCACCCTTTTCCGGCTTCGGAATCGACTCACTCCACGGAATCGTGATCTCGACGATCACCTGCCCGGGCCGCAGCTCGGCCGTCGTCGTCATCCCCGAATGGTAGTTCCAATCGGTCTCTCTTCCTGACGGCGTCACGACGATCCCGAGATCGATCCATTCGCCACTCGGCGCAGCCTCGAATTCAAAGTAGCGCTCCGGATGATTCGGATCCGGCGCGAGATAGATCTCGCAAACGTCGCGGTCCCAAAGCCCGAGCGTCTTCACATCAGTCCGCGGATTCGGCGACACGACCAACGGCTCGTGCTGCTCGCAAACGTAGCGAGCGTGCAGCGCCGTATCCGACCAGCAGATCCGCACTTCCGCATGACGCGACTCCGGCGCCGCCTCGCCGGACCAGTAATGTTCAATCTTAACGGGCTGACACAGAGCCCAAACCGTGTCGTCGAACGGCTTGGTAACGTAAGTAGCGACAATCATCTTTTACCAACAGCACCGATACAATCATTGAGCAATTTGTCCGGATCGTCATTCTGAAACACGCGCGCGCCGCTGACCCGCTTGCCGAACTTCTGGAGCAGATACTCCGACTCGTCAGCCACGCCACCCGTTCCCTTCAAGCACCCGATCACCTTTCCTTCATCGTGCGCGACCGTGAACTCGTTGAGCGATCCCATCGCGCCGGCGACGAACAGGACCACGTCGCACGATCGCACCAGCACCACGTTTCTGCCCTTCAACCCGAACCCCGTGTAGACGATGACGTCGCAGGCGTCAAGCGGCAGCTTGTAGTGTTCGACATGTTCGTCGACGTTGGTTCCCGGCGAAATGCCGACGTGAAAACAGCCAGCCTCATGCGCGGTCTTGCCGACGACGTAAACGATTCCCGTCGTCGCGCCTGTGAAGAGCACGACGTCATGCCGGGCAATCGCGCGCGCCAGCCGTTCTGCCTTTTCCACTACCAGCTTGCCGGTATCCAGACGAGTGCTGTCAGGTGCGGCCGAGCCCATGACTCCGACTTTGATTCGCATAATTGAACTTCACTCAACCGATTGATGAATGACGGAAAGATCCCTGTCGATCTTTTCTCGCGGGGGCTGGGCGACTTCGCGGTCCCACCAGCGCTGCGTCAGGAACCACGTCACGCCGGGCACGACGAAGAACAGTCCGATGCCGATGGTGACCCACCGCGGCGAAATATGAAAACGGTCCAACAACTCGCCGGTCAGGTAGTTCGATGCTGCCATAGTGAGCGTCATGAACGCCAACTCCGCTGCAAACACGCGACCGCGGAAGTTGTCGACGACCGCGCGTTGCAGGATCACTGTCGAGAAGACCCACAGAATGCTGCCGCCGCAATGCGCGATTCCCAACACGATCAACGCAAACACGAAACTGGTCGAACTGCCGAAGAGAATATAGAAAAGACCGGCAATCAGAAACGAGATACCGATTGACGCTTGCATTCGACGTTGCCCCTCGCCGGCCATGCGCCGCGCCACGATTGGACCCACGGCCGTGCCGATGCCGCGCGCCGCGAAGAGTACGCCGATGCCGGTTGCCGGACTGTCGCCGACGGGAAAGATTCGCGCGCCAAACACGGCGAGAAGCGTGAGTATTCCGCCGCCGAGTCCCCACGCTGGTTTGACCAGTAACAGTGCGAGCACGTTGGGGCGGTCCTTGACGTAGCGGAGGCCCTCGATCGTCTCCGTTATGCCAAGCGCACGGCCGAGCGATAGTTTTTGTCGTTCGCGTTTTCTGCGTTTCTTCACGCGAATACTGGCGATCAGCGCGGCTGACAAAGCATAAGTTGCGGCGTCGAGAATGAACGCGGCGTCAGTGCCGAACCAGCCGGTTATCAGCCCACCTATCGCCGCCCCGAGTGTCAGCATAACGGACCACGTCACTGATGAAATCGCGTTCGCGGCGACCAGTTCGCGTTCGCTGACGATCGATGGAATTGCCGCAGTCTTGGCCGGCTCGAAAAATGTGGAGAGCCCGAGTTGGAATACGGTGAGGACGTAGATGATCCACAATTGATCGGGCCGGCGCACGAAGAGAAAACCGAGTACTACGAGGGCCCGCAACACGTCGGTCACGATCATGATCTTCTGGCGGCTGAAGCGATCGGCTACGACCCCCGATAGTGAACCGAGAGCGAAGCTGGGCACGAAGCGGGCGACGAGAAGCAGTCCGATGTAGCGACCGGATCCGGTGAGGTTCTGGATGATCGTGTAGAGCGCGATGGTGTCGAACCAGTCGCCCATCTGACTGACGACCTGGCCGAGCCAGAGCTGTCTGAAACTGCGGTTACTACGTAGCAGTTCGACATACCCGACCGGCTCGTAAGCGGGGAGACCCTTTTTATCGACGGATTCCATTTGTTCGAGTGAGATTGCAACCCGCCTCGAGTTGTTGTCAACACAAGTCGAAACGAAGAAACGGAGAGGGGAGATGCGGTGAAACGGAGATCTCATTCGTAGCGTCTCGCCGTCTCCGCATCTCCCCATCTCCGTGTCTCCCCTTCTCCCACCCTGACCGATGCGCTCATTCTGACGTGTCAGATTGGAAACTTTGTGAGGTACACAGATAGGAGTATTTGAAAAACGGCGAGGATTTGAACGGCACGCGACTTGAGATTAGGGATAGCGCGGCGTAGAGGCCACTGGCTTCGCGAGCCCTCCGCACGGGGTTCGTAGCCGCAAAGTTAATTTGAAAAATCTCACCCAGCAAGCAGCCGTCGCGGCGGCTGCCACTTGCCCAATCTTACCGGGGGTGGAGTTGAGTTGCTCCCAGCTTCGCCTCCGGCACGCCCTGGGTTGAGATAACGCTCAAGCGTTCAGGAGAACCAATGGACTTCCCGACAAGGTCTGAATCGGCCAACCCTTCGTTATTGGGTGTCGAACGGGCGTCTGCGCGCGAAGTCATTTCCGAGTGGTGGCTCTCGAGCCAACTCTGGATCTGCTGGACACTACTTCTCGTTCCGCTCGCGCTTGAAATAATCTACGGCGCCCATCGACTGCCATATCTCTTTCTTGCTCCCATCACCATCCTCGCGACCTACTTGATCTATCGCAACGGCAACGCGCGGTTGCGCGCAAAGACTGAAGAAGTCAGAGCCCTCGGCAATCTGCACCTCGCGACTGCCGAGGCACTCGCAACTGCGATCGACGCCAAAGATCAAACAACGCACTGTCACGTCCGCCGCGTGCAAATCTATGCGGCCGGCATGGGCGAGGTATTCGGACTTACCGCAAACGAAATCGCCGCGCTGAAGGCCGGCGCTCTGCTGCACGACGTCGGCAAACTCGCGGTGCCGCCGCACATTTTGAACAAGCCTGGACCATTGACGCCGGCTGAGTTTGAAAAGATGAAGATTCACACGGTCGTAGGGGCGCAGATGCTCGGCCGTGTCGATTTCCCATATCCTGTATTACCCATCATCCGTCACCACCATGAGCAGTGGGACGGACGCGGTTATCCCGACCGGCTGCGCGGCGAACAGATCCCGATAACGGCTCGCATCATCGCCGTCGTCGACTGCTTCGACTCAATCCGCGAGGACCGGCCGTTCAGACGCGGCATGACGCTCGACGAAGCAACGGCGTTGTTGTTGCGCGGTTCCGGCATTCACTTCGATCCGAACGTGGTCGAACAATTCCTCAAGCACCTGCCGCGCTTCGAAACGCAGATCGCAGTGCTTGGTTTGCAACATCAACCGGCGAGCAATTCAACCGAACCGCCGATCCAGTTGAGCGACGTCGACATGATCCAGACGCGCGAGCGCGGTTGCTTCATCGCCTACGATCAAATCAAGAAGGCGCATCGAGAGGTCTACGCGCTTTACGAAATCGCGCGCACGTTCGGCACGTCTTTGAACGTCGAACACACGCTCGAGATTCTGGTCGACAAGGTGGGCCACGTCGTTCCGTTCGACACCTGCATCGTCTATTTCTACGACGAGATGAAAGGCTACGCGACGGCGCGTCACGTCGCCGGCAAGAACGCACAGAAGCTGGCGGCGCGATGCATCGTTCCCGGCGAAGGCGTGACCGGGTTCGCGCTCGCGAATCGCAGTCCGGTAAATCAACTGCATCCGAGTCTCGATTTCACTGATCTCAATCCGGAAGCGGGGATCAAGTACCGTTCGATGGCATCGTTGCCGCTGTTCAAGGACGACGTGTTGCTCGGCGCACTCTCCGTTTATTCGAGCGAGCTCGAGCAATATACCGACGACCACATGCGTCTGCTCGAAACAGTGACGCGCCTCGCGTCTGACGCGCTCGCGAATGCGATGCAACATGCCGAGGCGGAGTCGAACGCGTTGACGGATCCGCTGACGGGACTGCCGAATGGGCGTTACCTCTCGCTGCGGTTCGACGAAGAAGCCGCGCGCGCGCGCCGCACGGACCGCGCGTTTCAGGTCGTGATGCTTGACCTCGACGAATTCAAGAAAGTGAACGACACGTTTGGGCACAAGTCAGGCGACCGGATGTTGCGCGAGGTGGCGCATCTGATCTCGGGTCAACTCCGCGAGTATGATTTTCTGGCGCGTTACGGTGGCGACGAGTTTGTTGCGCTCGTGCAGGAGGTTGTCGGGGCGCAGGTCGAGGAGTTGTGCGCGCGCATCGAAGGCGCAGTTTCCAAGTTCTCGCTTTCGGTGGGCCGCAACCGGACGGCGCGTGTCGGCATCAGCGTCGGCACCGCCACGTTCGGCATCGACGGCGAGACGTTGGACCAACTGGTCGCCCACGCCGACGGCGAAATGTATCGCATGAAGTCCAGCCACAAGGTCGACCGGGTCGTCCCATTGGAAGCTCCGGCGCTCCTGTCCGAACAGTCAAACTAAATTCTTGACATCTTCCGCGCCCATCGCTTTCAATCCAATTGAGGGCTATGGCCGTTCCCGCCGAAAATCAACACGCAACCCTTTTAATAGTTGACGATGACGCCACCGCACGAGACCGACTGCGCGCGATCTTCGAGACTGCGCAATACCGTGTCGTGACCGCAAACGAAGCTGCGTCCGCATTGCGCGTGCTGAAAGGCGTGCGTTGCGATCTGGTCGCGCTCGATCTCGAGATGCCCGGCGTCGACGGCCTCGCGCTCTGCAAACTACTGCGCGCGCAACCGACCACCAGCAAGTTACCGATCATCGCGCTCTCGGAAAGCGACGACGAGACGCGCAAGGTCCAGGCATTCACCGCCGGCGCCGACGACTACATCACGAAGCCCTCTACGCCAGGAGAACTGCTCTCGCGCGTGAGTTTGCACGTCCGTACCTCGCAACGCGAGTGGGCCCTGATCGGCAGCAACCGCGAGCTCAGGTTCCTGTCAGACATCGGCCGCGGACTACTGCGCGCGCCCGAACCTGAGCAACTCGTCAGGCGCGTCGCGGGCGCAACCTACGACGCCATCGACGCTTCGCTCTGCGCCGCGTACGTCACAGTTGCACGCGACAAACATGCAGTGTGTGTGTTCGATCGCGAAGGCGCGGCTGACGATGCGTCGCTGCTCGATCGCGAGGCGTTGCAAACGTGGCTTCGTTCAGCCGAGTCAGCGAGTCCCGTTCTAGTCACAGACAGGCCGAACTTCCTACTGCGCGACGACATTCACACGGTCGAATTCATCTCGCCCTTTCGCTTCGCCGGACGCGCGAAGGGCGCGTTGATTGTCGCTTTCGATCGTCGTGAAGACTGCGGCGAAACAGAGCGGCGTCTGATCGAAGCTGCGGCCCAACAGACTTCGCTCGCCGCCCACATCTGCTCGCTTTACCAGGCGGCGCGCGACCAGTCGGTGAGCCTGGCGCGCGAAGTCGAGAAGCGGACGGCTGAGTCAGAAGCGCAGAAGCGATTCATTGAAGCCATTGTCGACAGCCTGCCGCTTTCGCTGTATGCGATCGATCGCGAGTATCGCGTCGTTGCGTGGAACCGCAACCGCGAACTCGGCGAACTCGGTATGCCGCGCGGATCTGTGTTGGGCAAGAACGTATTCAACGTCCTGACTCGCCAACCGCGCGACGTGCTGGAGGAGGAGTTTTCGCGCGTGTTCGAGAGCGGCGAGATCGAGCGCATCGACCAGGAGACGCCGACTGGAAAAGGCGAGGTCCGGCACTGGGTGATCAGCAAGATTCCGATGTGGGCCGACAACACGGGCCGCGTCAGTCACGTGATCACGGTGGGCGAAGAGGTGACGGATCGAGTTGAAGCGAATCGCGCGGTCGCGCGTGCCGAGAAACTCGCCGCGGTGGGACGGCTTGCGGCAGGCGTAGTACACGAGATCAACAACCCGCTCGCGACGATTTCAGCATGCGCCGAATCGCTGGAAGCGCGCGTCAGCGAGGGCGCGTTTGATGGTTCGCCGATGCTCGAAGATCTGCGCGACTATCTCGGCCTGATTCGCAGCGAAGCATTCCGTTGCAAGAGCATCACGATGGGCCTGCTCGACTTCAGCCGGACGCGCACGTCGGACCACGTGACGATCGACCTGGCCGACGTCATCCGCTCAGCCGCGCGCTTGCTTTCGCACCAGCGCCGGAGCTCGGCCGTCGAGTTCCAGCTCGACATCGCCGACGAACTCGCCCATGTCTCTGGCGATCCGGGCCAGTTGCAACAAGCCATTATCGCGCTGGCAACGAACGCTCTCGACGCGATGAGTGACGGCGGTGGTATGTTGACGATCACGGCGCGGAATGACGCCGACAAGGTAGTGGTCGAAGTGAGCGACACGGGCATCGGCATCCCTGCGGAAAACCTCACAAAAATCTTCGAACCCTTCTTCACTACGAAGGAGATTGGCAGGGGAACCGGTCTCGGGCTCGCCGTGTGTTATGGTATCTTAACTGAGCACGGCGGCACCCTGAACGTGCAATCGACCGTGGGAACAGGCACCACTTTCACGATCACTCTTTCCGCAGTCAATCTAAACGAGGAACCAGTGGTTGCACTTGAAGATTGAGCAACTCAGCAAGAACAAGTCAGGAAGGGGGCAACGCCCCCGCTGTCGCCACGGCGGGGGCGCGCTACGCTTGCCCCCTTCCTGACCTGTTCTGAAGTTTGTGAAGAATCTGAAATGTACAACTGCTGAGGAAACGACGGTTTGAGCGACCCACAGCAACAGCAAGCACGAATTCTGATCGCAGAAGACGAGGCCAATCTCCGTCTGGTTTTGCAGAAGGAGCTGGAGCGGTTGGGTTATCGTGTGCAAGCCGCGCCTGACGGCGAGGCCGCGTTGCGGAAGCTCGAAGAGAGCAACGTCGACGTGTTGCTGTGCGACATCAACATGCCGCGCATCGACGGCATGGAACTGCTGCGCCGCGTGCATCAGCGTCCCAATCCGCCGGAAGTGATCATGTTAACGGGCCAGGCGACAGTTGAGACGGCTGTCGAGGCGATGAAGCTCGGCGCGTACGACTACCTCACGAAACCTTACACGATTTCAGAGCTCGACGTGCGCGTGCGCCAGGCTGCGGACAAGCGCCGCTTGCGCGTGGATAACGTTCGCTTGCGCGAGCAGCTTGCGCGGCAGTCTGCATTGCCGGAGATCGTTTCGGTTTCGGAAGTGATGAAGGAAGCGATCCGCTTGATCGAACGTGTCGCGCCGTCGGAGGCGTCGGTGCTGATCACGGGTGAATCAGGAACGGGAAAAGAGCTGGTCGCACATGCGATCCATCGATTGTCGAATCGGACGGACGCGTCGTTTGTGGATCTGAACTGCGCGGCGTTTCAGGAGTCGTTGCTCGAGTCGGAGTTATTTGGCTACGAGGCCGGCGCGTTCTCCGGTGCGAAAGGGCGGAAGCTCGGACTGATTGAGTTGGCTGACGGCGGGACGCTGTTTCTCGACGAAGTAACTGAGTTGCCGGCGCAGTTGCAGGCGAAGCTGTTACGCGCGATCGAGACGCGCACGTTTTTCCGCGTCGGCGGCGTGCGAAAGGTCGAGGTCAACGTTCGCATCGTCGCCGCGACTAATCGGAACCTTGAAACTGTTGTGAACGATGGCGTGTTTCGTTCGGATTTGCTGTATCGCATCAACGGTTTTCAGATCAGTCTTGCGCCGTTGCGCGATCGTCCTGAAGACATCGAACCGCTGACGCGTTACCTGTTGAAACAGATTGCCGGCACTCATCCGCCGGAGCTTACCGACGACGCTTTCACGGCTTTGCGAGCTTATAACTGGCCGGGGAACGTGCGGCAGTTGAAGAACTGCTTGGAGCGCGCGGTGATTCTGTCGAACAACGGGCGGATCACGTTGTCGGAGTTGCCGCCGGAAGTGACGAGGCCCGCAGTCGCGCCTGTTGCGGCTGCTGCGTCGCCTGTCACCGTTGGCGCGGACATGCCGATTCCAGTTGCCGTAGCTCCATCAACGCCGGGATCACTTCGTGAAGTCGAACGCCAACAGATTCTCGCCGCACTCGAACAGACCGGATGGCACCGCGGAAAGACCGCCGAGATCCTCGGCATCTCACCTTCAACACTCTACCGCCGATTACGCGATTACGATTTAGAGAGGCGCCGCTAGGTTTTTAACTGCTTACGATCGATTTTGCCGCGATCGTTCTTGGGGAGTGAGGCGACGAATTCTATCCAACGCGGATACTTGTAGACTGCAATACGTTCCTTCACGAATTTTTTAATATTTTCCGCCAACTGATCCGTGGTTTCGAAACCCTCGCGCGCGACGATGAAGGCTTTTGGCTTCACGAGTCCGTCAGCTTCATGGCCCACCACCGCGCACTCCAACACCGCTTCATGCTGCAATAGACAGTTCTCAATCTCAGCCGGCGCGACGAAGACGCCTGACACTTTCAACATGTCGTCAGTGCGGCCGTGATACCAGTAGTAACCATCGTCGTCGACATGAAACTGGTCCCCGCTCGTACACCAGTCGCCGGCAAACGTCTCTTTCGATTTTTCGTGCGCGTTCCAGTAGCAGAGCGCGGCGGAGTCGCCCTTGATGCGCAGCGTTCCCATCTCGCCTGTTGGAACTTCGTTGCCTTCTGCGTCGACGATCTTCGCCGTGTAACCTTCGACGATACGTCCGAGACTTCCCGGTTTGATATCGCCAGGGCGGTTCGTGATGTAGATATGAAACATCTCCGCCGATCCGATGCCGTCGCAGATGTCGACTCCGAAAGCGTTCATCCAACGTTCGTACAGCTCGATCGGCAGCGCTTCGCCCGCGGAGTAACAGAAACGCAGGCTCGAAAGATCGTCACGTGAAGCGCCCGGAACGTTGAGCATCGAATTGATCATCGTCGGCACGGTCGTAAGAATCGACGGCCGGTAACGCTTGATAACTTCGAACATCTTTTCGGCAGTCGAACGTTCGGAGAATAGCGCCGTTGCGCCGCCGACGGCGAAAGGAAACAGGAGGTTCGTGCCGGTCGCGTATCCGAAGAAGAGTTTCGGGACGGACACAGTTAGATCGTCGGCGTTGACGCCCATCGTTGCTTTCGCAAAGACTTCGGTATTGAACGGCAGATCGTGTTGCAGGTGGACCGCGCCTTTCGGATGGCCCGTCGACCCGGAGGTGAAGAGCCAGATGGCGATGTCGTCGCGGCGCGTGTCGGCCGGCGTGCACTCGACCGCCGCGCCTTTTACATGTTCGTCGAAGTCTTGCCCTACGACTAATACTTTTTTCAAGTAGCGTGCGTTACGGGCGGCTTCAGAAAACACCGATGACACGGATTGATGAATTACAGCGACTCGGGCGCGGGTGTAATCCAGGTAGTATTCGTAGTCCGTCGCCGGAAGCAACGGATTAACCATTGTGATTACGGCGCCGATACGCGCGGCGCCAAACCACGTCCACACGAACTCCGGACAGTCGGGCAGCACCAGCAGCACACGCTCCTCGATCTCCAACCCGAGATCGCGCAACGCGTTACCCGTCTGGTTCGAAAGGCGCGCGACTTCGCCGTACGTCCAACTACGATCTTCGAAGTACAGGCAGACTTTGTTCTCCCGCCCTTCCTCGACGTTGTGATAGAGGAAGTAGTCGGCCATGTTGAACCGCTCCGGGAACGATGGGACCACGCTCACGCCTTGTTCGTGCCTTGCGATCGAAACACGCTTTCGAGGTACTTCGCCAGCGTCTCTTCGTCTTCCGTGCTGCCCGAGTTGAACCGCAACGCAAATCCGATCTCGGACGCGTCGTAGACCACCTCGGCCCAGAAATATATTGCGCCCTGATCCGGCAGTTTGATCTCCAGCCAGACCAGCTCTTTCAGATCGACTTTGCCACCGCTAAGCACGAAGCACCCATTGCGGCTGATATCGGTAACGGTCGCGTTTTCGCGCGAGGCCACACCTTCCCAACGCGCGGGAAGATTGACTCTTGCACGAGGCGCAGACCTTCTCTCTTTTTCCATAAAAGCCGGAATCAGTGGGCGAACGGGCAACCACTCTCGCCGTGTTTCGTGTCGAGATAGGTGCGCGCTTCCCACAGTTCGGGATAGAACTTCTTGTCGAGTGTGGTCCTCAAATAGCCGATGCCTTCGGACCCGCCGGTGCCGCGTTTGGCGCCGACCATTCGCTCGACCATCTTGATGTGATGCGTACGCCAGAGCGAGAAGTATTCGTCGTGTTCCATGAGAGCTTCGGCCAGTTGAAACTCTTCATAGCGCTCTTCGAAGTGCGTGAGGATCTCGAGAATCGTGCGCGCTCGATCTCCGCCGGTAAACCCGCGGCGACCGAGCGCGTCGTAAAAAGCGTCGGCGAGCGATGGTTGGTCCATGCGCGCCTGAAGACGCGCAAACGCAAACTCGTCGTTCTTGAACTCAGACACAATGCGATCGTCTTTTAGTCCAGAAGAGAACTCAATCTCCCGAAACTGCATCGACTGAAACCCACTCGCCGGATTCAGCTCATCGCGAAACGCGAGAAAGTTAAGCGGAGTCATGGTTTCGAGGATGTGGATCTGGTTCAGCAACAACTTCTCAATCTCGACGACGCGTTTGATGGCCCGTGTCGCGGCCGGCAACCGGTCCTGGGCCAACAACGCGATCGCCGCGTCGATCTCGTGCAGGACCTGTTTGAACCAGAGTTCGTAAGCCTGATGTACCGTGATGAACAGCAGCTCGTCGTGATGCGCCGGGTCGGACAGGCAGTCTTGTAAGTTGATTAAATCCTGGACGCGAAGATACTTGTTGTATGAAAGTGGCGGATTTTGACCGTAGCTATTCGACATTAAAACGCCGCTCCCGCCGCTTCCTGGTACGCGTCAGAGGCCGCGATCTTTTTCATTTCCTGAATCACTAACTCGAGCTCCTCGTCTTTAGTGTAGAAGTGAGGCGAGATGCGAATGCCGGCGCCTGGCCGGTAATCGATAATAAATTCACGACGGATCAGTTCCTTCGCTATCGCGGCCGCGTGTTCGTGAGCGACTGTCACAGTGCCCGCGCGTTGTGCAACGTTCTTCGGACTCGTTACCTCAAACCCGGCCTCTTCGGCGAGCCTGATCAGGTAATCCGTTTGCCGCATGCTCTTCTCGCGAATCTTCTCGACGCCGATCTCGTTGATGATCCGATAACCGGAGCGCGCGGCGTAGAGTGCGGGAATCGCGGGTGAGCCGTGCAGGAAGCGCGAGATGTTCGATGCGTAACGCATGCCGGTCTCGAATGCGAACGGCGCTTCGTGGGCCATCCAGCCCGTTGTTTTCGGTTCGAGCTTGGTTTGCAAGTCGGGCCGCACGTACAGGTAGCCGGCGCCTGGTCCACCGCAGAGCCACTTGACGGATCCGCCTGTCGCGAAATCGGCGTTCAGCTCTTTCACGCTGAACGGGATCGTGCCGGCCGACTGGTAGGTGTCGAGGACCACCATCGCGCCGACCTCATGCGCGCGATCGATAATGGCCTTGGCGTCTTGCAGAAACGCGCTCTTGAAGAGAACGTGCGAGAAGGGAACCAGCAGCGTCGTCTCGTCGATCGCGGCGAGCATTCGCTCGAGTGGCACGGTGATGCCGTCGTCAGACCTGACGGTTTCGATCTTCAGTTTTCCGTCGCGTGCGTGCGCTTCGTAGACGTACATCACCGACGGAAAATTGAGCTCTGAATAGACGATCTTGTTTCGTGTCGGCGTGGGTTCGAGGCATGACAAGATGAGCGACTGGCAGACCGAGACGTTCTGATGCATCACGATCGTGCCGGGGTCAGCGCCGATGATCGTGGCGAGTTCGTCGCCGAGCGTGACCGGCATTTCCCACCAGCCTTCGGCCCATGCGCGCACGCCGCGCGTGGCCCACATCTCGGCGTATTCGTGGAGCGAATCGTAAGTCGCTTTCGGCATCGCGCCGAGGCTGTGGGAGATCAGGTAGACAGTCTTATCGAGAATCGGGAACTCGCTGCGCCACTTCAGTAACTCGTCAGTCAAAAACGGGGTTCCTCCTGCGTTAAATGTACCAGAATCCGTTTAATCTGTGGATCGTGGTACAGTTGACAGCGCGAACATGTGGAAGTTTGCGAACCCAATCAGGCACAAGATAGAAGAAACTCGCTGGCCTACCGTTGACGAAGCCGCTCGATCCCTTCTCTACAGTCCCATAAAAATCGGACGACATGAGGCGAAGAGCCGCACGTGGGTGCCGGCGATGGTGCCGTGGCGTGCGACGGAAGACGGGTTTGTCACGCAGCAGAACCTTGATTGGTACGGGCGTTTTGCTGAAGGACGTCCGGCGGTGCTCGTCGTCGAAGCGACTGGCGTTCGTGATATTCCCAGCGGGCCGTTGTTGCGTATTGGCGACGATCGGTTCATCCCCGGACTGCGGAAGCTGGTCGACGTTGTACGTGAAGCGAGCGGCGGCGAGACTTTGTTGTTCATTCAGATCATCGACTTCCTCGCGGTGAAGCGGCGGCCGGAACGCGCGAAGTACTTTCAACGATTCCTTCAAATCCGTGAAAGACATCGACGTGCGCTGGCGGAAGTTACGGGTGAAGCCGACTGGACCGATGATCAGGTAAGAACGTTTCTCGAAAGCGCAGGCGACGAAGTGCTTTCTGTGGTTCTCGACGCGCGCGAACGTGAAGCGCTCGATTTCGGCTATCGCGAACGCGTCACCGACACGCACCTGAAGCACATCGAGGCTTTGCCGCGCGAGTTGCCGCCGATATTCGCTGCGGCTGCCGAGCGCGCGCGTGAAGCGGGCTTCGATGGGGTCGAGCTTCACTATGCGCACGCGTACACGATGGCTGGATTCTTGAGCGCGCAGAACGATCGCGCCGACGGTTATGGCGGGTCGCGAGAGAACCGCATCCGTTTGCCTTTGGAAGTCTATCGTGCGGTCCGTCAGCGAGTCGGAGACGATTACACCGTTGGCGTGCGGTTTCTGGCTGATGAAGTGATCGCCGGCGGCAGCCGCGTGGAAGATGCAATGTATTATGCGGTTGAGTTTGCGCGCGCGGGGTTCGATTTTCTCTCGTTGTCGAAGGGCGGCAAGTTTGAAGACGCGCAGCAGCCAAAGGTGGGCCAGGCGGTCTATCCGTACACCGGGCAGAGTGGTTATGAATGTATGCCGACGGTGCTCTCCGATGAAGCGGGCCCGTTTGGACGCAGCGTTCCGCTAGTAGCGGCGATCAAGCGAGCCGTGAACGAAGCGGGATTCAACACGCCCGTCGTTGCTACCGGCGGTATATCGACGTTCGCTCAAGCTGAGGAGATCTTGCGTTCCGGCCATGCGGACATCATCGGCATGGCGCGACAGGCGCTGGCCGATCCTGATTGGTTTACGAAAGTGAGGGTTGGCAGAGGCGACGAAGTCAGGCGGTGCACTTATACGAACTACTGCGAAGCGCTCGATCAGGCGCATCGTCCGGTCACGTGCAAGTTGTGGGACCGTGTCGATCTCGACGAGCCGGGAATCGCTACCGTGGACGATGGACGAAGACGTTTAGAGCCTCCGGTCTGGCGGTAACCGTTTGACAAACTCCGGATCGCGCCTTTTCAAATCCTCGTAACTCACTCGCCCGCTTCGCGTCATGCAACTAAGCGCGAGTTCCACCGGCGTGAGATGCATGTACTGGGCCGCGTTCTCGAACCACTTCATACTCTCGAATGCTGCCGCTTGAAACGTTTCGATCACCGGCCGGCGTGTGCTCGTGAAGTCTTCGAGTGAATTGGATTGCGCTAATACGATTGCGTCTTCCATAGCAAGCTTAGTGCCTGACCCGATTGAGAAATGCGCAGTGTGCAGGGCGTCACCGATCAAGACAACATTCTCGAAAAACCACATCGTGTTCTTTACAAGCAGAAAGTTAATCCATCTGGAGTTATTTGAAAGAAGCCGATTACCATTCAAATCCGTGTTGAAAACGTTGCCGAGATAATCTCGCGTCTTATCGTCGGACATCGTCGCGAAGCCGGCCCTTTCCCACGTGCGCGGATCGCACTCGACGATAAACGTGCTGGTCGTCTTACTGAACTTGTACGAGTGCGCCGCGAACGTGCCCGCTTCATTCTCGCGAAACGTCAGCGTCAGACCGTGAAAGAGTTGGTTCGTGCCGTACCAGATGTAACGATGCCGGCGCGCATCGAGGTTCGGTTTGAACCGATCGGCATAACGCAGCCGCACCGTGCTGTTCACTCCGTCAGCGCCGACGAACAGATCGCAATCGCGGCGCAGCGGTTCGAGATCCTGAACCTCCGTTCGGAAGCGAACCTCGACGCCAAGCTCTTCCGCACGTCGTTGCAGGATCTTCAACAGGCGCAGCCGCGCGATACCGGAAAAACTGTTGCCGTGAATCGAGATCTTCTCGTCTCGATGGACGACGTCGACGTTGTCCCACGCCTCGAACTCTTTCGTAATCTCCGCATGTGACTCCGCGTCGGCCGCGCGCAGGTTCGCGAGCGTCTTGCCGGAAAAGACGACGCCCCACCCGAATGTATCGTCTGGCCCATTCCGTTCGTAGATCGTGATCTCGTCCGCGGCGTTCCGCTTCTTCATGAGGATCGCGAAATACAACCCGGCCGGTCCGCCGCCGATGATCGTGATGCGCATTTCAGGATTGTTCCTTCAAAAGCTGGCCGGCGATTACGAGCTTTTGGATTTCTGAGGTGCCTTCGTAAATGCGCAGGGCGCGCACGTCGCGGTAAAGCTGCTCGACCATGTTGCCGCGAATGAGTCCGATACCGCCTTGAATCTGGACCGCACTGTCGATGATTCGGCCCGCAGCTTCAGTCGCAAACAGTTTCGCTTCGCTCGCTTCGCGCGTGACACGGCGCGCGCCGGTGTCTTTCACGTAGGCGGCACGATACACAAGTAATCGCGCGGCGTCGAGCTCGGTGATCATGTCCGCGAGTTTTTCCTGGACCAGTTGATGCTCCGCGAGCAGGCGTCCGAACTGTTTGCGCGTTGACGCATAACGGACCGCCTGGTCGAGCGCGCGTCGCGCCATGCCGCAAGCCGCAGCTCCGACGCTGGCGCGAAACGTGTCGAGTGTTTCCATCGCGAGGACGAAGCCGTCGCCTTCGTTTCCTACCATGTCTTCGGCGGGGACGCGGCAGCCTTCGAAAGCGATCTCGCCGATCGGATGCGCCGCGATCAACGGCGTCCGCTCGACAACCGAAAAGCCTTGCATCTTCGAACTGACGACGAACGCGGACAATTGCGCGCGCCCGTCTTCGCGTGTGCCGGTGCGAGCGAAGACGGTGTAGAAATCTGCGATGCCGGCGTTAGAGATGAAACGCTTGCGGCCGTCGATCACGTACGTCTCGCCATCGCGCCGGGCCGTCGTTTGGATCGCGGCGACGTCGGATCCAGCCTCCGGTTCAGTCAAGGCGAAGGCGGCGATCGACTTTCCCGCGACTGCTCGCGACACCCAGAAGTCGCGTACGTGTTCGGGCGCGGCCTTTGCGATCGCGAACGTGCCGAGGCCTTGCATGACGAAAGCGAGATCGGCGAGTGGCGAAGAATAAGCAAGTGCTTCGCGAATCAAGCAAAGCGAGCGGACGTCGAGTTGTCTTTCCGCGACTGAGTACCGGAGAAGTCCTGCTTCGGCGAGCGTATAGACAAACTGTTTCGCTAGATCGTCGACGTCTTCTTCGACGCCGGCGTACGGCTCGATCTCGCGTTCGACAAAAGTGGCGACGCTTTGTGCGAGACTTCGGTGTTCGGCGGTAAAAAAAGGAAGTTGATCGATCACGAATTATTTAACTGTGGGATCACGCCTGTGGACGAATGCTTCATAAGCTTCGCGATAGTCGGGATGTTGCATGCAGATCGCCTGCGCCTGCGCTTCACACTCGAGTGCGGTCTCGAGGTCCATGTCGAGCTCGCGATTCAGCATCTCTTTCGTCTTTGCCAGCGCGAACGCGGGCCCGCGCGCGAGTCGCTGCGCGTAGTCGCGCGTGACTTCAGCCAGCTCGCCCGGCGCGACGACTCGATTATACAGCCCGATACGTTCAGCTTCCGCCGCGCTGATGAAATCGCCCGTGTAAAGCAGCTCGGTCGCTTTCGTCAGACCGACAACTCGCGGCAGCAGATAAGCGGCGCCCATGTCCGCGCCGGATAGACCAACTTTCACGAACAGGAAAGCGATCTTTGCCGTTTCGCTTGCCAGGCGAATGTCGGAAGCGAGCGCGATGCAAGCGCCTGCGCCTGCTGTCGTGCCGTTCAGACTCGCGATGACAGGCTTCGGCAGCGCGCGGATGTTGTGCACGAGCTCGCACGTCATGCGCGTGAACTCGAGCAGCCCTTCCATGTTTCGTCCGAAGAGTTCGCCGATGATGTCGTAGACGTCGCCGCCCGAGCAGAACGCTTTTCCAGCGCCGGTGATGACGACGACGCGAACCGATGTTTCTTCACGCAACGCGGCAAACAGATCCGTCAACTCGCGATAGACTTCAAACGTCAGCGCGTTCAAGCGCTCCGGCCGGTTGAGCGTGATCGTCGCCACGCCTTGCTCGTCTTGTTCGTAAAGAAAACTCGTCGGCTGCTTCATGCGGCTAATTACAAAGACAGGACCGCGATACCTTCGATCTCCAGTTTCGCCGCGTCGTCCAACAATCCGGCTACCTGGACCAGCACCATCGCTGGAAAATGTTTCCCCATGTGCTTGCGATAACGCTCGCCGACTTCGCGCGTCCGTTCCAGATACTCACGCTTATCAGTCACGTACACGATCAGCCGCGCGATATCGGAAGCCTTGCCCCCAGCCGCTGTGACGACGACGAGAACATTCCCGAGCGCCTTGTCGAACTGTTCGACGAAATCGTCGCTGACGATCTTATGTTCAGCGTCCCAGGCGATCTGTCCGGCGATGAACAGCAGTCTACCACTCGTCTCGGTGAGCAGTCCGTTTGAGTAGCCACTGGGCGCCCCGAGCGATTCGGGATTGATCAGTGTATGCGTCATCAGGAGAGATTAGAGCAGCTTGTCGAGGCGCGGCGCCAGTTGCGTCGCGAGATTGCCGCCGGGATCGAGACCGCCAATCGGAGCGCCGGAGATGTTGCCTTGCTTGTCGAGAATCACGATCGACGGAAGCTGGTCCACGCCAAACTTCTTCGACACCGCGCCGTCCGGATCTCGCAGCACTGTTACTTTCAAACCGTACTTCTGCGCGAACGATCGGAGTTGATCGTCGCTCGCGTAGTTCTTCGACTTCGAGTCGTCCGACTCGGTGCTGACCCAGTAAACGACGACACCGCGACTGCTGTACTCGTCGGCCAGTTTTCTGACGCCCTGGAGTTGGTTCTTCGACAACGGCAACCAGGAAGCGCCGAACGCCAGCACCACGACTTCGCCGCGCAGGCTCTCAGAGGTGACCGTCTGCCCATCGACCGAGTGCAGCGAAAAGTCGACCCGGGTTTGGGCGATTGCGACGCTCGTCGCCGCCAGCATTGCCAGCAGGCCTGCCAGAAAGCGTCTTTTGTGCTTCAGAACCATCTTTTCTCCTTCGCCGGCCGCGCTGTGCCCGCGTATTCGGCTACTGCTTTAGATGAGTCCCTCTGGGCTTTCGTTGGGTGGTGGATGTCCCATGACCTCTTCGTACAGGGCCCAGTAATCATCCCACGTATCCATGTCGCGAGCAACGAACGGGGAGTCGACGGGGAGGCGTTTGGCGCCGTGGTTTTTGAAGAGTGCGCGGAGGCCGCCGGTGCGGTCCAGGTTTTGCAGTTCGTTTTTGAGGGCGAGATCGACGATGACTGGATGTCCGCCGCGGTCGTGCCAGGTGGGGATGACGATGCTGGCGCCGTTCTGCCACTCTTCGATGAGCTTTGAAACGACTTCTGCCGGAACTGCCGGGTGATCGACCAGTGCGATTAAGACCGCTTCTGTTTGCTCGGGAATAGCTTGAATCCCTGCCGCAATTGAAGCGCCCATTTCGGAGTTTGGATCGGGATTGATTGCGATAGTTGCGTTTTCAACGCGGATTTCATCTGCGCGGTGTCCAAGGACCACGACGATGTTTTGTATTCCACCTTCGCGCAGGTAGTCGAGGCAGCACTCGATAACGGTTTTGTCGCCGAAGGGAAGCAGGGGTTTGAACGCGCCCATGCGGCGCGACTGTCCGGCCGCGAGGAGGATTGCGGCAACACTGTTCACTGAAGCTCGCGCAAGGCTCGTAGAGTGTATTGCCGCGCCATTTGTTTGCGCCACTGATAAACGAAATCAGTGTTGTCTAACGGACGGGCTTTGATGTACGCAGCTTCGGCTGCGGCTTGTATTCGATCTTCGTCGAGCGGCTGTCCTTGTAACGCCGCGGCTGCTTCTTTGATTTCGATAGGTGAAGGTGCGATGGCGCCGAGCACGACTTTCGCATCCGCGACTGCGCCGTCGTTCGTCTTGATCCATGCTGCAACCCCGAGCACGGGAAAGTCGAACGCGCCGCGGCGGCGGAGTTTTTGGTATGAGGCGCGCCAGCCGTTCGTCGGTGGAAGCTGGATGTCTACGAGCAGTTCGTCAGGGCGTTTGCGGAGGTATTCGATGCCGTCGTCGTTGTACAGACCAGCAGCGTCGACTATGCGTTCGCCGAGTGTCGAAACAAACCGCAGCTTGGCGCCGATGGCGACCATCACAGGGACGAGATCCGACGATTGGACGGCCCAACACTTCGTGCTGCCGGGAGCGACCCAGCAAACGTCGCCGTCTTTCTTGAGACAGAAGTTGATGCCTTTGCGCCACTCGTAGTTTTGATCGTAGTAGTTGCAGCGAGTATCGAGCAGGAGGTTGCCGCCGATGGTTCCCATGTTTCGCAGGAGGGGCGTCGAGATTGTTCGCGCCGCTTTAGCGATGACGGGATAATCGCGATTGATAACCGGGCTCTCGCAAATCTCTGTTAACGTCACGGACGCGCCGATCCTCAACCCGCTTGGCCCATCACCCGTGATCTGATTCAACTCGCCCAGGCGCATCACCGAAATGACGGTCTTCGGCATCTGCTGCCGCCGCTTCATATTCGGATAAAGGTCGGTCCCACCGGCCACAAACTGCCCCGCCGGCCCCGCCTCCCCCATAATCCTCACCGCCTCCGCCACCGTCCGCGGAACGCGATACTCAAATTTCGGCAACCGCATCATGTCGAGTATTTCCTCAGGCGCTCTTTTTCCGTGGCTTGAACTCTGGATGGCGTTTGAGGAAGCCCCCACGTATAAACTTGTGGCGACCGGGTTTGAGAATCTCATCTTCGTCCAATCCAGCCGCCAAGTCGCGTTGATAGTCCTCCTCCGAGACTTCGACGATGATAGTTTCGCCATCGTCCTCGATAACTGAGAACACTTCCGATATATCAGTTGGTTCTTCCTTCATAAATTTTTACGTTCTGCTCTACTGGGCTTCCGGGCGGAAATTATTCGCAAAGAACCGCGTTCGGTGTCAGCGTAAACAACAATCAATAAACGCTGACTCGAAAATCCAACCAGTGTGAACCTTCGGTCAATACCTGAGTGCACGTCATCGTACTGTTCAACCGCATTTGGATCATAAAACACTTCGATGGCTTCATTGAAACTGACGCCATGCTTAAGCAAGTTTGACGCCGCCTTGCGTGTGTCCCATTCGAATCTCATAGTGAGGATTGAGTCGAACCTAGTTTTATTTGCTAGTTTACATCATATTCACGAATGCACGGCTACGTGGGGGAGTTCGGTGCCGTCGCCGCCCTCGGCCGGCGTTAAGACTCGCAGTGGGTCGGGCCAGGCGACGGAGGGGACGGAAAGGGGGCCGTAGCGAGGGTCGCGGCCGCGCGATTTGTCGCGCAGGGCGCGCATCACCTTCTCCGGCGTGATGGGCACTTCGTCGATGCGCACACCAACCGCGTCGTAGACGGCGTTGGCGACCGCCGGTGGGACGGGCAGAAGCGGTCCCTGTCCAACTTCTTTAGCCCCGTATGGACCATTCGGGTCCGGATCCTCGATCAGGTACGTTACAACGTCGCACATCTCCATCGTCGTCGGGCTCTTGTACTCGAGCATCGAAGGAAACTTGTGCACGACGTTGCGATTCGTGCGGTACGTCATCTCCTCCATCAGAATCTCGCCGAGCCCCATGTACACACTGCCCTCGACCTGCCCCAGCACCAGCATCGGATTGATCGATCGCCCGATGTCGTGCGCGATCCAAACACGCTCGACGACGACAATCCCCGTATCCGGATTCACATCGACCTCGGCGACGGCAGCCGAATAGCTGTACGCCGGCGACGGTCCAACACCCGATCCCTTGTACCGACCCGGCGAACGCGGCGGCGAATACGATCCGACCGTCCCGATCGTCCCAAACTTCGATTCCGCCAACACCACCGCTTCCGCAAACGACACCCCGACATCCGGATTCTCAACGTCAAACACCCGCCGTTCAGCCAGCGAAAGGTTCTCGATCGGCACGCCCAACTTCTCGGCAACAGCCATCACCAACAACTCGCGCGCCCGTTCAGCAGCCTGAATCGCCGCATTGCCCGTCATCAACGTGACGCGACTCGAATAGCTCCCGAGATCGACCGGCGTCAGATCCGTATCCGCAGTCACGACCCGAATATCAAACGGATCGATCCCCAAAACCTCCGCGACGATGTACGCGAGTATCGAATCCGATCCCTGTCCGATATCGGTCGAGCCACACATCACACAAACGCCGCCCTGGCGATCGAGCCGGAGTTGCACACCTGACTGCGGCATGTTGTTCCAGTAGATCGGCAACCCCGCGCCACAGATGTACGAACTGCACGCGATCCCAATGCCTTTGCCGTACGGAAGGTTTCGAAAACGATTCTTCCAATCCGATCCCTCGACGACGCGGTCGATACACTCGCCCAAACCCATGCTGCCGATGCGCAGATAATTCGCGGTCACGGAATTCGCCGGCGCCAGATGCTTGCGTCGCATCTCAGCCGGATCGATCCGCAACTGCTCGGCGATCTTGTCGATATGAACTTCCAACGCGTAACGCGGCTGCGGCGTCCCGTGCCCGCGCTTCGGTCCGCACGGCGGCTTGTTCGTAAACGTTCGAATGCCCTGAAACTTGTACCGCGGCACTTCATACGTCACCGTCTGGAGCGCGCCCGTGTAGAACGTGCTCGCCACACCGTAACTTCCATAAGCTCCGCCGTCGAGATACGACTGAAAGTGCATCGCCGTGATCGCGCCGTCGTTCTTCACGCCAGTCTTGACCTTCATCAACACCGGATGCCGCCCGCGATGACAGTAGAAAACTTCTTCGCGTGTCAGCGTCACCTTTACTGGCCGACCCGTAATCATAGAAAGCTTACAGACGGCGACTTCGTGATTGAACGGATCGCTCTTGCCGCCAAACCCACCGCCATTCGGCGTCGCGATCACGCGAATATGGCTCGCCGGGAGCCCAAGAACCTTCGCGAGCGCGCGATGGACGTAGTGCGGCGTCTGCGTCGAACTCCACAGCGTGATCTTCCCGTCGGAATCGTAGTGCGCGACGGCGGCGTGCTGCTCCAGCGGCAAGTGCGTGTTGCCTTCGTAGAAGAACGTGTCCTCACGCACGAGATCCGCTTCCGCGAACCCTTCGTCGACATTCCCAAACTCCAGCGAAACCTTCTTGTGAACGTTGCCACCGTCGCCGTAGTCGTGAATCCGCGGCTCGTCGATCATGACCGCTTCTTCGATCGTCGAGATCGTGTTCAGCGGCTCATACTCGACCTCGATCAAATTCATCGCATCGAACGCAACGTCCTCGTCAATCGCCGCCACAGCCGCAACCGGATCGCCGACGAAGCGAACCTTGTCTATACAGAGCGCGTGCTCGTCCTGGCTGACAGGCAGAATGCCATACGGGATCGGCAGATCCTTTCCAGTGATCACAGCAAAAACGCCGGGCATCGCCAGCGCTTTGGAAACGTCGATTCTCTTGATCAACGCGTGCGGCAGATGGCTGCGCAGAATCTTACAAAACAACATCCGCGGCAGCACGATGTCGTCGGCAAACTTCGTCTGGCCCACGCACTTCGCGCGCGCGTCGACTTTCCTAAACGGTTTCCCGATAACTTTGAAATCTTTATTCACGGATTTTAGCCGCCGCGAGTTCGACTGCTTCGTAAATCTTTAAATACCCGGTGCACCGGCACAGGTTACCCGACAACGCCTCCTGAATCTCAGCCCGCGAAGGGTTCGACGTTTTATTCAACAACTCTTCAGCGACGAGCAGAAACCCCGGCGAGCAGTAACCGCACTGCGCCGCGCCGAGATCAGCAAACGTCTGCTGCAACGGATGAAGCTCCGCGCCCTGGGCCATTCCCTCGATCGTCTTCACTTCACGCCCCTCAGCGTCAAGCCCGAGCATCAGACACGAAAGTATCGAACGCCCGTCGACCAGCACGGCGCAAGTGCCGCACTCGCCCAGTTCGCACCCGTGCTTCGTCCCGGTGAGATTGAGATCCTCACGCAAAACTTCGAGCAGCGTCTTGTGCGGGGCGAAGGCGACTTCGACGTGTTCGCCGTTGAGTGTAAACCCGATCTGTTTCTTACTGAGAAGCGACACCTTCTTTTTTCTTGACCTTGTTCAAAATCGTGTTGTCGATCAGGCGCGTCTTTCCGATATACGCGGCGACCGCGATCAGCGTCGGCCGCTCGTCGATCTTGTCGACTCTTTCCAACGTTTCGGCGTCGGAGATCGAGACGTAATCGAGTCGCGCGCGCGGCTCCGACTCGACCGTCGTGCGAATGATCTCGGCGATTCGTCCGGCGCTACGCTCGCCTTCCTTGTAAGCGCTCTTCGCCTGCTTCAACGCCCGATGAATCACTGTCGCGGAGCTCTGTTCGTCCGCTGTCAAGTAAAGATTACGCGACGAAATCGCCAACCCCGAATCCTCTCGCACGATTGGCAACACGACGATCTCCGTGTCGAACGCGAGGTCCTTCACGAGCCTTCGAATCACGAGCGCTTGTTGCGCGTCCTTCTGTCCGAAGAAAGCGAAGTCCGGCCGCACCGTATTGAGCAGAATCGTTACGACAGTGGCGACGCCGCGAAAGTGCCCCGGACGCGAAGCGCCTTCCAACTGTTCCGACAAGCCTTCGACGGTGACGTACGTCGAGAAACCTTTCGGATAGATCTCCTCGACCGGCGGCGCGAAGATGTAGTCGACGTTGTAGTCCGTCAGCAGCGCGGTGTCTTTCGTCAGGTCGCGCGGGTAGCGTTCGAAGTCTTCGCCTGGCCCAAACTGAGCCGGATTAACAAACACCGAGACCACCACGACGTCGCACATCCTTCTCGCTTCACGGACCAGGCTCAGGTGTCCCTCGTGCAAAGCGCCCATCGTGGGCACGAGGCCGATGGTCCTGTCCTGTTCACGGCGGATTTTGCGCGCGACGGAAGTCATGCGCTGACGGCGGTTGATGATCTCCATAGTTTTGAGGTTGGAATCAGGACTTCTCGGCTTTTGAGTCTCTCGCGGGAACTTCGATATCCAACTCTTCGGCGGTCTCAGCGGGTAGACCATACGACTCCGCTTGCGACGGATACGTGCCGTTGCGAACGTCGTCCGCATACCTCGTAACTGCGTCGGTCATCACCTCGCGCAGGTTCGCGTACGGCCGCACGAAGCGCGCCTGTTTGCCGAACGACAGGCCCAGCATGTCGTGCAGGACCAGCACCTGAATGTCGCAGTGAACGCCGGCGCCGATTCCGATCGTCGGAATGCTGATGCTTTCCGTGATCATCTTGGCTATCTCGCGCGGCACGACTTCGAGCACCACTGCAAACGCGCCCGCGTCTTCGAGCGCCTTCGCGTCGTCGATCAACTGCTGCGCGGTCCGCGGAGTCTTGCCCTGCACGCGATAGGCGCCCAGTTGATTGATCGACTGCGGCGTCAATCCGATGTGGCCCATCACGCTGACTTCTTCATCGACCAGGCGTTTGACTAGTTGGACGCGTTTGTGACCGCCTTCGAGTTTGATCGCTTCCGCGCCGCCTTCTTTCACGAGACGCAGTGCGTTGCGGACCGCGTCGTCGTCGCCGGTATGAAACGATCCGTAAGGCATGTCGGCGACGAGCAGCGCGCGCTGCACGGCGCGTCGCACCGCTTTCAAATGGATCAGAATCTCATCCAGCGTCACGGGTACGGTGTTGCCGTAACCGAGCACGACGTTACCCAGGCTGTCTCCCACGAGAATCACGTCGATGCCCGCCTCGTCGACGATGCGTGCAGTCGGGTAGTCGTACGCTGTCAGACACACCAGTCGTTCGCCTCGTTGTTTGCTGGATCGCAAAGACGGGGCACTAACCTTCTCCGGGCGTTCAGGCTTCAGGTAAGGCATTTTTCAGCTCTCTTTACACCACGATTTGTGGACAATTGGATTGCCAGAAAGACGGAAAGTTTGGCTATGTCGCAGGCCTGATAACAAGTGCGGGTCATTATAACGGCAATCGACTATTTTGGCACTTCCATCGTGCAACGGATGATTGGTCGGACGTGTTCGCCAAAAGTTCGCCGATGGACTTTCCGAGGGTGGGATGAACGAGGTTTGGCACCAGTTCGTTCAATGGGACGAGCACGAAGCGACGCGTGTGCAGACGCGGGTGCGGCAGCGTGAGAAACTCTGTTTGCATTTGTTCGTCTTTGAAAATCAACAGGTCGAGGTCGATGGTTCGCGGACCCATGAAAACTTCGCGGGTGCGGCCGAGGGCGTACTCGATTCGCAGCAGGCGCGCCATGACTGTCTCGGGTGAGGGAAGGGTCGAGCCGCGCAGTTCGGCGACCATGTTGAGAAAGCTTGGCTGGTTCTCGTTCTCGACCGGTTGGGTTTCGTAGATGCTCGACAGACGGATAACGTCGAGTCCGGCGTCGAGCATTCCGCGCACTGCGAGCAGCAGGCAGCCTGCACGGTCACCGAGGTTCGAGCCAAGTCCGACATATGCGTTTTGGATCATTTACTTGACAACTAAGACTTACACGGATTCGATATAGCTGACAACGCCAAAAATGTCCCAACTCGTCACACTCATCTGGCTCAAGTGGAAACTGCTGCGCAACTCGCTTCGCTCGCGCAAGGCCGTGGTCAATAAGCTGGCGACGATAGTCGGCATGCTCGCGGCGCTCGCACTCTCGTTGCTGGTCGCGCTCGGTCTCGGCGTCACAGCCTACGGTCTAACACACCCCGGCACGTTGGGCCAACTATTCCGGCGGGCGGCCGCGCGCGAGGTCTCCGCCTCAGTCGAGTTGGTATTCTTCTCGATTATCGGCTTCATGTACCTGATGTGGGCCACCGTGCCGTTGAGCATTGGCGCCGGCAAACAGTTTGACGCCGGAAAAATGCTGATGTACCCAATCACGTTGCGCAAACTGTTTGCGGTCGACTTCGTGAGCGAGTTCACCACGCTGCATTCGATCTTCGCCGTGCCTGCAATCCTCGCGCTGAGCATCGGCGCGGGCCTGGGAACTGGCAACCTCGGAATCGCTCTGATCGGCGCGATACCGGCGACACTCTTCGGCATCGCGCTTTCGAAGTGGCTGACGACGACGATGGGATCTCTACTGCGCAGCAAACGCGCGCGCGGCGAGACGCTTATCGCTTTGATCGGCGCAGTCGCCGGCATCGGCGGCGCACTGGCGGGACAATTGGCGCCGATTCTATTTCGTCACGCCGAGGCCTTGCGATCCTTGCGCTGGACGCCGCCGGGCGCCGCAGCCGTCCTGTTTGTGAGCGGCGCTGCCGGCTACGGCCTCGATTACGCGCTCGCCTTCGTCACGTTATCGGCCTACACGATCGTCTTGATCGTCGCCACTTACTGGATCGCACGTCGCTCCGCGCTTGGTCTTGGCGGCCGGCGAAAACCGAAAGCGGCAAACGCGAACGTCGCAGTTGCGGCGTACACGGGTTGGCAACTGCCGCTCTTATCGCCGGACCTTTCCGCCGTCGTCGAAAAGGAGTTGCGTTACGCGCTGCGCAACGCGCAGATACGGATGATGGCGTTCATGCCGTTCATCCTGATCATCGTTCGTTTCTTCAACACCAGACGCTTCGGCAGCATGCGGCCGCCAAGCGCGGACGACTTCCTGGCGTACAGTCCGGGATTGTTCGCGACTGGCGCAGTGCTTTACGTGTTTCTGATCATGAGTGCTCTCTGGGGGAACCTGTTTGCTTTTGACGAAGGCGGGATGCGGAGTTTCATCCTTGCTCCGATAGAACGCCGGAAGATCCTGCTGGGCAAAAACCTCGCTATAACGACAGTGGCATTCGTGTTTTCGATCCTGCTGCTGGCACTCAACGCCATCGTCTTTCAGGACATGGCTCTTCGTGATTGGTTTTTTGTGGCGCTGGGATTCATCGTCTTTGCCGCGATCATGTCGATATACGGAAACTGGGTCTCGATCCGGTTTCCCAAGCGGATGCGCTTCGGCAAGCGTATGAGCGTTTCCGGCGTCTCCGGTCTGCTGTTGATTCCCATGATCGGAGTCCTTGCCATGCCGCCGTTTCTCGCGTCTGCCGCGGGCTACTTCACTCGCAGCATCTACATCTCATATGCGACGCTGGCAGCATTCGCCGTGCTCGCCGTCGGTTTATACGCGGTCGTCATCAAGATTCAGGGCGAGTCGCTTGCCAGGCGCGAGATTGAGATACTCGAAACCGTGCGGGAACCCGCGGATGAATAGGCGGACCGTTTTACTGGTGTTACACTGAGATTACGCCGATGGCTCGCAGACGATTCCGCAGCAACCAGCGACACGAACCCACGACGGAGCGTTCGTTCCAGGAATACATCCTCTCCACCCCTGCGCCGCAAACTTCGCGAACCGAACTGCTGCGGCTGATTCGCGGCGGCGAAGACACGTTTCTCGAACTCAAAGTCAAGCTTTCAAACACTGAGAAGATCGCGCAGGAGATCGTGGCGCTGGCGAATACGGGCGGCGGCGTGATCGTCTTCGGCGTGAACGACCAGATGCGCGTCGAAGGCGTCGACGATCCGGAACGCGTGCAGGAAGACCTTGTGCGCATCTGTCGCGAGGAAGTGCAGCCGGCGATGGTGCCGTTTATCGATCGCGTTGCGCTCGATAATGGGCGTCGCATCGTGGCGCTCGACGTCGAGACGAAGCGGCGGCCGTATCGCACTCGTGACGGACGTTTCTACCTGCGCATCGGTGCGGAGAAACGCGAGGCGTCGCGCGAGGAGATCTCGGCACTGCTGGACGAGGCGCGGACGCTGCGTTACGAATCAGTGCCGGCGCTGGGGTCGACGATTGCGGACATTGACGAGGCGCATCTGTGGAGTTACTTGCGGGAGTTTGAAGGCGGCGCGTTTGAAGAAGCGTCCGTGGTTGGGTATCCGACTACCGAGGTGCTCGAGCGAGATCTGTTGATGGCGACGAGTGACGGCCAGGAGATCGTGCCGACTGTTGCCGGATTGCTGCTGTTTGGCCGCGACGACCGGGCTGCGGAGTTGTTGCCGCGCGCAGCAGTGACGGTGACGCGGTTTTCCGGCGACTCGCCTCAGTCGCCCGTTGTCGAACGGCTGAAAGTCACTGGAAACTTGTTGACGATTTACGAAACGCTGCTGAGGTTTGTTAGCCGGTACTGCGATCTGCACGAGACGCGGCCGAAAAATCTGCCGGAGAGTGTTGGCGACGACGATTCGCCGGTCCCCGCCCGGGCGAATTATCACCGCGGCGTGGTGATGGAGGCGATCGCGAACATGCTGGCGCATCGCGATCTCGCGTTGCGGGATCTTCCGAGCCGGTTACACGTCTTCGATCACTCGTTGGAGTTTGTTAATTCGAGAAGGAGCGTGGGGTTTTCACCGGTGGCACAGAAAGCGATTCGTTACGGTATGCCGCAACGGTTGAACCCGCAGTTGGCGTCGGTGCTCGTGAGTTCTGCGTACGGGTTGAAACTGACGCTTCGAGGCTTGCCCGCTTTGCTGCGCGAGACAAAAAGGTTTTCAAATAGGAAAGCGGAAATCGTCTCTTTTAATGACGAGTTCCGCTTACGCATCTACGGCATTTGAACGCGGATTACTTCGAGCCCTTGTCCGTCTTCTCCGGCTTGGGAGCGTTGTAATACTGCCGGGCTTGAATCACGTATTCCTTGTCGTCGTACGTTCCGTCCCCATCCACGTCCACACTGACTTTCAACTTATGCTGCTTCCCGTCATGAACGTCCCCGGGATTGAACGCGAGGCTGTACTGGCTCCGTAACAGAGCATTAATGCTGCTGAGCACCTTCGGCAGTTCGCCTTCAAAAGTCACCGGAAAATACGCGCCCCCAGTCTCTTTCGCAAACGTCTGCAACGTGTTGTCAGCTTGCAGCCAGCTCATCCGCCCAGGCATTCCCAACATTCCGTCAGTCGCCGGCAACGAATCGCCGTAGAGCTTCTTGAACATGTTTGCGGTGCCGATGATGTAAATCGGAATTCCGGAGTTCTGAAGCACCTTGCGGGCGTTGTCGTAGTTGATCTTGCTGAAGGTGTCGATTCCCGACGCGACGAGGATCACAGCCCGGCGTCGACCCTGAATCGAAACCATGCCAGCATAATCTGACTTGTCGCTCTTCGAATCTTCGAGCACCACGGAATCACCGCGCCCGCCGACGAGCACAAACTTCAACGCGTCAAACAGGTTCGTCTCACGAAACGCCGGCGTGTTTCGCAACAGCAGACTGATCACCTGTTGCAAGCGACTCGGATCGTTCGTGAAGTCCGTCAACGGCGTCGGACGGATATCGAACGCCACCACCGAGACGTAATCGTCGGGCGGCTTGATGAACTGCGACAGAAACATCGCCGTCGGGCGAATCACTTCGTAAGTCCCCGGCTCGTAGCCGCCGCTTTGCGCATATCCGAACTGCTCTGACCATTTGCTGTATTCGACCACCATCGAGAGCGTGATCGGCGCTTCCGGCGTCGAGAAGTTGGTGATCGTCTGCTGGGCGCCGTCGGCAAAGACGGCGAAGTTGGCTTTCTTGAGTCCGGTGACGATCTGGCCGCTCTTCTTGTGATAGACGACGGCGTCGACGTTTACGATCTGCGTGGAGATGCTGACCTTCTCGAGATCCTGTGGTTTGGTCGGTTCGAGGTCCTTGGGCAGCGGCTCCTGCTCGCCTTCTTTCGTGGGCGTCTCGCCGGGTCGCTTGTTCTTCTTCTCATTGGAGCTCGGCGGCTGGCGGCGCGACTGCGACAAACTCGGATTTACGCACAAACCAAAGATCAGCAAACACGAGAGGACAATACCAAAAAGCGGATATGCTCGATTAAATTTCATAGTTCAAACTCCGAGGATATGCGGAGGAAGGTCAAAACGGTGTGATGCGCACAGCCTAACCCACGTTTACCACGGATTTCTACGTTTTACGCCTTAGCGGCCGGTGGCTTCTGCTTCGATGACAATGTCGTAGCTGCCGGTGTTGTCTGTCAAGTCACCCTCATTCACGCCCAGAAACAGCACGCCATCGCGTTGCGCCACAAACTCTCTTCGCGGACCGATCAGGATGAAGTCGTCGTTATCGTCGCCGATGACGGCGATCAACGCGCCGGTCGCTTCGTTACTCATCAACTTGTTGCCGTCGTTTAGATTGGACAACCCGCCGGGAGTCGAGAAGCGTCCGCGACCGAGCGACACGCGGCCAGATGCGCTAATGCGCAGGCGTTGTCCCTTGCGAACGACGAGACCGCTGTTCGTCCAACCGTTGTTGACGGCGTCTGCTCGCACGCCGACTTTGATCGTAAAGAAAGTCGGTGTCGAAGACGACGATGAAACCGCTTGCGTGTTCTCTCGAGGCTCTGAAGCTGAAGGGGGCGGCTCAGAACGGTTGTTGCGCGGCACCGGCGGAGGGTTGTTGCGCGCGGTGCTGCTGCTGTCATCCGTGATGCTCGACGACGGAGCTGAGGTGGAGTCGAACTCGATCGATTCGACGTCCTCGACGTAAACCGTCGTCGTCCCACGCCTGCCTCGTGCGTTGCCGCCGATCAGGATTGTGAACTGCTGGTCCTTGAATCCGATCACTTGCCCGCGAATGACACTGCCGTCCTTGAGACGAATTGTGTCGGCGATTAACGGGGAGGCAAGGGAAAGGAACAGCGAAACGGAGAGCAGAAGTCGAAATATTATCTTCATGATACTTCTCCCTTTTTGGAGGGCATTCCGTGAAACGAGGTTTAGCAAGACTCGAATGCTTTTGCAAGCGGGAGAGTGGCGGGAGTGTCCGGGCGTCGGATGCGTGGAGTATAATTCACCGTTGCTCACAACAAAACATACCCACCGCCGCTCAGGCAGACAGCCTCGTTCATCCAATACCCAACGATGCGTTCGTTTTTAAGAGGATGGGTGAGAAGGCTCATTGCCTGAAACTCGAGCAGGCTACATCCTGCAGAACCAATTCTGTTACTCGCACACGTTGTCCTGTTTGAACGCCAATCGCTCGTTGATATTCCACTCATGATGTATGTTTGCTTTCGGCGCGGACCGGAAAAGCTTCTTCGAGGGTAACGTCATTTAGTAGTGCGATTAATAAGGATTCGTTTCGGTTGGAGAGGACGAACGGTGGGTGAGTTTGCCAAATGGCTAATGCACGAAGACCAGAAACAGATGTTTGACTATCTGTTCGCGATCGTGCTGAACACACTTTTTGTTGTTGTAGCGGCATTGTTGCTCTGGCCGTTTGGGAAAGCAGCTTTGGCGTGGCAATTAACGAAGGCTTACTGGGTGTTTTGGACTGTCGTGATCGTGACTGCCACCGCGTTGGCAGTCGCTCAGGGTCAGTTCCGCGTGGACCTGTATTCACGCGCCAACGCGTATGTGATCTCCGGTTTGGTCTTGAGCGGCTTTGTGCAGGCAGGATGGTCGGCTTACGTGGCGCCCCTTGTACGAAGCTCAGTTGCAGATATGTCGATCGTCGCGACGCTAATCGTGTACGCAATTGGTGTTGCGTCGTCTTATGTTGCTTCCGTCATTATCGCCGCATACTACACTGGCTCGCTTTACCGGATGGTTAACTCGGCACTCGCAATCCTCACATTTGTAATCTTCAGCATCTTGCCCACTGCCGGCCTCACAATCTACGGCTGGTTTTTTACTTTCCTGGAGAGACGTTTCTAGTCGGCACGGACATTCGTAGTTAGCGGTATCCGAATTGGTTGCGGCGACTCGGTGAGAGAGTCGCCCGTGGTCGTTTTAGAGGTAGACAATCTTGCGGGTCGTAGTCACTCCACCGATCAGGCCAGTCGCCAGGGCATTGTCGCTTGTTCTCCTTTTTGGGTGGTGTTTGTGCGCGGCGATTCTGGGTTCGCCGCTATTTGTAAGACTGGTTTTTGAACCCGGGTGTAGATGCTTCCGGTGTGGTAGAGTTTAGTCCAATTCTTAGCAGTTGGCACTTCATTCGGATCCAAAAAACTTCAACGGAGGAGGAACAACTGAAATGCGAAGAAAAATGCTCGTGCTGAGTTTCTTGCTGCTGGCTGCACTCTTCGGTGGGCTTTCAGCGACACCAAACAAACTTCCAGCGAAGCCGAACAGAGTTGCCGCTGCTTTTACCAACATATCCGTTTACGGAGCGTGGCATTGCGGCAGTGAGTTTTGTTCATGGGCCAGTGTCCGAAACATGACGGACTTCGACACGAAGAACCACTGGTTGATAGATCGCGGCGACGGTACGCCGTCCGTTAACCTCGTGGTCCTGAGTTTTGTTCAACCAATGCGACTGCTGAATAAGACAAACGACTCCGCCACCGCGCTCGGCATACCCAATGGAATGACACAAGCCGTCGTCGACTATTTCAAGAGCCACGGTGTGCGAGTGCAGTTGTCGATCGGCGGCATCACGTACGTCGATGCCTGGAACCAGGCGCTCGCGACGAATCCTACGCAACTGGGATTGAATGCCGCGGAAGCGGCGCAGCGAATGGGTGTCGGGATCGAGATCGACTACGAAGAAAACACGAGCCCGAACCTGCCTGCGTTGCAGGCGTTCATCAACGCCTATCGTTCGGTGCATCCGTACGACGCTTCCGGAACCAATCCCGCGGCGCGACTGACGATCGATCTCGGCGCCGGCGATCGCTTTTTGATCGCGTTGGCGCGCAAGGCAACGGCCGATTGGCTCAACACCACGACGCCAGTGTTGGATTATGCGAACGCGATGGTCCCTAACAAACAACCAACCAACGCTTCATCAGCGCAAGCCGACTGGCAGGAGCACGTAGACGGCAAGCCGCAGTTTGCTCCGCCGATCCTCCCACTGGCGCCGGCGAAGTTTACTGGTGCGCTTTACATCGTGACCGGCACGCGTGCGGCGCCGGAGTGCACGAGTTTCAGCAGTTCGCTAATCAATTCGACGGGGCTTTATGTGCAAACAGTCGCGCCGAATGGTGCGGGGACGTCGAGTGGAATGTTGGGTTACATGTTCTGGGCGGCGGAATGTCCGTCGTCGCGGCGCGTTTGCACTGTGCCTCCAAACTCCTGTGAAGGTGGCGTGGGAGTCGGCGCAGACACGTACAACATTCCCATCCCAATGCCGCCACTACGGCAGAGCTAACAAACAGAACAGGAATTTATCCGAGGTGTGGTGGGCTTCGCTGCTGCGGCTGGACTCCGCAGCAGCTGAGAGCCGTGGCCTGGGCTACTCAAATTGGTCGTGAGTTGTGAAGTGCTAACGTTTCATCTTCGGCTTGGGATCCGCGGTTGTCGTCGACGTCGTTATTACCGGGTCAGGATCGACGGTGATGAGTCCCGGAATCACATAGCGGTTCCGTTTGGCCGGGAAAACCTCGAGGTCGATCGAAACGGCGTCAGTTCCCGCCGGCTCGGCGCGATAAGTATAGATGCCTGCGACGTCGAGCGGGTCATCCGGAATAACTAACGTTGCCGGAATCGGATTTTGGAAGGCGACTTCGAAGATCACGAAGCCTTCGATGTAGGGTGGGATCACGTCTACCTGAGGATAGATGGGGATATTCAGATGTGCATAGATGTCCCGGCAGACAACTTCCATCGCCCAGTCCGATCTGAGTGAGTGAAATTTCGTCCAGGCAGGTGGGGTGGGCACTTGGCCGCCCTTGAGCCGGATCACTTTTTTGCGGAATAGGATCGTGAGTCCGCTGTTGTTGTGAACGTTGATCTTGCTCGAGTAGTTACCGGCCTGCGCATCGGGCGCGATCTTGATCGAAGCGTCAGGCTGGACGCCGCAGATGAATTTCGCGGCGTAGGTGTTGGTTACGGTGTACGAGGGAATCGGAATGGTGTCGTCCTGTGCTTTCACAGATGAGCATGCGAAAAGCAAACCGATAACCCAAGAAAAAGCGATAAGTGTTCTTTTCATTATTCGGGTCTCCTTTGATTCACTCTGCGTGAAGGAAAAACGCAACGCCGTGACGCTGACAAAACAGCGCCAAGCGCGACGCGAGTAAAGCGAGATTCAGGAGATCTGCTGGGGAGGCTTGAGGTGAGACGTAGGGAGGATCCTAGGCGTCTCTGTCATTCACCCTTGTTTGTCGGCAGAACCGTAGAAATCACGCGTGATGCTAAGCGTGAACCTGCTTGTTCATTCACTTGTCGTGAATAGGTCGCATCTTATTGCCGCAAGTTTGAACTGTCAATATTTTTGGACCACAACCGGCACGAAAAGAATAGCCGGATCTTGCTGCGATCTGTCCGTGTCTTTTTTGGCTTAGAACAGATACCTGACGCCAAGCAGAAAGTTTCTGTCCGTCCTGAGCACGAGTGGACCCGTATTGCGCACAACGGGAAACTGATAGCTGCCTTCGATCACAAAGCGAGTCATTGCCGCATACTGAATTCCCGGCGCGAGAAAGTATTCAGTTGAGCGGCTTCCATCGACTGCGACTCCATTCAGCCGGCCAGTTCCACGATGAACGAACGTGGTTTCGAGAATCAGAAACACTTCGCCGCCTGGCTTGTGAACATCTTTCGGAATGACGTACTCGAGATCCGTACTGACGCGCTGCTCGTGACCCATGCGAAACCCATCGCGTTCCGCGCGAAAGATCACTTCAGCGTTGCCGCCGAAGATGAACCGGCCGCCTGCCTGCGAAAACGCGAGGTCAAAATGTGGCGCTAAGCCGCCGCTAATCGGCGTCAACTGTTGCCGGACGAACTCGGGTGCATTGATCTGTGTTTCAGCCGGCGCAGAGTTCTTTCCCGTTGGCGTTTCGAGACCGACCCGGATTGATGCTTGCCGGTCGCCGTACGTCTTGACGTTACGGAAGAAGCGATACTTCGCCCAGGCAATGACGTTTCCTAATCCGAATCCGGAGCCCCTCGTGACGTTGTCGTCGTAAGCAGTGCGCGAGAACGGAACTTGTAGTTCCAACTGAAGCCGCGGCGACGGCGTGTAAGAAACGCTGACGTCAAACGCCTGCCGGTCGACGTCGAGGTTGCCGAGGTGTTGATGGATCAGATAGAGACGCGGCGTGACCGCGCCTCCTTTGTAAACAGTCAGGCCGGGCGACGTGACACGGATCGGAGCGGCTGGTTTTGCGGCTTCAAGCGAGACCTTTATGAACGTTGGAGATGATTCGCGCCAGAGTCGGCCACTTGTCTTACGTGACGGCGAGACCATCTCATACGCCGTTGCGCCTGTGCCGGTCGTTTTCCAATCACCCGTGATTTCTATTTCGGAACCAGCATTCGTGCCGGCGATTACCTGCTCGACGTGCGGACCCGCAAGCTGCAGCTCCTGGTTCGAACCGGGAACGAGTATGGCCCAACCTTTGTTGTTCTTTGTAAGTGTTCCCGCGACGGTAATCTCTGCCGAGTCGACGGTGTAGCCGGCCTTCTTCAGCGACTCCTTCAGCGCCGCAAAGGAAATGGCTTTGTCAGGTTTGGGCGTGAAGACGCCGAGGCCTTTCTTGAAATCAGTTACCTCGATCTCTTTCAGTTTTGGTGCGAATTCCAGACGGCTCACGGCCTTCTGAATGTTGTACACTCAATTTCCGCACAAATACCCCGCGATGTGCATCTGCACTCGCTTCACCTGCGCGCCCGAACTTGCCGCGGTCCCAAACAACAGAATCAGACCAAGCGTCGCGGCAAACGTATACCGTTTCATATTTTTCCCCTTATTCATAACCATCTGCGAACTCGTCGCCTGTAGTCATCATAATCGCTTCCCTGGATGCGGCGAAGGAACTCTTCTTCAAGTCTGACCTGAATCTGAATTAGCACGAACGCGAGAACGAGAATGAGTAGCGTGACGGCGTTCGGCAGCGTGAGGAAGAGACCAGCGAGCGTAACGATGATGCCGAGAAAGATCGGATTTCTCGACACAGCAAATAGGCCTTTGCTAACCAACTCCGTGCGACGTTCCGCGTCGATGCCCATGCGCCACGACTGTCCCATCTGCGTCTGAGCTATCACAGTCCACACGAACGACACGATTAAGAACGTCACACCAATCCACCGGATGACAGACTGTTCGAGCCAACCGATCGGCATTAAGTACCGATAACTATTCGGCAAAAGCGAGTAGACGAGAACGACAACGACGATGACCAGGAACACGAGCGTGAATATGCGGGCGATATAGTCGTGTGCGCTGTCGGTCCGTTTGAAGACCACGGGATTTATCCCGGTTCTTTTCCACACGAGAAGAGACCGCCCGATGAAAACGGCGAGCAGGTAGATAAAAAGGTACGCAGGGAGGAAGTATCGCAACCGAGAGAACTTCTAAAACGAAACTCGCAGCCCGAGCTGGATTTCGCGACCGGGCGTTGCGGCCTCCGTGATGGTACCGAATTGAGGTGTGTTTACGAAACGATTCGGAGTGCCGAGATTGGTGTGATTCAGCGCGTTGAATGCCTCGGCACGCACTTGCAGTTTTACAGTCTCCGTCATTGCGAACTCACGTTGCAGCGCGAGGTCCAGGGTCTGCCTGCCTGGACCATAGACCGTGTTGCGGCCCACGTTGCCAAACTTGAATGCCGCCGGCGTAGAAAAGGCAGCGGTATTGAACCATCTGTCGGCAGTCCGAGTGCCCGGACCGAAGACGGGCTCGCCCGTGTAATTCGCGCGAATCGGGTTCTCACCTAACAACGTCCCCGCGTTGGCGGTGTCGCCAAAGACTGAAATTGTGAACGGAAACCCGCTCTGCGCTTGATAGATCGCCGAAAGACGCCAGTCTTTGGTCAACCTGCTCGCGAACCCACTCTTTCCCCACGAAGGTATGTTGTAGACCATGCTCGCGGCGAAACGATGCCGCACGTCGCACGCAAGTCCCTTCTCGAGCCACAGGTTCGAATTGTCCTGCGGCGCCGCCGATTCAAACATCGGCGAACGAAAATCAGGAGCGTCGCTGAGGTTCTTGGCAAACGTGTAGTTAGCGAGAAATGTCCAACCGCGACTGAAACGCCGCCGCACATTGACGTAACCAGCGTGATACGAACTCTGCGCGGAATTCTCGAGCAGGTTGATGCCGCTTACGGGAAACGTGGTACTGGCGATCAGGATGTCCGTCGGCAGGACCATACCAGGCAGGAAGCTCAACGTCTTGAACGGCCGGCGTGGCCCAATCGCGCCCGGACCAGCAGGAGCGTTATTGATCAAATGTGAACGCTGCAAGTGCAATCCGTGAGAGCCCAGATACCCGAGCTCGAGAGTTGTTTCCGCGCCGAGGCTCTTCTCGACGGATCCGCTCCACTGCTCGATGTACTGCGCCGGCGCGTCGGCTTCAAAAGCCGCGAAGCTTACAGTCGTGGTTCCCAAGACTGCTGGACCAAAGTTGAAGTGAGTGGCGACGATGCCGGGCGCCGGAGTGAAATTGTCGCTCTGCTGCGTTTCGGGAAAGACGTACGGAACGTTATGACGCTGGTTGCACCAGGTGTTCATGTCAACCGGCGTGAAGAAGATGCCGAACGCGGCGTGCAAAACGAGCCCGTGCTTATGAAGGTTATGCGACAGACCGAAGCGCGGCGCAAATCGGAGTTTGTTCGAGTAATTCAACCCCTCGGGAAATCCTTGTTGGCCGCCGATGAAAACAGACGGCACGCCATTTTGAAACGTCAAATTCGTGTTTGCATAACGAATGTCGACGAGCGGGCTCATGTATTCGTAACGCAGCCCAATCTGGACCGTCGTGTTGCGCGTAAGCTGAAAACTGTCGTGCACAAACGCGTCGGCATACCATTGCCGCAGTTGCATCTGCGGAATGCCGGCTTGTCGTTGCTTCACCGCGGGCAGGCCCAGCAGGAAACTTGCGAGCGCCGAACCCGTGCCGTCGTTCGTTGCGGTCTGCGTGGTGAAGCCATTGGTGAACTGGTAGTAGCCGCGGTTTTGGAAGAAGCCCCACATGGGCCAGATAAAGTGACGATAGCTCGCGCCGAACTTCAAACTGTGTCTCCCGACCTGCCAGTTGAGCGAATCACGAGCCTCCAGGATCGTGTTCCACGCGTGCATCGGCGTCGCGATGTACGTGTCGCCCATGCCTGAAAAACCCTGAACGTTGAACCACGGCGCACCGAACGCGCCTTCGCCTCCAAAGCCGACGCCGGTGATTCCGAGTTCCGAGACGATGTCGTTCGTGAAACTGTTTTCCGAGGTGCGATGCATCGCGAGACGCGAAAAACTCACCGACGCTATGTTCACAATTGTCGGACTGATCACGCGCGTCCAGCCGACCGTGCCGTGCTGGGACAAGTTGTCGTGAAACGCGCCAAATCCGGGCAGGTTCTGCGGCATGAATCCTGTTTCGCTGCTGAATGAGTAGCGCGCAAACAGACTATTGGTGCTGTTGAAACTGTGGTCGGCGCGAATCGTCGCCTGATCGGTAACGTGATGTGCATTGCGCACGTCGAGATAATTGTTGCAGTCCATGCCGGCGCCCACGACTGTCGGCGCACCCATCATCGTCATTCCGCAACCCATCATGCCCATGTCGAGGTTGGGCCGGGGAATGTATTTCTTCAGGAAGAGCGCGGCCTTTGGATCGATAAGCTGCTGCGGTATCGCGTTGCCGGGAAATGGGTCGCGGATGATTTGCGGGTTCGCCGGGCTGATGGGTTTTGTCGGATCAAAAGCCGGGTTTGCGTGGGCGCTGAAAGGGTTGTAGATCGTGGCCCCGCTCATTTCGAAGTTGCCATTGATCTCGTCCTCGGTGGGAACGGTCGCCACCATTGTTTCCGACTTCGTGTGTCGCAGTCCTTCGTAGTTGAAAAAGAAAAAGGTCTTGTTGCGAATGATTGGGCCACTGAAGGATCCGCCGAAGTTGTTCCGCACGAGATGATGCGACTCGTCCATCTCAGTGAACGTGCGAGCATCGAAGACGTCATTGCGCAGGAACTCGTAAGCGGTGCCGTGAAAATCGTTCGTGCCGCCGCGCGTGATGATGTTGATCTGGCCGCCGCCCGCGCCGCCGATGTCAGCCGTATAGCTTCCCGTTTGCACCTTGAACTCCTGCACGGTATCGGGCGAGGGGCTGAAGTTGAGCGTGTTGAATGTGGGGTCGGTGTTCGTTGCGCCGTCGAGAAGGAAGTAGTTGGCGTTTGGACGATTGCCGCCGATGCTGACGGCTGAACGTTGACCAGGACGCCAGTAAAGCGGACTCATGTCGCCTGCCTGTGCGCCATGAGATTCGTGTGCTCCCGGCACGGTCAGCACAAGGTCGATTAGCATGCGGCCGTTCAACGGCAAGTTACTGACGGCCGTTGGTTCGACGACTTCGCCGACCGAAGCATCCGACGTTTTCAGCAGGTTGACTGCATCCGTACTGACCACGACAACGGTGTTCACTGACGCCAGCTTGAGATTCAGCTCGACATTCAACGACTGGCCCACTTCCAATCGGATCTTTTGATTCAGAGTCGCAAAGCCGGTCGCCTGCACTGATAGATTGAAATCGCCGGGAAGCACGCCCGTGATCTGAAATGCGCCGAGTTCGTTCGTCACCGTCTGGCGGGAAGCGCCGGTGGTCTCGGAAGTGAGTTGGACGGCGGCGCCGGCGACGACTTTCTGTTGCGGATCGAGAACGGTCCCGCTCAGGCTCGCGTAATTGCTTTGCGCCTTAGCCGTGTGAGCCATCGACAACACGACCGCCAATAGAGACAGTTGAACGACTTTACGCATTCACTGGCACCTCCAAGCGGGTAACTAAATTCTTACGGCGTACTTCCTTACACTGGCGGGAGGAAGCGGGAGTCTAGCGGTAGGTCATTCGTGAGTCATCCACCAAAAGTTGGATTCTGTCAGTAGATAAGAGAGGGCGAACGCATTGTCGCAAATGAAAAAATTGACATTCCTATGCTTGCTGGAGTAAGTTGCCGCAGCTCATTATTCCTCGCTCATTCTCAAAACTTCCTTGTCACCCCATAGCAGCGTTCCGCGCTCGAATTGAGGAGATGATTCATGGCGAAAGGCACTGATTTATTGAAGGTCCTGGGACTCGTCGGCATCGGTTTGGTTGCCGTTATGACGGCCCCGAAAGTGATCAAGAAAGTAAAGCAAAGCAAAGGCAAACTATCCGGCGCCTTTGATAAAGGAGCGGAGTTAGTCGATCACTCAATCGGTTGGGACAAGTTGCCTCCGCCGCTTGGATTGGCAACCTTGGCCGGAATCCGCAACACACTCCGAAAAGAAAACCTTTACGACACAGCAGCCGCTCCTTCGCTGCCGGCGCCGAACCTGCCAATGGAGCAGCGCTATCTTACGGCGCGCACGCCTGACGGCACCTTCAACGACTTGTCTAACCCGCGCATGGGCGCGGCTGGCACTCGCTTCGGCCGAAACTTTCCGATTGAGTACACGTATCCCGAACCCGAGCCGGCCATTCTTTCGCCGAACCCGCGCACCGTCAGTAGAGAATTACTGACGCGCCATCAGTTTGCTCCAGCGACGACGCTTAACGTGCTCGCCGCGGCGTGGCTGCAATTCATGATTCATGACTGGTTCAGTCACGGCCCCAGTCCGAAAGAGAATCCGTGGAAGTTGCCGCTGAAAGAAGACGATCCGTGGCACGAGAACCCGATGACTATCTTGCGCACTCGCCCAGATCCGACGCGCGCTCCGGGATCCGACGACTTGCCGCCTACGTACGTCAACGTCAACTCTCACTGGTGGGACGGTTCGCAGGTCTATGGCGGCACTACCGAAATACAATCCAAACTCCGTTCCGGAATCGACGGCAAACTCAAGATCGCTCCGAACGGATTGATCCCGATGGATCCGGCGGCATTTTCGCAACCCGGCGCGTGGCTTGGTCTCGCGTTGCTCATCAATCTTTTCTCGCTCGAACACAACGCGATCTGCGACCATCTTAAAGCCGCCTATCCTTCATGGTCTGACGACGACCTCTACTACAAAGCGCAACTGATCAACTCTGCACTGCTCGCGAAGATTCACACCGTCGAATGGACCCCCGGCATCCTGGGCCATCCGACGCTTCAGATCGCGATGCGCGCAAACTGGTGGGGACTCGCCGGCGAATGGGCTTACCGCCATTTCGGCCGGTTAAGTCGAAACGAACTCATCAGCGGCATCGTCGGCGGCCGAACTGACCATTTCAACGTGCCTTATGCGTTGACTGAAGAGTTCGTCGCCGTCTACCGCATGCATCCCCTCATTCCCGACGACTACGTGTTTCGTTCACTGAACGACGGCTCGATGCGGGAAGAGCGAGCGTTCAATCAACTCGCGGGGAAGCACACGCTCGAGGTCATCAATCAATTCAAGATGTCCGACATGCTTTATTCGTTCGGTCTCGCCCATCCGGGCGCGATTCAACTGCACAACTTTCCGAAGTTTCTGCAACGTTACGAGCGGCCTGACGGCTTCATCATGGATCTCGCCGCCACTGATATTCTGCGCTCCCGCGAACTTGGCGTCGTTCGCTACAACATGTTTCGGCAGTTGCTGCACAAACCGGCGCTGAAGAGCATTGATGAGCTGGCCGACAATCCGCAAACCGCGGAACAGTTAAAGCAGGTCTACGACAACGACATCGATCGCGTTGATACGACCGTCGGCTTGTACGCGGAACGTCCGCCGAAAGGCTTTGGCTTCAGCGATACGGCGTTTCGCATTTTCGTGTTGATGGCGTCGCGCCGGCTGAACAGCGATCGCTTTTTCACCGTCGATTACACGCCGAAGGTCTATACGCCGGAAGGAATGAAGTGGCTCGACAACACTACGATGCAGACCGTGCTGTTGCGACACTATCCGGAGTTGGCGCCATCGGCAGGAAAAGTCGCGAACGCTTTCGCGCCATGGCCGGCAGTCAGTTAGGAATTAACCAATGTGGAAACTACGAAAAGCGTTCTGGCGACGGCTGTCATTATTCAAATACGCGAACAACAAGCCCGCGATCATTCCGATCCCGCGCGACGACGGCGAGAAGATCAACGCCGTCAGTCTGGCCAGCCAGTTTCCTGGCATTCCCATACCGAACATTCGCGTCGCCGATCGCGTTCCTGCCGACGAAGCTCAGCGAGCGAAATATTATTTTTATGAGTTTCAGACCGCGATGTACCGGGTGCTGTCGCCGATGCAGTCCGGCATGCCACCCGTCGCCACGGATCAACGCGAAGCTCTCGATCAGGCTTACGACAGCGGCTATCGAAAACTGTTCGCCGAGCCCGAATTGCCCGCGGAGTATCAGCACGCCGATCTCGGCCGAATCGCAGTGGCGAGTCCTTACGCGTGTTACGTCGAGAAGACGGCCGACGGCGATTACCAGTGGGACTTGCGAGTGCTTGATAACTACGAGCTTCACAAAGGGCTGCGCTCGATCGGCGCTCGCGTGCGGTTTCGTCTGAACGAAGCCGAGCGTCGCCTCGAAGCGACTGAAATCGACTGCGATCTGGGCGTCTGCAAACCAGGTGACGAGAATTGGGAACAGGCGCAGAAGATCGCGTTGTGTGCGGCGACTACGCACGTTTCGCTGGTCCGTCATTTCAATGGAGTTCATCTCGCGGCAGGCGGACCGTTTGCCATCGCCACGCGCAACAGTCTTCCGGCCGCACACCCGCTGCGGCGACTGCTTTGGCCGCACATGTATGGGACCCAATACAGCAACCAGGTAGTGACGAAAGGACAGATGCTGGAGGGCGGCGACTTCGAGACGACCTTCAGTTTCACGCACGCCGGAATGTGCAAGCTCTTTTCGGATACTTACGAGCAATACGACGTGACGGTGCTCGATCCGCAGCGCGACGCGGAGCGCCGCGGAATTGCCGGCGGAAGTTTCGACACGCCCGCGCTCGCGAATCGCCAGGATCTGTTCAACGTTATGCGCGATCACGCGCGTCGCTACATCCAGGCCTACTACGATTCGGACGAAGCACTTCAGGCCGACAACGACTTTCAAGCCTGGTTGACTGAACTCGACTCGCTTGTGCCGAACGGCATCCGCCGTCTGTTGGGCAGTGAAGTCACGATCGAGAGCGCCGCGCGCGCGTTCGCCGCGTTCATCTATCTCGCAACTGTCGAGCACGAGATACTCGGCACAGGGCTCTGGAATTATCAGTTGTGGACCAACGTCCAGCCCGTGCGCATTTACCAGAACGGCCAGCGAGAGACTGTGGACGTCTATCAGCGTCTGGTCAACGCCAATTTCAATCTGAACGTGCGTCGCGCGCGGTTGATGCAGGACTTCGGTTACCTGGCGCTGAACCGAAGGGGCGCAGACGCGTTTCGCATCTTCCGTTACGAACTCCAGCTCCTTCAGTCGCGCATGCAGCAGGAACCCTTCGCGCACTGGAAAATCTATCCGAACATCCTCGAGGCAAACATGAACGCGTGAGCTTTGCCGTCACTGAACCAGTCGGACTAAGATAAATGAAATACTAAGAGTCCCGTCGAAGGAGACGTAGTGAGCGCTGGGAAAGATCCGTGTCTCATTGTTGAGAAGCGACGCGGACATTAAGGTTTCCGCCGGAGGCAAGTATCTCGATCGTTCAGTGGCCGGCAGAATCACGGAAACGGACGTATTAGTTTGGCCGCCGGTGGGGTGCACGGCCCGGTGTTGTTGTTGTCACACCTCGCCGCACTACTATCGGAGTGAACGTCTCCATACTCTTAGCCATTTCGTCCACACTTTTCTCATCCTGCCCCGTGAAGACAAATACGAGAGCATAGCCTTTTACAACATTGGCAAAATAGGCTTGGACCAGATGCATCCCATTGACGTCGACAGCGTAGCTATCGCGGAAAAACTGCGATCCGCCGAATTGGCATTCCTTAGGCTCGTTGAACAACGCCTGGTATCCGCTCTTCAGCAGTACTGGCCGAACGTTGAGCAGATAATCGCTCCCATTAGTGATTCCGGGCGCGTGAGCTACGCTTTCCGCCATTATGAGAATGGCAGGATTGAAGGTGATGCCGGGCTTTCCTAACGGATAGCGAAACACGGTTAGGAGCTGGTAAGTGCTTTTCATCGCAACGTCGAGCGCCTCTTTCGATGCGGCGCCTGATGCTGCAGCTTTTTCCTTGCCGATCTCTCTAATACGTTCAGTTGTTGCCTGGCCGTGAACAACCCAATCTTTCGGATACTTGAAACTGAAACCGAAGCCGGCATTGATGTACTCACCGTCCTTGGTGGTCGTGCCGAGATCGACAGCGGATTGCGCATTTGCATAGAAGCAAAGCAGCAGCGTGATTGAAATTGCGAACGGGATATGTTTCATGAGCAGATAGTGGAGTCTATTGGCTGGGAGGCAGAATCGACCACTTGCGGTGGGCTGAGCTGTGTCCCTTTTCTTCCGAAAAAACTTGAGACCAACGACATTTTCTAGTCGATTGCAACAGCCTCCATTTTCAGAATCAAGCGGCCATCTTTCGCCCGTACTACATGTCGCAAGTCATCTTGTAAGTCAGGACTATAAGACTGCTCTAACGTGGAGTTCTCGTTGTTGACTGTCTGAACAATCACGGAATGTCCCAAAATATCAGCAACCGGGCTCGCCTGATCCATTTTGGGTAGTCGAGACATATGCCCATGTCCTTCCCTGACAGTGCCATCAGACATCGTTTGAACATGGCGCCAATCACCGTTAGCCTTGACCGTCCGAACTAAAGATGACACTTGAGTATTTCCCTCATCGTCGTAGCTGGTGATTAGGTAGTGAATAGTGTGAGGAGCGAAGGTGACTGTTTTATTCGCTCGAAGGCCGTAATACACTCCCAGACTATCACGAGCATCACCACAGCGCATGAGGTTGCTAACTTCTTCATGAATCCCTCCGGTAGACGTTAACCGCAAGTTCGGAAACAAGTGACAGACCATCCAGTGCCGCCAAATGAGCCATCACAAGTTCCCCATTCGTAGCTACAACAACCAGCCAAACAGGTGTTACAAGTTACATTGATATACTCACACCCTCTAACTTCGTAATTGCATTCTGCGAAGATGACGAAGCATTTTGCATGCGATGAGAAAAACGGTAGTTTGAGGTCCAAAAATCTATACTGGTTTCTGGATATACGCAAGGATTTGGAGAATACATAGGACGCCACGCTCTGCTGACAAGTCGGAGCAGATCTTATTCACGAAACCGGCACACAAAAACGGGCGACTTGAAAATGAGCCGCCCGTAAGTGTTTGAATCTATTTGGCTGGGAGGCAGGGACTCGAACCCCGATAGCCAGATCCAGAGTCTGGAGTCCTACCATTGGACGACCTCCCAGCAAGAGGAAATTGAATTTACGGGCGCGACTGTGTCCTTGTCAACTTTGCCTCGCCTAGACCATGCCGCCAGAGATCAAAATGCTTGAACTCAACGGGTTTCACGGGCAAAATGGGGGCGCTGTAACAAGTGAGCGCGCGGCACACACCTGAATTCATACTGAATACAATTGCCTTTATTTTTTATTCGCCGAATTCCCTAACGGAGAATCGATGGCTGAACACGACAACGCGGATCAGATTGCGAAGTATCGCTTGAAGCTCGAGGAGACTGCCGATCTAGTCGCCCGTATTCGACATGAAATCAATAATCCGCTGACGGGCGTGTTGGGGCAGGCGCAACTGTTGTTGCGTGAAGAGCTGAGCGAGCGATCTCGCAAGCGAGTGCAGACGATCGAAGACCTCGCGATTCGTTTGCGCGACATCGTCGCTCAGTTACGGGAAGTGCAGCGTCCGAGCAGCGACTCGGAGAACGACGAGAAACCGTAAACACGGATCAAGAGAATTTACTTCGCCGCGGTTTCAGCCGCTTTGCCTTTGATCTTTGTGTCGCCGTGCACGAAGACGCTGTAGCGATTGCCTGCGGGGATGATTGCCGGTTTGCCCTTCTTCAGTCCCCACAACAACCCAACCGGTCCAAGGAACACGGTCGTCGCCACAGCCGCCACCGCAACAGTTCCACCTTTACTATCGCCAATATGCCGTTGCGTGAAACGCGCGGGAATGCGGGCGCCGTCAGTAGCCATAATATCCTGCATGGCCCACTCCAACTTTCCCGCCTTGCCCCAGTGTCCAGCCCGCTTCGCCGTAGTGATGCGCGCTCTCGCGCTGGCGTCCTTCTCGAAGATGGTCCAACCGTTGACTTGAACCGGACGCACGACCGTGAAATCAACGAAGTCGCCAACCTTCAGCTCTTCGCCTGAAGCAGTCGTCTGGAGTTGGATCTCGACTTCCGTCCCATCGGGCACGTTGACACTGCCGTCGGCGTTCAAAACGTCAGGGTTCGGAGCAGCGGCATTCGCCGGACCTTTCACCATCGCAAGGATCACTTCCTCGGGAACGTTTGCGGCTTTCAGTTCCGCAAGCGCCGCTGGGCTCGTGTCGAATTTGGTTTCCGACGATTTGATCTTAGCGACGACAACGTCCGAGGTTAATCCGGCCCTGCGCATGTCGATCACGTCTTTATTCGTCAACGCAGTCGAAGCGACTTGAGGCTGGTTCGGCACAGGCGCCGGCTTTTGGGTTTGGGGAAACGCAACTACAGCCATGCTGAGGCTGAGCATGAGAATAGGAGACACAAGTTTTTTCATCGCGATCCTCTCTTGATGAATAAAGGTAGCGTGAACTCTAAAACGGTAAACTGGGAGAGACCCTATGGATTAGGACAGAAAATAAATTGAACAGGAGAGTCGCGATAACACGCACTCGGACTAAACGGCAATTTGTTCTTCTTCGACCAAATAAGGCGTTGCCGACGGCTCTGCATCTTCAGCGAGCACGGCTTGAATCACCGGCAAGCTCAGCGAGTGTTTCGTGGTCCGCAGCGGCACGTTCTTGCCGGCGGCGTAGACCTTGTGACGGCCGTGCTCTTCGTACCACTCAGCGAGATTGGCGGTCTTGTGCATGTTCTCGATGATCTGCCGCCAACCCACTCCGGTGTTGTAAGCGCAGAACGAAATCTCACCTTCCTGCGTGCCGTACGGAATCACGCACATCTCGGTGCGGCGGAAGTCGTAGTTGAACAGATCCTGGAACCACATTCCCTCGACGCACAACACTCGCCAAACGTCATTTGCGTTCGCGCCCGGTTGGGCCTTCATGCGGTCGTTGCGATCGGAATTCGAGTTGGTCGACGACGGTTTGAAGAGATTGACGATCTGCGAGATCGGAAATCCTTCAGGCGCGCGCTCGGCGTCGAAGTTTCGCATGATGGCCATGCCGAGCTGAGCGTAGGAAAGTTTGCGGCCGCGCGCGGTGTCAGTGATCACCGCGACGTCTTTCATGAACTGTTCGTAGTTGAAGAACTCGAACAACGATTTGAACTCGCCCGTCTGTCGATTCACGACGAGCAACGTGAAGATGCCGCAGTTTGGATGGCAATTGCACGACGACCAGCCCCACGGCGCATCGGCGCCCTGCAACATGTCCATCACGCTGGTGAACGCCGAGTACGACGAAAGCGGGAACCAATCGCGCAGCGGTTGAATGTGGCCGCCCAATTGATTTTTAAGATCGTGCGTCATGCCGGCAAGCGTGTAGCGCCACTTCTTGCGCATCTCGTCGGAGATGTCTTCGTCGCGTCCGGTGAACGAAACGGGCTGGAACGCGATCGTCTGCACCTTGTCGATGTTTTGCGCGGCAAACTCGACGATCTGTCCGATGCCGTCGTTGTTCAGGTTGTTGACGATCGTGACGACGAGCGTGACTTTAATACCAACACTCGCGAGGTTCTCGATCGCGCGCAACTTCACGTCAAACAAGTTGCCGACGCCGCGATGCTTGTTCTTCTCTTCACTGACGCCGTCGAACTGTAGATAGACGCCGTGTTGGCCCGCGGCCTTCGCTGCTTTACAAAACTCGATGTCTTCGGCGAAGCGGATGCCGTTAGTCGCGGCGAGAATACGATAGAACCCAATCTTCTTCGCGTAAGCGACGGCCTCGAGGTAGTAAGGCGAAAGCGTCGGCTCGCCGCCGGAGAAGAGAATGATCACCTGTCGCCGCGGTTTGAACGACACGGCCCGATCGAGAATCGCTTTCGTATCTTCGAAAGTCGGTTCGTGAACGTAGCCGACCTGGTTCGCGTCCATGAAGCACGGGTTGCACATCATGTTGCAGCGATTCGTCAGGTCGACAGTCAACACCGCGCCGCGGCCAAACTGAATGTTCGAGGTTCCGTGACGATGCACGTTCGCGTCTTCAGCCGCGCGGAAGTCGCGCCCGAAGAAGAGCGACTCGATGCGCTCGAGAAACGCCGGATCGGTCGACATCACGTCTTCGAACTCGCCATGCTTCGGACAAACTTTGCGCATGACGACCTGTCCGTTGTCTTCGACGATCTGCGCCTTGATCTCGCCGGGATGCTCGTTCATCAACATCTCCAGCGGAACCTCTCCACTGATGACGGCGTTACGAACTTCCTTAACGCAGGTTGGACAAAGACTGTCGGTCTCGCGCGGGAACCCGAGTGGTGGGGCTGAACGTTCGTAGGATTTGAGCAGCGGACCGGGCGCCCAGTTCGGACGAATCGACTCGCCTTCAGGCAACCGCTGGTTGACTGACTGAAACGCTTTCCATGCGACGTCCGAAAGGCCCGAGATTAACTTCGAGCTCTTTACACCTGACAGCTTACTTTTGTCTGACTCGCCGCGTCGAAACTGGTCACTAAACAAAGGCTTTCCGCTCTCCTACTCGATAAAAACCTCGAACAACCGTGGCATCATAAACAGGATTTGCGCGATCCACAAGACACGATTATCCTCAAAACCCTGCAAATGCCGATACATCCCACAGCAACTATCGAAGATAACGTCGAAATCGGCCCAGATTGCGAGATTGGCGCCTTTGCTGTAATCAAGCGATACACTCGGCTGGGCGCCCGCAACCGCATCTTCGAACACGCCGTCGTGGGCGGCGAGCCGCAAGATGTGAAGTTTCGCGGCGAGCGCAGTTTCCTCGAGATTGGCGACGACAACATCATTCGCGAGTTCTGCACGCTGCACCGCGCCAGTGGCGAAGACGAGGCCACGCGCATCGGTTCGCGCAACTTTCTGATGGTCGGCTGTCACGTCGCGCACAACTGCGTCATCGGCGACAACAACATCTTCGCGAACGAAGTGGCGCTGGCCGGACACATCGTCGTCGAGGACCACGTTTTCATTTCCAACAACACAGGCGCGCATCAGTTCGTGCGGTTCGGGCGGCACGCGATGGTTGGCGGGAAGTCGAAGATCGTGCAGGATGTGTTGCCGTTTTTTATAACTGACGGAAATCCGGCGACGTTGCGTGGTGTGAATAGCGTTGGGTTGCGACGAGCGGGATTTTCGGAGAGCGCGAGACGAACATTGAAAGAGACGTATCGAAAGCTTTTTCGATCGGGCGTGCCCATGGAAGAAGCTTTGGGACAACTGGATGAGGATGAGAACGTTTCGCACCTGATCAATTTCATTCGTGAATCTAAGCGTGGGGTTACGCGATGAAAGTGCAGCAGCTCGCTGAGATCGTCGGTGGCCGCGTTGTGGGCGACGGTAATCAGCACATCCACCAAATTTCGGATCTTGAACACGCAGGTCAGGGTGATATTGCATACCTTGATAACGAAAAATTTCTTCCGGCTGCTCTCCAGAGCAAAGCGTCGTGCTTAATCGTTCCAAACAGCGAGCAGTTTCCTGATCGGACGGTGATCGAAGTTGCGAATCCAAAACTAGCGTTTGCGCAAATCGGCGCCGTGCTTCATCCCCCTGCGCGCAGACCGCAGATTCATCCGACTGCGGTCGTTGCGGAAACCGCGCGGGTAGCCGCGACTTCGTACATCGGTCCCAACGTCTCTATCGGCGAGAACGTGAGGGTGGGAGAGGAGTGTGTGCTTCATCCGAACGTCGTGCTCTACGACGGCGTCACGATCGGCAACCGCGTCATACTTCACGCCGGCGTCTGCATCGGCGCGGACGGATTTGGTTACGTGCGCCACGACCTTGGCTATCAAAAATTTCCGCAGATCGGAACTGTGGTAATCGAAGACGACGTGGAAATGGGCGCATACACCTGTGTCGACCGCGCCGCACTTGGCCGCACGCGCATCGGACGCGGCACGAAGCTCGACAACATGGTCCACGTCGGACACAACTGCGACATCGGCGAGCGCGTCGTCATCGCGGCGCAGACGGGAATCAGCGGCAGCGTCGTGATCGAAGACGACGCAGTGATCGGCGGACAGGTCGGATTCGGCGATCACACGCGCGTGCAAAAAGGCGCGGTGATCGGATCGAAAGCCGGAATCCTGCCGGGCAAGATCGTGCGGCCGGGCGTCTGGTGGGGAATACCCGTGCAGCCGCTCGAGAAGTACAAGCGAATGAACTTTCACCTCAACCGACTGGCCGAGATGCACGAAGAGATCAAACAACTTCGCGAGCAGGTTGCTGAGTTAACAAAAAGTCGAGAATAAGATTGGCTGCGCGTTCGGAAGCGCCGGCTTCACCAAGTCGAGTTCCGACCTGGCGCAACTCTTCCCGCGCCGTCTTGTTTCGTTCCGGATCGAGAAGTTTGATCAGTTCCTGGGCCAGATTCTCGCCGGTGAGATCGGTCTGCATCAGTTCCTTTGCTATCTCGCCGCCGGCAACCAGGTTCACCAAACCGTAATGAGGCACGGTGATCAGTCGTCCCAGCGTATGCCAGTTCACGGCCGACTCTTTATAGACGACGACCATCGGCGTTTCGAGCAGCGCGCCTTCGAGTGTTGCGGTGCCGCTGGCGATCGCGGCTGCGTCGGACGCGGCGAGTGCTTCGCGAGTTTGTCCGTGGACGATCTTGATCGAGTTCAGCGACGACAGGATGGCTTTTGTTTCCTCGAGAGTTCGGCTCGGCGCGACGGCAACGACGTATTGAATCGCCGGACGAGCGTCTTTCAACTTTCGGATCGCGTCAGCCATCGGCGGCAGGATTCTTTCCAGCTCTTTTCGCCGGCTGCCGGGAAGAAACGAGACGATCGGCCGCGCCGGATCCAAACCGTGCTGCTTACAAAACTCCTCGCGACCGACTCGCGTCACCACTTCACCCGCTAATGGATGTCCGACAAAGTGAACGTGATCGACGCCGCGCGTCTTGTACCATTCAGTTTCGAACGGAAGGATCGACAACAACAGATCGACGTCGCGTTTGATACTGCTGATGCGCCGCGGACGCCAGGCCCAAAGCTGCGGGCTGATGTAATAGATGACTTTAACGCCGCGCCGGTGAAGAGACGTGGCGAGACGCAGGTTGAACTCGGGCCAGTCGACGAGTACGACGGCATCCGGCGCTCTTTCAATCGCCACCGCTCTTAGTTTGCGAAACGCCTTGATGAATCTCGGCAAGACTTGCGCGACTTCGAGTATGCCCATGATCGCGAGCTCGTCTGAGTTGACGATCGTCTCGACACCTTGCGCGCGCATCAGCGGTCCGGTCGCGCCGAAGCATTCGATATGTGAATTTTTTTGGCGAAGCGCTGCGATTAGCGCCCCTGCATGAGCGTCGCCCGATGGCTCGCCTGCAACGATCATTAACTTAGGCACGACGCGAATCATAACAAAACACGGATTTGTGTTAGCATCCACTCGCCCTATGACTCGTGCGCCCCTGGTAACCCTGCTCCTCCTACTGGCTTGCCAGTTTGTCGTCGCACAGCAAACGAATCCCGTCGATCGCAAAGTGGCGAATCCGATGACGGACACGCCCAACGTCAATCCACTCAATACGGATCAGCCTGTTCAACGCCGTCCACCGCCGCAAGGCGCAGTGCCCGGCGTCAGCATCGATACGCTCGAAATCGTCTCGTCGAAGCAGTCCGGTTCAGGACCAGAGAACGCGCGCGTGGTCGTGTACGAGGGAAACGTCGACGTGCGCATCGGCACCTATCGACTTCAGGCAGACAAAGTCACGGTCTACGACGCCGAGAACCGGATCGTCGCGGAAGGCAGCGTCGTTTTCGATCAAGCAGACCAGCAACGCATCACCGGTTCGCGAGGCGAGTGGAACTATCGCACGAAGACGGGATACTTCGTTGACTCAACCGGCTTCACAAACCAAACGCAGGACGGCACGCGTATCTATTTCACCGCCGATCGCGTCGAGAAGATCAGTCTCGACACGATCGTCGCGACGAACGTCCAGGTCACGGCCTGCGATGAAGACGTTCCGAAGTGGAGCTTCCACGCGAGCAAAGCAAAGATCAAAGCCGGAGATCGCGTGCGCGTCTATTCGCCAAAGCTGAAACTGAAAGACATTCCGGTCTTTTACCTGCCGTACGCGTCGGTCTCGATCAAGCCGCGCGATCGCGCGTCGGGTTTTCTGACGCCGACGTTCGGCGGCTCAGGCGCGAAAGGCATGCGGCTGTCGACTGCGTACTATCAAACACTCGGACGCTCCGCCGACTTCACGTTCCGCAGCGACGTCTACACTCAACGCGGTCTCGGCTTCGGCGGCGACCTGCGCACGCGCGCCAACTCGAGGTCGTATCTCAACGCAGGCTTCTACGCCGTGAAGGATCGAATCTTTGGACCGGAAGCGTCGGCGGCGAATCCGGATCAGGGTGGTTCGAGTTTCTACGTCGAAGGCGTCCACTATTTCAAGAACGGTTTCATCGCGGCCGCAGACGTGAACATCACGTCGAACCTTGCGTTCCGCCAAGTCTTCTCCGACAACATCCAGCTCGCCATCTCGCCGGAAGAGACGTCGCAGGTTTTTGTAAACAAGGACCACAACGAGTACAGCTTCAACTTCCTCGCGCGCTCGCAGGTGACGTCGCTGACGAACGCGCGCATTCGCATCCGGCAGTTGCCGAGCATCAGCATCGACAAGCGTCCGACCATTCTGAAGTTTTTCGAAAAGGTCCCGGTCTACTTTTCTTTCAGCGGCGCGGCCGAAGGTGTCAGCCGCAAGGAGACGGTCGAAGACCAGATACAGTTCGTCAACGAGATCCGCGGCAACCCGATCATCACGCCGTCGATCGTGCAGCGACTCGATCTGCATCCGCGTTTCGAGTTGCCGCTGAACTTCGCCGGTTGGACCGTAACCGCGACTGGCGCGGGGCGCGTAACGTTCTATTCCAACTCGCTCGATCCGGCAACGCGCGACGTTCTCAGCCGGAACCTCACACGCAGTTACGGCGAATTCGAGCTCGACGTCCGTCCGCCGGCATTCGCGAAAGACTTTCATCGCAGTGGCGGCAGTTTCTTCTTCCGTCACGTGATCGAGCCCTACATCACTTATCGCCGGCTCGCCGGAATCAACAACTTCGATCGCATCATTCGCTTCGACTACATCGACGCCATCGCCGATACCAACGAGATCGAGTTTGGCATCGCGAACCGTTTCTTTACGCGACGTTCGACTGAAAACGTCAGCGACGCCGCGGTCGAACTGTCGCGACGTGAAAACCGGCAGCCGCTTTCAAGCCAGCCGTACGAGGCGCTGACGATAACGTTGCGCGGCAAATACTTCTTCGATCCGTTTTTCGGCGGCGCGCTGATTCCCAACCAGCGCAACCAGTTCTATCCCGTCAACACGCTTTCCGGTTTTGTTTACGGCGGCGTGCCGCGACGCTTTTCGCCCATCAACATCGACACGCGCTATCGCCCGCGACGCAATCTGTTTGCGGATTTCCGGACCGATCTCGACACGCACGGTGGCGGGATCAGGTCCGTGTCAACGACGTTTGGCTTGTCGCGCGCGCTGGTGCAGGTGTTCCAGAGTTTTTACTACACGCGCGCGATCGAGTTGGATCCGAGCCTCGCGAAGTTTGCGGACATTCGCGGGTTTGAACCCGGCACGTTGCGTGGTTCGCAGTGGAGCCCGTCGGTGTTTCTCGGCAACCAGGAACGCGGGCTGTTTGGCGGCGCGTCGTTCTTTTTCGACTTCCAAAAGCGGCCCGGACGCGGAGACAGTTCGCTCATCAGCTCGACTATCACGTTGGGCCATGCGTGGGACTGCTGCGCGGTGACGGCGCAGTTTTCGTCGTTCAACGTAGGCCTGCGCAAGGAGAACCGCGTGGTGTTCGCTTTCCGCCTGAACGGCATCGGCAGCTTCGGGACCGAGCAGATTGGCCAGCGCTTCCGTTAAACCGCTGTTTAATATATTCTACCCGCGTCGTTCTAGCCCCCCGCTTCCGAGCGGACGACACCACACACCTGATAAATCTTCGATAGATGAAAGATCCTTCTATGTCTAACTCTCAGTCTCGGAAAACCCGTGCGCGTATCCGAACCGCTCTTACTTTCTTAACCTGTATTGGCCTAATCATTTTCGCCCTGATGCAGTTTCCGTCAGGCTCGACGGCCCAGCGGCCTGCGTCACCGTCCACTCCGCAGAAAAAGCGCGTGCGCCCGCGGTTCGTGCCGGGTGAAGTGCTGGTGCGTTACCGCAGCGAGTCCATCGCGCAGAACCGCACGGGCAGAAACGTTGTTGCCGCGCAGACTGGTGAGTTGATGCAGGCGGACGTCGAACGCCGCCAAGGATCGGAACTGGTTCCGGGTCTCCGCGTGGTCCACGTCGCCGCCGGCGACACGCTCAAAACAGTCGCCGCGCTTCGCAGCCAGCCGGAAGTGCTTTACGCCGAGCCGAACTACATTCTCCACGCTGATGCGACGCCGAACGATCCGCTGTTTCTCGATAACCGGCAGTACGCACTGCAAAAGATCAGCGCGCAACAGGCATGGGACACCACGACCGGGAGTTCGAACATCGTCGTCGGCGTGATCGATCAGGGCATCGACAACACGCACCAGGACTTGGCCCAAAACATGTGGCAAAACCCGGTCGATAGCACAGTGAATGGAGTCGACGATGATGCGAATGGTTTCGTCGACGACGTCCGCGGGTTCAACTTCGTCGACAACAACTTCCAGATCTTCAGTCACACAGATGCGGAAGCGCACGCCACGCACGTCGCGGGAATCATCGGCGCTCGCGGTAACAACGGCATTGGCGTGACCGGCGTCAACTGGAACGTCCGCTTGATGTCGTTGAAGTTTCTGGATGCCGACGGCTTTGGCGACACGGCAGACGCGATCGACGCTTGCGCTTACGCGAAGATGATGCGCGATCGTTGGGTGACGAGCGGCGGAACGCAGGGCGCGAACGTGCGCGTGTTGAATGCGAGTTTTGGCGGCAATGCCTTCTCGACCGCGTTCAAAAACGCAATCAACAACATGATTCCCTCGGGAATACTCTTCGTCGCCGCCGCCGGTAACGTCGACGACGGCACGCGCGAACCGAACAACGACCTCGTGCCGCATTTTCCATCCAGCTTTGAAGCGAGCAACATGATCGCGGTGGCATCGACTGATGCGGCCGACAACCTGTCAGACTTCTCGCACTTCGGCAGGACGAGCGTTCATCTGGCGGCGCCGGGCGACGTGGTTCTCAGTACGACGCCGCCGTGCAGCGATCCTGGTCCGTTTCCAAAACCGTGCGACCCTTCGTTCCCAGTCGGCTTTACACCAACGCAGGACACCTACAGCTTCTTTAGCGGCACGTCGATGTCCGCGCCGCAAGTTTCCGGAGCAGCGGCTTTGCTGTTGGCGCAAAACCCAAACCTGACACTGCAACAGTTGAAGAGCCTCTTGATATTCAATGGCGACGTTGTGCCGGGGCTCGTCGATAAGGTGTTTACCGGACGTCGTCTGAACGTTGGTGCGAGCATGCAGTCGCTGCTCGAAGCAGACACGACGAATCCTGGCCCAGTCACGAACCTCCATCTCAACTCCCAGAATGGACGCACGTTCAACCTCGGTTGGACCGCGGCGGGTGACGACGGCGCCGGCGGCGGCGCGGCGAAACTCTATGCGCTCTCGTATCACGGCACATCCGGCGAACTGATCCCGCTGAAGGGCGTCATACCGGTCGCGCCGGGAACGGCACAAACAACGACCGTGACCCTACCCTACCGGCACCTGGACGGCACGATTGAAGTCGTCGGTTTCGACAACAAGGGCAACCAGAGCTCGACGGTGTCAGTGCCCGTGACAGTGCCAGGTTTGAACGGCGATCCATACGCGATCACCGAAGGCGCAGCGGCCCCGCTCTCAACCGGAGGGAACCGCATCAACATCGACGGCGACGATCGTTATGTCGATTTCCTGTTGCCGGGGACGTTCCCTTTTCCGTTCTTCGGTGCGACCTTCACTGAGCTGACGATCTCTTCAAACGGCAATATCTTCTTTTCCACTCCGCCGCAACGCCTGAACCTGCCGCCGGGGAACCTCGAAGTCGCCGACGATCCGCCGGGATCTCCGCGCACACTTGGCGGCTACGCCATGATCGCCGGACTTTGGGAAGACCTCGACCTCAGCGATTCAGCGCGCGCAGATGCCGGCGTCTATGTCGGTACGCCTGACGTGAACAACGTGCTCCAGCCGGTGTCGGCGAGTTCGACGAAGATCGTCTTTCGCTGGCAGGGTGTGCCGTGCAACTTCGATCCCAATCTCGGATGCCAGGGCGGAGCGCCGGTCAATTTCGAGATCGAACTGAACAAAGACGGAACGGTCAGGACGCGTTACGGCACCGGCAACACTGGACTGTTTCCGACCGTCGGCATCAGCGGTGGCGATCACGATCCTTACGTCATCACCAGTCACTCGTCCGAAGAATCAGCGATCAGTCTGAGCAACGCGGGACAAGTGACCTTCGCTCCGCTCGCGGCGTTTACGCCCGCGACGCTCAGCGCCGCAAACGTCGACATGAAAGCCTGGACGATCGGAGGACGGACTTCGGTTTACGTGAAGCTCAACTTCAACGATGCCGGGTTCAGCGTCCTCGACTGGGGTAATCCGACTCAATCGGGGACGGACTTCTCGGTCAACACCAGCGTCCAGCGATTCAACGGCTCGACGGTTCAGGCAATCACCAACACCGCGCAGATCTGGGATCTCGGAGCGATACCGGCCGGCAACTACACGTTTACGTTCAAGACTTCCGGTGCGACCGCGAAGGTGTTGAATTTCAGCGTCAGCGCCGCACCGCCGCCGGCGAATCCCATTGACGAGGCGCGCGAGTTCGTGCGCTGGCAATACAAGGACTTCCTGAGGCGCGAGCCCGACGGCCCCGGTTGGGACCACTGGACTGGCGAGATCACGGAGTGCACCACCGACCCGACGAAACGTTTCCCGGGCGAGACTGAAGCGCAGTGCATCGAACGCAAGCGGGCAAACACGAGCGCCGCGTTCTTCCTGTCGCCGGAATTCTCTAACACCGGTTACTTCGTGTTGCGCGTCTATCGCGGGTCGCTCAACCGGATGCCGCACTTCGGCGGCGGTTCCGGGTTCCGCGACGAGTTCACGCGCGACGCGGTGACCGTCGGGCAGGGAATCGTCGTGAACGACAGCCTCGCGCCGGCCGTGATCAACGCGAACAAGCAGGCGTTTGTGCAGGAGTTTGTCACGCGGCTGGAGTTTCGCGCGATTTACGATGGGTTGAATAACACCCAGTACGTCGACAAGCTATTTCAGACCACTGGCGTCACTCCGGCGTCAAATGACCGGCAGGCGTTGATCGACGGGTTGAATGGCGGCAGCGAGACGCGGGCGAGCGTGTTGTTCAAAGTGGTCGACGGAACCAATACGATCACAGACGGAGCGCTCCAGTTTCAGACGCCTTACGGCAAGGCGTTCTACGACAACCTGTTCAACGCCGCCTTCGTGCAAATGGAGTATTTCGGGTACCTGCTGCGCGATCCGGATGACGGCGGATACAACTTCTGGCTCGGGAAACTGAACCAGTTTGGCAACTGGGTCGACGCCCAGATGGTCCTCGCCTTCATCAAATCGCCGGAGTACCGGTCGCGGTTCGGGCAACCGTAAGCGGGGTTTAGCAATCGAAAGCCGGGTTTACATCGATCTGGACGTGTCAACCCGGCTGACGTTATGATGGTTGGTGGTTTAGCCCCGCGGACCACTCACTCCTTTTGACCCCTTCGAAGAGGACCATGAATTTGCATTACCGAACTCCGCTTGCTCTGACCTTAGTTTTCGCAATCTTCCTGATGTCGTTGGTTTTAACGGCTCCCGTTCAGGCCCAACCCTCTTCGATTTCCGCCAACGACGACAACGACTATTTTCTACTTTACCAGGACACGAACGGCGACACAGTCTGCCGCGAGGCCTTCGGCGCGGAACGCGATGACATCGAGCGAAACCGTCCTAAAAACCTGCGCCAGGTGAATCACCTCGACATGAACGCCCTGTCGGCAGAAACGCCGGCCGATAACGACGGGACGCACCTGACTATCATTCTGCGCGCGACACCGGCCCTCGACGCGAATGCTGATGCGAAAGCCGCCTTTGTACGCGCGGCCGCGGCATGGGAAGCCGCAGTGCATTCGCCGGCGACGATTTACCTCGATGCGGACTTCACCACGACGGGTTTTAGCAGTGGCGTTTTGGGTTCGACGAGTTCGCCGAGCCAGACCTTCTCTTACAGCACTGTTCGAAATGCTCTGCTAAGTGGGGCTAATACGCTCCAGAAGCAGGCCATCTACAACGCGCTCCCTGCTAACGCGGTCCCCATTGATGTCTCGCCGAACACGGCCAGTAACGTATCGGTATCGTCGTCGCTCGGACGCAGCATTGGTCTGTTGAATCCGACAGCGGCGCCGACTGACAACGCAGCGAATATCAGATTCAATGCGAACTTTTCTTTCGATTTTGATTCGCGCGACGGCATCAACGGCGGCACGACTGATTTCGAAGCGGTCGCGACCCACGAAATCGGCCATGCTCTCGGGTTCACGTCCAGGTCGGGCGGTGGCGGTACGATACCGGCGATGTGGGATCTGTATCGGTTCCGTTCCGGCACCACGTCAGCCACTTTTACGACTGCCACGCGCATCATGACTATCGGCGGTTCGCCCGATCCGCTGCAATTCTTCTTTGCTCCGGGTATAACCGAGCTTGGTCTTTCAACTGGCGGCCCAAATCCTTCGCCTACTGACGGCGACGGCAATCAATCGAGTCACTGGAAACAGCGGACACTGAACGGCGGCGTCCTGATTGGGATCATGGACCCCCGTATTCCCACCGGCACGCATCGCACAATCATGCCGAACGATACAAACGCGCTCGACATTTTCGGCTATAACTCGACGGCCGCGCCTCCTCCGCCTCCGCCGGCAAACGACAACTTTTCAGCCGCGCAAGTCATTAGCGGCTGCGCTGGAACTACGTCCAGCAGCAACGTCAACGCTACGAGAGAAACGGGTGAACCAAATCACTCGCCCGACGGCCACGGCGGCACGCACTCGATCTGGTACACGTGGCAGGCGCCGTCTAACGGTCCGGCACAGGTCACAACTGCTGGAAGCGGGTTCGACACCGTGCTCGGCGTTTACACCGGCAACTCAGTTGGGGCGCTGACTGCGATCGGCAAGGACGACGATGGCGGCGGCTCAGACAAAACGAGCATCGTCTCCTTCTCTGCGACCGCCGGAACGGTCTACCGCATTGCAGTCGACGGCTATGACAACAATTCAGGCGGAGACATGGGGCCGGTAACAGTCAACTGGGCCATCAGCGGCTGCGGCGGGAACTTTGTACCCGCGACGCTCGACCCGAGCATGGTCGAGTTCAAGAACTGGACCGTCAACGGCGAAACGTCCGTCTACGTGAAGCTCACGTTCCCCGATGCAGGTTTCCGCGTCGCTAGCTGGGGAGCACCATTCGGTAACGGCCCCAATGCGTTTGCGGTGAATGCGGGTGTCGAACGATTCAATGGCGCGTCGGCGCAGGTGCTGACGAATACGGCGCAGATCTATAACCTCGGCTCGCTTCCGGCCGGCTCGTACACGTTCACGTTCCAAAACTTCGGCACGGTCGTGAAGACACATAACTTCACGGTGACATTGGGGGCACCGCCGGCGAATCCAATCGACGACGCGCAGACGTTTGTGACCTGGCAGTACAGAGACTTTCTGAGGCGCGAGCCGGACGCACCTGGTTTGGCCCACTGGACTGGCGAGATCACGCAGTGCAGCAACGCGGCGAACCGTTTCGCGGGCGAGACTGAACCGCAGTGCATCGAGCGCAAGCGAGCCAATACCAGCGCGGCGTTCTTCCTGTCGCCGGAATTCTCGAACGTGGGTTACTTCGTGTTGCGCGTCTATCGTGGATCGCTCGGACGATTTCCACACTACGGCGGGGGATCAACCGCAGCGAGTGAGTTCACGCGCGACGCGGTGACAGTGGGCACCAACATAGTTCAGAACGACGCGCTCGTGCCGTCGCAGATCAATGGGAACAAGCAGGCGTTCGTAAACGAGTTCGTCACGCGCGGCGAGTTTGTATCCATCTACGGCAGCTTGAACAACACGCAGTACGTCGACAAGCTGTTTCAGACCACGGGGGTGACGCCGTCGGCTGCTGAACGCCAGGCGCTGATCGACGGTCTCGGCAACGGCAGCGAAACGCGCGCGAGCGTGTTGTTCAAAGTCGTCGACGGAACCAACACGATCACCGACGGTGCGCTACAGTTTCAAACCACGTACGGCAAGGCGTTTTACGATAACCAGTTCAACGCGGCGTTTGTATACATGGAGTACCTGGGTTACCTGCAACGCGATCCTGATGACGGCGGTTACAACTTCTGGCTCGGAAAACTGAACCAATTTGGCAACTGGGTCGACGCGCAGATGGTCCTGGCCTTCATCAAGTCGCCCGAGTATCGCTCCCGCTTTGGTGCGCCATAATTGAAAGACAAATTAGCCAAGGCGAGGCTCATCGTACTGCCGGCATTGCTGGCTGCCTGCCTTGGCTTTTTGCTCTCGACCAACTCCACGACTCAACCCGTTCAGGCTTTCTCCGCTGGTCCACCAGCGGGATACACCGGCGCGCCCGGCGAAGAACCGGAAGCCTGCGCCGAGTGTCACGTACCGCCTGACGCAGGCACCGGCACGATCTCCATCACCGCGCCGCAAACCTACGTTCCCGGCCAAACCTACCCGATCACCGTCACGCACTCGAACCCCGATCCGACGCGCCAACGCTGGGGCTTCGAACTCACCGTGCTCGACACGTCCGACGAGAAAGCCGGTGAGCTGCAAAGCACGAGCGGTCTGACGCAGGTCTTGAACAACCAGGGACCAGGCGGAAAGCGACAGTACATCGAACACACGGCGGTCGGCACTTTCATCGGCCAGTTGCACGGCGCGAGCTGGACGTTCAACTGGACCGCGCCGGCCGAAGACATCGGTCCAGTCACTTTCTACGCAGCCGGCAATCAGGCGAACAACGACGGCAACACTTCCGGCGACTACATCTACCGCACCTTCGTCGCAGCCGCTCCGGCATCGACTACGCCCGACTTCGTGATTGGCATTTCACCGTCGACGCGAACCGTCGTGCCGGGCGGGTCCGCACAGTACACGATCACGATCACTCCGCTCGCCGGCTTTACCGGCGCCGTTGATTTGAGCAGCGTGGGCGTGTTTCCGGCCGGCCTCACAATGGGTTTCAATCCCGCCACGGTAACGATCAACGACGGCACGTCGAAGACGTCGACCGTGACTTTATCAACCAGCAGCGGAACGCCGATCGGCAATCATCCATTCACGGTGGGCGCGCAATCGGGCACGTTGATCCATTCCGCGTCGTTGACGCTGAACGTCGTCAGCGCCACGAGCGCGGATCTGTCTATCGTGAAGACCGTGTCGCCGAATCCGGGACAGGTTAACGTCCCGCTCTCTTACCGGCTCGCAGTGACGAACAACGGACCAGCAGCGGCGACCAACGTCACTGTGAACGACCCACTGCCGGCGGGCGTCGCGTTCGTCTCATCGTCGCCAACGCAGGGCACTTGCAGCGGAACGACGACGGTCAATTGCAATCTCGGCAGCCTCGCCGTTGGCGCAACCGCAGTCGTGACGATCGTCGTCACACCGTCAGCGCAAGGACAACTGACAAATACGGCGACCGTCACCGCAGGCGAGACCGACGCGAATCCGACCAACAACTCGTCGTCGATCACGACATTCATTCAACCCGCCGCGACCTCGCCGTCGATGACGGATCCGAACCTGACCGTCAGCACGGTCGTCAGCGGTCTCGATCAGCCGACGATGATGGCGTTTCTCGCTGCGAATGACTTCTTCGTTCTGGAGCGAGCGACCGGACGAGTGCAGCGCGTCACGAACGGAGTCGTCGCGAGCACGGCGCTCGATCTCGCCGTTAACAACGCTTCCGAACGCGGTTTGCTCGGCATCGCGCTTCACCCGCAGTTTGCGCTGAATCATTTCGTCTACCTCTACTGGACCGAGAGCAGCACCGGCGTCGACACGTCAAACATCGACGAGATCCCGCTGCTCGGAAACCGCGTCGATCGTTACGTGTGGAACGGTGCGACGCTCGCTTTCGATCGCAACCTAATCAAGCTGCGCTCGCTGCAACAGGACGCGGGCCAACCCGCGCGCGGCAATCACAACGGCGGCGTCATTCGCTTCGGTCCGGACGGCAAGCTCTACATCATCATCGGCGACAACGGTCGCCGCGGTCTTCTGCAGAACATCAACAGCAACCTGGCTGTAACCGACGATCAGTTTGGTGGACCAGCACCGGACGATGCGCACCTCACCGGCGTTATCCTGCGTTTGAACGACGACGGTTCGACGCCCACCGACAATCCTTTTTCCGACGTCCTTTCAGTGGTGCTGCCGCCCGAAGCAATCGCCAATGTGCATAAGGTTTTCGCCTACGGCGTGCGCAACAGCTTCGGCATGGCTTTCGATCCGCTCACGGGAAATCTTTGGACGCAGGAGAACGGCGACGACGCTTTCGACGAGCTCAATCGCGTCTCGCCCGGATTCAACGGCGGTTGGATTCAGACGATGGGACCACTCAGCCGCATCGGCGAGTTCAAGTCGATCGAGATGACGTACGGCGCGGGAAATCTTCAGCAACTGCGCTGGCCGCCTTCGAACATCGCGTCGACACCGCAGGAGGCGTTGTCGCGTCTCTACATGTTGCCGGGCGCGCAGTATTTCGATCCGGAGTTCAGTTGGAAGTATGCGGTCGCGCCGTCGCCCATCGGTTTCGTTCAGGGCAAAGGTTTGGGCGCGCAGTTCGAAGGCGATCTGCTCGTCGGCGCGTCGCGAACGACGTTGCTCAACGGGTTTCTCTTCCGGTTCAGGTTCACGCCCGATCGGCAGCATTTCGCCTTCAGCGATCAGCGGCTGGCGGATCGTGTCGCCGATAATGTCGACAAGTTCGATCAGACGGAGAGCGAGAGCCTCGTGATCGGAAAAGACTTCGGCATCACGACGGACATCGTCACTGGTCCGAATGGCAACGTCTTTGTCGTGTCGCTTTCGAACGGCAGCGTTTACGAGATCAAAGCGAAGCAGAACCCGATCGACGACCCGTCGTTCTTCGTTCGCCAGCAGTATCTCGACTTTCTCAATCGCGAACCGGACGCGCCGGGCCTGGCCCACTGGACCAGCGAGATCACCGATTGCGCCGATCCGGCGAAGCGGCAGCCGGGCGAAACGCTCGAGGCTTGCACCGAGCGGAAGCGTGCGAACACTTCGGCCGCGTTCTTCCTCTCGCCGGAGTATCAGAACACTGGATACTTCGTGTTGCGGGTGTATTGGGGGACGTTGGGCAAACTCACCTCAGCGCCGTGCCCCGGCGTGCCGCAGAACCTGCCGGGCCATTGCCGCCCGCGTTTCGCGGACTACATCGCGGACATGAACCAGGTCTCGCAAGGGATCGTCGTCAACGACAAACTCGATCCCGCGGTCATCAATGCGAACAAGCACGCGTTCGTCGAGCAGTTCGTGAACCGGGCTGAGTTTCAACAAATCTATGGCAGCCTCAGTCCGGCGCAGTTTGTAGATAAGCTCAGTCAAACGACCGGTGTGCCGCTGTCAGACGCGGATCGCAATGCTTTGATCAGTGGTTTGAATAGCGGTGAAACACGCGCGAGTGTAGTTTTCAAAATGGTCGACGGAACACAGACAGTGACGGATGGCGCGCTTGTCTTTCAGACGACGTACGGCAAGGCGTTTTACGATCAGGAGTTTGATGCGGCGTTTGTGTTCATGCAGTACATCGGCTACTTGCGCCGCAATCCCGATCAGGAGGGTTACGACTTCTGGTTCGCGAAGTTGAAACGCTACGGCAACTGGGTGGATGCGCAGTTGGTGCTGGCGTTCATCATCTCACCTGAGTACCGGTCTCGGTTCGTCCAATAACGCAAAAATCTTCTCGGCGACTCGTCGCGGAGCGTCGTCATCGGCTTTCATGAGGCTGGTCCAGCCGCCCATGATCGCGCCGCTGCGTTGCGCGAGTTCGAACGCCGCGTGTCGCAACTTAAACTGGCGCGCGTTCGCCGCCAGCGAGACGATCGTGTCCGAGTACGTTGCGGGATGATGCTCGGTTTCGACGACGCGCCGTCCCTGCTTACCCATGCGCGCGAAGCGTTCCGGATCGTCGAGAAAGCTTTCGAGGTGCGAGCGAATGTCCGCGACCTCGTGATCCGGCCGGACGTGAGCGACCGTGTCTTCGGACAGAGACGCGTACCAACCCACTTTCGTGACGAGCGTCGGCAGTCCATGTTCCCAGATGCGCAACTGGCTTGCCGAAGCCTCGCCCATCGTCGGGTAGCGCAGGTTGATCGCCAGCCCGGCAGTGCGGAGTGCGTGATCCAGGTCTTCCGCCGGCGCGTAGCCGTGTACTTTCACGACGTCTTTCAGATCGAGTGTTTGGATGCGATGGCACAAAGTTTTCGCGTCGTCGATCTCGCCGTAGATGTCTAACTGAAAGCGATCGCGTTGCGGGAGTTGAGAGAGTGCTTCGAGCACCGCATCGAGACGGCGGTTGCGGCCGATGTGGCCGAAGATGATCAAGCGATGTGGACCTTCAGAATGCCCGTCGCTGTTCTTCGCAGGCGCGATCGGCGCTGACGCCAGCGGCGCATAGAACACAGGGCAGCGTCGGTTGTCTTGCAGTTCGTCGTACGCGTTCTTCGTGTGGACGATGGCGGCGAGCGCATTTTCCAGCACCGCGGGCGTGAGCGGAAACCGTTGGGCCATCAGATCGAAGTCGCCGTGCCGCGCGGTTACAAACTCCGTCGCCGCCAGCAGTCCTTCCTCGCCGTAATGCTTCTCAATCTGAGCGAGGTAGCCGGCCTCGTCGCGCCAGTGCCCGCGATAAAGGCTCTCGAAAAAGTCGTGCAGCCGCACGTCGTGCAGGACCACTACGCCCGGCGATTGCCGGCTGACCTGCCAGATCGACGCGTGATGAAGATGATTGTTTCCGATGTTGTAGAAACTCAGTTCGGCGCGGTTCAGTTCAACCCAATCTACGCGGGCGGGTTGATAGTGGCGAACAGTCGCGTACTGCTCGAGTGCCGGATCCCAGCCGGGGCGATCGGTCCACAACGTGACTTCGGCGCGGCGGCTCAACTCGGGAAGAATGCCGAACGTGTAGTCGGCGATGCCCGTGCGCGCAGGTGGTAGCGGTGAGAACCAGTTGAGCTTCATGCGCATGCTTGCTTCAAACCTCTTTTAGCCACAAAAAAGCACAAAAACCACATAGAGCGTCTGCGTCCTTTTGTGCCTTTTTGTGGCTAAAGTTCATGCGAGTAGTTTGTTGACGACTGTTTCCCAGGAGAGATTGAGATTCTCGTAACGAGTGCGCCCTGCTTCACCCCACGCCTTGGCCTGATCTCGGTTTTCCCACAACGTGTCGAACGCAGCCGCTAACGCTTCGGGCGTCGGTTCGGCTATCAACCCGGTTTTTTGATCGAGAACGAATTCGAGCGGCCCGCCGGAGTCAGTGCACGTGATCACGGGCTTTGAAGCAAGCATGGCTTCGAGTGTGACGTAGCCGTAATCTTCGTCGGTGGGCGGATAGATGACGGCGATCGCGTGCGCGTATTGGCGTCGCATTTCTTCGCCGCTGATCGGACCCAGCCATTCGACGCGCTGGTGTACTTTCAATTTGCGCGCGTGCGACTTCAGTTGATCGGCGTACGACGGCTGGTCCGACGTGCCGGCGAAACAGACGCGCACCGGAGTACGTGCCTGGGCCAGCGCTTCGAGCACGAGCGTCTGACGTTTCGGGATGCACAGACGGCTCGGGAAGAAGAGATAGTCTTCTGCCGGCGCGCAGTAGAATTGTTCGGCGTCGGGCGGCGGATGATAGAGCGGCGTTGAGTCGACGTCGCAAAACTTTTTGAGCCGGTGCGCGACGTTCTTCGAGTTCGCGAAGACGGCCTTTGCTTGCGGGATCAACTTGCGATCGGCTTGCTGGATAACGTCGCGGACATGCGTACCGTTCGGGTAGTAGACGAGATCGCTCAGCGGATGGTCCCAAAGCTCGTAAGCGGTGCGATGCTGGTGCAGTATCCACAGCACTTTGTTCGGGTGCGGGATCAGGTACGCCGGAAACTTCAGCCCGATGACGCGATCGACCGGCGTCCCCGCAACTTCCGAGACGTCGAGAAGCTGGCACGCCAGCATGTGGTCCAGGATCTTCTCCGGCGGATACCACTTGAACGGAATCGCGAGGATCTCGGCCTCGTGACCAAAACGGCGAAGCGCATCGCGCAGTCCTTCAGCGTGGACCTCGGCGCCGCCGCGAATGAACGGCACCTGCGTGGTGGCGATCAGGATCCTCATTCCTTCGTTTTCCACCCCAGGATCGCGTAGTCCATTGGTCCGAAAAAGAAGCCGTTGAACCGCTCGGCCAATTCGCCCTCGCCGGCGACGCGGCCGGCGTCCCACGGATGCAGATTCAGCACTTCGACGCGGTCGAAGCCGCGGCTCTCGAGCAGAAACTCCATCAGCTCGCTTGGGAGTGGATGATGATGCGTTGGATCGAGATAGAAGAAGTTGCTGCCGACGAGAACGTTCTCCGGGTTGGGCGTCTCGAAGATTACAAGACCGCCGGGGCGCAGCACGCGCATCACTTCGTCGAGCAACGTGATGAGCCCGTCGATCGGAACGTGTTCGATAATGTGAAATCCCGTGACGGCGGCGACGCTTCCGTCAGCCAGGCTGCGCAAGTGAACGAGCGCTTCTTCGTCGACGACGTCGAGATTGCGTTTGCGGCACTGCTCGATCGCGATGCGGTTGTCCTCGACGCCGCGCGCCTTGATGCCCGCTTCATTCAAGAGTTCCAGCCACTCGCCGCGCCCGGATCCGAGATCGATCACGAGTCCGTCGCGTATAGTCTCGACGTACGGCAGATACGTTTTGAACCGTTCCTTGATTTCTTCACGGCTGCCGCGAAAGCGATCTTCGAGCGCGGCGTAAAGCTCGTCGCTGTGAAGCGACTTGCGGCCGCGCTTTAGTTCGTCGATTAGGGTTTGCAGTTGGTCCGTTCGAACACGGATTTTTTGAATTTGGTTTTCGGTCAATTCTTTATCTGAATCTATGCGACCGAGAATCCGTGGTTCTATCTGGTTAAGTTGATCGATTTGTTTTGCGGTTGCTTCTTGTACCGCATTGATGAAGTCGGCGATCTGTTGGTTCTGCGCCAGGACATATCCGCCAAACTCGCGCTGGTCGCGAACCTGCTGCGGCAGCCGGACCAACGCGATCGCGAGGCGCACGAAGTAGCCGACGATCGGCAGGTGGCCCAGTCGCCGCACCAGCGCGGGCACTGTCAATCCATCGACTTCAACTCCCTTTGCTTTACCCTCGTTCGAGTAGCGCAACGCCGCCAGCAAGTCGATCTTATTGAACGCGCCGCTTTGCAGCCGCTTGAGATCGCGGGCAAACTCTGTCGCGTCCGGCGGCCGTTTCAAGATCGCCCGGTACGCACTGTCGACGAACACGCGATCGTGATACCGCAACAGGTCGCTGATGTGGTATCGATTGTTGGAGCGAGGTTGGAAATCCGGTTGCAGCTTGAGTTGCGGAAAGACAGGGACTGCCGGCGTCTCGCGAGGCGCGGAACCGTTGGCGACGTCGTGCTTTTGCGCCGCGATTGATTCGCGGATGATGGCTGTCAAATCCTCAATTTCGATCCGTGGATGATTAATTATGCGCATTGGCCTCGATGGTATGCCGCTCACCGAGCTCAAGACCGGGATCGGAGCTTACACGTTTGAGCTGGCCCGCGCCCTCGCTGCGCACGCGCCGCACGAGGATTTCGAGCTCGTTTCGCCTCGCCCGTTTCAACCGGCGGCGATGGCCGACGGCAAGCCTGCCAACCTCTCGCTGGTCTACTCGAAACCGAACGCGCTGCAACGACGCTGGTGGACGTTTGGATTGCCGTCCTACATTCGTCGCACGTCGCTGGCGCTGTTTCATGGGACAAACTTCGAGGTGCCGTTGAGGGGCAACTGCCCGACAGTCGTCACGATTCATGATCTTTCCTGGCTGCTGCATTCTAGCACGCATGAAGCGCGCGCTGTCCTGCGCGGGCGTTTGCGCTTGCCGAGGATGGTCCGGCGCGCCACCCTGGTGATTACCGATTCGGAACCCGTTCGCCGCGAAGTTTGCGAGCGGTTCGATCTCGATGCCGACACGGTCGTTGCGATTCCGTTGGCGCCGCAGCGTGGCTTCAGTCCCTTGCCGCCGGACGTAACTGCCGACGTGCGCAAACGTCTCGGCGTGGAAGACGAGTTTTTACTGTTCGCCGGGACGATCGAGCCGCGCAAGAACCTCGTTACTTTGATGAAGGCGTTCGAAGAGGTTTTGCGGACGACGGAGCTGCGTCCTCAGCTTGTAGTGGCGGGAAGAGTCGGGTGGAAGTCGAGTGATCTCCTGACGCAACTCGAGAGGTCCCCGCTGAAGGAACGGGTGAAGTTGATTGGATACGTTTCAGACGCGGATCTCTGCGCGCTCTACTCGTCGTGTCGTGCGTTTATCTATCCGTCGATCTACGAAGGCTTCGGTCTGCCGCCGCTGGAAGCCATGGCCTGCGGCGCTCCGGTGATCGCCAGTGCAGTACCCAGCGTGACACCCGCCGTTGCACGAGTGGTTGCTCCCACGGATATAAAGGCAATCGCTCGCAGTATTATCGACTTGATCAGTGATCCTCGTGAGAGGGAAAGTCTGTCGTTCCGGGGAATGAAACACGCCGCGACTTTTTCATGGGAACGGACAGCGAAGTTGACGCGCGAGGTCTATGACGAAGCACTGAAAAGAAACCAGGCCAGCTTCAATTAACCGCGAAGCTGGCCTGCTTATTTGTGCCTTTTTGTGTCTTTCTATGTGCCTTTTGTGGTACCTAGAAGCGGTTGCGATATTCCGGCGAGAGGATGAAGGCCAACACCATCTGCGCATCCACCCAGTTGCCGTAGCGTTTCAACTTCTCGAGCCAGAAGTTGTAACCGTCCTGATCCGGGTTGCGTCGCAGGTAGCCGACGTACTCCATGAACACGAACGCCGCATCGAACTCCTGATCGTAAAACGCCTTGCCATACGTCGTCTGAAACTGGAGCGCACCGTCCGTAATCGTATTGGTGCCATCGACGATCTTGAACACGACGCTGCCTCTGTTAGCCGGCGTCGACGCCTCGGTGATCAGCGCGTTGCGATCGGCGGCTGACAGCGGCACACCTGTCGTTTGGCTGAGCTTGTCGACGAACTGCGTCGGCGTCAGGCTGCCGTAGACAGCTTGAAAATCCGGGCGGTTCACAAACGCCTCAACAAACGCGTGCTTGTTGTTGTTGATGACCGTGGGATCAAGCTTGTCATTAACCACGATACCCTGCGCGACCGTCGCCATGTCGGCGATGTAGTCGGTGTACTTCGGCCGGCAGTGACCCGGAAGATTTTGCGGCACGCCCGGGCAGCCTGGTGAATTCAGAAGTTTTCCTAGAGTTCCCCAGTAGACGCGCAACACGAAGTAAGCCGTGCTGTTCGACTCCGGAGAAAGGAAAAACGCCGCAGACGTGTTAGCGCGTTTGCGTTCGGTACAAAGAGCTTCCGTCTCGCCCGGGAACCTCTTCGCCGGATCGCTGCACTCGGTGATCTCACCAGTCCAGTGCGCGTGTCCGGGAGCATCCGGGAAGCGACGCAGGAAGTCGATATATTGCTGGGCGGCGAAGAAGTCGGCATCGTCGATGGTGATCGGGATGTTGGTGCCGGGTCGTAGCCGCAATGGCTTGACTTTGATATCGCCGTAAAACAGTTCGGATGGGAGATTCGGGGTCTCGGTCACAATCCGCAGTGTCGGGGGACTTTGCGCGAGTGCCCCTCCAAAAGCAAACATCACGATTAGCGCAATGAAGATGAATTTCCGCATTTACCTTTGCTCCTATAGCAAGTCGGTGGGATTGTCGTTGATAAGACCTGAGGCTGGGGTCACTCTGGCCCGGCCCGTCTGCCAAGACCGTTTTGGAGTATAAGTAAACGGTCTTTCCCTTGTCAACGAATGTATTAACACGACTATTAGACACTCGTTTGCACGAAAAAGTCGACATGAGCGGTCAAAAAGAATGGGAATTAATTGCCCGGGAGAACGACGCCGACGAACTGCGCGAGCGGATTTTTACGGGCTATAAAACAGGTAAGCCGTTCACGCCGTACGTGCCGACGATTCCGCTGCCCGCACCCGTCGATTCAGTGCTCGATTTCGGCTGCGGCGTCGGCCGAAACTTCCCGTACTTGAAGTCGATTAGCCAGCAGGTCGTGGGATTTGACCTGGCGCCGATGATTGAGCGCTGCCGGGTGCTGGCGACCGAAACTGTCGACCTCACGTCCGATTGGGAAGACGTCTCGCGACGGCGGTTCGATCTCATCTTCGCGGCCCTGGTGCTTCAGCATATTGAGACGGACCTGTGCCGTGCGTATCTGGCAGACTTCGCCCGGGTGGCGCCGGCAGTCTACCTGCTCACGCGGCTTCAGAGTGATTTCGGCGTGAACGTTCTGGGGCTCGTGGCAGAGTCAGGCCTGTTTGAAGTCACTGATTGTGCGGAGGTCGAGCACGATCCGGTCCAGCACCGGCTCAAACAGGTGGCACGGCGCTCGTTTGCCGAGGTGTCGCGGGCGACGGACAACCTTCATTACGAAGTCGTACTCATTCCAAAGCCGTCATTTTGAAATTTTCAACGCGGAAAACCAGCACGCGCGGGTCGAGCGGCGCGTCAACGCGGCGGCCATTGCTCGCGAACTTGATCGTCGATTCTCCCGGAGGGACGGTGATCGTCTTCGAGTAGAAGACGGGCGTGACGTTTGTCTTGAGGTGATCGGAAATCAGGCCGCTGATGACCATATCGTCAAACTGCTCGTAACCGCTGACCAAAGACATCTCGAGCGCGACGCGCCGGGCACGTGCCGCCGTGTTGTAAAAATGGAGTTCGCCTTCGTTTGAACACCAGCGCCAGTTCTTGTCCGGCAAAGATTCGAGTCCGGAAAAACCGCCCTTCCAATCAAGCATCAGCGGATGAAGCGTCAGTTCCTGCTTCGTTTCCCAGTCGCTGTCCGAATACTTCTGACGCAAGCGCCAGTTGTAGTCAGTCGCGTTGAAGAAGACCAACCTGCCGTTCTCGCTGACGATTGGCCCAATCTGCAACACGTCGCGCAACTCCGCTTCCATCCGCGCTGCTTCGTTGGCGTTGTAACCGTTTCGATCGAGGTAAACGCCACTGAAGCCGGCGAAGGCAAGCGACTCGCACATTTGTGCGACCGGCTGCGCGGCGATCTCTTTCAGCCACAGATCGCCGGCGCGGTTCTTGATCGCACCGTAACTCCAGCGCAGGTCGTGCGACTGCAGGTAGCCGCGCAGGTGATCGTAATCGACCATCTTTTCGACCTGCGGATGTTCGGGAAACGGCACGTAAGGGAGTTGAAGGATCATCGCGTTTGGCGGCAGCGAGAAATCCATCGCGCTTATCAAGTCACGATCGCTTTGAAACTCAGACTTAAGCTGCGCGTACGGCGGAACGTAATCACGGCTCGACTGGTCTAGTAGCGCCGCAACCAACAGCAATCCGAGTGCGACGTAAAACACAATCCGCGCGCGGCCGGGCTTCACGCGTGCCTGATAGAACCATTCGATACCGATAGCGACCGCCAGCAGTGAAAAGAACGCGATAAAGACGCTGATTCGGTTGTAACTCCTGATCGCGGCGGAGAAGAACAGCGCGAACAACGATCCGAAGCCGCCGATTGTCGCCAGCAGCACGGCGAAGATGTTCAGGATACTGAGATCGGCGAGTAGTGTGTTGCGTTCGGAGCGGCGGAAGAAGAGTTGTGCAAGCAACGCGAGAAATCCAATGCTGCCGACGAGCCCGAGTGCTGCGGCGTCGCTTTCCGTGACGTTCGTGTTGCGGTTGTAGAGAGTCTTGAGCTGATTGAGGCGGTGGACGCGGTGGCCCGTGATTGGCAGTAACAACTGCGAGATCTTCAGGCTGTAGATTTCAGGTCCGGCGAGACTGCGCTCCGTTACGTGTGCGTTGCCGTGTTTGTAGATGTAGAAGATGGTGGGCGCGAGGTTGATGACGACGACGCCGAACGTCACCGCAATCAACAGAATCGCCGGCGCCAGTAATCGGACGTTTCGCTTGACCAGTGCCGCTGAAATTCCTGCGACCAGCAAGAGGAAGCACGTAAAGAACGGATAGTAGACGCTGTTCGATCCGACGAGCACGCAGATCACGACGCCGAGGATGAACTTCCGACTACGGCTTATCGTCAACTGGCCTGACGCGATCCACACCAACACCAGTACGACGAGCGGAATGAAGTAGTACGCCGACAGGAAAAGATGACTCTCGCCGCGCATGAAGTGATAAGGCAGGAAGGTGTAGACCAGGCTGCCGAAGAGGCTGGTTGCGTACGAGAAGCGGAGTTGGCGGAAGACGTAGAGTGCTGAGATCGTGACGAGCGGAAACGTGAGCAGGTAGAAGATATTCAGGACCAGGAACGGTTGTTTTGTGAAGAGTCCGATGAAGGCGATGACGACGGCGGCTGAGTTGTCGACGGCGGGGAAGTCGTACATTTGCAGTCCGCCGGGTGCGCCGAGCGATGGATTTTGCCAGTACCAGCCGTGGTCGACGATGCCTTTGATGAACATCGCGTGAAGCAGGGCGTCGCCGTTGTAGTGGAATGGAACGTGTAGATCGGCGCGCCAGAGTTTGAGGAGAAAGCACAGGACCAGAGCGGACAATACGACAGCGATAATGTATTGTGAGGCTCGTGTCATCCGTTCAGTTGAAATCATTCATCAGATCCCTGTCCCAAAATCAAAGTCTGCGCGACACGTTATACATTTTTACGCTGACGCGCAGCCTAATATTTATCATCTTCATCGCTGTGGGCCATCTCGTCGTCACTACGATACCAAACTCACCCACCAACGTCCGCGAAGCAACCACGAACCTCGAAAACGTCTCGATCGCCCGCAAGCTGCGCGAGACGATGTGGCGCGCCGACGTGGCCCACTACTGGGTCCTCACGCACGAAGGCTACCTGCGCCAGCCATTCGACGTCGAGAACGCCCGCAGCCGCCAGTTCGCTTTCTTCCCACTGCACCCGCTGCTGCAATGGCTGCTCAGCCACGTGACGAAAGACGTGATGCTGTGGGGCGCGGCGCTTCAGAACCTGTATCTCCTGATCGGCCTCTTCTTTCTGCACAAACTGACGCTGGCATTCGGCTACGATGAATCAATCGCGCGCCGCACGCTCTTCTACACGGCGACATTCCCAGTCAGTTACTTCTTCTCCGTGCCGCTGACGGAGTCGCTCTTCCTAATGCTCACGGTCACGAGCTTCTACGTAGCTAAGAAGCGAGAAAACTGGTGGGCCGCCGGCGCGATCGGCGCGTTCGCCTCGGCGGCGCGCGTGAACGGCATCATCCTGTTGCCGGCGCTCCTCATCCTGAGCTGGCAGATGTATCGATCGGTCCAGATCAAAAAGATCCTGGGCCTGCTGCTGGTGCCCGCCGGACTATTCTCCTACATGCTTTATTCGTGGTGGGCCTGCGGCGATCCGCTGGCGTTCAAACACGCAGTCGCGTACTGGGGCCGCAAACCCGGGTTCTTTCTGACGGCACTCGGCAAGTACCTGATCCACCCGCACATCATCCTCGAACCCTGGAACTTCAACCTGCTCAACGCCGGGTCCGCGCTGCTTTGTTTCTTCGCTGTCTACGTTTTACTGAAGCGACGTGAATGGGCGCTCGCTGCTTACGCGTTCATGGCGATCTTTCTGCCGCTTTCCACAGGCATGCTGCAATCGATGGATCGTTACGCGCTGATCATTTTTCCGATGTTCATGGGACTCGCGATCGTAGCGAAGTCGGAAAGAACAGACACGACGATCAGGTTCATATTTGTAATCCTGTTGGGAATCATGACCGCGCTGTTTGCCGCGAACTACACCATCGCCGTCTCTTAAAAAATCTCGAGACTGCTGACCGCGATCGATAAATGGCGATCGTCGTTGCTGTTCGGGTCGTGCAGCGCGGGTTGCCACGTGCGACTCGCGTGAATCTCGAGCTCGAAAGGCGCGCTCAAACCTGCGGGAACGTCGATCTCCACCGGCAGCCAGTCATATTCGATTAATGAAAACCTACAGACCTCCGCGCCGTTCAATTCGAAGTGCAATTCTATTGGCAGCTCGGGGATGTGGGTCATCAACTCGAGACGGATCCTTGACGCACTGGCGTTGAACTGCAAGCGCGAATGGTCGTTCATCCAACGCGCGATACGAGGCGTCTGGTTGGCCGCATACCAACCGGTCCCGAAAGATATCCCGCTGACGAGATCGCTGCGATCGCGGTGCGCGTTGTAGAACGGTTCCGGCGCAGTGTTCGACGCCTTCACCAGCAGATACAAACCACTCGAGGGCAGTTGCAAACCCAGGTCCGAAATCTTCCCGAATACATAACCCATCGCCATATCGAACGCATTTCGCTCCGTAAACGAGAGCCCGCGAAGGTACTCGATAAAGTCCGCGTCAAACGGAACGCCGTATTCGTCGTACTGCTTAATGAACTCGGCGACACTCAAGCAAAGCGTGTAACGCGGCTCGGCTTGCACGCTGCTGAAGAACTTGCGAAACCGAACGGCAATGTCTTCGTCGACTTCGAGCCCGATGTGCCCGTCAATGCCGATGAAGTGCGCCAGCTTCTCCTCGCTCATCGACGCGTAATCGCCGTGCAGCTCCCGGTTCAACGATTCAACTCCGTGCATCGTCACGCCGTCCGGTTTCAGCACTCGCTTGATCTCCGCGAGCACCGCGTCCTTTTCATCGAACGCGACGTGACCCATGACGTCCAGACTGACGACGTAATCGAACGACGCGTTTGCGAAAGGCAGGTCCGTTAGCTGGGCCACGCACGCAGTGTCGTAACCGTTGCGCTGCGCGAGCTCGACCAGTTCAGGGGAGAAGTCGACGCCGGCGAGGTAAACGCCCTTGCGTTTCAATAACGCGAGCACGCCCTCGCCGCAGCCGATATCGAGCACCGACGCGCCGCGGCGGACGTTGTCGTAGACCCACATCGTGCGCGCGAGACCGATGTTGAAGCGATTCACGGCGTCGAAGTAGCGCGCGTCGAGAACGCCGCCGGTGTAGAAACGATCGCGATAGAACTTCGCGATGTCGCCGGTGTTCGCGGCTTTCAGGAGATCTGCGTTTCTAATAATGCGCATTGCTGCGTGGTGATGGTGGCGTTGAGATTGGCGACGCCTTCGATCGGTGTGTCGCTGAAGACGCGGAAGAACAGCGCACCGTCCATCCAGTCGAAGCTTACGGCGGTTGGACTATGGACGGCGATCGAGATCGAGTAGAGATCAGGCGCCAGCCAGCAGTTGAACGAGAACGTCGTTTCGATCGTGTCGCCGCGTTTGACGAGTCCGCCGCGCAGTCCCTGCACTCTCGTGTTCGTCCCGTAGAGATGAATTCCGTGGCGATTCCGGATGATGAAACCGTAAACCGGATCGTCGACGTCTTCGTGAAACACGGCGCGGACGCGGACGTGCACCGGTTCGCCTGTCTCGACCAGTTTCACTGGACGGCGCACGCCGTTCAATAGCTCGACGTTCACGATCTCGGCGTCGCCGTTGCCGTGTCGATAGGTGAACTTAGGCGTCGCTGTTTCCAAGGCGTCTTCCGTAGGCGGCGAGTTCTCGCGCTGCATCGCCAACTGTCCCTCGGCGTACGCCGCTTCACGGTCCATGATCAGTTTCTGATAGCGATCGAGCACGTCCGCGGGCGCGCCGTCAGCTTCCATTCGTCCACGGTTCAACAGTATCGCCCGGCTGCAAAGCGCTCGTATCGCGCCGGGATCGTGCGAGACGAACAGAATCGTCGTGCCGCCTTCCTGCATCTCCTTGATCCGGTGCGTGCAGCGATGCTGGAACACGGCGTCGCCAACTGACAGCGCTTCGTCGATGATTAGTATGTCCGGCGAAGACGCGATTGCAGTCGCAAACGCGAGCCGGATGTACATGCCGCTCGAATACGTCTTCAATGGCTGCTGAATGAAGTCGCCGATCTCGGCGAAACTCGTGATCTCCGGCAGCAACGCTTCCGTTTCAGCTTTGGAAAGGCCCATCAACGCGGAGTTCATGAAGATGTTCTCGATGCCCGTGAACTCCGGATTGAAACCCGCGCCGAGCTCGAGCAGCGCGGCGATGCGGCCGTCGTGCCCGACCGTGCCGTGCGTCGGTTCGAGTGTGCCGGTGATGATTTGCAGCAGCGTTGACTTGCCGGAGCCGTTTGGACCGATGATGCCCGTCGTCGTGCCGGCTTCGACTTCGAAACTGATGTTGCTGAGCGCCCAGAACTCGCGATGCGTTTTCCACCGCCCGCGCGTCAACGACTCTTTCAGTCGATCGACTGGCCGGTCGTAGATCCGGTATTGCTTCGAAACGGAATCAACGCGTATTGCTGGCGGCATAGGCTGTTGTTAACGCAAGATCCGACGACACCATTTCTTTCACGAGTGCACCAAACGTGTAGGTCGGCTCCCAATTCAGAACACGCCGTGCTTTCGAGGCGTCGCCGATCAGTTGATCGACTTCCGTGGGGCGGTAGTAGCGCTGGTCCACTTTAACGAAGTCGCCGTAATCGAGATCGGCGGCCGCGAAAGCGATCTCGCAGAGTTGCTTGACGCTGTGCGCCTGTCCGGTTGCGATGACGAAGTCGTCGGGTTCGGGAAGTTGCAACATCGCGTGCATGGCGCGGACGTAGTCGGCCGCATGGCCCCAATCGCGTTTGGCGTCGAGGTTGCCGAGCCGCAGTTCAGACGACAAGCCGAGTTTGATTCGCGCGACGGCGCTCGTGATCTTTCGCGAGACGAACTCAAAACCTCGGCGCGGGCTTTCGTGGTTGAACAGAATGCCGCTGACGCAATGAAGTCCGTATGCTTCGCGATAGTTTCTCGTCAGGTGAAAGCCGGCGACTTTGCTGATGCCGTACGGGCTGCGGGGTTGAAACGGCGTCGTCTCTTTTTGCGGCACTTCGTCGACGTTGCCGAACATCTCGCTCGAGCCGGCGAAGTAGAAACGGCACTTCGGGCGGAGCTCGCGCAATGCGGCGAGGACGTAATGCGTGCCGTTGATGTTCATGTTCATCGTCGAGAAGCCGTCGGCGAAGCTTTCGGCGACGAAGCTTTGCGCGGCGAGGTGGTAACACTCGTCGAACTGGTGCTGGCTCAGGACGTTGAAAATGCTCGGATAACTTTCGAGACTCGCCGGGTGGAGCGTGATTTTGTCGAGCAGGTGCGTGATGCGGCTGAAGCGCGTGTCAGGGGCTTCGAGTGCGACGCGCCGGACTAGCCCGTGCACCTCGTAGCCGAGGCCTAGAAGGTAATCGGCCAGGTAGCTGCCGTCCTGGCCGGTAATTCCCGTAATCAGCGCTCGTTTGGTCACGGTGGGGGATTGTATCAGTTTTGGCCTTGTCCCCAATTCAGCGCCGTACGTGTCTATGCTTTATTTAGAACACGGATTAAGGGAAAGGTGTGTGCTTGCGTCGTCAAGGGGTTCTGCTTAAAATGGCCGTTCTTTATTGGCCGGCGACGGCAATAATACTGTCACCATACGACGCTGCTCAGCTCCCCGATGGCATCTAATCTGCTCGTACTCGCGTTTTTATTGCGGAGGAATTCGTGAAGCAAGCTTTCTGGTTATTGTGCGCATGCATCCTGCCTGTGCTCATTGGGGGCTCCCTCGTTTCTGTCTCGGCACAGACGCCGAGCGCAACTCCCGACCCTTTCGTCGCTCAAATCACGTCGAACCCCAGCACGCTTTTCACGACCGCCATCGGCGACATGAGCGCCAACGGCCGGTTCGTCGTTTTCGTTTCCAACGGCGACCTGTCGACCGAGAAGGCGCGTGACCACAGGAACAACGCCGACGGCAACCGCGAGATCTTCCTGTTCGACTACGCGCAGCGACGCATTTTCCAGATCACTGACACGAAGCACGTTCCGAATCCAGCGGCGAGCCCGTCGCCAACGCCGACGCCAACTCCGACGCCGAGCCCAACCCCATCGCCAAGTCCGACTCCGACGCCAACTCCGACACCAGCGGATCTCACGCAGGTGCGAATCGAGATCGACAATCGTTCGCCAATGATCTCGCTACAGCCGCAACTCGTAGGCGGCGTGCGCTCGTACATCATCGTCTTCAGTTCGAATGCGCCGGACCCGAAACACTTTGACGGTACGTTCAGCGACGCGCTCGGGAACGACGCAAACTCTGAAATCTGGATCTATCGCGTTCCTGCTGTCGCCGACGTCGATCTGACGCTCGGCACCGATATACCAATTGCAGATGATCTCGCCACGGGTACCTTCTTCAAAGTCAGGGAAACACCTGCGAGCCGCAAACCAACCGCCGGTTCAGCCAGCGTCGCCCCGTTCTTCGCCGACGACAATCGCGAACCGACGATCAGCGACGACGGCCGCTTCCTGGCGTTTATCTCGACGCGCGATCTCGTGCCCGGCGTAGGCAACGCAGACGGCAATCCGGAACTGTTTCTTTACAACATCGCGTCCGACACGTTGACGCAGGCGACCAAGACGCAGGATCCAACTCCCGGAGTCGGGTTTATCTTTCAGAGTAATCCGAATCTGTCTGCTGACGGATCCGTAGTGTCTTTTATTTCCAGTGCGAACCTCGCGACCAATAACGCTGACACAAACGCGGAGATCTTCGTTGCCAGTTTCAATGGCTCCACGGTGAGCAACGTGCGCCAGGTCACGCGCACGCTGAACGGCTCCGGCAACACGAACGTCTTCAGCGCCGGGCGGCGTATGAGCCGCGACGGCGCCTTTATCGCTTTTGAATCGCGCGCTACCGATCCGAAATCAGGCGCCGCTCCGACAAGTGTGCAGCTCGGAATGTTCGTCTACAATGTTTCGGCCGACACATTTGTAGAAGTTGGACCGCGCGCCACGACGTTCACGGACATCACGCGCTTCCCAACGTTCACCGACTACAACTCTTCGCTCGCGCCTTCGAGTCTCGTCTTTGCTTCCGCGTTGAACTTCCGTACTGATGGAACGTTCCCGCCGGTGGCTGAAGATGCTACCGGTCTAAATCCGCAGCGAGCGTCGCAAGTGTTTTTGACTCAGGTTCCCGCGTCGTCGTCAAACACGTTCACCCGCATGACGAACACGCCCGCGCTTTCGACCTTCGGCGGCACGCGTCCGGTGACCAGCGAAACTCGCAAGCGCATGTCGTTCGTTCTAGGCGGCGTGGAAATGGGCGGCGGCAACGCTGACTTTTCACTCGAGCTCTACTACTTGCTGAGCCCGCAAGTGACGACGACGTCGTCCGCGGTGCTCTCGTTCTTCACGGGTTTCAGCAGCATGCCGGTGGCGACAGCGACGCCGGTGCCGAGCCCGAGTCCGAGTCCGACGCCAACGCCGAGCCCCGTTCCGGGGTCGCCCCTCGGCTTGGCTGCGGGTGAGGTGAGTATCGTTCGTTCGACCGTGCCGCTGGCTTCTTCGACCGTCGGACCGGTTCCCGGCTCAGAAGTTGACCGCAGTCCTGCCTTGCCCATTGAGCTCAACGGCGTCTCGGTGGCTGTGAATGGTGCGGCAGCAGGACTGTATTTCGTCGGCAACGCTGAACAGCAGATCGATTTCGTCGTACCGATCGGCTTTACACAGGGTGGCCTCGGTAACGTCGTTATCAACAAGTTCGATCCCGGCACAAGCACGAACACCGTTTTCCGAGGGTTCGTTCAGATCGTGGCGGCGCAGCCGGACATCTTCACGGATACCCGCGGCCCCGGCGGGCGGGCCGGCGCCGCTAATGTCACAGATCCGAATACCCGCACAGGCGAGCCATTCAGCGTCACCTCGACGGACGCGACTGGTGCAACCGTTCCGACCGTAATCGAGCTGACCGTGACGGGAATGCGCAACGTCCAGAAAGCCGAAACCACAGTCACCGTTGGCACAACGGCAATCACCGGCGACTCGATCGTGGCGATCCAGCCGAACCCGAACATGCCTGGCTTCGACATCGTACTCTTCAAACTTCCGGCTTCACTGGCCGGAGCAGGAGACGTGCCGGTCGTGATCACGGTGCAGCATAACGGCGTCACTACGTCCAGCAGGCCGGCCGATACGGCGCCGCATATAACGATAAATTAGAGCAAGATCCGCCAACTCGAAACCCATTTTTAGCGGATCTTCGGCGGCGAAGCGTGATACTCTCTAGCCGGCTGTCCTCGCAGGAAACTTACCAATGCAGTATCTCGTGGCCATCGTTGCGAGCGTGGCGATCCTTCTCGGTCTCGGCCCGGGAGGACGGCTCGAGATCCGCGACTCTTCCGAGCTCGAACCTGCGGCCCAAACCGCGCGCCGCATTCGTTGGCCCAAACGCACGATCGAGATCGCGTTTTCCACTTCGCTGACAACGCCCGCCGCGAATATCAAGGCAGACAGCGACGTCGTCGGCGCTGCGCGTCGCGCGCTGGCCCGCTGGTCCAGCCTGGCGAACATCCATTTCATCCAGACGTGGTCGAACGCCACTTCCGTCAGTCCTGCTGAAGAGGGCGACGGAGTCAGTTTGATCACCATCGCCGATACGATCGAGAACGAGGCGTTCAACTCCGACTCCACTGCCGGGCGTACGCGCGTTTTCTACGATCCCGAATCCGGCCTGATCGCCGAAGCAGACGTCAGCATCAACCCGCACCCGCGCACTGACGACGGCGCTGAACTTCAATTCTCAACCGACGGCACGCCCGGGACGTACGATCTGGAAGCCACGTTCACGCACGAGATCGGACATCTTCTCGGTCTCAGCCATTCCGCTGTGCTCGGTTCGACGATGCAGGGCCGCCAGGCTTTCAACGGCACGTTTGGATTGCCGGCGATGAATGAACGCACGTTGAGCGAAGACGATCGGCAAAAACTTCGCAGCCTGTATGGACCAAGCCAGCGGCTCGGACGGATCGAAGGCCGGCTCGCGGACAACCGCACGCTCGGCGCGCTCATGCCGTTGAGCGGCGCGAACGTTTGGGCTGAAAGCGTTGCGAACGGACGCGTCATGGCCAGCGACGTCACTGCCGACGACGGCACTTACAAGCTGGAAGGATTGACACCGGGACAGTATCGCGTGATGGTCTCGCCCCGAGCCGAAGAGGGAATCGCGATCGGCGCGCAGAAGTTTCGCAGTTTCGAAGTGTCGAGTCAGGTGGCCGTGAAGCCGGACGTTGCGAGCACGCTTAACAACAACCTGGTGCCGGCGCAGGCGTCGGCGTTGAGTCCGAAGGCGATTGGATTGAACGCGGAGCTTTCAACGGTCGCACTGCCGCTCGAACCGGGCAAACGCGTCAAGGTTTATCTCGGCGGCGAAGGCGTCGATCAAGTGCCCGGCACGAGCATCAGCGTCAACTCGCCGTTCTTCACGATCGATCCGGCTAGCCTCGTTCGCGAACAGATGAACGCGCCGTTTCCGGTGATCAGCGTCGACGTGCAGATCGCGCCGAACGCGCCGTTCGGCGACTACACGATTCGGCTGCAATCCAACTCCGGTGAGACTGCGTTCGTTCCGGGCGCGATCACGATCGATCCGGCTGTCGCGTCCGCAATTGCGAATCCGGTCGATGATTCTCGTTTCTTCGTTAACCAACAATTCACTGACATGACTGGGCGGGCGGCAGATCTTTCGGCGCTCGACAAGTTGACGACGCAGCTTGCGGTGTGCGGATCGCGCGCGGACTGTTTGCGCGCGGCGCGGTTGGACATTTCCACGAATCTGTTGGTGAACGAGCTTTCGTCAAACGCGCTGTTTCTGAGTGGCGTTTATTCTTCGGCTCTCGGTCGGCGTCCGCGGCTTGGAGAGTTTGAGAGTGACCGCGCCGCGCTCGTGAACGACGCTGAGGACCAGGAGCGGTCGCGTTTGGCTTTCGCCAACGCTTTCGTGCAGCGGCAAGAGTTCAAGCGCAAGTATCCGGCCACGATGAAGTCGGGCGAGTTTGTCGATGCGCTCATCTCGACCGTCGAGCATGCGAGCGGCGTCGATCTCGCTGCCGAAAGAGATGCTTTGATCGCGGTCGTCGACGATCCGAATGCGGGCCGTGCTGCTGTTCTCGCAAGGCTAGCGACAAATCCCGCGGTTGCCGACGCGCAGTACAACCAGGCGTTCGTGCTGTTGCAGTACTTCGCTTTCTTCCGGCGCGACCCGGATGAAGGGAGCTACACGTCGCTGGTCAACACGTTGAAGAACAAACCGCTGCGCGACACGAGCGCGGCGCGTTCCATGGTCTGCTCGTTCATGAACTCTGAAGAGTTTCAATTGCGGTTCGGCATTCTCACTCCGCACCACACCCGCGAATGTAATTAAAATCCTGTGTTAGCATTGGCCGCTTGAAGGAAAAACTACTCTCGTACCTGGTGTGTCCTGCCTGCGACGGATCTCTCGACTTGTCTGTCTCACGAACGGAGGACGCGGAGATCATGGAAGGCGAACTGCGTTGCTCTTCGTGCGCTTCGTCGTTTCCCATAACCGGCGGCATCCCGCGTTTCGCCAACCTCTCCGAAGTTGAAAGCGACAAGCATGCGACGGCTGAGAACTTCGGTTGGCAGTGGAAGCACTTCACGCACTACGACGAGAGGTACGCGGAGCAATTGCTCGGTTGGCTTGCGCCGGTCACGCCTGAGTTTTTTCGCGACAAGGTCGTGCTCGAGGGTGGTTGCGGAAAAGGCCGTCACACGTTGCTGGCGGCGCAATGGGGCGCGCGTGACGTTATCGGCGTCGACTTGAGCGCGGCGGTGGAGACGGCGTTTGCGGCGACGCGTTCGCAGCCGAATGCGCACGTTGTTCAGGCGGACATTTTTCGTATGCCGCTGGCGCGGAAGTTTGATTACGCGTTCTCGGTTGGCGTCTTGCATCATCTACCGGATCCGCGTCAGGGGTTTTTATCGCTGGTGTCGAAGGTGAAGCCGGGCGGGCAAGTGTCGGCGTGGATTTATGGCGCGGAGAACAATGAGTGGATAGTGCGCCTGGTAAACCCGGTGCGCGAGAAGATCACGTCGCGGATCGATCAGCGCGTGCTGTTGCAACTATCCAAGGTTCCCGCCGCAGGGATGTTTCTGGCGACGAAGTTGATCTATGGACCACTCAAACGGAGAGGTTCGTCGCTTGGCCGCTATCTCTTCTACAACGATTACCTGAGTGCGATCGCGCCTTTCGGGTGGCGCGATCAGCATTTGATCGTGTTCGATCATCTGGTGGCGCCGACGGCGTTCTACATTTCGCGCGAGGAGTTTGAATCGTGGTGGCGCGACATCGGTGCGACGGACGTGAACATCAGTTGGCATAACAAGAATAGTTGGCGCGGCACGGGGACGATAGGTAAGCGTTAACGGGTCAGTACCACCTGCGGTAGCGGGTGGACCCGATCTGAGTGCTATCGCCTTGGACGAAGCCGATCCACCCGCTATCGCAGGTGGTACTGACAAAACCCGCTAGGGTAAGGTGGTACTTACTAGCTATGGCTTTCGAATACACGATGCGGGCGGAGCTCATCTTCTCGTTTGCCAAGCGGGAGCTGTTGGGGCGTTACAAAGGCTCCTTTCTTGGCATTGCGTGGGCCGTGCTGACGCCGGTGGTGATGATCGCGATCTTTACGTTCATCTTCGCCGGGATCTTCGGCGCGCGTTTTGGCGTCAGCCATTCGAACTGGGACTACGCGCTGTATCTCTTCTGCGGTCTGTTGCCGTGGACCATGTTTCAGGAGTCGGTGCAACAGTCGGCGAGTACGATCATCACGCATGCGAACCTTGTGAAGCGCGTCGTGTTTCCGTTGGAGACTCTGCCGGCGGCGCAAGTGTTCGCCGCGCTCGGAAATCAGTTGTTCGCGACTGTCGGTTTGCTGATCGCCACCGTCGTGATCCGGCAGGAGTTACATTTGACGACGCTGTGGTTGCCGGTGTTGTTGATTCCGCAACTGATGTTCGCGCTCGGCGCCGCGTGGCTGATCGCATCGCTCGGCGTGTTTCTGCGTGACATCGCGCAAGGGATCACGCTCTTGCTGATGGCGTGGATGTACCTGACGCCCATCATCTATCCGGAATCGATCGTCCCCGATCGTTTCCGTCCCTTAATCACGCTCAATCCCTTCACGCCGCTGGTCCGCAGCTACCGCCGCATCTTCCTCGAGGGCCAAATGCCCGACTGGCGCGGCCTCGCCTACTTCACGATCGTCTCGCTGCTCGTCTTCGTCTTCGGCTACTGGTGGTTCTCTCGAACGCGGAAAAGCTTCGCGGACGTGATCTAAAAACCCAACCGCCACCTAACATCGAACTGCGTGAATATAGCCAATCTTATTCAAAGCCCTAGCCAATTCCAGCGATAACGGAACCTACACCCTAGTCAGGTTGAGCTAAGGCGAGTTTCACCGATCCGTGACCGATCGCGAGTCGCGGCTTGAAAGCTTGCCTATGCGGTGAATTATGGCGATGAGGAAACGATGACTACTGGACGTCGTTTAGTTTTTTCTACGCCTGGGAAATCAAGGAGTATGACATCACCCGGCTCTGGGACTCTTTTTATCAGTTTCATGAGGATTCTCGCTGTGAGAAAGCGCGAAGGCTGTGAGGTCTTTAATGTCTTTCTTTGTCCATTTATAGCTAAAGTCAACGAGCTTACCATCTGGTATAAGGTCGTTGAGGATCATTTTGGCTAAACGCAGCCGCTCTTTCGGTGAGAGTTGCCGAAGAGTTTCGGCATAGAAAGTTTTAGCAGTGGCTTTCATCGCTCTATCTCCGCAGCCAGCATAACGTGAGAGTTAATACTCGCTCAATCCGCCGGGCGAAGGGTGAATTCTTCGGTGAGGGCGGTCACGAACTTTTCCCACTTGCGTTGGAAGAGGTCCATGTCGCGTTCGCCAAGGATGGATTTGAGGGTTTGGTAGCCGGTCGGGTCGGTCTTTTGGTTCGCGTGGAACCGTTTGTAGAAACTGAAGAGCAGGCCCTTCTGTTGCAGGTAGTAACAGAGGTAACGCGACTGCGCGTAGTTGAGGCCGCGCGAGTCGCTGTAGAAGCCGTTCACGTCCAGGGCCATGAGATCCTTGAACGATCCAACCTCGCCGGCTTTGATCGCTTTCTGCAAACCCGGCAGACGCCAGTTCACATAACCGTGTATGTGCCCGTCTTCCTCGCCACACTGTTCGTACAGTGAGCCGAGACCTTCGTTGAGCCACGGCGGACACGACGGAAAGTTCGCCTCGATAAACGGATGGACGATCTCGTGAACGAGCGTGCCGCCGCCGGTCGAGATGTTCATGATCAGGGCTTTATGCGAACGCGAGTAGTAACCGTAAGGCGTTGACGGATTATCGTTGAACAGCAGCCGCGCGTTCCGTTGATAAGAAGCAGCGTCCTTGAACAACCAGATGTCCAGAATCTCTTTCGGATCTTCCGTGAAGAAGTCCTGCTTGAGTTTCTCGACGGCCCACTTGATCGTTCCCTCTGCGCGTTCTTTAACAACTGACTCCGGCTCGTCGCCAATCACCACAAACGGCTGCTGGACGACAATGGAAAAATCACTCGATGGAAGACGCTTCTTGAGATCCGCGATGTGCTTATCCAGATCCGTGTTCTCAACGAACGCGGATTGAACACGAGTCTCCGGTAACTTCAGCAAACTTCGCACGGAATAACCCAAATAGAAGAATGTCTCGCGCGTCAACTCCTCAAACTGGCTGCGAAACCCCGTGTAGCGAGTGGTCGTGGTCGGCGATGGATACGCTTCGAGCCCGACGTCCTCGGCCATCGCTATCGCCCGCCTCATGTGCATCGGGTCGCTGACGATCAAAACCTTCTTCAGTCCATGCACGTCAGCCAGTTCCTTCGCATAGACCAGATTTTCGTACGTCGTATGCGACCGCTGTTCGATAAGGATGTCACTCGGCGAGATGCCGTTACTGACTGCGTAAGCCCGCGCCGCCGCTGCTTCGGTAGGCTCGTTGCGGTTCCCCTGGCCGCCGGTGAAGATGATCTTATGCACTTTCCCGCGACGGTAAAGGTCCATCGCGTGGTTGATGCGTTCGCGGAACACGGGCGACACGTCTTGCGACCAAACAGCAGCCCCGAGCACGACCGCCGCATCCGCCTGCATGTCAGACGACGCGCCGCCAAACGTGTAGACCCTCACCGCCGCAAACACGATTGCAATTACCGCGACGGAGATGACGATCCGAAAAATTCTGGCTGCCCGCCTCTTCATACGGCCACCGATGATAGTATGATGCGCGCCATGACAAAAGCACTACTCCCACTCATTCTTTTTACATCAGCAATCACAATCAATGCCCAGGAATGGACGCAGTGGCGTGGCCCCGCGCGCGACGGATCAGTCGCGGCCAAGAACGTGCCCGCCAAGTGGCCCGACGCGCTGCAACGCACTTGGCGCGTCGAGATCGGCGAAGGTTATTCGTCGCCCGTCGTCGCCGGCGGCCGCGTCTTCGTCCACGGACGCCGCGATCCGGAAGAGATCGTCACCGCGATCAACCTCGCGGACGGCAAGGTCGTGTGGGAGCAGAAGTACCAGGCTGTTTTCAAGAAGAACCAGTACGCCGTCGAGATGGCGAAAGGCCCGCACGCGACGCCGCTCGTAGCCGGCAACCGCCTGTTCACACTCGGCGTCACGGGCATGTTGAACGCGTGGGACACCGCAACCGGGCGTCTTTTGTGGACTCGCGATTTCTCGAAGTCGATCGATACGAGCAAGTTGTTCTGCGGCACTGCCGCTTCGCCGCTCGCAGTTGACGGGCGGATCGTGGTTCAGGTCGGCAGCGACATTTACGGCGGCCAGATCCTCGGCCTCAATCCGGGAACTGGCGCGACCCAATGGGAATGGCGCGGGCTCGGGCCGGGATACGCTTCGCCCGTCGTATTTGACCTCGGCGGCCGTACGCACCTGGTGGCGATGACGGAAGGCTCGATCGTCGGCATCGACGCGAAGGATGGAAAAGAGCTTTGGTCGGTGCCGTTCCCAGACGAATGGCACGAAAACATCACCACGCCGCTCTGGACGGGCACGCACCTGATCGTCTCCGGCACACGCCAGGGCACTCACGCTTACTCCCTCGCCCAGGCGAACGGAAAGTGGCAAGCCACGGAGGTCTGGAAGAACCCGGACGTCGCGATGTACATGAGCTCGCCCGTGTTCGGCGACGGCCTGATCTACGGCCATTCGTCCAAAAGGAAAGGGCAATTTGTGGCGGTTGACGCTGCGACGGGCGCCTTGAAATGGGCGACTGAAGGACGCGAAGGAGAGCACGCGTCGTTGCTCCTGACGCCGCAAAATGTCGTTTTCCTGACCAACGGCGCCGATCTCATAGTCGCCAAGCGCAATACGCCGGCTTTCGCGGTCGAGAAGCGCTACGAAGTCGCGCAGGCTTCGACGTTTGCGACGCCCGTTCTGCTCGGCTCCAGAATCCTCGTTCGGGACGCCACTGGAATAATGTTATTGACAGGGAACTGAACCACGGATTACACAGTTATGACGCCCCTCTCGACCCGTGAACACAGTTTCCCCATTCTTGTTGAACCGTCTCATCGACGCGAGCGTCGATGGTATCTTCGCGTTTGACCGCTACCTTCGTTTTATCGTCTGGAACAGCGCGATGCAGCGAATCTCGGGCTTGAGCAGCGCTGAAGTCCTCGGCCGGAGCGTGATTGAAGTGTTTCCGTTCCTCCGTGACGACAGTTGCATTCCGGACGCACTCACCGGCAAAGGCTCAGTCTCGCAGACCCATCTTTACGGACCCTCGGCAACCGGCGCCTTCGAAAGTCACTATTCGCCGCTCCTCGACGAAGCGAACAACGTCGCGGGCGGGCTCGCAATCGTCAAGGACATCAGCGCCCGTAAACAAGCCGAAGAAGCTGTCCACGTCGCTTACCAGCAACTGGCGTTTCACGTCGAGAGCTCGCCGCTGGCAGTGGTCGAGTGGGACAGCGACTTCCGCGTCTCGCGCTGGTCTCATTCGGCGGAGCGTCTGTTTGGTTGGAAAGCAGACGAGGTGATTGGGAAGCACGTCAACGAGTGGCGGTTCGTGTTTGCCGACGACGTCGACGCAGTCGCGCTGGTGACGAACCGGCAGCGCGAGGGAGTGGAAGTTCACGGCGTGCAGCGCAATCGCAACTACACGCGCGACGGGACGATTCTGTATTGCGAGTGGTACAACTCCGTGCTGCACGACGATCGCGGACAGCTCATTTCCGTGCTCTCGCTCGTGCTCGACGTGACTGAGCGCAAGAAAGCCGAAGAGGAACGAGCGGCGTTGCTCGTACGCGAACGCGACGCGCGCCACCATGCGGAAGAAGCGGATCGACTCAAGGATGAGTTTCTCGCGACGCTTTCACACGAGCTGCGCACGCCGTTGACGTCGATCCTCGGCTGGGCGTCGATGATTCGCAACGGCGAAGTCGAGGGCGCGGCCGCCACTCGCGCGCTGGAAACAATCGAGCGCAACGCGCGTTCGCAGGCACGCTTGATCGACGACCTGCTCGACGTCTCGCGCATCATCACCGGCAACTTGCGTCTCGATCTCAATCCGCTGAATCTAACGGCCGTGGTCGAGGCCGCCGTCGATGCGTTGCGTCCGACGGCGGACGTGAAAGACATCAAGCTGAGCACGCAGTTCACGCCCGGCGAGTGTTTGGTCAAGGGCGATCCGAATCGTTTGCGCCAGGTGATCTGGAACCTGCTCTCGAACGCCATCAAGTTCACGCAACGTGGCGGCAGCGTGAACCTCGATCTCCGCTGCGTCGAAGCGAATGCGCGTTTGACGGTCAGCGATAACGGCGAAGGTATTTCCGACGCGTTTCTGCCGTACGTCTTTGAACGTTTCCGCCAAGCGGAGGCGTCGCTTTCGAGAAAGCAAGGCGGACTGGGGCTGGGGCTCGCCGTCGTCCGCCATCTCGTCGAATTGCACGGTGGAATGGTCAGCGCGGACAGCGAAGGGGTCGGGCGCGGTTCGACTTTCACCGTCGACTTGCCGTTAGCTCAGGAGCGGCGCGATCCGGCGCGCGCTGAGGAGCGGCGGCGCGAGATCGAGCGGCGTCGGAATCGCGAGGATCGCGTCAGGCTTGACGGCATACACGTGCTGCTAGTCGAAGACGACGACGATTCGCGCAAACTGCTCAGTACGATGCTGAAGCATAACGGCGCGAGGGTGACGTCGACGAAATCAGCGGCCGAAGCGTTGAACGTGTTCGCGCAGCAACTGCCTGACATCTTAATCAGTGACATCGGCATGCCGGACGAAGACGGTTACGCGTTGATCCGAAAGTTGCGTAATCTCCCCGCGGACAAAGGCGGCATCACGCCCGCAATCGCGTTGACAGGTTACGCCTCGCGCAAGGACCGTGAACGCGCGCTGGATGCGGGTTATCATAAGCACATGGCCAAGCCCGTCGAGCAGGCCGACATGATTGCGGCAATCGCCAGCCTGACCGGCCGCGGCGACTGAGGTTTAAAAATGAAACGAAGATTGTTAGTACTTCCGATTATTCTTTTCGCCCTGATTTCGGCCGTTGCACAGCAGCAGCCGGATCCTTCGGTGCTGACCGTCGATTCGATCTTCACGTATCGAACGCGAGCGCTCGGCCCGGTGCGCTGGCAGGAAAACGGCAGCGGTTACCTGGCGCTCGAACCGTCGGCGATGCAGAAAGGAGCTGCCGACATCGTCCGCTACGACGCAGCGACCGGCGCCCGTTCCGTGAAAGTGCCCGCCGAAAAACTGGTGCCCCAAGGCGCGTCCAACGCGCTCGAGATCGAAGAGTTCGCGATGACGCCCGACGAGCAGAAGGTGCTGATCTTCACTGCCTCCGCGCGCGTGTGGCGCAGCAACACCCGCGGCGATTACTGGGTGCTCGACCTGCAAGCGGGAACGTTGCGTAAACTCGGCGGCCCGGAAGCCAAACCCTCGAGCCTGATGTTCGCGAAGTTTTCGCCGGACGGAACGCGCGTCGGCTACGTTCGCGACAACAACGTCTACGTCGAAAATCTCTCTGGCGATTTCAAGATCACAAAGCTCACGACAGATGGCTCGCGTTATCTCGTCAACGGCACCTTCGACTGGGTCTACGAAGAAGAGCTCTTCTGCCGTGACGGTTTTCGCTGGAGCCCGGACAGCAAACAGATCGCTTACTGGCAGCTCAACTCCGAAGGCGTGAAGGAGATGACGCTCATCAACAACACGTCCGCGTTGTATCCCGTCGTCACGACTTTCCCATATCCGAAAGCGGGCGAGACGAATTCGGCCGCGCGCGTCGGCGTCGTGAGCGCCAACGGCGGCGCGACGAAATGGTTCGACGTTCCCGGCGACCCGCGCAATAACTACCTGCCGCGCATGGAGTGGGCCGCAAGCTCCGAAGAAGTCGTGATTCAACAACTCAACCGCCGCCAGGACACAAACATCGTGATGCTCGGCGATATCCGCACCGGAAAAGTTACTCCGATCCTGACGGAAAAAGACGACGCGTGGGTCGACACTTCGTGGGGTGACATCGATTGGGACAAGACCGGCATCGCGCGCGGCGACGTCGAGTGGATCGATGGCGGCAAACGTTTTCTATGGGCCAGCGAGCGTGACGGTTGGCGTCACATTTATTCGATCTCGCGCGACGGCCGCGACGTCAAGAACATCACGCCCGGCAACTACGACGTGATCACGGTCGAGCGAGTAGATGCCGCAAACGGGTTCGTCTACTTTCTCGCGTCGCCGGAAAACGCGACGCAGCGTTATCTCTATCGCGTCCGCATCGATGGGGGCGGAAAAGAACAACGGCTCACACCCGCGAGCGTCCCCGGGCTCCACTCGTACGACATCTCGCCGCACGGCGATTTCGCGATTCACTACTATTCCAGTTTCAACAAAGTACCCGTGACCGAAGTGGTGCGATTGCCGGAACACACGGTGGCGCGAATGCTGATCGACAACCACGAAGTCCAGGAACGCGTAGCGAAGTTGAAACCCACACCGGTTGAGTTTTTCAAAGTCGACGTCGGCGACGGCGTGCAGCTCGACGGCTGGATGATCAAGCCGCCCGACTTCGATCCGCAAAAGCGTTATCCGGTGTTGTTCTACGTCTACGGCGAACCATGGGGACAGACGGTCCTCGACTCGTGGGGCGGCCGCAACGGTCTGTGGCATCGCATGCTGGCGCAGCAGGGTTACATCGTCGCGAGCGTCGACAACCGCGGGACGCCGGCGCCGCGTGGCCGCGCATGGCGCAAGATCATCTATCGCAAGATGGGCATCGTGAACTCGGGCGATCAGGCAAACGCAGCGCGCGCGATAGCGAAGTGGCCGTTCGTCGATCCGGCGCGGATCGGGATCTGGGGTTGGAGCGGCGGCGGCTCGTCCACGCTGAATGCGATGTTTCGTTACCCCGATGTGTACGCGACCGGGATCTCAGTCGCGCCGGTTCCGGATCTGCATTACTACGACACGATCTACCAGGAACGTTACGGCGGACTGCCGAAGGATCATCCGGAAGAGTGGAAACAGAGCTCGCCGATTACTTTCGCGGGACAGTTGAAAGGGAACCTGCTGATTTGTCACGGCACCGGCGACGACAACGTCCACTATCAGGGCACTGAGGCATTGATCAATGTGCTGATCGCGGCCAACAAGCAGTTTTCGATGATGTCGTATCCGAACCGTTCGCACTCGATATCGGAAGGGCCGGGGACGCTGCGGCACCTGTACGCGACGATGACGCGCTACCTTCACGAGAAACTGCCGCCCGGTCCGGCGGCTTCGGTGACCAGCACCGCCGCGCGATAAAAACGGGCTATAAATTTGTGATGAAGATCGTTGTTGATCTGTGTTAGTCTAGGTCTGCCCTATCTCACCTCACCAGAATCACATGACAGATCTCGACGCCGCACTGCGACGACTCGTCGCCACAAATCTGATCGGAATTCTGTTCCTCGATCTAGGCGGGAAAATACTCGCTGCCGACGACAGTTTTCTGAATAGCATCGGCTACTCCCGCGAGGACCTGCCGCCGAAGATCTACGATCTGACGGCCCCCGAAGACCATCGCCTCGTCGACGACGCTTTCGAGAAGCTGATGGCTTTCGGCGCCTGCTCACCTTTTGAAGAGAACCTGATCCGCCGCGACGGCAGTTGCCTGCCGGTGCTATTCGGCGCGGCCTTACACGAGGAAGAGATCGCGTGTTTTGTCGTCGACCTGTCGCAAACCAAGCAGACGCAAGACAAACTCAATCATCTGGCGTATCACGACGCGCTCACCGACCTGCCCAACCAGGTGCTTTACAAGGATCGTCTCAAACAGGCCATAGCGCTTTCACGCCGAAACGATCAGATGCAGGCGGTGCTGCTGCTCAACCTCGACCGCTTCAAAACCATCAACGACTCGCTCGGCTACACCGCCGGCGATCGCCTGCTTCAGTCAGTTGCGGAGCGTTTGACGAGTTGCGTCCGCGAGAGCGACACGGTCGCACGTTTCGGGGGCGACGAGTTCGCGATTCTGTTGACGCACATCTCTCGCGCGCAGGACGCCGCCAACGCCGCGCGCGCGATCAAGGAAACACTCGATCAGGCGTTCCTGTTTGACGATCAGGAGGTGTTTGTTTCCAGCAGCATCGGCATCGCCGTTTACCCGCAGGACGGTCGCGACACGGCAAGCCTGTTGAAGAATGCCGGCGCGGCGCTGGACCGCGCGAAAGTGCAGGGCGGCAACAACTACCAGTTTTACACCGCCGGCGGAACGAGACGTGCGCTCAAACAACTGGTGCTCGAAAGCAACTTGCGCGGCGCGATCGATCGCAGCGAGTTTCTCGTGCATTACCAACCGCAGGTCGACACGCGCAGTTTTCAGTTAGTCGGAATGGAAGCGCTCGTGCGCTGGAACCATCCAAGTCTCGGCGTGTTATATCCCGGCGAGTTCATCGCGCTGGCGGAAGACAGTGGATTGATCATCCAACTCGGCGATTTGGTGTTGCGAGAAGCATGCGCGCAAAGCATGGCGTGGCAGGACGCGGGACTCGCGCCGATGCGACTGTCGGTAAACTTTTCGGCGCGGCAGTTTCAGCAGGCGACGTTCATTTCCTCAGTGGCAGAGATTCTGAAAGAGACGAACCTGGATCCGCGCTGGCTGGAGCTCGAATTGACCGAGAGCTCGGTAATGAAAGACCCGGAACAGGCGATCGAGAAACTTCACGAGTTGAAGTTGATGGGCATCAGGGTGGCGATCGACGACTTCGGCACCGGTTACTCGTCGCTCAACTATCTCAAACGTTTTCCCATCGACACGCTGAAGATCGACAGGTCGTTCGTGTCAGACATCTGCAAGGATCCGCACGACACGGCGATCGTGCGCGCGATTATCACGTTGGGCCACGCGCTCGATCTGACCGTTGTTGCCGAAGGCGTCGAGACGCAGGAGCAGCTTCAGTATCTGAGCTCGCTGAACTGCGACGTCGTGCAGGGATTCCTGTTCAGCAAGTCGCTGACGCCGAGCGCATTTGAAGAGCTGCTCGTCGAACACAGCAAGATCGTACCGTCCAGTTAATGATTTAAGATCGCAATGATGCGCAGCGGCCCGCCGCTCCCGCCTTTAATCTTCATCGGCAACGCAATCACGAAAAAATCTTTGACGGGCAGTTGATCCATGTTCGCGACGTTTTCGAAGGCGGGAATGTTTTTGTCGAACAGCGTGCGGTGACTTTCGAACAACGTCGACTGACCGCGATCGATGCTCGCGGTGTCGAGACCGATCGCCTTGATCGATCGGTTCTGCGTCAACCAGCGCGCGGCGGCCGGATCAAGTCCGGGGAAGTGAAGCTTCGCGACGGCGTCAGCGCCGCGTTCGTCAGTGCCGAGATATTTCTTGCGGTCGGGGTAGTATTTGCCGAACCCTGTTCGCAGCAGCACGATCACGCCGGGCGCGAGCCTGCCGTTTGTTCTTTCCCAGTTCTGGAAGTCAGCGACACTTACGAGGTAGTCGGGATTGCCGGCGCACTGCTTCGTCACGTCGACGACCACAGCCGCTCCCATCAACTGATCCAACGGAATCTGATCCGCGGTGAGATGGCCCTTTGCGAAGTGTACGGGCGAGTCGAGGTGCGTGCCGCCGTGTTCGGCCGCGGAATAGCGGTACGCGGAGTAGAAGTAACCTTTGTCCGTCACGCCTTCGAAGTCGGTTTCGAGCTTGAAACCTTCGGCTGTCGGCCAATAGACGGTCGAGGAGTCGAAAGCATAAGAGAGGTCGACGACGCGGCCGGCCGGAATCGCGGGCGTGCGTTGCGCCATCACGGGAACGGCAAGAACTAACAAAAGAAGCAAACATTTCATAGCGAAATGCTCCTCACTGTGGTTGGCGTTCTTCGATCATTCGTGATACGTGTTTCCTAAACAGAATCACATTAGGAGTTGCGGAATGCAAATCGGAATGATCGGGCTCGGCCGCATGGGCGCCAACATGGTGCGGCGTCTCCTGCGCGGCGGACATCAGTGTGTGGTTTACGATCGCAACGCGGAGGCAGTAAAGACGCTCGCGGACGAAGGCGCAACGGGCGCGGAGTCGCTGGACGACTTCATCGCGAAGTTGAATCGCCCGCGTGCAGTGTGGTTGATGATTCCGGCCGCGCTCGTCGATGCGACGCTCAACGATCTCGCCGGAAAACTCGATGCTGACGACGTCATCATCGACGGTGGAAACTCCTACTACATCGACGACATCCGCCGCGCGCAGGAACTGAAAGCGAAGGGCCTTCATTACATCGACGTCGGCACGAGCGGTGGCGTGTGGGGACTCGAACGCGGTTACTGCCAGATGATCGGCGGCGAAAACGAAGTCGTCGCGCGGCTCGACTCGATCTTCAAGACGCTTGCGCCGGGACGTGCGACCGTTTCAGACACTCCCGGCCGTGCCGCGGATGCCGGAACCGCGGCTGAAGGCTACCTGCACTGCGGCCCGTCAGGGGCCGGTCATTTCGTGAAGATGGTCCACAACGGCATCGAGTACGGCTTGATGGCCGCGTACGCCGAGGGACTGAACGTGTTGCATCACGCGAACGTCGGCAAGCTCGATCACGCCGTCGACGCCGAGACGACTCCGCTTCGTTATCCGGAACATTATCGTTACGATTTCAATCTCGCGGACGTCGCCGAGGTCTGGCGTCGCGGTAGCGTGATTGCTTCGTGGCTACTCGATCTAACGGCGATCGCGCTGGCGAAGAACCCGCAGTTGGAGGGCTTTTCCGGTCACGTGTCTGATTCGGGCGAAGGCCGCTGGACGATCAATGCCGCCATTGAAGAAGGCGCGCCGGTTCCAGTGCTCAGCGCCGCGTTGTTTCAACGTTTCTCGTCGCGCGGCGAAGCAGACTTCGCAAATAAAATTTTATCCGCGATGCGATTTCAATTCGGGGGTCACGTAGAAAAGGGAAGTAAATAATGTCAGCAATACTAATCGAACCAGATCCAGTGCAAATGGAAGCGCCTTCGCTGCCGCATGCCGACCCGTGCGTCGTCGTGATCTTCGGCGCGACCGGCGATCTCACGAGACGAAAGTTGATGCCCGCTTTGTTCGATCTAATGGTCGAGGGCTGCCTCGAGAAGGTGCACATCCTCGGTATCGGCAGAAACCCGATGTCGGAAGACGAGTTTCGCAATGGTGTGCGCGAAGCGTTAGACGCTTCGGAAAAGATCGAACATATCGACGATCAGAAGTGGCGCGCGTTTGCCGACCGTGTTCATTACGTCAGCGGCGAGCTCGAAGACGACGGAACGTATCAGATGATCGGCACGCGCCTCGAAGAGCTTGCGAAGAACGGCGCGAGCCGCAACCATCTTTTCTATCTCGCTACGCCGCCGTCGTTGTTCGCGCCCATCGTGAAAGGTCTCGGCAGGGCGGATCTCGCGAAAGAAGACCAGCAATGGACGCGCATTGTCATCGAAAAACCGTTCGGCCGCGATCTCGAATCGGCGAAGGCGTTGAACATCACGATTCGCGAGGTGTTTAAGGAGCAGCAGATCTATCGCATCGATCACTACCTCGGCAAAGACACCGTGCAAAACATTCTGGTGTTTCGCTTCGGCAACTCGATGTTCGAGCCGGTCTGGAATAGAAACTACGTCGATTACGTGGAGATCACGGCGGCTGAGACTGCCGGCGTCGGCAGCCGCGCGGGTTACTACGAAGAAGCGGGCGCGCTGCGGGACATGGTTGCGAATCACTTGTTGCAACTGTTGACGCTGACGGCGATGGAACCGCCGGTGGCGTTCGACGCTGATTCCGTTCGTGAAGAGAAGGTGCAGGTGTTGCGATCGATTCGGCGTCTGACGCCGGAGCAAGTCGCGGAGCGGACGGTACGCGGGCAGTATGGACCAGGCGAGATCGAGGGCAAACAAGCCACCGGGTATCGGGAAGAGAAAGACGTGAAGAATGGTTCGACGACCGAGACGTATGCGGCGGTCGAGTTTCAGGTTTCGAACTGGCGCTGGTCGGGGGTGCCATTTTACGTCCGCACTGGAAAGGGTCTCGGGCGCCACCTGACGGAGATTGCGGTGCATTTCAAACGGACGCCGCAGGCGTTGTTCGCGCGCACGCCGGATGACGAGATCGATCCGAACATCGTTGCGTTGCGGATTCAGCCGAACGAGGGGATCACTGTCACGTTTGGGGCGAAGCGTCCGGGGTTCGAGATGCACACGAGCACTGTGCACATGGATTTCTGTTACAGCAGCGCGTTTGGGGTCGAGTCGCCGGCGGCGTACGAGATGTTGCTGCTTGACGTGATGCGCGGTGATGCGACGCTGTTCATTCGCAGTGACGAGGTGGAAGCGCAGTGGCGCTTGATCACGCCTATTGAAGAGGCCTGGGCACAACAGTCGCCGCCTGATTTTCCGAACTACGCCGCCGGCAGCGATGGCCCATCCGCCGCAGACGAACTACTCGCTCGCAACGGACATCGCTGGCGGAAGTTGTCCGAGAGTATCGCAGGGTGCGACTAGCGACAGACAGTTTTTGCCACAAAAGGCACAAAAAACACAGAAGGCACAAAAGGATTTTCTAAAGGTAAGTAGCCCTCTTTAAATAACGGCTATTTAAAAAGCGCCCCACCCCTCAGAAATTTCTTTTGTGCCTTCTGTGTCTTCTGTGCCTTTTTGTGGTTAAACGGAGACGCGGTTCGCGAGACTCGCGACCACAGTAGCCAGTTCAATCCGATCTACAGGCTTCGCGAGATGTAGCTGGTAACCTTCGGATATCGCACGAACGCGGTCTTCAGTTCTCGCATAGGCGGTCAATGCTAGCGCGGGAGTTTGACCGCCGCGTTCCCGTGGCAGCGCGCGCACTTTCTTGATCAACCCGTAACCGTCCTCGACCGGCATACCGATGTCTGCGACGAGCACGTCCGGATGCCATCGTTCAACTGTTTCCAGTCCTTCTCGCGCGGATTCCACGGCCTGCACTTCCGCTCCGCAGCGTTCGAGCATCGCCGTCAACAATCCGCGTGCATCGAGCTCGTCATCGACGATCAGCACGCGCAAGCCGGCGAGTGACAACTGCCGCTCCCCTGAAGTAACAGCAGCGGCAACAGGCTGCGCCGGCGTTGTATCGACCGGGAATTCACTCGACACCATCAACGGCAGCCGCACAGTAAACTTCGATCCCTCATTCTCGCCCGCGCTCTCCGCGTACGCCGTTCCACCATGAATCTCGACCAGGTGCCGGACGATTGCAAGCCCCAACCCGAGCCCGCCGTAGTTCCGCGTCGTCGATCCATCCGCCTGACGAAAACGATCGAACACGTGCGGCAGAAAATCGCGATGAATGCCGACGCCCGTGTCCGCAACTACGATCTCGACGTGCGAATTAATCCGCTCGAGGCTGACCCGAACCGAACCACCACTCTGCGTGAACTTCACACCATTCGACAACAGGTTCCACACGATCTGCTGAAGCCGTTCGCTATCGCCAAACACAGACCCCGCATTCGGATCGAGCGACACTTGCAGCCGAATCCCTTTCGCTTCCGCCGTCGGGCGAATACTTTCAACAGCCGCCTCGATCACCGATTGCAGTTGGCAGGCGACGAACTCGAGCCGCAGCTTACCCGTGATGATGCGCGACACTTCGAGCAGATCGTTGATCAGTTGGCACTGCGAATTCGCATTCCGCGCGATGGTCTCGATCGCTTGTTGTCGCTTGTCCGGGTCGACTTCATCGTGCAGCAACAGGTCGGACCAGCCCATGATGGCGGTCAACGGCGTGCGCAGTTCGTGCGACAGCGTCGACAGAAACTCGTCTTTCACGCGATTGGCCGCTTCAGCTTCGAGTCGCGCTTCCTTCTCGCGTTTCAGCGCTTGCCGCCGCTCGGTCGCATCATGGGCCATCCCGCGAACGATCGGAGTCTCGACGCCTTCCGTGCGCAGCGTGTTGTAGTACTCCCACAGCCGCACTTCACCCGTCGAGGTACGCACCTTCATCACGCCGCGCGCCGAGCCTTCCGTAGTGACTGTGTTGAGGTACTCGTCGAATTGTTCGCGATACTCCGGCAATAGGCCGTCGCGAATGTTGATACCGACGAGCGACTGCTGCGGATAGCCCAGCGCGCGCGCCGCCCACGGATTGACTGAGAGCACGCGCCCGTTGAGATCGTGCGTGCAGATCAGTTCGTGACTGTTGTCGACGAGATCGCGATAACGATCCTCGCTGATGCGCAGCGCGGTCTCGGCTTGCTTGCGTTCGGTGATGTCGTTGGCAAGGACAAACTCGGCCGCGCGCCCCGCGAAGTTCACGCGGTTCGAGGTGATCTCGACATTGATGATCGTTCCGTCTTTCTTCCGGTGGTGCCATTCGCCGGCGTGATCGAGCTCCGGATTGCCGGCGGCGATGTATTCGCGAAGTATCTGCGCATCCTCTGCCGGCCTGATCTGCATGATGTTCATGTCGAGGAACTCGGAGCGCGAGTAGCCGTAGTGTTTGACGGCTGCGTCGTTCACTGCGAGGAAACGAAGGGTCGTCAGATCGTAAACCCACATCGGCTGCGGGTTCGACTCGAACAGCAACCGGTACTGCATCTCCGACTTGCGCAGCGCCTCTTCGATTCTCGTCGCCACTGTGATGTCGAGCACGAGCGACAGAACGGACACGAGCTTGCCGGTCTCGTCGTAGAGCGCCGAGTTGTACCACTCGCAATGCAGTATCGAACCGAGCTTCGTGTAATTGCGATTGCGAGAGATGCCGTGACGTTCCTCGCCCTCGTTTTGCCGGCGGCCGACCTGGTTAACGGCTTCAACGTCGTCGGGCACGACGAATTCCCAATCGTTGAAACGTTTGCCGAGAACTTCCGCGGCGGTCCAGCCGAATAGCTTCTTCGCGGCCGGCGACCAGCGCAGCACCTTGAACTCATTGTCCCACTCGATAACGGCGAGCGGCGTGTTGTCGACGTGAAACGCGAGACGTTTGTGATCGTCCAGAGCAGACGCTTCGAGCAGCTTGCGGTCAGTGATATCGCGGATGATGGCGACGCCGCCGATGACCTCGCCGTTCTCGTCATGACGCGGCGAGTAGTAACCCTCGAAGAAGCCCTGGCGGCCCGCTTGCGGAATGACGTACGGGCGATTTTCGGCGACAACGCTGCGGCCCGCGATCGCTTCGCGATAGTAATGGTCTTCGCCAGTCTCCTTGAGACATGAGAAGACATCGAACGCGCACTTGCCCAGCACGTCCTCGCGTTTGACGCCGGAGATCTTTTCCATGGCGCGGTTCCAGGTCGTGTACCGGAACTCGCGGTCGAACGCGATGATGCCGTCGACGTTTGCTTCGAGGAGGCACTTGAGGAAGAGGTCTTGTTCCATGTTTTCGTGGGACATTCGGTATAACGAGGCGCTGCGGTTTCAGAGTCGGCAGTACATTTTGCTGATTTGCCTTATCTGTGTAAACCTCTGCTCATGCAATTCGAGCAAATGCCTCCGAAACTCGGCAATCAATACGAAGACGACGAGGTGTTGCGTTCGTATCTCGAGCGCGTGTTGCCGGGCGAGATGTTGCGCGAGATCGAGGGATCGCTGTTCGAAATGGGCAGGCTCGCGGGCGCTGATCTTTACGAGTTGCAGTTGGCTGACAGGTTGAACGAGCCGCGGCTGACGCAATGGGACGCATGGGGAAATCGCACCGATCAGATCGAGTTGACGCCCTTGTGGCGCGTCGCTGAGCGAATCGCGGTCGAGCACGGCGTCGTCGCCACGGCTTACGAACAGAAGCATGGCAGCTTGTCGCGCGTCCATCAGTGTGCACTGGCATATCTCTTCACGCCTTCGACAGATATTTACAGTTGTCCTTTGGCGATGACCGACGGCGCGGCGCGGACGCTCTTGTTGTCTGGCAATCAAAAACTGATCGATCGCGCAGTGCCTCACTTGATTACGCGCGATCCGAGTCAGTTCTGGACCGCGGGACAATGGATGACTGAACTGACCGGCGGTTCGGACGTCGGTTTGTCCGAAACTGTCGCGCGACAGGAGGACGGAATTTTCCGGCTTTACGGACGGAAGTGGTTCACGTCGGCGATCAGTTCGCAAATGGCGCTGACGCTCGCGCGTCCGGAAGGGAATCCGGGCGGCGGCCGCGGGCTGGCGCTGTTCTACGTCGAAACCAGAGACGAACACGGACGCCCGAACAACATCGAGATCAATCGTCTCAAAGACAAGCTGGGAACACGGAAAGTTCCGACTGCGGAACTGATGCTGAACGGAACACCGGCGCAGTTGGTTTACGAAACGACTGACGGCGTCCGTAATATCGCACCGCTGTTGAATGTTACTCGTCTGTGGAACGGGATCAGTGCGGTCGCGCTGATGCGTCGTGGTATTGCGCTGAGCACTGACTACGCGAGCAAACGTTTCGCATTCGGCGCGCCGCTGTCGGAGAAGCCGTTGCACATGGACACGCTCGCCGGTCTGCAAGCCGAGTTTGAAGGCGCGTTTCATCTCGCTTTCTACGTCGCTGAACTAACCGGCCGCAGTGAGACGGGCGAGATCAGCGAAGAAGAGGCATTGTTGCTCCGATTGTTGACGCCGGTGATGAAGTTGACGACTGCGAAACAGGCAGTCGCGGTCGCGAGTGAAGTGCTCGAGTCGTTTGGCGGCGCGGGTTATGTTGAGGACACGGGCTTGCCGGTCTTGTTGCGCGACAGCCAGGTGCTGCCGATCTGGGAAGGAACAACGAACGTCCTCGCACTCGACACGCTGCGCGCGTTGAACGACGATTCGCTGCGTGCTTTTCGTGAAGTAGTGACGAGGTATTCTAATAATTCAGCGCTCGAGCATGCGACGAGTTGGTATACACGGATTTCAGATCCATTGGAATTAGAAGCTGGCGCTCGTCGCTTTGCATTAACTCTCGGTCGTACTATGGAACTCGCCCTGCTGATAAAATACTCCGCCGCTACAGCACGTCGGTTTGCCGCATCGGGCGTCGATCTCATATTTGCTGAAGAAAGGACAATCAAATGACTCGCCCCAGACAGTTTTTTCTGCTGATCGCTACCTTCTTATTGGTCGTTTCGTCGGTTGCTGCTCAGAAGGAGTACACGATCGAGCAGTTCATGAACACGGTGCGCATCGGCGGCAGTTCCTTCTCGGCCGATGAGAAATCGATCCTGTTTCACAGCAACCAGTCGGGCATCTTCAATGTCTACTCCGTGCCGGTCACGGGCGGAGCGGCGTCGCAGATGACCAACTCGACGAAGGAAAGCACGTTCGCCGTCGCTTACTTCCCAACCGACGCCCGCATTCTTTACACGTACGATCGCGGCGGCAACGAGAACAGCCACCTCTTCTTGCGTGAGCTCGACGGCACGGAACGCGATCTCACGCCCGGCGAAAAAACGAAAGCCACGTTTCTCCGTTGGAGTCACGATCGCAAGTCGTTCTACTTCTCGACCAACGAACGCGACCCGCGCTTCTTCGACATCTTCGAAATGCCGATCGATACGTTGAAACCCACGCTCATTTACAAAGACGAGACCGGCCTCGATTTCGCCGACATTTCAAACGACAAGAAGTTCATCGCGTTTCAGAAGAATGGCGGCTCGCAGGCTGACATGGACGTCTTTCTCTTCAACACCGCGACGAAGGAGATGAAGAACCTCACCGAGCACAAGGGAGACATGGTCAACAGCCCGCAGTCGTTTGACGTCGACTCGAAGCATCTCTATTACCTCACGGATTCCGGCGCGGAGTTCCAATACGTCGCGCGTTACGATCTCGCAACCGGCAAAAGCGAGATAGTCGAGAAGACGCCGTGGGACGTCTCGTACACTTTCTTCTCGCGCAACGGAAAGTATCGCGTGACGGCCATCAACGAGGACGCGCGCACGAAGATCAAGATCTACGATCAAGCGACTGGCAAGCCGATCGCGTTGCCGCAGTTGCCCAATGGTGTGATCACGGGCGTCACCATCTCGCCGAGCGAGCAGTTGATGGCCTTTTACGTGAACGGCGATCGCAGCCCGAGCAATCTCTACGTCTACAACTTCGCCACGAAGAAGACGACGAAGTTGACGGACAGCATGAATCCCGAGATCAACGCCGCCGATCTCGTCGAATCGGAAGCGATCCGTTACAAGTCGTTTGATGGTCTGGATATTCCGTCGATCCTGTACAAGCCGAAGCAGGCGAGTGCGCAACACAAAGTGCCGGCGTTGCTGGTGATTCACGGTGGGCCAGGCGGACAGACGCGTCCCGGTTACAATCCCTTGACGCAGTATCTCGTCAATCATGGTTACGTCGTGCTGGGTGTGAACAATCGCGGCTCGAGTGGTTATGGCAAAACGTTCTTCGCCGCGGATGATGGGAAGCATGGGCGCGAGCCGTTGTGGGACTGTGTCGAGGCGAAGAAGTATCTGGCGAAGCTTGGGTACGTCGACGAGAAGAAGATCGGGATCGCCGGTGGATCGTATGGCGGTTACATGGTGTTGGCGGCGCTGGCGTTCAAGCCTGAGGAGTTTGCAGTTGGGGTGGATCTGTTTGGTGTTTCCAACTGGGTGCGGACCTTGCAGTCGATTCCGCCGTATTGGGAGTCGTTTCGCAAGTCGCTCTACAAGGAGATTGGGAACCCGGAGACTGACCTCGAGAATTTGCGTGCGACGTCGCCGCTGTTTCACGCTGACAAGATCGTGAAGCCTTTGATTGTGTTGCAGGGTGCGAACGATCCGCGGGTTATCAAGCCTGAGTCGGATGAGATTGTCGACAACATCAAGAAGCGGAATGGTGTGGTCGAGTATGTGTTATTCGACAATGAGGGACACGGATTCACGAAGAAGGCGAACGAGATCCGCGCCTACAAAGCGATCCTTGATTTTCTCGATCGTTATTTGAAGAACGGCAACAGTCTCAGCAGCCGTTAACACCCGAGCGGTGCAGGGGCGCAAAGAGGTTGTCACACACCACCATGTCTCTGCGTCCCTGCTTGGCGGGGGACAACTCAAAGAAACCATGGTTCCTGGGGAATACGCTGTGGAGGGATACTGAATTATTGCCCGCTTGCGTACATAACGGGTTGCAAACTGGTGTCATCTCTAAAACAATCGCATTACGCCGCTAACTCCGACGTCAGCCGTGCAGCCTCAGCACTGAACCGCGGCGACTGGCAATCGTTAACAAGCTCCTGATACACACTCAACTTCTCACGCGCTTCATCGCGCTTCCCCTGGGCCATCAGGATCCCGATGTGCAACGGCCCAAGCCACAACTGGCTAACGCGCGAATCAGTCGAGGCAACGAGCTCATGAGCCTGCCGGCAAACACGTTCCGCTTCATCGATCTCCCCGCGACGGAACCGCACTTCCGCCAAACACCGAAGCGCTTCGAAGTGTGAGTAAATCAAACGCGGCGACGAACGTGAGAAATGTTCCGACGCCGTCTTCAACGCTTCGTCGAGCCGGCCCAACGCCGCCTGCACCACCGCGAGGTTCGACCCGATGAACTTCAACAACCGGTTCTCGCCAATTGCCTCGGCAAGCGCGATGCCTGCCAGATACTCCTGCTCCGCCTGCTCAGTCTGGCCCAGAAAGAAGCGGCACAGTCCGGAGTAGTAATGCACCCACGCCCGCCGCTCGCGCGAATGAAGTCTTTCCGCCAACTCGATCTCGCGCTCGGCGTGCAGAAGTCCTTTTTCAAACTCCCCGCTATGAACCGCGTCTTCGCCGAGAAACTCGTAACCCGCTGCCTGCGCGGACAGAACGTTGTGCCGCGTGCCGAAGTCGATGGCGCGGCGCGCCCAGCGGTCCGCTTCAGTGTAAAGCCCGTAGTGTTGATGCGCGCCGGCCATGAACGTATAGACCTGCCCAACGATCGGCGCCGAGAAGATGCAGAAACTCTCGCTCTTGTCCGCCGGCTCGACCAGTTCACTCGCGCGCAGCAGGATCTCGATCGCCTTCTTATGACGGCCGGCGAGATGATGAAAACGCGCTTCCGCCGATAACGCGTTCGCCGTTTCGATGGGATTCGCAACGGGATCCAAGACCCGCAGCGCTTCGTGAATGTAGTCGAGTCCGCGTGGCTCGCCCGTGGTGACAAGAGAAGATCCGGCCTGCGATTGCAGCCGCACGCGAGTCGATTCGTCGGTTGCGAGCGCGAGGGCGCGTTCGAAATGCTCGCCGGCGCGGACCGTTTCGCCGTGCAGCATGTAGACCTCGCCCATCGCTTCTTCCTGTTCGAGTTGCTCCGCGGGCAGGCCCAGCGCTTCGGCGCAATCGCGAGCACGCCCGTAGGCGGCGATCGCTTCGTCAAACGCGAAGACCCGCTGCGCTTCCGCCGCGGCTTGTTTTGCGTATTGCAGTCCGCGTTCGAGATCGCCGGCCTGAATGTAGTGATGGGCCAGCTTCTCGGCGCCGCAGCAGAACCGATCGCGAATCCGTTCGAGACCTTCGGCGACATGACGATGCAAACGCCGCCGCCGGATCGGGTTGAGCTCTTCATAGAGGACTTCGCGAATCTTGTCGTGCGTGAAGCTGAACGAGTCGCCGGCGGGCGCGATCAGTTGCGCGTTGGTCGCTTCGTCGAGTGCATCCAGCAGCGCGTCTTCAGTCTGTTCGGCGGCGGCGCTCAACTCTTCGAACGTGAAGACCTTTCCGAGTATCGCGCCGAGGCGCAGCAGTTCGTTGCACTTCTGACTAACGCGATCGAGACGATTGCCGATAGCCTCCTTTACGCTTTGCGGGATCAGCAACTCATCCATCTCGCAACGCGTCCAGCGCCCGCTCTCGCGGCGCACCGAACCCTGCTCGACCAGCGCCTTCAAAACTTCCTCGACAAAGAACGGATTGCCTTCAGTCTCGCGATGCACCGCGACTGCAAACTCACCGCTCACGTTCTCGCCGAGCAGCGCGCTGAGCTGGTCGCCTGTTTCGTCCGTGTTGAAGCGGCGCAGCACGATGCGCGTGATCAATCGCTCGCGGTTCCAGTCGACTAACGACTTCGCCAGCGGGTGCGCGCGATCGAGCTCAGTTTCGCGATAAGCGCCGACGATGAGCACGCGCGCGTCGCGCAGTTGGCGCAGCAGGTGGCCCAACAACCAGAGCGTGCCGCGATCGGCCCAGTGCAGATCGTCGGCGTAGAACAACAACGACTGGCGGCGCGCGATGTTGGAAAACACCTGCGCGACTGCATCGAAAAACAGCAGGCGTTCTTCGTGCGGCGCGAGTTGCGGGCGTTCGGGAAACGGGCCGAGACGCGTTTCGATCTCCGGAGCGAGTTTGCCGATCTGCGTCGCCGCGTCGCCGAGGATCTCGCGCAACTTGTCGTCGTTCTGTTCCTCGCGGACCCAGCGGCGAAACGCTTCGACAAACGGCAAGTACGGCGTCGTCGCTTCGTACTCGTAACAACCGCCGGACAACACAAGCGCGCCGTCAACCGCGGCCTGGATCGTGATCTCACGCGCGAGGCGAGTCTTGCCCGCGCCGGGTTCGCCGCTGAGCACGACGGCATGGCCGCGGCCTTCACGCGCGCGTTGCCAGAGTTCGCGCGCTTCCGCGAGTTCGCTGGTGCGACCGACGAGGCGTCCACGCGAGAGCGCGTCGAGAATCGCGACAGCGGAAGCAGTGTCGCTGGGCGCAGCGTCACCGTTCGCAGTCAACGATTCGACCAGGGCCGCGCGAGTTTCGGCGGCTGAACTGAAGCGATGCGCCGGATCTTTCGCGAGCAGACGAACGATCACGGCTTCCAAACCTCGCGGCAGGTCGGGACGCAGCACTCGCGGAGGCACGACAGGCGCATGGACGTGTTGCGAAACGACCGTCAGCGGATCGTCGCCGGTGAAAGGCACGCGACCGGTCGTCAATTCGTAAAGCAAGACGCCGAGCGCGTACAGGTCGGAACGCCCGTCAACCGGTTGGCCCAACGCCTGCTCCGGCGCCATGTAGGCCGCAGTCCCGACGATCACGCCGACGCGCGAAATGCGTTCGGCGGAAGCCGGCAACGCGAGACCGAGATCCGCAAGCTTTACCGTGCTCGACTGGCCCGATCCTGATAACAACACGTTGTCAGGTTTCAGATCGCGATGCACGATGCTGTTCGTGTGCGCGTGTTCGAGTGCGGCGCAAATCTGGATGGCGATGTCGACGACGCGCGCTACGTCTGTTGGTTTTGCCTGCGACAGACGTGGTCCGGCGACGAGTTCCATCACGAGAAACGGCAGTCCGCCCACTTCGCCGACGTCGTGGATCGTGACGATGTGCGGGTGATTGAGTGCAGCCGCGGCGCGCGCTTCGCGGATCAGGCGTTCGCGTCCGTCCGAAGTGTGACTGGAAGCTGAAAGTACTTTAACGGCGACTTCGCGCTGGAGCTCGAGATCGGTGGCGCGATAGACCGTTCCCATTCCACCGCGGCCGAGCTCGCTATCGAGGCGGTAGCGCTCGCGAAGAACGTTGCCGACTACGGGAACTGCCGCGCGCAGTTCTTCCGGGAGGAGTTGGGTCTGTTGGGAATCGAGCACCGGTAAAGGATACCACCGCGATCCGAGATCCTCACGGGCCGAAAGTGTAGGTGATGGTTCCTTCTGATTCGCGGCCGTGGAGTTTGTCAGGTGAGAAAGTGGAGTTGGTCGCGGCTTCGGTTGCGGCGGTGCGCAATGCTTCGTCGCCGCCTTCTGCTCGCGCCCAGTAGACCTTGCCGCTCTTGTCGAGCTTGATGCGAACGTTGACAGTTTTCGAAGCACCCGCGCGCCGTGACTCGTTGTCGTAAACCGGGCACTCGGCGTCTGGAAGGTTGATCGACTTTCCTGCGAGATCGCCGGTGGCGACAGGCGCGCCTTTCAAAAAGCTGCGCGGTTGACGCGGAGCGCCCGTGGTTTGGTTGTCGGGAACGACGACGGCTGTCAGTTGCGACGTGATCAGATAGCCGGTGAAGGCCGCGACGCTGACGGTTACGAGGATGAAGATCCAGAGCCAGGGGGTGTTTGTGATTGGCGTCGAAGCTGGCGTTGTTGCTGAGAAGAGGAGCGGCTCGTCGGCGTCGGCGTCGATGTCGACGAGGCGAACGACGTGATGGGCGCAGTAGGCGACGAGTTCGCTGTTGTAAACCGCGCCGCACTTCGGGCAGCGCTTTCGCGTGGGTGAAGGTTCAGGTTTCGGTTCAGGTTCCGGTTTGGGAACCACGGATTTTTCTACTACCGGTTCGACTCGTGCTTGTTGTTCTTGAATTCTTTGTTTGACGCCCTCCAACCATTTCCGACTCTTCTCATCACTAATCCGTGTTTCTACAACCGGCTCGGTAAATAGTTCAGTAAGACCACGCCGTTGCGCCCACTCGATCGCATCGAGTCCGAGGTTGTCGCGCAGACGCGGATTCGCGCCGGCTTTTACAAGCAGTTGGACGAGGTCGGTGTGACTGAAGATGACCGCGAGGATGAGCGCAGTCTGGCCGCCATTGTTCCGCTCGTTGGGGTCGGCTCCGGCGGCGAGCGCCGCATTGACAGCGTCGACGTCGCCGGCAGCGACCGCCTGAGTGAGTGGAACAGCAGAACTCATTCGGCGGACATTATAGCCGGAACGCGGAAGCGGGGACGGAGAAGGGGAGACGCGGGGACGGGGAGACGGGGAGACGGGGAGATGCGGTGAAAGGGAGAAGGGGAGAAGCTGGACGGGGTGAAAGATCACCTCGTCTCCGCGTCTCCCCCTCCCTTTCTCCGTCAGGGTTGCAACAATGGCGGTGGCGTAAACCCGGGGACGAAGCCGAGCGCCGCCGGGAATGCGGCTGACGTCGGACGCACGCCCGTGCGGACCCACGCATCGATCGCGCCGACAGCGGTCAGGACTTGCGGCCCGGTGAAGTTGCAGTGACCGACGCCGCTCGTGTAAGTCTGAAACAACAGCTCTTCTCTCCCAGCCGCTGCATTCAACTCCGCATACGCCTCTTCATTCGGCACCACCACAAGCGGATCGACGATCGTGTGCATCGTCAGCAGCGGATTGCGAATCTTCCCGTTGTAATCCGTGTTGTTGCGCGCGTAGTTGCGCGCCGACGTATCCGCCTGAATGTCGCGGCGCGCATTCATCTGCGCCAACCACGCATCGACAACGGGCGTCGGCAAACCGATTCCAGCCAGATACGCTTTCTCGGCGGCCGTGAGACTGTATTCGGCATCGAGGTTCTGAACGAACGGCCCGCCAGCGCGCCGTTGCAGTTCGGCGCGAGCTTCAGTCAGGAAAAACATATCGGTGAGCACCCAGCCGGGATAAAAACCTGGCGGCGGCGGTGGATTGATCCCGCGTCCCGGCGTCCCGGCGACCAGCCGGATAAACTCGAACTTCGGAAAGTTCGCGATGTTGCTGAGTTCCGGCGCGAGCTTCGCCAACACTTCCGTATCGAAATTCAGATCATTTCTGACTTCGCCGGCCGTACCCCACGACGGCGGAATTCCAAACACGACGTCATACGCGAGATATAGCGCGAGCCCGTTGTCCCAGACGCGCGTCGTGCCCGAGCCAACGGCGCAGAGACACAGCCCACCATCGTAGATACCGTTGAACTGCTCCATGCTTTTGAGCGCGGCGACCGTTCCGACGGACGCTGCCCAAATGATCGTGCGCTCCGGCTTAGCGATGTTGCCGCGGAAGAAGACGGCGAGATCTTTCGCGTCCTGAATGGCGTCGCCGATTGCCCAACCGTTGTCTTTGAACGCCGTGCCCGCGAGCGCGAAGCCTTGCGCCAACAGTGGCGCTTCAAGCAACGCGTTCGGTGCGATGTCGGGATTGCGATTGTCGATCTCACCCGGATGATCGGCTTTGTCGCGATAACCGTGCAGGAAGACGAGCAGCGTGCCGTTCCAGTTTTCCGGTACGCGGATGCGGTAAGGCGCTCCGTGAAGCTCGCCCGAAACGTCGAGTGGACCAATCGGAGCGTTCGCGTGAGCGACTGGTGAAGAAGCAGGTACGAGCGTGAGCAGCAGCAGTAAGCCGACGAGCAAAGCGACTAGAATACGCGCAGTGTTTTTCATGGTCAGCGTCCTTTGTGATGGAGTTGCAGGGGGACGCAGACTATCACGCTTTTTACTGGTTCACAATCGATCTCACGCGCGCGTGTTTCAGAAGGGTGACCATGCCGTTGCGGCGGTACCAGATCCCGTCACGCGTGCGCCAGACTTCGTCGGCTTCGATCTTGCCGCCGTCAGTCAGGAGAATGACGGGCTTGCGTTTCGCAGCGGTGTCGGTGCTGGTTGAAATTGGGTTCAGGCTCGAAGTTGTGTGTGCCGTTGCGGTGCGCTCAGGCGAAGGTTTGGGAGACGGAGACGGGGAAGGAGATGGAGACGGCGCAGGTGTTGGAGTGGGGGTTGGCGATTCTGTAATTGGCTCGGCGGCTACAACAGGAATGTCAGGTGCTGGTTTGCGGGAAGTCTTATAAAGAACAAACATCGAGAGTACTAACACCACAATCACAGGAATCAGCAAAAATCCCAGCTTCTTGCGCCGTGGCTTTGTCGCAGCATCGATCTCTGAATCGGCGACTGCTACGAGAGGTGTGTTGTCGAAGTCGCAGCGTTGGTCGGATTCAGGATAGATGAAGAGGCATTGGGGGCAACGTTTCATATCTACCACTTGAACGGCTTCTTGAGAATCTTGCCGGTCTTCTTGAGTACGGAACCGACTTTGGAGTCTTCCTTCTTCGCGGGTTCAGGTTCAGGCGAGCGAACCGGCGCCGGTTGGACAGCCGCTTTCTTCGCCGGTACTGCCGCTGGTTTCGGAGCCGTCGTCGGATGGGTTTCGGGTTTTTCGTTTGCTTCCGGTGTAGGTTGTGGAACTGCCGCAGGCGCTTCCGGCTGTGGTTCGACTGGCGGTGGGGCCGCCTGTTCGGTCACTACAGTCGGCGGTGCAAAATTGTTGACGCCGGAATTGCGCAGGGAAGTGACGTAATAGACCGACGCTATCACAAGCATCAGGAGCAGCGTGGCAAACGCCGGCACCATGCGGCTTCGGCGCTGCGCCTTGTCGGGCAACGGCGCGGAAACGGTCGCCAGCGCATGAAGATTCGGTAGTGTCCGGGAATCAAAGACAAGCAGGACGCCATCCATATCGCACAGACTCTGGTCGTCTTCATAAATGAACTCACACTGGGGGCACCTCTTCATTTTGCGAACGCTCCTGGATGCGGGCTGGTCTGTTGCTGGGGCCTGCGGACTGGGAAAGCCGGAGTGAGTGTCTCCGCAGGGCTACAAGATACACCTTGAAGCGACGGAAAAACAATGTTTTCCTTTAAACCGCTCGATTTTCGGGCAAATTCGTGGGTTGGTCGTCGAAAATGGCCATCGCCAATCCCATCAGCCACCAGAACATCATGGCCGCTTCGGCGTCGCCGTAGTTGTAATTGACCACGGAACTGGCGAGAAACCCGGTCAGCGCGCCCAGAATCCCGAGCAGCAGGCCGTAAGAGTTTGTATCGCTGAGGTCACGCGCGCCCTTTTCAACCTGGGCGATGAAGAACCAGAACGCCGTCATCATCCACAGCCACAGTGCCAGCATCGGCAGTCCGCGGTCGAAAGCCAACTGAAGCGGCGTCGAATGCAGGTGAATCATTTCCCGGCCGGGAAAGCCCCACTCGTTCCAGTGAAGTTTCATCGCGTCCATTCCGTGGCCGAAGATCGGGTGAATGAGGATTCGCGACAGTCCGACGCGGGCGACTTGCGCGCGCAACGAAGAGCTCGGATCGCCGAGTAACAACGCGTCTCGCGCCCGCGTTTGCGAAACGACGACGGCGCCGAACGCCAGCACGAAAAAGAGCGCGAACGTGAAGGCGACTTTGTACCCGCCGCGAAGCGAGCGCCAGGCGATCACGGCCGCGCCGATGGCGAAAGCGACGAGGATGGTCCGCATGGCCGTGAAGACGATGCCGGCAGTCAGAATCGCAGCAGCCGCGATTGCGATCCGGAAATACTTGTTCGCACCGTGGTTGCTGAAGTGGGCCAGGGCGAGTCCCAGGGCAAGTTGGGCGATCATTTGCAGCATTTCGGCGAAGGTGACGTAGTGGCGCGTCCAGCCCGAGGCGCGGAAACGATGGCTGCGGTCCGTACCCGTTAAGCCGGAAGGCGATGACTGCTGCTGTTGCGCCTGTGTAAGGACCAGATCCGTACGCTCAACCTGTTCGCCCTGCGAGATAATGCTTACGACTACGGGCGCCGTCGTCGTCTTCAGAAACTGGTCGATGTCGTCTGTTGAATAGACGCGAGTGTGGTTGAGTCGCCAGATCGCGTCGCCGGGTTGAATCCCCACTCGCTGAAACGGGCTTCCCGGCGCGATCGACTGCACGACAACTCCGCGTCCTCGCATGAGATCGAACGCGCTATAGATCGCTCCTACCGAGCCTGAAAGGATCAGGAGTGCAGCGAGGCCGAGCGCCGAGCGTTTCGTCACAACTGCGCGCGTTAAGTAGAACAGAAAGACGCACCAGGAAGATTGCAGTTTTAGCAAACTGATTCGCGGTTCTTCCGAGAGCAGTGAGGAAGCGATGGTCCAGAGCAGTGAAAGGACGATGATGAGGTCGAATTTAGAGCGCCGCAGACCCAGGCTTCCGGTGGCCACGCTCTTGATCACCCAACCGAGACCCGCGACCCCGACGCCGATGGCGCTGGCGGCGACGGAATGCGGTGCAAAAGCGACGTAAAGTACCAATCCGCCGAGCGCGATCCGTTGCCCCAACCGAGCCGGAAATGGTGCTCGCGATCCGTGTTCCAAATCGTTGCTCAGCTTGAAAATAGGTTCGTTGACACCCTTTATTTACGCATGTTAGCGTATCCCGCGGCTGTTTGCCGGAGTTGGAAGCTGGAGTTTTTGACAATTCGCTTATCCAAATCGATTGTCTCGCTGCCCGCCCGCTGCTACGCTTAAAGTCGCGACCCGTACTAATGATACATAAGATTCCTGATGGCTTTCGATAAAGCTAAGGTCCTAAAGAACGCCGAGAAATTCCTTTCCCAGGGGAAGATCAACGCAGCAATCAAGGAGTACCGGCAGATCGTTGACAACGACGCTGACGATCTCACCGCCTTGAACATGCTGGGCGATCTGTACGTCCGATCCAACAAAAAAGAAGACGCGGTCCGCTGCTTCGAACGCATCGCCGAACACTACAGCGCACAGGAGTTCACGCTCAAAGCGATCGCGATGTACAAGAAGATCGAGCGTATCCGAACGCGCGATCCCATCATCGCCCACAAGCTCGCCGAACTCTACGCGACGCAGGGCCTGGTTCACGATGCGCGGGCGCAGTACCTGGTCGTCGCCGATGCATACACCAAAGCCGGCGCAAACAAAAAAGCGCTCGACGTCCTGCACAAGATCGCCGATCTCGATCCGAACAACACCGAGATCCGGCTCAAGCTCGCCGACGGCTACGTGAAAGAGAACATGCGCCGCGAGGCGGCTGACGCGTTCATCCAGGCCGCCAATCGTCTCCATCACATGAGCTCCAACGACAAGGCACTCGAAGCGTATTCCCAGGCGCTCCAACTGGTGCGCGACGATCGCGACGCGTTGCGCGGCATGCTCGACACGCACATTGCGCGCGGCACTGCCGACGAAGCGGCCGAGGTGCTCGAACGCGCCGTCGAAGGCCGCGAAGATGACACGGAATTGATATCGATGCTCCACCGCGCGCACCTCGAAGCCGAAGACGCGCGCGGCGCCGAACGCGCGACGTCGTTGCTGATGGCGCGCGACTCGTCTAACTACGCGCAGTTTCTGCCAGTCACCCGGCTGTACTTGAAAGCCGGCGAGGTCGACGAAGTCATTCGCATCCTCTCGACCATCATCGAACGGATGCTGGCCGGACGTGAAGAGCGCGAGCTGCTGGAGATCGTCAATCAGGTCTTGACGTTGAACCCCGATCACGTCGGCGCGCTGAAGATGCTCGTTCGCATTCACTGGTGGCAACGCGACATGGACGCGTTGCGCTCCTCGCTGGAACGGCTCGCGGAGTCGGCCGAAGCTTCGGAGCTGCTCGACGAAGAGCGTTATGCGTTGACGCAGTTGGTCCGGCTCGCACCCGACGAACAGCGTTACATGGACCGGTTGAATCTGCTCGGCGGGTTGCAGGAAGAGACGACCGAAGATCTCGCGGCGATGCCTGAGCCCGAGCCGCCGAGTGGCGAAGTTCCGGAGTTCGAGACTTTCGCTGTCGTTCAGGACGAAGAAGAGCCGGTAGTTCCGAGTTTCGAAGTGGCTGAATTCGAAACCAACGAAGCGCCGGCATCGTCATTTTCAGATCCCACGGCTTCGTTCGCGGATCTCAACGATGAATCCGTATTTGAAGAAGCACCGGTGGTGGATGGCGAGCGCAAGGAAACCATAATGCGCCAGGAGCTCGAGAGCGTCGACTTCTACATCGCGCAAGGGTATTCGGACATTGCGGTCGATACGCTCGAGATGCTCGAACGCCAGTTCGGGCCGCACGCTGACATCGAGGCGCGACGCGAAAAGCTCGCCCAAGGAAACGCTGCTGCGCCGGAGGCGGCGGTGTTCGAGTTTGGCGGCGCGGAAGAGTTCGCCGAGGCGACGCCGGTCGAAGCGATCCCGTTCGAGGCAGACGCGTCGTATGCGGCGCTCGCCGTCGAGACCGATAACGGCGATGGCGTTAGTCAGCAGACGGTGAAGCCTGTCGCGACTTCGGCGGGCGCGGGCATTGACGCAGGTCTGGCCGATATCTTTGAAGAGTTTCGCGCAGCCGAGGAAGGCGACTCCGTCCAGGAAGACTACGAAACGCATTACAATATGGGCACGGCTTACAAAGAGATGGATCTCATGGACGAGGCTGTCCAGGAGTTTCAAACCTCGGTGAGTCTGGTGAAACCCGGCGACGGCACGTCGCGTTACTTGCAATGCTGCAATATGCTGGGGCACTGTTTCATGCAAAAGGGCATGCCGGAGGCGGCGGTGATCTGGTTTAAGAAGGGTCTCTCCGCGCCCGGGCACAGCGAAGACGAGTACCAGGCGCTGCGTTATGAGCTCGCTTCGGCGTACGAGCAGCTTGGCGATCTCCAGCACGCGCGCCAGTTTTATACCGAGGTCCACGCCGTCGATGTTTCGTATCGCGAAGTGGCGGACAAGTTGAGTCAGTTGAAAAATAAGTAGATTGGCCTTTGGTTTTTGGTCTTAGGTCTTTGTTCATTACCCAGGCCATAACCAAGACCTAAGGCCAAAGTCAAAGACCGTAACTAAAATGTCAGCTAAGCTCAGTGTCATTTTCTATATCATTCTGTGCTTCGAGATCGGGATCTTCCTGACCGTGCTGCCGTGGTGGCCGCAGGGTATGTGGGGAATCAGCGATTGGGGCAACAACTACTTTCTGTTATATGCTGCGCGCACGACCGGCATTCAAGGTCTCCAGTCGGTAGTGGCTTCGGGATGGGTGCGCGGCGCCGTTAGCGGCGTGGGGATTTTGAATCTCGGCATCGCGTTTTGGGAGATCTTCAACTTCAAACGAACGGTCGCCGCCCTCCAGCAAGAGACCGCACCGCGCCCGAGCCGAGCCAGCAATGTCGCTCCAGCTTCCGATCATCTACGCGATAACGTCCGGCGCGACGACGGCCCAAACAACTCCTGACGATCCTGACTTCACCAACGTCATGCGGCTCGTCGAGGCAGCCGTAGCCGCAGACATCTCCCTCGTTCAAATCCGTGAGAAAGAGTTGACGACGCGAGTTCTTTACGAACTGGTGACGCGTGCCGCTTCGATCACGCGCAGCACCGGGACGCGTTTGCTCGTCAACGATCGTTTCGACGTCGCGCGCGCCGCCGGCGCTGACGGCGTTCAGTTGACGGCGCGCTCGTTGCCCGCGCAATTGGTTCGTCAGATCTGTGGTCCGGATTTTTTGATCGGGGTTTCGACTCATTCACTCGAGGAAGCTGCCGCTGCGTCCGCCGCGGACTTCGTCGTCTTCGGTCCGGTGTTCGCAACCGGATCAAAACAGCCGCAGGGGTTGGATAAACTTCGCGAAGTCACAAGCGCATTGAATGGGTTTCCTGTCGTGGCGATTGGCGGTATCGATCTGCACAACGCGGATGATTGTTTTCAGGCAGGCGCGAGTGGTATCGCCGCGATTCGGTTATTCTCGTCAGGGATATGAACAGACCAGTTGTACTCACAATCGCGGGGCTCGATCCGTCCGGCGGCGCCGGCATCGTCGCCGACATCAAGACGATCACTACGCTAGGTGGTTTTCCCGCGGCGGTGATCACGTCAATAACTTACCAGAACACGACGGGCGTGTTCGGCGCGGAGCATCAGACGGCCGCGACTCTGCGCGCGCAAGTCGAACCTGTGATTCGCGATCTCGACGTCGCTGCGGCGAAGACGGGAATGTTGCCGACGGCCGAGATCGTGGCGGAGGTCGCGCGGGTGTTTCGCGAGGAACGGCTGCCTGGGCCGGTCGTCGATCCGGTGATGGTCTCGACATCCGGACACGATCTGATCGGCGATGAAGCTTTTCACGTTCTCAAAAACGACTTGCTGCCCGTCGCCAGCGTCGTCACGCCGAACATTCCGGAAGCTGAGCGACTAGCAGGCTTTTCGATCGCAAGCGAAGCGGACATGCGTCGCGCGGCGGAGACGATTCTGAGTTTCGGCGCGCGCGCTGTGTTGGTGAAGGGCGGACATCGCGCGATCGAGCATCAAGCAATCGATCTGCTGCTGGACCAAAGCGGCAAGGTCGTGGAGTTTCGCGAAGAGTTTATCGACGTTGGTGAGATCCACGGATCGGGCTGCACGTTGTCGGCAGCCATCGCGGCGTGTCTTGCCAAAGGAATGGCGCTGGAAGATGCGGTGCGCGCGGCTAAGAATTACGTCACGGAAGCGATTCGCGCGCTTCGGTCGGCGCCGCGCATCGGCCACGGCGCCCGACCGATATAACAGTCGGTCTTGGGTCTTTGGGCTTAGGTCTTGATCGACTGTTTTAGCCCGTCAAAAGTGCAAACAAAGCACAAAGTACAAAGAACAAAGTACGAAAACCCAAGACCCAAGACCCAAGACCCAAGACCCAAGCCCACTCCTCTATTCAATCGTCACCTTTTCCATCTTCACTTCTTCGAGCGGGCGATCGTTGCGATCCGTCGCGCTCGTCGCGATCGCGTTTACGACATCCTGCCCTTCAGTAACACGTCCGAAGATCGTGTAACTCGGCGGCAATGGATAGTCGACGTGCATGATGAAGAACTGCGAACCGTTCGTGTTCGGACCGGCGTTGGCCATCGCCATCGTCCCCGCCTTGTAGCCAGTCTGATAGACCTGCGACGAACGATTGATCTCGTCGTTGAATCGTCCGCCCCATGCCGACTCGCCGCCGCGCCCGGTGCCCGTCGGATCGCCGCCCTGGATCATGAAGCCCTTGATCACGCGATGAAAGATGATGCCGTCGTAGTAGCCGCGTTGGGCCAGCGTGATGAAGTTCTCCGTAGTCTTGGGAGCGTCAGCCTCCAACAATTCCACGCGAATCGTGCCCTTGTTTGTTTGAATCACCGCCGTTCGATTTGCCATGTTGTCTCCTCATTTATTCAAGATGAACCGTTCAATTGCGAGCGCGACGCCGTCTTCAATGTTCGAAGCGGTCGGGTGCAGGCCCGCGATCTCGCGCAGCGAAAGGGAAGCGTTAGCCATCACCACTCCCGTGCCGGCGAATAGCAGCATTTCGAGATCGTTGTAGTTGTCGCCGACGGCCATGATCTCGTCGGGACTGACGCCGAGTTCGGCGGCCGTTGCCGCGACCCCGGCGCCTTTCGATGCTGCCGGATTAATGATGTCGATCAGCGTGAAGTCCTGTTCCGGATACTTCGTACCGAGGATCTTCACGGTAGAGCCTAGTTCGGCGTGCAGAGTCTCCTCGAGCTGGTCCATCCTGGCGCAACTGCCCGAGAAGGCGAGATGGATCGGATCGTGGTCCAGGTACGCTTCCAACGATTCTACTTGCAACACCGAGCGCTCGCCTTCGTCGCCGTGAAGGCGTCGTGCCCAGGCGACGTACTTGTGGACCGCCGTGTTCTCGCCTGAAAGCCGATCGTAAACGAGTGTTCCTAAACCTTCGTGATCGTCGCTCAACAGCGGGTCGGCGCCGGCGTCGCGTCCCACGCGCAAAGCTTCACGGGCGGCTGCGAGTGGCAATGGCAGAACGGAAACTGTTTGCAACGTCTCGGCGTGCTTGGTTAATGCGCCGTTGTGCGAGATGACCGGAACGTCCAGTCCCAACTCTAAAGCGATCGGACGCGCATCGCGAAAACGCCGGCCGGTCACCAATGCGACGCGCACGCCGGCGGTGCGTGCGCTTTCAATTGCCGCGCGATTGCGATCGGAAATCTGGCCCCGGCCGTTGAGGAGCGTGCCGTCGAGATCCAGAGCCAGAAGACTTATCGCCATAAAGACGAACAAGGTATCACCCACAGATTCCACAGATCAATCGGCGTGTGGTATGATGCGCTCCCCTCAAAAAGGCACAACAAAATCTGGAGGTAAATGGGATGCGAAGAGTAGCATTGTCTATTGCCGTGGTGGCCGCCGTATCAGTCTCGACCCTGGTGTGGGCGCAGGGCTTCAAAAAGATTAGCGAGGTTCTGACCGGTTACGAGGAGACCGGAACAACTGGTGGCGCAGTTTCGACGACCGGTAACGGAACCTTCAACGCGCGTATCAGCAACGATAACTCACGAATCGACTGGGAGCTTAGTTACGCCGATTTGGAAGGCGCGGTTCAGCAGGCCCATATCCACTTTGGACAAAAAGGCATCACTGGTCCCATCAGTGTCTTCCTTTGTACCAACCTCGGCAATGGCCCCGCAGGAACTCAGCCGTGTCCCGCACCCCCAGCTACGATATCCGGGACTATCACGGCAGCGGACGTTACGAACCTGGCCAACGAGCGTGGGATTTCCGCTGGCGAATTTGACGAACTGCTCGCGGCAATTCGCGCCGGCGTTACCTACGTAAATGTCCACAGCACCCGGTGGCCCGGCGGAGAAATCCGCAGCCAGATCGACGGCAATAGCGGCCACGACCACTGATCGGAGTCAGTACCACCTGCGATAGCGGGTGGGTAGACGATAAGCGTGCGATCGGCGGTGCTGTAAAAACCATGCTCCGAATGCAAGAGGTTTGCTGCACCTCGCAGTAGACCTCTTACGGAGCGCCCACCCACCTCTGACACGGCACAGATCTGTCCACCATTACCTCAGATCCTCGTTCGTGCCGCATACTGCACCCGTTTGCTCTAATAAATGCATAAAACACGAGGACCCCTGCTGATGAATGTGACACATCTCGAATGTGCACTCTGCGGTCTCGAACACGAGGCACGTCGGTTGCACAATCTCTGTAGCGCCTGTGGAAAACCGTTGCTGGTCCGTTACGACCTGGAACGCGCGAAGCTAACTTTGACAAGAGAATCCCTGGCCACGCGACGCGCCGATCTGTGGCGCTATCGTGAAGTGCTCCCGGTCGAATCCGACGGCAACATCGTCTCGTTCGGCGAGGGCTGGACGCCGCTGCTGCCGGCCCGCACACTCGGCAAGAAAGTCGGCGTTCACCAGCTTTACATCAAGGACGAAGGGCAGAACCCGACGCAGAGTTTCAAAGCGCGCGGCATGGCCGCTGCGGTCTCGATGGCGAAGGAGTTGGGCGCGACAAAGCTCGCGGTCCCCTCCGCTGGAAACGCCGCGGGCGCGCTGGCCGCCTACGCCGCTCGCGCCGGGTTGCAGTGCTTCATCTTCATGCCGCGCGACACGCCGCGAGCGAACGTCGTCGAGTGCGAACAGACCGGCGCAAACGTCACGCTGATGGATGGTCTGATCACCGACTGCGGCGCCGAAGTCGGCCGCAGAAAAGAGGCCGAAGGCTGGTTCGACGTTTCGACATTGAAAGAGCCGTATCGCGTCGAAGGAAAGAAGACGCTCGGTTACGAGCTCGCCGAACAGATGAAGTGGGAGCTGCCGGAAGTGATCATCTATCCGACCGGCGGCGGTACCGGGCTGATCGGCATGTGGAAGGCGTTTGATGAAATGGAACGGCTGGGATGGATCGACAGCCGCCGTCCGCGAATGGTCACAGTCCAGGCGGCGGGTTGCGCACCGATCGTGCGAGCGTTCGAGCAAGGGAATCGATTTGCCGACGAGTTTCCCAATGCAGCGACAACGGCTTCGGGGCTGCGCGTGCCGAAAGCCATCGGCGACTTTCTGATCCTCGACGCGTTGCGGCAATCGGGAGGAACGGCAGTCGCGGTGACGGATGACGAGTTGATCGCGGCCACGCGCGAGATTGGCGCAGCCGAAGGAGTATTTTGCGCGCCTGAAGGCGCGGCGTGTTTGCCGGCGTTGAGGAAGTTGCTCAAGTCGGGCCAGGTTAGTTCGACCGATCGAGTGGTGTTGTTCAATACCGGATCGGGCGTGAAGTACATGGAGTCGTTCAGTAGTGGTGCAGTTTGAGAACTCCGGTTAGCAAGAACAGTCAGGAAGGGGGGCAAGCGGAGCGCGCTCCCGCTGTCTGGGCTTGCGTGTTGCTTAGAAGAGCGGGGGCGCGCTGCGCTTGCCCCCTTCCCGACGTGTTCATAAGTTCGTGAGGGTCTCAACTGCATCAGTACCGAGTCGTTCGGAGGGACATAAGTGAAGTACTTGTTGTGTGTGTTCATGTTGATGTTGACGGCGGTTAGCGCTTCAGCGCAGCAGCCATGGCTGACTGACGCTGAGCGCGAGCGCTTCGAAGCACTGCGGCGCAGCGGCCTCGACGCGCTTTACAATATCGACTACGACAAAGCGGAGCGCGACTTCAAAGAGATCGTGAAACTGATCCCCAATCACCCTGGCGGATACCAGTTGCTCGCCGCCCGCCTCTGGATCAAGACGCTCTACGAATCGCGCCGCTTGCAGTCGTCGCTCTACAACTCCGAAGGGTTCTACACAAATGGCGACGATAGAGTCGATCCGAAAATCGTGACCGAGTTTCGCAATCTCACTCGCGAGTCGCGGCGGCTCGCCGAAGCGAAACTCAAACAGGACCCGAAAAACATCGAAGCCCTCGACTTCCTGGCTAATACTGAGGGACTGAAAGCTTCGTTCGAAGAAGCGGTTGAACGGCGGCACTACGCGGCGTTGCGCGACGGCAATGACGCTGTCGAACATCACCGCGAAGTGCTGAAACTCGATCCGAAATATATCGACGCGCAGATCACCATCGGGCTTTACGAGTACGTCGTCGGTTCGCTGCCGCTGCCGGTCAAGATCCTCGCGGGCGCGACCGGCTATCATGGTTCGAAGAAGCGCGGCCTGAGTATGCTCGAACAGGTTGCGAAAGAAGGCCGCTGGGCCCAGGACGATGCGAAGAGCGTTTTGATCGTGCTCTACACGCGCGAGAAGCGATACGAGGACGTGCTCAAGCTGACGCGCGAGCTGAGTGCGAAGTATCCACGAAACTACCTGTTGCGGCTCGAGACAGCGGACGCGCTCGTGGCGCTCGCGAGCATGAAGCGAAAAGAGAAAGACGTCGCGGGCGCCGGTCAGTACGAGAAGGAAGCGTTCGCGACGTTTGACGAACTGCTACGCGATCGCAACGTCCTGGCGACGCGCGGCGTCGATCTGATTCATTTCAAGTATGGTGAAGTTCTACTGATGGCCGGTTATTCCGAGCGCGCCGCGAAAGAGTTTCTGGCGACGACGAAGGTCGAACGTGCCGAGGAGGGGCTGGTAACGCTGGCCCATCTTTACGCTGCGCGTGCCTACGACGTCGGCGGCAAGCGCGATGAAGCGTTGGAACAGTACAAGGCCGTGCTTGCGCGTCCAAATGTTTACGACGCGCATGATGCGGCAAAGCGCGGTTTGCGGCAGGCGTATAGATCGGATACTGAATGAAAAACGGATCACGCGAGCGTCCTCGGCGGTTGCTGTTATGCCTCGACGGCGTTCCTCACAAACTGATGATCGCAGCGAAAGAGCGCGGACTGTTTGCGTGCTTTGGTCCACCGACGCGTTTACTGTCGCCGTTCCCGACGATGACGAACGTCGCGCTCTCGGCGATGTTTGGCGCTTCGCCTCCCGCTGGTTACGAGAGCCTTTACTTCGATCGACGCGCCGGTGAGTTGCGTGGCGGAATCAGGAAGTACCTCGGGCGCCGCACGCCTGACAAAATCCCTTCGTCGTACATGGACGATCTCGATTACCAGGAACCACTCCCGTTCGAGTTTCTGATTTACGTCGCTCCCGATCGCGTTTGGCGCGCTGACATGCAGCGCTTTCGCGAACGCTTCCGCGCCGCTCCACAAAATCGTGATTACTTCGCCTTCCTCAAGGCGACCGACGGCTTGCTGCACGCGCAAGGGCCGTCGCGTTTGAACGTCGCGCTCGAATCGCTCGACAAGATCCTCACCGAGATTCAAAACTACTGCGGCAACGAGACAGAGATCGTGATGTTCTCCGATCACGGCATGAACCTCGAAGAGAACCGGCGCGTTCCGCTGACCGCGGATCTGGGCCGGCGCGGGTATCAGATCGTGCCGCGACTAGTAGGCAATAAGCGGCGTGCGCTCTCGATTCCGGCGTTTGGGTTGTGCAGTTATGCCGCTGTGTACTGCGGCGATGAAGCTCTAGTGCCGGAGGTGGCGACGGCAATTACTGAGATAGCGGGCGTTGATTTTGTGGTCTATCGAGATGGTCTCGAGGTTGTCGTCGAAGGTCAACGTGGGACCGCGCGCATTGAACGGCGCGACAATGCTTATCGATATATCGCGAGAAACGGTAATCCACTCGAGATCGATAAACACGAATTTATCGACGAAGCGATCTGGTTCGAACAGACGAACGCGCATCGCTATCCGGACGTCGTCGTCAATCTCTACAAATCACTATTCACCCCACGCGTAAAGCACACGGCCGATATCCTGATCAGCTTGCAAGACGGTTACTACTACGGTTGGTCGCCGTTTGGCCGTTTCATCCGACTCCTCGCGACTCACGGTAACGCGTTGCAATCGAGTTCCAATGCCTTCCTCATGAGCACGCACAGAAACCTGCCTGAATGTGTACGTGCAGACAATGCGCGCGCCTTGCTCGTGGCGTAACTTGACCAGCATTCCTCAACCACGTACAAGATCAGCATGTCATTCGCCCCGGAATCGCTTGCCGTTGAAACGTTCTCACTCGTAAAGCAGTTTGGCTCGTTCGTCGCCGTCGACCACATCGATCTCCAGGTCAAGCGCGGCAGTTTCTTCGGTTTTCTCGGGCCGAACGGCGCCGGTAAATCGACGACGATCAAGATGCTCACCGGATTGCTCGGGCCGACGAGCGGGAAGCTGCGCGTGCTCGGATTGGACGTCGTCGAACAGCCGATGGAAGTCAAACGCCGGATCGGCGTCGTGCCTGAAGACCTGAACCTCTTTGAGCGACTGACTGGCGCGGAAATGCTGTCGTTCACGGGCCGCATGTACGGGCTGCGGCGCGAAGAGATCGGACAACGATCGAAAGAGCTGCTCGAGTTGATGGACCTGCAAGACGAGCCGAAGAAGCTGATCATCGAATACTCGCACGGCATGAAGAAGAAGCTCTCGCTGGCGGCTGCGCTGATTCACCGGCCGGAGATGCTTTTTCTCGACGAGCCGTTCGAAGGCGTCGACGCGATTGCCTCGCGCACGCTCAAGGATTTGTTGTTACGTCTGACGTCTCGCGGTCTCACTGTATTTCTGACGTCGCACGTCCTGGAGATCGTGGAACGGCTTTGCAGCGACATCGCCATCATCGCGCAGGGCAAGCTGCTCGCGTCCGGCTCGCTGGACGAACTGCGAAAGGGAATACGGATGGAAGGCGACGGCCAGGGGCCAGTGTCGCTGGAAGAGTATTTCATTCAAGTGGTTGGCGGCAGTCGAGCGTCGAGTGAAGAAGAAGTCCTCCAGTGGCTGGCCTAAGTATTCATCACTACGTCGGGGGAGCTCTTACGGCAGGAAGTCAGTACCGTCCGCGGTAGCGGATGGGTCAACGGCTGACCTGCAACCCGTCCGCTACCGCAGACGGTACTGACCTCATACCTACGTAAAAACACGGATTCTTAAGAAAACTGTTGGCCCGACCCCCTCGCGTCAGCTAGAATCGACAGCGACGGTCTCCCGCCCGTCTTAAAGTTCTCGACGCTCGCCAGTCCTTGAGCTTCCATATCAACTCGTTGTACCCAGCACGAGGTCACCCATCTATGGATTCGAATGTTGGATTAGCTGTTCAATGTGTAGGTATTCTTGTCCTCACCTCGCTATCAATATTTCTGCGGAAGACGATCAAGCGCGCGTCCCTGAAACACTGGACCGCGACCTGGTCGAGCTTGTCGCTGGCACTGTTGGTCCTGTTCGCCGTCTTTCACTTCTCGGTTACGACGACGTTCCTGTTCTCGGTCTACTTCCTGGGCCAGTACATTTTCGGACTAGCGTTTATTTCCAGCAGCCGTCGCGAAGTCGAACTGGCGACCCAGGAACTGCTGAAGGCGCGCGATCAGCTCGAGTTGCTCGCGAAGATGGATCCGCTAACCGAAGCCCTGAACCGTCACGCGTTCCATTCGTTATTGCGCCATCCCGAGGCGTCCGTGGAGGAGACGAAAACCTCAGGCAGCGTGGCCGTAATCGATATCGACAACCTGAAACCCATCAACGACACGTGGGGCCATTCGTCCGGCGATAAGGCGATCCGCGCCGTCGCTCGCGCCATGCGTTCGTTGGTGCGCGCTGACGACATGCTTTTCCGTTGGGGCGGCGACGAGTTTCTCGTCCTGATGTTCAAGCTGCCCGAAGCCGAAGCCAACCGGCGCATCGAAAAGTTGAATGCAATTCTGGAGGAGAATTGCGAGCGCTGGACCGGCATGCCGATCGCGGTGACGGTTTCACACGGCGTCGCTGGTTTTGGGTCGCTTACTGACCTCGGCCCTGCGATCGAGTCAGCGGACAGAGCGATGTACGCGCAGCGCAACCAGGTGCGCGGAGCTCGTGTTGTTGAAAACGGGGTTATGGGGCTTCGATGATCAGTTCGCGGCCGAAAGTGAAGTTAGGACGCTTGCGGCCTTTCATGTACTTCGCGGCAGTTTGTGAAAGCGAAGTGATGAGAATGGGAAGCGCAATGGTGGCGTCGCAGGGGACGTAAGCCGTGTGCGCTCCGCGTGAAAGCCTGCCGTAAATGAGACCTTCATCAAACGAGACGGCATTCGATCGTCCGCCGGGATGCGCGGAATCAGTCGAGATCTGGATCGCGTACTTGTGCCCGTGATGATGTTCCTTCTGCATGAACGACGAAAGCGTCGCCTGTTGAATGAAACTCTTCGTCGTGCCGCCGCCAAGATTGATAATTCCCGAGACGCGTGCTTGGGCCATCACGTTCATCATGTCGAGCACGTCCTGAATGACGTCGAACATGAAGTTGTTCTTCTTCTCGAACCGCGCTCCGGCGATGCCGACGGCGAGACCACTGTCCGCGATCGCCGGACAGAAGATCGGAACGCGGGCTTTGTAAGCTGACGTCAAGACGCCGTCTTCGGAAGCAATCTCGGCGAGTTCGCGCCCGAGCAGATGCAGAAACTCGCGCGGCGAGTAAGGCCGTGTTTGATCGAGTTGGTTAGTGAAGCCGCCGATCCACTCTTTCGCTTCGCGATACTCTTCATCGCTGGCGAGCAGGTCCCACATGCGGCTGATCTGCGCTGACTCCAGTTCGGCGTCAGTCATCGTCGGGTGTGCCTGGAAGTGATAACGGCCGAGTGTTTCGTGCAGATCATGAAACAGCATCGCTCCCGAGACGACCAAAACATCGACGAAGCGGTTCTTGATCACATAGGCCAGCAGACGTCGCATGCCGGCTGGGATGAGCGCGCCCGAAGCGGCGACCATGATCGTGGTGTTGTCGCCGAGCATGTCGAGCCAAATGCGGTGCGCTTCCGCTATCTGCCGTCCGCCAAAACCTGTGCCTTCCATTTTTTCTAGGAGTCCGGCCACCGAACGATCGCGATCGACCTGAACTGGGCGTGTGGGAGTGGTCAAATACTTCGATGCTTTTGGTTTACGTTGAGTGACCATGCAGGTTATCAACCTCTCGAACTTTTTTTCGGATCGATATATTGCGTATTACATATTTAATAATCGGTTCGGCGTCGTGAACGAGCTTTGACTCCGTTGACAGCAAGATACGTGTAAGCGTCGTAACGGGATTCGTAGAACTGGGCCAGCTCCGCGCCGTCAGCCTCGCTCAACTCTCCTTCTTTCACACGACGAGTGATTAAGCGGCGAAATCCGTCGTGCAGCAGGCTGCGCTCGTAACGCGCCCGTTCCGCGGCCGCGCCCACGGTCGTCCCCTTGATGACTTTCTTTATTAAAAACCCCTCCTCGTCGATATGAATGTGCGCCTCATGCGGCGCGCCGAAAAGGTTGTGATTGTTTCCCATCACTTCCTGGTACGCGCCTACGAGCATGAAAGCGAGATAGTAAGGTTCGTCGGGGTTGAGATCGTGCAGCTCGAGTACCTGTTTGACGTCGTGCAGGTCGACAAACTTATCGACGATGCCGTCCGAATCGCAGGTGATGTCGCACAGCGTCGTGTATTCAGTGGGCGGCTTGTTCAAGTGATGAATCGGCACGATCGGGAACAGTTGATCGAGCGCCCAGTGGTCCGGTACTGAACGAAACACGGAAAAGTTCGTCAGGTACTTCGCGCAGAGCAGCCGCCGCAGCTCGCCGAACTCTTCCGAGATGTATTTCGCCTGCTGCGCATACTTGTCCGCCTTCTCGCAGACGTCCCAGAAAAGCACTTCGCCTTTCGCGCGGTCTTCGAGCGAGATCAGGCCGAGGTTAAAGAGCGTGAACAACTCTTCGCGATGTTCGAGCGCGTCGTGATAGTACTCGCGGTAGTTCTTAACGGTGATCGATTCACGCAGGTCGCCGAGCTCGATTACGACCTGCGGATCGTCGTCGTCAATCTCGATGGGCGTGATGTCTTCGACCACCGTCTCGATTTCGTCGAGCACGTTGGTTACGAGGATTGCGTGATACGCCGACAGAAAACGGCCTGATTCCTGAATGATCGTCGGGTGCGGAACGTTCTCGTCGTCACACACCTGCTTGATCGTGTAGATAACGTCGTTGGCAAACTCCTGCGCCGTGTAGTTGGCAGACGAATCGAACGCCGTCTTCGAACCGTCGTAGTCGACAGCCATGCCGCCGCCGACGTCGAGCAGCTCGATCGGTATCTTCATCTGGTAGACCTTCGCGTAAACGCGGGCCGCTTCCTTCATCGCGTTCTTGATGCGCTTGATGTCGGTTAGCTGCGAACCGATGTGGAAGTGAAGCAGCTTCAGCATGTCAGTGCGATCGGCTTCTTCCAAACGGCGGATCACTTCGAGCAGTTCGGTCGTCGTCAAGCCGAACTTGGCGGCCTCGCCGCCTGACTTTTCCCAGCGTCCGGAGCCCTTCGAGTAAAGCTTCACGCGCATGCCGATCATGGGCAACATGCCTTCGTGACGTTGCGCGACGTTCAATACGTGATCGAGCTCGTTGAGTTTCTCGATGACGATCACGACTCGCTTTCCGACCTTCGCGCCGGCGAACGCGAGTTCGATGAACTCTTCGTCTTTGAAACCGTTCAGGACCAGCAGACTGTCGCCCGGTTGCTCCATCGCGAGTGCGGCGTAAAGTTCGGCTTTCGACCCGGCTTCGAGCCCGAAATCGTAGCGGGAACCTTCGCGCAAGTACTCTTCGACGACGGCGCGCTGCTGGTTCACCTTCATCGGATAGACGCACATGTGTGCGCCCTGGTATTCAAACTCGCGGATGGAGCGGCTGAACGCGCGCTGAAGTTTTCGTACCTGGGCTGCGACCAACTGTGGAAAACGCAGGAGCACGGGCGCGGTGATGCCGCGTTTGGCGAGGTCGTCGATGATTTCCTTGAGGTCCGCTGAACGGGGGTCGCCCTCGACAGGGCGGACGATAAGATTTCCCTTCCGGTTTACGTCAAAGTACCCAGCACCCCAGTTTTCAATTCCGTAAGTTTCGAGCGTTTGCTCGATTGCAGTGGTCAATTAGCGGTCTCCTGCCTTGAAAGTAAGACTTTATCGAAATGGATTCCCTCAACTAGCACATAGATGTACATTTTTCCGATTCGAGTTGCGGAGTTTGTGTTGGGTGGAACGCTTTAGTCGCGCAATGTAACAGATAACGCCCGCTGCGGTCTATAACTTTTTTGTTTCGTAACCATTAGAAAATATACGGATTAGGGCGAAAACATTGAGGATTTTGGCAAATGATCTGAACCTCGCGATGCGCATGCGCCGTCGAAGATCCCGCTTGACATCGTTCAAGTCGTCACTATAATGGCAGTTTTTTACGCGCCGTCGTTATATGACGCTCGCTCGTTTTCCGAGAGACGTTAGCCACTCCCAAACACTTCGCACCACAAACCAGACCGGGCGAAGAGAACCCCCGACACTCCCCAAATTCAGGAGATCACATGAACCCGAAGACCGTCTTGAAGTACGCAACTGATCAGGGCGCCAAATTCGTCTCTGTTCGTTTCACGGATTTGCCCGGCTCCTGGCAACACCTAACTTTTCCAATCGCGGAACTCGGCGAAGACCAGTTTGAAGATGGCTTTGGCTTCGACGCGTCTTCGATTCGCGGTTGGGCGGCAATCCACGAGTCAGACATGTTGCTCGTGCCGGACGCCACCCGCTTCTGGATGGATCCGTTTGCCGAACAGCCGACGCTGTGCTTGATCGGCAACGCCGTCGATCCGATTACCAAGGAGGGTTACGCTTTCGATCCGCGCTCGTGCGCGCAGCGCGCCGAAAGTTATCTCAAGTTTACGGGCGTCGCGGACACGGCTTATTTCGGTCCCGAAGCCGAGTTTTTCGTGTTTGATTCAGTCAAGTTCCACTGCGACCAGCAGTCCGCCGGTTACACCCTCGACTCCGACGAAGCTCACTGGAACAGCGGCCGCGAAGCCAACGAGTTTGCCGGCTCGAATCTCGGCTATCGCATTCGCGCGAAAGAAGGCTATGTGCCTGTTCCCCCGACCGATTCGCTCAGCGACTTGCGCTCCGAAATCTCGTTGACGTTGGGTAAGTGCGGCGTCACTGTCGAGTGTCATCACCACGAAGTCGCCACCGCGGGCCAGTGCGAGATCGATTTCCGTTATTCGACGCTGTTGGGGACGGCGGACAATCTTCAGATATTTAAATATGTAGTTCGCAATACTGCACACCAGTTCGGGAAGACGGCGACGTTCATGCCGAAGCCGCTCTACGGAGACAATGGTTCCGGAATGCACTGTCACCAGTCGTTGTGGAAAGGCGAGAAGCCGCTGTTTGCCGGCGACGGTTATGCGGGACTGTCGGAAATGGCGAAACATTACATCGGCGGGTTGTTGAAGCACGCCGCTGCGATTGTGGCGTTTGCCGCGCCGACGACGAATAGTTACAAGCGGTTGGTGCCGGGGTTTGAAGCGCCGGTGAACCTGGCGTATTCGGCGCGCAATCGTTCGGCGGCGATTCGTATTCCGATGTTTTCGACGAATCCGAAGTTGAAGCGGTTGGAGTTTCGTCCACCGGATCCGTCGTGCAATGCGTACCTCGCGTTTTCGGCGATGGTGATGGCGGGCCTAGATGGTGTGCAGAACCGGATCGATCCGGGTGATCCGTTGGAGAAGGACATCTACGATCTTTCGCCGGAGGAGTTGAAAGACGTGCCGACGCTGCCGGGGTCGTTGGATGATTCGTTGAAGGCGTTGGAGAACGATCACGACTTCCTGTTGAAAGGCGACGTGTTCAGTCCGCAACTGATCGATCGCTGGATCACGTATAAGCGCGAGCGGGAGATCACGCCGCTGCGCATGCGTCCGCATCCGCTGGAGTTTTCGTTGTACTACGATATTTAAGGATTTGCTTGATTGTGTGTTTGGGCGGGCGCGGTGTTTATCTTCCGCGTCCGCCCTTTCTATTAGCCACTATCCATGGCATACTGCTCCCGCCTCGCAATCAACGGAAACAACCCACTGCTGGATTAATTGAGCCCCTATCTCACTGGAGGCCGTGGCATGCATTCTTCTTCCTTACGTCTCACCGTTGGTCTAAGTCTCTGTATTTCGTTGCTGTTTTCCCATCCGTGGTTCTGGAAGGGTGGCTTACTGCCGCAGAAACCCGCTGGCAAACGCGAAGGCCGACCTAAGCCGGGCAAACCTGAGGGCGTGTTTCCCGATTTGGAAGACGTGCAGCAGGAGTCAAACGTTCAGCATGAGCCCGCACCGCCGATTCATTCGACTGTTCGTTCACCAAAGAATCCGCTGAATCCGTGGAATGGGCGGCGCGTCGGCGACCCGGACACGCTTCAAAGAAGAGCGCATGCCAGCAGAAGAGCGATTGCACCTCTCACAGTTCTCGACGATCAGTTCATCGTCAACTTCTTCAACTGGGTCGTGCTGCGGGCGCCGAGTGGTAGTGAGCCAACTTACTGGAACGATCAGTTTCGGGTGGCTTCCGCGCAGGGCCAAACGTCGCTAAAACTGGCAGCGGTGGAGTTGGGCAAGACGTTGTTTGAGTCAGCAGAATATGCCGCACGCGGGCGGGATGATCATTGGTATGTCTATGATCTGTACAAGACATACCTGATGCGGGATCCCGATAGTTCCGGCTGGGATTTCTGGACAACGCAAGTCGCCCCTAACGGACGCGAGAACGTGCGCCGCGCTTTCGAAGAGTGCTCCGAGTTTGCAAGTATAATAGCCGGCATCGTTCCCAACGGCTCAGCGACCGCGAACGCCGCTTCGCTGATCTCGGCCCGAGTCGATCCGAAGAATCAGCCGGGGAATGGCATGCTGACGCGCGACGCAACCTGGAGCATGCCGCTGTTGAGCCTGCCTGGTCGCGCTGGTCTCGATCTCGGCCTGGCGCTCTCGTATTCATCGATGGTCTGGACGCGCAACGGTCCGTACATCCATTTCGACGAAGACAACGGCTTCCCCAGTCCCGGCTTTCGTCTCGGCTTTCCCACCGTGCAGCGAAAGGTCTTCGACGCGCAGACGAGGAAGAACTCGTTTCTGATGATCACCGGCAGCGGCCACCGCGTGGAACTGCGCCAGGTTGGTTCGTCAAGCGTCTACGAAGCGGGCGACTCGTCTTACCTCCAGTTAATCGACAACAGTCCGAATCTAGTAGTGCGTTCAACTGACGGCACGCAGCTCAGCTTTGTCGAAATCAACAACGAATACAGTTGCACGGAGGTCAAGGACCGCAACGGCAACTACATCACGGTTCATCACAACGGCCTGGGCCGTATCACGAACATCACCGACACGCTTGGCCGCGTCATCAACTTCAATTACGACGGCAACGCAAACCTGATCTCCATCACGCAGAGTTGGAACGGCCAGCCGTCGCATCAATGGGTGGGGTTTAGCTGGGAGACGCGCAATATGCAATCGAGCTTTTCCAACGTCTCCGTGGTAGGGACAAAAAATGGCACGCCGCTGCCTGTGGTTACGGCCGTGACCCTGAATGACACTTCGCAAATCAGGTTCGACTACAACAACTCGCTCCAGGTGAATCTCATTAGAAACAACTTCGGCGCGATACAACGCAACGAGACAGTCTTCACGTACGAGACTCCTGTGAGCGATGTGCCGCGACTGACTGACAGTCGTGTTTCGGCGCGCAACTGGACGGGCGTTAACGGTGTGCCGCCGCAGGTGATCACGACCTACGGCGTTGATGCTGACGGTGCGTGTGTGATGACCGCGGCGGATGGCACGATGTACAAGGAGTATTACGGCACTGGCTGGCAGCGCGGGCTCACCACCTTGAGTGAGGTCTGGTCAGGAGGCTCGCTCATGAAATGGACTGCTACGACCTGGACCCAGGACAACACGGACGTTGGTTACGAAGTCAATCCGCGGGTTATTAAGACAGATGTGCATGACGGTCCCAGGCTCCGCCGTACGGTCATCGATTACGGTCCGTACGCGCAATGGGGATTGCCTTACTGGGTAAAGGAGTATGCCTCCGACGGCACCACGGAGATTCGGCACACCTTTACCGATTACAACTTGAGCCAGGCGTATCTCGACCGCCGCATTATCGGGCTGGTGTCGCAAGTGCATCTCAAGAACGCCACTGATTACGAAAGCAAGATTACGTATTCCTATGACGATCCAGCGCGCTTGCAAGCTATGCCTTCCGCCGCAACTCAGCACGATACTGCTTACTCAACGTCCGTCACCGCACGGGGAAACGTCACAGCCGTGTCACGCTGGGACGTGACCGATATCAACAATGCTGCGAAGAAGCTGACCACCTACACGAACTACAACACGACCGGCTCACCCGTCGCGACCACTGATCCCGAGCAGCACGTGAGCAGCATTGCTTATGCTGATTCCTTTTCCGATAGCGTCAGCCGCACCACCTTTGCGTATCCGACAACCCTGACGGATGCTGGTGGCGCCAGCTCCTATATCCAGTACAACTTCGATTTCGGCGCGACGACGCGCACGCAATCTCCCGCGCCTGCTGGCCAGTCGCAAGGCGCGATTCAGACGTTGACCTACAACGACCTGGGCCAACTGGAGCGAACCACGACCACGAACAACGGCGCTTATAAGCGTTTCTGGTATGGCGCTGATTTCACGGCCAGTTATGCGACCGTCAACAACGCGGCGGATGAAGCGTATTCGATGCAAACGTTCGACGGTCTTGGGCGTCCTCTCGGCGCTGCCAGTAATCACCCCGGCAGCACCGGCGGATACAAAGCGCAAATCAACGTCTATGACTTCATGGGCCGCATCAAAAAGACCTCCAACCCGGCAGAGACCAACAGCAGTTGGCTCCCATCGGGCGACGACACCGCCGGCTGGCTGTACACGGAACAGACCTACGACTGGCAAGGCCGCCCCTTAGTCACCACCAACCCTGACAGCACAACCCGAACCGCCACCTACTCCGGCTGTGGCTGCGCCGGCACTATGGTTGCCACGCTAACGGACGAAAGAGGTCGACGACAGAAGGTCTACAGCGACGTGTTAGGCCGGCAGCTAAAGGTTGAAGTATTGCAGTGGGATGGCA
>JBKPOC010000007.1:0-6273 GCA_046732935.1 Acidobacteriota bacterium | reverse complement strand
TGCTGGAGCAGCTCAATCTGCTCATTAACCAGTAACTTCGAATAACCGGCCACGTCGATTGACAAGAGATGTGCGATCTCGAGCGAGAGATCGGGCTTCGGCTCAGCGGACGTATCTTGGGCGTTCACCTTGGCAAACTCTTGACGGAGACAGCGGTGAAGCTCGTAGGAACTGATTCCGTTCTTGTAGTTCGCCGTCAGGCACATTGCCATTCCGGCTGATGCTTCCGCTTCTCACCTCGTTCTAAGGAAACCGAAGAACGAAGTTCCCTAAAAGCTGAACGGCGATTGAGATATGAATCAAGGCGCCCTCGATGTGCGGGCCTCCCCGTACCCACTGGGGCGGGCATGTCCTTTCGCGCACTGCAACCCCTGCTCCCCCGTAATCCTGCAACGGCTGATTCGAGGATGCAGCCCTTTAGCCCTGCTACCCGACAACATGGGTTTTCAAGGGTCTCGGGCGACAGGGGTTTCAGGCGTCTCGGACATATAGCGAGTGCTCCAAGCGAAAGACAATGGGTTGATTCACGTAAGAGGAAGGTGGGCTCGTCAGCTGCAGCGCCTTGTTAGGCCGCAGAGAGCGCACTGATCGTGACGTAGTACCCGTCCGGATCTCGGAGTGAGAACTCCGAAGTTCCAGTGTTCGGGTTCACGTGGGGCTCCTCTTCGAGCCGAGTCACGAGAGCCCGTGCCCTTGGCAGGGCCGTGTCGAAATCATCGACACGAAAGAACAAGAGGAGGCCGTTGCCCGGCTGGGCGTGATCGGGGCTCATCAAGGAGGGATGCTCGTGGGCACCCCACTCGTGGAGGCAGAGCAAGACCGTTCTATCCGAGTCAAGGATTTGCCCGAAGTGGTCATGGGCGGGAGCCGTCTGCGACAGGCCGAGCAGCGACTGATACCATCTGAAGCTGCCAGCCACATCGCTAACCGCAATGATGGTCCACGTGCGCCTCAGGTGGATCCTCCTGTCGCTAATGGTTGAGTCGACGCGCGAATCAAAGCAGTCTTTGCCGAACCGATTAGTTACAAAACACTCCCGCCGCTCGGGTCCAACGTTTTGTTAGATGGCTTCCAATTACTCTGAGATTTGCCTTGCCTACGGAGCCGACACTTTTTCCACGTCTAAAAACCTGAGCTGGACGGGATTGATCCGACCAAAAATATTCACCGTCACCTTGAGCAGAGATTTCGCCTGATTGATCCCTTCAATCTTTCCCGTGAAAGACGCGAACGGGCCGGATTTGATGCGCACCGTCTCACCCAGCGTGAAGGTGAATCTTGAGTTCTTAGCGGGGTTCCCTCGGAGGAGCTTTTTGAGTTCGTCTTCCGTCATACGCTTACAATTGTCTGATCCGAATTATACAGGCGTACACAACACTCACCGCAGCTTTGATTTCTACGATTACGTGCCGCTGAAGAACTCAATTTACATCTCCAAAGTACGTGACTCCGTTACTCTCCGCGGAGGAAAGCGCTTGCTCTAACACGCGGGGATAAAGTCTGCACCCCGGTAAACTCGCTATGTCAAGCCAGGCAAAGCCTTCCTGCATAGAGTCGGGCTGGCAAGGAAATGAAGGCTCAGATTCCAAATACGCTTCAAACATGAGCTCCACTTGATGACTGTTGGGTCATGTGCGGCGAACTCATGATGCCAGGAGATGTAATCCCGCACGAACCTTAACGGGCCCATCCGAACCCTGCAGCCGAGTTCCTCAAGACATTCCCGTCTCAGACATTGATCCAAAGTTCGCCCGCCGCTTGCCCACCATTCGTAGCCTCGAAGGCCGGGCATCCGACGCGCACGAGGGATTGATTGATGAAGGACAAACTTATCTCTGCGTGCCTCCGAAGCATCAAGGAGAACGCGGGAACACGAATTCGCCGCTCGGATCTCGTCGTCGCATCGCGAGCACTTTTCCGTCCTCAACCGTGAACGAGATGACAAGATCCGGAAACTCCTTGACGCGGAACTGGTGCGGCCGCCAGGGCTGTAGGTCCGGGCCGCCACGAATCGAGAGGCCCTTTCCAGGTTGAAACGTCACCACTGTCTTCCCACCACTGGGGGATATATAAGTTCCCGCATACGTTTGCAGCGTAGCGTCGGAGGTCAGCGTCGCCGGCACTCGGCGCATGAATGTCACCGCAGCTTCATCTAATGAGATCTCCACACCCTCGATTTCACCCATCGGGTTGGTCCGGAAGTTGAGCGAGAACTTGCCATCCTCTTCGTCGTCGGGCGTATCGAACCGATCGTAATGAAAGTGGCTCAACGGCATCTTGATGCCGTGAAAGTCGAAGTTGAGTTCCTTATCGCCGCGCGTCACGGTGACAACTCCGTAGGCCGGATGCGCGAACTCGCCCACGTAATCATCCAACGGGTGCGATGGTTTCGTGCCAGTTACGCGTCCCACGTCAGCGACCGCGCGGGCCTTGGTTGCGGCCGCTTTGTTCTTGAGCCGGACCTGGTTGAGCCGCTCCGACCAGGGAGTGAGCGACAAGCCGAGCAGGCGCTCGTAGATGTTGTAAGTGAGACCATTGTACAGGGGCGCGACGTGGTCGCCGATGACCAACACGATTACTCCGATGGAGTCGTTCGGCATGATCGAGATTTGGGAGTGGAATCCCGGCAGGTCGCCGCCATGGACAGCCATGAGATGGCCGCGGTAGGACGACACCGTCCGGCCCATCCCATAGTATGAATTCAGATTCTCTCCCCATCCGCGACTCTCCAGCACGGTGTTTGGTAACCCGAGCGAGGGCGCCATTGTTTCTCGGAGCACCGCCTCCGGGATCACTTGCTTGCCGTCCACCTTGCCCCCGTTGAGCAGTGCGATAACCCAGCGCGACAGGTCCTGTACGTTTGAGTTGATCGCACCGGCAGGGGCAATCGCGACCTCGGCAGTATAGTAGGGCTGCCGGTACAGCTCCGCGGTGTCGCGGCGCTCCGAGTACGGCACGGCCGGCTCCGGGCCCTTTATGTTGTCCTCGATGGTCAGAGTCGAGTGCGACATGCCCAACGGATCGAAAATGCGGCGTTGGACGAACTGCTCCCACGTCTGTCCGCTCAACTCCTCAATGACCTGACCGGCGGCCGTGAACATGAGATTGTTGTAGAGAAACTTTGTTCGCATTGGCGCGGCGGGTTCGAGGTAACGCAGACGGTCCCAGAGCTCGCGCCGCGTGAAGGCAGACTTGTACCAGATGGAATCGTGGCGCGTGACGCCGGTGCGATGCGACAGCATGTCGCGAATCGTCACCGAGCGGTCGAGGTCGTCGTTGTAGAAACGTATTGAGGGAACGGACTGTTTGATAGGTTCGTCCCAGCGCAGCTTTCCATCCTCGACGAGCAGGCCCACGGCAACGGCCGTGAAGAGCTTTGTGTTTGAAGCGATGGGCTGTGTCGTGGTCGTCGTGTAGGGTATCTTCTTTCCGTAATCGCGGAAGCCGTATCCCTTGGCGAAGACGAGTTTGTCTCCCATCACGATGCCGATGCCGATGCCGGGCGCATTCCAGTCCTTCATCACCTGCTCCATGTAGCTGTCGAATCCCTTCAGACGAGCTTCGACACTCTCCTGCTGCTGAGCAACGACGATGCTGGAAGTGAGTGCAAGCGCAGCAGTCAGTCTGAGTGCCGCGCGGGCGAATTGGTGCGAGGTCACAAACGTCCAGAATAATTGCATATACGCCTTGGCATTCGCCTGCTTTAGTTTGAATATCAATGCCATCATCATGTGCTCTCCTACATTTAGTGGCTCGACACTGCTCTCGCCTTGTACGTGTCGTGGAGCCTAACCTTGGAGTTGACGCGCGGCGCGGTTCATTCTGCCAACGCCGCACCAGTTATCTTACGAAACGCGCTTCCACCGCTTGCGTCCCAACGATTCGTCGGCAGGCCATTACGATCCAGCGGACCGCAGCATATTACGCAATGTTTGCACAGGCAACGCGTGTTTGGGATCTAGGTGGATGAGCAGATGGCAGTTTGCACAAACCACCACGAGGTCATTGAGTCTCGTTACCGACGGCGAGTTAGTTACAAACACGCCGCCGCTCGCGGCCAACGATTTGTTCGACGGTGGTTCATTTCTTTTCAAGCGTGCGAGTCACCAAACGCACTCTATCAACAGTAGTGCTACATCGCCCTGCCTCTACGGGACAACCACAAATGGATAGCCGCCGCGATGAACAGTTGGAGACCAGTCCCAATTAGAACCATGAAGGTAGCCGCCACAGCCGGCATGCCACAAGTGACTTCGCCTCTGAGTTGTGCCTCGTGCAACCCGGCGAAGAAAAACATAGGCGAAAGATAGAGAAAAGCAACGCCAGCAACAACAAGACAGAAACCACGCGCCAGCCACTTAGGAAGTCGAGCCAACCTGAAATAGAGCAAGACGCCGAGCAACTGAGTGAACACAAACAAGCTCAGCAAGAGAAGCAATCTCCAAACAATAAGGAGTGATTCCATTGGAGTGCATTCCTCGTTAAAACAATTTGACGCCGAAAAATCGTCAAACGGCAACTCTTGAGAAGTTCATGTACCAATTCACTTCCCAAGTATTTCCATTATCAGCAGAGAAAGATTGTTGCCAAGTTGGTGTTTCGGGATTTGTCTTATCCCAGCGAAATTCTACCAGGACAGGAATACCGTCATGGTGATCGTGTCCGCGAAACAGTCCGACTCTGTCGGCGAAAGAACCTTCAACTGGAGGAAAGAGAGTTGCGCCATTTGTATCCATCCAATAAATGCGCCAAAGTCTGAAACGCTTGTCAAACAAGCGAAGAGAAGCACCCTCATAAAAATCGCCTGACTCAGTTCTACAGTGATCAATATTTCCAAGTCCGCCAAGGATGAGTTGGTTAGCAGCAGGCGTTTTAAACTCGTACCAAGTCTCGCAACCAACTAGACGCTCTGCCAGTTTTTTGTGATAGATGAGCCATCGCCCCTGAAGGAAGTCAAAATCTTTCGCTCCTTGCGGACGAGCGTTGAGGACTTCCGGTGGTATGTCAAATAAACTCATCATTCAACTCCAAAAAGGATTCATCTCTCCGCGATATATGTAGCCCTGCGAGAGCTTCCTTTATTGTATGAAACCACTGCCGGAACAACGCCCACACTCTTGTTCATCATATACATCGCCGGCCGAATAGTGAGGCCCGCCAGCAGGGTCGCCGCCACCATAAGACCACACCTTGCCCGAGCCTGCGCAATAGGGGCACTGTACCTGATGTCGCTCGGTTGTTTTCTCCGACCCGCCCGAATTTTTTTCTGTAAGCTCATTCATAATTTGTTGGGCCGACGGTTATGGCAAGTAGAGGTCATGCGCAGTTTCGAGACCTGATAACTGGATTAGACGTTTACAGATTTCCGCGTACCGATCATTGGGTACACGGCGCCTGACCCAATGATATTGTTTTGACTTCAAGCCATCGAGAAGCCAAACCGCACCGTCTTGCGGAAGGCTCTCTTCAACTGTTTCAGAAAGCTGCCAGTATTCCGCATGCGTCAGCAGATCCGTAATATCGCGCCACTCAGACTTCGTTAACGAACGGCCATTGGATTCCTTAAGATTTCCAAATTCAGACCAACCCTTGCTATCGAGGCTTTTGCCAATCATGAAGAATTCATCGCCCACTCGCCAAACGCGCACTATTACCGGCGCATGAAATGAAGGAATCCAAATTAATAAATAGGCTTCATCGACGCAATCAGGCATTGCATAGAGGGGTAGTTCTTTGAAGGCTCCAAAGAGCTGAGGGTCATCAATCTCATGAAGCTTGCGCTCCAGTAAAGTAGCGTCATATACGGGCACACACTTGTTGGGTGGTGTCTGAGTAACGGGACTGGGTTGTCTCCTGGAACTCCAAATACCTGCAAAGGCAATTCCGAGTATAAAAGTGCTGCAACAGATGGCCGCTCGAATGAGAAAGCGTTTCATAAATTCTTAGACGCAGTGAAATCCAGTAAGTTCCCCCAACGCGACGCGTCAGTCGCGTGCGTTCTTGCAAGTTGGGCACGGGTCTGTCAGACAGATCATCTCCTGGCAAGGATGCTCTCAACGACTATGTCCTTCGGCGCCGACATACCTGTCCAGAGCCTCTTTGACGTCCGATCGATCGAGCACTTCGATTGCAGCAATGCTTCCATTCACAACGTCGTAGACGATCAGCCCTCGCGCGGCCGGCAACACAACGTTCACATGACCCGGTCCGTATGAACCCGTCGGCTTTGGCGCTGTGTAAAAGTGAGCGCAGTTCCTCTGACCACAATCGCAC
>JBKPOC010000006.1:0-142562 GCA_046732935.1 Acidobacteriota bacterium | reverse complement strand
CGAATCATCGCGCGTGGGCCGTGTTGGCACGGTCATTGCCAAAAGGAAAGCCAGAACAAGAAGGGTAGATAAGGGTAAATCGGGTCAGGCTCTGAAAACTGCGGTGAGTGGAGGCTTTGGGGGAGGCATCCTCTCGCAGATTGATAAAACAAGTGGCGACTCTTTTGGGGGAACGGAGCCCCGCTTGTTACGCAGTCGATGAGCAACAATAGCGGTGCTGCTGATTGTCGTCTTGACGGGGCTTGGGGGAGCCTCCCAGGAAAGTCAGCAGCCCGCATTTTTTGTGCGCTTTTTAATTAAAGGTTTAGTTCCGATCGCGGAGCAAACGCGCGGGGTTCGTCTCGGGCGTCATTTCATCCAGGTTCAGTCTCAACATTCCACCCGCATCTGAGTAAGCTTCGACCGTCTTCTGCTGATTGCGCCGGTGAGTGAACAACAACGCTCCCGCCAAACCGCCGAGCGCAAAACACGCCAGCGCTGCGTAACCAGACGCTTTCAGAACAGCCACCAGCACGCCCAACGTGGTATTAACGTATTGCTGTTCCGCCTGTTTGAGGATGTTTGGGTTGTCGCCGAGCCATTGCACGACCTGCTCGTATTTGACCTGATCGGTTAACTGCTTCGCCGTCGCGTCGTCCGGAGCGTCAAAGACGAATACTGAGTAGTTGCCGACGCGGCTGTAAGCCTTAGGCGCGGGTTGCCCCAGTCTCCAGAGTTCCTTAATGCGAGCGACGATGCGCTCGTCGTTTTCTTTTGCCAGTTGCGGCGTATTGAATTCGACGATCAGGACTTTGCTCGGGCCGTATGCCGCAAACGCCGCATCAGCATTCCCACTCGCGTCGATGGCCGTCAGCACGTCTGGCGGTCCGAGTGGAAGAAACAGCTTGTCGAGCTTGGCGAAACTGTGAAGGAAAATGGCCGTCTTTTGCGCTTCGTCCGGATTCGGCAGGTGCTTTATCAATGCCGGAATATCGTTCTCGCCTTTGTCGAGAGACGTGGCTAGTTCCTGAGCCGCCGCGGAAAGGCTGGCATCGTCTGTCCGCGCGATCTTCCGTACTGTTACGTAATCTGTTCCTTTAAAGAAGGCGATATAGCCGTCAAGGGAGGCAAATCCGGCAGTGCCGTACTGCGTCGTCAGTGGCGACCCGACCCAGGCCCGATCCAGGCTCAGCGTCTCGTACGCCTTCGAGTCCTGGGGAAAACGGATGATGTGCGCGCGGATGCGGCTGCCGTCGCTGGCGACGTAATCAGCCTCGTCAGCGGCAACAGCGCCGTCGACGGTCCATCCCTCGTGTGGCTCGATGGACTTCGAATACTTGAATTTTCCGATCTGATTCGGGAGTAGACGGACCGGGTCCGCCGCCGCCGCTGCTACGCTAAAAAGGATCGTTAAGATAAACGCTGTGAATAAACGCATGTCGGCAAACTCTGTTTAGAACCCGCCAGGGCTTTGATGTTCCCGCAACGTGTTGGGCAGCACGAAATTAGTTTAATGCCAGCGTCTTAATTCCCGCAAAAGAAGGTCGGCGTAATGGCGTGGGCTGCTGATGTTGTGCATTACGGTCTGGCCGCCGAGGTCGCTTGCGTTGTCGACGATGATGTCGCCGAAACCGAGCAGTCGCTGCGGGATGCTGGCCGAGACAGTCACGTCCTGCACCTTGCTCAGCGGGATGTTTCGCGTCGTGCGCGCGATGAGACCTGTATCGATCTGGAGTTTCGAATCGGTGACCGTGTACCGGACCATGTTTCGGCGGATGTGATAGTAAGCCGGGATCAGCAGCAACGCGAGCGCGAGCGGAATCGAGATCGATGCCGGCAGCCCGAGTGTAGCCAACAGGAAAACGAGCGCGATGCCGGCGACGACGGCCAAAGCGTAACCTGTCTTAATGAAGATCATCGTCGGACGAACGGTGAAGATCGTCTGTTCGAGGCTCGGATCGATCTCGGGTTCCAACGCTCGCGACTGGATGCGCGCAAGCCGCGTCGCTTCAGCGTCGACTGCGGCGCCGCAGTTAGAACAGTAACGAACGCTGGGGGTAACGTACGCTCCGCACCTTGAACACGTCATGTTGCTCATCATACCTAATACAAAACGAGGGGGAAACCTCCAAAGGTTCCCCCGCCTTTTAAAGCGGAAGAAGGGAGAAGGGGTGACGGGGTGACGGGGAGAAACGGAGGCGGAGGGCTGGCTTCACGGCGTCACCGGTTCACCGGATCTCCCCTTCTCCGAATCCTCTTTTACTGGCTGACTAACTGGAGGCGTCCATCGGGCAAACGGGCCATGAAAACGGACCGTTCATAGACATTCAATGGCTGCGGATCTTTTTGTGTGACCTGTCCGGCATTAGCATTGGCAGCCGCGTCAGGATCGCGGATCATGCTGTAGCGGCGTCCGATGCGCCGCACGTATTCCTGCGTCTCGCTATACGGCGGCACCTGGTAGCCATACTTCATGACGGCACCCTCGCCGGCGTTGTAACCCGCCAGCGCAAGCTTAACATCGCCCGCGAACAGATCGAGCAGAAAGCGCATGTAACGCGCGCCGCCCTCGATGTTCTGCTTCGGGTCCCAGATGTTCGCTACGCCAAAGCGCGCCGCCGTGCCCGGCATCAACTGCATCAGCCCGCGCGCGCCCTTGTAGGACATCGCCCGGCGCTTGAACCCTGACTCCTGGTGCATGATGGAGTAAAGCAACAGCGGATCGACCGAATTCCGCTTCGCCGATTCGATGATGAAACCATCGACGTCGGAGTCGCCGGTCGTGAAGCTGCCCAAGGTGGAATTGATTTCCATGCTCGTCAGCTTGACGAGTTTCTTCGTTTGCCGCACCCGTGTTTCGGCCGGTGGGGTTTGGACTTTGACCGCATTGGCAAAGTCGAAATTGTCGACCTGATAGGTTTGGGCAGAAACGGTGCCGCACGCGACGGTCAAAAAGGCCAGGATGAAGATGCTTTTCCGCATAATACAGCCGACAGGCAGGGTAACACGTATTTAAACAATTGCCAACGTCGTTGGGCAAATCCGTGCTACTTGACAGCGGTTGTATGATGGCTGCGCCCAATAACCCGCGCGCTTCTGCGCGCCTCACAAAAGGACGTAAACAAATGAAGAAATTCCTTACGCTCACTCTGCCATTTCTCTGTGTCTTCACCACGGCAGTCATGGCCCAGAACGAAACTTCCTCGACCTCCACGACCCGGCCCGGCACGAAACAAGGACAGAAACGCGGTCCCGTGTTTCGCGCTACCAAGGAACAGATCAACCAGGCCCAGGCGCTTCTCAAATCGCGCGGCTACTACGGCGGCGAACAACTCGGAAAACTTGACGATGCGACGCGTGAAGGACTGCGCAAGTATCAGCAGGCGGAGGGACTGAAAGTGACCGGCACACTCAACAAGGTCACACTCGAAAAGATGAACATCGCACTGACCGACAAACAGAAAACCATGTAACACAAAAGCTGTAGGGGTGGCTTTTCACCACCCCTACAATTCATGTCTTATTCAGCAGTTGTTCGATGACGGTATAACTCTGTTCAAGCGCGGCTTCCAATTTTTCAGGCTGACTGCCGCCGCCTTCGGCCATATCGGGCTTGCCGCCGCCGCGACCACCAATAATCGGTGCGAGTTCCATGATTATTTTACCGGCGGAAACTCTTTCGGTAAGGTCAGCGGATATGCGGGCGATCAAGGCAGCTTTGCCTACTCCTTTGCGGCCAATCACTACCACGCCTGATTTGAGCCGCGCGAGCAACGTGTCGGAAAGCTGTCGCATTCCTGCGGCGTCAAGATCGCTCGCCTCGCGGACTACGACTTTCACGCCGGCAATCTCGCGCGGAGCTTCTTCACTACTAGCAGACGCCCCACTCGCGATCTTCAAACGCAGATCGTCCGCCTCGCGGCGCGCTTTCTTCAACTCGTCCTGAAGCCGCGTCACGGTCGTCGCCAGATCTGAACGCGACGTCCGCAGCCCGGCCGTCAGCTCGTCAACCAGCACTTCCGACTCGCGGAAACGTTCGTAAGCATCCACGCCCGTGATGGCCCTGATGCGACGCACGCCGGAAGCGATCGACTCGTCGCTCGTGATCTTGAACAACCCAATGTCACCTGTTGCGCGGACGTGCGTGCCGCCGCAGAGTTCTTTCGAGAAAATGCCTTCGACGCCCTTGATCGAAAGCACGCGCACACGTTCGCCGTACTTCTCGCCAAACAGCGCCATCGCACCCGAGCGCATCGCTTCTTCGATAACCATCTCGTCAGTCTGCACCGGCTCGTTGCGCAGGATGTGATAGTTGACCAGCCGTTCGATCTCTTCCTTCTCTTCCGCCGTCAACGGTTGATAGTGCGAGAAGTCGAAACGCAAATAGGTCGGCGCAACCACGGAGCCAGCCTGCTTGACGTGCGTTCCCAGGACCTCACGCAACGCGGCATGCATCAGGTGGGTCGCCGTGTGATTGCGTCTCGTTGCGTTGCGCTTCTCGACGTCGACTTCAGCCGAAACGACATCGCCGACCTTCAAACTTCCTTCCTGCATCTTCACCTTGTGCACGATCACGCCCTGCACTGGTGAATACGTGTCCTCGACAATCGCCAAGGTGTTTGCCTGACCGCTATTAGCCGGAGCAGCCAACGTTCCCTGGTCGCCGACTTGCCCACCGCTCTCCGCATAAAACGGCGTTCGATCGAGGACGATTTCGTCGCCAATCACTGCCACCACTTTCGCATCCGTGACCTGCGTCGTCTCATAACCCTTGAACACAGATTTCGGTAATGCTTCGTATACCGGATTAATTCTTGTCTTCGCTTCGTGCTTGACGGTTGCCGCCGTCTGTTGCAGTTCCTGCAAGGCCTGATCGAAAGCCCCGTTGAACTCATCTTCCTCGATCGTGAACCCTCGCTCTTCCAATCCAACGCGAATCAGATCGCGCGGCGTGCCGAACGTGTCATACAGCCGAGCCAGCGCCTTGTACTCAGGCATGGCGCCCTTGGTCGAGGTAAACAGTTCGTCAAGCTTGTTCAGGCCGACCGTCAGCGTCGACCGGAAACGATCTTCCTCCAGCCGCACCATCTTCTCGATGAACTCGCGATGCGCTTCGAGCTCCGGATAGCTGTCCTTCATCAGGTCGACGACGAAGTTCGTCACTTGATTGAAGAACGGTCCTTCGAACCCGAGCGTGTGATGGCCCTGGTAGATCGCGCGGCGCATGATTTTGCGCAACACGTAATTGCGTCCTTCATTGCCGGGGAGGATTCCGTCGGCGAGCGAGAACGCGGCGGAGCGCGCGTGGTCGGCAATCACGCGCATGGCGAAGCCTTCCTTCGTCTCCGGTTCGTAATGACGGTCGGCGAGACGCGCTGTGTATTCAACGATCGGACGGATCAGATCCGTGTCATAGTTGGAATGAACGCCTTGCAGGACAACGGCGAGTCGCTCGAGCCCGGCGCCCGTATCAACTGACGGCGCGGGCAGCGGATCGAGTTTGTACTTGCCCGGCTCGATCTCGCTGCGATCGAACTGCATGAACACCAGGTTCCAGATCTCCATGATCGTGTCGCCTGGACCGTTGACGTTGGCGGCGGAGTTCTCCGGATCGTCCGGGCTCGCGCCCATGTAGTAATGGACCTCGCTACACGGACCGCACGGGCCTGTTTCGCCCATCTGCCAGAAGTTGTCCTTGCGCCCGAAGCGCAGGATGCGCTCGCGCGGCGCGCCGACCTGTTCCCAGAAGCGCTCAGCGTCTTCGTCAGCGGGCACTTCAGCGTCGCCTTCGTAAACCGTGAACCACAGTCTCGCCGGGTCGATTTTCAAGACGTCGACTAGCAGCTCCCAAGCGAACTTGACCGCGTCTTCCTTGAAGTAGTCGCCGAACGAGAAATTGCCGAGCATCTCGAAGAACGTGTGATGCCGTGCGGTTTTTCCGACCTCGTCGAGGTCGTTGTGTTTGCCGCCGGCGCGAATGCATTTTTGCGACGAGGCGGCGCGCACGTAATCGCGTTTCTCGTTGCCGAGAAACGTGTCTTTGAACTGATTCATACCGGCGTTGGTAAACAGCAGCGTCGGATCGTCGGCCGGCAGCAGCGGCGACGAACGCACGCGCGTGTGGCCGTGTTCTTCGAAATATTTCAGGAAAGCTTCGCGAATTTCGTTACCCGTCATCATATTGATTTCGAGTTTAGCATCCCTCAGGATCATCCGTGTACTGCGTCGCGGAACGCACTTTCTCGCTCACGAGGTCGAACGAAAATCCCTGGCGCAGCAGGTGGTCGAACAGTTTTTTCGCTTCGGCGCGGTCCTTCGGGCGGCCGCGCAGACGAATGCGTTTTTCGATCGCGCGATCGATGAGCTGTTCTTCCGGCGTTTCCGCATAGACGAGCTCGAGCGCTTCGGTCGCGACGTTGTTCTCGATCTGCTTGAACTTCAGATCGCGCTCCAGACGGCGGCGCCCGATCGGCCGCTGCTTGACTTTCGAAGACGCGTAGCTGAACGCATACCGTTCGTCGTCAAGATAGCCGTACTCACGGAGCCGCGCGATGACGGTTTCGACAACGGCTTTGCTCGTCCCCTTGCGTTGCATTAATCGTTCGCGCAACTCGGCGACAGACCGCGGCTTGGCCGCCAGCAGTTTAACGGCGCGCTCAAAAGTTTTGCGTCGCAGCTCGTCAGTCACAGTCGCAGTTCGTCAGTCATACACGCCAACGGTCAGTACCACCTCGCGGTAGCGGGTGGGTGGCGGATCGTTTACCCACCCGCTACCGCGAGGTGGTACTGACTCCTACACCCCATACGCCATACGCCTCTAAGTCGTCAGTCACACTGAGTGGTCAGTAACAGAAGTTCCAGCTTAAACGCATTGCGAGGAAAACGAAACACGGGTGATCTAAAATGCTCGCCATGGATGGACTGCTGGTTATCGATAAACCCGCGGGCATGACTTCACACGACGTCGTGGCGAGCACGCGCCGCATTTTGAAGGAACGACGTGTCGGCCACACTGGCACACTCGATCCGTTCGCGACCGGCGTCCTGCTGATCCTTGTCGGCAGAGCCACACGGCTCGCGCAATTTCTGAGTGGCGCTGACAAGGAGTACGACGCGATCATCCGCCTGGGCTTCGCGACTGACACCGGCGATCGAATGGGCAATCCTCTTCCTGGACCAACGGGCAAACGTCGTCGCAAATGGAGTGAAGAAGAGATCGAAGCAGCGCTCGCGAGCTTGCGAGGTTACATCGATCAGGTCCCGCCCATGTACTCAGCGAAGAAGATCGGCGGCCAAAAACTGTACGAGCTCGCGCGGCGCGGTGAAGAAGTCGAACGTGAGCCGAGCCGAGTCTGCATTCATGAGTTCGAGGCGATCAAGCCTGACGGCCAACTCATAAAAGACAATCGCGACGGCACCTTCGACTTTCAGGTACACGTCTCCTGTTCAGCCGGCACTTATGTTCGGACGCTTGCGGAGGACTTCGGAAAACGTCTGTCCGTCGGCGCACACTTAGCCGAGTTACGCCGTACACGTGTTGGTGATTTTACTGTCACAAACGCGGTGACTTTGGAACAAATCAAGACGAGCCTTGGCGAGGAGGCGCTTGGGACCATCCTGCTACGCCCGAACGCGGCACTCTCGCGCCTGCCTTTCGTGCATCTAAGTGCTGACGACGTGCGCCGCACTCGTCACGGAATGGAGGTGAAAGTCGCGGAATACGACTGGCCCGATGGTGAAAAGGTGAAGATGTGCGACGTTAACGATCACCTGATCGCGATTGGCGATTACGATGCGAGCGCAAGACAGTTGCACCCCAGCGTGGTGCTCGCTTGATCTGTGCTCCAACGAACAAACGTCAATCTAACGCTGGTGTAAAACACGGTCGCGAAACTTTCTTAGCACCCTTTACCCCTGTGCTATACTTGCGGGCCTAGGAAGCACGCGTCCGATTCGCTTCCAGACTAGTGTTCCCCACCGCGCGACTTCCTGTTGAAAGATCATTGAGAACTGATGCTTCGAGGACGTAGCTCATGCTTACGCGCGCATTGAGACGTATCACGAGGCATTAACGACAAACAAACCGCGGTTCCCCGACGTATAAGCGGTTACTTACTATAGCGTGGCCTCTCCCCACACGCTGTCCAATGCGCGAAAGCCGAAGAGGTTTCAAGGCTATGCAAGAGCAGGATGGCAACAAGAAATTCAACATCAGCGAACGTTTGGAAGATCTGCGCCGCGAGCACGAAGCGTTGCGCTGGGAAGGAACCTTTCGAGACTACTTCGAGCTGGTCGCCCAAAACCCCCGTATTGCCCAACTGTCCCATGCGCGAATAAACGACATGGTTCATGCGGCGGGTGTCGAACGACTCAACGAGGGCACCCAACATGAAGTCCTCTCCTACAACTTCTTTTCCGGTGAACTGTTCGGCATCGAAGAACCGATAGCCAGGATTGTCGAGTACTTCAAATCAGCCGCACAGCGTCTCGAAGTCCGCAAACGCATCCTGCTTTTGATGGGTCCAGTCGGCGGCGGCAAGTCAACCATCGTCAACATGCTTAAGCGCGGCCTCGAAGAATGGACGCGCACTGAAGGCGGAGCAGTCTACGCGATCAAAGACTGTCCGATGCACGAAGAGCCGCTACACCTGATCCCGCACCAGCTTCGTGCCGAAGTCGAAAAACTGTACGGCATATACATCGAAGGCGATCTGTGCCCGCAGTGCCGTTACGCTCTCGAACGGACTTACGCCGGCCGGCACGAAGACGTGAAAGTCCATCGCGTAGCGTTCTCCGAAAAGGAACGCGTCGGCATCGGCACTTTTTCGCCAAGCGATCCGAAATCTCAGGACATCACGGAGCTTACCGGCTCGATCGATCTCTCGACCATCGGCGAGGTCGGCGTCGAGTCGGATCCGCGCGCTTATCGTTTTGACGGCGAGTTGAACATCGCCAACCGCGGGCTGATGGAGTTCGTCGAGATGTTGAAGGTCGACGAAAAGTTTCTCTACAGCCTGCTGACGCTCTCCCAGGAGCAGAGCATCAAGACCGGCCGCTTCGCGATGATTTACGCGGACGAGGTTATCCTGTCGCATTCAAACGAGAACGAGTACATCTCGTTTGCCGGCAATCGAAAATCGGAAGCGCTCCAGGATCGCATCATCCTCGTCAAAGTTCCGTATAACCTGCGCGTCTCGCAGGAGGAGCGGATCTACGACAAGCTGTTGCACCAGTCGGAAGCGCTGCGCAACGTGCATCTCGCGCCGAACACGTTGAAGGTCGCCGCGATGTTTGCCGTGATGACGCGTCTCGAAGAGCCGAAGCGGCAGAACGTCGACATCGTGAAGAAGATGAAGCTTTACGACGGCGAAGACGTCGAAGGCTACAAATCGAAAGACGTGCGCGAGCTGAAAGAAGAGACCGTCCGCGAAGGCATGGACGGGATCTCGCCGCGCTATATCATCAATCGTCTCTCGAGCGCGCTCGTTCGTGACGGCGTTACCTGTATCAATCCGATCGATGCGCTGCGGGCGATCAAAGATGGTTTCGAACAGCACACGGGCATCAGCAGCGAACAACGCGAGCGCTACCTGAACCACATTTCGCAAGCGCGCAAGGAGTACGACGAGCTGGCGAAGATCGAAGTGCAACGCGCGTTCGTTTACTCGTTCGAAGAGATGGCCCGCACGATGTGCAACAACTATCTCGACAACGTCGAGGCGTTCTGCAACAAGGAACGCATCAAGGATCCGATTACCGAAGAAGAGATGGATCCGGATGAGCAGTTGATGCGCTCGATCGAGGAGCAGATCGGCATCTCCGAAAACGCGAAGAACACGTTCCGCCAGGAGATCCTGATCCGCATCAGCTCTTACGCCCGCAAAGGCAAGCCGTTTGAATACAACTCGCATGAACGATTGAAGGAAGCGATCGAGAAGAAGATCTTCGCCGACCTGAAAGACGTCGTGAAGATCACGACTTCCGCCAAGACGCCCGATCCCGATCAACTGCGGCGCATCAACGAAGTCGTCGATCGCCTCGTGAAGGAGCACGGCTACTGCCCGGTTTGTGCGAATGAACTGCTGACGTACGTGGGCACGCTACTGTCGCGGTAGCATGAAGAAACGTTACTGGATCGCGGGCGCCGCCACACTTGCCGTTGCCAGCAAGTTGTTGATGCGCCCGCGAGATGCTGATTGGGCCCGAAACCAGCACGTCGTCTTCCATTCCGATCACTCGCGCTTCGTCGACGTCGACGGCATTCGCGTTCACTACCAGGAAGCCGGCGAACGAAACATGCGTTTCCCCCCGTTGGTCCTGATTCACGGATTTGCGTCCTCAACCCTCGTCTGGAGCAAGGTGTTTTTACCGCTCGCGCAGACAGGCTTGCGCGTCATCGCCGTCGACATGCTGGGTTGCGGTTATTCCGGAAAGCCGCGCAATGGCGAGTACACCATCGGCGGTCAGGCGAAACTCCTGGTCGGCCTGCTCGATCAACTCGGCATCAACCGCGCTACGCTCGTCGGCAGTTCGTATGGCGGCGCTGTCGCTGCGACTTGCGCGCTTGATTATCCGCAGCGAGTCGACCGGCTGGTCCTGATTGGCACAGTCAATAACAATCGCCCGCTGAATTACAAACTGATGCGCGTGTTTGGTTCGCCCGTATTCGGCGACGTCGTATCACCGTTGCTGATCGGATCGCGCCGTTTACTGCGCCGTCGTATGAAACGGGTTTACGATCGCCACGCATGGGTGCTCGACGAACGGCGCGTCGAAGCGCGTCACTTGCCGTTGCGGGCCGCCGGCACACAGCGCGCAATAATTCGCACCGTGCGCGGTTGGGACGCGGAACGCATCTCGCGCGACGCGCATCTCATTCGTAAGCCGACGTTGCTGCTCTGGGGCGAAAACGATCGCGAGATTCCGCTCGCGGACGGCGAAAGGTTGCACGAACAGATCCCTGGTTCGAGGTTGATTGTGTTTCGCAACTGCGGCCACCTGCCGCACGAAGAATATCCGGAGGCGTTCACGAAAGTCGTCGCAGATTTTTGTGGATGAAGCATTATGTCTATTCAACGCAACGACTGGTCACTGCAACGCAAAGGCATCATCGATCAGGAGCGGCACAAGGACCGCGTCAAGGAAGCGATCCGGAAGAACCTCGGCTCGATCGTCTCCAACGAAGCCATCATCCTTTCCGACGGTAAGCGCACCGTCAAAGTTCCAATCCGCGCGCTCGACGAGTACAAGTTTCGCTTCAACCACCAGAAGGCCAAGCACGTGGGCCAGGGCGACGGCAAGACGCGCGTCGGCGACGTCATCGGTCGCGAGAGCCGTCCCGGCACAGGCTCAGGCAGCGGACAAGGCGGACAGGAAGCGGGGACCGATTACTACGAGGCCGAAGTCAACATCGACGAGATCGCCGCGCTCATCTTCGAAGATTTGCAACTTCCCTACCTTCAGGAGAAGGCGAAGAAAGCGGTCCAATCGCGCAAGACGCAGTTCAACGAGATTCGCCGCACCGGAGTGATTGCGAACCTCGATAAGCGCCGCATGATTCTCGAGAACATTCGCCGCAACGCGCGCGAAGGCAAAGCACGCTTCGGCGACATCAAGAAAGAAGACCTGCGATTCAAGACGTGGGAAGAAGTGATGCGTTACGAGTCGAACGCCGTCGTGATCGCGATGATCGACGTCTCGGGTTCGATGGGCGAGTTCAAGAAATATATCGCGCGCAGTTTTTACTTCTGGATGGTCCGTTTCCTGCGAACGAAGTACGACAACGTCGACATTGTCTTCATCTCGCATCATACGGAAGCGAAGGAAGTCAGCGAGGAACAGTTTTTCACGCAAGGTGAGTCGGGCGGCACGGTCGTGTCGTCGGCGTATCAACTCGCGCTCGACATCATCAAGCAGCGCTATCGCCCGTCCGATTGGAATATTTACCCCTTTCACTTCTCCGACGGCGACAACTATTACTCCGACAATGAAGAAGCAGTGAAGCTCGCGGACGAATTGATTGCGACCTGCAACCTGTTTGGCTACGGCGAAATCGGCGAGGAAGGATCGTCGAGTTATCGCCGCTCGTCAGGCGCGCTGCTTTCGATCTTCAGCGACCGTTTGCAAAACAAGGATCGCTTCGTCGGCGTGCGCATCGACGACAAGGAAGACGTTTATCCGGCGCTGAAACAGTTTTTCGGCAGGCGAGGAGTCGAGACGCCGGCATAGTATATGGAAGACAGGGAAATAAAAGATCTCGAAAACGCGGTCGAGCAGATCTGGGAAGTAGCCCGTCGCTTCGGACTCGATCCGTATCCGACGAACTTCGAAATCGTGCCCGCGACTGTGATGTACGAGGTCGGCTCCTACGCGCTTCCCGGACGCTACTCGCACTGGACCTTCGGCAAGGCGTACCACCGCATGAAGACGATGTACGACTTCGGACTGTCGAAGATCTATGAAGTCGTCATCAACACCAACCCGGCCTATGGCTTTCTCCTCGAAACCAACAGTCCGATCCAGAACAAGATGGTGATTGCCCACGTGCTGGGCCACGTCGACTTCTTCAAGAACAACACTTACTTTTCCAAAACCAATCGCCGCATGGTCGAAAGCGTCTCCACGCATGCGCAGCGAATGATGGAGTACGAGTTCAAGCATGGTCGCAAGACGGTCGAGCGCTTTCTCGACGCGGTGTTGGCGATTGAAGAGCACATCGATCCGTACTTCTTCATCAAGCGCGAGGTCTCCGTTGCCGAAGAGAAACGCCGCGCCGAACACCGGCCAAAGGATGGCCGCTACGACGATTTGTGGCACCTCGACAAAGCCGAACGCGAGGCACATCATTCGGACGCTTCCACGAAGACGCAAGACGATAAAGAGCGCTCGCCGCGCGAACGTCTGCCGGAAAAGGACCTGCTCTTCTACCTGATGAAAAACTCGCCTTCACTCGCGCCCTGGCAGCGCGACACGATTGCGATGATTCATGAAGAGATGGAGTACTTTGTGCCGCAGATGCAAACGAAGATCATGAACGAGGGATGGGCCAGCATCTGGCACGCCCGCATCATGCGCGAGCTCGATCTCAGCGACAACGAACACATCGAGTTTGCCAACCTCCACTCCGGCGTCGTCTCGCCGCAGAAAGGCCAGCTCAATCCTTACTATCTCGGCTACAAGATCTTCGAAGACATCGAGCGCCGCTGGAACGAACCGTCGAAAGAGGAGCGCGAGAAGTTTGGCCGCGTTGGCAACGAAGGGCGCGAGAAGATGTTTGAAGTGCGCGAGTTGGAGAACGACGTCTCGTTCCTGCGCAACTACCTGACGGAAGAGCTCTGCGAAGAGCTCGACCTGTTTGTGTTTGAGCTGGTCGAAGAAGAGGAATGGACGATCACCGAGAAGCGTTGGGAGAAGGTGCGCGATCAGCTCGTTTCGAACATGACGAACTTCGGCTTTCCGTACCTCGAAGTCACTGACGGCGACTACAACGGCAATCGCGAGCTTTATCTAAAACACCGCTACGAAGGCACTGAGCTCGACCTGCGTTACGGGCGCAAGGCGCTCGAGCACGTCCACACGCTCTGGGGCCGGCCGGTCCATCTCGAAACCATCATCGACGACGAATCGACCGTGTTGCACTACAACGGCGACGAGCACGGTGAGGATTAACTCATCTTCAGCGCTTCACCGACAGAAGGATCGCGTCTGACACGCCAGATTTTCGAATCGAGATAGTAATGAATGAATGCGTATCCCCACAGGAATGAAATGCCGAGTTGGATCGCCAATGATGGTTGGGTTGACTGTAGCCCGACATATCCGAGGAGCTGTCGCGGTCCCTGGTAAATCACTCCAAACAGCACACCGAAAGCAATGTAGTACAACAGCCGCCGGCTAATTATCTCGGCAGCGCCATGCTTTTCACGCGATTTGTATTTCCGGTTGTGAAACCAGATCAGCCGGTGATACTGGAAGTTGTGATAGATCGTCAGGATCGCGACGATCGCGATAGGCTTGTGCGGCATCGGCGTCAGCAGGACGATCCAGTGCATCGGAATCGCCGCCGCCAACAGCAAGTACTTCGGAACGTTCAGCGGCTCGCCTGCGATGCCGCGTTGAATCTGACGCCCGAGCCAAATTAGAAACGACAGAATCGTGCCAGCCAGGAGCAGTTTCGCAAATCCACTAACACCGCCGCGCAACATCGCCGGCACTCGCGCCATCGCTTCCGGATCGCGCGCGATGAACTCGACAAACGGATAATTAAACGCGAACAGCAGCAACACGCGATCGAGCACGTTGTCGATGCGCGCGAGATCGCCATTCTTCTTTTTGTAGAGCACCATGAATCCATAGTGCTGCTTCACGAGGTGGTAGTACGCCCACAACGCCGCAACGAAGAAGAACACAAATCCAGCGCCGGCTAGGACCATCAACGGCCCGATCGCGAAGAAGAGGAGCGAGCCCCACAACAGCCGCCCCCGGTTCTGTCGTTCGGCGCGATCGAAGTAGGTGCGCGAGAACGTCCCAAACACGTGCGGAGCGTCGATTAAAATTGCCCACGCCGCCGCCATCGGAACGAGCGGCAAGATCCCGTTCACGTACAGCAACAACAGAACGTAACTGGAAACTACCGACCCGATGAACCAGACAAGATCGTCGCGCGCGCTGATAATCCATCTCAGCGAGATTACGCTTGCAACGGGCTTGTTTATAATTTCCGCGCTGGCAGCCATCGGTGAAATCATCTTATCATCGAGGCCGATCAGAGAAGAATCGCGATGAACAAACAACTATTCCAAGCTCATCCTTGGCACGGCGTCACGCCCGGCCCGCGCACGCCCGAACTCGTAAACGCTTACATCGAAATCGTTCCCACCGATGCGGTGAAGTACGAGCTCGACAAATGGTCGGGCCATTTACGCGTCGATCGCCCGCAGCGTTTCTCGTCGTTGTGTCCGACGCTTTACGGATTCATTCCGCAAACATATTGCGGACGTGAAGTGGCGGAACTGTGCGAGATCCGCACCGGACGCACCGGCGTGGAAGGCGATAAAGATCCGATGGACATCTGCGTCTTGTCGGAAAAGACGTTCGCGCACGGCAGCTTCTTTTTGCACGCGCGTCCGATCGGCGGGTTGAGAATGATCGACGGCAAGCAGGCTGACGACAAGGTCATCGCCGTGCTCGAAGCGGATCTTGCTTTCGGCGGTATTCAGAATATCGACGACGTGCCGCAGGGACTGCTCGACCGGCTAAAACACTACTTCCTCAGTTACAAGCAGCTTCCCAACGAGACACAAAAGAAGGTGGAGATTACGGACGTCTACGATCGCAGCGAGGCCCTGGATGTGATCACGCGGAGCCTGCGTGATTACGAACACGAATTCAGAGATTAGATGCGCGAGACAGGCTCGGCAGTCCCGCAGCGCGGACACACCAAACCACGAAGCCCATCGTCTTCGACCCACTTAGCCAACGGCAGTTGCGGGTGACGATGGGCCTCGTTTTGTTGCTGATGGCGATGATGTTGCTTCCGCTCAGTGTTCTCCGCGCTGCAATGCTTACACAACCACCCATAACCGAGATTGAAGAAATGGGTGGTTTGGTGCATTGAACCCCCTCCGGAGGTTAACGACGCGATTCAGGCGATTCAGACAACCGCACAGGCACTGACGACCGTCGACCGTTTCGCCAGATCTGCACCTGAACCGTGTCTCCAATCTGATACTTATCCAGCACGCGAAACAGGTCGTCTGAATTAGCGACTTTGGCGTTGTCGACGCCGACGATGATGTCGCCGAGCTCGATGTCGCCCATCTCCGTCTGCTGAATCCCGCGCAAGCCGGCACTCGCCGCACCGCTGCCGCGCGCGACCTGCACGATCAGTACGCCGTCGTCTATCGGAAGATCCACTTGATTGCGAATCGTTGCGACGTCGCGAGTGCTGATACCGAGCTTCGGCCGCCGCACTGTGCCGTTTTGCAGAAGCTGCGGCACGACGCGCTTGGCGATGCCCACCGGCACCGCAAAGCCAACACCTGCCGAACTGCCCGACGGCGAAAGAATCTGCGAGTTGATCCCGATCATGCGTCCATGCGAATCGAGCAATGGGCCGCCGGAGTTGCCGGGGTTGATCGACGCGTCAGTCTGGATCGCGCCTTCGATCAAACGATCGTTGCGGGCGCGAATCGGGCGTTGCAGACCGCTGATGACGCCGGTCGTCAGCGTGCGGTCCAAGCCGAACGGATTGCCGATGGCCAGTACTTTCTGTCCGACGACGAGCTTGTCAGAGTCGCCCATCGGAATGACCGTCAATGGACCGGCCGGCTTTTCAGTCAAACGAATGACGGCGAGGTCCGTATCCGGATCGCGTCCGACGACGATCGCGGGATAGTCTTTCTTGCCGCCCATGCTGACGGAAAGTTTTTGCGCGCCGGCGATGACGTGATAGTTCGTCAGGATATTTCCCTGCTGGTCCAGGATCGAACCCGAGCCGGAGCCTTCCTGCGGCTCGACGAAACCGAAAAAGTCGCGCGAGTAGGAAGTTGAATGGATGAACACTACTCCCGGACTCAACGCGCGGTAGACCTCGATGTTGTTCTGCTCGTCAGTCGACGTCGAAGGATCGGTGATGCCGGCCGGCGGCGTTTCGGAGAAAGCAGCCTGCGACGGCTCGAAGCGATTCATCATGCGGTCCACGCCGACGACGATTCCGGCTGCAAATAATGCTGATATCAGGGCGATTAATAAAATCTGGCGGGCGGAAAGTCTATACATAAGCGTCTTCCCTCTTTCTATATTTGGCGGCTGGGCATTATATCCGTGTTTCAGTCTGCGAAACACGGATTTACAGGATTTGGATGTTCAATCCGAGCGCAACGCAGCCTGTGAGGGCGTGAATGCACATCAGCACGATGTAGATCGCCAGCACCGCGGTCATTCCGCGTTTGGCGAGCGGCACGTTCGCGAAGCGATAGAGAACGTAGGCCACAATCGCGCCGATCGATAGCTTGATGGTTAGAAAGGGAAGATCGCCGTGTTCGAGCAGGCGCGCCATGATGGCGTTTCCTTCGGTGGCGACGTTCAGGCGGATCCAAAGCAGTGTAAGCTGTCCATCGAGCCAGTTGAGGGTGAACAACAGCAAGCTTTTCGATAGTGGACCCATTGAACCGCTCCTTCGGGCAAGGCGCAAACGTTGTTAAACTCTTCTCCTTATACGCCAGAACCCCCGAAGCTTGGCGCTTCGAGGGTCCATGACGTCACGGGAGGAACGAGACTCGTCCTTATGCTCAATAGAAAAGTCGAATCGCCGATTGCTTCCTGAATTAACGAGATGACGTACTCGATTTCGGATCTGCTGCGGGAAGCATCGCAAACGCTGCGCGACGCGGGCGTGCCGGAAGAACGTCGTGAAGCTGGTTCGCTTCTTTCGCACGTCATTGGCAAAGACCGCACGTTTCTCATCAGCCACGCCGAAGATCTCGTCGGCGATGCGGATCTCGCGCGCTTTCAGGAAGCAGTCGAGCGCAGAGCAAGCGGCGAGCCGCTTCAGTACATCATCGGAGTCCAGGATTTTTACGGACGCGAATTTCGTGTGACGCCGGACGTACTAATACCTCGACCCGAGACGGAATTGCTAGTCGAGTCGGCGCTCGAGCTTATCGTCCATAATTCCGCGCCGTTGATTTCCGACGTGGGAACAGGATCCGGTTGCATCGCAGTCACGTTGTTGTGCGAACGAACAGACGCGCGCGTGATTGCCCTCGACGTCTCGGAAGCCGCGCTTGGTGTTGCTAGCGACAACGCGCGCCGTCATGGCGTCAGCGAAAGGATAACGTTCAAAATTTCGGACTGCTTCGACGGCGTCGATCTGGCCGCATTCGATATTATTGTTTCAAATCCACCTTACGTCTCTGCTAACGCACTGCCCGGTCTGCAACGCGAGGTTCGCGATCACGAACCGCTCGTCGCGCTTTCGCCGGGCGCCGACGGTTTGAGCATAATCCGACGCCTGCTTGAAAAAGGATGGGAATTCCTGAAACCAAACGGCCATTTGCTGATGGAGATCGGATTCGATCAGGGCGAAAACGTGCAACAGCTAATCAATCCGTCGATCTGGGAGTTGGTGGAGCTTCGCCCTGATCTGCAAAGTATTCCTCGCATCGTCGTTGTTCGCCGGCGTTGATTAGTTTCCTGTCACAAGCTCCAACTCAGCGGTGTATATCGTCCAGAAGCCACTTTAACGAACGAAAACAACCTCAGACAAAGGCGCATGCGGCGCCGCGAAGGAGACGGAGCCATGTATAGGGTTTTAAGTCGAAGTGTGTTGATTGCCGTGCTGACGGCGCTGGCCGGTATTTCCGTGTTGGCCCAGGACAAGGGCGGAACGTTAGCTTGCCGCGACAACTGGTACAACGACAAATTAGTCGGAAAATGCGAGATTCGCGAGCAGACGCTCGCGCCGACCGGCGCACCGATAGCCATCGACGGCCGGCAAAACGGCGGCATCTCTGTTAAAGGTTGGGATCAAAACCAGGTGCTGTTGCGCGCGCGAGTGCAGACCGGCGCGCTGACGGCGGAGGAAGCAGCCGCGCTCGCCCGCGAGGTGAGGATCGAGGTCAGCGGTGCGAAGATTTACGCCAGCGGCCCGGAGAACAAGCAGAACAATCACTGGGACGTGAGCTACGAAGTGTTTGTCCCGCGCCATGCGGATCTTTCGCTCGTAACGCACAACGGCGGCATCTCGATCTCTGAAGTGAACGGCAAGATCGAATTCGAGGCGCTGAACGGCGGCGTCGTGCTGAGGAAAGTCGGCGGAGCGGTGAAAGGCTCAACCACGAACGGCGGGCTCGTGGTTGAGCTGAGCGGCGATCGTTGGGACGGCGAGGCGCTCGACGTAACGACGACCAACGGCGGCGTCGTGATGTCTATTCCGGAAAACTACTCCGCGAAACTCGAAACCGGCACCACCAACGGCGGCATCAGCAGCGACATTCCGCTCCCGGGTCAGGATCAAGCCGAAGGCCGCGGCCGCAATAGTAAACAGATCGCCGTCAATCTCGGTTCCGGCGGCCCGTTGGTCAGGGCAATCACGACCAACGGCGGCGTGCGCATCAAGCGGACAAACACTGACGAATAGGCCTTAGGTCTTTGGCCTTTAGTCTTTGGTTCCTAAGACCAAAGGCCTAAGACCCAAGACCACTATGCAGCCACACGAGCCACAGGTTACGCGGATCTGTATAATCTGTGGCTCGTGGATAAATTTCGCATCAAGGGTGGCCGGGCGCTTCGCGGACGGGTTTCGATCAGCGGCGCTAAGAATTCGGCGTTGCCGTGCATGGCGGCGGCGTTGCTCACACCCGAAACGGTCACGCTCCACAACATCCCTTACGTTCGCGACATAATCACTCAGCGCCGTCTGCTGGAAGACATCGGCGCCACCGTTCTCACGCCCGAGCTCAGGACGCACAAGATCACCGCAGCTCACATCGAACTCTTCGAAGCGCCGTATGAACTGGTGAAAACGATGCGCGCTTCAGTGCTCGCGCTTGGACCGCTGCTGGCGCGCTTCGGAAAGGCGAAGGTGTCGCTGCCAGGCGGTTGCGCGATCGGCACGCGTCCGATCGATCTGCATCTCTCCGGCTTTGAAAAACTGGGCGCGCAAGTGCGGCTCGAAGCGGGAAACGTCGTCGCGCGTGCACCGAGTGGTGGACGGCTGATCGCCGCGGACGTCGAGTTCGGTAAAGTCACTGTCACCGGAACTGAAAACTTAATGATGGCTGCGACGCTTGCGCGCGGCACGACGACGCTTCGCAACGCCGCGCGCGAGCCGGAGATCGTCGATCTCGCCGAGCTGCTGAACAAGATGGGAGCGCGCGTCAAAGGCGCCGGCACTGACACGATCCAGATCGAAGGCGTTGCCGCACTCGGCAGCGCCGAACACACGATCATTCCGGATCGAATCGAAACCGGAACGTTCATCGTTGCCGCCGCGATCACTCGCGGCCAACTCGAGATTAAAGATTGCCGGCCGGATCATTTGCACGCTGTGATCGCGAAGTTGCGAGAAGTCGGCGTCGTGATTGAGGAAATCAATCCGACGACTTTGGACGTCACCTGTTGCGCGGATGGTCTGACTGCCAGCAACGTTACGACCGAGCCGCATCCGCGTTTCCCGACTGACATGCAGGCACAGTACATGGTTTTGATGACGCAGGCACGTGGCCGTTCTGAGATCGTCGAGACTGTTTTTGAAAACCGGTTCATGCATGCGTCGGAGTTGCAGCGGATGGGTGCGCAGATTCATATCGACGGGCATACGGCGGTTGTCGAAGGTGCGACTCCGTTGACTGGCGCGCGAGTAATTGCGTCTGACTTGCGTGCTTCTGCGTCGCTCGTGTTGGCGGGATTGATCGCGAGTGACGAGACGTTGATCGATCGCGTGTATCACATCGATCGCGGTTACGAGAAGATCGAAGCGAAGTTGCGCGCGGTCGGAGCGGATATCGAGAGAATCACGACGTCGGTGACGGCGAGTCTTGTTAGTTCAAATGCGGATTAAGGAGTTGGGTTGATGGCTGAAAAGAGTTGCTTATTTTGCAGGATCATCGGAGGCGAGATACCGGGCGACTTCGTTCATCAGGACGAACGGTGCGTGGTGATTCGTGATATCAATCCGCAGGCGCCGACGCACGTGCTTGTGATCCCGCGCGAGCATCTCGAATCGCTCGACGACGCTTCGCAAAAAGATGAGGCGTTACTCGGACATTTGCTGCGAGTGGCAGCGCGGGTGGCGAATGAGACCGAAAGCGATTACCGGACGGTTATCAATACCGGCGCTGGCGCTGGCCAATCCGTGTTCCACTTACACGTTCACGTCCTCGCGGGCCGCCCGATGAACTGGCCTCCAGGGTAATCACAAAAGGCACAAAAGACACAGAAGGCACAAAAGGGATTTTCAAAGGGGAAGTACGGCAATTTAAAAAGAGGGCCGTTACTTTCCTTAAAAATCTTTTTTGTGCCTTTTGTGTCTTCTGTGCCTTTTGTGGTTACTTGTGGCGCTACGCTTTGGGCGCGACGGCGCGGACGGCGTCAGACACGCCTGCTTCATATTTCTTGAAGTTTTCGTTGAATCGTCGCGCGAGATCGTGCGCCTGCCGGTCGTAGGCGTCCTTGTCTCCCCACGTGTTCCGCGGTTGCAGCACGTCATTCGGAACTTCAGGACACGAAACCGGAACGTTCACTCCAAAGATCGGATCCGGCGCGGTTTCGATCTGCGCCAGCGAGCCGTTCAGTATCGCCCGAATCATCGCGCGCGTGTAACTGATCTTCATCCGGTTTCCAACGCCGTACGGTCCACCACTCCAACCCGTGTTGACCAACCAACACGCCGCGTTATGCTTCGCCATCTGCTGGCCCAACAAGTCAGCGTAAACACCCGGGTGCAACACCATAAACGGCGCGCCAAAACAAGTCGAGAAAGTCGCTTCCGGTTCTTTGATCCCTTTTTCAGTGCCCGCGACCTTCGCCGTGTAACCGGAAAGGAAGTGATACATCGCCTGCTCCGGCGTCAACCGCGCGACGGGCGGCAGAACGCCAAACGCATCAGCCGTCAACATGATGATGTTGCGCGGATGACCGGCGCGTCCTTCAGGCACGATGTTCTGGATGCTCGTCAGCGGATAGGAAGCGCGCGTGTTCTCCGTCTTGCGCGCATCGTCGAGATCGATCTGCCGCGTCACTGGATCGTAAACGACGTTCTCGAGAATCGTGCCGAACATCTTCGTCGTGCGATAAATGTCGGGCTCGGCTTCGGCCGAGAGCTTTATCACTTTCGCGTAGCATCCGCCTTCGAAATTGAACACGCCGTTGTCAGACCAACCGTGCTCGTCGTCGCCGATCAAACGCCGTTCGGGATCGGCGGAGAGCGTCGTCTTGCCTGTTCCTGACAGGCCGAAGAAGATCGCCACGTCGCCTTCCGCTCCGACGTTCGCGGAGCAGTGCATGCTCATCACTCCACGCTGCGGCAACAGATAGTTCATGATCGTAAACGCGCTCTTCTTCGTCTCGCCGGCGTAAGACGTGCCGCCGATCAGGACCAGGCGCTGGCTGAAGTCCATCAGGATGAACGTTGGCGAGCGCGTGCCGTCGCGTTGTGGATCTGCCTGGAAACTCGGAAGGTTGATGATCGTGAATTCCGGCTGGTGCGGTTCGCTATCCTGAATGTTGCTGATGAACATCGTGCGGGCGAACAGTGAATGCCACGCGAGTTCATTGATCACGCGGATGGGCAAACGGAATTCAGGGTCGGCGCCGACGAATGTGTCCTGCACGAAAAGATCGCGGCCGTTTGCATGGGCCATCATTCGTTTTTTCAACGCGTTGAATTTGTCCTGCGGAAAGTCTTTGTTTACGTCGCCCCAAAAAACTTTGTCCTCACTTCCGGCTTCGCGCACAATGGCTTTGTCTTTCGCGGCGCGCCCGGTGTGTTCGCCGGTGTCGACGATGATGTTGCCGTAGTTTGAGAAAGCGCCTTCGTTGCGGCGCGCGATCTCTTCGTAAAGTTCCGGTGTGTTCAGGTTCCAGTAAACGCGTGCGGGCGCATCGATGCCGTAGTTATCTAATTCGAAACTTGTGTTTTTGCGCCCCAGATGTTCAGTGGCGCTTTCAATGCGAGTCGAAGCCATTAAGTTGTCTCCAATCAAACGAGGAAATCGCGGGAGCGCCCTGGTTACTCTTCCGCGGACTGGCGCTGCTCGGCGAGTTGCCGCAGAGCGTCGGCGAGATCACGCGCGGCGCGCTCGATACGATCGGCAGTCATTTGCAAGGAGTCGATCTCGTCGCGTGAACGCGCAGCGACGATGGCGAGTGCGGCGTCCACTTGCTCTCTCAAACGATTTGCCTCATTTTCGGTTTCTTGTTCTGCGCGGGTTTTTTGTGAAGCTGCGGCCTGCTGGTTCATGCTTGAAGTCATTTCAGAATTTTAAGAAGTAATGCGAATGCTACCTTGTGATTAAACCGGCAGCGACGAGTGTCTGACCGGGATCTAAGTTTCACATTTGCGAGTGATTGAAGCAAGTGCGCGTCTGGGTTTTGCAGGCACCATGAACAAAGTCTCACCAGACTCTTTTACGAAGAAGGAGTGGAAGCTGGTTCAACGGCTCAATACTCCTGCTAAAGTGCAACGCTTCTTCAGTTCGCTACCGTACAATTGGGAACGTCAGGGCGGCACGATGCGATCGTTTCGCGAATGGGTGAAGCGGAACGAAGTTCACTGTCTCGAGGCGGCTGTCGGGGCGGCCGTGATTCTCGAGCAGCATGGATATCCGCCGCTTTTGATGGATCTGGAATCGGTTGACTTGTTAGACCATGTGATCTTCGTTTTCAAGGATGAGAGTGGATGGGGATCGATCGGGCGTTCGCGTGATATTGGTTTGCATGGGCGGAAGCCGGTGTTTCGATCGTTGCGCGATCTGGCGTGGAGTTACTTCGATCCGTACGTCGATTTTTCGGGGCGTTTGAAAGGCTATGGTCTCACTAATCTCTACGATCTCGGCACCTACGACTGGCGCTTCTCCCCGCGCAAGATGACAAAAATCGAAAACCACCTCCGCTCCATCCCGCACACGCCCCTTCACTCCTCCCACACGCGCTACAACAAATTGCTGCTGCGTTATCGTGCTTATAAGAAACGTTATCCGGATCGGTCGCCAAGTTATTACGACAGCCGTCCAAAATGGATGGTATAATGCGGACCACCCACTAAACCTCATCGGAGAAAAAACTATGGCCTGGGTAAATACATCACCGCTTGTAAAGACGTATACGCTCGAGGAGTTTTGGGAGCTCCCTGAGCCACCAGACCACTCGAAAATCGAATTAATCGCAGGAGTCCTCTACATGACATCTCCTCCTGAGAAACCTCACGGCCGGGCGGCTAGCCGCGTCAGCCGGTTCTTAGACCAGCACCTGATAAAGATAGGTGACAAGGGCACTCTTTATGCTCCGCGCACCGGGATCTCGGTCACGCCAAATACATGGCTCGAACCGGATCTGTTTTACGTTTCTGCCGAAACGGAAGCGCAGAGTACAAGTAGGTACCACACGACCGCTGACATTGTCGTAGAAGTTATTTCGCCTGGTTCAGCGATCTATGATCGAAATACCAAAGCAGATACCTACGCTGCACTGAACGTGAAAGAGCTGTGGCTCGTTGACGAATTGTCGGGTCTTATTGAAGTTCGTGTTCTTAAAGACGAACAGTATGAATCGACCGTCTTCGGTCGAGAAGATCGAGTGAAGTCAATCGTTTTTCCCAGCCTGGAATTCAAGGTCGGTGACGTCTTCGATGATTAGCCATGCGCGGTTTCTAATGGTGGGCGGCGTTTGAAGCGCGCGTCGAGGAGCATGTGGATGATGACGGCGGTCATGATGATGGCGCCGCCGAGGAGGGCCCAACGAGAAGGACGCTCGCCGAGGACCAGGAAGACCCAGACGGGATTCAGGACAGGTTCGATGTAACAGATGATTCCAGCATCCAACGACCTCACGCCCCGCGACATACCCACCGTGAACAACGTGTACGAGATACCGAGCTGTACCACGCCGAGATAGACGACGCTCAACATGTCGTGACCACCGATGCGAGCGAGTGCCGGCATTGCCCACGCCGCCGCCACCAACACAACCAACAGGTTCCCGTAGATAACTGACGAAGCTCGATTGACCTCTCTCGCCTTCGGATGTCGCAACAAAAGAAAATAGACGGCAAAACAAAGCCCCGACGCGAGCGCCATCACGTTACCGGCAACGTCCTGCGGCCTTAGCTGCCCGATGAAAAACAGCGCCATCCCGCCGAGGCACACCAGCACCGTCACCAAATCGCGCCGGCGAAACTTCTCCTTGTAAACAACCGGCTCGAGTAACAACAGGTAAACGGCCGCGGTGTACTGGAGAAAGATCGCATTCGCGGCCGTCGTCTCTTTCGTCGCGCTGACAAACAGAATAATCAGCACTGCGTACAGAACCGCCGCGACGGCAGTAACGCCGTTCAACCCGAATCCTTCATGTCTCGTGAAAAGCGCAACCGTCAGCAACGCAAAGAACGATCGAAGGCAGGAGAGTTCGAGGCCGGAAAGTGAGGTCCATTTGATGAAAAGCCCGCCAGTGCTCCAAAGCAAAGCCGCCGCGAGCACGAACATGAGCGGTGATCCAACCGTACCGCGCGCTGGGCGATCGAGATCCGTGGTCACGGATTGTTTTTCAAACCTTTTAAGTATTTCCCGAACACGCCATTCCACGGCGGAATGACGATCGAGACCGCGCCGTGCGTCTGCGCCTGGCACGCCAGCCGGATCAACGGCTTCGGCTCGGAAGTATCGATATATCCAAACTCCTTGATCTTCTTCCCTTCACGTGCCGCAACGTCCGAAAGCTTTTCCGCGCCGCCGAGAACACCAACCCAACACGTCCCACACGAAGCGGAGCGACACTCAACCGGAATCGGTCCCTCGACTCGCCGCGGATCGATCTCGCGCCAGTTGCGCGTACGATCTTCAGCCGCGCCCCACGCCAGATCCTGCACGTGATTCATCCGATACTTCGCCCGTTCGTCGTTCTCATCGAAAGTGACCGTCCACTTCTTGTTCACCGTCCGCAAGAACCCGAGCAGTCCCTGGCTATCGTCCTTCGCCCGTTCGCTCAAAACATCTGCCGGCGACTTGCGCGCGTACTTCTTGTCGATCAGCATCCGCCCCGGCGATTTTTCAAACGCCTCCAGGCCCGCCTGCTGGATCGTCATGAAAGCAACCGCCGTGATGCCAACAACCAGCGACCGATCACGTTTCACCGAAGTCGCGACCTTCTGCGCCACCGCCAGAACCTGATCCGCCAAGCGCTCTTCCGCCTTAAACTCACGCGCGTGCTGTTCAACTGCACGCTTCACTTCCGGCCAGTAACGATGCCCGTACAGAAACGTGTGCGACGAGTCGATTTGGTCGCGCAGATAGAACGTCCCCTGCATCAACAACCGCTGTCGCAGCATCTCCGGATCGTCGGCCGCCGCAAGCGCCTGAAACAACGCGAGCGGGTAAAAAGCGAACCAGATCTGCGTCGCGTTCTGATCTACTTCATGAATCGACCGCAGCAGCGTCGTCAACGCCGCCGACCACGCCTCTTCATCGTGCTGGTTAAGAAAGTTCTCGAAAGGATTCATATTATAAAACAGCGAATTATGGTAAAGTTTGTTACCGCAATGGACCCAAACCGGCAACAACAAGTGGCTAAACCAGGCCGAACTTTCGACAGTGCTTACAGCTTTTCGTTCAGCATTGCCCTCGGGCTGGTTCTGTTTATCGCGGGCCTGGTCATCAGCTTGACCCTCGGCCAGGGCGCGACCATCGGCCTCATCTTCGGCATCCCGCTGCTTATCGCCGGTTTAGTACTGCCGCTCTTCATGATGCGCGACCTCTTCCATCACAACGAGATCAGCAGCACGTGCCCATATTGCGACGCGCCCATCAAAACGTCAGACGCCACCATCCGCTTGAACTGCCCATCCTGTAAGCGTTTGATAGAGGTGCGGGAACTGACCCTCCAGCGCGGCGAGTAAAGCATTCAGTAACCCGGCGACAGCCCGCCCCGCGTCAGATAATCGCTGAACGTAAACGCGAATAGTATCGCCATCCAGAACAACGCGGACGCCATGATCACCCAGATAAGCCGCGAACTATACCGCACGTGCATGAAGTAGAGCACGACGAACGTCGCTTTCGTCGTCGCGATTGTCAGCGCGATGATGGTGTTGAACTTCCACGGAAAATCCATGAACGCCGCCAACACGGTAAGTGCCGTGCCCACCAGCAGGACCAGGAAGATCGTGATGTAAACCCTGATTGAAACTATGTGTTCGCTCATCCGTGCTCCAGATGTCGTCCGAGCAAGTAAAGCAGCGGAAACAGAAAGATCCAAATGATGTCGACGAAGTGCCAGTACAGCCCGATCACCTCAACCGGACTGTGATACTCCGGATCGAAACGTCCCCTCGCCGAGAAGATAATCAGGAACAGCAGCAGCCCGGCGCCGATGATCATGTGCAGCGCGTGCATGCCGGTCATGGCGAAATAGATCCAGTAGAACAACTCCACCCGCTTTAAGAACGGTTGCACCGCGGTTTCCGGCAGGCCCGGCGGCAGATGTATTTTGTGCGGATCGTGGTCGCCTTCATGCGCGACTGCCGGGTTGAACGGTCTTCCCGGAATCAAGCGGCCGGGAATCAGGCTGTCCTCATATTTGTCGTGATACTCGACTGCTTTTATGCCCAGAAACGTCAGGCCCAGCAGCAGCGTCAGCACCAGGCAAAGGATCTGAGGACGTTGTTTGCCTGTCTGCGTGAAATACACAGCCAGGGCCATCGTAAAACTGCTCAAGATCAGCACGCCGGTGTTGACGGCGCCGAGCGTAATGTCGAGGTGGTTGCTGGCAGCGACAAAGGCCTGCGGATTAAACGAGCGGTAGAGCGTGTAGGCGAGGAACATTCCGCCGAAGAACATGATCTCGGTAACGAGAAAGACCCACATGCCGAGCGTGCCGGCCTCACGCTGCTGCTCCATGTTTTCGAAATGGTGTTGCAGCGACCGGTGGCCGTGAACATCTTCTGCTGTCGCCTGACTCTCGATCAATTTCGCTCCTTCAAATCCTCAATCAATCTCACGCCGGTTCTTCCTGGCCGTGGAACTTGCCCACGACTTCCGTCTCTTCGCGCGGCGCAAACTCGTACGCGTCCCACGTGACGATCGGCGTAGTTTCGAAGTTCTCCGTCGGCGGCGGCGACTGCGTGCGCCACTCGAGTCCCGGCAAGTGCCACGGATTTGCTTCCGCGTGTTTGCCGTAGCGCATCGACCAAACGAAATAGATTGCCGGAATCAACATGCCGAACCCGAGAATCGACGCGCCCGCCGTTGAAAGCACATTGAACACCTGAAACTCCGGCGGATATGCGTGATACCGCCGCGGCATTCCGAGATAACCGGCGACGAACTGCGGCAGGAACGTCAGGTTAAAACCGACGTAGATAACCAGCGCGCCGAATCGTCCCCAACCTTCGGGATACAGCCGTCCTGAAATTTTCGGCCACCAGTAATGAAGCCCGCCCAGATACGCCATCAACGCGCCGCCAACCATGATGTAGTGGAAGTGCGCGACGATGAAATAGGTGTCGCTCAAATGCACGTCGACGGCGAGCGACGCCAGGAACAGTCCCGTCATACCGCCGATGGTGAATAAGCCGATGAAGCCGAGCGCGTAGAGCATCGGCGTGTCGTAGGAGATCGACGACTTGTACAGCGTCGCCGTCCAGTTGAACACCTTGATTGCCGACGGAATCGCGACGGCGAAACTCAGAAACGAGAAGATCATCCCGGCGTAAACGGATTGCGGAGTGACGAACAGGTGGTGTCCCCAAACCAGGAAGCCAAACACGGCGATTGCGAGACTGGAAAAGGCGACAAAGCTGTAGCCGAAGATGTTCTTGCGCGAGAAGTTTGCGACCAACTCGCTGACGACGCCCATTGCCGGCAGCACCATGATGTAGACTGCCGGATGCGAGTAGAACCAGAACATGTGCTGAAACAGCACCGGATCGCCGCCGAGCGCGGGATCGAAGATGCCCACGCGCGCAACCCGCTCGAATGCCAGCAGCAGGACGGTGATCGCGATGACGGGCGTGCCGAGGATCATGATCAGGCTCGTCGCGTAGTGCGACCAGATAAACAGCGGCATGCGAAACCACGTCATGCCGGGCGCGCGCATGGTGTGGATGGTGACGATGAAATTGAGCCCGGTCAGGATCGACGAGAAGCCATTAATAAAAATGCCGACGCCGGTGGCGACAACGTACGAATTCGAAAATGTCGTGCTGAAGGGCGTGTAGAAAGTCCAACCGGTGTCGACACCGCCGGCGAGCAGCGCGTAGATCGTGATTATTCCCCCGGCCAGATAGATGTACCAGCTCAGCAGGTTGATCCTGGGAAACGCAAGATCTTTTGCTCCAATCATCATCGGGATCAGGAAGTTTCCGAGCGTCGCCGGGATGGATGGGATCAGGAAGAAAAAGATCATGATGATGCCGTGTTGAGTGAAGACCTTGTTGTAGGTGGTCGAGGCGAGGAAATCACCTTGCGGGGTCAACAACTCGAGGCGAATCATCAGTGCGTAAATGCCGCCGATGAAGAAGAAGAAAGTGATCGATCCGAGATAAAGCAGAGCGATGCGCTTGTGGTCTTTGGTCAACAACCACGACTTCAACCCGTATTGGGCGTTGATGTAGTTGACCTTCGACGGCGCGGGTATTTCAAATGACTCTATTGGCTTCATAAAACTAAATCCGTGTTACTTGACGTTCCGCGTCGGCGACGGCGCCGGAACAGACGGAGTGGTCGCGCCGGAAGTCACCTGCAACGACTTAATAAACGCCAACAGTTGCACCAACTGATCCTCACTCACCTGTCCCTGAAAAGTCGGCATGATCGGTCCGAACCCGGCCACAAGCTTCGCCTGCGGAGTCAGGATCGACTCGCGCAGGTATGCCTCATCAGCTACGACTGTTCCACCGCTCGCCAGCGGCGTCTGCTTGCCAAACACGCCGGCCAACGTCGGCCCGCGCCCTCCTTCGCCGTTCGCGCCATGACACGAAGCACATCCGAGCGTTTGATACAGTTGCTGACCGGCAGCAGCCGGCGTCGTACTTCCGATGTTTCCGCTCAGCCAGTTATCAAAATCACGCGGCTCCATCACGATCACCGAACCCGTCATCCCGGAATGGTTCATGCCGCAGTACTCGGCGCAAAACAGGTGATACGTTCCCGTCTTCGTCGCTTCGAACCACAACGTCGTATACCTGCCGGGCACGGCATCAGCCTTCGTGCGAAACGCAGGGATGAAAACGTCGTGAATGACGTCTTCGCTGGTCATGATCAACTTGACCTTGCGCCCGACCGGCACGTGCAACTCGTTTATCTCTCGCTGGCCGGTCGCGTGTTGCAGCTTCCACATCCACTGCTTGCCGACGACGTAAACCTCCATCGCGTTTTCCGGCGGCTTGTACTGTTCGAAATAGATGGTCGCGCCCCAGCCGAACATCGTCATCGCGATAACGAAAGGGATGACGGTCCAAACAGTCTCGAGCTTGTGCGAGCCGGCGACCGGACGTGGAATCTCGAAAGGCGTGCGCCGTCGATAGCGAATGACGAAGAAGATCAGCGTGGCGGAAATTAGCAGCGCGAAAAACAGCGTGACGCCCGACAAGTAAAAGTACAGGGCATCGACCTTCCACGAAAACGAGGAAGCACTTTCCGGAACTAGTGGAATCCAACCCTGCATTATTGAACCGCGCTCCTCGCTAATCGCTGGCGGGTCACGCTCTTGAGCAGAAACAACATCGCCACGATGCCCACGATCGTGAGGACGCCCGCGATTCGCATGATGCGCATCACGGCCGCGCCGTATTTACCCGTCGTCGGGTCGTAGTGGTAGCAGTAAAGCAACAACTGGTCGACGGGGGATCCGATCTTGTTTTGCGACGCCTCGATCAGTCCGAGGCGCACGTCGCGCGCGGAATAATCGATGCCGTAGAAGTAGTGTGAAAGTTTTCCTTGCGGCGTCGCGATCATGATCGCGCTCGCGTGCGCAAACTGGCTCGTCTTTTCATCGTAGTGATAACGAAAGCCGACGGCGTCGGTAATGCGTTCGATACTGGCCGGGTCGCCGGTCAGAAAATGCCAGCCGGTGTTTGCACTCGCCTCCATCTTGTCAGGCAAGTAACCGCCGTAGACCTTCTTCTTCTCCGCCGCGAGCTGCGCCGTCTCGCGCGGGTCGAAGCTGATCGTCACCACGTCAAACTCTTTTCCTATCTGAAACGGCAACACGCGGAACGACGTGATCATGCCGTTGAGCACCTGCGTGCAAAGCATCGGACAATCGTAATAGACGAGCGACAGCACGACGGGTTTCTGTCCGAAGTACTGTCCGAGTTTCACCGGCTGACCGTTTTCATCGCGAAAAACGAGATCGAGCGGCAACTGCTCGTTCAGTTTCTGTTCGATACGAACGTCGCGCAAAGCGGTCGGCAGTCCAGTCGAGGGATTACTCGCCGGCGGACGCGCGCCGTAAAGCGGCGAGCTTGGGCCAGGCGGTCGCTGTGCGAACACCGACGCCGTCGCGCCAAAACAGATAAGCAGAACAAAAATACTAAACCTACTTACTTGTGTCTTTTGTGCCTTTTCGTGGCTCATTGCAACTTCTTGATGGTCTCTCTGCCGGAGCTCATGTCGCTCGGCATGCTGATCGCGTAGTCTTCCAACTTGCCCGGAGCTTGTTTCGTTCTCGCCGGCAAGCCCTCTCCGGAAACGACCTTGTCGATCGCCTGATCGATGGGCATGCCGACTACATTGCCTGACTGGTCCTTCAACCCAGTGCGCAGCATTTCTTGCCAATGCTGTCGCACGACTTGATACTCGGCCTGGGGTGGCGCCAACTCCAGCGACTTCTGTTCGCCCGGCAGATCGACGCCGAAACCTTTGGACGCCTGGAGCCGCGGTCCGGGAGGCAAGCGATCCTTTTCGGGTAAGTTTCGCAGCGACATTGGTCCCGGGCGAGGCTCTTTCGCCTGCTGCTTGTTGAAATAACTGAACAGCAACCACAGACCCGCGGAAATCGCGATCGTCGCCAACGTCAGCATGACGACAAACGTCATCACGCCGCGCACGCTGATGTCGCTCGGCTCGTGCGCTACTTCGACGTTGCGAATGTGCGATACGTCGGGCGTCTCCGTGCGGTGTCCGTCGTGTCCGTTGCGTTTGCTCATCAGTGACCTGCGTGTGCCTGTTCGAGCACCGATTCATACTGCGGATCGTTGATGGCGATCAGCGATCGTTTACCTAGCTGCCAGGTGAAAAGTCCGAGCCATATTCCGCCAAAACCGATCAACGCGAGCGCGTCGAGCCAGATCCAGTTCTGCCCCTCGAACGCCGGCGCGAGCATCCAGATCAAATCGACCATGCGCATCACGAGGATCAGCAGCGCCACCATTACCAACCGCCGCGGGTCGCGTTTCAACTCGCGCGACAACAGAAACAGAAATGGCGCCGCGAAGTGCAGGAGCCCGATCGAGATAATGGTTGCGCCCCATAGGCCGTGCGTGCGGTCGAGGTAGTAGCCGATCTCCTCGGGAAGATTGCCCGACCAGATGATCAGGTACTGTGAAAACGCGAAGTAAGCCCATAACATCACCAGGGCGAGCAGCAGCTTGCCCAGATCGTGAAAGTGCAGCGGCGCCACGATTCGTCTCAGCGGTTCGTCGTTAGAAAGTGTTGCCAGGGCCGCGATCGTAAACGCCAGCGCGCTCAAACTCCACGAAGCGACGTAGATGAAACCGTAGATCGTCGAAAACCATTCCGGCTCGAGTGACATGTACCAGTCGATGGAGGCGAAGGTGATGGTGAAGATCAGCGCGACCATTCCCGGCCCGCTCAGCAGGCGCATGTTCTTCGTGTAGCGGTTGTCGGCGGTGCGATCCTGTGCCAGCGACCAGCGATTCAAGAAGAACATGAGCGCGAACCAGACGCCGAAATAGATAACCGCGCGCACCGTAAAGAACGGCAGATTCAGATACCCCGCCTTGAACAGCACCGCCTCGTGCTTGGCGGCTTCGTTCTTGTCCATCCACGAGTGATAGATCGAACGCGCGCCGAGCAGGACCGGAATAAACAGCAGCGCCATGACGGGAAGCGTCCGCGTCGCGGCTTCCAGGATTCGCCGGATAACGAAGCCCCAACCGCCGCCGGTCAGGTGTTGCAGCATCAAGAGCGCGATCGAACCGACGGCGATGCCGGTCCAGAACGTCCAGCCGATCAGGTAAGCCTTGAAGAATCGATCGAAGTTGAACGGCACGAGCGTGGCGACGAGAAAAACTGCGCCAACGATCAACGCGCGTCGTTGGAACTGCGACATGTTTGGAGGATTGAACGACGTGCTCATCAGTCGCGTCCTCCTGGCGTTGGCGCTCGTGAAGCCGCGGGCGACGGCGACGGGGCGGGCGAGGGCGTTGCTCCAGCGGCTGCCTGTGGGTTCTGCTGGCTTAGTTGCAGTGCGCGGATGTAGGCAATGATGGCCCAACGATCCTGCACCGGAATTTGCTGCGCGTACGACGGCATCGCGCCCCAGCCGTTCGTGATCGCGTCGAAGAAGTGACCGACGGGCGCCTGCCGCAGGCGGTCGTCGTGGAACGATGCGGCGCGACGAAAACCACGACGCACGACCATGCCGTCTCCGTGTCCAGTCAATCCGTGACAGACGACGCAGAAGATCTCGTAACGCTGGCGGCCGCGCTCCACTGTCTCTTTGGTGATCGGAAACGGAAAAACATCAGTGTCATCAGCGTTTGGTGTAACCGCGGATGACGCGGATTTTTTACCCGTGAAGTATTCAGTATCGGTGCGCAGGAACCCGCGCGGGATCGTGCCTTCGATTGGCTGCCGGCTTGAAAGCCCATCGGCAAAGAACGTCGTCCCGCGGAACGGTTTCATCTTCGGTTGATCCTGCATGTCGCGACGACAGCCGGCGGAGAAAAGCAGTAAAAAACAGACGGGGAGAAGCGGGGACAGGGTGAGACGGAGACGATCTCCGCTTCTCCGTTTCACCGTTTCTCCGCTTCTCCGTTTCACCTCAGACCTCAACATCGCTAACTTCCGTCGCATTCAAACTCTTCAACAACTCCACCACCCTGCCGTGATCGAACTTCGGATCGTTTGCTTCTACCGCCAGAAAGAACCGGTCGCGCGTCGCCAGCGCGAAATTCGGCACGTTGAAAACAGGATGGTACGGCTGCGGCAACTTGTTCAGAATCAGCATGCCCAGCACCGCCGAGAACGCCGCCACCAGCACCGTCATTTCAAACGTGATCGGTATGAACGCCGGCCAACTGTTGTACGGCTTGCCGCCGACGTTGAGCGGATAGTTGATTACTTCCATCCAGTACTGCATGAAAAACCCGCCAAGCCCGCCCAACACTCCGCCGATAAAAACGATCAACGGCAAACTGGTGTGCGTGAACCCGATCGCTTCCGATAGCTCTTCAATCGGATACGGCGAATACCCGTTGATGCGGCGGTATCCTGCTTCGTAAACACGCCGCGCTGCGTGGACCAGCTCATTCGGACCTTCAAACTCGGCAATCACGCCATACAGCGGCGGCGCGTGACGCCGGTGATGATGAGGCGCAAACGACGCGATCGGGCCTGACAACGATGACGGCCGCTCGAGCTCATCGCGCCGTCCGTGTGTCGGGTTTTCTTTGTCGCCGTCGTGCGCCATCGTTAGTTCTATTCCTCGACTTCCGCGCTCGGCAGAATCGTTCGCATCTCAAAAATCGAAATCATCGGCAGGAACCGGATAAACAGGAACAGCAGCGTAAAGAAGAACCCGATCGTGCCAATGAACATGGCCCAGTCCCACTGCGTCGGTTGGTACATGCCCCACGACGACGGCAGGAAATCGCGGTGTAAGCTCGTGACGACGATCACGAACCGCTCCAGCCACATGCCGATGCTCACGATGAACGAGATGATCCAGAGCACCAGCAAATTCGACCGCAGTTTCTTCGACCACAACAACTGCGGCGTGACGATGTTGCACAGAATCAGCGCCCAGTAATACAGGTGATAAGGGCCGTGCATGCGGTTCCAGATCATGAACCGTTCGTACTTGTTGCCGCTGTACCAACCGAAGAAGGCTTCCATGATGTAGCCGTAGCCGACGATCAATCCGGTCGCGAGCATCACTTTCGCCATGTTGTGCATGTGGCGCATGGTGATGAAGCCTTCGAGACCGTAGAAACGTCGCAGCGGGATCGTCAGCAGCAGCACCATCGCGAAGCCCGCGTAGATCGCGCCGGCGACGAAGTACGGCGGGAAGACCGTCGCGTGCCAACCGGGGATGATGCCGACCGCGAAGTCGAAACTGACGATCGTGTGCACTGAAAGCACGAGCGGCGTTGCGAGTCCGGCCAGTAGGAGGTACGCCATCTCGTAGCGATGCCAGTGACGGGCGGAGCCGCGCCAGCCCATCGCGAGCATGCCGTAGAGAATCTGAAACGGTTTGCTGCGGGCGCGGTCGCGCAACGTTGCGAAGTCTGGGATCAGGCCGACGAACCAGAACATCGCGGACACGGTCGCGTACGTCGAAACCGCGAAGACGTCCCACATCAATGGGCTGCGAAACTGCGGCCAGATGTTCATCGTGTTCGGATACGGGAACAGCCAGTACATCAGCCACGGGCGGCCAAGGTGGAATATCGGATACATGCCGGCCTGGGCCACCGCGAAGAGCGTCATCGCTTCAGCGAAGCGGTTGATTGACGTGCGCCACCTTTGTCGCAGAAGCAAAAGAATTGCCGAGATCAGCGTGCCCGCGTGACCGATTCCGATCCACCAGACGAAGTTGAGAATATCGATGCCCCAGGCGATGGGAACGTTGACGCCCCAAACGCCGATACCGACGAACACCAGGTTCGTGATCGCCAGCAGCATCAGTTGGAAGAGTGCGAACGAAACCGCGAAACCGAAGAACCACGCCAGCGACGTCTTTCGCTTGAGGACGATCGAGCTGATCTTGTCGGTCACGGATGCAAACGTCAGCCCCGGATCGATGACGGGCGACGTCGAGTGCATCGGACCTTCCATATATGGTTTTTGTGTTTCTTCGGCCATCCGGTTAATTCGTGTTCTGCTATACCCGCGCGATCTCGGGGTTCGGGTTCTTCAGTTGCGATAAATAACTGGTGCGCGGTTTTGTGTTCAGCTCGCCGAGCAGATCGTAGTTGCGTTCATTTGCTTTCACTTTCGAGACGCGGCTGTTCGGATCGTTGATGTCGCCAAATACGATCACGTCCGTCGGACAAACAGCCTGACACGCAGTCACGACCTCACCGTCGTGCAACCGGCGCCCCTCGAGCTCGGCCTGGATCTTTCCGTTCTGAATGCGCTGCACGCAGTAGTTGCACTTCTCCATCACGCCGCGGCTGCGCACCGACACCTCAGGATTGCGCATGAGCTGGTACATCGGCTGATCCCAATTTTGGTAAAGGAAGAAATTGAAGCGGCGCACCTTGTACGGACAGTTGTTCGAACAGTACTTCGTGCCGACGCAGCGGTTGTAGACCATGTCGTTCAACCCTTCCGCGCTGTGCACCGTCGCATGCACCGGACAGACAGGTTCGCACGGCGCGTTTTCGCAGTGCATGCACGGGACCGGCATGAAGCTGGTGCCTTCCGGCTGGTTCCCATTGCTCCCTTCGAAATAGGTGTCGACGCGAATCCAGTGCATCTCGCGGCTGCGAATCACCTCCGTCTTGCCGACGGTCGGGATGTTGTTCTCCGCCTGACACGCGATCGTGCAGGCGTTGCAGCCGATGCAGTTGTTCAGGTCGAGCGCCATGCCCCAAGCGTAGTTAGGCGCGTTTGGCGCCTGGTCTTTGTAGTTGTACTCCGGCGGATAGAGTGTCGGGTGCTCGTGCTTCTCCTCGTGCTTCTCTCCGTTGAGAAACTGTTCGAGCGTTTGCGAGCGCAGGACGTCACGCGGTTCGCCGCTGAAATTCGGATCCTCCATCAGGAAGTGGAGCTGTGTCGTAGCGAGCGCGTGGTCCAGTCCGGTGTTCCGGATCTGCACGCCTGCCGAAAACCACGGCTCCCAGGAGTTGCGCAGCTTGTAAGCGTCGAACCCGATCAGTCCACCTGGTTCACCGGTGCCGACAGAGCCGGCCAGACGACGGCCATAACCGAGATGCACCGTGACGACGCCGTCAGGCTGGCCGGGCAGGATCCACATCGGCGCGATTACCGTCTGACCTTGCTGGTTTCTGATCTCGATCTGCGGAACGTAGTGTTCGCGTCCTTTGACCGCTCCGCCGTTGGTCGTTCTGCCGGCGATTTGCTGCGCCGAATTCGGACTAACGATCGCCACGTTGTCCCACGTGACTTTTGTCAACGGCTTCGGCAATTCCTGCAACCAGCCGTTATTCGCGAAACGGCCGTCGTAGATCGACGGATCCGTTCGGAACACCAATTCATAGCCTTCAGTCACCGCAGATGACACGGGTTGAGTTGGATTGGTTGGTGTTAGGGTTTTAACTGGTAATGCAGAATCGGCGATAAACCCGTCGTGGATCGATTGTCGCCACCAGGTTTCAAAATCCGCACCCGGCTTTTGCGTTTGCCAGTACGACTTCACCATGTCGTACGGCCGCCGGTCGTATTGATCTGAAAATACCGCCAGCAGTTCGGATTCGGATTTCCCTTCGAGAAGCGGTTCGATCAGCGGCTGCATGATCGTGATCGTTCCGTCGTAAGAACGCGTGTCGCTCCACGTCTCGAGGAAGTGCGTTGCCGGCACGTGCCAGTGACAAACTTCCGACGTCTCATCCTTGTACGCGCTCAGATGGACGCGAAGCTTCGCCTGCTCCAGCCGCTTGAAGTCGAGTTTCAGATCGGCGGGCGTGTTGTGGACCGGATTGCCGCCGACGATGACCAGCAGATCGACGCGGCCGCTGTCGATGTCGTTGACGAGATCCTGTAGCGACTGCCGTTGGTCAACCGGATTCACTTCCAGCGGATCGGTGTAGAAGACGGTCTTGCCGACGTTGCCGAGCGCGCTGTTCATCGCGTGGCCCAACGCGTGTATGTACGGCGGCTGGTTCTCGCCGACGAGGATGATGCTCGCGCCTTTGTGCTGATCGAGGTCGCGGCGAATCGCATCAATCCACGGCGCCGGCGATGAACCCTGACCGGCGAGCGCTCGCACCAGTTCGTGAATCTCGCTCGGCTTCACGGTCCACGCGTGGTCCGCGCAAGCGCCCGTGTTCGACGGCGTCGGCTCGATAACGTAGAGCCGGTTCATCTCGCGATTCGTTTCCGTGATTCGCCGACGAGCGAAGAAGTCGCGCGCGTAACGCAGCGTTCCCGGCATGCCCGACAGGAAGTCGCAATCGATCGAAAGCACGCGCTGCGCGAGATCAAACCGATACGTCGTGTTCACCGGCTGTCCGAACGCCATCACCGCGCCGTTGCGAGTGTTGTCGCGGTTCGCCGGTTCCCACTGGTGCCATTTTGCTTGCGGCAAGGCACCCAGCAGGTCCTTCATCTGCTGGCCGAGCGACGGCGAGATGATCGTCTCCGTCAAAAACCGAATGCCCGCGCCTTGCTTAGAACGCTGTTCGTCGAGCGCTTCCCGCATCTTGCCAACGAACGAAGTCCACGTGCGGATGTCTTCGCGATAGGTGATCGCGGGCGAGCGATCCGGATCGTAAAGACTCAGTATCGCCGCCTGCGAGAAGATGTCGGTCGCGCTCGACCCGCGCGGATCGCGCACAGGATCTTCAGGCGGAAAGTCGCCGGGACGGTTGTTTGGATGGTCCGGATTGCCTTCGATCTTGGTGGGCCGCCCTTCGTTGCTGCGCACGAGCACCGGCGTCGCAACGCCGAAAAGCGGCACGGCGGTCGCGAAGAACAGCGGCTTGCCGGGAACCTGGTTCTCCGGTTGATTGACGTACGGGACGATCTTCTCGGGCGGTTGAAAAACGCAACCACTCATTCCCGCGAGCGCGAGCGACGCGCCCATCAACTTCATGAACGTGCGACGTTCCAGCGGATCGTTCCAACCTTCTGCCTGTTGCGGAAACTCGCGCGCGACGAACTCGCGAAACTGCGGCGTGTCAGCCAACTCTTCCAGGCTCCGCCAGTACTTCTTACCCGCGCGCGGCATCTCCGCATCCTGCAACGACAGGATGTGGTCGCGCATCAGTTTGAAGTTAATGTGACGATCGCTATCGCTCATTTCCGCACTTCTTAAATCCTAACGATGACAAGTCGAACAGCTTTCTAAAACTTTTCGTCCCTGGACGTGATATTCGGCCTTCCACTGCATACCCTGTTTAAGCTCATCCTCAGTTTTGTTTTCGGGCCGCCACGTCATGTCGAAAATCCTGTCCACCGGCCGCAGAAATCTTTCCGGCGCGCGATGACACTCCAAACACCATTCCATCTGTAACGGCGCTGCCTGGTACATGATCGGTTGCTCGTCGACGCGTCCATGACACGTCGAACAACCGACGCCTTTCTTAACGTGAATGCTGTGATTGAAATACGCGTAATCAGGCAAGTCGTGAACGCGGATCCACTCGATCGGCTTGCCGCTGCGAAAACTCGCGCGCACCGGTTCGAGATAAGGACTGTCGGCCCAGATCTGCTTGTGACAACTCATGCAGACGCTGGTCGACGGCAATCCTGCGGATGCGGACGTTTCAACTGACGTGTGACAGTAACGGCAATCGATACCGTCGTCGCCGACGTGGTGTTTGTGGCTGAACTGGACCGGCTGCTGTTTTTCGACCCACTGTCCCGTATTCCAGGACGAGCGGTTCAACTCGACAGCCACCCACATCAAAGCGACAGCTATGAAAACGGCGCCGTAAATCGTGACTTTCGCCAGCGCGTTAGTGCTGTGATGGAAGATCTGTGGCATCGCAGCCGAGTTCGTTGGGCACGTCACACCGATACTCTGGCAGACACAAACGCCCACAAACCTTTCGAACTAAGTGGTGTTATTGCAAAGTATGTTTACTTTACCAAATAGATCGCAATTTTCAAATTGCACTTTACTTCACAAGCGAGGGCGCACAGAGGGCACTAACAGGCTGGGTTCTTTTTGCTTCAACTAACTGCCGCGTCGCGGGCCAACAAGGCGACGCCAATCGGCGCTGCATCCGCGCCGAGTTTCGCTGCAACTATCTCGGTAACTTCAAAACAGCGCAAAAATGCGCGGCGCTTAACTTCCTGAATGATCGGATTGAGAATCAACGCGCCGGCGTCCATCACGCCGCCGCCAAGCACGATCCGCTCGATGTTCAGGAGATTGATCACGGTCGCGACGCCGGTGCCGATGTACTTTCCGGTGCGCTCGATCATCATCAACGCGAAATCGTCGCCGTCATTCGCGGCGTGCGCGACGTCGGCGGCAGTGAAGTTTTTGTTCAAGCCAAGACGCGACAATGACGACGTCGAGTCGCGGTGCAATCGTTCTCGCGCGCGGCGCACGATGCTGGGCCCTGACGCAACCGTCTCCAAACAGCCCGTGTTGCCGCAAACGCATTCGAGCCCTTCCGTGTCGATCGTGATGTGACCGACTTCACCCGCGAAACCGGAAGCGCCCGTCCACAGCTTGCCGTCGAGAATGATCGCGCCGCCGATGCCTTTGCCGATCATCATGTAAAAGAGATTGCGGCTGCCGACGCCCGCGCCGGCTTTGTACTCGCCGTAAGCTTCGGCGTTGGCATCGTTCTCGATCTCGACTCGCAGCCCGGTGGCGCGCATCAGTTCGCCGTGAAGATTTTCCACCACAGGCGACGGAAGATCGCGCGCTGAAATCACGCGATCGGTCTGGCGGCTGACTAAACCGGGAAGGGCGACGCCAATCGCGCCCACGGGATCGCCGGCCGAACGAAGGTGCGCGGCAAGCTCTGCAAGCTGCGGAACGATCGTGTCGGGAGTGATCTCGGTGTCGCTGTGTTGCAGCACCTGGCCGTTGTTGTCGACCAGCGCGGCGCGCACGTGGGTGCCTGAAATGTTGATCCCGATGAAGTTTGGGCCTGAAGTCGTCATCTCAATCGTTGGTCTGGGTGTAGCAGTCGCGTTGAACGAAGCATAGACGAGGGTTTCTAGGCTGTCAAACAGGTGGTTCTGGGATAGAATTGCGGCCACGAAGTTAGCCCAGGAACGATGCCGATGGAAATTCGCACCATACTCTTACCGACGGATTTCAGTGAATGCGGCAACTACGCCCTTTCGTACGCGGCTTCGCTGGCGCGCACGTTTCGCGCAAGAATCATCTGCATCAACGTCATCGAGCCAATCGTGCCGACGGTTGGGTATTCAGGAATGACGGAGCCGTTGCCGATTGCGGATATCGCCGAACAACTCGAAGACTCCGCGGAACGGGAGTTGCCAAAATTAGCTGAGTGTGAGGAATGCTCTGGCATTGCCGTTGAGGAGTTGGTCGTGCACGGCGAAGCGGCGTCGGAGATCGTGCGCGTTGCGAAAGAGCGCGAAGTTGACCTGATCGTAATTGCGTCGCACGGCAGGACGGGTTTGGGACGTATTCTTTTCGGTTCCACCGCTGAATCTGTCGTGCGGCATGCCTCGTGTCCCGTGCTCGTAGTTAAACCTCCGGCAGAGGAAGTAACAGAGCAGTAGTCAATCACTAGCCCTCCAGTTTATTCTTGTCAGCCGCCGGCCGGTTTGAAACGCGGAAGAACGGATGCACCTCGACTTTCTCTACGACTTAATATTTCAGTATGGATTGTATGCAGTGCTCATCCTGGTGATGATCGAGGGCGACATCACTCTACTGATCGCCGGCGTCTTGTCGCATAGCAGCTTCTTCGGCGAGTACAGCTTTGCGCGCGTCCTGGTTTGGGGCACTCTGGGCGGTTGCGCCAGCGACAACGTTGCTTATTTCGCCGGACGCGCCTTCTGCGAGGGCGTCCGCGAGGTTCACTTCTATCGCGCCGCTAAACCTCGACTCGAACGGCTGACGAACAAATTCGGCCCTCTTTCAATTTTTCTTTCGAAGTACATCTACGGTCTGCGCTGGGCATCGTGCGTTTTTTACGGCGTGGGACGCATGCCGTACCTTCGCTTTCTGCTGCTTTCGTTTGCGAGCTGTTTTCTTTGGGTGTTTGTGCTCGCCGGCGCCGGATATTTTTTCAGCGGCGCCGTGATGGGTTTGATCGGCGACTTCCAGCGGCTCGGAAAAGTGTTGCTCGTCATCGTCGTACTCGGTATCGCCGGGTTCTATATTGCCGAACGATTCTGGATCTCGCGTAAAGTCGAGGAAGCGAATCCCGAGCGGTTACACGAATTGGAACATGCCGCGACAGAGAGACTCCAGGACCTGCGCGAAGAGATTCACGAACACATGCCGTTCAAGCGAGGCGAGCATAAAGAGCGGAAGAGCGACGGCGATTAAACATATTAGGACACTGATAAATGATAATTGAATCAACAGCACCGCCGCGCGTCGACCTGGCGGGCGGCACGATCGATATTTGGCCTCTTTACCTTTTCCATCCCGGCGCAACCACCGTCAACTTCGCTCTTTCGCTTTACGCTCGCTGCCGGATCGAAACACGCGACGACGGACGGATCGTCCTCGAATCGCGCGACCGCAAAGTTGTATTCGAAACAGACCTTTCAGCACTCGAAGACCTGCTGCTCGAAGAACGGCTCGAGTTGGTCTCGAAGCTCGTGCACTTTTTTAAACCGACAACGGGGTTTCACCTCATCGTGGATAGCAACGTGCCGGCCGGCGCGGGGCTCGGCGGATCGTCGGCGCTGGCGATCGCGTGCATCGGCGCGTTGAATCAGTTGGTCGGGAATCGTTACCCCGAACGAAAGTTCATCACTATCGCAGCGAACATCGAATCCACGGTGATCAAGGTACCTGCCGGGTTTCAGGACTACTATCCGCCGATGTACGGGTCGGTGTCGTGCGTCCATTTTCGTCCGGACGGAATGGAGCGGGAAGCGCTGGATGTGAACCTTGACGAGCTCGAGCGACGCATCGCGATCTGTTACACGGGCGAGCCGCGACTTTCCGGTATCAATAATTGGGAGATCTACAAACGGCATATCGACGGCGATGCTGAGCTGTTTGAACTGTTTGACGGGATACGCGATTCCGCGCGCAACATGCGTGAGGCGCTGTTAGCGGACGACTGGGACAGAGTCGCGGCCGTGATGAAGAATGCTTATCCCGGGCGGAAACGGTTGGCGCCGACGATCACGACGCCGCAGATGGATATGCTCGTCGCGAAGGCGTTGGAGCATGGAGCGGAAGCGGCGAAAGTCTGCGGCGCAGGTGGCGGCGGGTGTATCGCGTTTCTCTGCGCGCCCGGCAGACGCGCAGACGTGGAGGCTGCGTTAGCGAGTGAAGAAGGGGCTGAAGTTTTAGCTTGGAAAGTTGCGCGCCAAGGACTAACGGTAACTACAACCGCGGATTAAACGAATTCAGTAAATCCGTGTTAACCACCTTCGGAGCGCTGTTTGGCTGCGGCGGATAATGCGGCGAGCCGCGCCACCTTCTGTTCGAAAGTCTCGCCTGGAACGGGGCCGGTATCAACCACTCCGCAATAAGTTGATCGCTTCATCAACGTGCGATCGGCGTTGCCCGTTGGTTTGTGTGCAGCGGCTGGCGCGGGAGGCGGCGCTGCAACGGGTGCGGCTGGTGTTTCCTCAACAACCGGCGCGGGTGCAACAGCGACAGGCGCAGGTGTCGCAGCAACTGGCTCGCTTGCTCCACCTTCCTCGGAACGTTGTTTCGCAGCCGCCGATAGCGCTTTAAGTCTGGCGACCTTCTGTTCGAAACTCTCACCAGCAACCGGACCAGTGTCCGTCACACCAGCATACGTCGAACGCTTGAACAACTGCCGGTTCGGATTCTGTCCCAGCGTCTTGTGTTCCGCAGGCTTCGCCGCCGCAGGTGCCGGTGGCGTTGCCGGCTTTGCTGCCGGCGCGGGTGCAGTTGCTTTGGCTGCCGCAGGAGCCGCAGGTTTTGCAACAGGTGCGGCTGGCGCATGGCCATGACCCGCAGCCTCAGTCTCAATCATCACATAAACGCCGCGTTCATTCTTCTTGATAACCGGCAGCGTCCCGCCCGCCGCCTGCAACAACGCAGTCAGCTCCGCTTCCACAAACCTGCTCTGCTTATTCGGATCGCGCACGTGGCCCAACGGCGGTCCCATGTAAAGCATGCCGCACGTCTGGCATTTGGAAAGCACGTCGTCGCCACGCAGATGGATCTCCGACGGCTCACCCGCCGTGCGCAACTGCTTCAGGTGCCCGTTACAGAGCTTTCCCTTTTCATTCTTCTCGTTGCAGACCGTCTGTGCGTTCGTGATTCGCTTGGGGACGGGAGCCGTAGCAATGTCAGTAGCTGCCATAGTTTTGGTTGTCGAATCTTAGAAACGCGGAATAACGAATGTCAAATAAATTCTCGGTCAACTCAGATTTCGCGGCAGGGCGCGATTGATGTATGCTCTGCGGACGCAATCCCAACACAATTCTGGAGAACCCAATGGTCGAGTTGATTCCTTCCCAAGACGCCGTGATGCAGATACTGAAGCGCACCGGAGCGTTTCGCGAGGGCCATTTTGTTTACCCGAACGGCAAACACTCGCCACACTACTTTCAAATGCCGTTGGCGTTTCGCTACTACGACACTGCGCGCGTTCTCGCCGTCGCATTGAGCCGGAAGTTCCGGCTCGAAAAAGACATCTCCAGCCAGTTGCCAAAGATCGCGATCATCAGTCCCAGCTCGGGCGGCATTCCCGTCGCCTTTGGCGTTCGCGACGCACTCAACGCCGAACAGATCTATTGGGCGGAACAGGAACACGGCGAGCGCATGTTTCGCCAGTACGTGAACCAGGGTGAAGTGAACCCCTGCATCATCGTCGACGACATCATTCGCAGCGGCAACGCGATCGAAGAGACTGTCGAACTGGTGAAGTCACTCGGCGCGAGAATCATCGGCTGCGGCACGATCGTCCGGTTCAACTCAGCTCCCAGCGAGGTCGAGGGCGGACCGATCAAATCGCTCGTCGACTTTGACGTTCCGTTGTATGACGAAGCTGAGGAATGCGTGTCGTGTAAAGAGGGCGTCGTCGCCGAACACGTTCGCTTCTAAATCTCGTGACGATTGGACAGCGCCTTGTCCATCGTCACTTCATCAACATACTCGAGATCGCTTCCGACCGGCATGCCCATCGCGATCCGAGTCACTCTCAATCCCAGCGGCTTCAATAGACGACTGATGTAGTTTGCAGTCGCTTCACCTTCGGTCGTCGGGTTCGTAGCAAGTATAACTTCCGTCACCGCCACGCCTTCGTTGTTTTCCGGCTTCAACCGCGGCAACAGGTTCGCCAGGTGCAACTCGCCTGGACCAATGTGTCGAATCGGCGACAAGCTGCCGTGCAGAACATGATAGACGCCTTTGAAGCTGCGCGTCTTTTCAACGGCGACCAGACTGTGCGGCTCTTCGACGACGCAAATTACCGAATGATCCCTCGTCGGCGACGAACAGAAGCGACACGGATCGACTTCGGTGAGGTTGTTGCAAACCGAGCAGAGAACGATCCGCTGCTTCACCTCGCGCATCGCCGCGATCAATCGTTCCAAATCAGTGTCCGGAGTACGCATCAAGTGAAACGCAAGGCGTTGCGCAGACTTCTGCCCGATGCTGGGCAAACGTTTCAGCTCGTCGATGAGCTTGGTTACTGGCTCTGCGTACTCCAACATGTTCAGCCAAACAGTCCGCCGAGTCCTGGCGGCAACATCCCGCCCAGCTTGCCTTTCATCGCTTCGTCTACTTTCCGGTTGGCCTCGTTCACAGCGGCCACGATCAAGTCCTGAAGCATTTCGACGTCGCCGTCTTTCACTGCCTCGGGATCGACTTTCAGCGCGACCATTTCATGATTGCCCTTCATCTGCACTGTAACGACACCGCCACCCGCTGAAGCTTCCACGCGCAGTTCTTCCATCTCCTTCTGCATCTTCTCCTGCATCACCTGCGCCTGCTTCATCATCTGTTGAATGTTCAAACCACCTGGGAATTTCATCACTAACACCTCTCCGGAAAAGTTGGCTGCAACTGATAGCCAGTTTGCCACAAAAAGGCACAAAAGACACAAAAGGCATTGACAGAACCAGCGAAATTCACACAATCAAGCTCCGATGAGCACGCTTATCAAGGACCGAACTCTTCAGGCGCGCATCAATCTCTATTACGATCTCCAGCCTGCATCCAGCTCACGGGCGCCGCTGTTGATTGCCTTGCACGGCTACGGCGCGTTCAAGGAGCAGATTATGCGCGAGGCACAAACGATGGCGCCCGAGAGTTTCGCGATCGCGTCGATACAAGGCTTTCACCAGCACATCAAAGAGCCGCGACAGCCCGGTGGTCCACTCAGGTTCGGCTTCGGCTGGCTCACGAGTTATCGCAGCGAAGAGTCGTTTGCGATTCATCACCAGGCGTTGATCGATCTGATCCATGTCCTGACCGAATAATGCATCGCCGATCCATCGCGCGTGTTTCTGTTGGGCTTCTCGCAGTCTTGCGCGCTCAACTATCGATTCGCTTTCACTCACCCTGAACGCTTGCGCGGCGTCGTCGGCATCTGCGGCGGCATACCGAGCGATTGGGAAACGAGCGGGCTGTATCGCGAAGCACCGCTCGACGTCTTTCACCTTGCCGGAACGCGTGATGAGTTCTACCCACCCGAGCGCGTCGCCAATTATGAACGACAGTTGAGTACACGCGCTCGATCCGTGAAGTTCAAGAGCTACAACGCAGCACACGAGATCGTTCCCGAGATGCGAACGGACGTGAAACAATGGCTGACTTGACCAACAACTCTTCCACCGTCGCGGCGATCGAGCGCGACGTCGAAGCGCATAGCGGCGTCCTGAAGAAAGAACTGGGACTATTCGATCTCGTTCTTTCGCAGGTCGTATTTGTGGTGGGTACATTCTGGGTAGGGTGGGCCGCGAGATTAGGCACCGAGCAAAACGTCTTCTGGATCCTGGCGATCGTCACGTTTTACCTGCCGCTGGCGGCAGCCGTGATCTTTCTCAACCGACTGATGCCGCTCGAAGGCGGTCTTTATCAATGGTCCAAACTCGCTTTCAACGAATTCGTCGGGTTCCTCGTGGGTTGGAACCTGTGGGTGTTTGCGATCACGATCCTGGCCGGCATCGGACTCGTCGTTACCACGAACATTTCCTATTCGCTTGGCCCATCAGCCATATGGCTGAAAGACAGCACGAAGTGGATTCTGCTAATCAGTTTTATTCTGGTGATCGGTATGGTCGTGGCCGCAACGCGCGGACTGGGTCTCGGCAAGTGGATTCACAACGTCGGTGCTTTAGTTCACCTGCTGACGTTCGCGATTTTGATTCTGTTGCCTCTCGTCGCGTTCTCCGCCGCTTCGGGGCTGGAATACCGGCCGTTTGCCATCCAGTTGCCGACCTTCTCTGAATACAACATTAACGTCGCCAGCAAGCTCGCGCTCGGCGCGCTGACGGGTTTCGAATACATTGCCATCCTCGCGGGCGAAACGCGTTCGCCGGCGCGAAACATCGGGCGCTCGGTAGTGATTGCATCACCTATCATCGCGCTCATGTTCATCCTCGGCACCAGTTCAGTGCTCGCTTTCGTTCCGCGCGATCAAACGGATGTGATTGGACCAATACCGCAGGTGCTTTCGATTGGGTTTCGATCGCTGGGCTGGGTTGGCGCGATCGGTTCGATTGCGATTCTCGGTATCACGGTCAGATCGATTGCGTTGATGAGTATTTACTTTGCCGGGAACACGCGTCTGCCGATGGTTGCCGGATGGGACCGGCTGCTGCCCGGGTGGTTTAGTCGCTTGCATCCGAAGTACAAGACGCCGGTCAACTCGATTCTGTTTGTCGGGGCAGTCACGATGGTGCTCGCCGTGCTTAGCATGACAGGCGTGCACGCGCACGAAGCGTTTCAGTTGATCGACAATGCGGGCGGCGTTTTTTACGCGCTGACGTACCTGGCCCTGTTTGCGATACCGCTGTTTGGGATGAGGGCCCTTGGTGTTAAGGCGCCGTGGTGGCTCAAGCTCGCGTGTACTTCCGGATTCGTCGTCACGTTGATTTACATTCGTTTCGCCATTGTTCCGATTACGGAAGTCGGCGATCCTCTGTCGTTTGCGTTGAAGATCATCGTCACCGTCTTGTTAGCAAATGCTATCGGCATCGCGATTTATGTCCTCGGAAAAAGAAAGTAAGACAGTTGCGGTTGTTAACTGTTCGCAGCTTGTAACACTCGCGGGTCCCAGTCGGCCCCGTGTCGGTCACGAAATGCGAGAACTGGGAATAATCGAACATGGTGCACTTCTTGTTCAGGGTCCGCTAATCGAACGCATAGGTAACACGGATGAAATCGAATCCGGGTTGAATAATGACTGTACTGTGATCGATGCGGGCGGCCGTGTTGTGCTGCCGGGGTTTGTCGACGCGCACACGCATCCGGTGTTCGCCGGCACTCGCGCCGGGGAGTTTGAAGAACGCAGCGCCGGCGCGACGTATCAGGAGATTGCCGCACGCGGCGGCGGCATTCAGTCGACCGTCAATCAAACACGGGCGGCGAGCGTTGACCAGCTTGTTTCCGCCGGACGCCGTTACGCTGATTGGTTCCTGCGAACGGGAACGACAACGGTCGAGGCGAAGTCGGGCTACGGATTGTCGCTCGAAGACGAGTTGAAGATGCTACGGGCAATCAGGAGGCTCGACGCGGAGACGCCGCTTCGTTACGTACCCACCTTTCTCGGCGCACACACGGTGCCGAAAGAATACGCGTCACGGCGTGATGAGTACGTCTCGTTGATAATCGACGAAATGTTGCCGCGTGTCGCGCAGGAAAAACTCGCCGAGTTTGCCGACGTCTTCTGCGAACAGAACGTGTTTTCTACAGACGAGTCGTGGAAGATACTCTCGGCCGCACGTTGCCACGGCCTGGGCCTGCGAATGCATGCCGATCAGCTTTCGTTATCCGGAGGCGCGAAACTCGCCGCGGAGTTGGGAACGATCACGGCCGATCATCTCGAACATACCGACGCCGAAGGCATCGCGGCTTTGAAGTCCGCGGGCGTGCAGCCGGTGTTGCTGCCTGGATCCGTTTACGCGCTCGGTTCGTCGCGCTACCCGCCGGCGCGCGAGATGATCGACGCTGGTCTCCCTGTTGTACTAGCGACTGATTTCAATCCCGGCTCTTCGCCGACGCCTTCGATGACCATGATCCTCTCGCTGGCGGCGACTCACATGAAGATGACGCCGGCGGAAGCAATCACCGCCGCGACCATCAACGCCGCCTACTCGTTGAATCGCGGCGCGCAACTCGGCTCGCTCGAACCCGGCAAAGTTGCTGATTTCGTGATTCACGATTGCGACGACTATCGTCAGCTTGCGTACTTCTTCGGAGTCGAGCACGCGTGGCAGGTTTACTGTGCAGGAGAGCTTCAGTTTAAGCGCGCGGCGAGCGAATAAAAAGCGGTTGACGCTCACGGAGTTGTACCTTATGATTCGAGCAACACTGGAAAGGAGGTGATTCTAAAATATATGAGTTCTAATCACAGTGAGGTGGCTGCGGCCTGACCTCTGAACCAGCTAACTCGTTAGGATTCTGGTTCGGTAGTCTCACTGCATAGTGCTCCTCCTTTCTGGAAGCTGCACACAGTAGCCATCAGGCCAATCCCAACAGTTCACCGAAAGCCGTCCACGGTCACACGATCGTGGACGGCTTCTTTATTGGGTTTAATTTCCGCCTGGAGGTGTCGGCGACGGCGAGGGAGACGGTGTCGCGGCCGGTTGTGTTTGTTCTGACGCGGGAATCCGCGACGGATCGGGCATGTCAGGCGACGAGTGCAAATGGATGGCCTTCCAGGCCGTGCCGACGCGTTTGAACACCAACGTCATGCGGCCTGAGACGGTTTCCGGCGTTCCTTTGTAGGTCTGCGACTGCGTCCAGACGCAGGTCACGAGCGCGCCGTCTCTTCCAAGCATCGTGATCGAACGGTCATGCACCTCCAACTTCACGTCTTTGATTTGCGGATAGGAGCTTTCGCGATTTTTCCGTACTTGCTCCCAGCCCTTTGTGACCGTGCCGTTGTAGTTGAAGAGATTGAGCTGCGGTGAATTCCAGTAGACGTCCATTACCTCTTTGACGCTCGCATGCTTGATTCCACCAATCAACTTGTCGAAAGCTGCAACTACCCCTTCGGCGTCTGACTGTGGCGCCGCCGCCGGCTTGGTCGCAGGTGTTGGCGTCGGCTTCGTCGCGGGTTTCGTCTGCGCATGAGCCACAGTCACAAGAACAAGAATTAGAAGAATTGCTGTTTTCATCATGCCGTCTCCTTATTGGAACGGAATACCACTTTTCAAGCGCTGCACCGACGCGTCGCGGCCGAGCACGTCGAAGATGTCGAACATCGACGGCCCGACTGCCTGACCCGTCAACATCGTGCGCGATCCGTTGATGAGCAGACCTGCTTTTACGCCGGCTTGCTCGGCAAAGGCGCGCAACGCCGCCTCGGACGTTTCGGCGTTGAACGGTTCGACTGACTCGAGCTTGTCCGCCAGGCCCTTCAACAGTTCTCGCAAACGTGGCTCTTTGCGCAGGTTCTTGTTGACCGCAGCCTCGTCGAAATCGAAGTCGTCGGAAAAATAGGCGCGTCCCTGGCCTGAAAAGTCTTTGAGCGTGAAGTACCGCTGGCGAATCAGGTCGAGAGTCTTCAACAGCCACTCGCGCTCGTCGTCGTCATACTCCTCGCGCCAGAGTTTGTTTGCCCGCAACTCCGTTTTGACCATCGGCAGCAACTCCTCGAGCGGCATCGTACGGATGTACTCGGCGTTCATCCAGAGCGCTTTGTCGTCAGTCCAGCGGCGCGGATCGTTCTCGTGAAAATTGAAGATCGCGTTCGCGCGGCCGATGCCTTCGAGTGAAAACAACTGCACCAGCTCTTCTTTGCTCAGTAGCTCTTTGCCTTCCGGCGGCGACCAGCCGAGCAGCGCGAGAAAGTTGCGGAAGGCGCCGGGGATGAAACCGCGATCGCGATACGTGGTCAACGAAACTACTTCGCCGTGCTTCCTTTTCGAGAGCTTGCTTTTGTTCGGCGCGAGTATCAGCGGCAGGTGCGCAAACCGCGGCACCTGCGCGCCCAGCGCCTGGTAAAGAAGAATCTGCTTGTGCGTGTTGGTGAGATGGTCCTGACCGCGAATCACGTGCGTGATTCCCATCTCGATGTCGTCGATCACGACGGAGAGGTTGTAGAGCGGATGGCCGTCCGAACGGAGCAGCACCAGGTCCTCGATCTCGGCGTGGCTGCGTTCCTGCGGTCCGTAGACGACGTCGTCAAACATCGTCTTGCCTTCGCGTGGAACTTTCAACCGCACCGCAAACGGCTCGCCCGCTGCTGCGCGTCGATCCGACTCTTCTTTCGAGAGTTCGCGATACGGACTGCTGCGCAGGTCGATGCCCTCGACTGACTGCGCTCGCGCGCGCTCGGCGACGTCTTGTTTTACGTCTTTGTCGTCGCGCTGCTCTTTGGGCGTGAAGTCGCGATAGGCCTTGCCTTCGTCGAGCAACCGGTTCGCCGCCGCACGATGTCGCGCCGCGTTGTCTGACTGGAAGACGAGATCTTCGTCGTAGTCGAGGCCGAGCCACTCGAGTCCTTCGATGATGGAGCGCGTCGACTCTTCGGTTGAACGTTGCAGGTCGGTGTCTTCGATTCGTAACAGGAACTTGCCGCCCTGCTTACGGGCATAGAGCCAGTTGAAGAGTGCCGAGCGAGCGGCGCCGATGTGCAGGTAGCCGGTCGGGGATGGAGCGAAGCGGACGCGAACAGTCATAAACAATAAAAAAGTAGTCAGTAGTCAGGGTTCAGTAAGACGTTACTGACGATCTGGCTACTAACTACTTACCACAAAAGTCTGGCGGAGATGACAGGATTCGAACCTGTGAAGGGCTTTTGACCCTTAACGGTTTAGCAAACCGCCGCCTTCAGCCACTCGGCCACATCTCCGTGCCGTATTCAGCGAAGACCAATTCTAGTCGGCACCCGCAGATTGTCAACCTTACTGTTTCCGCAATGAGTTTTCCGTTGACAATCCGAGCACGGCAGAGTACTTTGTATCATCAAGCGCGCGAGGTGCGTTGAAGTTGAAATCGTCTTCGCGTCGCAAAAATCAGTGATTGGAGTACAATGCCGCCACAATGAGTCTTCTCGAGAGTATTAACTCGCCTGCCGACCTGCGCGCGCTTCCAGTCGATCAACTTCGAACCGTTTCCGACGAAATTCGCAACTACATTCTCGAGACGATGTCTCGCGTCGGTGGGCACACGGGCGCCTCGCTCGGTGCCGTCGAGCTGGCCGTAGCACTGCACTACGCGTTCGACACACCGCACGACCGGCTCGTCTGGGACGTCGGCCATCAAGCTTACGGGCACAAGATCCTGACTGGACGTCGCGATCTGCTGCCGACGATCAAACAGTACGGCGGCATCAGTGGATTTCTCCGGCGCGATGAATCCGAGTACGACACGTTCGGCGCGGGCCACGCCTCAACTTCTCTGTCCGCCGCTCTCGGCATGGCCATCGCTCGCGATCGAAAAGGCGAGGACCATCACGTGGTGGCGTTGATCGGCGACGCTTCACTCGCGGGCGGCATGGCGATGGAAGCGATCAACCAGGCGGGCCATTTGAAGAGCCGGCTGATCGTCGTGCTCAACGACAACGAGATGTCGATCGCGCCGGCAGTCGGCGCGTTGACCGGGTATCTGAATCGCATTCGCGGCGCTCACGGTTATCACCGGTTCAAAGACGAAGTTGAAGAGAAGCTGCTGGCGATTCCTTCAGTCGGCGAGCGTCTGCACCATGCGGCGAAGACGATGAAGGACGTGATCGCCGCCGCCGTTCTGCCGGGCGCGCTCGTCAGTGAACTCGGTTTCAAGTACATCGGCTACGTCGACGGTCACAATCCGCGCGCGCTCGTCGCTGCGTTCAACGAAGCGAAGCAGATCAAAGACGGCCCGGTGATCGTCCACGCGTTGACGACAAAAGGGAAAGGATTTCCGCAAGCGGAACCTGACTATTATCGCTGGCACGCAACCGGGCCTTTCGATCTTAAGACAGGTGCGCCCGTGAAGAGCACGTCCAAAGCGCCGACTTACACGCAAGTCTTCGGCGACACGCTCGCGCACCTGATGGAGAAGGACCCGAAGGTCGTGGCGCTGACTGCGGCGATGCCTGACGGAACAGGCGTTTGCACTTCGCTCGAAAAGTTTCCGGAGAGATCATTCGACGTCGGCATTGCCGAACAACATTGCGTCACGTTCGCCGCAGGCCTGTCGTGCGAAGGACTGAAACCTGTTTGCGCGATCTACTCGACGTTCCTGCAACGCGGTTTCGATCAAGTCATTCACGACGTCTGCATTCAGGATCTGAACGTGAAGTTCTGTCTCGATCGCGGCGGCATCGCGGGCGGCGACGGGCAGACGCATCACGGCCTGCTCGACATTGCGTACCTGCGGCCGGTGCCGAACATCGTCCTGATGGCCCCGAAAGACGAAGGCGAGATGCGCGACATGCTCTTCACGATGCTGGAACACACCGGACCAGCCGCGATGCGTTATCCGCGCGGCAACGGCATCGGCGTCGACATCACGCGCGAGCCGGAGCTGCTCGAGATCGGAAAGGGCGAGATACTGCGAGACGGCGGCGAGGTCGCGATCGTGGCATACGGCGCGATGGTCCACCCGTCACTTGCGGCGGCGGAACAGTTGTCGAAAGAAAGGATCGAGACAACAGTCGTCAACGCACGTTTCGTAAAGCCGCTCGACGCACCGCTCCTGCTCGCACTGGCGCGAACGAAGCGGCTGATCGTCACAGTTGAAGAAGCTTATCTCGCGGGCGGTTTCGGCTCGGCCGTTCTGGAGCTCCTGGAAGAGAATGGACTTCAGGACAAGGTACGCGTAGTTCGGATGGGCATTCCGGATCGGCTCATCACCCACGGCGACGCGAAGTTGCTGCTTGCCAAGTACGGTTTGGACGCGGACGGCATCTACAGCCGCGTGAAAGAGAGCATTGAAGTGCTCGACGATCGGCGCACGAAGTCGCGGCGTATCCCATCGTAAGACACAGCGCGTCGTTTCAGTGCACCATTTGGGTTGTTTTCGCCTCTCCTCTGCCGCCTAAATCGCGGTTTTTCCGCCGAAATTCGTGGCCTCCTGTTTGCTAAGGCTATGTTAGATGACTGAACCTCATTTTGACGATCGACGTGTAATTCAGCGTGCGCAGCAAGTCGTACCCTTAGACAAGATCCGTGCGCGGCGGCTTTTGTTTCTGAGCGGCGCTTTTGCGGTCGCGATGCTGCTTGGAGCGGCTTCGGCATTGCTCGCGGTTCACATTAAACAACGGCCTCAGGTCACACAAATAAACACGGAGTTAGCAGCAGAACCAACCCCGGCGCCTGAAGCTGTTGCGGCAGAATCAACTCCTGACACCACGCCTACAGAAGAAGTCGCGCCGCCGCCGGTGAAACGTGTAGTCACGGCGAAGAAACAACCGCCGATGGTCGCCGATCGTCCGCGCGTGGTTGGAACGCGATCGAATGAAGTGCAGCCAACCGAAGCAGAACAACTCCAGCAGATCCGCGAAGCCGTGCTTTACGATCAGTGGCAGGAACGGCGCATGCGCCGCGTCCTCCGGCGTGAGCGTCGCAACAACCGCGGGGATCGCGACCTTTCGCACGTCGACGAGATCTTCGAAGGTACTCGCCGGCGCGATCACCCATAAAATACGATCATCAATGGTAAATTTTGTTGACGGATCCGTCGTCGAATGGCATCATCTCGCGAAGTCCGATTGATCCTCACGGTTAAACCCCGACGCGTTTAATAACGGTTCATATCTCGCGCGTGCGGCGCGCGCAAATATGGTGATTATCATGAAGAAACAGATGTTTCGTGAGCGGGAGTGTATTCACAGGGACGAAGGTGCGGAAGGCGAATTTTATAATGGCGTTTTTTATATCCAGGCTTTGCAACGGTTGCGGGTCAATCAAGCTGTTGAGGTTTCAGGACGAGTGAGTTCGTTCTTTTGGTCTGATGCTCCACACATCATCGTTTGGCTGTGCGACGCGTGCGCCAGTGAGTTGCGACTCAATGAAATGCCACGAGCAGTAACCTCGGCAGCCCGGCGAGCTTAAAGCGGACACGAGACGGCGACGGGGGGAAGTGGGGACAGGGAGACGCTCAGCTTCTTCTGGTCCCCCCTTCTCCGCTTCCCCCCTCTCCCTTTCCTCTTCGCCCCGTCTCCGCTTCCCCCCTTCGCCGCTTCACCGTAATCTTCATGACGTGAAGCGCGAGCGAATAGACAAACTTCTGGTCGAGCGAGGCCTCGCTGACTCGCGTACGAAAGCGCAGGCGCTCGTGATGGCTGGAGTTGTGCTCGTCAACGAGCAGCGCGTCGAAAAATCCTCAGATCAATTTGCCATTGATGCTCCGATCCGGGTGAAGCGCGCGGACGATCCGGCGTCGCGCTACGTCGGACGCGGCGGACTAAAACTCGAAGCCGCGTTGCGCGAGTTTCAGTTGGACGTGAACGGCGCGGTCTGTCTCGACGTGGGCGCATCGACGGGTGGCTTCACTGATTGTCTGCTGCAAAACGGCGCGCAAAAAGTGTTCGCCATCGACGTCGGTCACAACCAACTTGACTGGCGGTTGCGCAACGACGGCCGTGTCGAAGCGCGCGAAGGCGTGAACGCACGCTACCTTCAGCCGGACGATTTCCCAACCAAGTTCGACCTGGCCGTCGTCGACGTTTCATTCATCTCCGCGACGATGGTATTACCCGCGATCGTTCCGCTGATAAAAGACGGCGGCGCGCTCGTGACGTTGATCAAGCCGCAGTTTGAAGTGGGCCGGGGCGAAGTGGGCGGCGGCGGCATCGTTCGCGATCCCGAGAAGCGAGCGCAGGCGATCGAAAAGGTGAACCAGGCCGCGGTTGACCTCGGCCTGCGCGTCGCCGGCGTGATCGAATCGCCGATCCAGGGTGCGGAAGGCAATATCGAATTCCTCGCGTTGTATAAACGAAAATAACTCCGTATCATCCCGGCCCAAGCACTCAACCATGTCGGAGATCAAGCGAATCGGTATCGTTCTCAAGCCGCACCAGCCGGATGCGTTGAAGACCATCTGCGAGCTGGTCACGTGGCTCGACGAGCGCGGGATCGAGCTCGTTGGCGGGCCGGAGCTCGAGCGCGAGAGAATCGAACATCAAACTGGTTGCGCGATCTCGGAAGTTCCGCAACAGGAGATCGCCGCCAGCGCCGATCTGATGCTGGTTCTCGGTGGCGACGGAACGATGATCGCCACCGCACGGCTGCTCGGAGATCGTGAAGTGCCGGTGCTCGGCGTCAACTACGGCGGGCTTGGTTATCTCGCGGAGTTTCGCATCGAAGAGCTGTACCACGCGCTCGAGTCGATACTTTCCGGCAACTTCCGACTCGACAAACGCGTCATGCTCGACGTCGAGCGCCTCGACAGCTCAACCAGTCGCCATCGCGTTCTCAACGACGTGGTAATCAACAAATCGGCGCTCGCTCGAATTATCGAGATCGAAACTTATCTCAACCAACGCTTTGTAAACTCTTTCCGTGCAGACGGGCTGATCATATCGACGCCGACTGGCTCGACAGCTTACAACCTTTCCGCCGGCGGTCCGGTGATCTTTCCGTCGATGAACGCTGTGGTCATCACTCCCATTTGCCCATTCACGCTTTCCAATCGACCCATCGTCGTCCCTGACGACGCTACCATCGAACTGATTCTCAAAACGGACAAGGAAGACGTGGCGTTAACGCTCGACGGGCAGGTCGGATTTCCCCTGAACGTCGACGATCGCGTGATCATTCGCAAGAGCAGCGTGACGTTCAACCTCGTGCAGCCGAGCAATAGAAACTACTTCGACGTGCTCCGCGACAAGCTCAGATGGGGACGATAGGTAAACTATGCCCGAACAAAAAGACAAACACGGATTACATCGAGATGAGTTTGAACGCGAAGTAGCCACCGATCTCGACGAGTTGACGCCTGACAAACCGAAGGGCATGCCACTTCATACGAAGATCCTGATCGGTCTCGCCGTCGGCATAATCGCGGGTATCGCTGTGAACAAGCTGCTCGGAGGCGATCATCCGAAAGTCATCTGGACCGTCGACAACATCACGCAGCCGGTGGGCCAACTCTTTCTTCGCCTGTTGCTGATGATCGTCGTGCCCCTGGTGTTTTCGTCACTCGTCGTCGGCATCGCCGGCATCGGCGACATTCGCAAGCTCGGTCGCGTCGGTCTCAAATCGTTCGGCTATTGTCTCGTGATCTCGGCTATCTCAGTCGCCATCGGTCTCACGCTCGCCAATACGATCAGGCCCGGCAAACGCATCGATCCAAGCACGTCAGCAGCGCTTCAACAGCGTTTCGCCAACGATGCGAACACGAGAGTCGAAGATGCGAAGAAAGCGAGCACTGCGTCTACGACGCCTTTGATGTCGGTCGTGGAAACGATCGTTCCCAAGAACCCGTTCTACGCGATCGCGGCCAAAGAAGACGCAAACATGCTGCACCTCATGTTCTTCGCGTTGATGCTCGGAATCGCCATCACGCTGATTCCCGTCACTGTCACGGCGCCGCTCCTGCGCGTGCTCGAAGGCGTTTACGAAGTGACCGCGAAGATCATCGAGATGATCATGAAGTTCGCGCCGTTTGCAGTCGCCTGTTTGCTTTTCAATAACACTGCGCGGTTCGGTCTCGATCTGCTGCAAGCGCTCGGCTGGTTCATGGTGACGGTGCTGCTCGGCCTCGCGCTGCACATGTTTGGCGTCTACTCGCTGTCCATTTACTTTCTTTCGCGCATCTCGCCGATCGAGTTCTTCCGGCGCGTCAAGACCGTCATCCTGACCGCGTTTTCAACTTCATCGTCGAACGCGACGTTGCCGACCGCGTTGCGCATCTCCGAACAGAACCTCGGCGTGCCGCAGGAGATCAACAGCTTCGTCTTGACCGTCGGCGCCACCGCGAACCAGAACGGCACCGCGTTGTACGAAGGCGTGACCGTGCTCTTCCTGGCCCAACTCGCCGGCGTCGATTTATCGTTGGGCCAACAATTGATGGTGGTCTATCTCGCAATCCTCGGCGGCATCGGAACGGCCGGCATTCCATCGGGCTCCATTCCATTCATCATCGGCGTGCTGGTGACAATCGGCGTCAATCCCGCGCTGATCGCTATCATTCTGGGTGTCGATCGCATATTAGACATGTGCCGCACGACGCTGAACGTAACCGGCGACATTACGGCGGCGACGTACGTAGCGCGGTCGGAAGGCTACGAATTATTGCGGCCGCACGAGCCGGCGATCGTTCACGCCGGTGTTCCCATAACAAACCGCGCGGTGGATTAACTCTTTAGTAACAGCCACGTTAAAATGTCTGCATACCGGCGGAGTTAGAATTTCTGGCCTTAATACACCGAGGCATACACTGAGGCAGAAATCGAGGCACGAGGACGATGGTCTTTCCGCTTTACGACGACAACTCTGATAGAACGCTCGTTCCGTGGATGAACTACGCCATCATCGCCCTGAACATCCTCGTGTTCGTCGTATTTCAGCGGCTGGGAACCGACACTGGTTTTACTTATTCGTTCTCGACCGTGCCGGCGGAAATCATGAGCGGACACGACGTCGTTACTCCGGCGCGCGTCGTCGAGTATGCGGGCCAGCGCATCCTCGTTCCTGGACTCGGTGTAACACCATTCTCGGTCTATCTCACGTTATTCACTTCGATGTTCATGCACGGCGGCATCGCCCATATCGGCGGCAACATGCTGTTTCTCTGGATCTTCGGCGACAACATCGAGGACCGGATGGGCCACGTTCGCTACGTGATCTTCTATCTGCTCTGCGGCGTGATCGCGTCGTTGGCCCATGTGTTCACCACCGCTGCTTTTGCCGGCGAACAGGCGGACATGCTCGTTCCGAGTCTCGGCGCATCGGGAGCAATCTCGGGCGTGCTCGGAGGTTACATCCTGCTTCATCCCAGGCGACGCGTGACCGTCATTCTTTTCCGCTTCCTCACCGACGTACCTGCCTACGTCGCGATCGGCATCTGGTTCGTGTTCCAATTGATCAGCGGCCTCGGCGTGCTCGGAGCAGGTTCGCAACAAGGCGGCGTCGCGTATGCCGCGCACGTTGGCGGTTTTCTTGCCGGGTTGGTATTGATCAAGTTCTTCGATCGAGGACGCGCAGCAACAGCATGAACCCAGTCAACCAGCAATGTCTCGACATCCAGTCGACTCCGCGCGCGGAGATGCAACTATTTCCGCTCGACACCTTCGCGTATGAGTTTCCCGGACGCGAGATCCGAATCAACTTCGAGATCCCGGAGTTTACGGCCATCTGCCCGTTCTCGGATTTTCCCGACTTCGCGATAATCCGGCTGGAGTACGTTCCCAACGAACGCTGCATCGAGTTGAAGAGTTTGAAGCTCTATATAAACTCGTTCCGCAACGTGAAGATCTTTCACGAGCACGTGATCAACGTCATCCTCGAAGATTTCGTCGCCGCGTGTGATCCTTTGAGCGTTGAGATTGAAGGCGACTTCCACGTGCGCGGAAATATTAAGACCGTGGTGAGGGCCCGCTATCAAAAGTCTTGAGGCCGATGCTCGCGAGCGCGAACGCCTACCCGGGCTCTGGGGACGCTACCGGAAACTGCCCGCCAACGTTGTCGCGATCGGTCTCGTCAGTCTGCTCAACGACGCCTCGAGCGAAATAATCTACCCGCTGCTTCCGATCTTTCTCGCGTCGAGCCTGGGCGCTTCCGCGGCTGCGATCGGCATCATCGAAGGACTCGCCGAATCGATTGCCAGTCTGCTGAAACTATTTGCCGGACATCTCAGCGATCGGCTGGGCAAGCGAAAGTTTTTGGTCGTCGGCGGATACGCATTGGCTTCGGCGGCGCGTCCGCTGCTCGCATTTGCGACGAGCTGGCTGCAAGTGCTCGCGATACGTTCGGCCGATCGCGTTGGGAAAGGCCTTCGCACGGCGCCGCGCGACGCGATGATTGCCGACACAGTCAGCATCGAGCAGCGCGGCATCGCGTTCGGATTTCATCGAGCGATGGATCACGCCGGTGCGGTTATCGGTCCGCTGCTTGGTTATTTGCTGGTCGTATTTTTTGCCGGCGACTTCACGCGAATCTTTTTGTTCGCGTCGATACCCGCGTTCCTGGCCGTGCTGGTGGCGATCTTCGTGATGCACGAGTCGCCCATAAGCCGCACCGCCGGCACTGAGATGCCGAAGCTGTCGCTGCGCGGGTTCGACAGCAACTTCAAACGGTTCCTGATCATTCTCGCGCTCTTCACGCTCTCAAACTCGTCTGACAGTTTTCTCATTCTGCGCGCGAGGCAGTCGGGCGTGTCGATCGGGATCATTCCGTTGCTGTGGGCCGCACATCACGGCATGAAAGTGCTCAGTTCGCTGTTCGGCGGCGACCTGTCGGATCGTCTCGGCCGCAAACGTCTGATCGTCTCCGGCTGGGTGCTTTACGCGGCTGTCTACGCGGGTTTCGCATTTGTCAGCAACGTCTGGTCGGTCTGGGCGCTGTTTCTGATTTACGGGATCTACTTCGGGCTTGTGGAAGGCGCGGAGAAAGCGCTCGTCGCGGATCTCGTGAAGCCCGAGCAACGCGGAACCGCTTACGGACTATATAATCTCGCCTTCGGGATCACGGTGTTTCCTGCTTCGCTGTTGATGGGTATGATTTGGGACTGGAAAGGCGCCACCACTGCGTTCCTCGTCAGTGCAGTGATCGGAGCGAGCGCAGCCGTGCTCCTGTTGGTACTGGTTTGGCGACCCGTCGGAGAAGCGGGGACAGGATGACGGGGATAGTGGGAGAAAGGGGTTGATTGAATGAGACGTAGAGTTTTGACTCCTCATCCCGGGTTGTCGACCGGCATTGGCTACTATCTCAGCGGAATGGAGGAAGTACGCAGCCAGCTTGTGGCTGCCGTGAAAACAATTCCCGACGACTCGATCGGCAAGCCGGCTTTCCTCGGCGCGCATTCGATCGGCGCGCTCGTGTTGCACATCGGAGAAGCCGAATGGTTCTGGATGCAGATGGTGGTGGGCGGCCATGAACTCACCGAAGAGGACAAGAAGGCGCCGTGCTGGGACATACTCGACGACGTCGAAGGCGTCCTGCGAAACGGGTACACGACCGCCTTCTGCTTGCAGGAAGCAGACAAGATTCGCAACCAAACCCGCGACCTGCTCTTCGGATACAACGACAAAGACCTCGAACGCATCATCACGTTCGAACGAGACGGAAAGACGACGGAGCACAACTTGCGCTGGATCCTTCACCACCTCATCGATCACGAAGCCCAACACAAGGGGCAGATTTTGATGTTGAAGCGACTCATGGCAATCTAGATCCTCATCAATGACGAACTACCAGGTAATCAAGACTCCGGATGAAGTCCGCAGAGCAGTTGAAGCACTCTCCTCACAACCGGTCGTCGGACTCGACACCGAAACTACCGAGCTCGATCCGTTCACGTCGCGGCTGCGTCTGATTCAACTCGCCACGCCCGACCGCGTCTTTATCTTCGACTTCGACGCCTTTGCAAACGGGGACGCGGCCGCGCACGGCGACGCACTCGCGCCGTTGCGGCGATTGCTCGAAGCCCCTCGTCCAGTGAAGATCGCGCACAACGCGAAGTTCGACGCCAAGTTTCTCAAACACAATCTCGGCGTCGATCTCGGCACGCTGTTCGACACGCTGCTCGCGAGTCAACTCGTCGGCGCGGGCGATATCGAAGAGCGTCACGGTCTGGAGACGGTCGCGAGCCGTTATCTCAACGAGTCGATCGACAAGAGCGAACGGCTGAGCAACTGGAACTTCGAACTGTCAGAAGCTCAACTCGAATACGCCGCGCGCGATGCGGCGATCCTGTTGCCGCTGCGCGAGAAGTTGATCGAACGGCTGAAGTCCGAATCGCTGGTGAAGGTCGCGCAGCTAGAGTTCGAATGCATCAACACCGTGGTCGATATCGAGTTGGCCGGGTTCTTCATGCACAAGGACCGCTGGCTCGAGCAACTCGGCATCGTCGAAAAGCGACGCGTCGAGCTGGCGGAGCAGTTGCAGGAAGTGCTGGCGGAGGAATCGTCGCAAGGCTCGTTGTTCGGCGGCCCGCAGCGTAACGACATCAATCTCGATTCGCATCAGCAGTTGACGCAGGCGCTCAATCGGCTCGGCATTCCCGTCCCCGACTCGACGCGCAACTGGAAGCTCCAACCGCTCGCGGCTGAATATCCAATCATTGGGACGCTGCTCGAGTACCGCACCGTGCAGAAGGCGTTGACGAGTTACGGCGAAAACATGATCGAGATGATCAATCCCGTCACGCATCGCTTGCACGCCGACTTCCGGCAGATCGGCGCGCCGACAGGCCGCTTTGCTTGCACGAACCCGAACATCCAGCAGGTGCCGCACGCCGTTGAGTACCGGCGTTGTTTCAGCGGGCATCCGGAAGGACGGAAGCTCATCATCGCCGACTACTCGCAGATCGAGTTGCGGATACTGGCGGAGTTTTCCGGCGATCGCGGTTTCATCGACGCGTTCAACTCCGGCGCGGATCTCCATCGTGTGACGGCGGCGCAGGTGTTCAATGCTTCGCTGGATCAAGTGACGAAAGAGCAGCGTGATTTTGCGAAGCGGCTCAACTTCGGTGTCGTTTACGGAATCGGAGCGCAGCGTTTTGCGTTGATGACCGGGTTGAGTGTTTCAGATGCGGAGAACGTGTTGCGCCGTTATTTCTCGACGTACAAACAGCTCGACAACTACCTGCGCGATGCCGCGAACCGCGCGGTAAGCGAGCGGCAGGCGCGCACGGCGTCGGGACGTTTGGTACGCTTCCGTTACGACGAAAACGACCGGCAACAGATCTCGATGACGCAGCGCAACGGCAAGAACACGCCGATCCAGGGCACGAGCGCCGACATTCTGAAACGCGCGCTTCGCTTGATGAAAGATGAACTGCGCGAGACGAGCGGGCAGATCGTCAACATCATTCACGACGAGATCGTCGTCGAAGCCGATGCCGATGATGCGACGGAGATCGCAGCCAAAGTTGAACGGGTGATGTGCGCGGCTGGTGAAGAGTATTTGAAGACCGTTCCGGTGAAAGTCGAAACCGAGATCGCGGACGAGTGGGTCAAGTAATCCGCTTTCTCCACACCAAATAAACCGGGATCCCGGTAAAAACTAACAGATACCCGATACCTGACGTCGACGGAGCGAGGATCGCGAGATCGATGATGAACAGTCCCGCCAGCACGATGTAGATCAGCGGCACGATCGGATAGCCGACCGTTCGATACGGCCGCTCGATCTGCGGCGCCTTCCGCCGCATCACAAGCACTGCTCCAACCATCAACCCATAAAAAATCAGGTCAGCCGAGACGATGTACTCGAGCAATTGCGTGTAAACGTTCCCGAACGTGTACGCGCCCGTCTGCGGATTAATCGTGACCGTCCGCGGCAACACCAGCAGCGACGCCCAGATTCCCTGCGCCACCAATGCAACAGCCGGCACGTGATGCGCGTTGACACTATCGACTCGTTTGAAAAACAGGCCGTCGCGCGCCATCGCGTAATAAACGCGCGCGCCGGCAAGTATCAGCCCGTTGTTACAACCAAACGTCGAGATCATGATCGCCAGCGCCATCAGGATCGTTCCGCTCGGCCCGAGCACTGCTTGCATCACCGCCGTCGCGACCCGGTTCTGCGGCGCTGCTTGAATTCCCGCGAGCGGTAGCGTCACCACGTACGCCAGGTTCGCGAGCAAATACAACCCGACGACGAGACCACAGCCGATCAGCAAAGCTCGCGGAAGGTTTTTTCCGGGATCCCGGACTTCACCGGCCGTGAACGTCACGTTGTTCCACGCCGACTGCGCAAACAACGGCCCAACCATCGCCCGTCCCACCATCATTACGAGCGCGAGCACGAGCAGTCCGTGAGTCGCCGGCTCGAACCAGACCTGCGCCGCCGTCGGACGCCACCCGTTCTCCCATGACGCCCACCACGAAGAGGTATAAGCCGCGCTCGCTCCGTTCCAACCGAGCAACAAGCCGACGACGATCAACCCGAGCAGTGCCGCCGTTTTCGTGAACGTAAACGTGTTTTGAATCAGTTTCCCGGTTTGCAGTCCGCGCGTGTTGATGACGGTCAGGAACAGGATCATCACGATCGCGACCAGTTGTTGCGTGGAAAGACTGACGGCGTAACCATTGAACGAGAGTTGTCCGATCGTGAATGGCTTAATGACGACCGACTGCGGAATCAGGAACCGGTCGGCCGAAATCCAATGAACGATGACGCCGCTGAAGTTCGCGAAAGCTACCGCGACAGCGGCGATCGTTCCGGTTTGGATGATGAGAAACAGTCCCCAGCCGAAGAGGAAACCAGTCGCGGGGCCGTAAGCCTCGCGGAGAAACACGTACTGTCCGCCGGCGCGCGGCCACATCGCCGCCAGTTCGGCGCAACAAAGCGCGCCCGTGATCGTCAGCACGCCCGCGAGCGCCCAGGCCGCCAGCAGCCATCCCGGCGAGCCAACCAGGCGCGACGATTCCGCCGAAGTTATGAAGATGCCGGAGCCGATCATCGACCCCACGACGATCATCGTGGCGTCGAGCAGGCTGAGACCGCGGATCAGCGTGGGGGATGGGTTCGGCACGACACGGATATATATGATTTGCTTGACACTTGTCGATAGCGTCACCTAGTCTTTCGCACGATTATGAAGAATGAATTAATGAACTTAATTACGAACAAGCAAGCCCATGTGGGTGTGATTGGGCTCGGTTACGTCGGCCTCCCTTTGCTGGCGGAATTCGCCTCCAAAGGCTTCCAGGCCACCGGTTTTGAAGTCGACGAAAACAAGGCCAACCAGATCAACGCCGGCCACTCCTACATCGGCGACGTGCCGGCCACGAAGGTCAACGCGTTCGTCAGTTCGCAGCGTTTGCGCGCGACCACCGATTTCGATCACCTCCGCGAATGCGACGCCATTATCATCTGCGTCCCGACGCCGCTGCGAAAGACGAAAGAACCCGACGTCTCGTACATCCTTTCCGCCGCCGAGGAAATTCAGAAGCGCCTGCGCCGCGGACAGTTGATCATCCTGGAATCGACGACGTATCCGGGGACGACGGACGAAGTGCTGTTGCCGATGTTTGAAGAGACGGGACTGAAACTCGACGTCGATTTTCTGCTGGCGTTTTCGCCCGAGCGCGTCGATCCGGGTAATCCGCAGTTCATGACGCACAACATTCCGAAGGTCGTCGGCGGTGTCACCGAAGACTCGACGACTGCTTCGGCGCATCTTTATTCGCAGATCGTCAACGACGTTCACTCGGTCACTTCGGCTCGCGTGGCGGAGACGGCAAAGCTGCTTGAAAACACGTTTCGAGCGGTCAATATCGGCATGGCAAACGAGATGGCGCGGCTGTGTTACGCGCTGAACATCGATACGTGGGAAGTGATTCGCGCCGCCGCGACGAAGCCGTTCGGTTTCATGGCTTTTTATCCCGGGCCCGGCATCGGCGGGCATTGCATCCCGCTCGATCCGCACTACTTGTCGTGGAAGGCGCGGCAGCATGGTTTCGACTCGCGTTTCATCAGCCTCGCGGAAGAGGTCAACTCGCGCATGCCCGAGCACGTCGTGCAACTCGTGTCGGACGGATTAAACGACGATCGCAAACCGATGAAAGGATCGAACGTGCTGCTGCTCGGCGTCGCCTACAAGCGCGACGTCGACGACGTGCGCGAAAGCCCGGCACTTTCGATCATCGATCGGCTGCGTGCGAAAGGCGCCGAGGTGCGGTATCACGATCCGTTCGTGAAGGAGATTCGTTTCGACGACGCGCACACCGAAGGCGGTGGCGAGCCGTTGTCGTCAGTGCCGCTTACGGACGAAGAGTTGCGCGGCGCTGACTGTCTGATCATCGTTACGGACCACAGCGAGATCGACTATAAACGCGTCTGCTCCCTGGCTTCGCTGGTCGTCGATACGCGCAACGCCCTGAACGGCGAGCTGCGGCGCGACAGCAAGGCGCGAATCATTCGATTGTAATCCGTGTTAAAAACATTGAATGTCGTTGGGGCGCGGCCCAACTTTATGAAGGTGGCGCCGATCGTGGCCGCGATGAAGGCGCGCCCCGACAAGTTTCATCCGCTCGTGGTCCATACCGGACAACACTACGATGCGGACATGTCTGACTCGTTCTTCCGCGACCTTAATCTTCCGCCACCAGACACGCATCTCGAAGTCGGCTCCGGTTCTCATGCCGTGCAGACGGCGTTGGTGATGCAGCGTTTTGAGCCCGTCGTGCTGCGCGAGAAGCCCGATTGGGTGCTCGTCGTCGGCGACGTCAACTCGACGATCGCGTGCGCACTCGTTTGCGTGAAGCTCGGAGTGAAAGTGGCGCACGTCGAGGCGGGGTTGCGGAGCCGCGATCGGACCATGCCGGAGGAGATCAATCGACTGCTGACGGATCAGATCGCGGACCTGCTGTTCACGCCGTCGCGCGATGCTGATGCGAACCTGCGCGCGGAAGGAATTCCCGAGGAGCGAATACGGTTTGTCGGGAACGTCATGATCGACTCGTTGCACCAGAACCTCGAACGCGCGCGGCAGTCGTCGGTGCGTGCGGCCCTGGGCGTCGGTGATATCGATTATGCGGTGATGACGCTGCATCGTCCTTCAAACGTCGATTTTCCTGAGACGTTTGCGCGCATCCTCGAAGCGCTCGAATCGATTACCGCAAGGCTGCCCGTCGTCTTTCCGGTGCATCCGCGTACGCGGAAGACGATCGCCGAGCTGGGTTTGAGTGAACGGGTCGGAGCGATGAAGAACCTGCGCGTGATCGATCCGCTTGGGTATCTCGATTTTCTGAATCTCTATAGCGGTTCGCGGTTGGTGTTGACTGACTCCGGCGGCATTCAGGAAGAGACGACGGCGCTCGGAATTCCGTGTTTGACGTTGCGGGAGAATACCGAGCGGCCGATCACGGTCGAGTTAGGGACGAACGTCGTCGTCGGCACTGACCCGCTGAAGATCGTCAACGCCGCGGCGGCCGCGCTGAATGGCGCCGGAAGGAAGGTCGCGCAGCAACCACCGCTTTGGGACGGCCACACCTCTGAACGCATCCTCGACGTTCTCGAAGAAGTCTCGCCGTAGATGAGCACGCTGCGGAAAATCAAGAAAGCGGTTCGTGGAGAAGTAAAACTGACGACCGCCGCGCTCGAAGCGCTCCGCCGCACGCGCGCCGGTTTACAGGAACGGTTCAGCAGCAAAGATCCTGGTCCCTTAAATCTGCGTTCACACATCAATCGCCAACCCAAATTCTGTTTCCCTTTTACCGCCACCGAGGTAGTTGTAAGTAACCAGCGAATCGAATGGAACCGCGATCCCCGTTCTGGTTACCTGTGGCCGCTCGACTATCACCGCGACATCAAGGTGATGCGCTCCGATGGTTCGGACATTCGCAACGTTTGGGAACTGAACCGTCTGGCTCACTTCATCACGCTCGGCCGCGCTTACACGCACACAAAAGACGAACGATACGCAACCGCCTTCATAGGCCAGCTACGAAGCTGGTACGAACAGAACCCATATGGCCGTGGCCCGAACTGGCAGTGCGCGATGGAAGTCGCGTTGCGCGCGATCAATCTGATTGCTGCGCGCGAATTGTTTCGTGAGTCGCCGCAGCTCGACACGCAGTTTCTATTACAGCTCTTTCAACAACACGGCACGTACATCCGACGCAACCTCGAGTTCTCTTATATTGCCACAAGCAATCACTATCTTTCGGACGTCGCGGGCTTGCTATGGATCGGCGTGATGGTCCCTGAGCTTCGCGATGCTGACAATTGGTGCGAGTTCGGGCTTCGAGAATTGCTGCGCGAAATGGACAAGCAGGTCCTGCCTGACGGCGCAGACTTCGAATCCTCGACCGGCTACCACCGCTTCGTCACGGAACTCTTTCTCTATTCGTTCGTCTTGTGCCGCGACAATGGAATCGACATCGACGCGAAATACTGGTCCAAACTGCGCGCGATGCTCTTGTACATTCTCGGTTACCTGCGGCCCGACGGACTTGCTCCCTTGATTGGCGATACCGATGGCGGACAATTCCTTCCGCTCGAGCAAAGACACGCCAACGACCATGCTTACGTGCTCGAGATCGCCGCCCAACTACTCAACGATCCGTCGTTGCGCGAGCGCGAGACGGAATCGAAAGCGTTCCCGCATGCGGGCATTTACATCATGCGCCACGACAATATGTATCTATGTTTGAACGCGAGCGGCGCGGGCATCAATGGCCGCGGCTCGCACGGACACAACGACGCGTTGAGTATCGAAGTCTGCGTTGGCGATTGCGCCTTCATCGTCGATCCGGGCACTGGTATCTATACCGGCGATCTCGATAAGCGTCACGACTTCCGTTCGACCGCCTATCATTCGACGGTCAAGATCGACGGCGTCGAACAGAACACGATCGATCGCGACATGCCTTTCGTCATCGGAGATGAAGCGAAACCGCGAGTGCTGTCATGGGAACCCGACAAGATCGTTGCCGAGCACTACGGCTATCGGCGGTTAAAAGATCCCGTTACTCACCGCCGCACGGTTGCGTTCGACAAGACCGGATGGTTAATCGAAGATGAGTTTTTCGGAAACGCGGATCATACTTTCGAAGCGCGCTTTCATTTTGCGCCAGGTTTACAAATAGATCTCAACGAAACTTCCATAACAGTTCGTCAACCAAACACCGATTTGACTTTGACCATTTGTTCGTTGAGTCTTTCGAGTTTGCCTGCGCTTGAACAACAATTCACCTCACGGGATTATGGTGAATTGAATGAATCGATTTCGGCTTGCTGGCGGTTTTCGGGCCGGCCGGGCAAGCTGAGTTGGAAACTGAGTCTTTAAGATGTGCGGCATTTGCGGAGTTTGGGAATACGGCGCGACTGAAGGATCGGTCGAACCGTCGCTGCTCGCGCGCATGCGCGACGAGATGACGCACCGCGGCCCCGACGATTCCGGCGAACTTGTCTTCGACGAACATCGCGGAGGCTTTGGCTTTCGCCGCTTGTCCATCATCGATCTCTCCGCGGCGGGCCACCAGCCGATGCACGGCTGCGACGAACAGACGTGGCTCGTCTTCAACGGCGAGATCTACAACCACTCGGAGTTGCGCGCCGGTCTCGAAGCACGCGGCCACCGCTACGCCTCGCGCACTGACTCGGAAACAATTCTCCATCTCTACGAAGAACGAGGCGTCGACTTCATTCACCACATCGAAGGTGATTACGCAATCGCGATCTGGGATGCACGCAACGAGTGGCTGATGCTTGTCCGCGACCGCATCGGCGTCAAGCCGCTCTACTTTTATCATCGAAACGGCATCTTCATTTTCGCCTCCGAGATCAAAGCCATCCTGCAACATCCAGCGGTGACACCCGATATCGACGAAGAGTCGCTCTATCATTACCTGACGTTTCTGACAACGCCTGCGCCGCGCACACTCTTTCGCGACATCAAGAAACTTCCCGCGGGCCACTATCTGCTCATGAAACGCGATGGGACGATGCACATGCCGCGTTATTGGGATGCTGTCGCTCCGGCGGACATGCCGGATGCGAGCGAAGCTGAGCATCGCACTGAAATTCTTCGTCTGCTGCGCGACTCGATCCGCAAGCGCATGATGTCTGACGTGCCGTTCGGCGTGTTTCTGTCGGGCGGCGTCGATTCGTCGGCGAACGTCGCGCTCATGTCTGAACTAATGACGCGGCCCGTCGACACGTTCACCGTCGGGTTCAGCGACGCCGAATACCTCAACGAGCTCGACTCCGCGCGCCGCATCTCGAAACAGTTCGCGACGAACCATCACGAGGTGATCATCTCCGAAAAGGAGATGCACGACTTTCTGCCCGACCTCGTCTTTCACCAGGACGAGCCGATCGCGGATCCGGTTTGCGTGCCGCTTTACTACGTCTCGAAACTCGCGCGCGATTCCGGAACTATCGTCGTGCAAGTCGGCGAAGGTTCCGACGAGATCTTCAGCGGTTACGAAAACTACGTTCGTCATCTTCGCATTTACGAAAACTTCTGGCAGCACGCTGAGAAAATGCCGGGCTGGTCGCGGCGTGCGTTTTCGAACCTGTCACGGCCGGTGCTCGAGGCGACTGGACGAAAGCGCGCGGCGATCGAGTTGATCCGGCGTCTCGGCGAAGGTGAACCGCTGTTCTGGGGCGGCGCGGTGGTCTACGACGAGTCGCTGAAACCGCGCGTCTTGTCGCAGCAGATGCGGGCACGAATGAATGGACTGTCGTCGCTGCGAATCGTCGAGGAATATTTGAAGGACCTCAGCTTTTCGCGCTATTACCGCAGTTCTGATTTCCTTACGCAAATGACGTATCTCGAGTTGAAGCTGCGTCTTCCCGAGTTGCTGCTGATGCGCGTCGACAAGATCACGATGGCGACAAGCGTCGAAGCGCGCGTGCCGTTTCTGGACCATCACCTGGTTGAATACGCGCTCGGTTTGCCGCGTTCGCTGAAAGTCGAAGGCACGAGCGGCAAGCACATTCTCAAGCGCGCGCTCGAACAGATCCTGCCGCACGATCTGCTCTACGAACGGAAGCGCGGTTTCGGCGCGCCGGTGCGCGAGTGGTTTCGCGAAGGACTGGGCGGCTGGTTTGACGAACACTTGATGAATTCGACGATGCGGCGGCGCAACTTGTTGGACTACGAGTTTGTCGGCCGCATGTTGGCGGAGCATCGAAGCTTGAAGAAAGACTGGGGCTTTCATCTTTGGGCGCTGCTGAACTTGAGTCTCTGGTATGAGCGCTGGATCGACCGAGCATAGGTCCCTGTTCACGCACGTGGCGTGGACGTTTGCGACGCGCATTTTGATGATCGTGAACAGCGTCGTCGCGGGCGTGATCGTCGCGCACTGGCTCGGCGCGAAAGGCGTCGGCGAACTGGCGGTGATCAATGTGGCCGTCGCAACTGTGGTTCAACTCGGAAGCCTCGGCCTGCCTTCGTCGAACACTTATTTCATCGCGCAGGATCCCGGCCGGCTTCGGAAGGCAGCAGTCAACTCCGCTTCCGTCGCATTGATGATCGGCGGGCTGTTGGGTTTGGGCTTGAGCTCACTGGCTGCGGCGCGTCCCGATCTGTTTGGTTTCGTTTCCGCGGACCTGGTCCGCATCGCGGCTGCTTCGATACCGTCGCAACTGATCACACTGATCGGCCTCAACATATTGCTCGCCGTTGGAAAAATCCGTCAGTTCAACTTGCTCGACCTCGTGGGCCAGTCGTTTGTGCTGATCAATGCAGTGGTAGCACTGATCATCTTGCGCCGCGGATTGGCGACGCTCGTAATCATGAATACGGCAGCGGCATTTGCCGTGAGTATTGTTGTCGCTGTTCTGATTGCTATTGCGGCGCGGAAACTCAAGCGCTCCGAGTGGCGCGTCGATCTTTCACTGCTGTCGCAGATGATCCGTTACGGGATCAAGTTTCACGTTTCGATTCTCGCGGGCGCGATCATCTTTCGCGCGGACTTGCTGGTGGTGAATCACTTTCGCAGCCCCGACGAGGCGGGTGTTTACAGCGTCGCGACGCAGTTTGGAATGATGCTGATGTTGCTGCCGAGCGTCATCGCGACGCTGCTCTTCCCGCGCGTGACCGCCGAGCAGGACGCGAGCGGCGAGACGACGGCAATGGTCACGAGATACACGGCGCTCATCATGCTCGCGTGCTGTGTTGCCGCGGTGCCGTTCAGTTTCCTGCTGCCGCTGATCTACGGTTCGGCTTTTACTGACGCGACGTGGCTGTTGTTGATTCTGCTGCCGGGCGTTTACCTCATCGGAATCGAATCGGTTTTGGTCCAGTACTTCAACGCGCTTGGCGTGCCGCGTGCGATTCCGATCTACTGGGTCGTCACGCTCGTCGTGAACTTGTTGCTCGTGTTTTATCTCGTGCCGCGACTGGGCGCGCGCGGAGCAGCGATTGCCTCGACATTGAGTTACGCGCTGATCTTCGCGCTGGTCGCGCGTCACTTCTTCGCCGCGACTCGGCTTTCCACCTTCACGAAGACGGTGCGCGGATGAAAGTCGTGCTGCTTGCGCTCAGCGGCGACTCCGCTCGCGACAAACTGGCCAACATTTATCCGCACGCATCGATCGAATTCATTTCACGAACTGAATTCGAGACGGGAAGTTTGCGGCAGCGTCTCGCGTCGCTGCGCGCGCGACGGCTGGACGTGTTTGCGATCGCGACCGAACGGCTGGCGTGGCAACGAGGACAGGATCTGTTCATGCTCTTCGGTGCGCTGGCCGGCGCGCGCGAGTCGGTCGTGATTGATGCGCACGGCGGAATGCGGCGTGTTTCTCGTTTGGAGCTTCTGGCGGGCGCGCCCGCAGTAGTGGCTGACGAGACGATTACCGGTTTGGTTGACTTGATGCAATCGCGGCGCGAGTTATTGACACTCGAACGCGAGCGGTATGCATTTTCGAAAAAAACCGCGGTTGACAGAATTGTTTATCTCCGGTCGACGCCAGGGCCGGGGACGCAAGCAGGCGGCGCTGCCAGTCACATCAAGGGCGTCGTCGAAGCGCTGACGCAGCTCGGCGCTGATGTGAAAATCATCAGCAACGACGCGATCGCCGGATTCGATATTTCGAAACTCACGATCATCCCGCCGGAAACTGTCGGCGCTACGCGGGCGCTTTTCGACATTCACAACAATCTCGTTTTCACCCGCGGCGCCGTTCCCCTGATCGAACAAGCGCAGCCGGACTTTATCTATCAACGTTACGCGCGTTTCAGTTGGGCCGGCGTCGTCGCCGCCCAGCGCATCCGTCGGCCGTTGTTCCTGGAATACAACGGGTCGGAAGTTTGGGTCGGACGCCATTGGGACCACGTCGGCAGTCTCGACCTGCTGGAGCGTTACGAGCGATTGAACCTTCGCGCAGCGGCGCGTATTTTTGTCGTCTCCGAAGTGGAACGGCACAACCTGGAAGCGCGCGGAGTTCCGGCGCCGAAGATCGTCGTCAATCCGAATGGCGTCGATGCCGAGCGGTTTCGGCCTGGCATAGGAGGCGCGGAAGCTCGAAAAGAGCTCGGGATTGGCGAGGCTGACGTGGTGGCTGGATTTGTCGGTACGTTTGGACCGTGGCACGGCGTAGTCCAGTTGGCGGAAGCGATAAAGCGCGTGTCGTCAGACGCGCGGTTCCTGCTGGTTGGAAGCGGGAGTTTGCACGGCGAGGTCGAGAGGATTTTGCGAGACGAGGTCGCGTCGCGGCGCGTGATCTTCACGGGGACGGTGGCGCACGAGCGCGTGCCGCAGTTGCTCGACGCTTGCGATATCCTTGTCTCGCCTCATATACCACTGGCCGACGGCAGCGATTTTTTCGGCTCGCCTACGAAGGTGTTTGAGTACATGGCGATGGGAAAAGGCATCGTCGCCAGCCGTCTGGGCCAGATCGGCGAGGTGCTCGAGGCTGATGAGACGGCCCTGCTCGTCGAGCCTGGAAACGTCGAGGAGCTCGCACGCGCCATTGTCAAACTGATCGAGTCGCCGGCTTTGCGCGCCCGTCTTGGCGCGCGCGCGCGCGAAGTCGCTTTGCAGAGGCACACTTGGAGACGCAACGCAGAACGAGTGTTGCAGGCGTTTAATGAATTGAATGAGTAGTCTTGCTGAGGAGAAAATTCGCGCACGCGAACAGTGGAGCCAGGATCCATGTGGCGCCGAGTACGATCGCGAGCACGAGCTCGGGACGCGCGAGTTCTTCGACAGCGTCGAGCGTCATCGTTACACGGAGTACGCGCCGTGGATGCCGCGCTTGATGGAGTTTGATAAGTTTCACGGGCAGCGTTTGCTGGAGATCGGCTGCGGCATGGGAACGGACCTGCTGCAATTCGCGCGCGGCGGTGCGCGTTGCACCGGTATCGACTTGACGCCGCGCTCGGTCGAGATCAGTCGCCATCGTTTCGCGCTGTACGGCGAGCGTGGCTCGTTTATGATCTCCGACGGCGAGCGCCTGCCGTTTCGCTCGGAAAGTTTCGACGTGGTCTATTCGAACGGCGTTCTGCATCACACGCCCGACACGGCCGGAGCGATACGCGAGGTGCATCGCGTGCTCCGGCCTGGTGGCGTCGCCAAAGTAATGCTTTACCATCGCAACTCGCTGAACTACTGGTTCGAGATCGTGCTGCGCCGCGGCTTGCTCGGTCTCGAGTTTTTACGCGGCCGGTCGGCGGAGGAGATAATGAGCCGCGTCGTCGAGCACAGCGATCACGAGGCGCGGCCGCTCGTGAAAGTCTACAGCCGCGCGCAGACGCACGCGCTCTTCAGTTCGTTTCGCGAGGTCGTGATCGACGTCGAACAGTTGACTCGCGCGGAGCTTCGGTTTTTGTCGCCGCTCGTTTCTGAGAACATGTTTGAGCGGCTCAGAACGCGAATCGGTTGGAACGTAATCGTTACGGCTACGAAATAAGATGCTACTTTCAGTCGTCGTTCCCTGCTACAACGAACAAGACGTGTTGCGCGCGACGCATGAGCGGCTCACGTCCGTGCTCGCCGGCATGTCGACGATCGACTACGAGCTCATCTTCGTCAACGACGGCAGCCGCGACGACACGCAACTCATACTCACGCAACTACAGCTCGTCGACCCGCACGTGCGCGTGCTGCTCTTGTCGCGCAACTTTGGTCATCAGATCGCCGTCACTGCCGGGCTCGAAGAGACGGCCGGCGACGCCGTCGTGATCATCGACGCTGATCTGCAAGACCCGCCGGAGGTGATTCCGCAGATGGTTGCGCTTTGGCGCGACGGCAACGACGTCGTTTACGGCATGCGCACCGATCGTCAGGGCGAAAGCGCGTTCAAACTATGGACGGCGAAGTTGTTCTACCGCCTGATCAATCGCCTGTCGGAAACGAAGATGCCGTTTGACGCCGGCGACTTCCGGCTCCTCGACCGGCGCGTCGTTGAAGTCATCAACTCGATGCCCGAGCGCGCGCGTTTTCTGCGCGGAATGGTGAGTTGGGCTGGATTTCGCCAGGTGTCGCTGCCTTACGAACGCGCCGCGCGTCATGCCGGTGAAAGCAAGTATCCGCTCAGGAAAATGATCCACTTCGCGATGGATGGAATCATCTCGTTCTCGCTGGTGCCGTTGAAGATCGCGATCTGGACCGGGTTTCTGTCGATCTGGATCGCGGTCGCCGGGATCGTCGTCGCCATCATCGATCGCATGCTCGACAAGCATCTGACGCGCGGTTGGGCGTCGTTGTTTGTCGCCGTGCTTTTCATGGGCGGCGTCCAACTCGTTTCGCTCGGCATCATCGGCGAGTATCTTGGCCGCATTTACACGGAAGTGAAGCGCCGTCCGCTTTACGTGGTCCAAGAGCGGCTCGGGTTCAAGGGGGAAGCGGAGATGCGCGAGGTGAAGGGAAGATTCGGGGAGGCGGTGACGCGGTGAAGCGGAGAGACCCTGCTCCCCGTCCCCGCATCTCCGTTTCTCCCTTTCTTCTCGTGGTGCTCATCCTTACGATGGTTGTGAGCGTTCGCGTGCTGACGTTGATGTTCATGCGCGCGCATCTCAACGATCCCGGCTGGTTTCAAACCGGCTCCTACGCGAAGTTCGATCGACAAGCACGCGACATTCTCGAAGGACGCCAAGGCTTCTTCTGGATCGGCGATGCGACACGCACCGATCTCGCGCAGTATCCGCCTGCATACCCGCTGCTCGTGGCAACGGTCTATCGCGTGACGGGTGAGTGGTCGGCTTACTCAGCGCAGATCGTTCAATGGGCCGCTGACCTCGTGTTGTCGCTGTTGCTGATCGTGGGAATAACGGTGACGGCTTTCGGTTGGCGCGCAGGGTTGGTGGCGGGATTCCTCGCGGGTCTGTCGCCGTTGTTCGCGATGTACGCGGCCTATCCGTCTCCCGACGCGCCGACGACGTGGTTCGTGCTGGCGGGAAACTGGTTGCTGCTGCTCGCCGCGAAACGCAACAGCGTTTGGCTGGCGCTGGGTGCGGGAGTCATGCTTGGCATCGCGTGTTGGATTCGCGTCAATCCGCTGTATCTCGCGATCGGCTGGGCCATCGCGCTGTTGCTTGTCGCGCGGGCGCCGTGGAAGCGTCGCCTGATGATGGGCGGCGCGGTCGTGTTCGCGACGGCGCTGGTCATCTCGCCGATTGTCATTCGCAACTACCTAACCTTTCCCGACTTCACTCCGACCGGCGGGACCATCGGCGTCAATCTATGGGAAGGACTCGGCGAGACCGAACTCGGACGGCAGCACGGGTTTCTTTACGGCGACGACAAACTGACCGAGCACGAGCGCGTGAAGATGGGCTGGCCCGCCGATGCGCCGTTTGACTCGCAGTGGCCTGACGGCATTCGGCGCGACCGCGAGCGGACGCGAGAATCCATGGCGTTCATCAAGCAGCATCCGCTGTGGTACGCGGGCGTGATGCTCGGACGCATGTGGGGAATGCTGAAGGTCGCGGGTGATCCGGTACCATATTGCGGCGGCGCTGGCATCAACGTCACGAGTTCGAAGACGTTATCGCCGGCGCGGCAAGGCGGCGTGCTCGCGTTCGCAGTGAACGTGTTGGGGATGATTCAGAGCGTGAGCCGGTACCTGTTTCTGCCGCTGGCGGCGTTCGGAATCTACGCGGCCGCGCGGAGGGATCTCGTCGCCACGGGCGTGTTTGTCGTGACGATACTGTACTATCTCGTTCCCGGCACCGCCGCGCACACGGAGATTCGTTACGTGTTGCCGATGCACGGTTTGCTGACTGTATTTGCTGCCCTGGCGGTGGATCGTTTATTACAGATAGTCAATCGATGAGTTCAACCACGGACGCAAAAAGCATCACGAACCCGCTTCCTCGCGAGATGATGGAACACACGTATCCGATTCTCTACGCGGTGGAGCAAACGCACTGGTGGTACATCGGGCGCCGCCGCATCATCGCCGCGTTCGTCGAACAGATTTGCCGCAAGGTGACGGATCGACGACCGCGCATTCTCGACGTTGGTTGCGGAACGGGCGCGAACCTGTTGCTGCTTTCGAAGTATGGTCAGGCGGAAGGCGTCGACGTTTCGGAAGATGCGCTCGCGTTTTGTCGCGCGCGCGGGTTGGACGACGTGAGGCTCGGCGCCGGTGAAGAGCTGCCTTACGAGGATGGCACGTTTGATCTGGTGACGGCGTTCGACGTCGTCGAACACATGGACGACGACCTCGCGGGATTGAGCGAGATGCGACGCGTGCTGCGTCCCGGCGGGCGCGTGCTGCTGTTCGTGCCGACGTTCATGTTCCTGTGGGGATTGCAGGATGAAGTCAGCAACCATCGCCGCCGTTATCGACTTCCTGAACTCCGGCGCGTACTCGAGCAGGCGGGGTTTGAAATCGAGCGCAGCACCTACGCGAACATCACGTTCTTTCTGCCGATTCTGCTCGTGCGCCAGTTGATGCGCCTGACGGGAATCAGGACCGATACCGAGAACAGCATCAACGTGCCAGCGTTCAATCGCATCTTTGGCGCAATACTCGGCGCGGAGAGTACGATCCTGCGTTACATGAACCTGCCGTTCGGCGTGTCAGGCCTGTGCGTCGCGCGCGTGAAGTCGTGATCCATCCTTTGCTGTATTCCGCATGCTGCTCAATCGTTCGATAATCTGCTTTGGCGGTGAGGATTGGTGGTACCACCATCCGCACTCCAAGGCCCACCTGATGCGCAAGTTTGCACGCGCGGGGAACAAGGTCATCTTCGTCAACTCGATCTCGATGGGCTTGCCTAGCCTGGGTCACAAAGATCTGTTGCCGCGAATAAGACGGAAGCTCGGTAGTTATTCGAAACTCGCGCGCGAAACAGAGGACGGCATCACTGTAGTTTCGCCCGCGAGCTTGCCTTTCTTCGGCAGCGCCGCGGCTCGGTCGATCAACCGGCGGGCCATCAGCGCGCAAATCGGCAGGCTGGCCCGCAGCCGCGGACTGTCGAAACCGATTCTCTGGATCGCCATTCCCACCGCTGCCGAGATGATTGGGACGTTGGACGAGTCGGCGGTGGTCTATCACGTGTCGGACAAGTATGATGCGAACACGATGGATCACGCGACCGATCCGGCGCAGATTCGCAAGCTGCACGAACACGCGATCGACGCCGCCGACCTCGTCTTCTATTCCGGCAGAAAACTCTTCGACGAAGCGACTCGCGGGCGCGACCGGTCGTACCTGCTTGAACAAGCCGTCGACTTCGATCACTGGCGGCACGTCGGCAACGGACACCTAAGTGTCGCGCCGGAGATTGAACGCATTCCGCGTCCCCGGTTGGGTTACTTCGGCGCGATCGAGCCGTGGCTGGTGGACCAGGAACTGATCAAACGCGCAGGTCGCGAACGGCCTGAGTGGCAGTGGGTCTTCATCGGCAACAAGTCGCGCGGACTGGAGATTGAAGGATTGCCGAACACGCATTTTCTGCCGCCGGTGCCGTATCAGGATCTGCCTCGTTACGCGGCGGGATTCGACGTTTGCGTGTTGCCGTGGGAAACTGAGCAGTCTTTCACGAGTTACGGATCGGCGATCAAGGTGCGCGAGTATCTCGCGACCGGCAAGCCCGTCGTTATCTCGCCGTTGCCGGAGTACGAACCGATGAGTGACGTGCTCCGCATCGCGCGCACGCGCAACGACTTCATCGCGCTCGTCGAAGATGCGCTGCGTGAAGACGATCCGGAGGCAGGCAAACGACGACAGGCCGCAGTCGCAAGCGGCACGTGGGACGCGCGCGCCGAGTGGGTCAGCGATCTGATTGAATCCGTGTTAAAGCAGAAATGAAGCAAGTGCTGCAAAATCGAAAGACCGGGAAACCGTTTGTCGGCGAGGTGCCGGTGCCTGCATTGCAGCGTGGCCGCGTGCTCGTCCGCACTGTCGCGTCGTTGATCAGCGCGGGAACGGAGCGCGCTTCCGTCGAACTCGTTAGCAAAGGTTTACTGACAGAAGCGCGACAGCGACCCGATCTCGTGAAAGCCGTCGTCGCGAAGGTAAAAAATGAGGGCCTGCTGAACACGTTCACATCTGTACGCGACAAGATGGCCGCATCGCAGGCGTTGGGCTACAGCGCAGCGGGCGTGGTCGCAGGCGTCGCGGAAGACGTGACGGAGTTTCATATCGGCGATCGCGTGGCCTGCGCCGGCGTTGGCTTCGCGTCGCATGCGGAAGTTCTGTCGGTGCCGAAGAACCTGTGCGTCCATCTTCCGGAACAGGTGAGCTTCGAAGCCGGCGCGTTCGGCACGTTGGGCGCGATTGCTTTGCAAGGCGTTCGACTCGCTGAGCCGACACTTGGGGAGTCAGTCGTCGTCATCGGGTTGGGACTCGTGGGCCAACTCACCGTTCAGCTTCTGAAGGCAAACGGCTGTCGCGTGTTCGGGCTCGACCTCGATCCCGCACGTGTTGCGCTGGCGCTGGAGCTCGGCGCCGATCGCGCGGTTGTTTCCACTGACGGAGCCGCCGCCGAGATCGACAAATGGACACGCGGGCGAGGCGCGGATGCAGTGCTGATCACTGCCGCAACCGATTCCAATCAGCCCGTCGAACTCGCGGCCGGCGTGTCGCGTTTGAAAGGACGCGTAATCGTCGTCGGCATGACGGGCCTCGACATTCCACGCCAGCCGTTCTTCAGTCGCGAGCTCAAGCTGGTGATCTCGATGTCGTATGGACCGGGCCGTTACGATCCCGAGTATGAAGAACGCGGTCACGACTATCCGCTTCCGTACGTGCGTTGGACGGAAAAGCGAAACATCGAGAGCTTTCTCGAGCTCGTCAACGACAAACGCATCAACGTCGAGCGACTCACAACGCATCGCTTCAGCATCGACGAAGCGGAACGCGCGTACGACTTGATCTCCGCGGAATCCACAGCGTCGTATCTCGGCGTTGTACTCAACTACGATCCGGAGCGCGACGTCACGCGCCGGGTGGTTTTAAATACGAAGCGCGTTGAGAAGGTAATCAAAGTGGGTGTGATTGGCGCCGGCGGTTACGTGCCGGCGATGCTGCTGCCGCACTTCAAATCCGAAGGCGTCGAGTTTCGCTCGATCGCGACCGCGACAGGCGTATCAGCGCATGACGTTGGCAAGCGGTTCGGCTTTAGTTACGCCGTCTCGAGCGCGGAAGAAGTGCTTGACGATCCCGAGGTCAACCTCGTCGTGATCGGCACGCGCCACGACTCGCATGCCGAACTTGCACGCAAAGCTCTTGAACGAAACACGAACGTCTTCGTCGAAAAGCCGCTCGCCATTGACGACGACCAACTCGACAGCGTTCTCGATGCCGCGGCTAATTCAACCGGCCGCTTGATGGTCGGATTCAATCGTCGTTTCTCGCCACTCGCTCGTCAGGCAAAAGATTTCTTCGCCGGCCGCAGCACGCCGTTGTCAATACTCTACCGGGTAAATGCCGGCCGTATTCCCAAAGAGCACTGGACGCAGGATGCGATCGAAGGCGGCGGCCGCATCGTCGGCGAGGTTTGTCACTTCATCGATCTCATGCAGTTCTTCACTGACTCGCAACCCGTTTCTGTATTTGCGCAATCGGTGAGCGCGAAATCTGAGAAGACAATCGATGCCGATTCCGTTTTCATCACGCTCCGCTTTGCCGACGGTTCGAACGGCTGCGTCGCATATCTCAGCGAAGGCGACAAGACGCTGGCGAAAGAACGCGTCGAGATCTTCAGCTCGAGCAGAAGTTTCGTTCTCGACGACTTTCGCCGCGCAACGCTCTACAAGAACGGACGCGAAGAGCAAATCACTTTGAAGGCCCAGGACAAAGGACAACAGGAACAGGTCCGCCAGATCTGCGCCTGCGTACTTCAAGGCACCGAAGCGCCGATCGGCATAAACGAACTGGCCGCCACCACGCGCGCAACCTTTCGCATCCTCGGTTCTCTCCGCGAGCACCACCCATTTGAGGTCTAACCGTGTGCGGCATTGCCGGAATCATCAGCGACCACCCGGAGACACGGATTAAACAAATGCTCGATGCGATCGAGCACCGTGGCCGCGACGATCAAGGTATTTGGAATTCCGAACGGGTTTGCCTGGGTCATCGACGGCTCGCCATCATCGACACGAGCCCCGGCGGTCACGAGCCGATGCTGTCGCATAACGGCCGCTACGTCCTCACGTTCAATGGCGAGATCTACAACTACCGCGAACTCCGCGAACAACTGCGCGCGTCAGGCCATCAATTTCGCACCGAGTGCGACGCCGAAGTATTGCTCGCCGCGATCGTCGAGTGGGGCTGGGACGCCATGGACCATCTCAACGGCATGTTTGCCTTCGCCGTTTGGGACAAGCAGGAGCGCACGCTGACACTCGCGCGCGATCACGTTGGCATCAAGCCGCTCTATTACGCGTTCATTCCCGGCACGAACGAAACGCCGCCCGCGTTCGTCTTCGGCTCGGAAATAAAAGCCATCCTCGCCACGAAATTCATCAAACCCGCAGTCGACCCTGAGGCGCTGCACCAGTTCCTGACGTTCCTGTGGTCGCCGGATCCGAACACATTATTCGCAGGCATCAAGACTGTTCCGCCAGGCCACCTGCTGCACTTTCGCAACGACCAAATCGAACTGCGCCAGTGGTGGGACGTCTCGTTCATGCACATCGAAGAGGGACGAAACGAAGCGTGGTGGCGCGAACGCACACTCGAGACGCTCGACAAAGTCGTGGAGATGGAAATGGTCGCCGACGTTCCGCTCGGTTCCTTTCTTTCCGGCGGCATCGACTCGTCCGGCATCACGGCCCTGATGCAACAACACGTCAACGGCCGTCGCATCAGCACCTACACCGCCGGCATCGAGACGCAGGACCTGCGTTACGACATCATCCCCGACGACGTGCGCTGGGCCCGCCGCGTCAACGAGCAACTGCAAACTGATTATCACGAGATCATGTTGCAGCCGTCAGTCGCAGAGCTGTTGCCGAAGCTCGTGTACCACATGGAAGAGCCGCCTATCGACATGGCGATTCCGAGTTACCTCATCTCACGCGCCGCGCGCGAAACGCTGACGGTGATGCTGTCCGGCATGGGCGGCGACGAAGTCTTCGCCGGTTATCCGCGTCAGATGGCGATGCAGATAGCTTCCGCTTTCGATCCCGTGCCGCAGCTCTTGCGACGGCCGCTGATGAAGACCGTCGCCGGCGCTTTGCCCGGCGGGCTGCCCGGCAAGTTGACGGCGCCGCTGCGCAACGCGAAAAAGTTTGCGCGCAGCGCGGCGCTGGATTTCGAAGATCGTTACCTGGGCTACGGCACTTACTTCAGCGACGAAATGAAGCACCGTCTGTATTCCGACGAGTGGCGCACTTTAACGCGCGAGTACGACCCTTACGAGAAGCACCGCGCTTACTTCGCGCGCGCCGCCGGTGCTGCGCCGCTGAATCGCCTGCTCTACGTCGACCTGAAAACCTTCCTGCCCTGCTTGAACCTGATGACGACCGATAAGACGTCGATGGCCGCGAATCTCGAAGTGCGGGTGCCGTTCTTGAATCGCGAGATGATCGAGATGGCGGCGCGCATGCCGCCGCGGCTCAAGCTTCGCGGGCTGAAGCGGAAGTACGTGCTCAAACGGGCGCTCGAAGGGGTCTTGCCAAAGGACGTGATCTGGCGGCGCAAGGCCGGGTTCGGCGCGCCAATCCGGTCGTGGCTCCGCGGGGCGTTGCGCCCGATGATCGAGGAGCTGCTGTCGGAGGAAGTGGTGAAACGCCGCGGACTGTTCCGGCCCAAAGAGGTGAAACGCGTCCTCGACGCCAACTTTTCCGGCCGCGAAGACTATAACCTCCAGGTTTTCCAGCTTTTAGGCCTGGAACTCTGGCACCGCACCTTCATCGATTAGCTGCAAACGGCTTTTGTGCCTTTTTGTGGTTTAACATTGACAAGCACGGGAAGGGCGGTCTAATCTGCTAACGGCCTGCTGAGCCCTCACGGCCTCGAAAGTCTTTGGCTTATACAAGCCCATGATCACACCGGAAACAGTTAACGACGGAATCGGAGAATTACTGCACCCGGCAAACACGCCGGGACAGCATCGGTGCGTCCTCCTCGCCGAGGACGACGCTGCCCTCCGCCGCTACCTCGAAGTGACGCTGCAACGTGCCGGTTATGAAGTGGTCTCGGCCGCGGATGGCCTGGAGGCGATGAAGTTTCTATTGAATGCGAGCGTCGACCTGGTGATCACCGACGCAGTGATGCCGAACCTGAGTGGTTATGAGTTGTGCCGGTTCGTGAGGGGCAGTCAAAGCCTCAGCCATCTGCCCATTATCCTGTTGAGCGGACTCGATCCGAACAACGCGGAGGCGGAGCAAGCCAACGCGTTTCTCGCGAAACCGATCTCGCCCGAGAGCTTGTTAGACTGCATTCGCTCGATCTGTGTTTGAAACACCGATCAAGTCGTCGAGCGGAACGTACGCAATCCCCTGGTCTGTCGCGACCGCCTCGTACGTGCACTCACCCGCAAACGTATTCACACCTTCCTTCAAACCTGGATCGCCTGCGATGGCGTGAAGGAATCCTTTATTCGCGAGTTTCAGAGCATACGGCAGCGTCGCGTTCGTTAACGCGAAGGTTGACGTGCGCGGCACGGCCCCCGGCATGTTGGCGACGCAGTAGTGCAGCACGCCTTCGACGTAGTACGTCGGGTTCGAGTGCGTCGTCGGGTGCGTGGTCTCGATGCAGCCGCCTTGATCGACGGCGACGTCCACGATGACCGCGCCATTCGGAACATCTTTCAGCATCTGTCTCGTGATCAGCTTCGGCGCGGCCGCGCCTTTGACCAGCACGGCGCCGATGATCAGGTCCGCTTGCGAGATCGCATCGTGGATCATGTAGGCACTCGACGCGAGTGTTGAGATCTTCGACAGGAAGATGTCATCGAGCTCGCGCAGGCGATCGAGATTGTTGTCGATGATGGTGACGTGCGCGCCCATGCCGACGGCGATCTTCGCCGCGTTGGTCCCAACGACGCCGCCGCCGATGATCACAACGCGAGCAGCGGGCACACCCGGAACGCCGCCGAGCAAAATACCGCGTCCGCCGCTCATCTTCTCGAGATAGTGCGCGCCGACCTGAATCGCCATGCGGCCTGCAACTTCCGACATCGGCGTCAACAACGGCAACTGCCCGCGTCGATCGGTGATCGTCTCGTACGCGATGCCCGTGACGCGCCGCTCGATCAACTGCCGCGTCAACTCGCGATCGGGAGCGAGGTGCAAATAGGTGAACAACAACTGCCCGTCTCGCATGCGCGGGTATTCCGGCGCGATCGGCTCTTTGACTTTCACGATCATTTCGGCGTTGGCCCAAACGTCGTCAGCCGATTCGAGGATGCTGGCGCCCGCGCGCTCATATAGCGCGTTGTCGAAACCCGAGCCGCCGCCTGCGTCAGTCTCGACGATGATCTCGTGCCCTGCATCTTTGAGTGCGCGCACACCGGCGGGAGTTAGCCCGACTCTGTATTCATTGTCTTTGATTTCTTTAGGCAGACCGACGATCAAGATTGTTCTCCAGAATAGTAGTGTAAAAAGAAAGCACGGATTATTGAGGCGATTCGACGTCAATCTGCGCCCGTTGCAGCTTGCCGCTGAAGTCGACATAGATCGACTTCCATTCCGAGAAAATGTCCAACACCTGCGTTCCGGCTTCGCGATGTCCGTTGCCGGTCGCCTTCGTGCCGCCAAACGGAAGGTGAACTTCGGCGCCGATCGTCGAAGCGTTGACGTAGAAGATGCCGGTGTACATCTCGTTCATTGCTTTGAAAGCACGATTGACGTTTTGCGTGTAGATGGCGGCGGAAAGACCGTAGCGAACTCCGTTGGCGATCTGAATCGCGTCTTCGAGTGAGTTGGCTGGGATCACGGTCGTCACCGGACCGAAGATTTCTTCCTGCGAGATCCGCATGTCCGCAGTGGCGTCGGTGAAAACCGTCGGCTCGATGAAATGACCGTTGGCATAGTCGCCGCGGCTGAGACGTTTGCCGCCGCAAGCCAGCGTCGCGCCGTCGTCGTTGCGACCGATGCGAATGTAGTTCATCACCTTTTCGACGGCGTCGTTGTTAATTACTGGTCCAACGTCCGTCTTCGGATCCGCGCCGTTGCCGACGCGCAGCGCCTTCGTCTCTTCGACGAGCTTCGCGACGAACTGCTTGTAGACTTTTTTATGAACGACGAGACGAGACGATGCGGTGCAGCGTTGTCCTGACGTGCCGAAGGCGCCCCAGATGGCGCCTTCAATAGCGAGATCGATGTCTGCGTCGTCCATGACGATGATGGCGTTCTTGCCGCCCATTTCGAGCGAACAGATCGCGTTTCGTTCAGCGCAGGCGGAGGCGACGAGGCGTCCGGTTTCAGTCGAACCTGTAAACGAGATCAGGCGCAGCGCGGGATGGTTCGTCATCGCGGCGCCGACAGTTTCGCCGTAACCCGTAACGAGGTTCACAACGCCCGGCGGGATTCCGGCTTCTTCGCAAGCCTTCACGAGATTGTAGGTTGAAAGCGGCGTGTCTTCCGCGGGTTTAAGCACGATGGTGTTGCCGCAGATCAGCGCCGGGATCAGTTTCCATGACGGGATGGCCATCGGAAAGTTCCACGGCGTGATGAGGCCGCAAAGGCCGACGGGCTGGCGGATGCACATCGCAAACTTGTTGCGCATCTCAGCTGGCGTCGTGAAGCCGTGCAGACGGCGTCCTTCGCCGGCGGTGTAGTAAGTGCAGTCGATAGCTTCCTGAACGTCGCCGCCGGCTTCTTTCAACACCTTGCCCATTTCGCGCGTCATGTCGGCGGTGAACTGTTCCTTGTTGCGGATCAGTATCTCGCCGAGGCGAAACAACAACTCCGCGCGTTTAGGTGCGGGAGTGTTGCGCCAGCGATCGAACGCGCCTTGCGCGGCGTTGACGGCGGCGTTGACGTCGTCGCTCGTGGACAGCGGAAAGCGTCCGACGATGTCGCGCGTATCAGCCGGGTTGATGTTTTCAAACATCTCGCCCGACTGACTGCCGACCCACTCGCCGTTGATGTAGTTCTGATAGGTTTTGACCGCGGCGCGCGCCGCATTGCGTGCGGAGAGCTTCCCGCTTGTTTTCGAGATTGCCTTCTTTGCCTGAGCCATAAATCCTTGCCGGGTGCGCTGCGATTATTGATAGGTGAACTGCACGATCAGCGGTATCAGGCGATCGCCCTTCTGCTCTCGTTGGATCCTCGTTACGTTCATCACGATCGGATCGCCGTTTTTGAGCGTGCTCAATACGCGTTGAAAATCCGCCAGTGAATTCACCGGAGTGCGATTGATGCGACTGATCACGTCGCCCTCGATCAAGGCCGGCGCGCCGCCAGGCGTGATGCGAAGCTCGGCCATCAATCCGTTCGGGTCGACTTCTTTGACGTACAGGCCCTGAACGCCCGTCAGCCGTCGATCGGCGAGCAGTTGCGGCGTCAGTTCCGCGAGCGTGATGCCGAGACGCAGCCCGTTTCCTTTCGGATTCAGTTTCGAACTCGTCTTCGGCGGCTCAACCCATTCGCGTGACGGAGGCCGCTCGCCTAATGCAACGGTCGCGGTCTTACGCTCGAGTTTGCCGTTGAGATCGCGCAGGAAGACGAGGCTGATTTCCTGTCCTACCGGCGTGCTGGCGACGCGCTGGATCAGATCCTGCGCGTTCAGCACCGGCGTGCCTTGAAACTCGACGATGATGTCGCTCTGTTGAAGGCCGGCCTTTGATGCCGGCGTCGCCTGTCCGCCTTCTTCCGCGGCGACTGTCGTGACGATCGCGCCCTTCGGTTCGGTTAGACCATAGACTTTCGCGAACTCCGCATGCACCGACTCTAAAGTGATTCCCAGGTAGCCGCGCTTGACCTTCCCCTGCGCGATTAGCTGTTTGTAAACGAAGTTCGTTTCGTTGGCCGGCAGGGCGAAGCCGATGCCGTTGTAATCTCCGGTAGACGTCGCGATCTGCGAGTTCATGCCGATCACTTCGCCGCGCATGTTGACGAGCGGACCACCGCTGTTGCCGCGATTGATGGCCGCGTCAGTCTGTAGGAACCGTTGGAACACGTTGAAGAACGGGCTCTCGCGTTCTTTCTTGGAAATGATCCCGGCGGTGACGGTTTGATCGAGACCGAATGGCGAACCCATCGCCAGTACCCAGTCGCCGACTTGCGCGGCGTCCGAGTCGCCGAGTGTTACCGTCGGCAGATCTTTTCCGGCGTCGATCTTGATCACGGCGACGTCGGTATCGGCGTCAACGCCGACGACCGAGGCTGTGTACTTTTCACCTGATTGCAAGCCGACGGTGATGCGCGTTGCCTCTTCAATGACGTGATGGTTTGTCAGAATGTAGCCTTTAGGGCTAACGATGAAACCGCTGCCGACGCCACGCGGTGGACGGCGCGGCTGAGGACGAAACATGTCGAGCAGTGGGTTTGCCTCGTCTTCCTTGTCATCGTCTTTGTCGCTGATTTCCGTCTGCTGTTGCGTGGTCTCGATGTTGACGACGGCGGGTTCCACGCGACGCGCGATCTCGGCAAACGAAGCCGACAGAGCTTCCGGAGCGCGCGCGATCTGTAGATCACTTTGGGCCGTGGTCGGCCGGCCTGACAACATCGCACCGATGCCGATGCCCGCAACGAGGCAGGCTACGCCGAGCGCGGCAATCCAAACCCGGAGCTTTCGTAGTAACTTTCGCTCTTGTTCTGTCGTGTGATTGCCAGCCGCGTCGAACATATTCCACCGCCTTTCAAGAAAGGGGTAGAGTATAGCTAAACGGCAATCTGCGAGCAATTTATCCGAAGATCTTACAGTGGTTCACTTAGAAGCCTTTTAGAACTAAGAACAAGTCGGGAAGAGGGCAAGCGCAGCGCGCCCCTGCTGTTTCTGCTAGCGTGACTTAAGACGAGCGGGGGCGCGCTGCACTTGCCCCCTTCCTGACTGTTCTGTTTCGCGAGCTGCGGATTTTCTTGAGCTATGGATTATGGGCGGAGGAGGACTTTTAGGACGCCTTTTGTGCGCGCGCGCTTCATCGCGTGAACACCTTCCGAAAGCGAATACTCTTCGCTGATCAGACTGTCCACATCGACGGCGTTTCGCTTCAGTAACTCGAGCGCAGGAGCGAAGCGCCCGCAGCGCGAACCGACGATCGAAATCTCGTCGACAACCACGCGCGCGGCGTTGATCTCAGTCGTGCCATGAAACGTCGACTTCAGGACCAACGTTCCTTTCGGACGAAGCAGACCAAGCGCGAGGTCAAATCCGCTGGCCGCTCCTGACGCCTCGACCACGACGTCAAACTGCCTCGTCCGTTTCGCCGCATCCTTCGGCGTCGACGTTTCGATTCCGCGTCTCGCGGCGATGCGCAGCTTCGACTCGTGCTTGCCGACGAGAAGCGTCGACGCTCCGGTCAACGCGACGACCTGCGCGCAAAGCAGCCCGAGCTTCCCATCGCCGATCACGGCGACGCGCTCGTGCTTACTAACCGGCGCGCGTTCGAGGATTCCGCAAGCAGCAGCGAGCGGTTCAGTAAACGCGGCGTGTTCGTCGGGAATGTTTTCAGGAACGGGGATCAAGTTCGTCGACGGCAGTTGTAGAAACTCGGCGTGCGCACCGTCTCGACCGACGATTCCCAACACGGTACGAGAAGCGCAGTGTCGTGAGTCACCCGCGCGGCAGAGCTCGCACTGTCCGCAACCGGCGTTGATCTCGCCGACTACGCGTTGTCCCTTCAGGATTCCTTCTTCGACAATGCCGACAAACTCGTGTCCGATGGTCCCATTGAAACCTGCATACCCGCGCGCGATCTCGAGATCCGTGTTGCAAATACCCGACAGCAACACGCGGACGAGCGCTTCGTCCGGGTTGTCGGGCTTGCGGATGTCTTTGACTGATAGTTTCTTCTCTACGCGGAGGGCGAGCATCGCATTAGAAGGATTTACTTCTCGTGTAAGCGTTCTGCGTAGTGAGCTCGATAATCTGCTTGTCGCCGCTAACTTTGACTGGCAAACGCCACTCGAGCTGTTCGTCGCCGCCGAGCGTCGCGATGAGCCACCAGTTTCCCGGAGCCAGGCTCACCGCTCCGTGACCTTGCTTATCGAGACGGGCGCTGATGGGTGAACGGCCTTTCATTCGCTCCTTCAGGAAGTCTTCGAAGCGCTTGCCCGCGCGCCGTTCAGTGAAGAACTCGTGAGACACCGCAACGATGTCGATCGGATACAGATTGACCGGCATGTCGAGACCGGGACCGGCACTGTCGCCAGGTTGCCGCAGCACGATCTGCAACATCGTGGCGCCGCGATTATAGCGTTCGTCTGAAGTGCTCGCGGGAAGCTGTCGATAGATCCACCATCCGGCAGCGGCAAGCGACAAAAGCAACGCCGCCTGCAACACGCCGATGACCGCACCGCGAACTGTGATCGGAAATCTCACTTATTACCCTTTGAACTTGCGAACGAAGTTTACCAGCGATTCCACTTCCGTCTCCTTGAGCTTCTTGCTGAACGCGGGCATGTTGCCACGCACGTTGCGGCCGTTCATGATCGAGTTGAAGATGCGTTCGTCGGTGACGTCTTCCTGCCACTGCGCGTCTGTCAGGTCGCGGGCGTGACTGAATTTACCTTTCGAAGTCTTGGATCGTCCGTCCGGTCCGTGACAGGAGACGCAGTGGCGTCGATACAACTGCGGCGCGGGACGTTCCACATTCGCCGCAACCGGCAACGCAACTGACAGGGAAACAAACAGGAAGGACGCAATTAAAAACGCGACGGGGTAAGTTCGCATCATAGAATTCGGCATCAGTCGTTAGTTTTGTGTATAGTGGGAAAAATTTCAACCACAAACGCAGAATTAGGACAATTCAATTGACCGAAATCGAGATTAACAAGCTGCGTGAAGAGTGTGGGGTCTTCGGAATTTACGGACACCCTGAAGCGGCGCGCCTGACTTACCTCGGGTTGTACGCCCTGCAACATCGTGGTCAGGAATCGTGCGGCATCGTCGTGTCTGACGGCGCCGAACTCCGGCTGGAACGTGCGATGGGGCACGTGTCCGAGGCTTTCAACCAGACGCACCTCGATCGCCTGCGGGGCGCGAGCGGTATCGGTCACGTGCGCTACTCGACTGCCGGCGAAGTTTCGATTCTCGAGGCGCAACCGTTTCTCGTGAACTGCCAGCACGGCCAGATCGCGATCTGTCACAACGGAAATCTTCCGTTCGCGCGCGAGGAGCGACAACGGCTTGAACGCGACGGCGCGATCTTCTCGTCCACTTCGGACACGGAAGTCGTGCTGCACGGCGTTGCGCGTTCGCGCCAGTCGGTGCGCGACGCGATCCCAGAAGTGCTGCGCGAGACTGAAGGCGCGTTTTCGATGCTGTTTCTGACGCCGTCGGCGCTGATCGCGATTCGCGACAGCCGTGGCTTTCGTCCGCTCGCACTGGGACGTTTGGGCGACGCGTGGGTCGTCGCGTCTGAAACGTGCGCCTTCGATCTGATCGACGCGCGTTACGTTCGCGACGTCGAGCCCGGCGAGATGATCGTGATCGATCAGGATGGTTTGCGATCGTCGCATCCGTTGCCGGAACGAAAGCACTCGATGTGTCTGTTCGAGCACGTTTACTTCGCGCGGCCGGATTCGTTGATTTACGGGCGCTCGATCAACGAGTCGCGCCACAAGATGGGACGGCGGCTCGCCGTCGAGCAGCCTGCCGATGCAGATATCGTCGTACCCGTGCCCGATTCCGGCGTCGCTGCTTCTATCGGATACGCAGCGGAGAGCGGATTGAGTTTTCGTTTCGGGCTCGTGCGTAATCACTACGTCGGACGCACGTTCATCGAACCGCGCCAGTCGATTCGTTCGTTTGGCGTTCGCATCAAGTTGAACCCGGTGCGCGATCTGATCAACGGCAGGCGAGTGGTGCTGATTGACGATTCGATCGTGCGCGGCACGACGTCGAAAAAGATCGTGCGCATGGTGCGCGAAGCCGGCGCGAGCGAAGTGCACGTGAGGATCAGTTGCCCGCCGACGATTAGTCCGTGTTACTACGGCGTCGATACGCCGGATAAGTCGGAACTGATTGCGGCGAACATGTCGGTCGAAGAGATCCGGAAGTTTATCGAGGCCGACTCGCTGGGTTACTTGTCGCTCGAAGGAATGATTGCGGCGACGGGACTGAGCGCTGACTCGTCCTGCGTCGCCTGTTGGAACGGAAAGTATCCGACGCGCATCACGAACGAAGCGGAAACGATGTGGGAACGCGACCACGAATCGGTGGCCGCCGAAAACTAAGCAAGCTGCAAGCGAGAGCCAAATGCTCGACAGGTTCGTCAAATGCTTGTTGATCGCGATCGCCGGATCATTATGCGTTTGTAGCGCGCTCGCCGCTCCGATGGTTCAAACGCGCGATCTTCCGGTTGAGATCTTTCACGTGCTCGACTTACCCGTAAGCGTTCACGAAGCGTTGTTGGTCAAGGCTGAGAAGGGCTACGTGTTGAAAATCTCTCTTTCGAACAGCACTGACTCGAAGATGACGGGCATGAGATACACGCTCTCCGTTATCGACTCGGCCAACGCAGTCGTGCCGATCGCGAGCAGGACGGAAGGCTTCTCACTAGCGCCCTACACGATGAAGAGTTTCACTTTTAAGTCTCCGATCGCGTTCAAGCCGAAAGGCGGCGATCGGCTGGTGCTGATGTTGGAACAGACCATCTCGCGCGAGACGATTTGGGACGTCTTGAAAGCGAAGGAAGCACTGGCCGCGTACGCTAAAGGTGACTACTCAGTTGTTCCAACGGTGTTGCGCGTCATAAACGCAGTCGACCCTCCACCGGGTCCGCCGCAAGTGATTCCGCTGCGGCTCCGCAGATAATTCGACAGAGGTTATTGAGTGGGACGACGAGTCAGGCGAGGCTGTGGTTGCGCGATTGCAGTGCTTCTCGCCGTTGCCATCGGCGCCGGCTTTCTCGGTTGGAAGTACGTCTATCCCTGGTGGAAGAAACAGCCGCCGCCGGCCTCGGGAGGCGACCTTGTCGTACGCGTGCTGGACGTTGGGCCAATCGAAGGAGATTCGATCCTGATCTCGTCGCCGGCGGGCAAGACCGTGCTGATCGATGCCGGCGACACGACGAAAGGGAAAGCCGTTGTCGAAGCGTTGAAGCGCAACAACGTTCAGCAGATCGACTACTTCATCGCCACGCATCCACATCCGGACCATATCGGCGGCGCTGCCGAAGTCTTCAAAGCGGTGAAAGTCCTGAACGTCATCGACAACGGACAGCAACCGAGCATTCCGCCGGAACTCTTGCCGCAAACGAAACCAACCGCCGGCGCGAAGAAGCCGGCCGCAACAAAACAACCCGCGACCAAACAACCCGCTTCGATCATCAAGTTCTACGACGATTACAAATCGGCGGTGAGCTCCAGCGGCGCCAGCTACACCACCGCTAAACCCGGAACCAAGATCGATCTCGGCGGCGGCGCGCTGCTGTTGATCCTTGCGCCCTCTGAACCGATGTTCACGAAAGAGCAGATGAAGACCGGCGGCAACGAACCGAACGCCAACTCGATCGTCGTGCGATTAGACTACGGATCGTTTTCAATGCTGCTGACTGGCGACGCCGAAGACCAAACCGAACACAGACTGCTGACCAAAGATCTGAACCTCGAGGCGCAAGTGTTGAAGGTCGCGCATCACGGTTCGAAGTATGCTTCGTCAGCGGATTTCCTGAATCGTGTAAAACCGGAGTTCGCGATCATTTCGTGTGGCGCGTGGAACCGTTACGGGCACCCGTCGCAATCCGTGTTAGACCGTTTGCGTTCCGCCAATCCATCGATCAAGCTCTATCGCACTGACTTGCACGGCGAGATCACGCTCACGACGCGCGGCAAACAGGACGATATCGCCGTGAAGACCGCCAAGGAACCGGGCGAAGATCTCTGGACCGGCCGCATGGCGCAGAAAGATGATTCGACGCGCTCGGGATTCATCGCCTACGGCGACTTTGGTCCACCGCCTCGTCCACCCAAGCGCGCAACAGAACAAAAATGACAAAGCCTATTTCATACGCCGACTCCGGCGTCGACATCGACGCCGCGACCCGAGCCACCGACCGTATCAAGGAACTAGCGCGCACGACGTTCAACCAGCGCACGCTGTCCGAGATCGGCAGTTTTGGCGGCATGTTTGACGGCGCGTTTCCGAACATGGCGCAGCCGGTTCTCGTCGCTTCTGCGGACGGCGTCGGCACGAAGCTGAAGATCGCTTTCGTCAGCGGCGTCCACAACACGGTCGGCCGCGATCTCGTCAATCATTGCGTCAACGACATACTCGTTCAGGGCGCGCGTCCGCTCTTCTTTCTCGATTACATCGCGACCGGGAAGTTGTCGCCTGACGTTGTGGCCGGCATCGTCGAAGGAGTGACGAACGGGTGCCGCGAAAACGGTTGCGTGCTGCTCGGGGGCGAGACGGCGGAGATGCCTGGTTTCTATCAGGAAGGGGAGTACGACATCGCCGGGTTTATCGTGGGCGTCGTCGATCGTTCGAAGATCATCGACGGAAAAACGATCGCGCCTGGAGACGTTCTGCTGGCGTTGCCGTCGGCAGGTCTGCACACGAATGGCTACTCGCTCGCGCGCAAGTTGTTTTTCGAAGTGGCAGGCTACAAACCAGACACGCCACTGCCGTCGTTGCAGTTGACCGCGGCCGAAGCGTTGCTGTTGCCGCACCTCAGCTACCTCAAACCACTTGAAGGCTTGCTCGACGCGCGTGTGATCAAGGGCTTGGCCCACATCACCGGCGGCGGACTGACCGACAACATCCCGCGCATCCTGCCGGAGGGCACAGCCGTGAGGATCAGAAAAGGTTCATGGCCAGTGCTGCCGCTTTTTGAGCTGCTGCGCGAACTCGGCAACGTCACCGACGACGAGATGTATCGCACGTTCAATATGGGCGTCGGAATGGTGATCGTTACGGCGCCTGAAAACGTAGCCGCAATTAAAAATCATGTGGGTGAGTGTTACGGCATCGGCGAAGTGATTGAGGGCAACCGGACGGTATCGATCGACTGATGACAACACGGATCGCCATTCTCATCTCCGGCCGGGGATCGAACATGGTCGCGCTCGCCGACGCGAAAATCCCGAATGCCGAAATCGCGCTCGTCATCAGCGATCACGCTGATGCACCAGGCCTCGTCAGCGCACGCGAACGCGGAATCAAGACACTCGCCGTCGAACGGCACGGCCGTAAACGTGAAGAACACGAACAGGAAATAGCCTCCGCTTTACGCGAGGAAAAAATCGACCTGATCTGTCTCGCCGGATACATGCGCATCTTGTCGCCGTCTTTCGTCGACGCGTTCAAAATGCGCATCCTCAACATCCATCCCAGTCTGTTGCCGTCGTTCCACGGTCTCGACGCGCAACGGCAGGCGCTCGAACACGGAGTTAAAGTAAGCGGCTGCACGGTCCACTTCGTCGACAACACCCTGGACGGCGGCCCCATCATCGCGCAGCGCGCCGTGCCCGTGCTGCCCGGCGACACAGTCGAAACACTTTCCTCTCGAATTCTGGAGCAGGAACACCTATTGTATCCGGAAGCGTTGGCGTCGGTGGTGGCGCGACGCCAACAGTGATGGGCCAATGATGACCATAGACGAACAGCTTTCATACCTCGGAAAGGGAACGATCGAGATCATTCGCCAGCCGGAACTGCGCGCGAAGCTCGAGCAGTCGGCCCGGACTGGCAAGCCGTTGCGCGTGAAGCTCGGCGCCGATCCAACCGCGCCGGACATTCATCTCGGCCACGCGGTAGTGATCCGCAAACTCCGCCAGTTTCAAGAGTTGGGCCACACGGTGATCTTCCTGATCGGCGACTTCACCGGAATGATTGGCGACCCGTCCGGCAAAAACCTCACGCGCCCGCAACTGACGCGTGAAGAGATCAACGCCAACGCCGAAACGTACAAGCAACAGATCTTCAAACTGCTCGATCCCGAAAAAACAATCATCGATTTCAACTCGCGCTGGATGGACACGATGAACTCCGCCGGGTTGCTGCGTCTCTCGTCGCACGTCACCGTGCGGCAGATTCTCGAGCGCGACGATTTTCAGGAGCGATTGCAAGAGAGACGGCCGCTGGCGCTTCACGAAGTGATGTATCCGCTGGTGATGGCGTACGACTCGGTGGCGCTCGAAGCAGACGTCGAGCTTGGCGGAACGGACCAGAAGTTCAATCTGTTGATGGGCCGCAACCTCCAACGCGAGTACGGGCAGGAGTCGCAGGTCGCGATGATCATGCCGTTGCTCGAAGGAACTGACGGCGTGCAGAAGATGTCGAAGAGCCTGGGCAACTACATCGGCATCAGCGAACCGCCGCAGGAAATCTTCGGCAAGGTGATGTCCATCTCGGACGAGTTGATGTGGCGCTACTACGAGCTCTGCACCGATCTCACGCCTGCGGAGATCGCGTCGTTGCGCGCAAGCGATCGCAATCCGCGCGACATGAAAGCCGATCTCGCAAAGAGAATCGTCGCCGACTTTTATTCAAAAGCTGATGCTGATGCTGCTGAAGAAGAGTTCGTCAGGAGATTCCGTAACAAAGAAACGCCCGAGAACATAGAGCTACGGACAGTTCAACATGGCGAATGGGCTCTGTCACATGTTCTGGTTGTTGTTGGTCTGGCAACATCGAAAGCCGAAGCACGTCGATTCATCCAGCAAGGCGGGGTTTATGTTGATGGAGAGCGGCAAACTGCGGAACTGACAATGAACTGGAAGCAGGCCACGTCGGTGACGCTGCAAGTCGGGAAGCGACGGTTTGTGAAAGTTCAGTTTGAATAACACGGATGGCGACCGCGATTGCAACTGAAGAGACGCTGATCATCGAAACGCCTGAACGCGTGCCGCTGCACTTCGCACTCGCGTCGATTGGCAATCGTTTTCTCGCCTGCGCCGTCGATCACCTCATTCAAATACTTGCGCTCGGCATCATCGCCATCGCCTGCGTCATCATCGCAAACATCGACTTCGTGGAGCGTATCTTCGCGTCAGCGCCGAAGTGGGTCTACGCCGTGATGATCATCTTGCTGTTTCTCACCTTCTCCGGATACTTCGCGTTCTTCGAATGGATTTGGAGCGGTCAAACGCCGGGCAAGCGCTGGCTGAAGTTGCGCGTCATCCGGGAAGACGGGCGGCCCATTACTTTTTGGGAAGCCGCCGTGCGTAATCTGCTTCGCACGTTGGACATGATGCCCGCGCCGTTTTATTCGATCGGGCTCATCTCCGTGTTTGCGACGAATCGGGACCAGCGCGTCGGCGACATGGTTGGGGGAACTGTCGTGGTGCGTGAACGCGAAGCGGAGGCGCCGGAGTTTTCGCAAGTGTTCGCGTCGCCGGTGAGCGATCCGGCGTTGCGACGGTCGTTCAAACCGGTCGACTTCACGGCTAGTTTGAATAGTTTGACTGAGTCGGAGATCCAAGTCGTTGAAACATTCTTGCGCCGGCGTTGGGATCTGGGCGACACGCCGCGGCAATGGATGGCGTGGAGAGTTGCGCTACCGATTCTTTACAAGCTTCGGCCCACCTACGATCTCGAATCCTTTACCTACGAAGGCTTCCTCGAAGAGCTTCTGCACCGGTACCTGCAACAACACCGCTTCAGCAATTAATCACGGATGCTTCTTTTCAATCGGAAAGAACTTGCCGGCTTCTACTGGATCCAATTTCACTCCCGCGAGCGACGCCGCATACGACATCACTGAGTCTCTTCCGCCGGCGAGATCTTCAGCCGTCGGCAAACGAAGATTGTCCGGCATCACACCGTGATGCTCCAAGCTTTTCCCGTCAGACATGATCAAATCAGACACCGTGATGCTCATGCCGTAAAAGACCACGACGTCGAGTCCGACTTCATCCGAAAACTGGCGCGCAGTCATGACCGCTCCCGCTGTTTGGTCGCCGATGATCGTGCCTCGCTTTTCAAGCTGGATCGTGCGCGACAACACTTCGGACGCCGACGCTGATCGACTGTCGACCAGGATCATCAACTTGCCTTTGTACGCCTTGTCAGCGCGCGTCTTCGCCATCATCGGCTTTGTTTCCTTGCGCGAGACGCTGTCGCCGATCTTCACGTCATGATCGACGAGGTTCGAGATCAGTCGCGTCACTGTGGTCACCCAACCACCCCCGTTCCCGCGCAAGTCGAGGATCAGGGTCTTGTACTTGTGCACCTTTCCCATCACGTCGTCCACCTGCGAATCCGTTAGGTCAAACTCGTGCATCTTCCAGATGAGCAGATCCTCGCCGTACGCTTTGAATTGATCGCGCCCGACCTGCTCTTCGCGTTCGGCTTTCCGGACCAGGTCCATGTACTCGTTGTAGTTCGTGAGATCCATCATTCGCTTCTGCTCGGTCCGCTTTGCCAGCAAGTCGAGCTGACGCGGCTCTCCGCCTGGACTTTGCAGGACGACGGGGATAAAAGGCTGCGGCCGTAAAGCGTTGTAGAGATACTGAAACTTCCAGAGATTGGCCCGATCGATCTTGTAACCGCCGGCCTGGAGTACTTCATCGCCGGGCTTTACTCCTTTGGTTTCAGCGTCACTGCCTTTATCAACTGTAGAAACAAAGCAACGATCGCCGACCATCTGCATCGTCCATCCGTAGTCGTTCGTGTAAGCGCGACCGGGTGGGAAGAAGAACGTGTGGGAGTCGTCCAACTCAACCAGCACCTGCGCGATGATGCCGAAGATTTGTCCGACGGAACTTGCGGTCTTGATCTTCTCTTCAGCGGTTTTGAAGCGCGTGTCGAGGTCCATCCCGTGGTACTGCGGATCGTAGTAGTTCTTTTTGAGTTGGTCTTTAATGCGGCCCAACATGGTCTTGCCACGATCGCGATCTTTATCCTGCACTTTGTCCTGGGCGCGGGCGACGACGATCGGAAGGGCCAGGATCGCGGCTAGAGACACAAGAATCACGAGCCTGGGGGTAAAGGGGTGCTGCCGGTCGTTCATTTGTATTCTCCGGGCACAGAGGATGGAAAGAACTGCTGCTAACAGCATACCACACGCAAATTGACCTACGCCCAAATTGACCAATTCGTTGCCGGTCTGCTAGCCTTCAAGGTTTTTTCGGACACGGATTTCGCAATAGGGGAAGCAATCAATGAGTAAGGAAGTATTCATACTGGGGGGCAAGCGCACGCCGATGGGCGAATATGTCGGCGTGCTGAAGGATATCTCGGCAATCGATCTCGGCGCCGTCGCCGCGCGCGGCGCGCTTGACGCAACGCGCGTCAAGCCCGAGGAGATCGACCACACAGTCATCGGCAACGCTCTGCAAACATCCGGCGACGCGATTTACGGCGCACGCCACGTCGCGCTCAAAGCAGGCGTGCCGTTCGACCGGCCCGCGTTGACGGTGAACCGGCTGTGCGGCAGCGGAATTCAATCGATCGTCTCCGGCGCACACATGATCCAACTCGGCGAAGCGCAAACGTGTTTGGTCGGAGGCATGGAATCGATGTCGCAGGCGCCGCACGTGATTCGCGGTGCGCGCTCCGGCTTCGCGCTCGGACAGGGAAAACTGGAAGACAGTTTGATGGTGGCGTTGCTCGACACTTACTGCAACACGCCGATGGCGGGCACTGCCGAAAACCTCGCGCGCAAGTTTGAGGTCTCGCGCGAGGAGCAGGATAAGTACGCGTTGCGTTCGCAACAGGAGGCGAAGCGAGCGCTCGATGCCGGTTATCTTCGCGAAGAGATCGTTCCGGTTGAAGTGAAGTCGCGCAAGGGAACTGCTCTCGTCGAGCATGACGATCATCCGCGTCCTGAAACGACGCTCGAGGGTTTAGCAAAACTGAAACCAGCGTTTGCGAAGGACGGATTTGTCACGGCCGGCAACGCTTCAGGCATCGTCGACGGCGCAGCGGCGCTCGTGATCGCGGGTGAAGAGTTTGTGAAGCAGCGCGACGTCAAACCCATGGGCCGCATTGTCAGTTGGGCGTACGCAGGCGTCGAGCCGGAGATCATGGGCATTGGTCCCGTGCCGGCGACTCGTGCGGCATTGCAGAAGGCGGGACTTTCGCTTAACGACATGGACCTCGTCGAGGTCAATGAGGCCTTTGCGGCGCAGTACCTGGCTGTGGAAAAAGAGCTCGGCCTGGATCGCTCGCGCACGAACGTCAACGGCGGCGCGATCGCGTTGGGTCACCCGCTGGGCGCGACTGGAACACGGCTGGTGTTGACCTTGTTGCACGAGCTTCACCGGCGTGGCGGACGCTACGGGCTGGCAACTGCGTGTATCGGAGGCGGTCAGGGTATCGCGATGATCGTGGAGCGGGTCTGATCGAGCGTCCTGATTTTCCAATGAGATCCAAATTCTTGTGCTTACTTTTAAGCAGGCATCGAAGTTTCTGGTAGGTAAATGTTGGGATAAGGCGCATTGGTCTTGCCAATCGGCGGGAGCGAAAATCCGGCACGGGTATTGCCAATTTTAGTTGCTCTAAAACGGCCCCCTGGCCTCGCTTTTATCGACACCCAATGCGTCAGAAAGATTTAATAGTTTCAAGCCATACTTAGCCTTGCGAAAAGCGAGCTAAGCGTGATAGAAGTCGCGTCTTATTTGCAGTCGCCAATCGTCGAATCCTTACTGATTTTGATTTCAGTCTTCTCCAGAAGTTTGGCTAGAACATCAGCGCGGCCCGCGGGGCTGAGGCGCGTTAACGTTAACTCATTGCCTAAGGAGTTCCCCAGTATGAAAATCTTCAAGCTTTCTTTTTTATGCCTATTGCTGCTCGGTCTCAGCACGTTTGCGGCGGCGCAATCGACGACCACCGGCGCAATCGGCGGCGTAGTCACTAATCCAAACAAAGAGGTCGTCCCTGGCGCCGCCGTTACCGTGCGTAACGTCGAAACCAACAAGGAAGACGCGGGCACAACGGACGACAGCGGACGGTTCAAGGTAGCCAACCTGCAACCGGGCCGCTACGCCGTCAAAGTCGCCTCAGCCGGCTTCAGCGAAATCACGCAAGAGAACGTCGTCGTTGAAATCGGCCGCGAAACAAGCCTCGAGTTAGCGTTGTCGGTTGGTCCGGTGACTGGAACAGTTGACGTTAGCGCGGAAGCGCCGGTTATCAACACCACTCAACAGGACTTCTCCACCAACATCAACCAAACGTCGATTAACGAACTGCCCATCAACGGCCGTCGCTGGTCCAACTTCGCATTGTTGACGCCCGGCGCAGTGCCTGACGGAGCTTTTGGTCTGATTAGCTTCCGAGGAATCTCCGGTCTGCTTAACAACAACACGGTCGACGGCGGCGATAACAATCAGGCGTTCTTTTCTGAGGAGCGAGGGCGAACACGTATACCGTACGTTATTAGCCAGGCGTCAATCCGAGAGTTTCAGGTCAACACCTCGAGCTACTCTGCGGAGTATGGCCGCGCCGCGGGCGGAGTTGTTAACGCCATAACGAAGAGCGGCACTAACGACTTTCACGGGACTCTCTTCTTCTACGACCGTGACAACAAGTGGGGCGCGCGAAATGCCTTTAGCTTTCAAACTGTCGGCACGCCGCCCAATACGCAGGTCGTCGGGCTTAAACCGACGGATCGGCGGCTTCAGTATGGTGGCGCCGTGGGTGGTCCAATCGTAAAGGACAAGCTGTTCTTCTTCTTTACTTTTGACCAGCAGCGGCAGACCTTCCCCGCCGTGGCCGCGGAAATCCTCGGTTCATACAATCTGACGGCCGCCAACATCACGACGCTTAACTCTCGCGGCGTGACAGAGGCCCAACGCAACGCAGCTCTGTCGTTCTTGCAGGGACTTACCGGTGAAGTGGCCCGGCGGCGCGACCAGTACATTATTCTTCCCAAGATCGATTGGCAGATCAACGAAAAGCATCTTTTCACCGTTACGTATAACCGCTTAAGGGCTGAGTCGCCGGCAGGCGTTCAATCACAGGCCGTCGTCAACCGAGGCAAGGCCAGTTTTGGTGACGACTTCGTCAACGTTGATTCACTCAACCTGCGACTGTCCTCGACTCTGACGCCTAGCCTCCTGAATGAAGCTCGCTTTCAATATGGTCGCGACAATGAATTCCAACTCAGCCAGGAGCCTGCGCCGGGCGAACCCACAACCGGGCTGAATGGTCGACCCCCGTCAGTCGCCATCACCAACGTGATTACCTTCGGAAAGCCCAATTTCCTTGAACGCCGCGCATTTCCTGACGAGAAGAGATATCAGTTCGCCGATACGGTTACGTTGTCCCATGGTAATCACACGATTAAATGGGGCGGTGACGTAAACCACGTCAGTGACTTAAATGACAATCTCTTCCAGGAGGGTGGCGCTTATTCTTACAGCAACATCGTGGACTTTATAAGCGACTTTGCGATCCCTTCAGGAAAGCGTTACAGCAGCTATAACCAGGGATTTGGACCAAGCGCTTTCAAGTTTTCCACGACGGATATCAATTTCTTCGTACAGGACGATATCCGAGTAAGCCCGCGTTTGACACTCAATCTCGGATTGCGCTACGAGTACGAACGACTGCCAGAGCCCCAGATTCCCAATCCGTTGGCGCCGGCGACGAATAACTTTCCGGCTGACAAGAACAATTGGGGACCTCGCTTTGGATTTGCCTATGACGTGACGGGCGATGGCAAGACTTCCGTCCGCGGCGGCTATGGGATTTATTATGGGCGCATCATAAATTCCACGATCTCGAACGCGATCACAAATACCGGCACATCAAGCGGCCAATTGCAGTTCACCTTCTTGCCCACGACTGCCGGTTCTCCAACTTACCCGAATACCGTAACCACGGCGCCAACGAGCACCACGCGACCTGACATCATCGTTTTCGCACGGGACATGGCGAATCCTCAGATTCACCAAATGGATCTGATTCTGGAACGGGAAATCGCGAGAAATACGATCGCTTCTGTTTCGCTTCTTGTGAGTCTCGGTCGTAGGCTCCCCACGTTTGTTGATACAAACCTGGCTTTTCCGACGCAAAGTACACGCTACAGGGTAGTCGGCGGCGACCTCGACGGACAGTTTTTTACGTTTCCGCGTTTCACGGTTCGACCGGACTCTAATTTTGCCCGAATAACTGAGGTTCGCAGCACCATTAAATCCGAGTATGAAGCTCTTGTGCTTCAGCTCAACCGGCGGTTGCACAAGCGACTTCAATTCCAGAACAACTACACGTTCTCCAAAGCGACCGACACCGGACAGGGATCGCAGACCTTCACATCACCCAACGTACCGCTAAACCCGTTCGATTACAGTCAGGAAAGTGGCAGAACAAACTTCGACATCCCGCACCGGTTCGTGTCGAGTGTTGTATGGGAACCGAAGTTCTTTGGCGACGATTCGGACAAGGTATTACGAGCGGTGTTCAACGGCTTTACGATTTCGCCGATCGTGCAGATAGCATCCGGACGGCCGAATTCTGCTGGAGTAAGCGGTAACGCACCTGCTTGTAATGCGGGGAATAACTTCTGCGCGGGTCAATCACTTGCCGCCGCAGTTAGCACGGGCATCCTCGGGGCGGGCGGTGACAATCGCATCTTCGAACGCAATTCGTATCGCTTCCCGAAAACCGCGAATGTTGATCTCCGAATCTCGCGTCGGTTCCGCTTTACGGAATCAACCGATCTCGAGATTTTGGGCGAAGCATTCAACGTTTTTAACCACGTGAATGTTACGAATCGTGGCACGCGGCTCTATTCAATCTCGACCGCGACCGCGGCCAGCAATCCCACGCTTCCGCTTGGCACACCTATCCTCGTGTTTGACCCGACCTTTACAGTTCCGAATGAGGCCGGCAACACCGTCTTTCGCGAGCGACAAATTCAGTTCGCCGCTCGTTTCAACTTCTAGTCTTTGAAGTGCGAAACAGCCTTGCGGGTGGGCCTCCCATAGCCCACCCGCTTTTTTTACGTTCGAGGCTATTCGATTTTTCCGCCTGACTCTTGCCACGCTTTCCAGCCGCCGGCCATTGAGAAGACATTCGTGTATCCCATCCGTTGCAGCGCATCCGCCGCAAGCGCTGAGCGATAGCCGCCGCCGCCGCAGTACAAGATCAACTCGGCGTCTTTATCAGGCACAGTGGTTTCAATGTCGCGTTCGATTATTCCTTTGCCGAGATGTATCGCGCCCGCCGCATGAGCGGCGTCCCATTCATTGTCCTCGCGAACGTCGATCAGTTTCACGTCCTTGTTTTCGCGCATTCGCTGCTGAGTCTCGGCTACGGAGACCTCGCGAATTCGAGACTTCGCGTCGTTCACGATGTTTAGAAAGCCTTCGGTATGTTTCATGATCCAAGCCTCGGATACGTTGGTTTTGTTAGGGGCTGCCGGTTGATTATAATGCCCGTTCTTTCAACACTTATCATTGGTCTAAGAGGGGATTGCGACTAAATTGGCAAACGAACAGTTTGACGTGACCATCATTGGCAGCGGTCCGGGAGGGTATGTCGCCGCCATTCGCGCCGGTCAGCTAGGCCTAAAGGCCGCGATCGTCGAAAAAGATACCCGCCTGGGCGGTACTTGCACGCTGCGCGGCTGCATTCCGACGAAGCAGATGCTGATGTCGGCCCACGTCTACGAACAGATGCAGCACGCGGCGGACTTCGGCGTCCAGGCTTCGGGGATTCAACTCGCCTTTGCCGACGTCCAGAAACGGAAAGACAAAGTCGTGCTGAAGAACTCGAAGGGCATCGAGTATCTGATGAAGAAAAACAAGGTCCAGGTCTTCAAAGGCACCGGCAAGCTGGCGCTCCCCGGCAAAGTTGAAGTAACTGACGCTGACGGCAAAAAGCAGACGCTGGAAACGAAGAACATCATCATCGCCACGGGCTCAGTCGTGCGGCCGATACCAGGGTTCGATACCGACGGCGTACACGTTGTGAACAGCGATCACATTCTGGAGCTCAAAGACGTTCCGAAGTCGTTGATCGTTATGGGCGCGGGCGCCGTCGGCGTCGAGTTTGCTTCCGTGTATTCACGCTTCGGTGCTGATACGACGATCGTCGAGTTGCTGCCGCGGCTGGTGCCGCTCGAAGACGAAGAAGTCTCAAAAGAACTGGAGCGCAGTTTTCGTAAACGCGGCATCAAGTCGCAGGTCGACACGAAACTGGAGAAGTTGGAAAAGACTGAAACAGGCGTACGCGTTACGGGCAAGACTTCGAAAGGCGAACCGGTGAGTCTCGAGGCCGAGATGCTATTGGTGGCGGTGGGACGTATGCCTTTCACGGAGGGGCTCGGCCTCGAAGGCACGAAGATTAAAGTCGAGAAGGGTTTCATCAAGGTTAACGAGTTCCAACAAACGGATGAAAAAGGCGTCTATGCGATCGGCGACGTCGTGCCGACTCCGCTGCTCGCGCACCTCGCGTCGAAAGAAGGCATCGTCGCGGTCGAACATCTCGCTGGACAGAAAGACGTACGGCCCATCAACTTGCGCCTGGTGCCGAATTGCACTTACTGCGATCCGGAAGTCGGATCCGTCGGCCTGACTGAGACGAAAGCAAAAGAGCAGGGTTACGACGTGAAGGTCGGAAGGTTCCCCTTTACGGCTTCCGGCAAGGCGCGCATCCTCGGCGAGGAAGAAGGTTTCGTGAAGATCGTCAGCGAGAAGAAGTACGACGAGATTCTCGGCGTACACATCATCGGACCGCACGCCACCGAATTGATTGCGGAAGCGTGCGTCGCGATGCAACTCGAATCAACCGCTGACGAGCTGGGCCGGACGATGCACGCGCATCCGACGATTTCGGAAGCAGTGATGGAAGCCGCGGAAGGCGTTCACGATCTGGCGGTGCATATTTAAGCGATGGACCAAGTAGAGAAAACCGATCGAAACAACGGCGCGGCCGATAAGCGCAGGCGCAGACGACCACCGCGACCGCGTTTTCAGATGCGCGTCAGCACGAAATACGCTCCGCGCAAGCCGGCAGACGGCAAACCGCTGAGCTGTGCGACCGAGACCACGCTGAAGCCGGAACAGTTACTCGAACTCTATCGCTACTTGAAACTGACGCGTCTCGTCGAAGAGCGGCTGGTGAATCTTTACCGGCAAACAAAGGTTGTCGGCGGCGTCTTTCGTTCATTGGGCCAGGAAGCGACCGCGGTCGGCAGTGCGTACGCGTTGCAGTCGCAGGACTTCATCACACCGTTGATTCGCGACCTCGGCGCCGTGCTGGTGAAAGGCATTCGGCCGCGAGATATTTTTGCGCAGTACATGGCGAAAGCGTGGGGACCGTCCGGCGGCAAGGACCTCAACATTCACTTCGGCGACATGCAGAAAGGCTTCATCGGGCCGATCTCGCATCTCGGCGACATGATTCCCGTAATGACCGGCATCCTGCTGGGTGCTCGTTTCAAGAACAAGAAGATCGTCGGCGTGGCCTATATCGGCGACGGCGGCATGAGCACGGGCGCGTTTCACGAAGGCCTCAACTTCGCGGCGGTCCAGCGTCTGCCGCTGATCGTTATCGCGGAACACAATCAGTACGCTTACTCGACCCCCACGAGCCTGCAAACAGCCGTGCGCGACCTTGCGGAAAAGGCGGCTGGTTACGGAATTCCCGCACATGTCGTCGACGGGAACGACGTCGTGGCGTGTTACGAAGTGACCAAGCACGCGGCCGAGCATGCGCGACGTGGCGGCGGTGCGGTGTTGATTGAAGCGAAGACTTATCGCCGCAAGGGCCATGCGGAACACGACGACCAGCGTTACGTTGCAGCAGGCGAGATCGAGTGGTGGGAAACTCACAACGATCCGATCGATCGTTTCGAACGTTATCTCCTTGAATGCAATGCAGCGACGAAAGAGCAACTCGAGGAGATCGTTGCGGGCGTTCTCCGCGAGATTGACGAAGACTGCGCCTGGGCCGAGTCTTCACCCATGCCCGAGGGCCCGAATGCGGCGTACGGCGTTTTTGATAACGACGTTGTGCCGCCGGCGTTCCGGCCCGGAGTTTTGGAGGCGTAACTATGACGCTCAGAAGAGCACACCATCAATATAGACGTACCGAAGGTACCTCACTTACTGGAGGAAAAGGAATGGGATATGTTTACGCGGAGATCTACCTCACAAGCGAAGACGATCTCGCGCTCGCTCGACACGGCAAGTTGCCGGATGATGAAGTCAAAACGGTTAAAGTCAGGGCTCTGGTAGACAGTGGCGCCTGGGATCTTGCGATTAGCGAAGAGATTCGAAAGCAGCTTGATCTGCCGTTAGTTGGGACGGACTGGGTCAAACTGGCGGACGAAACCCTATTGGAGGTAGATCTCGCAGGTCCGATCCAGGTTCGATTCGAGGGTCAGATCACACTCCTCCGCAGCGCGATTGTCATGCCAACGACGTCTGAGGTTTTGTTGGGTGCGTACCCGATGGAAGGACTCGATGTGTACATCGATCCAAAAGGGGAAAGGCTACTGGTACATCCACAAGGGCTGGATAATCCGAAGTCAAAAATTCGATATTACAGGCGAGAAGTCAGCCTGAGCATCTAACCATGTCTACTGCAGTCAAAAAAGAGCACAAATCAGCGCGGCCGGAACGAGGCGGTCAGGCCACGCTCGTCGAAGCTATTCGCCAGGGCATCTGGGAAGAGATGGAACGCGACCCTGACGTGTTCGTCATCGGCGAAGACGTCGGCGTCTACGGCGGCGCGTTCAAAGTCACGGACGGACTGATCGATGAGTTTGGCAAAGAGCGCGTGATCGACACCCCGATTTCCGAAGGCGCGATCGTCGGCGCTGCGTGTGGCGCGGCGTTGATGGGCATGCGGCCGGTCGCGGAGTTTCAGTTCATCGACTTCATTTCCGCAGGGTTCGATCTGCTGACAAACTACGCCGCGAAGTGTCGCTATCGTTGGGGCGCCGGCCTGCCGGTTGTGTTTCGTGGCCCATGCGGCTCGGGAGTTCGTTCAGGTCCATTTCACTCGCTCAACGCGGAGTCGTTCTTCCTGAACACCGCCGGACTCAAGATCGTCGAACCGTCGACAGCGTACGACGCGAAGGGACTGATCAAGGCGGCGATTCGCGATCCCGATCCAGTGCTCTTCTTCGAGCACAAAAAACTGTATCGCTTGCCGCGCCTGCGCGAAGAACTGCCGGCTGACGACTACATCGTCGAGCTCGGAAAAGCCCGCGTCGCGCGCGCCGGACGCGATCTATCGATAATCACGTTTGGCGCGATGGTGTTGACGGCGCTCGACGCGGCCGAAGAGCTCGAAAAGGAAGGATTGGACGTCGAAGTTATCGACCTCAGAACTTTGGCGCCACTCGACCGTCCAGCCATTCTTGCGAGTGTGAAGAAAACGAATAAAGCCATAGTGTTGCACGAGGCTTCGCGGACAGGCGGCATCGGCGGCGAGATTGCCGCGATCATCGCGGAAGAAGCTTTCGAATGGCTCGACGCGCCGGTGATCCGCATCGGCTCGATCGATACGCCGGTGCCGTATGCGCCGCCACTCGAAGACTATTACTTGCCGCAAATCAGGGACGTTGTTGACGCCGCGCGAAAGCTGGCGGCTTATTGAGATTTAATACAGTCAGGCTGGAGAAAAGATGAGTACTGAAGTGGTAATGCCGCAAATGGGTGAGTCCATTGCGGAGGGAACGATCACGAAGTGGTTGAAGAAGATCGGCGAGCACGTCGAACGGGATGAAATGCTGTTTGAGATCTCGACCGACAAGGTCGACGCAGAGATCCCATCACCGGCTGCGGGAACATTGACGGAAGTCAGATACAAGGAAGGTGACACCGTCGAGGTCAACACTGTAGTTGCTGTACTGGATGGAAATTCCTCTTCGTCCGTTTCATCCTCTCCATCCGTGTCTGAACCACCCCCTGCGCCAGCGCCGCCGCCCCCTCCACCACCAGTTGAAGTAGAACCAACCGTACAAGATCTCCGGCGCACCAAATCAAGTCCGTTGGTCCGAAAGATCGCGCAGGAGCACGGCGTCGATATCTCCAAGCTCGAAGGCACCGGCATGAGCGGCCGTGTCACCAAGAACGACATTTTGAGTTTCATCGAATCAAGTGGGACCACCACCACTGCTCCACCACCGGCTCCCGAAAAAGCCCCGGCACCAGCGCCAGCGCCTGAGCCGCGTCTGACGCCGGCCCAGGTGCAGCAGGCATTGGGCCCAGCCGTCGGCGATCGCGTCGAGCCGATGAGCGTGATGCGCAAGAAAATCGCGGAGCACATGGTCCTATCCCGCCGCACGTCGGCCCATGTCACGACGGTCTACGAGATCGACATGACGCGCGTCGCCAAACTTCGCGACAAACATCGCGACGAGTTCTATCAACGCACCGGGACCAAGCTGACGTTCATGCCGTTCATCTTCGAATCGGTGAACAAAGGACTGCGCAAGTTCCCAATCTTCAACGCGCAGGTCAGCGGCGAACAGATCATTTACAAGCAGGACATCAATCTCGGAATGGCCGTGGCACTCGATTGGGGCTTGATCGTCCCGGTAATCAAACGCGCCGACGACTTGAGCATCTCCGGTCTGGCCCGCGCGGCCAACGACCTTGCGGATCGGGCCAGGACCAAGCAGTTGAAGCCGGATGAAGTCACCGGCGGAACTTTCACGATTACCAACCCCGGCGTCTTTGGTGGTCTATTCGGCACGCCGATCATCAACCAGCCGCAGCTTGCCATTCTCGGCGTCGGAAAGATTGAAAAACGGCCCAAAGTGATGACTTCTCCGGACGGAGAGGACTTTATCGGCATTCGCTGGATGGCCTATTTCGCGCTGAGTTTCGATCATCGCGTCATCGACGGCGCCGATGCCGAACGGTTCCTCGCATTCGTCAAAGAGCAGTTGGAAGGCGGGGATTTTTCGGTGTAAAGCTCCGACTAAGAGTTTCCGTTTTTTAATAAGATCTACACGAAGCAGTAACGATCATTGCCAAGATCGTTGCTGCTTTTTTGTTCACAGGTCGATCTTATTGCGATAGAGTGGTGATTCGATGAAGAATGCCGAAGGCTATTGACTTGGCTCCGTTGAAGTTTTAAGAGATGTCATCCGCAAAATTTGTCGAGCGGGAGGCGAGAACGAACTCGCCATGTTGGAGGAGAACGCGAGCAAGGCACGCGTCACATTTGGTTACTAGCTTCTAAGGAGATAAATCGATGGTATTCACTAAACATAAATTGTTTGCCCCGGCAGTGCTTACTACCTGCCTGTTAGTCTTCTCAGCCTCCCCTATCCTGGCTCAAGATACAACCAACCCAAGCGGCTCGCGCACTATCGCCAGCGGCCAGAAAATGAAACTCAAGGGTGTGGTCACCCGGCGTGACTCGGATACGTTCACCGTACGTGACATGAATGGCGTGGATACGGTGGTGCGGCTGGACGACAAGACCAGCGTGAAGACGAAGGGCGGGTTCCTGCGTGGTGGCTCGAACTATGCCCAGACCAGCATCCTGCGCGGCTTGAACGTGGAGGTTGAAGGACGCGGCAACGGACAGGGCGAATTGGCCGCTGAGAAGATCCGCTTCAACGAAGCAGATATGCGCGTTGCGCGCGCCGTTGAATCACGCGCCGCGCCGCTCGAGGAGCGTGCAACTGACACCGAAACCAAGCTCAGCCAGGTCGAAGCCAATGCGCAACGCCTGTCGGGCCAGTTGGATGAGCTCGCGGCCGTCTCGAACGCCGCTCGCGGTGGTGCGAAAGCTGCGCAAGCAACCGCGGACGCCGCTGTTGCCGGCGTGACGGCGACCAACGAGCGCATTTCGGCTCTAGACGATTACACTCCGCAGACCACCGCCGCCGTGAACTTCAAGTCCGGCAGCGCCGTGCTCTCGCCGGAGTCGAAGACGACCCTCGACGACATCGCCAGCAAGGCGATGAACTCGAAGGCTTATGTCCTCGAGGTTTCGGGCTTCGCGGATTCGCGTGGTTCAGTCAATCGCAATCGCGAGTTGAGCCAGCGTCGTGCTGATGCCGTCATCCGGTATTTGGTCGAGAATCATCAAATCCCGCTGCGTCGCATCGTTACGCCTTATGGCTACGGCGAAATGAATCCGGTGGCTGAGAACGAGACCCGCGAGGGCCGCGCTCAGAATCGACGCGTCGAGATCAAGCTGCTTGTCAACAAGGGAATCACGGCCCCAGCGCCGACGATGAATCCGGGAACCTCCGGTTCGGGTTCGGGTAACTAAGCGTTCGTGAGTTTCACCTTGCGGTGCAACTTCACGTCCGTTACGTGGCACCAAAGAGTCGATTGGATCATGCCGCCACAAACGCGGTAGGATAAGCAAACATCACCGCGCAAGCCGGCGGCGTGATACAAAGGCTCGAGGGTGTCAGACATGATGTTGGGGGTTGAAAAAAGACTTTTGCGGCCAGCGTTCCTGCTCGGAGTGCTGGCCGTTTTTCTATCGGTACCGGTGGCCCACGCGCAGTCAGTGAAAGATCTGCCGCCGCCGCCACCGCTGTGGAAAGCCAAACCAACGCCGACGCCCACGCCGCCGGAGAAAGAAGTGATCGACGTCGTTAAGGTCACTTCGAATCTCGTGATGGTCCCAGTGTCGGTGACCGACGGCAACGGGCAGCCGGTTCGTGGCCTTACCAAGACTGACTTTCGTCTCGAGGAAGAAGGCAAACAGCAGGAGATCGCGGAACTGGGCGACCCGGAACAGGTGCCGTTGGAAGTCGCGATGCTCATCGACATCTCCGCCAGTACGCGCACGCGGTTCGAATTCGAGAAGACGGCTGCGGCGCGATTTCTCAGAGAGGTGCTGAAGAAAGATGACCGCGCCTCGCTTTTTCTGATCGAAGGCACGCCCGTTCTCAAGCAGGTGAGCACGACGGCTGATGCGGCGGCCTCCGCGCTTCTTTCCTTTACGCCCAGCCCTGACAGCGTACCGACCGCTTTTTACGATACCGTTTTTGCGGCCGCAAAGTATCTTGAAAAAACTCCCGCCAGACACCGTCGCGTCGTCGTAGTGATCTCCGACGGCGCTGACAACTTCAGCGAAGCGATCAAGAAGGCGATCGGGACGACTGCGGAAGAGCAGGCGTCAGCTTCACCACTGACGAAAGATCAGGTTAACGCTCGCGCCCTGGCTGAGGTCGAGCGCAACCTGCAACGAGCTGATGCCGTCTTCTACGCGATCAATCCGGCAGGAAATACGATGTATTTGAACGTCATCACGCGCAAGGGCCATGAGGGAATGCAGCGACTCGCCGACTCGACCGGCGGCACTACTTTCATCCCGGAAGTCGACTCGGATCTGGCGAATGTGTTTTCGAGGATTGCTGCTGAATTGCGTGGGCAGTACTTGCTTCAGTACTACGCGAACACGGATGTGCCGTCGACGCAGTTTCGACGCATTAAGGTCAGTGTTCCCGCGCGCGCAGACGTTCGGGTACGCGCTCGCCAGGGTTTCTATCCGAAAAAACAGCAGGACTAAGTCGTCGTCCGCATTATCAGCAGCACATCCGTCAGCCGGTTGATCACGTTCAGTAGCGATCGTCCCGCCGCGTCAAACTGATTAGCAGCCGCCTGCTCTTCAGCCGTCGCCGCGCCCGCCGCCACACCTGCGAGCTTGATGTAGTAGGGCTGAAGCTCCGGCGTCGCGCGAAAGTCAATCTCCAGCTTGTCGAGACTTTCGCGAAAGCCCTGAATGCTGGTCTTGACCGTCACTTTACTCTGCTGGTTCTTCTGCACCATCTCGGGCGACGCCTCTTTCCGGCGCACAGCCTCGTCAACCTGCGCGATTCCGCTGGACACACCGCCAAGCAAGTAGACAAACCTCGTCAACAACTTGATCTGATCGGCGACGCGAGTCGCTCCGGTCGTGCGGACCTGGGCCGTGCGTTGCGCGGCCGACGCCGCGCTTGCGCTGCTGCCGGATCTCGGCTTCGTCGAACGGCTACGAGTCTGGCCCAGAACGCTGCTGGGAACGATGAACATTGCTGTCAACACAGCTATGGCGATGAGTTTCAAAACGTTTCTCCCTTTTGGGTGTTTTCCGGACCAATTGTACCAAAGACCGATGAGACTGTTAGAATGACGCACAAAGTCCACAACCTGGTTGCACGATGACGCGCGCCCGCGGAGAAAGAAAGCTTTTGGTCCAAAGATTGGGTCTCGTGGACTACGAGTCGGCCCTCGCGCTCCAGAAACAAACCGAACAGGCCGTAAAAACGGGAAGCCAGCCGGACACGCTGCTGCTGCTCGAACACCCGCACACGCTGACCATCGGCCGCCGCGGCGACAGTTCCGCGATCCTGCTCGACGACGAACAACTCAAACAGCGCAACGTCACCTTGTTTGAAACGAATCGCGGCGGAAAAGTAACTTATCATGGGCTGGGTCAGGTCGTCGGGTATCCGATCGTCAACCTGAGCCCTGACCGTGAAGATGTGCATCGTTACGTGCGGGACCTTGAAGAGGTCTTGATTCGCGCGCTGTCAGACTTCGGTATCGACGCGTTTCGCATCGACGGTCTGACTGGCGTTCATACTGAGCGCGGCAAGGTCGCGGCCATCGGCGTTCACATCGCGCGCTGGGTCACGACTCACGGCTTCGCGTTGAACGTAAACACAGACCTCAGTTACTTCAATCTGATCATCGCCTGCGAAGGTGAGCCTGTGACCTCGATGGAAGAGCTGCTCGGCTCGGAGACAGAGTTGAGTGCTGTGGAAGATCGCATTATCGAACGTTTCGCAGAGGTGTTTGAATTCAATCTGAACCCGTTTCCAATCTATGCCTAACATCGAAAAGATCCGCGAGGCGCAGAAGCGAATCGGCTCGCGCATTCATCGCACGCCAGTCGTCACGTCGCGCCAGTTCAACGAGGCCGCCGGCAAGGAAGTCTTCTTCAAATGCGAAAACCTTCAGCGAGCGGGCGCGTTCAAGATCCGCGGCGCTACGAACAAGATCCTGTCGCTTACTGACGACGAGAAACGTAGCGGCATCTGCGCCTTCTCATCCGGCAATCATGCGCAGGCTGTCGCTCTTGCCGGTCGTGAAGCGGGCGTGCGCGCAGTTATCGCCATGCCGACCGATGCGCCGAAAGCAAAAGTCAGCGCCACGCGCGACTACGGCGCGGAAATCGTCTTTTACGATCGCCAAAAACAGGACCGCGAGAAGTTTGCGCTCGATCTCGCCGAACGCGAAAAACTCGTGATGGTCCCGCCTTATGACGACGAGTTCATTCTCGCGGGCCAGGGCACATGCGGACTCGAACTGTTGGAAGAAGTACCGGATCTCGACTGCGTGCTCACGCCGTGCAGCGGCGGCGGCTTGTTCGCGGGCGTGGCTACTGCGGTCAAGGCGTTGAATCCGAAGATTCGCTGTTTTCCGGTTGAGCCTGCGGATGCTGATGATACGCGGCAGTCGCTGCTGAAAGGCGAGCGCGTGACGATTCCGCCGCCTGTGACCATCGCCGATGGACTTCGCGTTCAAATACCTGGACGGCTCACGTTTCCGATCGTGCAGCAACTGGCGGAAGACGTATTGACAGTGTCCGACGACGAGATCGTCGTTACGCTTCGTTTCATCCTGTTCCGTATGAAACTGCTGGTTGAGACTTCAGGCGTTGCCGCCGCGGCCGCTGTCATGTTTCAAAAGCTGCCTGCGGACGTGAAGCGCGTCGGCGTCGTTTTGTCGGGCGGGAACATCGATCCGGAATTGTTAGCGCAACTGATCCAGTAGCGTTTTTATATGCGCTTGCCGGCGTGTAGAATCGCTTCAGAGGTAAATCATTTGGCCCGCGAACTTCGTGTAATCAGCAACAATCAAAAGGTCCGCCAACCGAAGCCCGAATGGCTTCGCATCCGCTTGGGCGATCCGACCAATCAGAACCGCGTACTCGACCTGATCGAAGGCTTGAACCTTCACACTGTCTGCCAGGAAGCTCGCTGCCCGAACATCTTCGAGTGCTGGTCTGATCGCACGGCGACGTTCATGCTGGGCGGCGATATCTGTACGCGTCACTGCGGGTTTTGCGCGGTCGGAAAAGGAAAACCGGGCGAACTCGATCCCGAAGAGCCGCGACACGTTGCCGAAGCAGTGGGCCACTTGAACCTCGCGCATGCCGTCATCACGTCAGTCAATCGCGACGATCTGCCTGACGGCGGCGCGGCGCACTGGGCCGAAACGATTCGGCAAGTCCGCGCTCACAATCCGAACTGCAAAATCGAGGTCCTGATACCTGACTTCAACGGCGATGAAGCAGCGCTGAACACCGTGCTCGACGCTCAACCCGACGTGCTCAACCACAACACCGAAACGATCGCGCGCCTTTATCGACGCGTCAGGCCGGACGCCATCTACCAGCAATCGCTAACGCTGCTGGAACGCGCGGCCGCAAGGCGCGATCGCGAAGCGCGAGGCATGTTGACAAAGAGCGGCATCATGGTCGGCCTCGGCGAAACGTTCGACGAAGTCGTCGAGTTGATGAAGGACCTGCGCTCCGTCTCCTGCGACATCATGACGATCGGACAGTATCTCCAGCCGCACGCGCGTCGACTGCCCGTCGAACGTTACGTGACTCCGGCCGAGTTTGCCGAATGGAGAAACATCGGCATGGACCTCGGTTTCCATCACGTCGAGTCAAGCCCGCTCACTCGCTCCTCCTACCACGCGCGCGAACAAGCAGCAGAAAAACCCGAAGCTGTTGGGGCGAACTGATGAAGGCCGCCATTTTCAGACAGCATGGCGGGCCGGAAGTACTCGAGTACGCGGATGTACCCGAGCCGCAGATCCGCGCTAACGAAGTGCTCGTCGAGGTGAAGGCGTGCGCGCTGAACCATCTCGACATCTGGGCGCGCAAGGGGCTGCCGGGAATCGAGATCGCGCTGCCGCACATTCTCGGAAACGACGTCGCCGGCGTGGTGCGCGAAGCGGGTGAGCTGGTGACCTGGGTCAAAGCCGGCGATGAAGTGATGGTTCAGCCGGGTGTCTCGTGCGGCCACTGCGAGGCGTGTCTCAGCGGAAGCGACAATTTCTGTCGCGAGTACGACATCATCGGCTACCGCCGCGACGGCGGTTACGCCGAATTCGTCGCCGTGCCCGGCGCGAACATCATTCCGAAACCCGCGCAGCTTGCGTGGGAAGAAGCGGCGGCGTTGCCCTTAGTGACCGTAACCGCATGGCACATGCTGGTCACCCGCGCAAACGTCCAGCCCGGCGAAGACGTGCTGGTGCATGCGGCGGGCAGCGGCGTCGGTTCAGTCGCGATTCAGATCGCGAAACTCCGCGGCGCGCGAGTGATCACGACGGCGAGCACTGACGAAAAACTCGCGCATGCGCGCGAGCTCGGCGCAGACGAAACCATCAATTACACCCGCGACGACTGGCCGAAAGAAGTCCGGCGATTGACGGATCGCAAAGGCGTCGACGTTGTCGTCGAACACACTGGCGCCGCGACGTGGCCCGGTTCGATCAGCAGTCTCAAGAACAATGGACGGCTCGTCACCTGCGGCGCGACCAGCGGCTACGACGCGCGCACGGACCTGCGGCAAGTCTTCTACCGGCACCTGAACATACTGGGATCTTTCATGGGCTCGAAAGCGGAGCTACTGGCGGCGATGAAGTTTGTCGAGCAGGGTAAGATTCGAGCCGTTGTCGATCGCGTGCTGCCGCTGAGCGAGGCGCGTCAGGCACATGAGCTAATCGAGAATCGAGCGCAGTTCGGGAAAGTCGTATTAAAGCCCTAAGCGGACTTACTTGTTTGAATAATCCTCAATAACGTACCGCTTCTTTAGTTCGACGAGATTCTGTTCCTCGAACGGGAAGTTGCTGCCCGCCACAAACTTTTTGCGGTCGGGAGTCATGGCCCGATCCACAACCTGCGACGCCTTTGCTCTAATGATCGCTCCATCTTCGGAGTCGAATGGCTTGCCGTCCTTCCGCGTGAACACCCAGATGTACGTGAATTGCCCGTTGCGGACGAAGCGCAACGCTTCGTCAAAATCGTTTAGCGGTGTCGACGCCGGCAGTGGTGAAGGCAGCGGTTGACTGTTGGCTGTCTCGGAAGCTGAACGGTGGCAGCCTGACAGCAACACGGCAAGAACGACGATAATTAAGCACTTGATTCTCATGGGCTACCAGGCGGCGATGGGCCAAGCGTTTCCTCGACGGGGCCGATCCGCTCGTCGCGAATATACATGATCGTGCACTCCGTATCCTCATAGACAATGTCGAACCACCCGCTCAGCCGCGCTTTGTCGAAAAAGTCCTGGTGATTGTTGTCCGAAAAGACGTAGCGCGCGCCGAATCGATCGCGGATCAGCGGTCCGGGATCTTCTTGCGTCCCCAACGTGATGCGATCATACAAAGCCGACAGCGACGGGTCTTTGTCGAACAGATAATTGGGGTCGAGGCCGGTGATGTAGTTGTGTGTCGGGTCGTAATAGATAAGCCGCGGAAAATCGTCCCAGTCGGTGTTGAAAACCATCTGGCCCGGCGGCACGTTTTGCCGCATCCATGAAGCGCCCGCGCGAAAGTAATCGTGTGGCTGGCTGGCGCCGATCTCCTCCACCTCGTTCCAGAGGTTGAACGCGAGGGCGACGCCCAAAGCTAGAGCCACGACAGCAGCGCCGGCCGTCAGCAGCCATTCCCTCCAGTTGCTCTCGGGTTCCTTTTCTGTCTCGCTGCGATCGAGAAAGGGTTTGAGCTCCTCCAGGACGTCAGGAGGCAAACGCGTCAGGTATGAACGAAAGCCCAGCAGCCACGGCTGAAGTGAGAACGCCGCAAACATCACGGCAAACGGCGGCCAGTACTCCGCGATCCGCCGCCAGCGCGCGGTCATGATCATCAACGCCGTCGAAAACAACAGAAAGAACGCCGGATAGTGCGCGCGACGGCGTTCCGACGGTTCAAACATTACGTAACCGACGAGCATCGCGACGCATGCAACCGCGGAGTTTCCGAGAAACTCCCACGAGTCGTACGGGTACCACTCGCTTCCGACTTTCGTGTCGAAGCCCGAAAGTGTGAGTTTGATCGTCAGGTGTTCGTAAAGCTGGCGAAAGTTCTGCGGGAAATAGGGATTAACGACGAGGGCCACGGCACAACCCAGGGCCACCCAGACCAACGGACGCCATTCGAAACGGTGCTCAGCCCAGGCAATGACGATCATCCAGAAGCCCGCCGCCAGCAACATCAGTACGAATAAATCGTAGGTCCAGGTGAAAACTGCGGCTAGCGGCAACAGCGGCAGGTATTTCTTCTTGAACAACAGGCAGATCGCGATAACCAGGTAGATGATGGCGAACGGCGGCGCTTTGGCCATGCTCAGCCGGAACAGAAACGGCGACGAGCAAGCCAACAACGCCACGAGCCAGACCAGCACGTAACGGATCCGGTAATACAGGAGCAGCCAGTAGCACGAAAGCACCGCGAGCGTCGCGAAAACTACCGACGCGACCTTCGCGCCCAATCGCGCGTCCGCGATGGCCACGAACGGCATTTGCAGGAAATGGAATAGCAGGTGGTGGTCTACGTACTCTCTTGGGCTCAGCGTCGTCAGCGGCAGCCAGGGAAACTGCGGCGGAAAATGCCCGCCGCTCCTGATCGACTCCCACAACGTTCGCGTCCATTTAACGTGGTAGTACCCGTCGAAATCGCCGCAACAGATCGCGTTGGTGGAAAACTGGAGGAACCAGAAGACAAGCGCGATGGCGACCGCGCCGATTAAAAACTGGAGGATTCGTATTGTGGTTTCGTATCGGAGGTTGGTGAGTGTGGCGGGGCGCGTCATCAATCGCTCAACTGGTTATTCGTCTGCACCTCACAACCTTGCTTCAACTCGCTTCATTCTCACCGGGCTTTAGCCCGGTGCTAGACCAGTGAAGCACGGGAAACCGTTTAAACGGTTTCCGGTGAGCGCTTCGGTGCTACACCCGGCTAAAGCCGGGTGAGAATGAAAGGAGTTGGCAAAGCGATACATCACAGTTGTTCGATTAGATCGAGCAGGGCCCGAGGGTCGATCGGTTTGGTCATATGAGCGTTGAAGCCCGCGTTCGTCGACCGCTCCTTGTCGTCAAACATCGAATAGCCGGTGACGGCCACCATCGGCACCGTTTCATACCCTGGCAACGTTCGCATCTCGCGCGCCAGTTGATAGCCGTTCATTTCCGGCATGCCGATATCGGAGATTACAACGTCAAACTGCCGCTCGCGCGCGGCGTTTAGGGCTGCGCGCGCCGAAGCCGCCGTCACGACGTCGTAACCGGCATGGCTCAACAATACGGCAAGCATCTCGGTAACGTCGGCAACATCATCGACGACCAATGCCGACTTGCCTGCTCCGGGCGCAGTGCGTGCTGCTTGAGTGTCTGGTGACCGATTGAAGTCTAGGTTCGATTGGCCCGACAGAATCTGACTGAGACGGTGAAGCGAGGGTCCAAAATCCATTCCAGCGCTGGTAGCGCAACTAACTTGCATCCAACAGCCTTTCCGCCGGGTTCGTTTTATGGAGAGCGGGAGTAATGTAGCTGAAACGTCGATGCGTGTCTACATAAGTTCTTAATTCGAGCGCGTTAAAATTTTCGATCAAAACATCGTGACAGTCTTAAATTATTTTGCTACGGTGAGCCAAACACAGACCACAAAAAGGAGCGAAGGAAATGGCAGCCAGAAAAGGAAGCAAGAAGTCCAGTGGTGCGCGCAAAGGGGGAAAGAAAGCAGCAAAGAAGAGTGCCGGTAAATCGAAGGGCCGGGGTACAGCGGCAAAGCAAGCGACGAAGAAAGGCGGCAAGAAGTCCGCAAAGAAAGCCGGTAAGAAGGGCGGGACTAAGAAGGCTGCAAAGAAGGGCGCTGCCAAGTCAACAAAGAAGGCCGGTAAGAAGGCCGCGAAGAAATCAGCCGGTAAGGGCGGCACGAAGAAGGCTGCGAAGAAGCGATCGTCGTATGGTTCCAGCGAGCCTATGGGTGGAGCTGAGTCACCCGAGGTGGCTGAGGAGAGCGAGGCGTCCGAGCTTGAAACCTCCAGTGGGGACGAAGGCATGGGCGGCATGGACAACGCCGGCGGCGACGAGGGTTGAAATACGGATTTACTGATGGGCCCGAATGTATCCCAGCGGCAACCTCTTCATTCCCGTTGAGCACGGACAACTAGAAGCGATTCTTAAGGAGCCGCGGCAAGGTCCACCCCGAGCCGTGGCTCTGGTGCTTCACCCACATCCACTCGGCGGCGGCACGATGCACAATAAAGTCGTGTTTCGCGCTGCGGCGGCGCTGAACGACGCCGGGCTTACGACTCTGCGCATCAACTTTCGCGGCGTCGGACAAAGTACAGGGCAACACGATGAGGGGCGCGGGGAACGTGATGACGTTCGCGCGGGGCTTGATTACCTGTCGGCCCAATATCCGGACGCGAGCATTACTGTCTGCGGTTTTTCGTTCGGTTCGCGGGTCGGATTGGAGGTCGGGATCGAGGACGATCGCGTCGATTATCTGATTGGGATCGGCACGCCGCTCGAAAAGTACGACTTCAACTTCCTCGAATCGTGTCGCAAGCCGTTACTGCTGGTGCATGGCGAACACGACGAGTTTGGCAACGTCGACGACGTGCGCCGGCTGGCCGCCGATCTGGAAAAGCGTACGCAAGTGCGATTAGTCGTAATTCCCGGCACCGGCCACTTCTTCGACAACCGCCTCGACGAACTCAAGCGCGCGATTACTGATTGGATCAGTGGTTTCGTTAACACGAATTAAACGAATGCAGGAACATAGAGACCCAGCGATACGCATCACGCTGTTGCCACGCGATACCAATTCCCAGGGGACGATCTTCGGCGGCGTCATTCTCAGTTACATCGACACGGCAGGGGCGATCGAGGCCCACCGCCACACGCACATGGAACGGTTTGTCACTGTGGCGATGAAGGAAGTCATCTTTCACAAGCCAGTGTTCGTCGGCGACCTGGTCAGCTTCTACGCCGAAACAGTGCGCGTCGGACAGACGTCGATAACAGTTCGCGTGGTCGTGGAGGTGGAGCGCCTCGGAAAGAGCGAACGAGTGCGCGTTACGGAAGCGGAAGTGATCTACGTCGCAGTGAATGAACGAGGTGAGAAGATACCGATTCGCGTGTCAGTTTAGCCGCGCCTGCATTCGTCTGAGCCCGACAACAGCTTCACGAAAATTCGGTTTCTGCTTGAGCGCGAGCCCGTAGTGTCTGGCAGCGTCGAGAAACAGGCGCCGGTTCTCGTAAACTCGCCCCAGGTTGAAGTGCGGAAACGCGTACGATTCGTAGCGCGGCGCGAGCAAGGCACGCTTGAACCAGCGGACCGACCCGTACGAATCGCCCTTCGCCAGCAGGTAACTACCGATATCGTTGTACGGATTCCCCAACGTCTCGTCGACTCGAATCGCTTCCAAACACTCGTCGATCGCCTCGTCATACCGCTGCTGAAAACTGTAGACCCAGCCGAGAAACGTGTGCGCCTCCGCAGTTGGATACGTTTCGATCGAACGTTTGTAGAGCTCTATCGCGCGTTCGTAGTCGTTCGCCAACTGGGCCTCGTAAGCCTCGTGGAACAGTTGATTCGCTTGATACCGTTTGAGATCGGCAGCAAGAGCTGAAGTATCGTTGGTGTTCATAAAACCACCTAATTGCAATCGGAGGCAGCCGTCTTCACCGTGTCGAGGCGCTTGATCCGTCCCTCGACCTTCGGCGCGATCGCCTTGCCGCCGACGAAAGCTCGTTTGAGCGCTTCCGAATCGACGGGCGCGCGGTCGGGCGCAATCAAGACCGGCGAACCTTTGAACATCGTGTACCCGTCGCCGCCATCGAGCGCCAAAAAGGTGGACGTCGCCACAGTGTACTTCCTCGTTTCGTTGAGCGGCTGGCCGTTAACCGTCACATCCACCACTCGCGAACCTGGAGGTTTAGATGCGTCGAACGAAAACTGAATACCCGAAACCTGCGGAAATCCGCCGGGCTCCGCGCCTGGCGCGGTGCGAGCGACGCCATGCTCCAGCGCCGCTTTCAACGTTGCGCCAGTGACTTCAATTTTAACCAACTGGTTCTTGAAAGGCAGTATCGACAAGACGTCCCTGACCGTGATGCGTCCGGCGGGAATCAACTCGTCAGCCCGAATCGATCCCCCGTTCATCAAACCGACGTCGGCCGCCAGCGCCTTGCGAAACGAATCAGCAACGAGATTGCCGACGTTCGTCTCTTTCGTGCGGTTCTCCGCACTGCGCGCATCGAGCTTGACACTCGATTGCCCCACCGGCTTCGATAACTCGGTGAGCAGGTTCGCGTACTTGCGGTAGACGGCCGAAAACTCCGGCGCCTCGGGGGTCTTGTTGTCGACCTTGATCACCTTCCAATCGATACTGTCGAGTTCGCCTGTCGCTTGCGAGATGTTCAGATTGATCTGCCCGAGTTCACGCGCGTCGGCCGTCATCTTGAAGATCGGCGCGTGTCCGGCAAGCGACTCGAGCAGCGTGTGCTCGTGCCCGCCAACAATGAGGTCGACGTCAGCGCAACGCGCCACCTCCTTGTCCTCCCGCATCGACAAGTGCGTCAACGCGACCACCACTTTAACGCCCTTCCCATGAAGCTCCGACACCATACGTTTCGCCGTGTCGCACGGGCTGCGAAACTCGACGTCGTCGCCCGGTCGCGAAGTCACCTTCGTCTCCGGCAACACCAGTCCGAAGATCCCGATCTTCACCTTGCCGAACTGGCGAATCACATACGGCGGCACGTCGTTGAACGTTTTGCCTGTCGTGCGATCGATCACGTTCGCCGCAACCCAGCCAAACTTCGATTCCCTGATCCGGTCTTTCAACGTCGCCGGACCGAAATCGAATTCGTGGTTCCCGAACGTCGCGTAGTCGAGACCGATAGCGTTCCAGGCGTCGATCATTTGCGAGCCCTTGAGCGTGATCGACTCGACTGACGGCGAGATCGTGTCGCCGGCCATCAAGAACAACGTGTTCGGGTTCTGCTGCCGGATGTTTTTCGTCAAGGTCATCAGTCGGGCCAGCCCGCCCGCCGCGCCTTGATCGACGGGAGTAAACTGGTAGACGTCGTTCACTTGGAGCAACGTCACCTTGACATTGCACTGCGGTTTTTCCTGCGCGAGAGCGACTGGAAAGATCGCCGTTAAAAACAGCGCGAGAGCCAGCGCCGTGCGGCGCGCAAACATCGAACGAGAGTTCATCGTCGTTAACCTTCTGAGTGATGCTGGAGTTGAGCGGCTGAATTATACTCGGCGCATTGAATGTCGAATAGCGAAACAGTCTTCGTAACCGGGTTTCCGGGGTTTATCGCAGATCGCCTGATGGAACGCCTCGCCAGGTTCCCGTGCCGGTTCATCCTGCTGGTCCAGCCCTCGTTCATTCCCCGCGCAAGAGACGAGATCGCGCGAATTGCTCAGCTCTCCGGAAGGCCGGTCCAGGATTTTGAAATCGTCGAGGGCGATATAACCCATGCCGAATTGGGACTGACGCCAGCGAACGCCGCTCGCGTGATTGAACAGACGACGCGAGTGTTTCATCTCGCTGCGGTTTACGACCTCGCCGTCCTGCGGCAGCTCGCTCTGCACGTTAACGTCGTGGGCACGACGCATGTGCTCGCCTTCGCGCGCTTGATGCCAAACCTGCGCCACTTCCATTACGTGTCGACCTGCTACGTCGCCGGCAAACGCGAAGGAGTGATTCTCGAGACTGAACTGCGCCACGATGCCGGGTTTCGCAACTACTATGAGGAGTCGAAATATCTGGCGGAGATGGCAGTCGACAAGCTCAAGGGCGAATTGCCGATCACGATTCATCGGCCGGCAGTCGTTTGCGGCGACTCGCAAACGGGTGAGACCGTGAAGTACGACGGCGTCTACTACCTGATTCATTATCTGCTGAGCTGGCCCAATGTGCTTTCGCTAATCAATATTGGAAACCACGAGGTCAGCCTGAATCTCGTGCCGGTCGATTTTGTCGTCGATGCGATGGCGGCGCTGGCGTTTGACGAACGCGCAATCGGGAAAACAGTGCAGCTCGCGGATCCCTCGCCGTTGACGACAAACCAGCTATTCAATGCCATTACGCGATCCATCAACGGCAAGCGTTCGCGTGTCACGGCACCGGCGAAGTGGGTTCGCTTCTTTCTGATGTTGCCGCCGTCGCCGCGAATCACCGGCCTGCCGCACCACGCCGTCCCGTACTTCTTCGTGAAGCAGCTTTACGACTCGTCACAAGCGCAGGAACTACTCGCGCCGCACGGCATCGACTGCCCGCCATTTGAGACCTATGTCGACCGAATCGTCGAGTTCGCCCGCCTTCATCCCGTCCTCTGACCTCGCTTGACAAAACACGGATTTAGAATTAGTCTAAATCCATCGTGAAAGAGCAGAAAGACCAGAAGCTGACACCACAACGCGAGGCTGTCTACAAAGTAATCGTCGAACGCGACGATCACCCGACAGCCGGCGACATCTTCGAGGCGGCGCGCAAGCGCCTCCCGTCCATCAGCTACGCGACCGTCTACAACTCGTTGCGCTACCTGAAGGAAGCCGGGCTCGTTCACGAAATCAATTTTGGAGATAGCGCCAGCCGTTACGACGGCGTGATGGAGCGCCACGACCACGCCATCTGCAATCAGTGCGGAAAGCTGGTCGACCTGGATATGCCGGAAGCCGCGAAGCTGATGCCGGCGGCAGCGCGTAAGTCGCGCTTTAAGCCGCAGTCGGTTCATTTGACGCTGAGGGGGGTTTGTCCGGATTGTTGCGGGTCTTCCCAATGAATCATTGGCTGGCCCGCTTGTCTTAATAGTTATTTCAACTTTACTTGGAGGATACATGACAGCAGCAACAGCAGCGGCAGCAGAAAAGGCGATGGTGGGCCAGCCCGCACCGGATTTTGAAATGGCCTCAACGAAGAACATCGAGAAGCTCAACGAGCCCGTCAAGCTTTCGGACTACAGAGGAAAGTGGCTCGTAATGGTCTTCTATCCGCTCGACTTCACGTTCGTTTGCCCGACGGAACTGACCACGTTCAGCGATCGCTACCAGGATTTCGAAGACATCGGCGCTGACGTGCTCGGTATTTCGACTGACTCCGTCTACTCGCACCGTGCGTGGATCAACACGCCGCGCGACAAAGGCGGCGTCGAAGGTCTGAAATACCCGCTGGCAGCCGACGCGACGAAGAAAGTCGCGAGCGACTACGGCGTGCTGATCGAGAGCCGCGGCATCGCGCTTCGCGGGCTCTTCGTGATCGATCCGGAAGGCATTCTTCGCTACAAGGTCGTCCATGACTTGAACGTGGGACGTTCCGCGGAGGAGACGCTGAGAGTGATTCAGGCGTTGCAAACGGGTGGTTTGTGCCAGGCTGAGTGGAAGCCTGGCCAGAAGACGATTGGCTAAGAACAAGGGCAGGATGAGTGGTGGGCGCGTGCTCATCACTCATCTTCAACAGGTGTAAAAAACATGGCAATGAAAATCGGAACGCAGATGCCCAGGCTCGACGGGGCGACAGAATGGTTCGGCGGCACGCAAGCCAATGCTGAAGCGCAAGCCGAAGGCCATCCGACGCTGGTTCACTTCTGGTCCGCGAGCTGCGGAATCTGCAAGGACAATATGCCGCGCATTGCGCAGTGGCGCGACGAAAAACGAGATCAGGGACTGCGCGTGATCGGCATTCACATGCCGCGCTACGAGAGCGATACCGACGTCGAGAGGGTGCGCGACTTGATCAGCGCCTACGACATTTCAGAACCGGTCGCCGTCGACAACGAACACAAACTGAAGGAAGCGTTTCACAACGATCAGGGGTTCGTGCCTGCGTATTACCTTTTCGATCGCGAGGGAAAACTGCGGAGCTTCGCAGCCGGCGAGCGTGGTTTGGATATGCTGAAGACAGCGTTGGAACGCGTGTTGGCGACTGAAACGGCGGCCGTGACGAGCTAGGTTGTTGGGCCGCTGAAAAGCAGTTCGAGGAGTTTGTAAGACAAATAAAGACCGACGGCGACGCTGACTGCAAGCAAACCGATCAAGACCACAATTATTCCTCCCACAAACAACCAGTCACTCGCTCGTCCGGCGCGCGCTTCATCGGCTGACACAGTCGCGCGCTGTTTCAGCAAGTCGAGGTTCATGTGATTCGACTTCCACCACGCGTCCAGGAAGTCGCCCACCACCGGTACGGATCCGATGAGATAGTCGATCCCGATATTCAATCCCATTCGCGCCAGCGTGATCTTCGGCACGCGGTAACGCACGGCTGACGCGAGAATGTAGAAGGAGACGAGCGAGGTCGCAGTATCACCGAATCCCGGGATCAGGCCGATCAAGGCATCCAGACCAAAGCGCCAGCCAAGCACTGGCACCCGGAAAAGATCATCCATCAACCACGCGAGATCATCGAGGCTCTTTTTAGTGGAGATCCGGCTTACCGGATACGTGTCATTTGTTGCCAAAAAAACTTCCCAACCTTTGCCAATCCGCCGAAAGCGTTTTTGTCACCTGACTTTTGTGGAGGCTGTTTGGAGGGGATGCCCAACGTGGCCGCCAACTCCGCATCGGGTGGCGCGATGTCCTCGTCGCCTCGTTTCGCGGTGAGCCAGCGGGTGAATGTACGACCGATCACTCGTCTTTGTTCGACCGGCGCCTCCGCGACGAGGGCGGTGCGGAGGTCTTCCATCTGCGCGATCTCGTAGAGATTTGCCTGGTAGTAGTTGCGGAGCGCGGCGAAGATCTTCTCGTCGCCGAGCGAACGTTGCAGATCGACGAACATCATCGCGCCTTTCGCGGTGACAATCGCCGCGTACTGAAACGTGTTGCGATAGTCGCGCGAGGGCCGATTCGCGTCCATGTCGTCGCCGCCGAACGTGCGGTATAGACGGTAGACGCCTTTCACTTGATCTTCCAGCACGGCCGCTGCTTTTTCTTCGCCGTATGTGCTCCTGTAATAGAGCAGCGACGACCAGCACGACAACGCCTCGTCGAGCACCGGTTCACGCGCGGGATCGTTTCCGACCGCCGCGCCCCACCACTGGTGTGCGACCAGATGGGCCACCGTCCACTCCAAACTCTCCTCGACCGACGGTCGTTGCTCGCGAATGATTTCCGGCAGATTGCGCACAGCGGGCGAATCGAAGTCGACGTAGAAAGCGCTGGCGATGATGTTCAGTCCCGAGAACTCGCAACTCCCGATTCCGGCGACGAGCGGCGCTTCGGCGACGCTGATCGTCTTGTACGGCAACTCGCCGAATGTTTGCGTGAAGACCCGGACGGCATTTGCAGCGACGGTCAGCGCGCGTTTACCGATGCGCTCATGGTCCGCGAGGTAGATCGATCTGACGTTGATGCCCTGCACTTCGGTGTGTTCGCTGCGCAGGCCGCGTCCGGCGAGGATCGCGAAGTCGCGCAAGGCGGACGCGCTGAACGTTACGCCCGTCTTCTCGGATCGCGCCGTCTCCGTTCCCGAAGCGAAGACTTCCACGCCTGCCGTCGTTGAGACATTCACTTCGTAATCTGCTGCTTCGTTGAAGACGAAGTCGCCGACGGACGGCTCGAGCTTGCGTCGCCACTCGTCGCCATCGTGAACGGCGGCGACAGGATACGCCGCGCCGAGCAGCATCACGCCGCGCGAATAAAAGTTGATGTCGCGGGCGCGCCGCAGCTCTCGCTCGCTTTGCAACGCGGCGCTGACTTGTTTGACGACGTGAGTGGTCAGGCTCGTTTCGTCGCGATCGATTTCCGGCACGGTCCCTTTGAACTTGATGACGACTTCGGTGTTGTTGCCGGGCGCGACCGGTTCGCGAAGATTGACGCGCAGCGTCGTGCCCTGGTCGTCGAGCGAGGTGAAGAGCGGCGTGGCGTCCGAGCCGGCACGGACTTCGAGGATGTCGAGTCGCGGTTCGTCGGTTTCGGGCGTCGTCGGATCGTCCGTGCGCAGGTTCGGGTAAAGGTGAAAGTAGATGACGGAACTGGGCTTTTCTCCGCGATTCACCCAGCGAACGCGTTCACTGCCCGTGAAGGAAAGCTTGTCGAAGTCGATCTTGAGATCGATCTTGTATCCGTGCCTTGTTTGCGCGGCCAGATCATGCACCGCCAGAAACAGCAGCACGAACAAGAGCAATTTGGGATTAGGTTTCACCTGATTACGATCGACTTGATCACGTCGCCGCGGATGATGTTGTCGACGACGTCCATTCCTGTCACTACGCGGCCGAAAACCGTGTAACCGCCGTCGAGATGCGGTTGCGGCGAGTGGGTCACAAACCACTGCGAACTGCCCGTATCTTTGCCGGAAAGCGCCATTCCTACCGCCGCGCGGTCGTAGGGCACTTCGTTAATCTCGCAACGAATCTGGTGCTGTGGCGGTCCGCCGTTGCCGTCACCGCGCGGGTCGCCATCCTGAATCACAAAGTTGGGCACGACGCGGTGAATGGTGATGCCATTGAAAAAAGAGCGTTGGGCAAGCTGCACGAAATTGTCTACGGTCAGGGGGGCTGCCTCGGGGAGCAACTCAATAGTAAACGAACCCTTGGTGGTAGTCACTACGGCGCGCACTTTTCTACCGGCGCGAGCCAGCGCGCGGCGGTAATCGGCGTTCGTGTTGCGCGTCTGAACGGTGCCGATTCGATCGGCAAAATCGCCTGCGCCGCTGGCTTTCAGAGCGGCGACGGCGCGGCGGCGCACGAGGTGATCGCGTGAATCGAGCGCGGTTTTGAGAGCGTCGTTTGCGGCTGCGGATTTTTGTTTGCCGAGAGCGCCGATGATCGCGAGGGCGGCGTCGTTCAGCGGATCATTCGGTGTTCGGGCGAGGGCCGCGGCGAGCGCGCGCGTGTGCTGTTCGGACGGCGGCAGATCGCCCAGCATTTCCGCGGCGGTCGCGCGGACGATCACGTCCGGTTCGTTCAGGTGTTTCAACAGGACGTTAGCGAGGTCGTTTGGTTTGAAAGCGCCGAGAGCGCGCAGCACGTCGGGTATTGCGTATTCTGAATGGACGGCGACGAGGGTGTTTACTTTGACGGTCGAGTTTCGGTAGTCGAGCATCGCGCGCAGAAGTGATTCCGCTATTGACGCCACATCCAGTTTAGTTTTTATGGATTCCGCCATCGCCGCGATCTCACCAAGGCCGGCGGCGATTCCTGACGCGGAGCGCCAGTTCAAAAGCATGCTCCGCTGCACGCTTTCCCTGGCGGGAGTTCCGAAGCCGCGCAAATAAGATCCTGGCGAGATGCGAACGAGCGCGATCTCGACTTCCGGCGCCGTATGATCGAGCGTCTCGTTTAGTGTATTCAGCCACGTGAGTGCCGCCTGATCTTCCTTCACCACCAGTAGACGCCCCAACGTGGTGGCGATCTCGAGGGCTTCGTTGGTTGACAGGTTTGGCGTATTACCACGTTTTAATAGCGGCTCGGCCGCACGTGCATCTTTCAGCGACGCGAGCGCGCGGATGGCGCTGACGCGGACGCGCGAATCAGGGTCTTCGATCGCGTGCTTGACGAGCGCGTCGAACGATGCTTTGTCTTCGGTTATACCGAGCACGCGCGCGGCGTTCGCGCGGACGATTGGATCCGCATCTGTATCGAGGAGTTTTCGTAACTGTTCGTTGCCGCTGTTCAGACGCAGACGGGCCAGTGTGTTTCCCGCGTCAGCTCGAACACGCGAGTCGGCGTGGGCCAGGAACGTCGCGACTGTTGGACCGGCGTTTGTCGGACGCGATCGCAAGATTGCCGTTAAGCCTAGGATCGCGGTTAGCCGATCGGATGTCGGGGTTTTGAGCGCGTCGAGGATCGCGGCGCCGAGCTCTAATCGTCGTGCTTCCTGCTCTCTTGGCAACGCGGCTGCAATCTTGCCTAACGCTTCGATCGCACGCGCTCGGACCTCCGCATTGTCCCTTTTAAGAATCGGCAACAATGCCGCAGCGCCGCTCGCAGCTTCGACTTCGCCGAGCGCAAACGCTGCCATCGCGCGAACGTCCTCGTCTTTGTCTTGTAACAGACCGCTGAGCGCGCCTACTGAGTCTTCGTTGCCGATACGTCCGGCAGCGAGCGCCGCTCGCTTGCGAATCGCTGGATTCGGATTGGCCAGCAATCCTTTTAAATCCGCGTCCCAACGTCGCTCATCCTCAGCTTTGACGATGCGCAGCGATATGCTGTCCTGGGCCAGCACAGCCACAGACACGACGACGATAACGATTGATGCGGTGATGAATTTAGGCATGAGACCTTCTATGTATCATGCCTAATCGAGTTTTGAAAAACGAATTTAACGGGTGGGACGCTGGAAAAGTGCGTCGTCTATCGCGACGTTGTGTTTGATCTCGTCAATCGAGACGACCAGCGTGAGGTTTCCGATCAGATGTGTCTGGCTGCACGGAAGCAGGAAGCCCTCGACGTTGCGCCAGTTGCTGAAGTAGACCTCGGCTTGAACTGGACCGTGTTTAGTCGTCCGCGTTAAGTCGCGATGGAGCAGTAGGCCGTTCTGCACGTCGAAATATAATTTCTCGGTTGGACCGGTGCGCGGCGTCGCTTCGACGAGATAGATCTCGCGGTCTCCTTCCTGCACTTTCCCCATCAAACGGGTCTTCGAATACAGGTTACGCAGCGTGATCTCCTGAAAGAGATCGGATTCCGTGAACAATGGGACGTCGGGAACTTTTGCGCCTGTACCCGTGTTGTCTGTCACGCTCCATGCCGACTTGCCGTCGAAACCCTGACGCAGAGTCCCGACATTGTCGACCGAAGTAACTGTCAACGATTTGCCGCCCGCGGTTGAATAGAACTCGAATCGTCCGCCAAAACTTACGCCGGGCACGGAGATGCGTCCTTTGACGACGCGGCTCGTAACGCGGCCGTCCGCGAGCGCCTCGCCGGTAAGTCGCGCGAATCGCTTGAACACGTCATCCACGGTTGGCAATGGCGCGTTTGAAACGAACTTTGGCGGCGCGACTTCTGACACTTTCGTTGTTTCGAAAACTTGCGACGTCGCTCGCGGTGTTGCTACGTCGCGGCAGCGTTGCGCGAACTCCGCCGGCGACAGGTTCTCTCCGTCTCGACGAAAAGGACTGACAGGTACGGGGAATGAGCCGGGCGCAATGACGAAGAACGACGGATAACCGCGAATGCCGAACGCGCTTCCAAGCTCGTGGTCCGCGCGCGTCAACTCCGGATTGATCTTGATTTTGACGACGCTGCCCAGATACTCGCGAACTGGTGCTGACGGAAAGTACTCCTGCTCGAGTGAGTGGCAGTACGGGCACCAGTCAACGTAGAAATAGACGATGAGCGGAACCTTCAGATCTTTCTGCAACTGCACGGCCCGCTCAAAACTCGCCGCGCCGTTTAGCCACCCGTCCGGCACTTTCGCGGACGCTGCAACACAGAGTGAAGTGACCAGGAGCGCAAGAGTCGCAGTAAAGCGCGCAAGATTTTTCATATCTGATTTCCAAGAACAGGAATGACGGAATGAACGTGAGGTTATGGGGAAGGAAAGAGGGGTGCGCCGCGACGGGGCACCCCTCATAAAATTGTCACCACCAGGCGTTAGCTTACGACGCTCGAAACACTCGAAACCTCGGCTGGCTTGGCAGCTTCAGCAGCACGCAGCGGCTGCATTCTCGACGTGTCAAGCGGTTGGTCTTCAACCTTCTTTTGGCTCTTCTTCTCGGCGGCTGCACTCATTTGCAGCATCTTACAAGTGCCTTCGAAAATCGCGCCCTGCTCGATAATCAACGACGGCGTCTGGATGTTGCCGTTCACCTTCGCCGCGCGGCCTAGCTCGAGCCGCTGCGTCGCGATGATGTCGCCATTGATCGTGCCGTGAATCACGGCGACGGCGACTTCGATATTCGCGTCGACTTTACCGTTGGCGCCGACGATGAGCGTACCGCTGGAAGAGCTGACGCGGCCCGACAGATGACCGTCAACTCTCATCATCGCCTTGAAGTTGGCTTCGCCGGTCACTACCGTCCCGCCGCCCACAAAACCGCTGAGCGTACCTTCTTTAATATCGCGAGCGAGCGTTTCGCTCTCGGTCATGGCGCCGCGGGGCTGGGCTGGCGCCGTCTCCGAAGCCGGTTTTGCTTCAACACTTGTTCCCTGATAGGAGGACGAGTAGTTCTTGGCAGTGGAGTAGTCAGGAGCCTCCGATTTGTGGCTGGAGTGGTCGTTATCTTCCTGATCCTTGGGATTCTTTCCTATCCTGAGCATTAGTAACCTCCGTAAATATGGGGGCGCGGATGTTTAGTCACCGGCTGTCGGAACCTAGAAGCAACGAAACTGACGCGCTTGCCTTTTGATGTGGATTTTTCGCGAGCCTGGATGCTAGCGACGCTTGACTGCCGCACAAAAGCGGGCTAGCAATGATAGACAAACTCTTTAGTCACTGTCTAGTCCTAATTCCTGAATTTATCGGGCCTGTCGTTATAATTCCGTTACAACCGATATACTCTCTGCGGAAATTAAATGCACACCGAACACAAGACTAAGACTCGACTACTGCGCCGCATGGGCGAAGCAATTGCCGACTTCGGCATGATTGACGACGGCGACCGCCTGATGGTGTGTCTTTCAGGCGGAAAAGACAGTCACACCATGCTCGACCTGCTGCTCGACATACAACGACGCGCTCCGGTGCATTTCGACATTCTCGCCGTGAACCTCGACCAGAAACAGCCGGGGTTTCCGGCTGACGTGCTGCCGGAGTATCTGACCAGTATTGGCGTGCCGTTCCGCATCGTCGAGCGCGAAACGTATTCGATCGTCAAACGGCTGGTGCCGGAAGGTAAGACGTATTGTTCGGTCTGTTCGCGTTTGCGCCGCGGCATCCTTTACAACGTCGCGGTCGAAGAGGGTTGCAACAAGATCGTGCTCGGTCATCACGCGGACGACATCATCACGACGCTGCTGCTGAACCTGTTCTACGTTGGGTCGCTGAAGGCAATGCCGCCGAAGCTTCGCTCGATCGACGGGCGCAACACCGTGATCCGGCCGATGGCCTACTGCTCCGAACTTGACATCGCTGAGTATGCGGCGGTGCGCGAGTTTCCGATCATTCCGTGCGACCTGTGCGGATCGCAAACTAACCTCAAGCGGGTGAAGGTCAAGAACCTGATCGCGGAGCTCGAAAAGGAGATCCCGCACATTCGGGCGTCGATGCTCAACGCCCTCGGCAACACCGTGCCGTCGCACCTCCTTGACCATCAGTTATTCGACTTCAAGAATTTGCTGCACGCCGAGACAGGCGACATCGAGGCAGAACTAGAATTGGTTTAACCACAAAAGGCACAAAACACACAGAAGGCACAAGATATTTCTTTCATGAAAAAGGGCTTCTGCCCTGATTTGAACCTTTTGTGCCTTTTGTGGCTTTTGTGCCTTTTGTGGTTAATTTCGTGGTTAGTGTCTGTACTTGTTAATTAATTCTTGCAGGCCTTTGGTTGAGTCCTTGTGGCGGTATTTGTAGTAGTTAGTGAGATCGGGGATGACTTGTTGCATCAAGGCTTGATATTCAGGACGTCCCAGCGCCAGGCCGGCGGCGTGGGCGTAGGCCTCGATGATGGGGTCTAACATGGTATCGAGTTGCTTCAGCCGCTCTTCCTTCGGTTTTCCTTCCGGTAACTTCTGGTAGTCGTCCATCTGCTTCACGTAGTCGGCGTGGATCACGCGGCCGAGGAGCGCGAAGTTTGAAGGATCATACGGCCGCAACGTCGTCGCCTTGTCGAGTCGCGCCTTCGCTTCCGTGATGTCGCCTTTGCCAAGATAAAGAATCGCCGTGTCCTGGTACATCTCGCCCAGGCTCGACGTGTACCCGGCCCATGCTTCGTCGCCGACATTCGCAGGCTTCGTACCGGCTTCAATCAACGCGATCGCTTTCAGCGCATACTGTAGCGAGACGTCGATATGTTCGCGGTTTCGCTTTTTGACTTCCGCGGCGCCCGCGCGAGTCATCTGCACCAGCACGTCGATATTGTCAGGGTTCTTCGCCAGCAGCTCCGTTGCCAACTTGAACGCGTCGTCCGGACGGTTCCCCGTCGCATACGCTCCCAACGCCACTGGTTTGAAGATCTCGCGCTCATCGTCGTTGGTGAAGATCGACTGCGCGCGTTCGACTAGCGTGATCGCCACGCTGCCATTGCGAACTTTCATAATCTCAGCAGCGACCAGTTCAGCAGCTTTCAAACGCGACGCGCTCTTCGGAAACCGCGCGACGAACTCTTCGGCGGCGGCGAGTTTCGTGCTCGGGTTCGTGGCGATCGTGATCGCCGACAACGCCTCGGCTTCGGTTAGCTGGCTGGTTTGCGCAAGGACAGTTTCACCGCTGACTGCCGCGATGAGGAGGGCTTTTGCGATCAATTTGAGCGCCGGGTGGGCCATGGTTAGCCTTCCATTGAGTTGATCTTTGCCAGGCGACGGCGATGACGTTCTTCGCCGGTGAACCGCGCTGCAACAAACGCGCGCATGATATCGAGCGCCAGTTCGACTCCGACTACACGCGAGCCAAGACAGAGGACGTTGCAGTCGTCGTGCTCCCGCGACTGGTGCGCCGAATAGGTGTCGCCGCAAAGCGCAGCACGAATGCCGTGAAGCTTGTTCGCCGCGACCGCCGCTCCCACGCCGCTGCCGCAGATCAGAATCCCGATCTCCGCGTCGCCGTTTTGGACTGCTTCGCCGAGTTTCTTCGCGTAGTCAGGATAATCGTCCGCGACCGAGCCGTCGTGCGTGCCGAAGTCGATCAGATCGTGTCCGGCGCCGCGCAGTTCCTCGATCACGCGCTCGTTGAGCGGATAACCAGCGTGATCTGCGGCGACGGCGATTCGCATGTTTGCCCCGAGCTTACAACAACGCGCGCGCGTGCTTCAGTACGTTATCGACGTTGAATCCCAACTCGCGCAACGCGACTTCGCCCGGAGCGGAAGCGCCAAAGCGATCCAGGCAAACGACGTCGCCGTCCGCGCCGACGTATCGGTCCCAACCTTCGCGCACGCCGGCTTCGACCGCGAGTCGTTTCGTGATCGACGGCGGCAGAACTTCGTCCCGGTATTCGTTCGACTGTTCCTCGAACAATTCCCAGCACGGCATTGACACGACGCGCGTCGCGACACCGTCAGCTTGCAGCCTCTCGCGCGCGTCGAGCGTAAGCGACACTTCAGAGCCGGTACCGATCAGGATCAGTTGCGGCGTCGCCGGCGCGCCTTCCTTCGTTTCTGCTTCCGCCAGAATGTACGCGCCTCGGCGCACTCCTTCGGCAGCCGCGAATCGTTTGCGATCGATCACAGGCACTTTCTGTCGTGTGAGCGCCAGCGCAGTCGGCGCCTTCCGCCGCAGGATCGCTATACGCCAGGCTTCGCTCACCTCCGCGGGATCCGCCGGACGAATCAGAAACAGATGCGGGATCGCACGTAGCGCCGCGAAGTGTTCGATCGGCTGGTGCGTTGGGCCGTCTTCGCCGAGACCGATTGAGTCGTGCGTGAAGACGTAGATGACCTGCACTTCCGACAGCGCGGCGAGACGAATCGCGGGCCGCATGTAGTCGGAAAAAGTCAGGAACGTGCCGCCAAACGGAATCAGCCCGCCGTTCAACGAAATGCCCGTCAGCGCTGAGCCCATCGCGTGTTCGCGCACGCCGAAATGAAGGATGCGCCCGTCGTAAGCGCCGGCTTCGAAGCTGTGACTGCTCTTGATGTCGGTGTTGTTTGAAACGCCGAGGTCGGCCGAGCCGCCGATGAGCATCGGCATCACCGGCGCGAGCGCGTTGATGACTTCGCCGCTCGCGACGCGTGTCGCGACGGGTTTCGCGTCTTCAAACTTCGGCAGGTGTTCTTCCCAACCCGCCGGCAGTTCGCCGCTCAACATGTCGTGCAAGAGTTTCCCGTCTTCGGGATATTTCTCCTGGTAACGCTTCACTTGCTCGTGCCACTCGTTTTCCAGCTCCGCGCCGTGATCGATGGCTTTGCGAAAATGGGCCAGTGCCTCTTCCGGAATGTAAAACTGCTTGTCTTCGGGCCAGCCGAGATGGCGCTTCGTCTCGCGGACCGCGTCTTCGCCCGGCGCGTCGCTATGCGCTTTGCGCGTGCCCTGCGTCGGCATGCCGAAGCCGATGACGGTCTTGACGGAAATCAAGCTCGGCCTGTCGGTGACCGTTTGCGCTTCGCGAATCGCGGCTTCGATGTCGTCGAGGTTGTTGCCGTCGAGGACCGTCGACGTGTGCCAGCCGTATGCTTCGAACCGTTTCGGAACGTCTTCGCTGAACGCAAGACTGGTGAAACCTTCGATCGTGACGTTGTTGTCGTCGTAGAGATAGATCAGTTTGCCGAGCTTGAGATGTCCCGCGAGTGACGCCGCTTCCGCAGCGACGCCTTCCATCAGATCGCCGTCCGAGACGATCGCATAGACGTGGTGATCGACGACCGAAGTGCCTTCCTTGTTGAACTTCGCGCCGAGGTGCGCGGCGCCGATCGCCATGCCGACACCGTTCGCGAAACCCTGGCCCAATGGGCCGGTCGTGATCTCGACTCCCGGCGCGAGTCCATACTCAGGATGGCCCGGCGTCTTCGATCCGAATTGGCGGAAGTTCTTCAACTCGTCGAGCGAGAGATCGTAGCCGGTCAGATGAAGCAGCGAGTATAGCAGCATCGATCCATGACCGGCCGACAACAGGAAACGATCTCGATTCTCCCATTTCGGGTTTTTGGGGTTGTGCCGCAGAAAGCGCGTCCAAAGCACGTACGCCATCGGCGCGGCGCCGAGCGGCAAGCCTGGGTGGCCGGAGTTAGCCTTCTGCACGGCGTCGAGTGACAGCGTTCGAATCGTGTTGATGCAAAGTTGATCGAGTTCGGGATTGATGTTGGAGTTTTCCTTCTGCACAGGCGCGCTCATTAGGTTCCTCAGAGTTAACCGAATAATCGAGCGTACAATTCTTCTTGTCTCGCAAGGCCTTCGCGATACCGGGCATGCCGCGCCATATCCGGTTCAAAAACCTCCGCGACAGAAACTGAAACGTCTTCGATAACTGCTATTTTGCCCACCGCCTCCAGCGCAAGCAAGGCAGCGCCACGGGTCGACGCTTCCGCCGCGCTTCCCAGCGTCACCTGACGGCCGAGAACGTCTGCGATGATCTGTATCCAGGCGGGCGACGAGCGCAATGCGTTACCCGTCGCGACGATCCGCGCGCCGGGCGCGACTCGTTCCAGCGCATCCGCAATCGACGCGAATCGATAAGCAATCGCTTCGAGCGTCGCCCAAACGATTTCGCCCGGTTGCGTCTCCTGTTTGAGACCAAAGATCGCGCCGCGAGCATCCGGCGACCATCCAGTGCTTCGTTCGCCAGACCAAAACGGCAGGATCGTCAGTCCATGAGCATCCGGTTCGTACTCCAGATCCAGGGTTTCGACATTCAACGACGCGCGCAACCACTGAAGCAATCCACCGCCGTCAGATAATGCGCCGCCGACTGCGACGCGCGTGCGGCTCGCACGATAACTCCACAACGCTGAAGGTAGTTGGTCCGGCGGATCGCCGGCGAACACGACTCGCATCGCACCGGATGTTCCGATCATTAGCGCAACGTCATCTTTCGTCGTGCATCCCGCACCGATGTTGTTCGTTGCGCCGTCGCCTGCCACAACCGCGAGCCGCGCCTCCGCCAGCGCCGGCCAGCGCCGCGCAAAACGCTCTGTCAGCCGAGGCTTGCTGTCTGTTATTCCCGGCAACGTGTCGGGCGAGATTTCGAGCGCATGGATGAAGTCCCGATCCCAATCGCACGCGCGTTGATTGAACAGCCCAGTTGCCGACGCAAGCGAAACACCCGCGGCCGTTTCGCCAAACAAGCGCAGGCACAGATACTCACCAAAACCCAACCACTTCGTCGTCGCGGCAAACCTGTCGGGCCACTCGCTTCGCAGCCACAGCAGCTTCGCGGGCCAGTAACTCGCGTGAAAGCGACAACCCGTGCGAGCGTGAAGCTCAGTCTCGTCGAACGACGCGCGCAACGTCTTCGCCATTTGCGCCGCGCGCGTGTCGGCCCAACTCAGCAACGGCATCGTCGGAGTTCCAGTTGCATCGACGCCGACGAGGCTGTGCCAGAAAGTCGAGATGGCAATGAATTCGATCGGTGTCGAGTGAACAGAGGCGAGCAACTCGTCGATCGTGGTGATGACCTCATCGACCAGCGCGTCAGGATCAAACTCGCCGAGCTGCGAAAGCGCGTCCGCGCGGGCACCTTCGCTGCGTCGCCTCGCCTTCGTTGCAATCGTCTCGACGCCGCGATCGTCGAAGAGCGCTGCACGCACACCTGACGTTCCGACGTCGATGCTCAGCATAAAAAAAGAATCGCACAAGCGTTGCAATCCATGCAATGTGTGCTTTAATTCGCGCCTTGCGAGTCAGTCCACTGCGTTTGTTAATCGTCGCGGCCGCCGTTCATCTGGCGGCGACGATCACCGTCTTCGTGCTCGGTCACTTTCAACTGCTCCCCGGATTTTTCGACACGAACGGAATCGGCGTGACTTTCGCGATTGACGGCGCCACATATCAACGCCTCGCGAGCGCAATGGCGACGCAGTGGCAAAACTACGGCTTCGGACCATGGCTCGATATCAAAGCGCCGTTGCACTGCCGGCTTTACTCGATACCATTCGCGATTATCGGCCATCACAACGTCCTCGCCGCCGAACCGCTGAACCTGTTCTACTACCTTGGCACGCTCAGCGTCGTCTACTTGTTGGGCCGCGAGATCTTCAACGAGCGTGCAGGCCTGGTAGCGGCGACGATCGTGGGCGTCTGGCCGTCGTTTCTACTTCATTCAACGCAACTGATACGCGATCCGCTCGCGATTCTGTGCTACCTCGCACTGCTGTGGGTTCTCGTGCTGCTGTTGACTCGCGAATTTGAATGGACGCCGGCGCTGGATTGCGGCGTCGGCGGCGGTGCGCTCGTAACCGTGTTTTGGTTGGCGCGCGGCAACATGTGGAACGCTGTCTTAGTCGCCGTTGCGTTGGCGCTTGTCATGCTTGCCTTCCGCATGATCCGAGCGCGGAAGTTTATGCGCCGAAACGCGATCGCGATGCTGTTTATCGTCGCCGCGATGTTGTACGCTCCTTCGCGATTTGAAAGCACCACGCTCGGCGGCGTGCGCCCCCCTGTCACGCCGTTCGCAATTCCATCAGCGTCGCAGCCCGCGCCGAAAGAAGGCGTTTGGGCGAGAGCGATTAATCAGATTAGAGATCGTCGAGCCGGGTTTCGTTTCTACACAGCACGCGCCTCGAATCTACACGAAGACCTATACTTCGACAGCACTGCGGACGTCATTCGGTTCATCCCGAGCGCCGTAGTGATCGGATTTATGGCACCGTTTCCGCGCCAGTGGTTCGTCCCCGGAACCTACGGCTCGGCCGGCAGGTTACTCACCGGCGTCGAAACGTTGCTGATGTACCTTCTCTACATCGCTGCGGGTGTTTGTTTGTGGAAAGAAAGACGCCGTTTAGCGATGTGGTTACTCTTCGTGACTGCAACTATCGGCTTGGTCGGACTCGGATTGGTAGTCGTGAACGCCGGCGCACTCTACCGAATACGCTACGTGTTTTGGATCATGCTGATTGTGATCGCCGCGCAGGGAATCCTTCACTTGACGGTCCTCCGCACGAGCGCGACGAACTCGTGAATGTCGTCTTCCGTCGTGTCGAACGACGTCATCAGTCTCACTTCCGAAATCGCTTCGTTCCACGTGTAGAAGAAGTACTTATTCTGTAACACCGGGATGAACTGCTTCGGCACGACGGCAAAAACTCCATTCGCTTCGACCGGCTGCGTCAACTCGATTCCAGGAACCTTCTCCAGCTCGCTTCCCAGCAAACGCGCCATCCCGTTCGAATGTGCCGCGCTGCGGCGCCACAGATCGCCGGACAGCAATGCCTCGAACTGCGCCGAGACGTAACGCATCTTCGAAGGCAGGTGCATGCCCTGTTTGCGGATGTATTTGAAATCATCCGCTCTGCGCGCGTCGAAAAACACGACCGCCTCGCCGTACATCATTCCGTTCTTCGTGCCGCCGAACGACAGCACGTCCACACCCACATCAACAGTTATCTCTTTCAACGCGGCGTTCAGACTGACGGCGGCGTTCGCGATGCGCGCACCGTCGACGTGCAACAGCATGTTGTTCGCGTGTGCAAACTCCGCAATCGCCTTCAACTCCTGCTTCTTGTAGACCGTGCCCATCTCCGTCGCTTGCGAAATCGAAATGACGCGCGGCTGCACGTGATGCTCGTTGCCGAACACGTGCAGCATTGGCTCGAGCTGTTCGATCCGCAACTTGCCCTCGGGCGTCGGCAGCGAAATCAGTTTGCAGCCGGTGAACTTTTCCGGTGCGCCGCACTCGTCAACATTGATGTGCGCCGTCTCCGCGCAGATCACGGCCTGATACGGTTTCGTGATCGCTTTCAGACCAAGCACATTCGCGCCGGTGCCGCCGAACACGAAATAGACTGCGACGTCTTTGCCGAAATGTTTTTTGAAAACTTTGACAGCGCGAGCCGTGACGTCGTCGTCGCCGTACGCGACCACGTGGCCTTCGTTGACCGTCCTGATCGCTTCGATGATCTCGGGATGAACGCCGGCGTTGTTGTCGCTCGCGAAACTTCGCCGTGGACGCTGTTTACTCATAGTTTCCCCGCCTTGAAATCGCGCGCGATTTCACGTGCCGCATTCGCTCCGGAAATTCCAGTGACGCCGCCGCCCGGGTGCGTGCCCGCGCCGCAAAGATAGAGCCGCTGAACCGGCGTGCGATATTGCGCCCAGCCAATCAGTGGACGGAAGGTGAAAAACTGATCGAGCGTCTGTTCGCCGTGATGGATGTGTCCGCCACTCAAGCCGTATGTCTGTTCCAGATCGAGCGGAGTAATAATTTGCGTCTCGACAATCAGGTCGCGAAGGTTCGGCACATAATTCGAAATTCGATCAATCACGACGTCAGCAAACTCCTCGCGGCGGGTGTTCCAATCACCTTCCTTTAATTTATACGGCGCAAACTGCACGTGGATCGACATCGTGTTCGGCGACGGCATCGCGATGTCGAGATACGGTTCACGCGAGAACTCACCATACTTCGACGCATCGAATGCACGCTCGAGGTAATCGATTTCGGGTCCGATATGAATGCGTCCGGTGAGTTTTTCCGGAGAATCTACACCGCGAAACTCCGGCGATCCCGAGAGCTTGAGATTGATCTTCCCGACCACACCCGGCGTGCGATAGTTGCGCATCTTCAAAAGAAAGTTCGGATCCAGATCGACCGGATCGACGAGCTTCAAGAACGTCGTCCGCGGATCCGCGTTGGAAACCACTGCTCGCGCTTCGATTTCTTCACCATCCCGCAAAATCACCTTGCCGCTTTCGATTCGGACCACTTCAGCCGAAGTCCGTATCTCACCCGCGGCATCTGCAAGCGCCTGCGTTAGCCCCTTCGCGAATGTCGATGGCGCGATCGCGCTCCCGTCCATCGCCGACTGCCACAACAATCCGAGGCTCGTCCCGGCAGACCACGGTCCGGCAAACGCGCCGTGTATCCCGCGCGCCGCAACCGTCGCGCGCAACACCTCCGTTTCAAACCATTCGGCAACCAAATCCGCGACCGCCATCGGTCCCCAACGCAACAGCCGGTACTCGTCCTTCTTCCCGAGCTTGCGAAATGCAAGCCCGACTTTGCCCAACTCCCACAAGTCGCCCTTCGTCGGCTCGTCGATCGAAGGCGGCGTCATCGAAACCAGCGGCGCGAGCACGCGCCCGATGCGCGAAAAGCTTTCCACGAATTCCGGATAACTCTTCGCATCCTTCGCCGAAAACTTTTCTATCTCTTTAACCGTCGCTCCAACATCGTTGTTGTAAATGCAAAGCGATCGCCCGTCGTCCGACAATGCGAGGACACGGACTTTCGGCGTAACGACTTCGAACCGCAGATTTAAATCCGATACGATCCGTGGCGACAAAGCAGTTGCATGGTCGAGCAATGCGCCGCCGCCGACAACCGGCAGACGCTCCAGCACAAGCGTCTTCAACCCGCCTTTCGCGAGGTAGGACGCGGCCACCAAACCGTTGTGACCACCACCGATGATGATGACGTCGTACTTCAAACGACCTTCTTCCAATCTTTCAACAACTGCAAAGCGCCGTTGCGTCCGGGCGCGCCCATGATGCCGCCGCCCGGATGCGTCGCGGAGCCGCACATGTACAGACCTTTGATCGGCGTTCGATACTGCGCCCAGCCCGGCGCGGGACGCAGGAAGAAAAGCTGCTCCAGCGTCAACTCGCCCTGGAAGATGTTGCCCTCCGATAGACCAAACTCGCGTTCGAGATCGAGCGGCGTCAGCACCTGTCGGTCGCGAATCAACTCCTTGATGTTCGGGGCGTGCTCGGCGATTGTGTCGACGACCGTGTCGCCAAACGCTTCGCGCTTCTCATCCCAGTTTCCTTCTTTCAGGTTGTAAGGCGCGTACTGAACGAAGCACGACATCACGTGCTTGCCCGGCGGAGCGACTGACGGATCCGTCAAACTCGGAATCACCATGTCGATGTACGGCCGTCGCGAGAAGCGCCCGTACTTCGCTTCGTCGTACGCACGCTCCATGTATTCAACGCCTGGCGAGATCGAGATTGCGCCGCGCAGGTGCGCGCCTGGACCAGGAAGCGACTTGAAATCCGGCAGGCCGTCCAGCGCGAGGTTCACCTTTCCTGACGATCCGCGATACTTATAGCGCTTCAGATCAGTGCAGAAGTCGTCGGGCAAATGCTCCTCGCCGATCATCTTCATAAACGTCAGACGCGGATCCACACTCGACGACACTACATCGGCTCGTATCTCGTCGCCGTTCTCCAAAACCACACCTGTCGCTCGACCGTTCTTCAACAGGATCTTCGCGATCGGCGCTTCCATGCGGATCTCGACGCCGGCTTCGCGGGCTGCATCGCCAATCGCGTTCGAGATCGCGCCGGTGCCGCCGCGCGCAAATCCCCACGAACGAAACGCGCCATCGATCTCGCCCATGTAATGGTGCAACAACACGTACGCGGTGCCCGGCGAACGCACGCCGAGGAAAGTTCCGATAATGCCTGACGCTGACATCGTCGCTTTGAGCACGTCCGTCTCGAACCACTGATCGAGAAAGTCGACGGCGCTCATCGTCATCAACTGTACCTGGTTGTATTTGTCGTCGTCCGAAAGACGTTGAAAGCGCCGGCCCAGGAACGCGAGGTTCTTCCATCCTTTCGGGTCGAGCGTCGTCGGGTCGGGCGGCGTCATGCTCATGATCGGTTTGACGAAGTGGGCCATCTCGATCATGGCTTTGCCATACTCGTCGTACGCTTCGGCGTCGAGACGCGAGTGGCGCGCGATCTCGCGGCGCGTGCGAGCGTGATCGTTGACGCGCCAGAGATAGTCGCCGTTCGGCATCGGCGTGAACGTGCCATCGAGCGGCAGTATCTCCAAACCGTGCCGCGGCAGATCGAGTTCGCGAATGATTTCGGGTCTGAGCAGTGAAACGACGTAGGAACAGACAGAAAACTTGAAGCCGGGAAAGACCTCTTCCGTGACCGCCGCGCCGCCGAGCACGTGGCGGCGCTCGAGAACCAGTACCTTCTTGCCTGCGCGCGCGAGATACGCGGCGTTTACCAGACCGTTATGTCCGCCGCCGATCACGACGACGTCGTATTTTTGCGTCATGCGTAGTGGGTAATGCTGCTTGCTGAAGAATCGTAAGGATACTTATAATCGCTCGCCCTGACAAACG
>JBKPOC010000005.1:0-1311 GCA_046732935.1 Acidobacteriota bacterium | reverse complement strand
TGAAGCGCAAGGACAGCGTGCGTTTTGACTGCTTGCTTTCGTGAGGTTCACTTGCTGCCATCCCACCTGTTGCTATATTGAACTGCAAAGCTGGTGTAAATTGCGACAAGCGCGCGTGAACGCTCTTCACGGTTTTTTTCGGCCTTAGTAGTGCACTCTGGGATGTAGACGCCGACACAAAAGCCTCTAACGAGTGACGCAACAGTTCGATGCTTGCGCTGCAGAGTCCCTACACCTTGTTGAGTGCCGTCGAGCTTTGGCAGCGCGCGTTGTATGTCGAAGCAAAGTCAGCGCTGTTGGCGGTACTTGCTTAGAGTCAAACCGTTTTCTCTGCGGAAGAGCTTAGCGAAGTGACTTGGATTTGCATAGCCGACCTCGAGCGCAAGATCGAGAATCTTCTTGTTTTCGCGAAGTAGTCGTCACGCCTCTTTCAGACGCAATTCAATGATACCGCGAAGACGAGAGACCAATGGCGCGTTTGAAAAGTCGATCGAAATGAAATTGCTCAACCCGACTTGCACTGCCAGTTGATCGAGGCTGAGATCTTCGGCCACGTGTTCCGCCATCAACTCGGTTACTCGTTTAGGCTTATAAGCTGGAAGTGAGGGAGTGCCCGGCGCCACATAAGTTTTGCCATCTTCACTCGGTTGCCAGCCTGTATGAACAAACGGTCTGGGTTCTCCGAATTCCAATGCCAAATACTCCACGTTGGGGTTCAATTAACATTCGTGACGTACGCATTATTGCAGTCGAGTCTTGGCTAAGGCAGTTACAACGTAAAGACGGCGAAGACCTGGCGAACTCCAGCAAAGCAAAAATTCGCAACCTCATGAGCGTGCTGTTCAATCATGCTATTCGATACGAATGGCCCGAACAAGGAAAGAATCCAATTAAGCTTGTTCGCCAGAGCACGCTTCGACAACGTACTCCAACAGTTTTAGAACCGCACGAAATCGAGAACTTACTGTCACAACTCAAGTCACCTTTTCGACTTTGGTGCTGGTGGCCGTCACCACTGGATTGCGTCGCAGCGAACTATTTGCCTTGAAATGGAGTGACCTCGACTTTTCCAACCTGACGATAGATATCCAACGCTCGATCTTCCAAGGCAAAGTCGGAAGCTGTAAGACTGCTGCTTCCAAAACATCAATTCCGTGCCTCTCTTTGTGGCGGCAGAGCTGTGGACGTGGAAAGAGACGACTCGCTACGCAGCTCCTGACGATTGGGTCTTTGCCAGCCCGCGGTCCAGGGGAAGGAAGCCGTTCTATCCTGACATGGTGATGGTGAAACGAATTCGGCCGGCTGCATTAC
>JBKPOC010000004.1:0-4381 GCA_046732935.1 Acidobacteriota bacterium | reverse complement strand
GCGTGATTTTCGGTTCCACGATTTGGCTCCGACATTAGAACTCATTTGAATATAGAGAACCCGGCGTAGAGCATTTGCACATCCACGCCCGGATTGATCGGCGAGCGATCACCATTAGAGATATGTTGATACTTGTAGCCGATAGTAATCGCGCGGCCTGAGTTTCTGACGATTTGAACTCCACCGCCAAAATCGAAAGTAAAGTTGAATCGTTTGGCTCCGGCCACCGGCACATCCTTGCTGAAATAGAGAAATCCAGCCGTACCGCTCGCGAAAGGTTGAAGTGTCTGTGATCGTCTAAAGTTCAATTTCAAGCCTATAGGTGAGAGACCCGCGGCGTACGTGTGCTCTCGCCTCTGTTGAACCGTTAACGAGCCTGAGCCTGTTGGTACGACTGTGAAGCGGTTGACTGAAAGAACCGCGACCGGAACGGCGTCAATGGTCCAGGAAAAGGCGAGGTTATCATTTGCTGCGAGTACACGACCGTACCTTAATCCAATATTCCCGAATCTCGCGTCCGGTGTGTTTCCGATCCACGTTGGCGCATCGAATGAGATCCCACCCCATACACCAAACTCATTTCGTCTGTTCTCAACGGCGCCGGATGATTGCTGTGCCGCGCTCTCAGGCACGACGAGAACAAGCACAAACATTAACGACAGCATCACAGGCTTTAAGATGTGCACAACGTGAGAGCGTAGTTTGTCTTGAATCATGAGTAGCCTTTCCTAAAGGGTCAAGAAGAAGTAAATCAATCCACAGATTACACAGAACAAATCTGTGCAATCTGTGGAGGGCTTTAAGGCTCAAAGGGACAGAATACGTGAAACCTACAACTAACTGTGCGTCTGTTTATGTTGACTTCCACTATGATTAATCCCATCATACATCCACTTCGCCCGCTCTTGTTCCACTCGCCGGCCTTACGGCGACCATCCTTGAAAGGACACGTCATGAGACACGATCCCGACCTTCGTGTAAAAGGCTTCTCACTTCCTGCGACATGCCTGCTGATAATCTTCTGTTGTTTGAGCAATACTGCAAATAGAGTCCAGGCTCAGACACTAGCATAAGTAACACAGCCCGTCGTAAATACAGTCGAGGGATCATAGAGTTCAGTCTTTCCGGGCTTTCTCACCCGATCAGCGCCGAGTTGATCTTACCTGTGTTCAGCTCAAATGCATCGTTCCCTTTCACGATTGATGTGTTCGGCTATACGGGGGATGGAGCGCTGACAGTATCCGATTGGGCTCAGGGGACGCTTTTAACGTCCTTTTCGTATTCTGGGGAGCGGGTCGTCACTCTGGATGTGACCTCTTTCATCAGCAGTGCCGTGGCTGCGGGCGATGCATTTGCCGGGTTCAACTTCCGCTCCGCTGTGCCTTCCAGCATTAATCTAAACGGACCATTTGTAGCCTTCGGTTCTTTGGAGTTTCCCCCAGCCGCATCCTTGAGAGTGACTGACGGGGTACCGCTCATTTCGATTGACATCAAGCCCGGTAGTTTCCCTAACAGTATCAACCCCAGGAGCAAAGGGAGGATCGCGGTGGCCATTTTGACTACTACTACCTTTGATGTCACCACCGTCGACCCGAGCACCGTCCTCTTTGGTGTAACGGGTACTGAAGCTGCTCCGGTGCACTTTGCTCTGGAGGATGTCGATGGAAACGGAGACCCCGATATGATCCTCCACTTCAATACTCAAGACACGGACATTGTATGCGGCGCTACCTCCGCGGCCCTCACAGGAGAGACTGTTAGCGGGCAGCAATTCGCAGGATCTAATTCCATCCAAACGGTGGGGTGCAAGAAAGGTTGAGGTGTAATCGTCCCGCAATACAGCCACGAGTTAAATCGTACCGCCGACGCCTGCCTTCAGGGCCGCCTACCGAATTGCGAAGTGAGCTTGAACGATATGTGATGTTTTACGACTCCGCGCCACTATAGGACGTAATGCCCTGGCATTGCACTAAATCTTGAAGGAGAAAGAAGCAATGAAACATTCACTATCTGTCAAATTCCTCGTACTCACGCTGACGCTAGTGGTCGGAAGTCTCGCAGTTACAGCAACCGAACGCCCTTTTTCACTCAACGGAACGGGTATCGCGATTCCAATCCTTGATGGCAACGGCAACGTGGTTGGTGCTGAACCAACTGGTTCCGGTAATGCAACCCATCTCGGTATGTTCACCAACACAGGTAAAGTCAGTTTCACGCCCGACGCATCCAATCCAACCATCCTTCATCCCTCGGGTGGAGGTGTTTTCACGGCAGCTAACGGCGACAAACTCAACTTCATCATCATTAGTGGCGCTTTGGACTTAACCACCGGCATAGGAACCGGAGATTTTGCATTCATTGGCGGAACCGGTCGCTTCGCTAATGCTACCGGGCACACGTCGGGTGTCATTGAACAGAATGTGGTCACGGGTGCCTACGAACTCACCCTCGTCGGGAATATCGATTACTAAGATCGGGTCTACAGTTCAGGGCTGTTTTTCAAGTGGGCAGGCTCAAGTGGCCTGCCCCTTTTCTTTGCTCGGGCGAGATGTTGTTGGCTATTTGTAGGTTATTGGAAGTCATGGTGGCCAGCGACGGAACGGAACCGCCGACGCCGGCCTTTTCAGGGGCCGCCTACCGAATCGCGGAAGGCTGGTTTGGTTTATTTAGGCTCTTCGATGTACGCGTATTGTATGCGCTTGGGAAATTCTCGCCGGAGTGTCTGGAGTGTAGCGCGATGATGAAATTTGCCGCCAATTCGTATGTAGAGACTAAAAAAACTTTCCGCCTTAGTTGGCGCAATGAGCCGGGAGAGCGTTTGCTGTTCTCCCGGCCCCGTGCAACGCGGCGAGCAATCTTCACCGCCTTTTAGGACTGAAGAACTCGCGAATGCGATCTTGGAAGCTCGGAGTCTCGCGAGTTACACTTCTTCCTTCGTTCATTCTGGGACTGTCGCTCTTTCGTGCGGCTTCAAGGGCACGTCCAATCTCTTTTATTGCCGCAGCCGACCGGGGGCTAAGACGATCACGAGGCCCATCCCACTCGCGACTGGAATCAACACCTCTTATTGGGCAGTGTTTCGAATGTACGGCACGAATTGGCCGGTCCTGTCCACAATACGCGTCGGGTACCCGGGCACTTGTTGCGTTGCAAAGCGGTCGAGGTAACGATCAGATGCTCGCCGTGGAGAGTGCCCCTTTTCATAAGCCTCTACCGCTTGCAAACTAATTTCGGCCCTTTTTTTCGCTGTTCAAGCGTCTTAACTGTCCAAGCAACGCCCGGAACAATCACACGTCCCATAGCAACTCTTTGCCGTTGCGAACAGTTACATGGCCGATAGTAGGGGGACTGCCCTCGCGCTACACCCAGTAGGCAAAGGACCATGCGACTGACTGAATATCAGCTTCAATATTTGGTGGAATTGGAAAGTAGTATAAACCCATCCCCTCGCTATCTTGAGTGTGCCAAGCTCGCTCGTTATTTTCGTCTTCGGCGACTGTGAAGTCGGTGTATCGAACTTGATTGAATCAAGTGAAGGCATTGAAAACCATCTATCCTAACGCAGAGAAGCAACAGGCGAAGGTCCAACACGCGCAGAATGTCTTTGGGAACGGCGGTTTACCCGCCGTTCCCACTCGTCAATATAACTACCTACGCGGTGTCTTTGCCGACACGATGTTTGTATACAGCGATACTCCCACAGTGTTGAATGCTCTCATTCGGTAAGAGTATTGCGTGTTGCTTGCTACCGTACCATCAATGTGAGTGGTCGTGTTCCGCCCGGCACGGCCAATCTCGACAAAGTTATTGCATCCGTTGCCGGTGCAACGCTCGATTGCAAATCCGTCTTCCGTAGTTGACGCGTCAGTCCACCCGAGCTGAATCCGGTTTGCTGCTAAGGATAGAATTCGGAAATTAGTCGGGGCTGCTGGTGGGGCAGACACGACCACGTCGCAAATCGTAGTTGTCAGTCCACCGTCGTTGTCGGACACCTCTATGAGGATGCTGTAGTTTCCCACGGCAGTATACTGGTGCTGAAGATTAACTGCTTGAGGTGTTCCAGTTACAATCCCAACGCCCTGCCCGTCGCCCCATTGGATGAACGCTCGCAAGTCCTCGTCCCCAGGTGAGCCATGGTAGCCAGGGTCCGTGTAATTAAGGAACAACGTAATGGTCCCTCCTGCTACTATCGCGTGCCCCGGAGGACTAACAACGGCATCGATAATTATCGGATCAAGATTATTCACCGTCACCGATAGTCCGCGACTATCAATCTTGCGATGATCGCTCACGGTGACAGTTATTATGTAGTCGTCACCAAACGGCGGGCCGGCTGGCGGATCGTCCAAATAACGATGCGTTACGTCGAACGTGGTTGTTC
>JBKPOC010000003.1:0-57379 GCA_046732935.1 Acidobacteriota bacterium | reverse complement strand
TGGCTCGTAGGGCGCGAGGACAGGCCGGAGTGGAATTACGTCTGGCAGCGTCTGCTCGACTATTACCCTGACGATGATGAGCTGCTAAAGCAGGGCCGTGACTGGCTCGTAGGGCGCGACCATGATCCTGGCTATTTTTTCATTAAACGTAGACTTAAAGAATAGTAGGGGCGTAACGGCATGCGGGCAAATACTCCGGTCTTTATTGTGATTGACGTCACGAGGCCGCCGTAAAGCATTACGACCACCTACGCTGATTTGTCTGTGTAGTCCGTATAATCTGAAGATAAGCGCCCCGCCAGATTCGCGCTCTTCAATAAAAACTCTTGCTTCGGATACGGGATCTTGATTCCTCGCTCGCGAAACAGTTGTGCGATGCGGTAATTGATATCACTCTTGATCTGCACATGCCGGCGTGGCGCGTCGGTCCATACTAATAATCTGAAGTCGAGTGAGTAGTCTCCAAATCGCAAGAACTGCACGCTTGGCGCGGGCTCCGTCAACACGTTCTCCACACCTTGCGCCACGTCGATCAACGTGTCCGTCACCAACTGAACGTCTGAATCATCAGCCACTCCCACTGGAATCGCGATGCGCGCGCGAGGATCTCCATACGACCAATTGATCACACTCTGACTCACCAGTTTTGAGTTCGGAACGATGATCGCGATCCGATCATTAGTCGTCACGATAGTCGTTCGCAGATTGATACTTTGCACATCGCCTTCGTCGTCACCAATCGTTACCCGATCCCCGACTCTGATCGGTCTTTCAAACAGCAAGATAAAGCCGGACGCAATATCCGCCGCGAGATACTGCAAGCCGAAACCGATGCCGACGGATAAGGCGGTGAAGAGCACCGCGATTGAAGTGAGATCAACTGCGAACGCCTGTTTGAGTGCGACCAGAATTCCGATCGTGGTGATGAAATACTTTACGAGGCGACAAATTGTGTAGCGCAATCCGGGATCGATGTGCCGGCGGTGAGCAATCCGCCGCTCGATCAAGATGCTTACAGATCGGGCAAGGGCGATCGTCAAGATAATGGTAATCAATCCGATTACAATGCTCGAGATTGATACCGTGATCCGGCCAAACGTGAATTGTTGCGTCAGATACGACCAAAAGCTACGTAGCATAGATTTCTAGCATAGCTATTTAGCATTACAAATGCGTTGTGAGAGCAAGGCTTTTTCCCTACAGTCAACCGCATGGGAAGGGCAGGCCACTTGAGCCTGCCCACTTGAAACAACAGTCTGAACTGAAGAGCCGCTGTTAGTAATCGATGGTTCCGACCATCGTGAGTTCGTAGGCGCCCGTGACGACATTCTGTTGGATGACACCCGACGTGTGGCCGGTAGCATTAGCGAAGCGACCGGTTCCGCCAGTGAAGGCAAAGTCTCCGGTTCCGATCCCGGTGGTTAAGTCCAGAGCGCCAGTAACGATGACGAAGTTGAGTTTGTCGCCGTTAGCTGCCGTGAAGACACCGCCACCCGCCGGGTGAAGGATGTTTGGATTGGACGCGTCAGGCGTGAAAACGACCCGACCCGTGTTAGTGAACATACCGAGATGGGTTGCATTCCCGGAGCCAGTTGGCTCAGCCGCAACCATGTTGCCGTTGCCATCGAGGATCGGAATCGCGATCCCTTGTCCGTTGAGTGAAAAAGGGCGTTCGGTTGCTGTAACTGCGAGGCTGCCGAAGAGCAGCGTTAACGTGAGTACGAGGAATTTCATAAGTAGTGAACGTTTCATGCTTTCTTCTCCTTCAAGTTTTAATGCAATGCGAGGCATTACGTTCTACAGTGGCGCGAACTCGCAAAACATCACGTGAAGGAACTTAAAATTTCTCTGTTTTAGTGAGACGAAGGAATGCTTCTTCCAGACTCTCTTGAGCGGGGCTCAACTCGTATACCTTGATTCCACTACCGACTAGCAGCGCATTTACTGAGGAGATGCTTTCCGCGTCCGCTTCAACCCGCAGGAATGAGGAGCCGTTGCGGCTGACCGCCACCTTCGGCTCGCGTGTCAGTATCTGAAAGGCTCCGGATATATCGTCGACGCGAACTTTGTACGAGCCAGCCGGTGCGACCAGTCCCTCCGGCTCGCCTTCATAAAGCAGACGCCCTTCGTGAATGATCCCGATGCGATTACAGACTTGCTCGATCTCAGTGAGTAGATGACTCGAGAGCAACACAGTCAACCTGAATTCATCTCGCAGACGTCTGATCAGCTTTCGCGTCTCATGTATTCCCTGCGGATCGAGACCGTTGGTAGGTTCGTCGAGAATAATTATCTCGGGTGTCGGCAGAAGCGCCTGCGCAATTCCAAGCCGCTGCCGCATGCCGTACGAATAAACCTTCACCGGATCCTGTGCGCGGTTGCGAAGGTCTAGGACGTCGAGCACCTCTTCCACGCGGTTCCGCGCGACGCCTCCGGACAATGACGCAAGCAACTGCAAGTTCCTGCGTCCCGAGAAGTTTTCATAGAACGCCGGCGTCTCGATGATTGCGCCCACGCGCGAGCGACCGCGCAAGTACTCCCATCGCGAAGTGCTTACGGGGAATTTGATCGTGCCGGACGTCGGCCTGACCAGTCCCAACAACATCCTCAACGTGGTTGACTTCCCCGCTCCGTTTGGACCGAGAAAACCGTAAATGTCCCCTTTGTCGACACGTATCGTCAGACGATCGACTGCCATGCGCCTGCGAAAACGCTTCGTCAGGTTTTCAGTCTGTAGAGCTACGTCAGACATGCTTAAAAGCCGACCTCCACTAACAACGGCCAATGATCCATGCGGCCGACAGCGGCGTCCCGCAACACTTCGACTCGTCCGATCTGTACAAGCTCTGATGGACCAAAAACGTAATCGATGCGTCGATCGTTGATCGCCGTATCACCGGCTGCGCGCCCAAGATCGCGAAAGTAACGCAGGATGTGGCTGTACGATTCACTGTCATGCTTCAAGTTATCGGTATAAAGATTCGTCTCATTGGCAGCCTTCAATTCGAAGTTGAAATCTCCGGCGATGAAGACTCTCGCGGACTGCGCTCGAGCCTGGGCCCAATCTATCAACCCTTCGGTGTAGGTCCTGCGGCGAGCAGCATTGAAAGCGTCCGCGTGTGCGCTCAACAACACGATCTCCGGCGTGTTCTGACGTGGCCGGAATGAAGCTGACAACGCGTAACGACCACCCACCGACACGGGAACAAACGAAGCGGCGGTATCTTTGACGAGTATGGCTTCGAATCGATCGCCTCTTCCCTGCTGCGCAACTGCGCCACGATACTTTCCATGCAACAACCGCAGCAACTGGCCCAGTTGCTCGTTGCCCGTCAGTTCCTGAAGAGCAACTGCGTCGGGATCTTTCCGTAAAATCACGTCCGCAACTGCCGGCAAATCCTTGTCGTGCGCACGCGTGTCGTCTTCGAGTTCGGCATAGCCGATGTTCCAGGTAAGCAGACGCAGTGAAACAACGGTCGTACGCGGCGAGCCTTCGTCTTCCGGCACAGACGGCTCCGCGAATTGAACCGCGCCCCAGACCATCAAGAGGAACAAGAGCAGAAGGACCAGTTTCACCCACATCTCAAGTAACGATGTCCTTCCGTTCGAAGATAACGACCGTTGTCAGCAACAGACCGGTTGTATATGCGCCGCAGATAAATGCGTAGTGCCACAGACTCTGCCAGGGAATGTTTGGCTTGAACACGTCGCGCCAGAAGTCCATGTCAGTGGTGAACAAGTAAGGACGCAAATGTTCGAAGAACTCCACACGCCCGACGATGTAGAGAGCCAAATAAGCGGCAATGGTGATCACGATTGCCTGTACCGGTGAATCGAAGACGACTGAACAAAGCAGCGCGAGGGCGGCGATGACGAGAAGGGCCCAGGTACCTGACAGAACAGCGTAACCAAAACGCACGAGTGCATCGTCGCGCATGATCTTCCCGGGCGCATCGACGAGATTGAGCGGACCAGGATACAACTCGAGATTGCCCCACCCGACGAAAATCAAACCAACGAGCAAATTCAAACCGATGAAGAACGCCAGCAAAAGCGCGGCGTGAAGTGCCGTCACCAGAAACTTCGAAAGAACCAGAGACGCGCGCGCGATTGGACGGGTACACATCATCCGCAACGTACCCGCGCGTGCCTCACCCGCGATCTGCGAGCCTGCGCTCATGGAGACGAAAATCGGAAGCAGTAAAGTAAAAGAAAAAAGCAGCGAGTAGAGGGCGAAAGTCAGTCCGTTGAAGTACTGCCGGGACTCGTACGTATATTTGAACTGCTCGACGGCCTGACCACCGGTCTTCCGCGCGGCATAGGTGTAGAACCCCCAAAGCATCAGCGCCACGAAGGCAGTCAGCACAACGAAGGCCAGGTAAAAGCTTTTCGCGCGAAGCAGCTTTTCCAGTTCGAGTTTGAGTAGCGTAAACATATTCACCTTAACGTTTCGAGCGAAACCCTTGTTCGCGATAGTAAGGCAGAATGGCAGGGCGGCAACGGGACTAGCCACAGTGAGGACTGTGATTCTGTTTATCCCTGGTCCCTGTATGCCCTAAAATCAGCGTCCGTATTCGGCAAGTCAGGAGTTCGCGATGATAAAAAGATTGCTTGTAGTCGGGCTTCTGTTGCTCGTGTCCGGCGGCTTACCCATCGCTTCCGCGCAGCGGCCGGCGGAGAAGCCTCTTGTCGGCCATTGGGAAGGCGCCATCACCCAGCCCGCGGGCGAGTTAAAGATGATGGCTGACTTTGCGGCTGACGGCGGTTCCTTCAAGGGAACTTTCGATCTGCCGGCCGCGGCGATTTTTCATTGGCCGTTGAAGATAACGTACGACGTATCCAAGGTGACGTTCAGACTGCCTATGGGTCTGTTGTTTGAAGGCGAACTTCAAGGAGACACGATCTCAGGAAAGGTGCCGTCTCCGACCGGTGGGCACGTCGATAAGTTTTACCTGAAACGCAAGCCGGCCGTTCCGCTACCCTACAAGGAAGAAGACGTGACCTTTAAAAGCGGCGATGTTGCGCTCACCGGAACGTTGCGACTACCGCTCACACGAGGCAACCACGCGGCGATGTTCCTGCTGCAAGGTTCGGGTGAGGTCGATCGTGAAGGCGAGTCGTTTTATGCCGACCACTTCGCTCGACACGGGATTGCGACGCTCGTCTACGATAAACGTGGCACAGGAAAATCAGGTGGAGATTACCGCGACGAGAGCTTCAACGACTTTGCGGCGGATGCGCTGTCGGGCATTCATTACCTGCAAAGTCGTAAAGAGATTAATCCTAAGCAAGTGGGACTGTACGGTCGAAGCCAGGGCGGCATCATCGCGCCTCTAGCCGCCGCTCTTTCAAATGACGTCGCGTTCGTAATCAATGTATCCGGCACCGGCGTCGCGCCCTATCTACAAGTGACATATCAGGCGGAAGCACAAATGCGACACGACGGCTTTTCCGAGGCCGAAATCGCGGAAGCTATCGCCTATCTGAACCAGAAGTGGGCGGTGGCGCGATCAGGCGGCCAGGGATGGGACCGTCTCCAGGTTGCAACGCAGAATGCGCGCGGCAAGAGATGGGCCGACCGCGTTCAGTTGCCGGACAAACTGGAAGATATAGTCCCGAGCTGGAAGTTACAGATGAGCTACGACCCGGCGCCGGCGTTAGAGAAAGTCAAATGCGCAGTGTTAGCCGTGTTCGGCGAATTAGATACTCTGACTCCGGTTGCGGATACGACGGCGAATTACCGAAAGAGTTTGAGCAAGGCTGGAAATAAGGACTACACGATCAAGGTATTCTCGAACGCCGATCACGCGCTGCTTGTCTGGCCCAAACCTGACGAACCAACTCACTGGCCCATGTTGGCGCCGGGATATCTGGAGACAATGACGGACTGGCTCGACAACATACTACTCACACCGTAACTCCTGAAGACATGCTTGGTATTCGCGATCGAGATTCGGCTTCACCACAAATGGAATTACAACCGCCTATCTAGCTCCCACTGTGACTGAACGATATCAGTAAGTTTGCGTCTGCTTCCATTTCAGACAGCAGAATCACCCAGCGACATTTGGGTTCTGACGAAAGGCGCCGGCCCACGCAAGATTACGGACCTCAACCCCGCAAACAGCTTCCTGGCGAATCGGGAAGGTGCGCGAGGGTCCAGTGGAAGAATTCGAAAGACGGCTTGGTCCGTCGCGGCGTTCTTATCACTCCGCCTGACTATCACGCAGGCCAGGCATATCCGACTATCGTCAATACACATCCGGGCGACACTCCGTGGTGGAATGGCTTTCATGGGAGTCAGTGGTGGGACTGGGGACAACTGTTGGCTTCCAACGGTTACGTCGTCTTTCTACCGAACACGCGTGGTGTTAACGGGGATGCGTGCCTCGATGCGGGTGTCTACGCCCGATAGCCCTTATCTGAATCGAAAGTGGTATGACGAACATTCACCGATCACGCTGGTGCGAACTGCCGGACGCCTACGCTGCTGCTGCACGGCGAACGCGATGGCGGCGTCCCGATCGGTCAGGCTTACGAATTCTATACGGCGTTACGAGATGTCGGAGTCGAAGCAGAGCTGGTCGTTTACCCGAGAGAAGGACACAACATTCAGCAATACTCACATCGGGTAGACTTACAAAAGCGGGTCCTCGCCTGGTTCGACAAGCACCTTCGACTATGGCCCTTCAGGAGTGAGACGCGACGGCTTAAACTCCCAGTGCAAGACTGGCATCTGGATCGCGGTTCGAATTGCGGCTCTAACAAGGCTATCAGGTTCCTGACTGAGTCGCGCCTTCAGCGCCGCCAGTGCCTTCTGGGTGCGGATCTTTCCCAGCGCCACTGCCGCCCCAGTCCTCACGGAGGGGGACCCGTGCTTTTCCAGCATCGTCACGAGAATATCTACTGCCCTGTTGTCTCCAATTTCTCCCAGGGCCCTTATGATGTCCGCGGCGAGCAGCGGCACGCTATGCCATAGCGACAATTGCTTCATCAGGGGCTCCGTTGCAGTCTTCAGTTGAATTCGCCCCAAAGCCTCGATCGCCGCACTTTGTACTTCTCCAGTATTGTTCTCCATCAGGCGGATCATCTCAGTAACGACGACTTGCTTTGCCCCAGCACCCAAGTCACGGGCAACGTTGCCCAAGGCAAGTATGATTCTGGACTTCACAGCGACATCGGTTTCGCTCTGGAGCGCCGTGAGCAAGTCGACAACCGCTCCCCTCGTAGAGGTTTCGGCGTATCCGCGCGCTGCCATCCTCCTCTCTTTTGGGTCTTTGCTGGTGAGCAACTCGTTCAATTTCGTGAGCGACGCCGTGCCTCCGATTTTACCGAGGGCTTTCAGCGCCTCCTGTTTTAGCCGCAGCTTTTGGTCCGCCGTGAAGTCCCTGGGCGCAGTGAACAACTTATCTTCGACGACCAAAATCAAGGTCGCTACAGCGCGCTGATCTCTGAGGTCCCCCAGCTTGTCGATTGCGTCAAGTTTTCGTTGAAACCTACGGTTTTGTAGTTCGCGAGCCCATTCGTCGAAACTGAGGTTACGGAGATCGGGATCTCTATATTCTGCAATTGGAAGGCTTCCCTCCCTTAATATGTCCAACTGTTCGTAAGTCCCTCCTTGAGCAAACGGGTCTTTCGGAGCCGGTTGGCGCTGAACGGCTGCTGGCGACGCTTGCTGCTGCACGACATGGACCAACTCGTGCGCCAACAATCGTCCTCCCTCTACAGATTGAGGCCGGTATTCCCCCGCGCCGAACACAATGTCCCGGCCGCGCGTGAAAGCGCGAGCACTGATACTCCTGGCAAGGTCCGCCGCACGAGAATCGGAGTGGATTCGTACGCCTCTGAAGCGCGCAACAGAAGCAAGAGAGAGGTCGTCATCCTTTGCCGCTATCACCTGGTCAGCGATGTGGTCTGCCTCACGCTCGAGCGGATCTTCTGCCTGTCCGGCTACAAGCTTTGGCTGCACGGGCATTTGAGATCTGCCGGCGACACTCGATGCAAACACAGGGATCTTTGAGAAATCCCATGAAAATGAGTTTCCGTTTACACCGCTGAGAACATCTTCCTCGCGAGGACCTTCTATTTTAGTTGAGACATGCGAGGTTAATGCAGGTTTCGCAGGTATGGGCGGGTGACTCCCGCGCCGCTTCTGTGAGAGAACGCGCATGGTAAATCTCCTCCTCTTTCCCTACGTCGCAGATCATAATACCGTGACGGCGTTATGGGATAGCCGGGCGAAAAATAATTCAGCAATCTGATGTGATGTTCTCCGCTTAATGACCACTTCAAAACGGATGGGCTCGCAGCGGTTCGCTAACACCGCCGAGCCGAAATTTTGAATCATTATGAAGGAGATCATCATGAAACGTCTTGTGTCCGCCAGTTTGGTTCTGGTTTTCTCACTGCTGCTGGGAATCGTTCCGGTAAGCGCAACTGAGCGTCCATTTGCTTCCAACGGAAATGGCGTCGCGACCTTCATCACAGATGGCGCCGGCAATGTCACGGGTGCGACCGTCACGGTATCGGGTAACGCGAGTCACCTGGGATTGTTCACCGGTTACGGCACGATTCAATTCCTGCCTGACGCCAACGACCCGAACATCTCGCATCCAGCCGGCGACGTTACGTATGTAGCCGCCAACGGCGATCGTCTTCCCACAATTATCCAGGACGGTACGATGGACCTGCGGACTGGAATCGCGACCGGATACATGGTGTTTCAAAGCGGCACCGGACGTTTCGCGGGAGCAAGTGGAAAAGCCGCAATCGTCGTCGAGCAGAACTTCATCACGGGCGCCTACACGTTCACCATGGTTGGAGACATCAACTACTAGTCTCACCTGACGAACACGCTGGTTTTTCAAGTAGGGCCGGCAGCAACGCCGGCCCTTTGCGTTAGACCAAGCGCTCGGCTACGCGCTTTATAATGTACATTGACACTACTCCCGGTTGGTTTCACTCCGCGCGGGCTAACACAACCTGCTGCTACCTCGGAGGTGAAAGTGGAATCGACAATGGAACCATCGGTACTAAACATGGCATCTGCTCAAGTGAACGTCTCGACCTGTGTTGTGATCACATTCTTTCTCCTATTAACGGTAATGTCGCTGGAGAACAGGTACCGGAATAGCGAGTTCCGGTTTGTATTTCACTCGATGATTGCGTGGCTAATCGGCTGGGCCGCCTGAGTTGTCTTGTGGGGACTGGCGAGCAAATACGAGGTTCGCGCCGGCAGTCACCTGCAAGTATCGCTACTACTGCTCAGTGATCTCAATACCCGCCGCCAACCGTGACATCGGAGTAGAATGGAGGCTCAGAAGCCAGCGGCAGTTTCAACTCTCGTCGTACGCACGCTTTGCGCGCACGTTGACGAACTCGTTTGTCTCGATGATGTAGGCGGTCAGGTTGTAGCCGTAGACACAGCCCGTGTCGAGGCCGATGGCTTTCTTGCCGCGTCGCGGTTCCGGCGCGGGCCAGTGACCGAAGAGCACTGTCTTGTCGCCGTAATAAACGTGATACCACGGAGTTCCCTCTTCACTCTCGCGATCGGGACCGAGCGTTCGCAGCCGTGTGAGATCGCCCGTTGTCTGTGAGTGCAACTCGACGTTCGGTCGCAGACCGGCATGCACGACGAGATGCGTGTCGAGATCAATCATGAATGGCAGGCGATTCAGAAAACTCGCGTAGGCGTCTTTCTCGCCTCGCAACTCGCGGTGCGCTTCTCTCTGCGCAGGCTTCAGATCGACGTCTTCGCCGTACCACTTGCGGCGCAACTGTAGATCGTGATTGCCGATGACGGTCGTAAAGCGCGGGTCAGTCATGAACAACTCGAGCACTTCGCGGTTCTTCGGGCCTTTCGTAATCAAGTCTCCGACGGAAACAACGCGGTCGTTCTGTCCCAGCTGGACCTTCTCCATCAACTCCATCAGTTCGTCATAACAACCGTGAATGTCTCCAACTACAATCGTGCGACTGCTCATCCAGACCTCCGAAGCATTACTTGTAAATGTAAGTCTTGCTTTCCTGCTGCTCCCATTCGACGCTGTCGATGTTCGCCGGATCGGACGAAAGAATCTCCTCACTCAACTTACTCGTGCTCACCACCGTATCGAGATTCACGAGATAGACGATCTTGCCCATCGGTTCGTCCGGATCCTGACGATTGAGCTCTCGCAGCTCATAGTCAAACCCGTTGCGCGCAAAGAGATCCTTCAGCATGTCGTTCGTCTTGTCGACGTCGCGTGTCTGGACCGTCATCTCCATCGACCGGAACACCTGGTACTGCTCGAGGTATTCCAACAACGACAACGAGATCAGCACGAAGAGCGTCAGGATAACGGCCATGTCCCAACGTCCGACGCCCGATGCGAGACCTACGCCGAGGCAGACCAGCAGCACCGTGATCTCTTTCGGGTCGCGAATGTTCGTGCGGAACCGAACGAGTGAAGCGGCAGCGAAGATGCCGAACGCGCGTGCGGCGCTATCGCCCACGACCATCATCATCGCGCCCACAACGACAGCCATCAGAATCTGCGTCTGCGCGACGTAGGGGTTGCGGCGCATGATAGACACACCGCGGCGCGGACGAAACGCGAGCAACGAAGCGAGAAATGCGGCGAGCGAGAATCGCAACGCGATGCGCGCGGACGTGGCTTCCCAACTCGCGAACGTCGCGGGCGAGAGGCCTGACGCGTCGGGTCCGAAGACTCGGCCCAACAACGGTATTTCGCGAGCGGTTTCACCAGCAGGCGCGGTCGTTGAGCTCGGCGGTATTGCCGGCGTTCCGGGGCGATCGCGAAAGACGTAAGCTAAAAACCCGCTTCCCAGCAGGATGACGACAAAGGTCGACAGCACTGCAAGAGTCAAACGGTTCATAATCCGCACCTCTCAAAGTCTCTAATTATTGCTTGGCCCATAGTCGATCACGTTTCAACGGATGCACAGTGCCGACGGCCGGGGAACTGTTGGCTCCTTCAAAGAAGAGCTGACTGTTGAACGACTCTTCGCCGGGCGCCATCGGCGGCATCACGTACGTCCCGTCAGACTTCATGACGCGCGCCTTCACGTTGTCGCGGAGATACGCATCCAAAACCGTATCTTTCAAATACTTCTTCAGGCTCGCATCGATCACGGGCACTACCACTTCGACACGTCGATCGAGATTGCGCGTCATCCAATCAGCCGATCCGATGTAGACCTCTTCCTCGCCGCCGTTCGCGAAATAAAAGATGCGACTGTGTTCGAGAAAACGTCCCACGACGCTGCGCACGTGAATCGTTTGCGAAAGCCCCGGCTCGCCCGGACGAATCATGCACGACCCGCGCACGATCAGATCGATCTTCACACCCGCCTGCGACGCTTCGTAAAGCGCCTCGATGATGTTGAGGTCAGTCAGACGATTCACCTTGGCAGTGATGCGCGCCTCGCGACCCTCGCGCGCATGCTCAGTCTCACGCTTGATCAGCGCCATCATTCGCTTGCGAAGGTTCAGCGGCGCGACCATCAAGCGGCTGTACTCCTTCTGAATCGAAAAACCGGTCAGAAAGTTGAACAAGTCGGTCGCGTCGTCGCCGATCATCGAATCGTTCGTCAGCAGCCCGAGATCCGTGTACACCTTCGACGTCGTCGGATTGTAATTGCCGGTCGCGATGTGCGTGTAAGTCTGTAGACCATCTTCTTCGCGCCTCACGACGAGCGCCACTTTGCTGTGCGTCTTCAACCCGACGATGCCGTAAACGACGTGCACGCCGGACTCAGCCAGACGCTTGGCCCACTCGATGTTGTTCTCTTCGTCGAACCGCGCCTTGATCTCGACGACGGCCGTCACCTGCTTTCCGCGTTCGCTCGCCGCCATCAGCGCCTGCGGAATCGGCGAGTTCTTTCCCGTTCGATAGAGACACATCTTGATTGCGACGACCTGCGGATCGTCCGCCGCCGCCTGAATGAAATCGACGATCGTTCCGAACGCGCTGTACGGATGATGCAGCAGCACGTCCTGCTTCTTGATCGCTTCGAACAGCGACTCCTTGTTCCGCAAAGCGACCGGCACGACAGCACGGAGCGGCTTGTCCTTCAACTCCGGCACGTCGAGATCGTATAGCTGCATCAAATCCGGAACGTCCAACAGGCCATTGATTTCATAAACGTCGTGGGCCTCGATGTTGAGCGACTTCGTCAGGTACTCAACCATTTCCGCCGGCATCGACGACGACACTTCCAGCCGCACCGGCAAACCGAAACGCCGCTCGCGCAGCGACTCTTTGATCAACTTCAACAAGTCCGCCGCTTTGTCATCGCGTATCTCGACATCCGCATCGCGCGTGACGCGAAACACGTGCCCCTTGCCCAGGTGCATGTTGGGAAACAACGCATGGATGTTTGCCTCGATCACCTCTTCGACGAGCGCGAACTTCAGCTTCCCTTCTTCGACCGGGATCAGTCGCGGCACGACCGGCGGGACCTTGATGCGGACAAACCTCGTTTCCCTGCCCAGCGGCGATCCCGCGAGCGTGTCTTCAGGATTGCTCTCGACCGTCAAGCCGATATTCAGACTGAGGTTCGAGATGTAAGGAAACGGACGAGCCGGATCGACGGCCTGCGGCGTGAGCACCAGGAAGATGTTCTTCATGAAGTACTCGGCCAGCCGCTTCTTTTCGGCCGCTGAAAGCGACGCGTATCGCGCGATCACCACGCCGTGAGACTGGAGCTCCGGAATCACTTCTTCACGCAAACAGTTTGTATGTTCGTCGACGAGCGTGAGCACTCGCTTGCGAATCACGTCGAGCTGTTCGGCCGGCGTCAATTCGCCCGGCATCGGCCCGAGCTCTTCGATGCCCAACATCTCCTTCAGACCGGACACACGCACCATGAAGAACTCGTCGAGGTTCGACGAGAACACGGCGAGAAACTTTAACTTCTCCAGTACTGGCGTCGACTTGTCCAACGCTTCTTCCAGCACGCGCCGGAAGAACTCCAACTGGCACAAGTCGCGGTTGAGCACAGACCAGGCGAAGAAGCGTTTTGGTTTCGATTTCATTGTTTGAACTTTGAGCTTTGAGCTTTGTGCTTTGTACTTGGTTTTTGGTCTTGGGTCTTCGGTCTTAGGTCTTAGGTCTTCGGAACACTAAAGTACAAAGCACAAAGTACAAAGTACAAAGCACAAAGCACTAAGACCAAAGACCCAAGACCAAAGCCCTCCTCAGTTCGAGCAGCGCGCGTCGATGATCAGGCGCGCTTTACGTACGAATTCGGCGGTCCATTGTGCCGGGGGCTGATCGCGCTCCGCATTCCGCGAGGCGGCGAAGACGCGCGTGATCGTTTGGTTCTGTTTCTCGGCGTCGAGCAGTTGCTGGAGATTGTCGGCAAGCAGCTTGCGGCCCGCTTCGCTGATGCTTGCGTCGCCGATGCTCTTCGCCGTCGTCGTGCATTTCCCGCCACTCACTTCGATCGGATCCTTCTTACGCCAAACGTCGAGCTTCGCCTTGTTTTCACTCGAACGCGAATAGCCGAAAGTCGATCCCATGTCGCCAACGTAGAACACGGCTTCACCCGGTTTGCACCCGCGTGAGCCGTCGGTGTTCTTCTTCGAATCGAGACAGGCAAACTTGTGATTGTCACTCTTCGTGTCGCCGTGATCGATGAACCCGAGCCAGAGCTTGAACGCGTCGATTTCCGCACGTGGCGCGCCATTCTGGAGCAACGTTTGAAGTGATTCGGCGAGTCCGCCCGAATCCTTGTTGTTACAGTTCACGTCGATTCCTCTTGCCAGCGGGAGCTCGACGCCGGCGGCGGGTTGAAACGGCGAGAAACTCGCGCCTTGAAAACTCTTGGTCAGGCTTTTCTCGCAGTCAGGACAGTTGACGTCCGCGACCCATTCGTCGTCCGCGAAGAAACCGAGCGCCTTCGAAAAACGTGACGACAAAAACTCGCCGTAGATCTCGCCGTTTCGCCTGTCGGGCGACTGCCCTTTGAAGTGGGGTTTGACCTTGTAACGGATCAGATTGCCGTCTTCGTCAGTCATGCCCTGAATCGAGCAGTGAAACTTCGGCGTCGTGCCGGCGCCTGGCTTCTCGTCTTTGTTGGCCACGCAGTTGATGGGCTTGGCGAGTCCGTTCTCGTCCACTGGCGGCGCGCCGCGGCGCGGACCGTTCGCCGGATTGTAGCCAAGCACCGGGTCGTAGCCGGGATCCGGCGCTCGATAGACTTTGGCCGAGCGTTCGGCGCGCGCTCGTTCGTCGGCGGAAAAGCAAGCCTGCTGCTGCGCTTTCGCGGAAATGACGAACGTGGTTGCGAGAAGAATCAACGCGCACGCGCGTAGAGGCGGGACGTAAGCCCGAGACCGATTCTGATGCATTGTTTACCCTTGAAAGTGTAATTGTTCACGGCTCGAAGAACGCACAAGATAGAGTTAAAGAAGACTAATATGCAAGATGTCCTCAAGCCCGTTATAGGATTGTCCAAGCATTCTGCGGATTCCGGCGTGAGCGGGCATCCTCTCGTAGAGCGGCCCGAGCATGTCAATGGCTTCCTGGTAGTTCTTCGCAGCCTCTACGCGGGCGCCTTTTGTCTTTAACACGCCGGCGAGCTTGAGCTTGGCTTCAGCGAGATCTTCGCGAAGGTAGATGTCGAGGCTGGCGGAGGAGCTGAGTTGTTCGCGAATACGCAGTGCTTCCTGGTAGATCGCGATTGCTTTGGCGGTGTGTCCGGCGTGCGCTTCGATGTCGCCGGTTTTAATAAGCGCGACTGCTTCGTTACTGCGAAACTGAGCGTTCGACGGGTCTGACGCGACCATCTCGCGAATCGACGAGAGTTGCTGCTGATAGTGATCGCGCGCTCCGTCGTAGTCGCCGAGTTTGAAAAGCATGTCGCCGACGTAGCGATGACTCTCGTTCAGCATCAGTCGCAAATCCGTATTGAGTAGATCCGCGGCGACGAGTGATTCACGCAACTCTAATCCGCGGCGTTCGATGTCGAGCGCGGCGCGAGTGTCGCCGGTTTGATCCGTTGCGAGGCCGAGATACTCGTACGAGATCGACAAGGCACGCCGTGAGCGGGCGGTGTTCGGGTCGACGGTCGCGAGTTGTTCGCGAAGGCGCAGAGCTTCCTGTTGATTCGCTAGCGCGGCCGTTACGTCTCCCATCCGCATCAACAGGCTGCCGATGTACGCGTAAGTGCCGGCGAGGTTGTAACGATCGACAAAGTCTGCCGTCTCGGCGGCGGCGAGTTCGCTCCGTGCTGGGAGTTGCTGCCGGATCATGTCCAACTCGCCGGGCAGATCGCCTTGCGCGCCGAGCAGCGTTGCGATGAACCAACGACTGTCGAGCAAGTCGCGCCGGTAGTCTTTGTTCGAAGGATCGGACGCAACGAGCGCCTCTCGCAGTGCCGCCGCTTTGCGATGGCTCTCGAGTGCGCCCGGCAAGTCTCCCAGATGCGCGACCGAAGGCGTGTACTGAACCGTGCCCAGCTTTTCATACGCCGCCGCGAGTTCGCGTTGTAGTCCGCGATCGCCGGCTGCGTCTTTGGCAAGACTGTCGAGATACTTCAATCCTCGCTGCACGATCAGCGAACGAGCGGGAGTCGAGCCAGGCAAGTTCGCAACCGCGTCGTGAACTTCGAAGACGATCGAATTCGCGAGTTGCCGCACTTCGTTGAACCGCCGTTCGGATCGGGCGCGTTCTGCTCGCGCGACTCTCACTTGCCACGTGGTCGCAATGATGCCGGCGAGCAGCGTCAGCGCAACGACAGCCGCCGCCGTGACCGCCACCTTCTGCCGCCGAATGAACTTCCCTGCGCGGTAAGAAAACGTATCCTGACGCGCGCGCACCGGCAGTCCATTCAGATGGCGCTGGATGTCTTCCGAAAGTTGTTCGGCGGTGGCGTAACGGCGCTGCGGTTCTTTGCGCATCGCCATCAGGACGATGTTGTCGAGATCGCCGTGCAGGGGTTTCCGAGTTCGCGGTAAAGGCTGCGGATCCTCGTCGCAAATAGTCTTCGCAACCTCGTGGGGCACGCGACTCCGAAAACGGTATGGCGCGCGGCCGCTCAACAGTTCATAAAGCACAACGCCAAGCGAATAAACATCGGTTGCAGTCGTCACTGACTCGGCGCGTACTTGCTCGGGACTCGCGTACTGCGGCGTCATAAACGGCATCGCCGTCGCCGTCAGATCTGACCCGAGGTTTCCGCGGCCCAGAAGCTTAGCGATGCCGAAATCGACCAGCTTCGGCAATCCTTCACTCGTAACCAGAATGTTGCCCGGCTTGATGTCTCGATGGATAACGAGGTGCTGGTGCGCATACTGCACCGCTTCACAAACGGTGCTGAATAGCTTCAGCCGTTGCTCGACGGAGAGTTGGTGCTGGTCACAGTAGGCATTGATCGCGCTGCCTTCAACGTACTCCATCACGAGGTACGGGAGTCCATCGTCGGTCGTACCGGCGTCGAACAAGCGGGCGATGTTCGGATGGTTCAACTCGGCCAGGATCTGCATCTCGTTTCGAAAGCGACGCCTGATGACGTCGCCGCCGAGACCGGGTTTGATCAACTTGATCGCCACTTGTTGGTGATAATGTTCGTCGTCACGCTCGGCCAGGTAGACGGCGCCCATTCCGCCGCGGCCGATTTCACGCACGATCCGGTACGGGCCGATATGGCTTCCGATTTTGGCGGCGTCAAGCTCCGTTTCGAACAACATCAGCGCGGCATCACCGGCACAGAGTTCCATCGGATCGTTGCCGGTATCGACTTGCTGCGCCAACAACTGATCGACTTCGGCGCGGAGGTCGGGATCGCCGGCGCAAGCGGAATCGAGAAACTCTCGCCTGCGATCAGTCTCCAACTCCAGCGCCTCGGACAGAAGCTGCTTTACTTGTTGCCAGCGTTCCGGGGTGATGACGAGTTACCTCCGATGTTGAGTTGCCGGCGCAGCCAGAGTTTCGCCGAGTCCCATTCGCGTTTGGTGGTGGCCGGCGAGATGCCGAGCACTTCCGCGACCTCGTCGATTGTGAGGCCGCCAAAGAACCTCAACTCGACGATCTGCGTCTGTTGAGGATCGAGGACCGTAAGGCTGTTCAACGCTTCGTCGAGCGCCATCAGATCGACTTCGCGCTTTTCGAAAAAGCTCACGGCTTCGTCTAACGAGACTCTGGTCGCGTATCCCTGGCGCTTCTTCGCCTGCCGCTCCTTCGCGTGATTGATGAGGATCCGTCTCATCATCTGCGCGGCGAGGCCGAAGAACTGCGCGCGGTTTTGCCAGTCCACGGCTTTCTGATCGATCAGACGCAGATAGGCCTCGTGCACCAGCGCCGTCGTCTGCAAGGTGTGACCCGGCCGCTCGCGACTGAGATGGTTCTTCGCCAGCCGGCGGAGTTCGTCGTAAACGGCGGGCATGAGCTCGTCCAGTGCGGTTTTGTCGCCCTCGCTCCAGGCTACGAGTAACTGAGTGACCCCTTGCATCCTTGTTCTTTTAATTCGTGTTACTCTTTTTTTGAGCCGTTCTGGCTAAAATTTTTGCGTTACTTATTGAAGCCGATAATGCGTTCTCACGCAAAAGGAGATGATGATGAAAAGAGTGTTCATCGCGGTGGCCGCTTTAATTGTGATGGCGTGCGCCCTCGCCAACAGCCAAACCCAGTCAAAACAAACGACAAACGACGTAAAGATTCGCCAGCGCATGGGCATGGGCGGATCGGGTAGTGAGAGCCTGCTGTACATCAAGGGCTCGCGGATGCGGACTGAAATGCCGGGGAACGTCGGCTTCACGACAATTCTCCAATGCGACCTTAAACGCTCGTTGACGCTTAACGAAAACACGAAAACCTACCTAGTTTCGCCAACCGACGGATCGGGCATGGCGAGCACTGGCGAAGGCGACGGCGGCGCCGCTGCGGGAATGCCAGGTGCGCAGCCACAAGTTCAGCCGGCGCGTGGCGGAATCGTCAACGTCACCAACACCATCACCGACACCGGCGAGCGCAAACAGATGTTTGGTTTCACCGCCCGCCACATCAAAACCTCGATGGTAAAAACGGCGAGCCCCGAAGCTTGCGATAAGGATGCGAACATCGAAACTGACGGCTGGTACATCGATTTCGAATACGCTTTCCAGTGTCCCAGTCAGATGCAAAAGCAGCCAATGCCGATGCGGCCGCAGCAGCCGGGATGCAAGGACGACGTTCGCACTAAAACGATCGGCACTGCCAAACTCGGATTTCCGGTCCTCGTCACCACGACCATGCATCAACCCGATGGTCAAACGATGACGATGACGCAGGAAGTCCTCGAACTCTCGCGCGAACCGCTCAGCGCGTCTCTTTTCGACGTGCCCGAAGGCTACACGCTGGTCAAAAGCATGAATGAGCTCTACGGCGTCCCTAGCGGAATATCCGCAGGTTCGTACAATCCGCAACCGGCCGCAAACAGCAACGTCACCGCGGCTTCGACTGCGAAAAAACCCGGTGTGATCCGTATCGGGGTGATCACGCCGAAAGTCGAGGTGAGCTCAGGCAACGCCGCAAGCACGGCAGAAACCGTGCGCAGCAGTTTCGCCAGCAGTCTCAACGGCGGAAACGTCGAGGTAGTCACGCTGTCTTCGCAGCAGCTATCACAAGCGCTCGACGAAGCGAGAAAGAGCCAGTGTGACTACGTGTTGACGGTTTCGCTCAACATCAAGAAAGGCGGCGGCGGCTCGATGTTTGGCCGCGCCATCGGCAATATCGCAGCCACAGCGACCGGCATACCGACCGGCGGCGCCGTCAACGCCATAAAAGCGAAAGACGAGCTGACGCTGCAATACATACTCGATAACTTGCAGACGTCAACCACCGTCCTGAGCAACACGGCCAAGGCAAAAGCGAAATCAGACGGCGAAGACATCATCACGCCCGAAGTTCAAAAGGCTTCGCAAGCCATTCTTGCAGCCGTGAAGAAATAACGAGGGTTCGAAATGAGAGTGTTTCGTCAGATTGGATCTGCGATCTTTCTTTTACTTGTTTTAACTTTGACCCAACTGACGCCGGCTCATCGGGCGGCAAACGGCGGCGGCACGATCGCGTACGTCCGCGGCGGGACGGAGATCCGGCTCATCGAAGCCGATGGCTCAAACGATCGCAGACTGTGGACGCATCCCGACGCGAAGAAAGAGCTTGGTATTTTCGAGGTCGCCTGGCGTCCTGACGGCAAAGAGCTCGCCTTCTCGAGCGGCCACGCCGCCGTTTACTCGCTCTATCACGCGGACATTTACGCGATTCATCCCGACGGCAGCGGCTTTCGCAAAATCACGAACCCGCCGGACCGCGCCGAGTTTGCACGCTATCCGAAAGGCGCAGTCAGCGTCACGGTGCGCAACGACCAACCAACCTATCGTCAATCGGAGGCCAGCGCCGGAGTCTTCATCGTTTACGTCGCGGGCGCCGACGAACCGCAGCAGATCACCTTGCCGCCGGGCTCAGCGAAGACGCTGCTCTTCAATAACGTCGCCGACTTCGGCAACATGGCCCAGGCGGTGGTCGCGATGTGGGGCAAGCATCGTTGGTTCACCACGGGACTCGACGTTCAAGCCGGCCGCACTACGAAGTCGCCCGTGTTCAGCATCAGCGGCGACGGCATTGATCTGCTCGGCGCGTTTCGTCCCGTGTGGCGAAGCGACGGATCGCGCGTTAGCTATCGCTCCGGCCTGTGCACGTTGAATAGCGCTCCGGTGAATCCGACGCCTGGTGAGTACGTTTACAACCCACTGTTCGACGGGAAGAACCCGCTCGGTACGTGCGTCTGGGACTGGGGACCGACGCCGGCCACGGCGAACCAACTTCTCTACAGCGAGAACGCGTCAGGTGACTCGAGCGTCTTTCGCATCACGGAAGGCGGCAAACCTCCGGGCGAGAAGTTGGCCCAGTATTCGGATATCGAGTATCAGTTGCTGTTCGATCTTCACTGGCTTCCCGATGGCTCGGGGTTTGTATTTTCAAACCAGACGTTGATGCGCGACTCGGCGAATCTCTTCCGCTACGACTTCTCGACGCGCAAACTCACGCAGATCACTCGTCTGCAAAATGAATTCACCGGCAGCTTCAGCATTTCACCCGACGGGCAGTCGATCGTCTTCGAGCGAGCGAAGTCGCTGGACGACGATCGCGATACGGATCTATGGATTGTGCCGATGAAAGGCGGCAGTCCGCGGCTGCTGGTCCGCAACGCGGCCTCACCGTCGTGGCACTGAGGTGAGCTTATAGTCCGAAGATCTCTTTGGTGTTGATGATCTCACATCGCGCACCGAGCTCTTCCACTTTTTCAACCAGATCGCCCGTGCCGCCTGTATTGCCCGGGGCGCCATCCCAAAGGGCGATCAGCGTGAGGTTTGGATTGCCGGTTTCGTCATAACCTTCGGCGAGCGCGTTGAAGAGCATCCAGAGATTATTTCGCTGCCAGATGCTGTAGTTTCCCTTGTCACGAAGCCATGCCGGCAGATACTCGACGGGGTCCTTCGGCGCCGTGGTCATCGGATTCAGGACGCGAACCCGCTTGCGATCCGCATGTGCCTTATGAAGGTCCCAGAATCGCCGTACCCAATCCGGACCGGCTTTACTGACTGAAGTAGTCACATAGATCTGCGGTTGAACCGCGAGATACAGGTGCGTCTCGATACCTAGTTCCGCACAAACCTCGTGGAACAGGATGTCGCCGCCGCTGGCGGCCCCGGCATACGCTGTTGCGACGCCGGCGCCCTCGTTCATCTCTTTCAGGATTCTTTTTTTGATCTCTTCGCGTGCGACCGCTTCCTTGTCAGGAGGAAAACGCGACGTGTCCCGATCGGGTGCGTCGATCCTGTGACCCGCAAACACCAGGACGCGTTTGCGCGCAGGCTTCGCCTCCGGTTGCGCACCAGGTACGGGAAGTTGATCGGGTTCACCGACGACTTTGAATGCCTCGGCGAGGTTGTCGCACAGCACGCCGAGGTCCCTGTAGATCGCGAGTTGTTGGCACAACGACTTCTTAGCGAACTCGGGCGCATCTGCCAGCGCCTTGCGATAGGCCGCCGCAACGCGAGCTGGTCGATCTGACGTAATGAAGACGAAGTCTGCCTGACTGATCGCCACCCAAGGGTCTTTCCTCCTCTCGCATTCAAATCGCTTGGAGATCACATCGAGTGAAACTTCGACCACCGACTCTAATTTTTGTGCATGCTCTTCGTGCTCCTCGAGTGCCGCGGCAGCTCTCTTATCGGTGGCAAACTTATCCTTCCACACGTCGGGGTAAAGTCGCGCCAGGGCGATCATGATCTTGAGCATTGCCAGCGCATTCAAACCCGAATAGTAATAGTTGAGATGTTCGTCAAACGCACTTTCGTAACTCCTGAACGAATCTTCCAGATGCGGCGACGCCAGCGCTTCGGCAGCACGGTCGTCCGCCGCTTTTGATTCCCATTCCTGACGCCAGCGAGTCTTGTAGTTTCGGCCTATTAGCGCGTAGGCCTCGGCGCGTTGGTCCCGGTTGATAGCCCTGTTCTCCAATGCCCGATTCAGTGCCTGGTTCGAACTCACGAGATCGTCCAGGCGTTCATAGATCGTGCCCAGCGAGATATTCGCATCGAGATCTTGAGGTTCGATCTTCAGAACGTTTTCCCAGGTGACCTTCGCGCCGGCCAACGCATTAATGTCGAATTGCGCCTTGCCAACGAGCCGCCAGCCCTGCGACTCCCATTCAAAGCCGTGTACCTCGTAAGAAAAGAGCTCGAGATCGCCGGCCAGTTTATTCGCGACGGCTTTCTCGACGTCTTCGCCAAAGTCCTGCGGCACTGCCTTGAACTGAGAAGGATCAGGCTCCTTCAGATTAGGCAGTGAACTGAAAACCGGACTGTCTTTCGCGGCGTAGTCTTTTTTTGCTTTCGCTTGAGTCGCGCGAAGCGTGTCGATTAACTGCGGCAGACTTTCTTTCGGATTATTTCTTTTGTAAACGAAGTAGCGATCAGTTTGCAGGTCAAAGGGGAACGCGTCCGGTCCGGCGTCACACCGAATCATCACGGTCCCGTGCTCTCGCAGTGCGTGACGAATACCGAGCTCGTAAAAGACGTTCGCATTACGAACCGAGAGATCCGCCACTACCAGATCGGCCGTCAGCAAACGACGGAACATGTCGAAGCGAATGTTACCCGACTCAAAAATGTCGAGCGTCTCTCGTCCTTCATAACCAGTTGCCTCGAGGGCCGGACCGATCAGTTCATCGGCGACCTTATTGAAGTTGAGTTCCTCACCGCGATCGTCCTTTTTCGTTCCGAAAGGCCGAATGATAAATGCTCGCATCGTTTACTTTCTCGCTGATCAATGAAACTGGCTGAAGCGATCCAGACTGAAGTGTTCGATCTTCACATCGTCAGCGACAGCTTTGCCGACGCGCACGAGATCGTTTATGTGCTCAACGGAGTCGAGTTGGGCCACCTGCGACGGATCGACGTCGCCCAGCCCGTGCTCGCTGAGCCACTTGCTGGTTAATTCCGCGTTATAGCGCGCGTACAGAAAACGCCGGTTCTGATTTACCTCGAGCGGAATTATCTTCCCGTCCGCATCACGCGGAATCAGGTCGCCGAGCTCACGATCGATCTCAGCGCCGTAAACGCAACGCCCGACGAGGCGACAGTTAACGTCCTGGTCAACCTGCGCGCCATACATCAAAGCTGCCGGGAAGTTGGCGAGGTTCGTGAACGCCGACTTGCCAGACGAATAGACCTCCGCATCAACCTTGGGCGCCGAGCCGGTTCCGACCGACATCACCAGCAGGTTGTCTTCATCAGCGGTCCAGCTCAGTTTGTACTCCGGCGTCGTCGCCATGCGTGCCAGCAGGAACGCAGGGTTGTTGTAGGGCGTCAGACCGCCGTCTTCGAAAACAAAGGTCCGCGACGGATCGTTCGGATCCCATTGCAAGACTTCCGGCGCGAAATAGATGGGCGCCGCAGTGCTGGCGCGCACGAGTTGCCAGAGCGGAATGCAGAGGTTGCAGTCAGGCCGATCCGGAAAGTTGTACTTCGCGTCGGGGTTGCTGCTGATGGGCCATGGTGAATCAGTGCTGACGTTGCGGGCGACGACGAGCAACAGGCACTTGAGATGCTGAGGGAACAGTGTCGTGTCTTTGCCGAATGTCTTTTGCAATTCTTCCTGGAGCGGTTTCGCTTCGTAAAGATGTCGCAGGCGGAACAGAATGAACGCCTTGTCGAACATCGCTGGTCCGGCTTTCATATAGAAGTCCGACAACTCCTTAGCCGACATGCCGCGCGCGAGCCCGGCGGCGATAATGGCGCCCGTGCTAGTGCCGCCGATGTAGTCGAAGAAGTTGCAGAGGCGAAAGTTGTCACCCTGTCCGCTGTGTTCGCGCAGCAACTCCTCCATTCGCATCAACACCTGCAAAGTAAGTACGCCGCGAATACCGCCGCCGTCGAGCGCCAGCAACTTGCGCGGCTGCTCTGTCTTGTACCTGTTCTCCAATGGCCCCCAAAGAGACATGTTGAATTGTCCTCTCGTTTAATGTGCTGCAAGTTCTGGATGGAAAAGCTGACGCTGCAAGGCCGATACGATCATGATTTCAGATGGGTGGCGACGGTCCTGACGCGATCCTTGAGCGCCGGTACCGCATTCGCCAACCTTTCCAACACCGCTGTCACTGACGCGAGCGTGTCGTCGTCGCCAAGGTCTCGAACACGACCATAACTCTGGAGCGCGCCGGCCTCGTCACCGAGCAGCAACTGGCATTGAGCAAGATCGGCCCACGCCCACCGATCGCGGCTGCGCTCACCACGAACCTGACGCGAAAGCGCTGTTACTGCCTTCTCGAGGAAGGGCAGTTGCGCTTCCCAATTGCCGGGATTGGATTCGATCGGCAGTGTGATCGCATTGACCAGATTGTATGAGCTCATCACCTCGAGTACTTCCGACTCCTCGTAGTCCCGTCCGCGCTCGAACGCAGCCCGGGCTTTCTCCAATTCGCCCAAGCGCCGGTAGTTTCCGCCGAGCATGCCCAGGCAGTCGGCTAGTTGCGCTGCCAGATCGCGCATCGCTCTGCTGGGGTTAGTGGCTTTCAGGTCAACGGGCAGCGGCGAAGCGTCCAGCGCCTTCACCGTCTCCTCGAGCACCGCGACTGCGCCCGCAACGTCGCCGTCATCGCGGAGATCCTTGGCTTCTTCCTTGTCGCGCTTGGCGCGCGCGACGAGGCGTGCCACCTCCTGCTCGACGCTGATTGTGTTCACGCCTTACCTCCTCGTGCGGCCGCATCCCTGACCGCCTGGACCCGCGTATTGATCTCCTCAACAAGATCCGCTCGTTTGGCGCGGCGCGCCCAACGCCGCACTTGTGCGCTCAATAAATCGAACTGCTCCAACAACAGCGTTTCGCCTGCGATCTCCGTCGCGGTGTAACGCCGTGATAAGAACAACCAGGCTGCAAGCCGGCGCTCAGCGGCCGCTTCATGCGCCGCCGCTGCCAGTTCGCGGTTGATCTGGTGATACAGCACGGGCGAGATGCCCGTACTTTCCTGGTCGTCAGGGTCGAGAATGTTTGCACTGCGAACCAACTCACTCACCAGCGGCAACGCCGCAGGTTGAGACCGGCGGTCAAGAGCTGCGCCAACCGCCGAGTAGATCAGGTTCGCCTCACCGCGGCCGTTCGCCTCAACACTATCATTAAAGCGCTGCACCATCGCATCGAACGGGCCCATGTCTGTGCCACCCAGTCGGTACCCTATCGGATCGAACAAGCGCAACAGGCCCTGCACCTGGAACGCAGTCTGATCGCCATTGCGCAGATTCTCGCGCGCGTGATGCTCGATCACGTGGACAGCTCCCAGGGGATTTGTAGCCATGCGCACGCCGGCCTCAAAGATGACGTTTGTGCGCATGCCGGTCCAGTCCACAACACACATATCCGTGAGCCGGATCGATTCGAACAACGTCTGCGCCACCAAACGTGGAGTCTTCAGGTCGAGCAATCGCACCAGCGCTGGTTTTTTAGTCGCTGCCGCTCCCGTGCCGGTGACGTGGTCCTTCACCCGGCTCGGCAACGCCTTCTCGAGTCGCCGGAAATTTGTGCGCGTGTAATCCGGATTGAAAGGGCACAGTACCAACACGCGTTCTCGCGCTTGCACGGGCCGGTAGGCCCCTGACTGCACGCCGAGTTGGCGCACCGAATCGTAGGCCGGCAGATCGAGGTAGTGCGGCAGGTTGGCAAGGTCACGAAAGCCAGTGACGATTTTTCCACCGATGAGCTCGAACGGCCGCTTGCCCTCGCCCTCGTCCTCCTGCGCTTCGGAATGTGCCGCTAGATTGAGCAACTGGAGATTGAACGGTACTTGCAACTCGCCGCCGATCGTAAACTCGCCGCCTAAACTGGTGACGGTCACGCCGCGGCGGGCGACTGCACGGACGCCAAGCAGGAAGGTGGCGCCTTCATCCCAGCCGGTAAGGTCGAACACCGCGACCTCAGCACGGCAAAGTGCACCGACTGCGGCACGTAGCTGCTCCTGCGACTCAAACGCCCGCTCAACAACTAAGTGTGCGAGCAAACAGCCACCGTCTGGGCGGTCGGTCGGCACTAGCGGCGCACCCCAGCCGGCACGGCACTCGTTCGCCGCGGCTATGATGTCAGAGCCGAAGTTGTTCCAGGCGTCGCTCACTACCTGCAACAATGGCGGCAATTGGTCGTCGCCGGCGTTGGACGTGGAGCGGCAAATCACTATGGTGTGGAGCAGCGCCTCGTCAGCAAAGGTAGCGGCGTCGAAAGCGTCGAGCACGCTGGATGCCGATGCCGGCTCATCTCGGCGCAATGGGAACAACGGTAGCGCGGCGATATCGCCGTCTCTTTGCTCGGGGACATGGATTTCCGGGCGCACTGCTGTTTCGCCGAAGCGGTTGCGGATGAAGTTGTCGACCAGACCGTGCAGTTGGTGCAGCGATAGGGCAGTTCCGGGGATTTGCGGATCTTGGAGTACCGACAGTACCGCACCGCTGAACATGGTGTCCTTCTCACCTTCAGGAGCGAGAGCCTCCTCGTCCTTGCTTGCGGCACAAAGCGCCGCTGTGCCGAACTGGGGTAGATCCTCGGCGGCGTCGGTTGCGACCGCGCTGAGCATGCGCTGGACAAACGGTCCAGCCGACATCAACTCGCGCATCGCCGACGCGGAGAAGCAGGCATCGAGTAGATAGAACTTGCGCGCGAATCGCAGCTGTTGCTTTACGGTGCGCTGTAGGAACTTGAAGCTGTACGAGTATTCGGGCGCGCCGATCTTGAAGCTTGATGTGGCGAGGTAATAGCTACGACTCTCGTCGAAAAAGCCGTGGCCGATGAAGACGATGATCACGTCCAGCGGCCGCTGGTTTTCCGGGCGCTGCATGGCGCTGCCCAGGAACTCTGCGATCTGGTCGTTCAGCTTGTTGGGACTGTCGGTGGAGTCGAACAACCACAAGAGGTTTTGCTCCGGCAGATTGAATCCCGACGGATCCACAAAGTACGCGCGCAGTGCGTCTGCCGAGTGCTTGAAGCGAGGATTGTCAAAATCAGGGTTGCTCGGATAGGTGCTGCCTCCAAGCATCACCACTACCGTGCGCTCCGGCTGGGGAGGCGGCGCGGAGCTCATGGCTTAGCGGTCCCGGCTCCGGATGAGCGCAACGCTTCGGCTACCTTGGCAGCGTCGGCCGAATCGCCATCGAAGCGGAACCGCTCGATCTGGCCGTCGCTCCCTGCCCGCTCGAACACCAGGCTTCCCGGGCGCTTGCCGCGTTGTGCGAGCCAGGCTGCGACGCCCCGGGCAATCGCTATTATTGCCGGAGTTCCCAGCACCAACACCAACGTCGCTCCCATGTCCATGGACTCGGCACGTTCGCGATGCAGCTTGACGTCAACATCGGGTGAAGCGTTGGACAGTATCTCCTGTAGCCGTTGCGCCTCGACGCCGGCTTCGGCTGAGCTTAGATCGTCGAAGCGAATAATGAACTCCTGCTTGTCCATCGATGTCTCCTTTCAAGACCTATGAGGAATCGTGGCGCGACCCCACTGTTGAGTTAAGCCGAACAGTCCCGAGAATCGGACTAGTGACGGCATCGCAAGGTGAGTCACACAGTTGAGCATGGATGCATTAGCTTGAGGAACCTTATGACGATGAGAAGTGCTAACACCAACCCATCAGGACTGTCAATAGTTCATCTGTAGATCGGATGCGCGTAATTGGCGACCGCGAACCTCGAGATCAGGGAACGACGCGGCGGTTGCGGGTCGCATTCTTTGGTTCGGTCTCAACGCCGGCAGTAGTTTTGGAAACGGACTTTTCAGAGAGCTCAGCCTGCTCGTAAGGATCTAAGCGCGCGAATACGTAGAACGGTTCGCCGGAACGGACTACGCCGAGGTATCGGAACGTGTTTCGCAGCACCTCTCCGGTTTTTAGACTTGAAAGCGGCGGCGGCTCGGAGCCGAATAGTTGGCGCAACTCGTTGCCGGCCACTGCTTCAAGCTCCGGAAGGTAGTCGTTATGACTCTCACGCGCGAGGCGAATCGCCATCTGCCGCAGCGCCCTAATGCGATTGGAATTACGGCGGTAGTAGGTCGCGCTTACTTCACGACGGCTGACGCGATCGTCGACCACTTCCTGCTCGTTTTTCAGGTAACCCAGGTAGGCACGCACCACCGGACCAAACTCTTCGTCGGATGAGGCGCGCAAGTCCTGGCTTGCGTGCGCATACGAAAAGCCATACGGGAACACGAGAAGGACTGTAATCAGAAGAGCTGATAATCTTCCCTTGCGAGTTGCCATGGTGAACGGCCCGGCTGAGTCTATCCTATTTTGGTTGCGCCGGGCGATTATAACAGCAGTGCGGATGACAAAATTGCGCACGTCTGTCGGCAATGTTACATTGATCTTCGTTTTCCGTTAAGCGGCATGTCTTCGCCAGAATCTCAAGCTCCGTTCAATATCGCGCTCGGCGTTTGTGGCGGAATCGCGGCCTACAAGGCCGTCGAGGTGCTTCGTGGTCTGCAACGCGCCGGCTGCGTGGTCCGGGTCGCGATGACTAAACGAGCGTGCGAGTTTGTGCAGCCACTAACGTTTCGCGCCTTGTCTGGTTCGCACGTCGTCGTCGATGATTATGCGCCTGACAATCCGGATCCGATTGCGCATATCACGTTTTCTCAAACAGCCGACCTGCTGATCGTGGCGCCGGCGACGGCGAACATAATCGCGAAGTTTGCGCGCGGCATTGCGGACGATTTTCTGAGTTCGACGTATCTGGCGTGTTCGGCGCCGGTGCTGATCGCGCCCGCGATGAATACGACGATGCTGGAACATCCGGCGACGCAGCGCAACCTGGAGCAACTGCGGGCAGACGGCGTGCAGTTCGTCGAACCCGATGCAGGCGAGATGGCGTGCGGGACGATTGGTCCAGGCCGTTTGAGTGAACCGGATCGGATCGTTGCGGCCGCGTTGGAGATCCTCCGGTCGTCGCGATCTAGCGATCTGAAAGGCGAACGGTTCCTGATAACGGTCGGCGCGACGCGTGAAGAGATCGATCCCGTGCGCTTCATCTCGAATCGCTCGTCGGGGCGAATGGGTTTTGCGCTTGCGGAAGCAGCGTTGAAACGAGGCGCCGACGTGACGGTCGTAAGAGGAATCACTACGGTGTCGCCTCCGGCGGGTGTGAAAGTTATTCGCGCTTTGTCTGCGGAAGAGATGGCGCAGGCTGTCGGCCAGGAGATACAGAACGCGTCAGTGTTTGTCGGCGCGGCGGCGATTGCCGACTACCGCCCGGTGCAGCGTGCAGGTAAGAAGATCAAAAAGTCGGAGGACACGTTGACGTTGACGCTCGAACGAACGCCTGACGTGTTATCGCAAGTATCGGCTTCACGTTCAAATGGGATGCTGGTCGTGGGGTTTGCGGCAGAGACGGAGAACGTCGTCGAGAATGCCCGCGATAAACTACAACGCAAAAAGCTTGACGCGATCGTCGCAAACGACGTGACGCGCGCTGATGCCGGTTTTGATACGACGACGAATGCAGTCACGATCATTACCAACGAAGGTCCGATTGAACTGCCGGTCATGTCGAAACGTGAAGCGGCAGATCGCATACTCGACGTGATCGCCAGTCTTAGACGCAATGAAAGCTGAAGTCCTCGAACTGACAAGGAAACAACTGGAGCACCTGCGCGAGTTGGGTGTGGAAAGTATTCAAATCCGCGTTCCCGAACCTGAACCGCCTCCGTCGGCTTCACTGTTTGGCGATCTCACACCAGCGCCGGTGAAGCTCACGCATTCAACCGAGACGTTCGAACAGATCCACGCGGAGATCGGCGACTGCACGCGCTGTCCTCTGCACCAGGAGCGCACCCACGTGGTCCACACCGAAGGCAACCGTAAAGCGCGACTGATGTTCGTCGGCGAAGCTCCGGGCGCGGATGAAGACGCGCAGGCACGTCCCTTCGTGGGCCGCGCCGGACAGTTACTCACCAAGATTATCGAAGCCATCGGCATGAAACGCGAAGACGTGCTGATCGGAAACGTGAATCGTTGCCGTCCGCCCGGCAACAGAGCGCCGATGCCGGACGAGGTGGCGGCCTGCAAGGCGTTTCTGGTGCGTGAAATCGCCGTGGTCCAGCCGGAAGTGATCGTCGTGCTCGGCAACACGGCGACGAAGAACCTGCTCGACACGCGCGAAGGCATTACGCGGATCCGCGGGAGCTTCCAGGACTACAAAGGCATCAAAGTGATGCCCACGTTCCATCCCGCGTACCTGCTGCGCGATCCGTCGAAGAAACGAGAGACCTGGGAAGACCTGAAGAAGGTCCGCGACTATCTGGACAATCCGTGAACAATATTCAAAGCGAACCTCACGACGCTTCACCGGCTGCGTATGCTGAAGTGGCAATGCCGCTTCATGTATTCCAGACCTTCACTTATCGACTCAATTCCGAATTGAGTTCACAAGCCGTAATCGGCGCGCGCATCGTCGTGCCTCTGGGACGAAAGCTCGTCACGGGTTACATCGTAAATTTAACCGGCGAGCTTCCGGCCAATCTTGCCGAAATAGATATCAAGGACGCGCACGAACTCGTCGATGTGGAGCCGGTGTGTAGTCCAGAGATTCTGCAACTCGCGCGCTGGGTCGCCGACTACTATGCGTGTCCTGTTGGCGAAGTGATCAAAGCGGCGCTGCCGCCGGGCATGACACGCTCTGTCGTTAAACCAAAACTCCGTCGCTTTGTTCGCTCAATTGACGGAGGCGAACAAAAACTGACCGACGCCCAAACTCGCGTCATCAGCATCCTCCAGCAAAGTGGGCCAACATCGTTGCAATCACTGTGCGAGATGGCGAAAGTCAGCGCCTCAACCGTTTCTTCACTGGCCCGGAAAAACCGCGTCGAGATTTACGACGAGGCAGTGCGCCGCGATCCACTGGCTCATGCGACGAACCTGCAAGCCGAAGAGTACACGCTAACGCCGGCGCAGGATTCAGTCCTCGAACGAATCGAACAGCAGATCGATCGTGAAACGTACGCGGCGATCCTGCTGCACGGCGTCACCGGCAGCGGCAAGACTGAAGTCTACATTCGCGCCATGCGTCACGCGCTCAGCCTGGGTCGTTCGGCGATGATGCTCGTTCCGGAGATCGCGTTGACGCCCGTCTTCTCGCGACGCCTCCGCGCACACTTCGGCGATCAGGTCGCGATCTTTCACTCGTCTTTGCAGAAGGGCGAACGGTTCGACGAATGGACGCGCGTCAAAAACGGCGTCGCACGCATCGTGATCGGCACGCGTTCGGCCGTCTTCGCGCCGGTGCAGAACCTGGGATTGATCGTCGTCGACGAAGAGCACGAATCCAGCTACCGCCAACAGGAGTCGCCGTACTACAACGCGCGCGACACAGCCATCGTGCGAGCGCAAAAAGAGTCGGCCACGGTCGTGCTCGGCTCCGCGACGCCGTCACTCGAATCGTTCTACAACGCGCGGCACGGCAAGTACGCATTGGTCACCATGCCGCAACGCATCGCCGAGCGCCCGATGGCCGCGGCGACGATGATCGACATGCGCAAAGTGTTTGCGCGTCATGGCAAACCGCGCGTCTTTTCCGACGAACTGCTCGAAGCCATTCGCGAGACGCGCGAGCGAGGCGAACAGTCGATCATCCTGCTCAACCGGCGCGGCTACTCGCGCTTCATTCTCTGCCGCTCGTGCGGCGAGACGATTCAGTGTCCGAACTGCGACGTCACGCTCACGTACCATCGCAGCGAACGCGTGATGGTCTGTCACTACTGCAACCATCGCCAGGCAGTGCCGCGCGTCTGTCCGTCATGTGAGAAGAAGTACATCTACTACGTCGGCGAGGGAACGGAACAACTGGAAGAGATGTTGACGCAGTTCTTCCCTGCTCTGCGCGTCGCACGCATCGATCGCGACACGACGGCGCGGCGCAGCGTGTTTGAGAAGTCGCTGGCAGACTTCAGCGCGGGCGAGATCGACACGCTCGTCGGTACGCAGATGCTCGCGAAGGGCCACGACTTTCCAAACGTAACGCTCGTGGGCGTCGTGTCGGTCGACACGGGCCTCGCGCTGCCGGACTTCCGTTCAGCGGAGCGGACGTTTCAACTAATCACCCAAGTCGCGGGACGCGCGGGCCGCGGCGATCTTCCCGGCAAGGTCTTAATTCAGACTTACCATCCGTATCACTACGCGCTGCGCCATGCGTGCGCCCAGGACTACGAAGGCTTTTACGAGGAAGAGATCAACTACCGAAAGAACCACTCGTATCCGCCGTTTGTCGCACTCGCAAGTTTGCTGGTCCACGGCGTCGACCTGGGCCGCGTCCGTACGGATGCGCTCGAGCTTCGCAAGCAACTGGATCTCGCGAACGCAGATCGCAAGTGCCGCATACTCGGCCCGGCGCCCGCGCCACTTGCGCGCTTGAAAGGCGAACATCGCTACCAGCTTTTGCTCAAGTCGCGAAGCCGGAAACAGGTGCGGGAAGTTGCGGATGCGGCACTTAAATCCGTGGTAAATCTGCGTTCCGTGAACCTCGAAATCGATCCAGTATCGATTATGTAATAAACTGCCGCGCATGAAACTTTCAGAACTTGCCGTACTGACGGGCGCCCGCGTGGAAGGAACAAACAACGATATCGAAATTACCGGGGCCGCCGGATTGGACGAGGCGACAGAAGGTCATGTGACCTTCCTCTCCAACCCTCGTTACACACCGCGCGTGAATACCACACACGCGTCTGCCATCTATCTCAGCGAAGAAGCGACCACGGATCGACAAATCTCGATTCTAAGAGTTAAAGATCCCTATCTCGCCTACACGCGCGCGCTCCGCATTTTCTATCCGGAACCCGAGTTTCAAGCGCTTGTCCATCCGAGCGCCGTGATCGACTCGTCCGCCGAAGTTGGTCTTGTCGCTATAGGCGCGAATACAGTCATAGGCCGCAATGTCAAGATCGCGGATCGCGTCACGATCCATCCCAACGTCACGATCTACGACGACGTCACGATCGGCAGCGGTTCAGTGATCCACTCCGGTGTCGCGGTCCGCGAGCGCACGGTCATCGGCGAACGCGTCGTCATTCACAACAACTCCGTCATCGGCTGCGATGGTTTTGGTTACGCGAAAGACGAGGAACGCCGCTGGCTCAAGATCCCGCAAGCCGGGCGAGTCGTGATCGACGACGACGTCGAGATCGGCGCGGGCACGACGATCGATCGCGCGTCAGTCGGCGAAAGCCGCATCGGACGCGGTTCGAAGATCGACAACCTGGTCCAGATCGGTCACTCGTGTACGGTCGGCGAGGATTCTCTGCTCTGCGCGCAGGTCGGGTTAGCGGGCAGTTCGCATATCGGCAGCCGCGTGATTCTGGCGGGACAAGCGGGTGTGGCGGGCCATCTGACAATCGGCGACGACGTCGTGCTCACCGCGAAAAGCGCGACGAGTCACAACATTCCAGCAGGCAAAGTGATCTCGGGAATTCCCGCCTTCGACAATCGCGACTGGTTGCGATCGACTGCGGCGTTCCGCAGGTTAGGAGATATTCAACGAAGCGTGCGTGAGTTAGAAAAGCACCTAAGGAACACGGACACTAAGTAACGGTGCCACCATCAACAATGACGATCTCCCCATTCATGAAGCTATTCCGTTCGCTGACCATGAACGCGGCATACTCGGCGAGCTCTTCCGGCCGGCCCAACCTTCCTGCCGAAGTCCAGAAGTCGTGCATCTGCAGCCATCGCTCGGGAAGCGCCTGTGCGAGATCGGTGTCGAATATTCCGGCCGCAATCGCGTTCACCTTGATGCCAAACGTCCCCGCCTCGCGCGAGAGACACTTGGTGAATCCAATCATCGCCGCTTTTGAAGTCGCGTAATGCACGGCCGTGGGCAGTGCGCGCAACGCGCCGATGGAAGTGATGTTCAGAATGCTTCCCTTCCGCTGCCGGATCATGTGTTTGTACATCGGTTTCGTCACCGCAAACAAACTATCGACGTTTGTGTGAATCACTTCGTCCCAGGCGCGGTCGGTGGTAGTGGCGAAGTTGTCGCCGCGGTTGATCGCGGCGTTGTTGACGAGAATATCGATACCGCCCCACTTATCGACTAGCTCTCTCGTCAACTTCTTCATGCCGACGCGATCGACTACCGACACCTTCGAACTGAACGCACGCCGGCCGTGGGCCTCGATCTTGCTGGTCATCTCGGCTGCGAGATCGTCGCGCGAATTGTAGCTAAACGCGACGTCGGCGCCTTCGCGCGCAAAGACCTCGCAAATAGCCGCACCGATGCCACGCGTTCCTCCGGTGATGAACGCCCTCTTTCCCTCAAGCAAAAGACTCACTCAGTTACCTTTTCTCCTAGTCTTGGGCCACGAAGAGGCACAAAAAACACATCCCCTTCATCCCATCTTCTTTTGTGACTTTTTGTACTCTCTTGTGCCTTTTGTGGTTACGCGGAGGCGACGTCACTCAAAACTGCGCTTTCGGACTGTGGAATCAGTGCCGCGATTTCCTCAACAATGTGCCGTGTTGCGTTCGGGATTGCAAGTCCGACCGTGGCTGCGCGCAGCCGCGAGTAGTGCAATTCATCCTCGAGCATGCGGCGTACGACGGGTACGATGTCGCTCGGGCGCTTGAGCATCACGCCCGCGCCGCGCTGCGCGATCATGTTCGCGGTGCCTGCTTCCTGCGGCATCGGCTCGGTTATGACGTCGGCGATGATCGGCACGCGACACGCGAGCGCTTCGAAAGTCGTCAAGCCGCCGAGTTTTGAGATCATGACGTTTGCGGCGGTCATCAGTTTCTCGATCTCGTCAGAATAACCAATGACTTTGATCGGAAACGGCGCGTCGAGCGCGATCGTTTCGGCCGCAACGCGTAGGTCTTCGTTCTTGCCCGCGAGGAAGATGGCCTGCACGTCCAACTCGCCGCGGACCAACTCGCGGAAGATCTGCGGAATGTTTCCGCCGCCGATCCAACCAGCGTTCACGAAAACCGTAAACTTCTCCGGATCCAAGCCGAGCGCGCGCCGTGCTGCCTGCGCCGCTTCTTCGCCGGGATAGGCAAACTTCGGATGGACCGGCATGCCGGAAATCTTGATGCGCTCCGGCGCTACGCCGTAGTCGATCAACTGCCGCCGGGCGTCTTCGCTGGCGACCAGGTAAAGCGTGACCGCGTCGCAGGCCCAACCTTTCCAGAAACCGTAACAGGGATCGGTGACGACCGACACCAGCGGCACACGATCGGCAAGGCCCAATTCTTTCAACACGCGTCCGAAGATGTGCTGCGTCAACGGGTGAACGCTGACGACGATGTGCGGGCACCAGCGTTCGAACAGGTCCTTCACGTAACCGACGCAACGCTTATGGAAAAACTGGCGCGTGTCCGGACGAACGCGGTTGATGAACCAGTAGTAATACTTCATCCAGTGCTGCCGGTTGCGCAGGATCCAGTTGTAAAGTCGAACCAGCTTCTCCGCCAGGTGATGCGACTCCTCCACAGCGCGCACCACTCGCACCGCATACGACTCACCGTCGAAAAACTTCTGCACGCCGGCCACGATGGCCGCAGCAGCCGATCGATGTCCACCGCCGGTGTCAGAAGAGATGATCAGGATTTTTGGTATGCGTGGTTGCGGAGACATCTTGGTCTTGGGTCTTGGGTCTTGGGTCTTCGGTCTTGGTCTTGGGTGTTCGTGCTTTGTACTTTGTACTGAGTTCCTTGTGCTCTTTTGTGCCTTTTTGTGGCTAAAACCCTTCCGCTCTCACGCCCTCTGGCTCGGGATTGGCGCGGTCGATCGCTTTTCGCGCCTTCTTCATCTCTCGTTCGAGTTTCTTGATCTGAATCAAGTGACCGGGATTGAACGGCAGCGACGGATAGTAGCTGTTCGACTCGTGCGTGCAGAAACAACCGTCAGCCGCTTTCTGCCGCCGCGCTTTCATCGCCGGCGACAGCCAGAGCTTTTGGAAGTTCCAATCGAAGTCGCGCAGGTTGCCGATCGGCGCGAGGTTTTCGCACGACGAAACAGTGCCTTCATCGTAAATCACACCGCCGGCGGTCCCGGCGTAGCACTTCATCTGCGCTGTCTGTGTTTCCTGTGTCTTCGCGATCAGGCCGTGCATGTAGATGTCGATCGCGGCCTTGAAGAAACCGGCCTTGCCGCCGTAGTTGTTCTTGATCGCGGCATGACGCGAGTCGTCGTCGATCATCTGCGCCAGCTTCGCGTAGCGCGAGTGGTCGATGTCCAGCTCCTTCGGATCGGCTGACGGCGGGCGAATGTAGTTGAAGTTCACCTTGTCCGGCTTCAGATCGTATTTCAGAAAGTCGTACCACTCGAAGATCGTGTCCTGGTTCGAGTTCATGAAGCAGGTACAGGTTTGGACGTCGAGCCGCGGGTACTCTTTCTTGATGGCCTGGAGCTGGCGTGCGGTGTCGATGGCGATGTCCCACGAGCCGGGCTTCTGGCGGATCTTCTCGTGCTCTGTTTTAGGACCATCGATGCCGAGCGCAATCGTGACGTTGAGGTCCGGGCACTCCTGAAGAACGCGAGTCACGTCCGGGAAGATTCGCTTCTGAATCTGCCCGTTCGACATGATGTAGATCGATTCGAGCTTGTTATTGGTGTAGAACGCGCGCGCGATCTCCGGCAGGTCTTTGCGCGTGAACGGCTCGCCGCCGGCAAGAACCAAAACGCCCAGATTTCCGCCCAGGGTCTGCGAGATCCGCTCGATTTCGTGCGTTTTCATCTGCAACTTCTTCCGCGGGCGGTCGTCCAGCTCGTCCGTGAAGAAGCAGTGCGTGCAACGCATGTCGCAAACGGAAGTGACCAGAATGTTCAGCAATACCGGCGAAAACGGTTGTCCGATCGCGAGTTTCGCGTAGCGTTTCAACAGCTCTTTCGTAGTGAAATCCATCTATACCTCAATCTTTTGCCCGCGCAAAAGCGCGGGAATCTAACTGATAAGCTATTTGAAGACGCATTGTCAACGTGAGTTTCCTGTCCGTTTTAAGAAGAATTTAACGAATTGATGGCCTAGTTTACGGTGACAAAGCGCGGCGCCTCGGTGACGATCACGTCCAGCACACGAAAGGCGCCGCCCGAAGGTAGGTCAAAGCGCACGTCGAGGTAGCCGCTTTCGCTCTCGACTATGTCGGAAACCACCTCGCTGATGCGTTCGGGCTCGACCGTGCCGACGGATTTCGGTCCCTTGTCCGGTTCCGCAAGCGACCAATTCACGAAACCGCGGACGACGCTCACTCGCGCATAAAGCAGATAACGTCCATTCGGACGCACTTTGATTCGTTGCCACAGCCGTCCGCCCGCCAATGCGGACATCGCCTGTCCGCCCGACACGGTCATGGCCTCGACCGGGCCGGCTACAAACCAATCATCGGCGAGTTGATTCGAACGGCTCGTGAGGCGAAACGCCGGATTGCGCGCGAGATTGCTGCCATTGAACACGCCGAGATCCTGGGCACGCTGGTGAACGTAAGCGCAACCCTCGACCGTTCCACTCGACGAGCGCACCCGAATTCCCGCGCTCTGCTCGCGGCGGTCCCTGACGAACAGGTTGTTTCCGATCAACTGCACAAACACTCCGGGCGAGATCTCCGAACGTCGTTCGACGACGACGTTCTCACTCGTGTCCAGACGCTGGATGTCGGCGCGATCGCCGGTGTGGATCCAGTTCTTGTCACGCATGTTCAATGGCTCGAGGCGATCGTCGGAGAAGTAAAGCACGGTGCCGCCAGGTTTGTACTCGTAAGAGATCTGCCGGAAATACAAACGCGGATCGAGGTAGTAATTCTGAAGTCCCCGCTCGGTCGATGTATCGCGAGGAGCAAACTTGATGGCCCGTTTCTCCATCACGGCGTCGTGCAGGGCCATGGCGCTAGCAGGTTTACCGTCGACTTCCCAGTAGCAGTCGAAGGTCGGGTCTTGATAGACCCAGCCGCCCATTTCCGGAAGCCACACTTCAGCGCCGGCATGCGTGTCGACGCCAAACATTCCATTCTGCACGGAGACGCTGAGACCAACGGCACGCGCAGTCAGGCCCATCGCTTCGCAGAACGCGACATAGATCTGGGCCAGATTGCCGCACAACACCGGCTTTCCTTGTTTCATCTCCTCGTAAGCTTCGCGAGCGTCGCGCGTCTCGAGACCGGGCATGCCGAAGTGAGAACGATGCCGCGACAACCAGGCGCGTATCTTATTCGCGCGTTCCCAATCAGAGGTGGAAGCGGAGATCTCCGCGCCGATTTCGCGGCGAAAGAAAGCAACATCGTCGGCCCTGAGTCGTTCACGAGGCGTGATGCGTCTGGCGATCGCCGGCACGCCAATGATGGTGTTGCCCCAGCGTTGGACCGTCAGCCGTCCTAATTCACGGTTCTCCGGTCCACGATCGCTGATAGTCACGATCGTGTCGCCTTCGGGAATCTCAACGCGAAAATCGGCGATCTGAATTCTGTTTTCCGTAATCCGGGTTACCGTATGTGAAACCGAGGAAAGACCGAAGCCGAACGCAAACGACGCCACGACACAGATGAGTATGGGCCATTTGGTCCTGAACTGCTCCTTGAAGCGGCTCATCGTGGGTGCAAACTATTTGGAACTTCTGAACGTGGACTTAGCTTGAATGGACGGGATGAAGATACAGGCGTGATGTAGCGAGGTCATCATGCTTGTGTAAAGTTTTGTCAATCGGTGCCCCCGTAAAAACACGGGGTTTACGGCACGCGCTCGCGGTTCTGGATGCCAAGCGCGCGCATGCGCCGATACAGATGGCTGCGATCGACGCCCATCAGTTCAGCCGCACGGGAAACGTTTCCTTCAGCTTCTTCGAGCTTCCGCTGAATGAACTCGCGGTGATAGGCCTCGGTCGCTTCTTTGAAAGACGGGAACCTGAACGACGCTGCCGGAGGTTCTTCCTTACCCTGAGGCGGCAGGTCGGCGGCTGTCACCTTAACTCCCGGATGCATGATCACGACACGTTCGATCGTGTTTCGCAGCTCGCGCACGTTGCCGGGCCACGAGTACGACTGCATCGAGTCGATCGCTTCGGGCAGAAACTGTTTCGGTCTCTTCGCGTACGCCTGTGAAAAGTGCTGGTTGAAGTAGTCGATGAGGAGCGGCACGTCTTCGAGACGCTCGCGCAACGGCGGCAACTCGAACGGGATCACGTTCAGCCGGTAAAAAAGGTCGGCGCGGAAGTTTCCTTGTTCGATCTCGACGTCGAGACGTTTGTTAGTGGCCGCGATCAGTCTGACGTCAACGCTGATCGACGTGCCGCTGCCGACGGGCTCGAAGCGTTGCTCCTCGAGCACGCGCAGGACTTTCGCCTGCACCTTGGGGCTCATGTCGCCGACTTCGTCGAGAAAAATCGTCGCGCCATCCGCCAGTTCAAACTTCCCTTTCTTCGCGGCCGTCGCGCCGGTGAATGCGCCTTTGACGTGTCCGAACAGCTCCGACTCGATCAGTTCCTCAGGAATCGCCGCCGAATTTACTTCGACAAACGCCGCCGCTGCGCGCAGCGACTCGGCGTGAATCGCGTGGGCCACCAGCTCTTTCCCCGTGCCTGACTCGCCGTAGATCAAGACGCGTCCATCGGTCGGCGCAACGACGGAGATCTGTTTGCGCAGTGCGCGCATTGCTACGGATTCGCCGACCATCGTGCACTCGCGCGCCAGCGCCGCGGCCATGTCCGCGTTCATGAGTTCGAGACGTTGCTGGCGCAGGGCGTTGCGGACAGTGAGGACCGTCTTCTCGATCGACAGCGGTTTTTCGATGAAGTCGAACGCGCCGAGTTTGGTCGCACGGACCGCAGTCTCGATATTGCCGTGACCGGAGATGATCACGACGGCCGCGTCCGAACCGGCCGCGCGCAGTTGTTTCAGCGTTTCAAGACCGTCGATTCCCGGGAGCCAGACGTCGAGCAGGATGCAGCCGTACGCGCGGCGGCCGAGCGCCTTGAGACACTCTTCGCCGGTCGCGACGGCGTCGGCGACGAAGCCCTCGTCTTCCATCACCGCCCGCAACGTTTCGCGAATGCCGCGTTCGTCGTCAACTATTAGAATCGAGTCCATTCAGTCCGTATTTATCCAGTGGCAACTCAATAACGAACTTTGCGCCGCGAGGATGGTTTTTCTCGGCGCGTATCCGCCCGCCATGTTCGAGAATTATTCGCTGGACGATCGCCAGCCCGAGACCGGTGCCGCTGTCGCGCCGCGAAAAGTACGGCTCGAACAAACGTCTGAAGTCGCCGGGCTCGATTCCATGTCCCGTGTCCGCCACTTCCGCGCGCACCATGCCGGTCTCAACGTCGCGAACAGTCGTGATGGTAATAAGTTTTTGTTCGGAACGGAGTGCTTCGAGTGCATTGTCGATCAGGTTCACAAAGACTCGTTTAATCTGTTCGACGTCGAGCATGGTTGCCGGAAGATCGCGATCGAGTTGCAGATCGATGCGCGCGCCGTCCAGGCGTTCTTCGTAAAGTCCGACGGCCTGCGTCACGACTTCGTTCAGATTTGCGGCTTCGAGACGCGTGGCCGGCAGTCGGGCAAAACGGGAAAACTCGTCGACCATCGCTTTCAGACCGGCGACTTCGCGGCCGATAGTTTCAGTGCATTCGGCGATGACGGCGGCGACAGTGCTGCCATTCGTATTCGTGTTCGCGTTCGCACGCGCGTAGCTTTTCGCGATTCTCTCGGCGGAAAGTTGAATCGGCGTCAGCGGGTTCTTGATCTCGTGGGCCATGCGCCGCGCAACTTCACTCCACGCCGCGGCTCGTTGAGCCGACAGCAATTCCGACAGATCTTCGATGACGAGCACGACGCCGGGTCGCGGGCCTTTGGAGTCGCGCATTGCCGTCGCTGTCATCGCCACCGGCAGCGGGCCGTTGCCGTTAGTCGCGCCGCTTTCCAACTGCGTCTGCACTGTCGCGTGGCCAACGCGGCGCGCGCGCTTCATCAGTCGCTCGACGACGAGCCAGTCTTCGTTGCCAATCAAACTGTTCAGACTCGCGTTGGCTTCGGGTCGATCGTTCAATCCGAGCATGCGCGACGCTGCCGCGTTTAAAGTCGTCATGCGATCGTTCTCGTCAACCGATACGACGCCTGTAGACAACGACTGCAATACCGTTTCGATATAGTTGCGACGTTCGCGCAGCGCCAGGTTTTTTTCGCGCAACTCAGCCGCACTCGCTTCGATGCGGCTGCGGTTCTCTTCGAGTTGCGTCGTCATCTGGTTGAACGACTGGGCCAGCAAGGCGAGCTCGTCGTCTGCAATCGTCGTCACGCGATGCGACAAATTGCCCCGGGCGATCTCTTTCGACGCCTCGGCGAGCGCTTTGATCGGCGTCGCAATGCCGCGCGCCAGATAGATAGCCACCCAACTCGAAACGAAGAGCAGAATCAGCGTCATCAAGCCCAACGTCGAGAGTCCTAGTAAGCGCACGCGACGCTGCTTCTTCACCAGCTCCTGGTAGTCGCGTTCGGAGGCGCTGACGAAATCGGCGAGATCGTTCGACGCCTGCTTCTGCGGGGCGACGATCAGTGTTTCCGAGCTATTTAACGGCACGGAGATGACATCGCCTGCGGGGAAGCTCGAACGGCTCCTCATCGATACTGACCCGTCCGGTCCGACGATCTCGGCGCGCGCCAGTTGTCCCGAAGCGACGACCTGATCGAGCGTCGCCTGTCGATCCTGCGGAGCTTGCTTGTTGAGTATTACGACGAGCAGCGAAGCGCTGTCGCGCAATGTTTTCTCGTTACTCTCGAGTGTCTCGCGTCGTACTTTCTGCGCTTGCTGGAGGATCTCCTCCGGCAGCGGGTTGAACCACTTTTCGAGTGAGCGGTTCAGAAACAAGTAGGAGAAAACGGCCATCGCGGTGATGGGCAGGAAGCTGATCGAGATGAAGTAGATCAGCAGACGCGTTTTGACTTTCGAGCCGAGCTGTCGCTCTTCTCTTTCGCGCCGCAACTTCAGCAGGTTGCGCACGAAGATAGAAAGGAAGACGACGAAGGCGACGAAATTGAGGGTCGACAACGCGTAGAGGACCAGCGTGTCTGACGCGGTGTCGGGGCGTATGACGGTCCATAACCAGAGCTGTTGCGAGACGATGATGCCGAGCAACAGCAGGACGGTGGCGCCGAGGACCCACAGCAACGCGCGGCGGCGACGGCGAATTCGTTCCCGCTGTTCCGGGGTCAGATTTTCGCGATTTTCGGCCATGGAACGGGTTCGCAAAGTCTAGCACACCGATGACGCGGATCAGGCGTGTTGCTGTTAGAATGCCACGCCAATACCGAATGGACCTGTACGACGTCTTCTTCAACGCGTTTGGCCGCCTGCGGAGCGGATGGCGGCTGGTGTTGTACGTCTTCGCCTTTATCGCAGTATCGCTATTGGTCGTGTCGGCTCTACGGGTCGCCTTTGTCGCGGGCCGCAGTTTCATCTCAGTGCCTCATGCCGAGTTCTTCGCGGCACTCATCGATCGTTCTTCAATAGTCGCAGTCGCGCTCGGCGCCGGTTATTTTTGCGCCCGGCTCTTCGAAGGCCTTCCGTGGCGGTCACTCGGGATGACTCTCCATCAGGGTTGGTTGCGCGATCTCGTTATCGGCTCAGTCATCGGCTTTGTCGCACTCGCGCTGGCAGTGGTCATCGCGACAGTGCCAGGCGGATTGAAGTTTTCATTTGGCGGCGGGCAGATCCTCTTCGCGGCTGGAAAGTCGATGCTTTCTTCAGGCGTGCTCTTTATGGTCGCAGCGCTCGCTGAAGAAGCGGCCTTTCGCGGCTACCCGCTGCAAACTCTTACTCGCGCGAAGCTCATGTGGTTCGGCGTCGTCCTGACGTCGCTGCCGTTTGGCCTGGCGCATCTCGAAAATCCGAACGTGGTGCCGGTCGTCACTCTTACCAACACGGTCCTTGCCGGCGTCTGGCTGGCGCTCGGATATCTGCGGACTCGCAGTCTGTGGTACCCGCTGGGTTTGCACTTCGGTTGGAACTGGGCGCTTGGCTGGTTCTTCGGTCTGCCGGTCAGCGGCACCAGCCTGGTTTCTACCCCGTTATTCCGGGGAGAAGACCTGGGTCCGAAGTGGCTGACCGGTGGCACTTACGGAATCGAAGGCGGCGTCGCCTGCACGATCGCGCTGGTCGCCGTTACCCTGTTCGTTTGGCGCACGCGTTGGCTTTCCGCCACGCGGGAGTTGCTGAAGCTGACTTCCGAAGAAAACCCGGCGTCGCACGTCGCCGTAGTAAGCATTCGACCGCAGGACAATAACGCGTAACTGAACGCGCGTTGTTAACACTCCCCGCTTCTTTCCCGTCTTAGTCGATGTCAAAACCCGGACGAGGCAGCGCGATGTACGACCTTAACGCCACAGCGGACGTGCTTCTGATGAGACCTCAGACAACCGCCGCAACGCAGCAGACGAACGAAACGGCCATCGAGGCTGTGCTGGTCGGCGCCGCGTTGGCGGGCGACCGCGAGGGATTCGGACGTCTCTACGATCGCTACGCGCCACTCGTACACGGCATCCTGCTGGCTCGCGTGCCGCGCGCCGAAGTCGACGACCTGGTGCAGGACATCTTCCTGCACGCTTTCAAGAAGCTGCACACGTTGCGCGACGCGGCGTCGTTTGGACCATGGATCGCGATGATTGCTCGCAATCGCGCCGTCGATTTTCACCGGCGTTCGCGAGAGACGGTCGAGATCACTGAGGACGTGCGCAGCAGCAACACGTCAGACTCACGCGCCGCTGAAATCCTCGAAATGATTCGCAATTTGCCGGAGGCTTACCGCGAAACGCTCGTGTTGCGACTCGTCGAAGGCATGACTGGGCCGGAAATCGCCGGTCGCACGGGACTGACGGCGGCGTCTGTGCGCGTGAACCTTCACCGCGGGATGAAACTGCTGCGAGAGAAGCTCGGGTTTACGGAGGGCTTATGAACGACGACTACTTGTGGGACAAAAGCGGCGAACCGGATCCGCAGATTGAGGAGTTGGAAGAGATCCTGGCGCCGTTGCGTTATCAGCCGAAGCCGCTGGAGCTGCCGGCAGACGTGCGCAGACGTAACTACGTTCCGCTCCTGGCAATCGCAGCGACCGTGCTGATTGCGCTACTCGCTGCTGGTGCGTGGCTAAAGCTGCGCACGGAGAAGTCAGAGCAACCACAACAAGAGGCCAAATCCGTTCCATCGGTGTTCAAAGAACCAGAGATCGTCAAGAACACGGATTCACCGAAGAAACCGATTCGTAAGCATCGATCTTTCAATCAACGGGAACGCAAAGAAGCGCTCGAAGCAAAAGAGCAACTAATGCTCGCCTTACGCGTTGCCAGCGAAAAGCTGAAGCTGGTCCAACGAAGGACACAAGGCCCATCGCTGAACCAGATCAAGAACCAGCACAAAGTCGGATAACGGAGTTAACTATGAAAACACTCTTCCAAATACTGATTGCGCTGCTTGTCATGACGCCGCTGCTCGTAGCTGCGCAAACGCAGGACTCGAGAATCCAGATGAGCAGCCTCGACCATCTCGCCGCAAAAGCCAGCCAGACTGTCGACGTCAACATCGACGAGCGTTTGATGCGCATGGCGTCCAAGCTCTTCTCCGATCACGGCGACGAGAAACAGGTGAAGGATCTGCTCGTTGGAATCAAAGGGATCTACGTCAAGAGTTTCGAATTCGAGACCGACGGCCAGTACACGAGCGCCGACGTTGAAAGCATTCGCTCACAACTGCGTGGGCCAGGATGGACGCGGCTCTTGAACGTCGCCAGCAAGAAAGACGGCGACCTGGAAGTCTACCTCCTGCTGAATGGCGAGCGAGTTGGCGGTCTGGCAGTGCTCAGCGCCGGCGACCGCGAACTGACTATCGTCAACATCGTCGGGCCAGTCGACGTCGAGAAGCTTACGAAGCTCGAAGGCCAATTCGGCGTGCCTGAGTTGGGTATCGAAACCAAAAAAGAGAAGAAGACCAACAAGTGAGGTGTTCGATGAAAACGACTCGACTCGCCGCACTATTTCTCGCGTTGCTCGTGCCCGCTGCTCTGGTCCAGGCGAAAGGCGACGACTTCAATTCAATCGTCAAGCTGATCGAGAAGTTTTACGGCGTGAAGCATGAGGGCATTCCGTTTCTTGCCAAAGCCGGAATGAAAGTGGGAACAACGGCGGCACGGATCAAAGGCGGCACTGCCAGGCGGATCGCCGAAGCCGGCAGCATCAAGCTCGCCGTCTTCGAAGACCAGGCTTTCGACGAGGACTTCAGTCAGTTTCGCACGTCGCTCAACACGGCCTTGAATGCCACGTGGACGCCGCTGATTCAAACAGTCGGTAAGGGTGGCGAAGAGCAGGTGTACATCTTTCTGCGCGAAGCAGGCGACAAGTTCAACGTACTCGTGATCACGATCGACCAGCGCGACGGCACCGTCGTTCAAGTGACTCTCTCACCGAAGAACCTCGCGCTCCTGCTTAAAGATCCCGAAGGTACGGGCAAAGCGATAGCTGAAGAAGCGACCATCAATGACCCGGAGTAACGACATGACTACCCATCGAACTCACCAACAGACGCAAGGACGTGAAGCCTGGGATGAATTAGCCACGCGGCGACAAGGTTTGCTTGTTTGCCCAAATCACCGCTCTCTCGGGCCCGGCCGCCTTCGCGAGGCTGCTCACCGTTTCGCGTCCTTACGTCTGTTGATGACGCTGCTGCTGATCGCAATGGCGGTCCCGGCCGTGTATGCGCAGGAAGTCGAAGATACGATTCGCATTAAAACGCGCGTCGTGTTTCTCGACGCGCTCGTGAAGGACAAGAAGAGCAATGTCCCGGTGTCGGACCTGACGACCGACAACTTCCAGGTGCTCGACGACGGAAAGCCGCGCACGATCTCCTACTTCACTCGCGAAGGTCAGGCTCGCAAGCCGCTGGCGCTGGTCCTGATTCTCGATCTGCGGTACGACGGCGCGGGCCGCTTCCTGAAGCGCGACGAGATCATCAAGGCGATGGGCGAGGAGTTGGCCAAGCTGCCGCCCGGAGATGAAGTCGCGATCATGGCGATGAATTCGTTCGAGAATGAGGAGCGGTTCTGGCTGAGTGATTTTACCGGCGATCGGGCGAAGCTTGCGTCCGCTCTCGATCGTGTTCAGGCGATCTGTCAAAAGAAAGACAACTTCCCGCCTGAAGCTAAAGATCCGACGGTGACGGTTGAGCAGTCGAAGGAAGTGCTCGAGACTGAGACCATCAAGGGTAAGAACGGAGCTGTCCTTACGCGCACTACGATGAAAGACGGATCTACCAACGTGAAACGCGTCAACAAAGATGGGGACATCACGATTGAATATAACGCCACTTACGACATCGCGGCGGCGGTCAAAGATGCGACGCGCAAGGCGGAAGAGATGCGTCCAAACTCGCAACCCTCGATCGTCTGGGTGTCTGACGGCATCGCGCCTATCTTCTACGAAGACCGCGACGCCACCGAACAGGTCCTCATCCGCCACAACGTTATCTTCAACTCGCTGACTGTCGACCTGCGCACGTTGTTCAAGTTCCTGATGCCGGTCGGAAAACCGCTCGCGGGCTGGCTGGGCCTGAGTCTTTACGGCAGCGCCAAGTACCTGGCTCAACAATCAGGCGGCGAGGCGGTGAAAGTCGGCAAGCCGAAAGACTACAGCGCCGGCCTTGCGCGCATCATCGGCAATCTCACTGCGCGTTACAGTCTCGGCTTCGCACTCGCGGAGGACGAGATCGACGACGGTCGTCTGCACAATCTTGAAGTACGCGTGAACGCGAAGGACGAAAAGGGCAAGAGTCGAAAGCTGCTCGTGAGCTCACGGCAGGGCTACTACATGTCGAGCGCAATGCCTAAGGAACCCAGCGTGCGCGCGCAGTGATCACTGTATTCGGATTTCATCTCCGCGTTGTGCGCCCAACGCTTCCGCGGCGGAGCCTCCGTTCACCGCGATCTCCAAGAAGCCGGCGCTGCCCCAAATCGCAAAAGGGTCAGCGCCGCTCCCTTCACCAAAGAAACTCCTGATGGTGGTGATCCACTTTCCATTCACCAATAGACGTGCGCCTTCGGGTAACTGCCTGATGTTCGTGATCAGATTGCCGAAGTGATCGATGTGAATAACCGAAGGTGTGGCAGGAATAGATAGCCGGATTGGATCGCTGATCTGTGTTCCGACAGATGATGGTCCAACACCGGTCGACAGCACAGCGGCGCTGGGCGCGAAGATGTCGCGGCCGTGAAACGTCGTGCTGATTGGCTGACGGAAGTACTGCGACGCCGTGATGTGAAATGCCTGAAACGACGGTTCGCGGTCGTAGATGTGGGTGAACAATCCGTTGTCCGGGCCGACAAAGAGGTGCTTTCCCGCCCTCACGACGATGGGCCGCCGCGCGGAACCGACACCCGGATCGACGACGGCGACATGAATCGTCCCTGGCGGAAACGTATCGTAAGCGGCGAGCAGGGTGAACGCGCCCGCCGCTACGTCTTGTGCTGGAACCTCGTGAGTGATGTCCGCGATGACCGCCTGCGGATTGATCGAGAGTATTACTCCCTTCATCGCGCCGACGAAGTAGTCGGCGGTTCCGAAGTCGGTCAGCAAGGTAATTACTGTCACTGAACGCCCGTGTCGGTTGACGTCCGGATCTTCAACTGCTGTCCGCGATCGAGGCGGATGTCTTTGCCGCGTTGAGTCATCACGCCAGCCGTGCCCGCGCCACCGCCGATGATAGCGCCGATCGCTGCGCCTTTTCCGCCGCCGGCAATCGCGCCGATGATGGCGCCGATGCCGGAAGCAGCGCCGACTTTCGCGGTATCGTCCTTCGTGGAGTCGCGGCCTTTCACACCGCCTTCGGCGTCAACTTCGGGAGCATTGTCGCCCATCGGCGTGATCTCGATCAGTTCGGCGCGAAGCTGTGCCGCGCGCTGGTCCGTCGAATGGATCTGATCGAATGCGAGCTGGAGTTGCGCGACGCCTTTCACTTTACCGGGCCGCTTGAGCTGCGAGATGCGCCCGTCGACGATGTAACCAGCGTATTGCTGCGGTTGAACGACGCGCGCTTGAAAGCGGTCGCCGCGCTGGTTGACGTCCGTTGAAACTGGAGTAAGCAGTTCGAGAGCGAGAACCGTGTTGCGTGGAATCGCTAGTGGTCCGCCCTGGTCCGTGGTAACTGGCGCGTCGTTGTTAACAGTGTCGGTGCTGTTTGGGACAGGCGCCGGTGTACTGGTTTGATTGTCGTTGGGAACAGGCGCCGGGTTGCCGCTGTTCGTTACGGGCGCCGAGCTTCCGCCGCGCCGGCGCAGACCTGACGGAAGTGTCGAATTAAACTGTTGGTTTTCGTAACCGGCCGCGTAACCTTTCTCAAACCCCTGCTGGTAACCGTCGCGGTAGTCCTCGAGCGGTCCCCAGGCCTCGTTATAAGACCGATCCGCTTGCTGGTAGTCTTGCTTGTTTTGGTAATCGCGGGCGGCGTGGTCGGTCAAGTCTTTGAAACCCGCCGTGTAGCCGTCTGAATAACCGGTGCGATAACCGCGTTCCAGTGCCGTTGACCCACCCTGGGCGGCGACCTGCGTCGTCGAGACGAAGCTCAACATTCCGGTCACGCCAATCGCCAACACCATCACCAGGAGAAGCTTAAGATTCATAGTTATGTCCTTCTGAGGAGAGCCAACCGAAGCAACATTGGCATGCTACACTAATCCGTGTATCGCTGAAAACACGGATAAATCAGATGCAGCTTTCCAGCCGTCGAGTTTACTTGGATCACAGCGCGACTACGCCCGTTGACCCACGCGTCGCGGCGGCGATGGCGCGTGCGCTGACGGAAACTTACGGCAATCCTTCGAGCGTGCATGGCTTTGGACAGCAGGCGAGGGCCGCGGTCGATCGGGCGCGCCGCGAGGTGGCGACGCTCATCGGGGCGAAACAGAACGAAATCGTCTTCACGTCGGGCGGTACGGAAGCGAACAATCTCGCGATTCGCGGTATTTGCGAGGCGGCGGCCGGCCACGGGCGGCACATCATCACGTCGCAGATCGAACATCCGTCAGTGCGAGGCGTCTGCGACGCGCTCGAGAAACGCGGATTCGAGGTCACGCGGCTGCCGGTTTATGAAAACGGGATCGTTCGCATTGACGACCTGCGGGCTGCGCTTCGAGACGACACGGGGCTCGTCACGCTGATGTGGGCCAATAACGAGATCGGCACGCTCCAACCGGTTCGCGAAGCCGGCGAGTTGATTCGCGAAAGACGCAGCGCGGGCCAGCGGCATCTCTGGTTTCATACGGACGCCGTGCAAGCTGCCGGGCGCGTCGCGGTGAACGTCGACGAAGTTGGTTGCGATCTGCTGTCGATGTCGGCGCACAAGATGTACGCGCCGAAGGGCGTCGGCGCGCTTTACGTGCGACGCGGCGTGCGGCTCGCGGTGCAGAACGTCGGCGGGCATCAGGAACGCGAACGCCGCGCTGGTACGGAGAACGTGCCCGCGATCGTCGCGTTTGGGGAGGCGGCGAAACTCGCGCGCGAAGAGATGAGTTCTCGAGTTGATCACGATTCTGCTTTGCGCAATCTATTTGAACGCCGCGTTCAGGAGACGATCGGCGACGTGGTGATGAACGGCGATCGCGAGCGCCGCTTGGCGCATTTGTCGAACATCTCGTTTCGTTTTATCGAAGGTGAAGGGTTGCTGATCAACCTCGACCTGGAGGGCATCGCGGTGTCGACTGGGTCGGCGTGTTCGTCAGGCACGCTCGAACCGTCGCCCGTGATTCGCGCGCTCGGCGTCAGCGATGAAGTTGCGCGCGGATCGATTCGTTTCAGTTTTGGAAAAGATAATACGGAGGCGGATGTTGATTACGTCGTCGATGTATTGTCGCGGGCTGTTGAGCGTTTGCGCGCGTTGTCGCCATTGGCTGTTACCTCTTTGGGCTAGCCACTGATTTGTCCTACTCTACCCAATTCAAAGACCATCTCGCCAATCCCCGAAACGCGGGCGAACTACCGGGCGCAAACGCTGTCGCCGACGAGGAGAACCCGGTCTGTGGCGATCGTATTCGGCTGTCGTTGATCGTGACGGGCGAGAAGATCCAGTCAGCGCGCTACCTGGCCTACGGCTGCCCGCCGACGCTCGTTTGCGGCTCAGTTCTGACGGAGTTGATTACGGGAAAGTCTGTTGACGAAGCGAGGAAACTGACGCGCGTCCATCTTCTAAACGCGATTGGTGGACTGCCATCCCGGAAGCAACACGCCGCGGCACTCGCGATCGAAACGCTCAACGCGGCCCTCCGCGAATTCTAACGCGGAGGCGTGCCGACCACGCGCGGGCGGCTTGGTTCAGCCGGCTCGATGGTTTTACCTCGGTGATACTGCGGACCGCAATACTTCCTCGGTTCCGTTCCCAGAACAAACGTCTTGGTCCGAATCACGGGACAAGTCTCAACTGCGATCAAGCCCGTCGTCGGATCGATGTCCAGCGTGATAGTTCCTTCGAGACGGCTGTCAGGCGGCGGAGGCACAGCCTTTCTTGGCGGCGACGGCGAGGGCAGTTGACCCGGCAGTCCCGGCAGCTCAGTCGGCGTTTCGATGTGGGGCGCAGGCGACGGCAACTCTTCCGGTGTCGCTTCTTCAGTCGGAGCGCTGGACTCAGTGTTCGGTCCAGTGCCGTTGATGAAAAATTCGATGCGCTTCTCGGCGTCTCCCGAAGCGGTTAGCTCGCCCGTTTTCGGATTGATCTCAACTTGCTCCACCCCCGCCGGCATCTCCCAATCGCCTTCCCACTCCGGATGCTTCGCGAGTGCGGCCTGCATGAAGTCCGCCCAGATCGGAAGCGCGGAGTTAGCGCCCGTCAAACCCAATTGCGAGCCGTCGTCAAAACCGACCCAGACGGCGCAAACAAGATCCGGCGTGTAACCAGCGAACCAGCCATCGCGCGAAGTTCCCGTCTTGCCTGCCAACACGCCTTTCAACCCACGTGCGCGAACCTTCGCGGCCGTTCCGCGATTGACGACGTCTTTCATAAACGACGTCATCACGTAAGCGACTTCCGGACGAAGCACTTCGTTGCGTTGCGTTGTCGGCGCGGCGATCGTGACGCCGTTGCCCGTAGTGATGCGATTGATCGCGATGGGCGTCGTGCGCGATCCGAGGTTCGCAAACGCCGTGTACGCCGACGCGATCTGCAATGGAGTCGCTTCACTGGTGCCGAGGGCCATCGCCGGATACGCGCGCGTAGGCTTCGGCAGACCGGCCTTCGCAGCGAGATTCATCACGCGCCCGATCGTCACTTCCATCGCCACTTCGACGGTGACGACGTTGAGACTGTGAACGAGCGCATCGCGCAGAGTCACGGGCGCGTTACTGTAAGTCTCGCCGAAGTTGCCGGGTGAGTATTCCTGGTTGTCGTAGGTGAACGTTTTCGGCTCGTCCATGTACGTCGTCGCCGGCGTGATGACGCGCGGGATCGGATCGTACGCAGTGTTGAGCGCGGTCGCATAGACGAAGGGCTTGAAGACCGATCCCGGTTGGCGAAGTGCGTCCGCGGCGCGATTCAACTGGCTCTTGGAATAATCTCGGCCGCCAACCATCGCGACGATCTCGCCCGTCTTCGCGTTCATCGCCACGAGCGCCGCCTGCAGAGTTCCCGGCTCGAAACGCTTCGCTTCGATCTTGTCGAGCGCGGCGAGTTGCTTGGTCAACGCGGCGTAGGCGGCGCGCTGGAGATCCATGTCGATGGTCGTGTAGATGCGCAGGTGTTCGGCGGCGCCCGGGCCGGCAATCATGTCGCCGAGCTGGTTCTGAACGTAGTCGGCGAAATAGGGCGCATCGGAAACGTCGATTCGACCGCGCACGGGGACCACTTGCAGCGGCGTCGCTTTCGCTTTTTCTCCTTCGTCCGCGGAAAGCTCGCCGGCTTCAACCATCGAGTCCAGGACCTGATTGCGGCGAGCGGTTGCCGTGTCGAGCTTGTTGTACGGATTGTAGCGATTCGGACTGCGAATCAGTCCGGCAAGAAATGCCGACTCAGACACCGTGAGGTTCGTCACGTCTTTGTTGAAGTAAGCACTGGCGGCTTCGCCGAAGCCGTTGATCGAGAACCCGGCCTGTTGGCCCATGTAGACCTGGTTGCAATAGAGCTCGAAGATCCGCTCCTTGCTGAGGCGAGTCTCGAGGATGATCGACATGTACGCCTCGGCCGTTTTGCGTCGCCACGTCTGCTCGGGAGACAGCAGGAGGTTCTTGACGAGCTGTTGCGTGATGCTGGAGCCGCCCTGTCGCGCTATCGGAGAGTTAGGATCGGAGTCGACGCGGCGGACGAAAGCGCGAATGATGCCGCGAATGTTTACGCCGTAGTGCTCGAAGAACGAGCGGTCCTCCGTGACCGTGATTGCCTTGACGAGGTGCGGTGGCAAGTCGCCGAAGCCGATGACTTTTCGTTTCGCTCGTTCACTGCCGGTGACGGAGCTGATCAACTCCGGTTCGAGCCACGCGCGTTGCACGGGAGCACGGTTGTCGACGTCAGTCAGAACGGCGATCGACTTTCCGTTTCCGGTGAACTGCACCTTCACGTGTTGAAACTGCTTCTGCCCGTCAACAGTCGAAGCGCTGCTCGGTTCGACCTCGACGCTCGTCCCGTTCAACGAATAGCGGCCGCGATTCGTGTCCGCCTGTTGCGTCTTCTCGACGTATCCGGCTCGCTTCAAATAAGCGAGGAGCTCGTCTACGGACGTCGGCTCATTTACACGGAGCTGTCTGGGAGCAGCGTAGATGCCGGCGGAACGAGTGAAGACTTCGCCTTGCAGCAGGTTGTCGATGCGCCCGGAAAAGATGGTCCAGTAGTAAATCAGGATCCCGAGCACGACAGCGCCGAGAAATACCACGGGAATGATGACCGGCGCGCTGAACAATCGGCGCAGGAACCTGCGGCCGAGACTCTGCTCCGGTTCGACGTACGAAACGACTTGCGGCCCGCGACCGCCGGGATATTTTTTGTTGCTCGGTGGATAACGTACTGGCATAAACGGACGCGCCGTCGACCCAACCCTCAACTACTCTTCATACTACGTAACATTTGCGCCGCAGTTCTGTCGACGTTTGGTTTGACAGGCATACCCGCTTTCGCTAACGTGGCTGCCCTGCTACAGTTGCTTTGATGCCACGCTTCAGCACTGAGTCTAACACCGGCATTATTGCAGGAAAACACTGATTAAATGAAAACTCTTGTAACCGGCGGCAGCGGCTATCTCGGCACCCACGTCCGCAGCTTCTTTGAGGCCAAGGATTTCTCCCGCCGCTCGGGCCACAACGTCCTGGATGAAGCCGACGCCGGCGTCATCGAAGACTACGACGTCGTTATCCACCTCGCGGGATATATGGATAAGTCTCCCGAAGGAGCGGAAGAATGCTTTCGGACGAACGCCGACGGCACGCGCAACATCATCCGCCACATGCGTCCTGGTTCAGTTTTCATCTACGCCTCGACGAAGGACGTTTACGGCAGCAACGCGAGCGCGTACGACGAAGTGCCGGAAGAATGTCAGGTTGACGAGGCCGCAGTTTCGGCGTTTGAGCTGTCGAAACTGATCGGCGAGCGCTACGTGCAATTTTACGCGAAACAGCGCGGCGTGCGCGCTTGCATCTTTCGCATGTCGTCCATTTTTGCAAGGCCGACCGAGGGAAACGAGAACGGTTTCGTCACGCACTACGTCGAATCGGTGAAGCATCGTTGGCCCATACGACTGCCTGAAGGCGCGGACGCGGTGCGCGATATCCTGTACGTCGACGACTTCTCGCGCGCTTGTCGTTCGTTCATCAAGTCGGACCGCGAGTTTGGGTTGTACAACATCGGCGGCGGCCGTTTGAACGCGGTCAGCGTGCGCGACCTCATCAAGCGTGTCGGGAAGATGCTGGAGATCGAGCCGGTGATCGTCGAAGCGCCAAACATGCCGTTTCCCGTGCCGCTGCGCTACGTGTCTGACTTGACGCGCATCGGGCATGAGCTCGACTGGAGACCGCAGATCGGAATCGACAACGGTCTGATGGTCGTCTTCTGAAGTGTTGATGATGGCAGGCGAGATCAAACGCGTCGTGGTGCGCGGCACGAATTGGGTCGGCGACTCGATCATGACGATCCCGGCGTTGCGCGCGTTGCGACGCATCCTGCCTGACGCTTCAATCACACTCGCAATTCGGCCCGGCGCGAAGGGAATCTTTTCCGAAGTCGATTTCATCGACGACGTTCTCGTTTACGACCGGCGCAATGCGTTCTCCGTTTTTGGACAGGTCCGCGAGTGGAAGCGACGACAGTTCGATCTCGCGGTGTTGTTTCAAAACGCGTTTGAAGCCGCGCTGATCCCGTTTCTCGCAGGCGTGCCGATCCGGCTCGGTTACGCGACCGAGTCGCGGCAGGCGATGTTGACGCATCCACTTCCCTTGCCTGACTGGCGCTCGTCGAAACACGAAGTCTTTTATTACTTGTACCTGATCACGGCGCTCGAGCAGTTGCTGTTTCAGACGAGCACAGTGTGCGAGGCGGAGCCGGATATAAGTTTGTCGATCCCGGAACCGCGCAAGTCGGAAGCGTCGGAGTTGCTGCGGACGTACGGCGTTAGTGAAGAAAAGAGTGTTGTCGCGATCTGTCCGGGATCGATTAACAGCCGCGCCAAACGCTGGCCCGCGGAAGCGTACGCCGCGCTCGCGGATCGTTTGATCGAAGATCGACGCGAAGTCGTGCTGATCGGCTCGAAAGACGAAACCGAAGTGACGAACGAAGTAACGAGCCGCATGCGACGTCGCCCGGTTGTGCTGACAGGCAAGACGACGCTGGCTCAGATCACGACCGTGCTGGCGCTCGTCGATCTCGTCGTCACCAATGATACCGGTCCGGCGCACATAGCCGCCGCGCTCGGTTGTCCGACGATCGTAATCTTCGGTCCGACAAACCCGTTGACGACGCGGCCGTTTTCGCCGCACGCCGAGATCATTCGTCATCCGCCCGACTGCGCGCCGTGCATGCTGCGCGATTGTCCGATCGATCATCGTTGCATGACGGCGATCACGGTTGACGAAGTGTTCCAACAATCGCAGGCGATACTCAAGCGTGCGAGTTTCGCGAAAACAGTCAGGAGCCTTTGCGACTCAGTCGCGTGAGTGGAATGAAACGACCAGCAGCTTTCATCGATCGCGACGGGACCATCTCGGAAGAAGTCGGCTACGTTAACCATCCATCGCGGTTTCGACTATTTCCGTATGCATCCGAAGCAATCCGGATTTTGAACGACAGCGGCTGGCTGGCGATCCTGGTAACGAACCAGGCCGGAGTCGCGCGTGGTTACTTTTCCGAAGACGTGATCAAGCAGATCCACCGGCAGTTGGAAACGGCACTGCATGAAGAGTCCGCGCGGCTCGACGCGATCTACTACTGCGCGCACCATCCGTCAGTTGGCGAACCGCCATACCGCGCGGATTGTGACTGCCGCAAACCGAAGCCGGGTTTGATCGAGCAAGCGGCGCGGGATTTCGAGATCGACATGGCGGCGAGTTGGATGGCCGGCGATCGCTACAGCGATATCGAACTTGCTCGGAACGCGGGTTTGCGATCGGCGTTCGTGTTGAGCGGCTATGGTCGCGGCGAGTGGGAGTACCAGAGTCAGGGATGGAAGTACCAGCCAGATCTTGTTTGTGAGAACTTGTTGGAAGCCGTAAACGCGATAGTTAATAAATGAACCGCCTCATTGAAATAGTGCGAACGTTTGCGGAGCGGCGAGTCGTCGTAATCGGCGACGCGATTGCCGATCAGTTCCTGTACGGAAACATCAGCCGCGTTTCACGCGAGGCGCCGGTGTTTATTCTGCGCCACGAACAGACCGAGACCGTTCCCGGCGGCGCCGCCAATTGCGCGATGAACCTCGCGTCGCTCGGCGCTCGCGTTTCGTTGATCGCGGTCGTCGGTAAAGACGAAGCTGGAACCGCACTGCGTCAAAAGCTGTCGTCTGCAGGCGTCGACGTCGATGGCGTCATTGTTTCAGAGAAGATTCAGACGACGACGAAAGTGCGAATACTCGCCGGTCACGCGCATTCAAATAAACAGCAAGTGATCCGCATCGACTACGACGGAAGTTCCGCCCACGACGACAGAATTATCGCGACGCTGAAGAGCAGCATGACCTCGACGGATGCCGTCGTTATTTCTGATTACAACTATGGCGTGGTCGACAATCGCGCGATTGCGTTCCTTCGCGAATCGTTTTCCAAGCCAATTCTTGTGGATTCGCGGTTTCGTCTAACTGAGTTCACCGGCTTCACTGCCGCGACGCCAAACGAAGACGAAGTTGAGCACCTCGTCGGACATTCATTGACCTCCGTCGAGCAACTGGAGTCCGCCGCCAAAACGCTGAAAGAACGGCTCAACCACAAAGCTTTGCTCGTGACGCGCGGTGCGCGCGGCATGATGTTGCTGGAAGATGCTGCTCCACTTCATATCCCGGCCGTCGGGTCGCAGCAATCAGTCGACGTAACCGGCGCGGGCGACACCGTTATCGCGACGTTCACGCTCGCCATCGCTTCGGGCGCTTCATTTGCCGACGCCGCTCGTCTCGCAAACTACGCCGGCGGCCTCGTCGTGATGAAACGCGGCACGGCTTCGGTCACCACAGCAGAACTGGAGCACTCGATTCTCAACTCCGAAGACGACTGATGCCCATCCCCACCGAAGCCGTCATCCTGGACCGGCAACAACTAATCGAACACGTCCAAGCGGCGCGAGAATCAGGCGCCCAAATCGTTCTCGCCAACGGCTGCTTCGACGTGCTGCACGTCGGACACGTGCGCTATCTCGCGGGCGCTCGCGAGCTCGGCGACGTTCTCGTCGTCGGCATCAATTCCGATGAGCAGGTCGCGCGATTGAAAGGTCCGGGACGTCCAGTGCTTCCGGCAAACGAGCGCGCCGAACTCGTCGCTTCACTCGAGTCCGTCACTTACGTCACCATCTTCGACGAACCGACCGTCGAAGATCTCCTGCTCATGCTCAAGCCCGACGTACACGCGAAGGGCACTGACTACACCGAAGACACGGTTCCCGAGCGCGCCGTGGTACGATCCTACGGCGGCCGCGTCGCGATCGTAGGCGATCCGAAGGACCATTCAACGTCAGCGATTCTGACCCGGCTCGGAGGCCCAATTGAATAGACCCTTGACCATCATCGTTATGGTGATACTGGCCGCATCGCTCTCGGTTACGGCCCAGAAGAAGCAGACGCGTTTCGATCCGAGCGGCGCGTTCTGGATCTCGGGTGAGCCGCCGGCTGCGTTTTCGGATTTCAGTTCCATAAATCTGAACATGCGGAACTTGAGACGGCTGCCGTCGACGGGACTGCAACTAAATGACGGCACCGCCTTTCGCTTTCGGACAGTTGTCGTAAAGCAAAACAACTTCACCTTCACGACCGAGACGAAGCGTGGCGTTTCTTACAGTTTTGCCGGAAGGTTTTTGAAGGGCGGTGACTTCGCCGCGCTTTGGTCGGGCGATGAGACTGAGGTGCTCGAGGGCACGCTCACTAAATTGAAGGACGGGAAAAAAGTCGCGGACGCGAAACTGAAGTTCACGTATTTCGGCGGGACCTGAACAGTCGCATGAGGATTTTAATCGTAAAGCTGGGGAGTATCGGCGACATTGTTCACACCTTGCCTGCCCTCGCCGCATTGCGCGCAGGGTTCCCCGAGGCGGAAATTTCCTGGGTGGTCGAACGAAATTTATCTGAGATTTTAAGAGACAACCCGATTTTAGATCGCCTCATCGAAGTCGACACGAAGGCGTTGAGGCGCGGGCTGATGTCTGGGGAGACGCTGCGGGCACCGCGCCAGCAGTTACGTCGGTTAC
>JBKPOC010000002.1:0-445287 GCA_046732935.1 Acidobacteriota bacterium | reverse complement strand
TGTAAGCCTCCCGCGATTACACCCACGAGTTCCTAGAGATTTCCGGTTTTTGGGTTAATAAATATTCCCTGGGCGTCAGATGGCCCAGTGACTTGTGTGGTCGTTCTTCGTTGTACTCCTTAAGCCAGAGTGTGGTTTGTTCACGCACTTCGGATAAGCTTTGAAAGACAAACATATCGAGCACTGCTTCACGGTAGCTGCGATTGAATCGTTCGATAAAACCGTTCTGCATTGGTCGTCCAGGCTTGATGAACTCGAGCATCACGTTGTGTTGTTCAGCCCAATCGGCCAGCGTCACAGAGACCATTTCTGGACCATTATCTAGTCTGAGCTTGCGCGGATAGCCGCGTTCAGCGGCTATCCGATCGAGCGTTCGCACGATGCGCGGCGCCGGCAGGTTAAAGTCCACTTCGATCGCCAGCCCTTCGCGATTGAAATCATCCACCACGTTGAAGGTGCGAAAGCGACGCTCACCCCACAACGCATCACTCATGAAGTCGGCGGACCAACACTCGTTCATTGCTTCAGGCACCACTAGGGGAGCAGGACATCTTGTTGGCAAACGTCTTTTGCCTTTCCGTCTTTTGTTTAGTTTCAGCGCGCAATAAATGCGATAGACCCGCTTGTGATTCCAACTGTGGCCCATCCGACGCAAACGCCTGAACAACTTGCCGAAGCCTTGCTCCGGTCGTTGCCACGCCAGCTCCAGCAGCAATTTGACGATTGGTCCATCCGCCTTTGGTCGCGGCTCGTAGTGATAGACCGATCGTTCTAGATCTATCGCCGCACAGGCCCGACGCTCACTCAATCCATGCTCTGTTCGCAACACTACTACCAGCGCTCGCTTCGCCGCTGGCTTCAGAGCTTTTTTGCGATCACATCTTTCAGCGCCCGATTCTCCAGTAACAGGTCGGCTGACATCTGCTTCAAGCGTCGGTTTTCGTCTTCCAATTCACGCAGCCGCTTGATATCTGACGCTTGCATGCCACCGTACTTTGACTTCCACTGATAATAGGTAGCGTCGCTGATCTCATGCTCACGACAAACGTCCCTTACGGTCCGTCCCGCTTCCACCGCTTTCAAGATCGCGATGATCTGATGTTCGCTGAATTTGCTCTTCCGCATCGAGGCCTCCTCGCGTCATACTCGCTCGAAAACCTCTAGTTTTCAATGGTGGTATTTCAAGGGAGGCTTACACACCACTCCTGCTAAGAAGGCCCCAAGTGAACCTCTCGATTTAGTAGATTCTGTTTTCACTGGATTCGGCGCACGGCCCTTAGGCGTGAATTGAAGTCCCCACACCAACGCAATCCGCGCCTTAGCAGTGCCTCGCCCCGCCGAGAGAAATAAACCTTATGACCACATTACGCGCAAGCTAAGTCGGGTCTTTTCCCCGTGGGATGACGTGCCACGTTATCTGTTTCATGATCGAGATTGTATTTATCGAGCAGTATTCCGTGAGCGGGTTGGGGAAAACGGCATCCGCGAAGTGCTGACAGTGCCTAGATGCCCTGACAGAGCGAATGTGATGCTTTGAGTTTAGAAGACCTTGTGCATATAAATTTTGCAGTAACGGTCTTTAACAAGACTAAAAAACTCGTCTAAATTCGTTAAGGACCGCAAATCTTCCATTCTTATTACAATAATGCGCAATCCATCTCTTGTTAGGTGTTCGTGAAGTCGATAAACTGCGCCTCGATCTTCATTGTTACCGTTGACAAAATCGCCAGTCACTCCATTTGCAGCGATAAAGATGCCAGTTGACAGATGTTTAAGCCGAATTTTTGCAGCAAAGTTGTCGATAAAACTGGCGCCCGCAGGCCTCGACCAGTTCTTACACTCAACCGAAATCACGGTATCCCACGGAACGAAAGCTTCCTCGCGTCGGGCATTCCAAAGAAGCAAATCCACTTCTTCGGCAGGTCCGTTAATGTTGGTTTCCCTAACCTCGATTCCATCGATACAATTGAACAGGTATCTTGCCAGCTCTTCTAATGATTTGCCTTTATCATCATTCGTGGCTGCAGTGTCGACACCGTTAATCAGAGCGTTGAAAGTAGCAATATCGAACATAATGACTACTCTCCAAACGCAATGTTTAATAGTTGCCGTTTTAAAGCAAAGTAAAGATCCTTTGACGAATCGATGTCGATCAGATCGTCGCGGTCCAACGCGACAATCAAAACCCCATATTGCTGTCTAATTCTCTTCGCTAAACGAACAGGATTTGTCCGATTAACTCCAGTAGTCGCCAGAATCAGACTCCTCAAACCTTGCTTACTTAATTTTTGGGCGAGCAAATCGAGCTGGTGTGAATTCATTGCATTCAAGGCCTTCAACTCGACAGGAATCGGATTGCCAAGAATGCTGAAGTCTGGATCATCGGCAGAGTTCCACAGCATCAAATCAAATGCGTCGCGATCCAGTTTGCTCTCGGACTCGATTACCTTCCATTGGTTCACATTCTTGGCCAGCTCAACAAACCATCTTTCAAACATCTTGGTTCGTTTTGAGCCAGAAAATGCATATAAATCACGGAACTTCAACGCCGGAGAGTAATCCTTGAAGTATGTTTGGAATTGAACGAGCTGGATATCATGGAACCAGCGATCGTGATGCAAGGTCTGACCCTGAAGTGCAGTGAAGATTTCATATCCAGCCTTCTCGAAATTCTTGTCTTCAACAAGAATGTATTTCTGATAAGACAAGTCTAATGGGATCAAATTGTGTGAGCTAGTCATGAGTATCACATTCTTATTAGAAGCATGAGCCAGACCAATTTCGTAATAGATATTTGACGCTCCCTTACCAATAAAAAACACAACGGTATCGCACAAGCGAATTAGAGAGAGCACCTTGTTAATTGCTGGGATGTCTGGTGACAATCGATTTATCGTTTCGACTTGAAACTCGTGACCATCATCAAATCTGCCCAAGACCGTTGATAATGGTTCCTTAAGTTCAATATCGTCCGTGATGAACCCGATTCTCTTCACTGTTTTTCCTCACTTGTAGTGTGCTATCAATGAGCGAAGTGACTGCGGCTAAGTTCAGCCTCGCACCGATCATAATATTCAACATAGAGCACATTTAAGCCTTCGACAGATAAACGACGGAGTAAGATTGGGATCACGATTGGTTCGTGCATTGTCGAATGCGATGTATTTAGCATCCTCGGTCTCGAGGTTACTTAGTGTTTGCGATCGCGGCCTTTTTTAGAACGAAATACAATGCAAGACCTCACATCGCTCAAAGCACTTCTCTTTCACGGCGGTAACCTTTTTTGTATGCAAAAATGCGGCAACCTAACTGCGTGTACTGAACTTCCAACGTGAGTCGTCAGACAGGAGGCTCTATGAATCTCTTGCCGATTGCGCCTTAGCCACTCTTACCTCCCAACACTTCGGAAGCATTAGGGTGTTGATTATTTCCGGCTTGTCCGGGTCGCCCGTTCCGATAAACACTTTACTGGGACTCCATTCACGTAGAACCTGGTTGACAATACGAGTGGCCTGCGCTCGAATACTTAGCTTAGAGCTAATGGGCACTCGTTCATTAATGCCTTCACTCGAATAGTCCAGAAACTTACGCTGGCAAAGGTGGAGGCTGCCACTGAAAATTTGTTCCTCTCTAAAAGTCAAAGTAATCGCAAGCGAAGGCTGATGTGGATTGATGTAAATACCACAGGCGGATTCCATGGCCCATGCGGGGTCCGTTAGGCGAGTGACGACTAGCGGTTTCAGCGTGCGACTAAAGGCTGTTTTGCAACTGGGACAATGTTCAATGGGTAGTGGTTCATTTATCAGTGCCAGTTTTACTTTGGGGCCAATCCCGGCAAGCTCCTCGAACATTTCGTCGGTTAGCCGATCAAGATCACCATCCAGCAAGTGAAAAGATCTCTTGTATTCGACTCTCTCATCAGGCCATTGCATTACCAGTTGTAGTGAATGGATTAATTCCTCAGTTCCGTACGCCGAAAGCGTAGCTATCACAGATGGCTCGGGCCGGTTCGCTTCAATCACGAAAGCTTCCCAGGAATTCTTACGACGAAGAATTTCCCTTGCATCCAGTTCAAGATGCCTTGCGTGCGATTCATATTCACGCACCCGATGGTGTCTGTCATGATCTTCGACGCAAAGAACCGCCAAGTTTTCATCAATAGTGTTTGAGGAGTTTTCATCAATGTGGTGGAAATGAAAACCAATGCTCTGTCGTTTGCAAACGCAGCACCGAAAGGCATTCGCCTTAAGCAATCGATCCTTCTGCGACGCAGTAGGGTTTACACGGGCCATATCAAAATCTCAAAAGCGCAAGCTCACTCAGTCATTCTGGAAAACCGTACCTTGAACGGCTAGGGGCTTCGATGCACCTCTTTTAGCGTGTCACGTCTGTCACGCATTGTCATCGGGAATTGGATCGACGATCCCATGCCGTGCCAGTTCATCCTTGATCATCTTAAGTAGCGAATCGCAGGACCTGAAACAAATAAGTCGGGGGTGCCATCTCAAACAGCTTGTTTAGTTTCACATGAAGCTGCGGGTCATGTGGATCAAACGGGGGTTCGAAACCCACTGGAGACAATCGCCGCAACGCCATCGCGTAAATCGCAGCACTCACCACGTCATTCTTTTCATAGTAGTGAGTTGCAACCAATCCCGGTTGTAGGCGCAATTATTGAGAGAAATTGGTAGGCGCGTGGGGATTTGAACCGCAGACCCCTACCGTGTCAATTTCCATTACGAATGCGGATGAGTTTGTACCGAAGAGGCGCAAGTAATAACATCTCAAGGACTTTCCCAACTTTTGCAGCAGTTCTCTTAGTACGGATTGACATGCTTTGCCATCGCTTAGCAGAGGCGGTTATGGCACAAAGCACGGCACAAAACCAGATCTTGCTCGGATACCTGCGCTTGTTCGAATCGCATCGTCAATGCCAAAATCAATACTCTTTAGGAACAGGCACTTGGACAGTTGAAGCTCCCTGCCTCAAAAGCTCTTGCATCGGCACCGACAAATCAACATACGTCGATACATACGGAGGATAGAGGGCATACGTTGAATCGCCGCTTGCAGTTTTTATCCTCACAACTGGCGCTTTGAACTGTGGCCCACCTTGAAAGACCTCGATGAATTGCTTCTTATACCTGGCATAGAGATCCTGATTTAGTGCATTCGCAAGTTGCTCCGTTTCGCTAAGTATTGCGATCTGCTGCCGTCCGTTCTCATAAGATAGCACTCCTGGACTAAAGAAATTTTCGTTTTTGATTTGGGCGTTGAATACAGCCTGCTTCTGCCATTGTTTGACTTCGCTCGGATAACCAGCGGAAACGCGGTCAATGAAAGCAAGCAAAACCCGTTGGCCCTCCTCCCGTATCCGTAGCATCTGCTTTCCAGCGCGGCGATTGTCATCATTCAACGTTACTAAGTGAAAACTGATGGTGTCGCTGGCCGCAATTCGCGGTATACGAACTGCAAATGCTTTTTGAAATTTCGCCTGTTCGGGATAGTTCTGTGGATCTGGCGGAGCCTCAGATTCAACCAGTGTTACCCCAAGCTCTGATGAAGCTAAGATTTTCGTGTCGAGGGGCAGCATGTTATTAAACGATAAGAAGACATCACGGGCTTCGGCTCTGCCACGATTGCTTATGGTGCAGACTAAAATAGTCGGATCGCCGCCTTCGGTTGAACTAAATGCCACGCCGAACAAAGGAGTCTTATTTTGATAGACTGCTACTCCGACATTCGCTAACGCGCCAAACACTACGCCAATAATTGTTCCTATAATCCAAGACGTTGGGTCTTGGTGTCGCCAACAATAGCGAGAGACTGGTATATGACGGTTGCGACACTGTTCTTTCTTGTCGGTGACTGACTTACATTTAGATTTGAGATTTGCATTTATGCTCGGATCCGTCTGAGTCTTGCCAGTCATTGTCGGCTTTTACTCCGTTCGACTTCTCTGAGCCTAAACGATGTTGGCCTCCTCGCATTTTGGCGAAAGTGCACACCAGCGATAAGCGTCGCTCACGCTTCGAGTATTTCGTAACAGCTAGATTTGTTCATAGCACTTCCGTCCAGCTATCGCCATTTATCCACGAGCGTAATAGTCTTATTCTTTGGTTCGTACTTAGTTTCGATCGGTCCGATGTCTATAACAATCGGGACATTTGCGAGCAGACCAGCAAGGATGCAAGTGCCCGTTGGTAAAATTGGAAGATACCCGAAAGATACTCTATCAAGATAAGAAATCGTCTTTTCGACCGCTTTAATGTCCTCATCATTTATCAATCTATGAACGAAATAGTTGTGAAGCTGTGAGATGATCGTTGGCGAAATATCCGCGGGTCGCTGGCTTGCAATGGTTAGAAAGACTCCGAACTTTCTGCCTTCCTTAATGATTTCCTCAAAGGTTTCCAACCTATAGTCTTTCCATTGTTCACTCTCACGCTCCGATTCTTCGGAGAGTATGTTGTGAGCCTCATCGATAATTATGTTCAGATACTTTGTATCATCATCCTCTACCTTCTTTTCATCATATAAGCGCCGACACAGCAGAAGGGGCAGAACCTTTCTCATGTGAAGATTAACGTCCTTTAGCGATACCACAGTGATGTTCTTTTGTAACTCAGCATGCTCAGCATCTTTGACGTCAATTACTTTCTTAACATCCTCAATCCTCTTTTCCATTCGCTTTATTAACGGAGCCAAGTGCTCACGATTTGAATAGCCCTTTATAATCTCGTCATAATACTGAACAATCACCTTCAATCTGATCTCATCAATCGGATCAAGCGTAATACCTAGACTAAGTCGGGCAGTTTTGGAGTCAATGACTCTTGCTCTAAAGTACTCGTTGTCACTGTAGATATTTTCCCTTCCCTCTCGGTAGTAGTATTTACCCTGTCCAGAGTGGAATTGAAGATTCCGTTGATAGTCGGCGCGCAAGGTACCAATGCTCTCATTGTTGTTCAATGAGTCTTGAAGGTCATTGAGGAAATTGATGACTATGTTCTTTTCGAGAGTCCTGTCATCCCTAGTCGTGGCTGCAAAAATAAGATCACTAATAAAGGCTCGCGCATCATCTTCATCTTCAAACTTAGCCGTAATGCTGTCATTTTCGATCGCTCTTCGAAGAAATGGTGTCTGAGTTTTTTCAGTAGCTTCGAAGAATATCGCCCAAAAATTAGCATCCTCCAAAGTGTTTTGGGTGATCGGAAATTTGTCATTTCCGGAACTCGTTCTTGTGGACAGCTTGAAGATGTTTTTATGCCTTCGATCAACTATTACGTTATCCTTCTCGTCTACGTATTCGCCATTGAAATCGATTAAAAAAAACTTGGCATGTTTCTTAAATCCGCTTTTCTGCCTGTACTTTTCAAAAAGCTCTCGATAAAGCTTTGCGAGAGTATAGGATTTACCGCTACCTGTGTTACCAAATATCCCGATGTGGCTTGCGAAAAGGCTATTAACTCCAACTTGGATCTCTTGTCCCTTCTCAAGAGAAAGTGTCCCGATTGTAAGCGGTTGATCGCCACTACGAATAAAGTTATGGACTTGATCGAACTCTATCTTGTGCAACAAAAAGCATTCGTTATCAATTAAAGGAAGCTCTTTTATACCTCTCTCAAATCTATGCCCTTTGAAGAAGCCCAATAGACTTACGCTGAGGACTCTGTTGATCTTTTCTTTTTCACTCACATATCCGCGTCTCTGAAATTGTTTGTCTTCGCTAGTGTATTCGCCTTCAACCTTCGCAATTATTCGTGTGAACCCTTTAACGATTTTGATGTATCCGCCAACTGAAATGTTTTTTAGCAGCTCGCCTCTGTACATCAGATGAGAACTGTTCTTGGTCTTATCCACTGCTACTCTTATAGTTCGCCCATCAACTGAGACCACTTTGCCGATCTTGAAAATCGCGTCTTCTGCTAGTTGATCGGCGTAGTTTGCCGACATCTTTACCGCCATAGCAATCCTCAGGGTAGGCCAATTTCAGGAATTTCATTTGGTTCAAGAATAGGCGAGAACATTTTTGTGTTGATGGTAGACAGTTCATACTTAAACAGGTCGTCGTGTGTCTTCTGATCCTGCTCTGGTGCTACGAGTTCAATATTATTGTTGACGAGCTGATCAAGACCCAGGCGACCTTCTATTTCGGTTTTCGCGTGACTACTATAAGCCAACACATAGACCACAAGTGTCGGATTCGAGTTGGCCGCTCTGAGGACCAGCTCTCTAATATGCTCATCGCAGAATGAAAATCCCATCACAAACAGCACTCTATTCGCGCTCCAATTCGTTCGAGAACATCCTCAAGAGTTCGTAATAGGTGTGGTTCAAAAGTGTGTACTTAAACTTTTCTTTTGTTGGATTAACGATTAAAAGATTGTCATAGACTTCGAGGAAGGAGTTTAATCGTTCATCAGCACTTCGATTAGTGCATGCTGCGACCATATCATCGAACTGCACACCATTAGCGATCTCCAATACAGCGCCATCTGGAAATGAAATCGCTTTTATTTCGCGCACCCGATCGAGATTAACCGAGAAGCCTATACTCTCGTTTTTTGTCAGGTGCCAAGCCAATGATCCGTGTAGCTTGAGCAGATTAAAGACAGGCAGTTCAGCTACGTTGTCATAATGCAAGCTTCTTTTAGAGCGCGACTTCTTGAAGTTGCTGAGACTAAAGGATGGGTGAAAACGTCCATTAAAACCATCGTTGTATTCAACGCCTGCATCTTCCAAGGCTTTCTCCAAAAACACATCTACGTTCGTTGTAAAGATGTTTGCTTCTTTGCTGAGAATTGTGCTCTTACGCCTTAGTAGAATCGAATTTATCAGGTCAATAAAGTTCCGATAATTATTGAGTACTCCTTCGCATTCCGGATCAGCCTCGATCACTTTTACATTATTCGCCATTACGCCATCAAAGTACTGCTTGTACAGCGATGCCCTGATGAGAATAACTGCATCGTTTTGCAGATCCGCTTCGGCTAGTTGCGTAAGCAATATTTCTATGTTGCCAAGAGTTTTTAGATATGGAGACGAAAGGCCAGAGCCGATAAGGAAGTTCAAATTACAGTCCTGTATGACATCCTTTATTCTCTTTATTATGTTCATCTGATGTGTGGGAAAGATTTGATGAAAGAGTCCTTCGGAGGGCAAAGGATGTGGAGACCAGAGGTTCGCATTCCAACTCTATGCTCGATGACTTTAGCGGAAGCGGCGGGAATCATGCAGTTCAGTCTGCATACCCTGAGGCGACGAGTCGTTGTCCTTTCTTCGATCCTGGAATAGTGGACCGAATGGGCAGCCCACCGCTAGATTCTGGCACAAAATAGCATAAACCAAGTCGTTCCAACAACAATTTGTGCGTTTTCTTTGAAGCAACGCACGATATTGTGTACCCTTTAAATTGAACGCGCGCATCACAGGGAGTTCTCGTTTTCTCTTATGAGAGGTGCGGAAAAGGTGCGGGACTCACCTTGTGATACCAAGCAGGACGTAGCTTGCTTTGACGGCTGAAACGGCCCTGCGTCTCGAAATAAGAGCTTGAGGGAACTCGGCAAGCTAATTAATGGTCGTTCGCTCCGATAAATCGCGAATCCTCAGTGCGCCCTAGTACCTAGTGCTACCAAACGATACTAAGCAGTATTTACCGACGTTTCGGCCGTCAAAGTCAATTTGCCATTCTTCTCATTTAGCCGGCCGTGCAACTCTGGTACTATCAGGATAGAGAAACCAAATTGCGCAGGCCCTTATCGCTGCGTTGGTATTGTCTGAATCGACTGATACGGAGTAAAAGCAAGCTCGCGGCCACCTCAGCCGCTGAAGTTCCCTATGGCAGGCTCAAGCCCCACTACAGTTCAAGACTTCATAAAGCGCTGGAAAGAATCCGGTGCGGCCGAGCGTGCAAACTATCAACTCTTCCTGAGTGAACTTACCGATCTCTTGGGAGTGCCCAGACCACAGCCTGCCCAGGCTGACGACGAACAGAATGCGTATGTCTTTGAACGTGCTGTGATTTTCAATAATGGTGATGGCACTACCAGCACGGGGCGAATCGATCTCTACAAACGCGGCTGTTTCGTTTTGGAGGCAAAACAAGGCAGCGATCGGACTGCGACCAGTCCTTCATTATTCACTTCTGACTCACAAGCGATTGCAACCTACGGTCGTCAGGGCAGAAGAGGAATGGCAGTGCGGGGCACGAGCGGCTGGGACGTTGCAATGCGTGCCGCAAAAGGACAAGCCGAGCAATACGTTAGGGCGCTACCTCTGGCTGAAGAGAATCCTCCGTTCATTGTCGTCGTCGATGTTGGTCATTCGTTTGAACTCTACTCTGACTTCAGTAGAGTGGGACGTACGTATTTGCCGTTTCCAGATGCTCGCAGCTACAGAATCTCACTCGATGATCTTGCCCGACACGAGGCAAGAGAATGCCTTCGATTAATCTGGACGGAACCGATAGCGCTTGATCCGAGTCGACGCACCGCTCGCGTCACTCGTCAAATGGCAGAGCGTCTCGCAGACTTGGCACATTCACTCGAACGCTCCGGCCATTCGCCGGAAAGAGTGGCTAACTTCTTAATGCGAGCAATCTTCACCATGTTCGCCGAAGATGTGAAGCTCTTGCCAGCTAACAAGTGGACGGAATTGCTTGAGAGTCTTCATGGCGAAGTAGAGAAGTTTCCGGCGATGGTTTCAAGCCTCTGGGAGACCATGAACTCTGGAGGTTTTTCGCCGATCATGCGCGAGAGCTTGCTCCGATTTAACGGCGGTCTCTTTGAGAGTTTCGAGGCCCTTCCAATTACCGAAAGACAACTTGATTTACTGATTGCGGCTAGCAAGTCAGACTGGGGTGATGTTGAACCCGCAATCTTCGGAACCTTGCTAGAAAGAGCATTGGACCCGCTTGAGCGGCATCTTCGCGGCGCCCACTTTACACCACGAGCATATGTCGAACGCCTAGTCATGCCAACGGTAGTTGAACCACTCAGAGATGAATGGGGAAGTGTCTTGGCGGCAGCAATCACGTTGGCACAGACCGGTAAGCTAAAGGAGGCCGCCGAAGAGGTGAAGCGTTTCCATCGGCGTCTCTGTAGTGTTCGAGTTTTAGACCCCGCTTGCGGTAGCGGAAACTTCCTTTACGTGACGTTGGAACATCTCAAACGGCTCGAAGGAGAAGTTCTGGACGCTCTTCATGGCTTCGGAGAGAAACAGGGAATATTGGAAGACGCTGGAATGACCGTAGATCCTCACCAGCTACTCGGCATTGAGAAAAACCCTCGCGCGACCGCCATCAGTGACCTCGTACTTTGGATTGGTTATCTACAGTGGCATTTCCGCACTCGCGGTGAAGCAAACCCGCCCCAGCCGGTCATTAGGAAATTTCACAACATTGAATGCCGTGATGCTCTGCTAGCCTTTGATGCTGAAGAGGTCGCGACCGACGAGAGCGGTCAACCTATTACACGCTGGGATGGGCGGTCGTACAAGAAACATCCTGTCACGAAGGAGGATGTCCCGGATGAGACTGCTCGCACCCCTCTCTTGCGTTATCTCAATGCTCGTCCTGCGACATGGCCGGAGGCGGACTTCATTGTGGGCAATCCGCCCTTCATAGGAAATTCCAGAATGCGTTCTGCTCTGGGTGATGGATACACCGAAACGCTGCGGAACGTTTACGGCCATATTCCTGAATCCAGCGACTATGTCATGTATTGGTGGGATCGGGGCGCACAGTTAGTACGAAATGGATCAATAAAGCGTTTCGGCCTTATCGCTACTAATAGTTTGCGCCAGACCTTCAATCGGCGCGTGCTGGAACACCACATGACAGGAAAGGAAGCTCTTTCACTCGTTTCGCCGTTCCTGATCATCCGTGGGTTGACTCGATTGACGGTGCCGACGTTCGCATTTCCATGACCGTCGGGGAGGCCGGTAACGTTGATGGAGTACTGGGGATTGTGGTGAGTGAAGTGCCAGGAACGAGCGAAGTCATAGAGGTGGAGCTTGTAGAACGACGAGGAAAGATACTTGCTGATCTCACTATTGGAGCAAACGTAGCTGGAGCCGAACCGCTAAAAGCGAATGAAGGAATTAGTAACCGAGGTATGCAATTAATTGGATCGGGGTTCATCGTAACGCCAGAAGAAGCTGCGGGGCTAGGGTTGGGTCTAATACAGAATCTTGATAAACATATCTTGCCGTATCTCAACGGTCGCGATGTTACAAGCACGCCGCGCGGTGTAATGGCCATTGACCTCTTTCCAATGAAGGAAAATGATGTGCGGATTCAGTTCCCGCAGGTTTACCAATGGATTCTGGAGAGAGTTAAGCCCGAGAGAGATCAAAATAATCGACCATCATATAAAAAGAACTGGTGGATTTTTGGAGAGCCGCGAGCAAACTTCAGACCTGCGCTCGTCGGGCTAACGCGATACATAGCGACGGTTGAAACCTCGAAACATCGGTTTTTCGTTTTTCTTGATCGCGGCATTCTGCCGGACAATAAACTCGTGAATATCGCCGTTGATGACGCGTATTTTCTCGGAGTGTTGTCTAGTCGGGCACATGTGGCGTGGGCGCTTGCCGCTGGAAGTCATCTTGGCGTCGGTAACGACCCTGTTTATGTAAAAACGGCTTGCTTTGAGAAGTTCCCCTTCCCATATCCGAGCGACTCGCAGAAACATCGGATTCGGTCACTCGGTGAGCAGTTGGATGCCCATCGTAAACGTCAGCAGGAACTGCATCCAAAACTCACGATCACCGACATGTACAACACAATGGAGAAGTTGCGCATCGGTGAGCCACTAAACGATCGGGATCGAGTAATCCATGACGATGGTTTGATTTCAATTCTGAAACAGATTCATAACGACCTCGATGCGGCAGTTTTTGAAGCTTACGGATGGCCAATTAGTCTGACAGACGACGAAGTGTTGAGTCGACTGGTTCAACTGAATTCAGAGAGGGTTGAGGAAGAACGAACGGGCACCGTCAGATGGATTCGTCCTGAGTATCAGAAGCCCTCTGAAGGTGTCGCGGCTGCTTTTGGCACAACGATCGATGCGACCGTGCATGGCGCAAAGAAGGCCGCGAAGATGATTTGGCCAAAGACTATCCCAGAGCAGGCGCGTGCGGTCCGTCAGGCACTCACGTCGCACCTTGGTGCCATAAGCTCAAAGCAACTTGCGAAAAGTTTTTCCCGTGCCAACGTTGATCGTGTTGACGAGCTTTTACAAACGCTCGTATCTCTTTGACAGGCGCGGGAGACAGACGATGGTCGTTACGTAGTGTGAACTTGTCTCATGAGTATCGGAACTGTTGAACAACTGATTGGTCACGGCCACTTTTCAAGACCCTCCTCAGCGCTGACGATTTCCTTCGATACTACAAGGACCGTGGGCTCAATATCTCCTTAGAAAAGTTGATCACGTGCAAGAGGCGCCTGCGGCAAGCGCTCGGTGTTTCGAACCGAGATTACAAACCTAATGAAACTAAATAGTATGTATTTCTACGCGAGGTGACTATGTATTTGTATAGAGAAGAGGCGAAAAGCCTCCTTGCGAAACTGGCCCTTTCATCCATAGACGTGCTCGAAGAGAAATTAATGTTCTTGCTCGATCTTCTCAAAGAAGACGATTGGACCTTTGTGATTAAGTCACACGCGTTGATTGAAACAGCGGTCACGGAGATGTTAGTTCAGCATCTTGGCGAGATTGAATTGACTAAGATAATCGAGCTGTTACCTCTTTCAGACAATCGTACGGGAAAGATTGCAGTGGCCAGACAGTTGAAACTGCTTGATGATAGACAGAGACGATTTGTTAGGTTCTTTTCGGAATTGAGAAACAGTCTGGTTCACCGACTCGACAACCTTGATTTCACCTTTGAGAATTACATCTCGTCCCTCGACACTAATCAGAAGCGCACATTGAAGGAAAGTGTCGCTTGGTTCGCCAATGACGGGGTTATGCGCAAGGAATGGGAGACAATTGCTGAGGACAATCCAAGAGTCGGCATTTACATGGCCATCCATTGTCTGATGGCCCACTGCGTACTTACCTCTCAACAATCAGGCGCAATGAGAGAAATCAACGAAGTGGCGATTCGAACGACGAAAGAGTTGCTTGACAGTTAGACCGTAACGTTTGAACGATTCTGGGCCTGCTAGAAGCTCCAAGCCCGATACCAATTATTCAGATGACTGACAATCCCTTCGAAATGTTTAGGCCCTCGTCAGGGCTTAGTTCCAATCGCCAATTGAGCGCATTGAGAAATCTGCAAACTACAGATTGATCAACGTGCGCGGTGAAATCGTTTATCTCCTTGGTCGCTTTATGATTTCTTCTTGGACGCTTTCTTCTGTTTTAAGCGACGCGCTTGTTGTATTTCTTCCACAATTCCCTTTGGGACCGAACCGTAGGACTTACGGCAATATGCTAGACGATCATCCTCTAAAGGACGGGTTGCTTCAATATACCATTTTACAAATCCAGCGAGATTTTCCGCATTTATCAAGTCGCCGATCTTCATTAGATGTAAGTACCCGTGTCGTGAAAAGTAAATACATATCTGATTGACTTCGCACACTTCTTCAAAATAGTTGATGTGACCCTTGAGTCGAACATCAATGCCTTCGAGAGATAGCAAAATGTAGTATTGGACCAGTTGATGAAGATGCTGGCGATCCAAAACGAGTTTCTGGATTGTCTTAATCTCTATAAGCTTATCATCAATAATGAGGTCTGCGTTTGAGTCTGTCCAGCCTAATGTTGGATTTAGATAACAGCCTTTTCGTGATGAGAAATCCTGCTCCCGCGCAAGCGACATTAGTTGTCTTAAATCAGCAATATCTCTTTCGTCAGATGTCACAAGGTCCGCTTCATTGAAGACACCGCTCCGACGGGATCCTTCAAGATGCGCTAAGCACAGTGCGGCTGAAATTAGCTCGTCCGTCAAGAAGCCATCTTGGATATATGACTGATAGAGTTTACGCGCGCCCTCCAGATGACTTTTTGCTTTTTCATATTTGTCCGAAGTTCCTTCCAAAGGTTCGAGAAGGATGACGCCTTCTTCGGCTGCCCACATCGATGTCTTCGCGCCAACATTAATTCGCTCTAAATAGAATCTCAACAGGTAATCAAAGGCCATACCGACAAGCTGATAGTTTTTAGTCAATGGCGGTGCAAGTAACGGCTTATCCAACTTACCCTTAGGACGGGTAATTGTTGACCGGAACTTCTCGCGGAACGGAGGTCGCGTAATGAATGACTTAACACCCATGGTTTAAGTCTTGCTCTCCTTGATCAGTGAGTCGGATGGGCAAGGTACTATTGTTCCCATTCCTTGATTTTGTTGCGTACTTCATTGGGCAAGCCATTGCACGATTTACCATTCGTGCAGAAATATTCGGTTTGCCCAAAGCGGTCGCCAATGCCTGAGAAGATAACCATGATCGTTCCAGCGCGATCATTAATATTTACCGCAACTATCGCATTTTCAACTTCATTGTCGGGAGTTCTATTGGAAGTAACACCTTCGAGAATTAGATATCCGTCAATCAAATTTATTGGCGTTACCATTCCGAAATCTTTCATCAACCGTTTGAGATTTGCAGGTCCTATTAATTTCAACAGAGGCGTACGAATTTCCGGCAGCGCAAAGAAATTGATTTTTGGTTTAGCGGTGTAATCCAAGGGATATTCATTGACCCATTTCTTCAAGTGGCCATACTTCCCCTGGGCAAAAGTTGTCACGCTGAGACTAACAATGAGGAAAATAGGAAGGATGGTCTTAATCGATTTCATTGGATCGTCCGATCGAGAATGAGCCTAGAGTGCAAAATACGATTGCTGCAACCAAGCCCGCAAGTGGCCGACACAAAAACAAACACAGAAATTACTGGCCCAAAGCCCCTCCATCAATGGCGCTTCACCGCCGTCACTTTGTTGTCCCTGTATCGTTGATTGGCTGCGAATACAACCAACGCCAAGCTTCGGCATATTTAGGGGAGTCCATTCCTAGCTCCGCAAGTCGAGCCTTCATCCTTGAAACAAAGTTACTAACCGCCTTTTCATCGTGAAACACGAACGGCAAAAAATCGGGCGGCAGAACCCGCTTCGCCATATCCTCAATTCGAATGTAGCCGTACCGGGCTTTATCGTTCGGGTAATACAGCCGCCGTTCGAACTCCCTGTGAAGTTCATAAGCGATAATATCTGCCGCTTGAAGCGCCACACGATCTCGCATGTCTTTGAAGTCTGGATACATCATTCTCTGCCCGAAGGAGAAGTATTGCGAAATCATTTGATAGACACTCTTAGCGCGATGACTAAACTCTGCTTGCTGACTAAAAACGACTGCAAACTTTACTTTTGCCGGTTGATTCTGAAGAACGAATCCAGGTAGGCCCGAACAATCCATCAAGCTGCGAAGGTAAGGATCGTGGTGCACAACCTGATCGTCCGGTGTTAGCTTGCGATAGGCGTCGAGCGATGTTATTGACCCGACTGGAACCGCACGAATGGCAGCAATCTTGTTCAAGAGTTTATTAAAGAGATCGCGACGCTTAGTCTCATTGCCCTTCCACCCTCCAAATACACCTTCGGAATGCGCAAACTCTTTCATGTGAAAATAAGGAATGCCAAACTCTTTTAGTACCGAGTTCCAGTTATCTTCAAAGAGTTTCCACTTATAGGCGGGAGCAAGGAATCCCGCCATTCCGCAAAACATCTGTGCGTCATCGGCAGCGTGGCCCGTCTCATCCATATACGCTATGTGGTAGAGATCCGCCATCACTGCTTCTCCTCACCTATCGCTCTTCTTACTATTGCAGGAAAAACAGAGCAACTGAAGGTTGCACATCTCAGTTAGACCGCCACGCACAAGAGGCCTTACATGGTCGATCAATAACCTCCGTCTCGAGTTGCAATAGGCGCATGATTTGCCATCACGCAAGACCAATGCTTCAAAAAGCTTAGCTCTGTTACGGGTCTGAATTCTTCGCTGAACCTTGACATGCCTACTAACTGCTTGTCGATGCCAAAGGTACGTTTCATATTCTTTAATGATCTCTAATGCAATCAAACAAGCCTTCGAGTCTAAGGCTCGCCGTTCAGTTGATTCTCTAAACTTGATTAATGCCTGAACTGGCCGTTGGAACCCGCTCGCCCGGAAAAGAATTTTTGGATTGTGTCGGTATTTCCATAATCGAACGTAAGCATCCAATAAGTGAACAGCGTTAGTGACAATTTGAGGGAACTGCTGAGAGTCCCTCCCTGACTGCCATGCCTGAAGCTGCGATATGAACTTTTCTCTTGGAATAGAATGCAGCGTGCAAGCACTAGTTCGCTCTTCGTCGGACATTTCCAAAATGACTGATGCCGCATCCCAGATGTCTTGTCTAACGTCTTTAGCTAGGGAGCGATAACTCAAACGTCGCTGTCCTCCAAGTGCCTCACGAAAAACAGATGCCGAGATGTCCAATGCTTTCGCGGCAGGCTCAATGCCGCCGAAATAGATGTGTGTAGCGTGAAGTTCTCGATCCCCAAGTGAACGAATCTCCTTTAGACATGAATTGATGCGCTCTAAGAGTGCGTCATTACTTGATATTCCCAGGTTCACGAAGTCAACTTCAGGCGTCATAACGTTGTTCAGAAAGTGGACCGACGAGCGCACTGACGTCCCGAAGGATAGGTGCTGTTCCGACTCCGCTAGTCGCCTTGAGTTTCATGGTTCTGGGAGGACTCTTGTGTTTGCCCTTTGCAAAGCGTTCCAGCAGTCGATCATAGAGCGCCGGATAATCCGAGTAATCGCCTTGAGCGGCACCAAAGGGATCAAAGTACTCTGTATGGCTCTCTCCTGAATATCTATCAAAAATCCGATATCGAAGGCGAAGGCCGAAGTGCGTGTTGGCGAGACATGTTGCAGTGATCTCAAGCGCGAGAGGTCTTGTTAGTTCGTAGACAAACGTCTTTACGGCCGCTTCCATACTAGCCATTTGCCCGTTGAAGGCGGACGTGCCGCAGATCAGGTTTCGCTTAGTCTGCGCCCGCCTCGCAGAAAGAAAACTGAATGCAAGTAAATGGCACCAATGCCACGCGAGGGTTGTTTCTGATTTGAGTAGTAGCAGACCATCATTGATTAACTGCTCTACATATTCAGAAGCCGATCCTCCCATAACGGACCGCGACGTTGGGTATCGCTGTCGCCGACGGTCGAATTCCGCGAGTTTCTTAAGGTCAACCGTATATTTCAGTTCCTTCGTGCATTCGTTCAAATCATGCTCTTGGGCCAATTGAACATATTCTCGTGGCGGTCGATGAGAGTGATAGCTCACGATACCGAACGGTGCGATTTCGTATGTAGATGGAAACAGTGGTACGCCGGCGACCCTGACATAGGCTGGAATGTTGAACGCCAACATATCCGCTACTTCGATCTCCGCCGGATTGATATCAATAGAAGACACGCTCTCGATTCTTTTCTGATTCGGATCATATCGGGCCACTACGTTTGCGTTGGTCCGCAGGCCAAATAACGTGCGATTGCGGCTGAAATCTGGAATAAATGACATTGATATTCGAACTCCAAAGACTCTCGCGAGACTCACGATCTTGACCCTTGATAAGGCACCTTAATCGAAACCCAAGCAACCCTAACCTTCCTTGTAAAGCTGTTTAGCGTTTTGGGTGGGTTATGGCGTCGCCGGGATCGGAGCACAGTTCTTTAAATGATTATGCGAAGAAACTCGGAGCCTAACGACAAAGAAGAACACGGCGTGGGCGATAGACTTGAAAAAGCGCCGTGCTTGTATTCCCTGAGGCCGTACCAGAGGAAGCCCAAATAAGTTTTGACCCATCGTTTGAAGCGCGACATGGCCGATAGCCTACCAAAAATAGCCGTACATAAAGCCTGTAAAACGGCTTTAGTGAGATAACCCGAAAGGTCTCCTGCTTGCCCGAAAACCTTACGATTTGAAACGGTTTTCGGGCAAAGCAGGTCCAAGGATGAACTCGAGGTCCTATTTTCGTATTTCAATTCGCCTCAAACAAATGCCAGGCACTTCGATCCCAACGCAGACCCCGCCGACCCGTCTCGGAGGCAACCCAGACTCCGGTCAGTGGAAAGGGTAAATTAGGACGTTGAGTTGGAGCTTGATTCATGTCTCCCATCAAGTAGTCCTCCACTTCCCAGGGGGCGCCTCCAAATCCCACAAACACGAAGGCATGCATCTCCTCAGCTCCAGAGCACCCGAGTTTGTGCAACACGTCCTGATACTTCGGCTCGCGGAGAAGCTTACTAATCCAATCAGGTACCGCTTCTCCGCTGCCATCAACCATCCCCCCTATCCCTGGTAATCCAAGCTCGACCTTACCAGTCCCAGGCATTTCGTAACAAAAAGCATGATTGATATGTAATGAAGCGAGTCTTTCAAATAATGAAGCATCAGACCACTTCAAATGATGATCTACCAAAACGTTGTAGATTCCTCGTTTTTCCAACTCTTGCAAAATAGGTTCAATATTCTGCTTGAATTTCTTGATCCGAGCGGCAGGTGAGATTTCAACAATCCAATTATTCTTAAGTGCTAGGCTCAGTGGCCCCCTTGCGGGACCAATGTTCCACGCTTCTGTAAACGCGCTATCGACACACTCAAAACATTCAATCGCGAATTTAGGATTGTCCACCGGTCCAATCCTAAGGTCATACATCCGTGGCGCTGACCCATCGTCATTGATTACCGTCGTTGCTTTCAACTCTCGTTCTACGATCCTTCTACCCAAGTTTTCTCCCGCCATCGTAAGACTCTCCTCTTAACTTATAACAACTGAGCTTAACCCGTTCAGCTTCTCTCTCCTACGTCTTGCTGCCAGTCTCAGATAATTCATTAAGTTCACACGCAATTTGATCGCGCAAAGATCCGACGTCCACTGACGCTCCTCCCGGCCGATTCTCATACTGTAGCAAGGCGAGCATTTTTGATCGCCACTCACTGTTCATGCAGCTTCGCAACCCAGCGAGCGCCAAAAGCTTTATCGGCGTACCAGCTTTTAGAAACGCCGAGCGTGGGATAGCCACAACACCGGTACTTTCGGACTCCAGTTCTGTCTTCAAGCGTAACAAACGACGACGCTGAGGCGTCTGTCTCTGAACGATATTGGACCACAACGCCGACAACACAAACATATCGGTATAGGAGTAAATAACCTCGATTTCTTCGCTGATTGCCGTCGCTGTCGTGAGGATTACTCCACCCCCACGACCAGCTCCGCTCCGAGGTGTCCTGAAGCCAAAAATATCGGCATCCTCCGCGCGGGGTCTCAAGAGCGACCGCCGAATCTTCCAATCCGCAGCTTTGCCTTTAGCCACCATCGACTTAAGTTGCATCGCCACCAACCGTTCTCGGTCATCGAAAATGACATCAAACCCGTCCGCATCTACCGTAGGCAGGTATACCAACAAATCGTAACCAGATACAGCAGCCGCAACACCAAGGTCATGCACCAATCGCGTTGTCAGCAAATACTCCCTGCTACGACTACGTTCATAGGCACTGAGAAATGTCTTTAGACAATTCTTCATTCCTCACGTCCGGCGTCATAACGCCTGGTCCAGTACTCAATTTGAAATACGCAGTTACTCGCTTGGATCAATAATCTGTACCACTCCTTAACGTCCTCTGTCGCTCGTTCAATCTCCTGTTCTATTTCAGCCCTCCGCGTCTTAGCACATGATCGTCCTTCGCTTCCGTTCCTTATTTTTGGTACATAACGCTTCTTTTGTTCCTGATCAAAGCGCTTCTGAAGGACCGTTGCCGCTTCGCCTACGAACTTCGCCATCCGAGTCGTCACCTCGTGAACGATCACATTTCGGCGAAGCCGGAACTTAGCTAGCTCCCGCCCTACCGCGGGAAGAGTGATCAGCGGTTGAGTCAGATGTTGTTCGGAGATCCCTCGTTTAGAAATCAGTACCCCCGCCTCATCAAAAGGCGTTCGATAGGTTGGCCGAGACTTCCGTTTCTTTGCATAACTCTTTGCATGTGTGCCCGTACACGCGATGATCAGCAGATCCCTTAAGCGATCAGACGCCATCGCGAGTTTCAGGAAGGAATCAGTATGGTGAAGCCAAAAGAAAGCACTCTCATTTAATGGGTTCTCTTGCGCTTGGGGTTTCCAGACAAGCGCAAGTCCAATCGAAAGGCGAGACATCTCCATTAAGCCACAGAAGTCTTCGCCACAAATCAGTATTTCTTTCTCGATATCTTTAGGACGCCTTTGAACAGGTCCGTCACCGAAGAGCGCGCTCTGGTCCAACGGTGGTTGATCGACCTGCCACATCGCATGACCAATGAACTCAGGGTCCGGATCGTTTTCGCTTATCCAGCCGTACGAACCGATGTCGTAAATCGACGAATCGTTCAGCGCTACCTCAACCTCTCGCTTAAAGCCACCCTGAATGTCCGATTCAGTCATGTCTACCTCCCTTACACGCACTTGTCTGATTATCGATGCGCCATCAGTGCCAGGTCATCCTTCGCCGTTTCTAAACAAAATAAGTAACCAGCTCGCACTTTTCCGATTTGCTCCGAATGCGCAACTCTCGTAAGATTTTCCATCCTCCGGATTTGAATGCAGGCGCGTAGCTCAGTTGGAGAGTATCGCCTTGACACGGCGGGGGTCAGCGGTTCGAGTCCACTCGCGCCTACCACTCCAAGACAGCGATTCGAAAGATCACCTTTCCTTAAAACAAGCTAACTTTTTATCTAACAGTTAAGATCCCCGCGCCCAAGCTGGCCCGCGCCTGCCAATTAGAAATCACCGCTTCATAAGATACTCACAACTTCTTACTTGTCCATTAACCACTCATTGTGGGCCATCGGGGAGAGGACGGCGACCCGGAAAATGAACGCTCCGCGAGAACCACGCCGGCCTCTCGATTTCTACTGACGCAGCACGCGTCACCCCTTCCCACTCAACTGATCCTTTTTGCAACACCTTGGCAGCTTGGACCGTGTACTTCTTCACGAAAACAATCGCTAACACTTGGCACTAGGGATGCATACGTGCGATCACGAGCAGCCGCCCAGCTCTTCACACTTGCTTGCAGGTAGACAGGTGGCGCATCCCAAAGTCGGCCCCCGGAATTAGCATTCCCCGAGTTCTCCAAAAATCATGACAGACGAATTAATCACCCAAGTGGCTCGTATTTTCGAGCGAGCAAGAGATGAGCTGTTGACCTTGCTTCCGACGCAGCAGCCAATAGCCACTCCACTCACGCCGCTTCGGGAGTGGATGAGCGCAACTCAGCTTGCAGAGTATTGGCAGCTCTACAACGACAAAAATGAACCAACTACTGCCGGAATACTCAAATGGGCCAAGCGCCCGCCCGACCAGTTCCCATTACCTCACGCTTACATGGGCGACCTTCTCAGGTTCAATCGTGATGAAGTTGATCAATGGGCCAGACAAGAAGCTGAAAGGCGGCGAGCACAAACCGGAAAGCGAAGTTTCAAAATAGCGTGACTGCATGGTCGTCGAGTATTATCTCTTCACTTTCAACGGCTGCTGCGTCACCGAAAGGAGGCACAGTGGCAGTTTTTAAACGCTGGAATGGAAAAAGGATTACGGCAGAGCATTCGAAATGGAAGCAAGCTCGTTGGACGGTCCAATTCATCCTGAGAGGGCGTCGCGTGTATCAAGCAGTGCCAGAAGCGCGCACACAAGCTCAGGCAGAACGGGCCGAAATAAAATTACGCGAAGATATCTACAACCGTAGATACGGAAACGGAAGGGTGGTCAAGCTGGCAGACTTTTTTGAACAGACGTATCTCCCGACGTTAAAGGGTTCGGCTCATCGCGATGCCGTGTCTCGCGGAAAACTGATCACCGACTTCTTTGGGGATCAGTCGCTGCCAGACATCACGGCACGTGACGTCAAACGCTTCAAATCTTCGTTGAAGTCCAGCGAGACGCCACGTGGTTCACTTAGATCGGGATCAACAGTGAACCGCTACGTCTACCTGTTATCGGCGATTTTCTCGCATGCGATTGAGGAAGAAATAGTGTCTCAGAATCCGTGTGCGCGAATTAACGACGAGCCCGAGAAGGAACGGGAACGCTACTTAACAACCGACGAACAGGACCGAATGCTCAAAGTCATGGTAGGCGATCTGGACTACATCAGAGCCCCGTTTGAGGTTTCGCTGCATACCGGACTGAGGAAAAACGTTGAACTGCTAAAGCTGAAGGTGGGCCACTTAAACTTCACTTCGCGTCCAATGTTCTTTCCGATTCACGGTGGGAACGTAGAGATTCCTCCAAACTGGCTGATCGTGGTTTCCGGGAAGCGCGGTAAGTACAGATTAGTTCCTATGAATAGCGTTGCGCGACCGATCCTATATCGCATCGCTGCCGAACGGTCACCAGACGCTTTCGTCTTTGACAAAGACGCGAACGGAATCAACGAATACTGGATTGACAAGGGCTTCGAAGATGCTTGTAACAGTGCCAGGGTCACGTTCGGAGCGGTTAAACCGGGCGGAATCATCTGGCATGATATAAGACGGACCTTTGCTACCAGGCTGCGAGCACATGGCGTTCACGAGTACGACATTCAGGATCTTCTGGGGCACTCAAAACCGGGAGTAACGAAGGTCTATGCGCGGGCCACGCTATCAGTCTTGGAAGCAGCGGTTGAGAAAATAACCAAACCAGTTGGTCAGATCGTCGAATTTGGACGCAGGGCCGGATAAACGAGTCACGCATCTTCCACGCATCTCAATATTGAGCGTAGGCGGATCTCAACTCACGGAAAAGACCAAAAGCTTGGTAGAATTCGAGTTACGGACGACATGCCGGGGTGGCGGAATGGCAGACGCTGCGGACTTAAAATCCGTTGTCCGAAAGGACGTGCGGGTTCGACTCCCGCCCTCGGCACCACAGCTTTTCCTACGGTTTTCACGACTTTCATCAACTTAGCCCTGGGAATGACCTCAACCCCAAAAGTGAAGATGGGGCTAAGATGGTGACACTTTTTTTAACTGGCCTTCCTTTTGAATTGAACCACGGTGCCTCGCGGTTCTGTGAGTCTGTGGACTGCATCTTCTAACGCCTCGGGTGTGCTGCGTGCATAAGTACCCGTGACGCTTTGGATCGTGTGGCCGAGTAGATCGGAAATGTCGTACTCATGCACTTGTCGCCCTCGCAACTCGGTTGCAAAAGTACGTCGCAGATCATGCCAGATCACGCCGCCTTCGACCGTCAGGCCAAACGGTATTCCTGCTCGTTCACACGCTTTCTCAAAACCGCGGCGAAGCGTGCTCGCGCTCACTCCTGTCTGTTTGTAGTCAAAGACGCTTCCGGTAGTGCGGCTTTCGATTACCTTCTGCAACGCTGCGCGTACTGGACCATTCATTGGAATCAAACGATGTCGCGGACGCTTGCCCTTCGTGTCCACCAAAAGAAACCAATTCGGTCTTACTTCTACGTCTCGCCCGTTAGCTGGCCGAAACACTGACAAGCCACTGAAGTTTACGTTTTCTATTTTTAGTTTCAGCAACTCCGTGTGTTTTCGGACACCCGTTCCAAACGAGACTTCGATCGGTACTCGCAAGTATTCCAAGTCATCGACGAGCACTTCCATGAGCTTCACTTGCTCATTAGGTGTGAGATAGCGTTCCCGCTTTGCTTCTGGTTCCTGCTCAAACCTACTGCAAGGATTGAAGTCAACAACTTCGTCGCGTATTGCTCTCGAAAAAATTGCTGATAAAAGGTAAACGTAGCGATTGACCGTCGCGCCCTTGCGCGGGGCCTCTCGCGGTGTTTTCTTACCGCGTAGAGTCGTCTGAAAACGTTCTACATCGCGTCTTGTAATATCGCTCAGCATTCGGTTTCCAAAGTACTCTTTTAATTTCTTTACGCGGCTTTCAGCATCGACAACCTGCGATGGTTTCTTTTCCTTTAACCACGGTAAATAGTGTTCGTCGTAGTAAACTCTGAATGCTATATCCGTGGCATGGTATATCGCCGATTGTAGATCGCTTCTCTTTCACTGACCTCAGCACGCTCGGCCTGAGCCTTTGTCCGTGCTCCGGGTATCGCCTTATGAATCCTGCGACCATTTAGCCGATACTCCATCCACCAGCGAGCTCGGTCGTAATTAGGATCATTAGGCTTAAGTTTCTTTCCTTTCCAGCGCTTATAGACCATCCGTGTTTCTCCTCGGTTTTCATAAGCGCTAGCAGTCGTCAAGTGAGCAGATATTAATGCTCAACGACCATGCGGTCACGCTATTTTTTAACCTACGCTTTTCCGCTTGTGCTCGCCGCCTCTCAGCTTCTTGCCTGGCCCAGCGATCAACGTCATCTCGATTGAATCGCAGAAGATCTCCCATGTAGGCGTGAGGTAATGGAAACTTGTCTGCCGGTCGCTTCGCTCACTTCAAGATTCCGGCAGTGGTCGGCTCATCGTTTTCGTTGTAGAGCTGCCAATACTCGGCCAACTGAGTTGCGCTCACCCACTCTCGAGGCGGCATCACTGAGTGCTCTGCCGGCTCGTGTGATCGCAGCAGTGTCAACACTTCAATCCGTGCGCGCTCGTAAACGCGAGACACTTGATCCAATAGATCGTCCGTCATGATCGGTTTCATGTTCGGTCGTACTCTTCGACGATGGCGAGGTTGGGAAAGGAGGGAGAACCAGGCGCTCGCTCAGCGCAGATCATATTTCGTTGACTCTATTGACGGTGAATGAGAGCGGAACTTCCAGTGAGCGAGCACTTTTTTTCTCGGTGAAGAAACTTAGGCTGTAGATCATTGACAGGAATGACGTTAACTCCGTTCTTAAGATTCTTAAGAATATTTCCTAAGATTCCTAATTCTTAAGATGTTAACGAGAAAGAACTTACGGCGAGGTGAGACCCCGATTTTCAACTCTATCTTGTTCTATGAAAGGGGTTGTCAAGTCACAGACTACACCGCCGCAATCATTGACAGTCAACCAGCCTCGATCGTCGAGGATGCGAGTCGTTCGCTGCCAATCGATTAGCAGCAGATACTTGGGGTGTATCGGTGGAGTCGAGCAATCATCTCCTCACCCTACACGTCCTCCGTTCGTAAGCTGAGCCCCAGCACCTGGCCGCGGGCCGTTAACGTGCAACATTGCCCCTCGGTGTAATTACTCGCGCGGAGTATCGCCGTTTCTAGCTCTCATTTCGGTCTGTCGCACTGCATCGATTCGCTTCCTGAAACGTACGAGCTCGACATCTGTTGGTCAACAATGGTGCCAACCATGGTTCTATCTGAGACTTTGCGCCTACAGCTTTTTCAGGTTAACCGAGGGGGCATAGGGTCTAGCTCAGGGACTTCACGCTCGTTTCAGCGTTGGACCACAGGATAGATTGATACTCACCCTCGAACTTTGTCTTCGGAGCTTAACGATCACGTCAGACCTGAATCTATTCCGGCATGGCTCCTCACTCCGACGATTTATGTGGTCAAGGTCGTCAGTTTCTCAGGATCGAAACGCTCTCCTTTCTTCCACACCGCTAACGTGATCGCCGCGATCTTGCGCGCCAACGTCAATCGCGCCAATTCCGGTCGCAAGCCCTGCGCCAACAAACGTTGATAGTAGGGCCGGAATGGTCCCTTAACGATTCCGACCAGCGCCGCACTCTTGAATATTTTTTTCAGCCGGCGATTGTAGTTTCGGTTCAAGCCGCGCGTGGCCGCCGGCCTTCGACTCTTGCGCAGCTCCCCTTTCTTATCAAACCAGTAGTCAGCACTTGAACGTGTCACCACTGCCAGTCCGCAGTAGGCCCAAAACTGTCGCTTGGTCCGAAAGCGGTGAGGGGTGTCCACCGCGGCAATAATCAAAGCCGTCCAGATTGGTCCCAGGGTCGGCATTTCCCGCAGCAGTTTGGTGGCCTTCTGCTTACGGCTTTCGGCCAGCAGTTGTTTGCGAGCGTCCACTACGATCAGGTCGAGACTCGCGAGTTGCTGATAGAGACTCTCGGCACGCTGCCGCACGCCACCCTCAGTCAGTTGGGCCAGCCACTTGGCGCGCTTTCTTTTCTGATAGACCTCGGCACCGTCACAACTGATCCCCTGTCCGCGATAGATTGCCTTCAGTCGATTCTTCACGCGCACGCGATCGCTCACCAGGGTCTCGTAATTCTGCGCCAGTTCTTTCAGCGTTCGGGTCCCGTGATCGCCATGATAAACCGGCTGCAGCAACCCGGCCTGAAAAAGATGGGAGAGTTTCCGGACATCAATCGCATCTCCCTTGTTGCCTTCTTCGAGTAGCTTGTTGCGACGCGGATTGCAGACCAGCAACTCGGCAACGTGCGCTTTCAATAGGTCATACAACCAGACAGAGTGGGTTCCTTCTTCGAAGGTCAGATGAATCGTCCCGCTCAAGCCCTTAACGAAATCCAACACCGTCGTCGCTTGGGTCGGTACGACTGATTCCATAATGTACTTCCCACTCGCATCGCGCATGCCAATTACGACGCTTGCCTTATGCACGTCCATCGCCACATACTTATCGCCATCCATAGGGCTCTCCTTTTGGTGAAAGTTGGTTGTCTCAGCAACTCCAACTTACCTGAGAGGGGCGCCCTTTCATAATGCGTCTGCTCGCCTGATTTCTGTTCTTGATTTTATCTGGCGCTCCCGGGATGTGGCTGATCGGACTTCAATCGCGGTCAAACTGAACTGCCGACTCCAAACGAAGGTTTGACTTGAGCCGCACCAGAAACGCCGCGGCGTTGCACGAGCATCGTCGGATGTCGGCCATCAGACACGAGCCGTAGGCGAGTGAAAGCCGAAGCATGATGCGAGAAGAAGTAACTGCAGGAGGCGTGGCAATGAGAAAAAATGAATAGACGGCGAGGCGTCCTGATAAGACTGATTATGTTTGAGCGCGCCGACCAGGCGCGGTTTTGCGAAAAACATAATCCCGTCTTATCAGACGACCGTCCTTATTGAGATCATTTACCGACCCAAGGCTTCATCTTGGGTGTGACTGTATGGCAACTCCTTAGTGTTTGTGTTCCGGTGCCGGTCCAATGAGAATCCCGCCAACAATATTATTGCCGTGCTCGCTTGTAGATAAGTAATGCCTTTTATCGTCGGCTTCTTTATAATTGTGACGTCCCAGATTTGACCTCATAACAGATGAGCCAACGACTTTTAATTTCTACAACCCCGGAACGCTCGCAACTCATGTCGAGCGTTAGACAGACAGGCACCGCACCCGAATTAATTGCCCAAGACTTGATCAAGTCTCTCGGATATCGATTCTCCGTGAAAGCTACAGACCTGCCAGGCTCACCCGACATAGTAAATCGCGCCAATAGATGGGCCGTTTTTGTTCATGGTTGTTTTTGGCATGCCCATCATTGCAAGCTTTGGAAAATTCCTAAGACAAACAAGTCGTTCTGGAAACAGAAGTTCGCCGATAACCAGCGCCGGGACGTCGTGAAGCGAAGACAGCTGCGTAAGCTTGGATACTCAGTCTTAACGTTATGGCAATGTCAACTCAAAAGTGAATTGAAGGCAGCGCATAGACTCCGAGCTTTTTTGTCGAAAGCCAGCGCCAAGAACGGGCACTTCCTCGCAGGAACCGATGTGACACCTCAATCACTAGAACTCAGTTCTTCGTATCTTTTCAATGAGCAGGAGAACTACGTTGTACGGACTGTAACGAATCCGCCTGGGATGTCATTTGAAACGCGACGCGATCTAATTCCTAGCATATGGACTGAACAAGACGCGCAGGCAATGTTCGATCAAACATTTCTACGAAGCATCAAGCCTGCATGGCATGCTCCGTTAGTTGGTAGTGTTAGAGCGGCAGATCTGTTCTCGGGTTGTGGCGGCCTGTCATTAGGAGTTCGCGAAGCCAGCACTGCACTTGGTAAACAGTTCAAATCTGTGCTGGCGGTAGACAATGACGAATCAAGTCTTGAAGTTTACAAACGTAACTTTAGGCCAGACGTCGTTATTCCTACAGATATTAGATCAGTGTTAACGGGCAAGATCGGCGACCGATTGAAGGCCGAAGAAAAGTCGCTACTTAAAAAGATCGGAACTATCGATATTTGTTTAGCCGGTTCACCGTGTCAAGGACACTCAGACCTTAATAACCATACTCGAAGGAAAGACTCGCGGAACCATTTGTATGAGCGAGTTGCTAGATTTGCTGAGATCGCCGGACCGACGCACATCCTTGCTGAAAACGTTCCGACCATGATTCACGGAGCAGACAGGACTCTGGACCGCACGATCGCACGGTTGGAGCAGCTCGGATATGTCGTAGACGTAGCAACGATTAACCTAGCAGAACTTGGGGTCCCTCAACGACGCAAGCGACATATTCTAATTGCCTCGAATAGAACCGTTTCAATTGATGAAGTGATTAAAAGAAACAAGGTCGCGAAGGAACGAACGTTAAGATGGGCTATTGAAGACTTGGAGGCCAACCTATCGTTAACGGTGCTTAATACTCCTTCCAAGCTTCACCCTGATAACGTCAAGCGAATTGATTACCTCATGAGCCATAATAAGTACGATTTACCAAATCATCTACGTCCTATCTGTCATCAGGATGAACATTCGTATGTGTCAATGTATGGCCGCTTGCGTTATGACGAGCCAGCTCAGACGATTACTACTGGCTTCGGCTCACCAGGTCAGGGACGCTACATACATCCAAACGCTCGCAGGGTACTCACCCCGCACGAAGCCGCGCGAGTGCAGTTCTTTCCAGATTCATTTGATTTTTCTTCGGTGAAATCTCGCACTGCTCTGGCGACCATGATTGGCAACGCCGTTCCCATGATCTTGTCGCTAGTGTTTTGCTTGGCGTTAATAGCGTTTTGACTCACTCATTATCCTTACGGAACTATGGCCAATAAACCTAAGTACAGCCTTTCGATTGACCTAAACGCGTTAAATCATTTGGGCATTAATCTTTATAGCAATACGCCTGCTGTCGTGTCCGAGGTTGTGGCTAACTCGTGGGACGCCGATGCGAAGAAGGTAACAATCGACATCGAGCATAGTGCGATCACGATTGTCGATGACGGCTTTGGAATGACAGCAGTTGAAATTAACGAAAAATATCTCAAGGTCGGTTATCGCAAGCGCGAGAAAGAATCAGTAATCACGCCGAAGGGGCGCCATGTTATGGGTAGAAAAGGTATCGGCAAGTTATCACTTTTCTCGATCGCAGATACCATCGAAGTTCATAGTGTGAAAACAAACAAAGGGGGCAAGATTATTGAAAAGAATGGGTTAATAATGAACTCCCAGAAGATACAAAAGGCAATAGAAGATGGCAATGCTTCCTACCACCCCGAAGTAGTTCCCGCTTCGAAAATAACAATAAGGAAAGGTACTAAAATTATCCTTCGTGATTTGAGGAAGAATGTGGACACGACAGAAGCTTATTTGCGAAAGCGCCTCGCTCGGCGGTTCAGCATAATTGGCGCCGATCAAGAGTTTTCTGTAAAAGTAAACAAGAAAGCGATCTCTGTTCAGGATCGCGACTACTTCAAGAAGATTGAATTTCTTTGGCATATCGGTGATGGAAGCGAGAAGTACGTCACGTATTCGAAGAACGCTAAGAAAACAACCAAATTGGACGGAATAATAGACGCAGCCACGGAATACAAAATTAACGGATGGGTAGGAACGTTTGATGAACAACAAAGTATTGAAGAAGGAAATAACAGTATAGTCATACTAGCGTGGGGGAAATTAATCCATGAAGACATTCTCAAGGACATAAAGGAGGGCGGTGTTTTTACAAAATATCTAATTGGTGAGATCAGAGCGGACTTCCTTGACTCCGATCAAAACGAGGACATTGCGACTAGCGATCGTCAAAATCTTAAGGAAAATGATCCGCGTTTCATTAAACTCCGAGACTATGTCCAAAAGGAGATCTTGCGGGATATACAAAATAAATGGCGAGATTGGCGCAATGAGGGAGCGGAAAAGAAAGCGTTGCAGAATGCTGCGATCAAAAAGTGGTTCGAACGTCTGGGGAAGGATAACAAGAAGTCCGCTCGAGAGTTGTTTGGCAAAATTGAAAGCCTTCCGATAGCAGATCCGACTGCTAAGCGTGAACTATATAAACACGGTATTCTCGCCTTCGAAACTCTAGCATTGAAGAGTAACTTGACGATGCTAGAAACAATAGACACTGAAAAAGACTTCCAACTCGTTCAATCTGTCTTCGAGAGCATGGATGATCTTGAACTCGTGCACTATGGACAAATTGCTCGAAATCGCTTTGGAGTTTTGAAAAAATTTCAAGACATCGCACCAAACGCCAAGGAGAAGGTAATCCAACAACACATCTTCGACCATCTCTGGCTACTTGATCCCTCTTGGGAGCGGGCGAGTACCGATCAACACATTGAAGAGAAGGTGATCACCGCATTCGGGAAGATTTCAGCCAAACTGAAAAAGGAAGAGCGCGAGGGCAGGGTCGATATCCGTTATCAAACGGCAGCTGGCAAGCACATTATTATTGAGTTGAAGAAGTATAGCCGACTAGTTACCGCGACAGAACTAATTGAGCAAATTTCCAAATATCGTGATGCGCTCGAAAAAATTCTTTCCGTCACGTACCCGGAACGCACGCCTGATATCGAAGTAATTTGCATCCTCGGCCGCAAACCGCCAGGTAAAGACAAAGAAAACCGAGAAATGTTGCGTGCCATCAACGCAAAATACATTACCTACGACACTCTAATTCGCCAAACGCGAGACAGCTATCGCGACTTTATCGATAAGAACAAAGAGCTTGAAAGAATTCAGAAGATGATCGAGGCGCTCTAGGCGAGTGAAAAAGTCCCCTAGAAAAAGAATCGCCGCTGCCGTTGAGACAGATGTCTTGACTCTGAGTCGAAGGCGTTGTTGTGCGTGTTTCTTTCTCGAAGGAGACTTGCTCGTAAAGAGCGGGCAAATAGCACATCTTGACCGTAATCCGGCGAATAACGAATTGGATAATCTTGCTTATCTGTGCCTCGATCATCACGATTCGTACGATACAACTCGAAGCCAGAGTAAAGGTATTACCGTAGGCGAACTCAAATACTACAGAACTGAGCTATACCGAATTCTAGGAACAGATAATCGATCTTCTTCGTCACGTCCAGCCCTTGAAAAGGGTCAGATTCGACTATCTGAATCTGTTCACCAAGATTGCACAGTTTTGCGAGTCTCCGCGGATGATTTAGTCACGTTCATCTTGAACGAAGCAAATCGTCATCCTCTCTTGTTTGGTGCTCCTTTCATGTCCCTGCCTCTTGTGTTTCGCGATAACGTCTTACTAATCTCGTGGGACTTTAATGAGGTACGGGTCGAGCGGCTACTTAATAGGCAGGAGGCATATCCTCTCAATGATCCGTGGACTTCGTGCCTAGCATTGTATCGAAAAGCTACCTTGTTGCCGTACCGCTCAAAAGCACCTGGCGACGTAGTTACGAGAACTGAGGGACAAAGAGCGATTTCGACATATCGTAAACTGATCGCTGAAACGAGTGACTTCATACATTTGGTAAAGAAGGGTGAACAAGATTCTCCTCAATCCATTTCGGAGTTGAACGCATTAGTGGATGAGGCCGAGTTTGCGCTCGCCAACGGAGAGGATGGTAAGGTCGTAACCAGGTTAGAAGCCGTTCTGTCGAGCATCCATAAATTAATCCTAAACTACGCCCCTCAGGGAACTGGGACCATCGCCAGTAACGCCGCGGTGATTAAGCCGCCGGTAATAGATATTCCAACGGACGACAAACGCAGCATCCTTATTGTAGATGACATGACGTTATGGCTCGAGTCGATGCGCGATTTGCTTCTTCAAAATGGGTATGCCGTGACTATTGCGAGCACAACCACCGCCGGCCTACAGGCTCTAGTCGAACACGAGTTTGATTTGGTTATTACAGACCTTGTCATGTGCGCCGATTTTGGCGATATGCCAGAAGCGGACGGTCGTGAGATTGTTCTGGCTGCTAAGAAAAGCAGCGCCAAAACAAAAGTGATAGTCGTCACTGGTTTTCTAGTCATGTCTCACATGGCGGAACTATTCAGGGCAGGTATCGAGGATCTCATCGATAAAGCCAGTTTCGACACCGACGATTTCCTTGAGAGAATCCGAAAATACCTCAATGTTTCGGAATCAGCCTAATGCCTGTTCTGTGAGCTAGCGAGTCGCTTTGACAGAACCAAATCTCAAGATGGGGCTAAGATGGTGACGGCACGTGTTGATACGAAGCCAGCCGAAGCGATACCTTGACGACCGCTAGGCGCGTAAATACTGGTTCATATCATTTCGTAAGATCAGGTAGCACCGCTATCACCAGACTTAAAATCCGTTGTCCGAAAGGACGTGCGGGTTCGACTCCCGCCCTCGGCACCATAAGAGATCAAATGATTACGGTCGCACATGAATCAGCGGATATCTGTTGATTTTTGGTGCTTGTGTGCCGATGGTGTGCCAACGGCAAAAGCAGAGGTCTGAATGAGTTTAGAGACTGATTATCCGTACCTCACAATAATGCACCCGGCGCACTTGGAGCACTTCGTAATCTCCCCTCAATACGATGAATTACCTCCTGCAAGTCCTCGACAAGCTGGAACCGTCAGAGCGCCACGAAATAATGTACGGAGCATTTTTGGCTATGATCGAGTCACTTGACGAGGTTCAAGGTATCAAGCCAAAAACTGAAAGACGAAAATCAGTTACGAGATCTTCAGAGAGAGATGCTTGAGTTTACCTTGGGCATTGGAACTCTACTATTATTTCGGCAATTCATCTCGCGCTCTTAACCCTATTCAGCGGAAGCGATATCACGTCGGTAGACAAGGACAAGAATCGACTTGTTGAATTTGCTGAATATGCGCGGAATCCACCACCGAGCGGTCAAGGCACTCAGGAAGATAATTTCATGACATGGCTCGTCGATCACATCGAGAACTTGTGCGAAACAAAGGCAAAGAATTACCAGCAATACGTTTATTTCTGTGAGACCGTATTGCTGAGTTGGCTTCCGATAGTTGACAACGAGACCATTAAGGTCGAGCAGGACAATGTAATCGTCACGTTGTGGTTTGACATTGCTTCTACGTGGTGGGCAACTCAGCACAAGGTGGAAGATCTCCCGCGCAGGACGAATGTGCTTGCACATCGCATCTACGCAGATCCGCTTCTCGCGGGCTTCGCTGTTTCAGACGTTCGCGCGCCATTGCCATGAGCATTGCAGTCGAGACATTTCCGATCATGCCGACGCGCCCCTGTAGCTTCTGTCTTTGCTTGCAGGGAGGCAGTGTCTTCGCCGACTTCGATAGAGACGCTGCTAACATTGTCTCCCTTCGCAGGATTTCATTCGATGGCTTTGGCTGTTGCGAGGTAGGAGAGTCCATCAGGAGCATGAATGCAGTTGACTCATGTTTGGTTCTTGATGCGATTGCTCGTGGTGAGCTTGGAAGCGTTCAGGTCGAGGAGACTCTGCGGAGATACTTTCGAGAGAACAAGGATGTGATTTGGAGTGACGCTCTCGCGGAGTACGATTTACTTTGACCGCTACGCACCAGCGACCAATGCGCTATGTGAGGCGCTTACTTGTCAAGCTGGAGATTTGATCGAATACGTGCCGGATAGCAAAGTGAAACCGCGTAAGTGATCGGACCATAAAATCCGCCGGCACCCCACGCCCCGCATTTTGGTACCATCGGTGCGACGGGTCCCGGTTCAATAACCGGAATGCCGCGAGCACGAAAATCTTGCGGAAATCTTTGAGGAAGAAATCGGCACCTTGCAATCCAGAGTGCACGACGTTGGATGCCTATTTCACGATTCGGTTTCCAAAAAACCATTATGCGCGTTGGGGCCACTATATAATTACTACTGAGGTTGAAGTGAGATGAACAAATGTGTGACTGTGATTATTTCCGTGGGCCTCATATTATCCGGCATGGGACAATCTCGCGGGCCGAAGGTCGCTGCGACGCCGGATGGTTTTATGGGGCTTACCCTGAACGTAACCACAATCGCGGAGACAGAGGCTCTATTGGGCCCCCCCGACAGTGACGGGATAGATAATTTGGACGCGTCAAAGCTTTCGAAGTGGCTTGATCCCAAACATAAAGAAAAGATATTCAGGCAGCTAACATATAAGAAGAGTCCAGATTTCCTGGCGATTAAGTTATCGTTCCTGGATGAGAAATTGATAATGATCGACCTGACGTATAAAAAGAGGGTTGCTCCCGAAAACTTGCACGGTCTATTTCGGGCAGAGTTTGCACTGCTGGGAGGACCGGCCAGCCTGCCTGATGAGCCTGGTAAATATCCAATTGGCTTCATGGCAACTCATTTTCCTCCCTCGTATAGTATGGTGGCTATCTCTAACGAAACGTTTATCTTCGTGAATTGTGCTTCTGAAGGAGACGGAAGTTCTCCGGGTAGAGTCGAACGAACTCGTCAGATTAGCCGCACCTTAGAACGAAAGTAAACTCACGCCGCCCGCCGAACAACGGCATGAAAGTGATTAGTTTTCTCTGCGGCAAAGAAAAACGGGTTCCTCGATCACTTTTTGTGCAAAGCCGCCCCGCAACGAGTTTAGTTGGTTGGAAAAGACTGACAGACTGTCCGATGTGCATCTGAGGAGCACGCGAGTGCCGGGATAATTTTCCTGTGCGGCCGCGGAATTGTCAACAAAGTTTTCCTTAGCCCCGGGAATGACCTCAACCCAAGAGTGAAGACAGGGCTAAGATGGTGACCTTTTTGAATTGGCCCCTTCCGTTTGAATTGGACCACTGTGCGATCACGACAGAGATTGAAAAGAGCCAGGCGATAAGCCTGATTGCAGTTTGTGGTTTCGCTTAGTTTATGGGCCAATCAATAGCGAAAGCAAAACAGCTAGCTGACAGAATGAAAAATTCTAATTGACTTCCTCCTCAGAACAGAGTAAAAGATGCGGCCTACAAATCGGTCTAGTGTTTACAACTTCGTCATTTCGGCAACCGAATGACCTCGCTCGCTGATTAACCTGAAAACGCGTACAACGATTCCAACGCCAAAAGTTAGCTTCATGCATCTTTAAAACCCTTTCTAAGAAGTGACGACTGGTAATTGGACTGCAACAGTTCAATTCCCCCGACCAATCGCCACAGAAAAAAATCCCCAATATCGGGGCACTGCCTTAAATCTTTCGAATTCTGACCTGACGTCATGCCTTTTCACGCTTCAAGGAGACCCCACAATGAAGTCGATCGGTCCTGATCTTCGTACAAAAAACAATACCTACAACACTTCGCGCCGTTTCAAAACAGTCATTCTTCTGTGCGCCCTTTTCATGATGGTCACGGCTATGGCCGGGGGAGGCTTGGTCCAACAGAAGAAAAACACGAGCGTCGCAAAAACCGCCGAGACTTTCCCGCTCACGGGCCGGACATCGACGCTGCGTTTGCCCTGGATGACAGGCGAATCTGTCACTCTCTATGCGGCTGACTGCGCCACCCCAATGACCTCTTTTAACCTCGGTGAAGTGGTTTGTGCGAAAACTGATGGAGTCGATCTATCGGTGGCGAATAACCATTACATGAACTGGATAGATTCCCAGTTGAACAGTACCAATGGCGGCACAATTACTCAGAACCCTCAGTTTTTCCTGTTCACGCCGCCGACCGCTGACACATGGAAAGCCACAATTGGAAGGGTAGCGCCGGCTGATTCGTCAATCGTCGGGAATCCACCTCTTTTCACGGTAAGTTCGGGGGTGGGCCTGGCTACCTACGCCGCTGATTGCAGCACTCCAAAAACGATTTTCGCGTTGGGCGATACCGTATGCGCCAAGGTCAGCGGCAGCGATCCTTCATTTAACCGCCGCTTCGGTTGGGTAGACCCCTTAGGAATAACTCGCTCGTTCACGGCAATCACTGCGGATCCTCAAAGTGATTCGTTCACGCTGCCCAGCACCAACACTTCGACGATCGATGTCTTCGTGGTGGATAACCGCGGCGAGTGGCATGTGAATGTGGTTTCGAGTAAAGGCTCAATTGTGCGGGGCCAACCTTTCCTGGTACAGGGTGCGACTCCTACAGCCGATCTTTCGATTTCTGAATCCCTGGTTGGAGAAACTCCGGAATCCGGCCAAAACGTAACGTTCGCGATTGCAGTCACGAACTCTGGTCCGAATCCGGCAAAGAACGTCCAAATCTCTGACCCTAAGCCTAACAATGCTACCTTCGTTTCAGTAAACCAGACATCCGGACCAGCGTTTTCCTGCACTGGCTCGGATCCGATTGTCTGTACGCGCGGCACAACCGCAAATCCGCTGTTCTTAAATCCCGGAGAGACCGCGGTTTTCGAGTTGGTCTATACGGCGAATGCTTCAACCGGAGACTCAATAACGAATACAGCCAGCGTCGAGAGTGAAACGACTGAGCTCGACGCAGTGAATAACACTGCTGTCTATACCCTGATTGTTGGTGGCGGCGGAACTCCGGCGGAGTGCGTGCTCAACTGCCCGCCGAGCCTTACGGTTGCCACAAACACCACCACTCAAAATAACGAACCCGCAGCAATCGTTACTTTTGACGACGCCGTCGCCAATGGTAACTGCGGAACCGTAACTGCGAGCCCGGCTTCTGGCTCCGTCTTCCCGGTAGGCACCACTACCGTCACGCTGACATCGTCAGTCGGCGGCGGCAGTTGTTCTTTCGCCGTAACCGTGATTGATTCACCTTCGCCGACAATATCTTGCCCGGCGAACCAGACAGTGGCGGCGCCGTCGGGCCAGCCAGAAGCGACAGTCAGTGTCGGAACGCCCACAGCTACCGGCAGCAATGTCGTAATTGGCAGCTCGAGAACGGATGAGCGGCCCGTAACCGATCCATATCCGATTGGGACAACTACCATCACGTGGTCCGCGACGGATGAATTCGGCCGTCAGGCAACCTGTGTTCAGACAATCGTTGTCACTTCGGCCGACTTACCTACGATTAGTTGTCCGAGTAACAAGTCGTTCAATGCCACGAATGGATGCAGTTACACGGCTACTGCTGCTGAAATCGGAACTCCGACAACGACTGGTCCTAACGTGACGGTCACCAGCGAACGCAGCGATGGCCTGACGCTCAGCGATCCATTCCCGGCAGGCCAAACGGCAATCACCTGGACCGCGGCGAATGCCGTTGGCCGCGCGTCTTGCACGCAAATCATTACGGTAATTGGAACCGATACTACGCCGCCGACGCTGACCACACCGGCGAACATCGTTACGAGCACCGGTCAGTGCTCGGTCCTGCTCGACGAGGAGCAGTTCGTCGCCACAGGCCAGGACAGCGGACAATGCGGTTCTTCGGTAACGATCACTCGCACTGGTATCCCGAGAGTGGCGTGTCCAGTCCCAGGAGATCCGAATCGAACGTGCGAAAGCTTCGTCTTCCCAACCGGCACAACCGTTGTTACTTACACGGCGACTGATTCGTCGGGAAACAGCACGTCGGGCACTCAAACTGTCAGGGTTAATGAGAACCCGAACACCCCGCCAACGATCACGGCTCCGGTCGATGTGACGGTGAATACAGGTCCCGGTGCGACGAGCTGCGGCGCCTTTATCAGCGATGCGACGCTCGGAACAGCTACCGCTAGCGACAATTGTGCGGGTGTAGTAGTAACTCGAACGGGCGTTCCCGCGGGAAATAACTTCCCGGTTGGAAACACGATCGTCACGTACCGGGCTACGGACCGAGTCGGTAACTTTACAGAGGACACGCAGACGGTGACCGTCATCGACAACACACCGCCAGTGGTGACACCTCCTGCGGCGGTCACGCTCTACACCCAGGATTTTGGTGGCGCTTCATGTGGTGTCACGGTGAGTAATCTCAACGGCACGCTCGGGACCGGTTCGGCCACCGACAACTGTCCGGGTGTGGGTGCGGTTTCACGCAGCGGTGTGCCGTCCGGAAACTTCTTCCCGGTGGGTAACACGACGCTGACGTATTCCGCGACCGACGCGCATGGCAATACGGCAAGCGCGACCCAAGTGGTAACCGTCATTGACAACACGCCGCCGGCAATTAGTTGTCCGGCGAACATAGTAGTCGAGCCGACCTGTCCGTTAGGCGCGATCGTCAACTACGCAACGCCAACGGCGACGGACAATTGCGCCGTGCAATCAGTCAACCGAACTGCAGGCCCAGCCAGCGGATCGGTCTTCCCGATTGGCACAACCACGGTGACGCATACGACGACGGATATTTACGGTAATACCGCGTCGTGCAGCTTTACGGTGACTGTGAAAACTGTGGTGCAGACGATTGATGACCTGAAGGCTGCTGTCAATGCCAATACACAACTGAACGCGCCGCAGAGGAATGGCTTAATCGCGAAGCTAGATGCTGCCGAACAGCACTTCCTGAATGGAAATCAGAATGGTGCGTGCGCGAAGCTGGCGGATTTCGTTAATTCGACACAGAACTTCATCAGTAACGGAACCCTCTCAGCGACAACCGGTAACGCATGGATAAGTACGGCCAACCATCTGCGGAATACGATTGGCTGTACGAGTCTGCCCTGTTCATGAACCAAGCGGCCCGTGCATTTCGCGCGGGCCGCGTACCGGCCTGATCATTTTTCACGTTTAGATCCTGGACGATCTAGATGACTGCTATCAACAGCAATAAAGCTCAACCCCTACTAAGGAGAACATCAATGAGTAAGTTTCGCTTTACTTTGAATATGCTGGCCCTCGCCATCTTCACCTTGACAGTTGCTGCTACAACTCCGGCGCAGGCAACCAGAACCTGGGTATCCGGAGTCGGCGACGACGTGAACCCATGCAGCCGCACTGCGCCGTGCAAAACCTACGCAGGCGCCATCTCGAAGACCGCGGACAAAGGCGAAATCAGCACCCTCGATCCCGGCGGCTTCGGCGCAGTGACCATTACCAAAAACCTGACCATCGATGGCACAAACGGGCAGGGATTCGGCTCCATTCTCGCCAGCGGCACCAGCGGTGTCATCGTTAACGATTCACTGACGGCAACACCCAACACGGTAGTGGTTACGCTGCGGAATCTGTCGATCAATGGCGCCAGTACCACGGCGGGCAGTGGTATCCGATTCATCGCGGGCAAATCGCTAATCGTCGAGAATTGTGTCATATCCGGATTTACCGGTACCGGTACCGTGGGAAGAGGCATTAGCGTTGAACTTACCTCGAGCAGCCCGAAGAACGTGTACATTAAGGACACAAACATCACTAATTGCACGGTCGGCGTGAGGCTAGGGCAGACGAGCAGTTTCGTCGCTGCGGTTCTGGACAATATGAATATCGACGCTGTGGGTGACCAGGTTGCTGGAACTACGGGCGTCGAACTAGCGGCCGGAGGATTCGCCGTGATTCGAGATTCGACGATCTCACGATTCCAGAACGGCATCCTTAACTCCGGGGGCGCCAACTCCGGAACCCGCGTAATTGGCTCACTCCTCTTTAGTAACTCGAACGGGATCAACGCCGGCGCAAGCCAGGCCCATATCTCGTCTTCTCAGTTCCTGGGCAATACGGCCGGAGTCGCACTGGCGGGCGGCTCGGTGCTTACTGGCTGCGACAACTTCTTTGCCGGCAACACAAGCGACGTTACCGGCGGTGGCTTAACCAACCAGTGCGTTAAGTGATATTGCCGGTTACATTACGAGGCTGGCACGATCACCCATAGTCGTGGTGAGCTTGTAATCGCCTGCGGCTGAGCAGCGGCTCTCTTCAGCGTAAGAGAGTGTTGCTCAGCCCGCGGGCGATTTTCATTTCCAGGGTCCCGCGGGTAGGACTGTTTTCCTGTGCGAAGACTGGTAGTGACTCATCAGAGACTATTTATCAGAAGGAACTGCGATCCGCAGCACCGGCTTGCCAGTTATGTTTTGTAGCGGAAAGTAAACGCGATGAGTGCTCGGATCGACCGCCACGCTATGAGCATTAGGAGCAAACAAACCTTCGCCAACTTTTTGCAAGCCGCGATCGCGTTCGTCGAAGATAGTGATAACGCCGCTTTCGGCCGATACGTACAGACGCTGAAGTGCTGCATCAAAAGCGAGGACGTCAGGATCTGCGCCAACCGAGAGAGTCGCCGTTGCTTTCTTTGTCTGCAAATCGAAAACAACCAATTTCGAATTGTCCTCACAAGCCGCAAACGCGAGGCGATGTTCTGAGTCAATCAGCAATCCGTGACTGCCTTTGCATCCGGTGAGTGGATAACGCGCCACTACTTGATCTGAGCCTGGATCAATCTCCGCCAACTCTTCGCGTCCATCAACCGTAACGAAGATCCGATCGCCTATTGAATCGTACTGGCTGTTTCCCGCGCCGCCGCCAAGCGCAATCGTTGTCAGGCGCTGATTCGTCTGGGCATCGATGACGGTATCGGTCTTGCCATGAAGATCTGAAACGTAAATCTTGTTCGCCTTAGCCGCATACGCGATTCCATCCGGATAATCGCCGGCCGGCACACGAGCGACGATGCTAAGGCTTTGATCGTCTATCACCGCTAACTCGTTCGTACCGGTTGCCGAAGCATAAACGCGATGCAGTTCAGGCACCGCGAGCACTCCATGAACACGCTTCAAATCTTTTACATCGCCGATAACGGCCTGCTTTTTAACGTCAAACACCGTCATCAAATCAGAGCCCAGGTGTGCGATGTACAGCCGGCCGCTGTTGCTGTCGAAGCTTTGGTAGTCGAAGCGAGTCGTGCCGCCGCTCAGCGGGACATCCGCTAACACGCGCAATGGCAAATTGCCCGGGGCGACTTCGGATTTTGATTCTGCTAGCGCGGGTCGATTCGACTGCGCGTTAGCTGGAGATTGTGTGTGCGATGTGGCACAGGCTAACAAGAGTACGCTGAGCGAAATGGTGATTAAAGCAGATATCGATGTGGCGTTCTGACGTCGCAATGCATCAAAGATTACAGCTTGCTCGAATTTGTAACACTCGTTACTATAAAATCAATGTTACAGAAGACGCAAGCCAGGAGCGCGTCCACACATGAGTGGGTAATGCTCATCCATCAGCTGCCTCCTCGGCCTACAAACCTGCGCGTTCGGATCTGGCGCAAGCTGCAAAAGCTCGGCGCGATCGCAATCAAGAACTCCGTCTACGTCTTGCCCGCCAACGAAAAGACCAACGAGGATTTTCAGTGGCTGAAACAGGAAATCGAGTCAGCCGGTGGTGAAGCCGCTGTTTTTCGAGCGGGATCGGTTGAAGGCGCAACGGACGAAGAGATCATCAACGCGTTCCGGAACGCACGAGAGGAAGAGTTTGCGGCGATCACCGCTGAGTTCGATGGTCTGACTGGTCGCATTCGCCAACAATCTCGCGGCAAACATTTGTCCCCTGCCCGACTGGCTACCCATGAGACAGAACTCGACAGATTGCACAGCGAATTGGAACGCATGATCGCTAACGATTTCTTTGAGACAAAAGGTCGTGCTACCGCCTTGGCCGCCTATGAACGTTGCCAGCGAGCCATTCGCCTGTCGCAACGGCCGGCGACGAAAACGACCTCCGCTCGAGGCAAGTCGGGAGTGTTATCAGTTGCTGATTTTCAGAACCGCCGCTGGGTGACGCGCCGCAGTCTGTATATCGATCGACTTGCATCGGCCTGGCTAATCTCGCAGTTCATCGATAAACGTCCACGTTTCTATTTCGTAGCTGAAGGCGAAACACTCGAAGGTGCTATTCCCTTCGATATGTTTGGCGCAGAGTTTACTCATCAAGGCGAAGACTGCACTTTCGAGACTCTGCTGAAGCGATTCGGGTTAAGCGATATTCAGGGCTTACGGGATCTGGCGGAGATCGTTCACGACATCGATCTGAAGGATGACAAATTCAATCGTCTCGAGGCTGTTGGTCTTAACGCGATCATTAACGGACTAAGCGAGAGTCTTCGCGACGATCGCAAGCTGCTACAACAAAGCAGCGCGATTTTTGACGGTCTGTTCACATTGTTTGGCAAACAAGCTAAGCCGGTGAGTTCTCGAAGGAAGACTTCACGCAAAAGATAATGAACGACTCAGCCACAATCGAGCAGACGTCCACATTCCGTGACAAGCTCGTCGACTATCTAAGTCTCGAGCGGAACGTGTCTCTTGCCTCGGCAGCAGTTTTCATACTCGGTCTTGGCGAAGAGCTCTGGAAGAAGTTCCTGCCAAAGTATCTCGAAGCACTTGGCGCGAGTACGGGAGTTATTGGGTTATTCGGAACTGCGGAAGATTTCTTCGATGCGGTTTATCAATATCCCGGCGGCTGGATGGCTGATCGATTGGGTCGGCGCCGCGCATTCCTGATCTTTGTGGTACTTGCTTCACTTGGATATGTCGTCTACCTGTTCAGTCCTTCCTGGCCCGTCGTCTTCGTCGGTCTTGCGTTAGCAATGGCGTGGCAAAGCATGGCCTCGCCCGGGATATTTGCCTTAATAGGCGATGTGTTACCGCGAGAGCGTCGCGCGATGGGTTTCACGTTGCAATCGATTCTGAAGCGCGTGCCGATTGTGATAGCGCCAATTGCCGGTGGTGCCTTGATTGGTTCGTTGGGTGTTATCAAGGGAGTTCACGTCGCGCTTCTTATTACGCTCGGGCTGGCGCTGGCGACGATGATTCTTGTGTCTAGAATCAACATCACTGTCAATGCTTCACACGCGACCAGCATCATTGGCGTTTGGCAAACTTTCCACACCGCGTTGAAAAGGCTGCTGATATCCGACGTGATTATTCGCACGTGTGAAGGAATGACCGGCGTAATCACTATTCTTTACGTAACGAATGTTCAGCACTTCAGCATAAAGGAGTACGGAACGCTTGTAGCGGTCCAAATGATTACTTCAATTCTGGTCTATATTCCCGCGGGCAAGATCGCAGACCGAGTGGGCCGTAAACCATTTGTAATTGCAACCTTCGTGAGCTTTGCGCTGTTCCCGCTGGCGATCATTGCGGCGTCAAGCTTCGCTCTCATCGTCTTTGCATTCGTGATTGGTGGTTTACGTGAAATCGGTGAACCGGCGCGCAAGGCGATGATTGTCGACTTCGCCCAGGACAACGTGCGCGCTCGTTCCGTTGGCCTCTACTACCTCATACGAAGTCTTTCAATCACGCCCGCCGCGGCGATCGGAGGTTTACTTTGGAGTGTCGCACCCCAGGTCCCCTTTATCGTCGCCGGTATTATAGGACTCATCGGCACCTTTGTTTTCGCAATTACCGTTGAGGAAAAGTACGCCAGTTAGAATCGAGGGGACGAATCGCCTCACGGTATACTCCGCGCATCTTCCGCACGATGTGCGGCCACAACCATCTTTCTCTTACTTCCGCCGCCGCAGCGATACCTAACCGCCGGCGAAGACGTACATCCGTCACGAGCTTCAGAATCGCGTCGCCGAGCGACTCGGAGTCCCTGGGCCGACAAAGGATGCCCGTGCGGCCGTGGTCCAATATCTCCGAGGGACCGCCGACCGCAGCCGCAACGATGGAAAGTCCGTAGAGCATGCCTTCGAGGATCACCATCCCAAAGGGCTCGTACCAACTTGGCACAGCCAGCACGTCGGCTGCCAGGTACCACTCGACGAGTTGTGCGGGCGTGAGCCAGCCGGTGAAATGTATTCGGTCCCGGTATCTTTTGAGCTCGGGCGGCAGCCACCAGTGTTCCATGTCGGCGCCGCTGCAACCGCGGTGGCCGCCGGCGAAGACGAAACGCGTCATTGGTGCCTGCTCGAGCACGCGGGGGATGGCCGCGATCAACTCGCGCACGCCTTTGCGATCGACGAAACGACCCGTGTAGAGCACGAGCGGCGAGTCCGTGTTTCGTTCTCTACCTACGGCCGCACGGGCGGTGGTGTTGTCGTCGATGCCGTTTCCAACGATCCGCACCCTCCGTTGCACTCGTGGGCAGTAGTCGGAGAGCAACTCGCTTTCACTGAGCGTGAGCGCAATGACACGGTCGGCCGAGGTAATTACTTCCTCCTGAACGGACCATTGAGTGACGCACTCGGAGGGACCGCGCCCGATCTCGTACTCAGCGCGATCGAGCGAGTGGACATGATAGACGAGCGGGACACCCGTGCGCTCCTGGATGGCGCGGGCGGCGGGCCACAGCCAGTAGACGTGTAGGTGTACAACATCCGGCTTCCACGTGCGCACGAGGTGCACACCGGCCTCGATGGGCAGATAGCTCGGGACGTGGAAGATCGTAACGCCACCGCTCCGCGTGACGGCCTGCACGCGGTCTTCCCCGCCCGACTGCTCCGCTAAACCTGAATCCTCGCCCGCGTATCCTGCCCGCCCCATGTCGCCCACGAGTAAAACGCCGACCGTCATCCCGGCGCGCGCTGAGGCGACCGCTAGCCCTCCGAGAGCCGTACCCAAGCCGCCGTAGATGACGGGTGGGAACTCTGTTGTGAGATGGAGGACACGCATGACTCAACAACTCGCATGAATTGAAGCGAGCGCAGCGGAGAACCCCTTCGGGCGAATTCTTCGCTGCGCTCGGCGGGTACGGCTCGGTAAGAGTCTGACTATCGGCAGACCGCGCGGCCTATGGCAACGCCTTGAAGCGTATGTTGCGGAACGCGACGCGCGAGCCGAAGTGCGATTGCAGACCGATGAAGCTCGGCGCGCCCACTGCGGAAGGCTTGCCGCGGTTCGGATCGGCGTTGGTGAACTTGGCGACTTGATCGCCGTTGAGCTTCACTGTGTACTCCTGCCCTTTGACCTTGATCTCGAAGTCGTTCCATTGCCCGGCAGGCTTCGCAGCCTTTTGCGTCAAGGTCTGTCCGTCCGCGTCATAGATCGCGCCGGTCTTGTGCTTGGCGAGACCGTCGGGCTCGCCGAACTCGTCGATCTGCACCTCGAAGCCGAAATGGACGGCAACGTAGGCCGTGTTGTCGTACCCCTTGGTGTTCGGGTTCGGGAAGCGCACGAAGACACCCGAGTTGCCGTGGTCGTCCCAGCGCAGCCACTGGAGGCGGAGGACATAGTTTGCCGGCATCGGATCGGTGTGCCACAGGAGGCCGAGGTCGTTGCCCGGGGTCGATTCGAGTGTGCCGTCCACGATGATAAACGAGCCGGGGTTGCTCTTCTCCGGCGGCTGATTCTTGATCTTCGACATGCTCCACTTGCTCATATCGAAGCCGTCGAAAAGTGACGTGAAGCCGGCCTCAGGCGCGAACGGAACGGGTGGCGGTACGAGGTGATCGCCCAGACGGCGCGCCAGCGCCACGCCTGTGAGCATTGGGTTGGGGGAGCCGACGGTCGGGTGCAGAGCTGGGCCGGCCGCGTAGGTGTTTGACGAAAAGTGGAAGCGGGCATTCGCGTTCGTGACGGACTTGGTCGAGTCATCGCCCATGACGAGCGTGCCGCCCTCGTGGTGCGTCGTACCGAGGCCGTCGCGCCGCTTCGCGAAAGGCGCAACCGTGCTCGGCTTCGTGTTCGCCGCGACCTGCTGGTAAGCGCCATCAACGAGCACCTGATAGGGCTGGCCGTTGGCGAAGACGAGCGCCGCGTCGTCGGCTGTGCTGTCCATCGCGTCCCAGAGCGCGAGGTCTTTGGACGTCGGATTGATCTTGACGAAGGCGCGCTGTAGGTGGAACTCATCGAGCGTTCCCGACAGCGAGACGAGGCTCGAGGGGTTGTTCGGTTCCATCTCGCCGATGCCACGCAGAGTAATGACAACCTGGTCGTCGTTGGCCGTGAGAAAGGGCGTGAAGAAGTCGAGGCTCGGCACTTTCTTGAACAGCTCGGGCTCGGTATCCGTCGTCGGCCGGTCCAGGCCCGCGGCCGTGATCTGGATGTGGTGATGGCTTAAGGTGTTGTCAGCGTGCTTATGCCGCCCCTTGAGAAACAGGGCCGACGCCTGCAACTCGTTGGGGAGGCCCGCAGGCAGCGAGGCCCGCGGGATGCGGATGGTCAGGTTCGAACGCAGGTGGGCCATCAAGTTCTTGCCGATGAGCGCGGCGTTCTTCACGTCCGGAAATGAGATCAGCGCGAGCCGCGCGCTTTCGATGGTGCCGAGGGCAATCACAACCTTGCCGCCGTCGGGGACGGGGATGGATCCCTCGTTGGTGTCGAGCGACACGACGCGCCAGTCATCGCCGTTCTGGGTGGTGACGAGACGCTTGATGTGGCAGTCGGGAACGATCATCAGTCGCTTCTTCACGTCGTCGCCATTCGACTCGGACTGCGCGGCTCGGCTCGCTTCCGACATGATCGGCACGCTGCTGAACTTATTGAAGGGGAAGAAGCCCGACCGCGGCTGGCCCGCCTGTACGGCGAGTGGCGCTTCGAGCTTGAAAATCTCACCGGCTGGACCAGGCGGGAAGTCCTCGACGTGCTGTGGCAGCTCAGCCAACGGGATGGCCTCCGGTATTTTGTTGGCATTGATACCGTCAAAGAGCATGGTCCGCAGTGCCGTGTGCAGGTCGCCCCGGATGAAGTCGTTGGTCGCGCTGACGCCGATTTGCCGGCTGGCTTGGAGGAAGTAGCCACCGGGCTTGCGCAAGTCTGTATTCACAGACGCCGGCCACGTCTGCGTCTCGCCGTCAAGCAAAAGCGGTGACCAGCCACCAAAGTAGATCGAGCGCCCGCCAATGCAGTACGCCAGACCGGGGAAGCCCTTCGGCACGTCAGTGTTCCAGGGAAGTCCCCAGACTTCCGCTTGCGGACCGGGATCGTTGACCGAAGGTCCTGGCGGGTTGAGGCCGAGCATCGGCAGATTCTGCACATGCTCGGGAAGTACGAAGCGGCCCGCTTCCAGCACGAGTATGCGGTGGCTGTGAGTCTTATCGTTGTAGAGCAGGTGCTGCGCGAGTACGCCGCCAAAGCTGCCGCCGCCGAGGATAATAAGGTCGAAGGGACGGGCATCGGATCGAATACTTTTATCGGCACTGCGCTTAGCCTCATCGAGGCCATTGCACGTGAATCGCCCCAGGACGTCACGAGTGAAATCCGTAACCTGGGTGTTTGGACTTGTTGCCATGAGAGTCACCTTCCTTGATGAGAAACAGATTTGACGGGAAAGGGCGAAGCGACGAATCCGGAACCGTAGGCCCTTTGAGGTCAATAGCGCGTGAGGCTCGTTCGACGGGAAAGATCAGGCGCGCGTGCCTTATTTCTGGGCAAACAATGTACCGTGTCTGCGAGACATGTGAATGTGAGCAGTTTTACCGACAAAGGCACTAACTTGTCGAATGCTGGCTTTCACGTGTTCACAATAGTTCACACCACTGTCGGTTGCGTCCTCAGCTGTTCACAGAATGCCAAGCCACTCCAACAGAGCCTCATACTCTTAATGGCTGAATTGGAATATTCGTTTCTCACCGCCTAAGACAGCAGGCGAGTCCACTTCCGGACCCAATTACGAAATGTTTTTTATGTCTTTGCCATTCTCAGTGAAGGGAACGACATCGAGTGGCTTCCGAGCATGTTTATCTTCCCTATCAGGTGACAGTCCAAGACCAGCAAATGCTCCAAAGCAGGAGTTAAAATCATGAAAAACCCGGCTCTGCTATTTAGGCGGTTGTTCTTCTCTTTAACAATTGCCTTATGCTTCGCAATTAGCCTGCAAGCGCAGGAGATGTGGTGTCCAAAAGATGCTGTTGTTGGTCTTGAACGTGACGCGGGAAGGGCTGAAGGCTTTTTAGGGAAAAAAACAACAACAGAGCCATCAGGGATGACGGTTTATATCAGTGCCGTAAATTGGGAGTATGCGCCGGGACTAAGGAAACCAGCAATCTATGTGCACTCAAATTACAAGCCGGAAGGCGCCCAGCATGCGATAAAAGTTGTAACAACCAGAACCGACGTAACAATGCCCTTTCTATTACAGGCACTAGCCAGGGAATCTGATTTAGACATATCTCAAGTTCGATTTGTTGTTGAGCAAAGCTTCTTTAGTAACTCCATATATGGTCAACTCGATTTCGGTCAACAGAGTCACGTTAAAGTTATTGGACCAGATGAGCAGTTGCGATCATCCACGGTAGTTAACATTGGCCCAAATAAACAAGAGCGTCTCATTAATTGGAAGCCATATATCTATACGTGGGTAACAGAGCCGGATGCGATTACATCGCTCAATAGCGTCGGAGCCCAAAGCTTTGATTCTAAGCGCGTTCGTTTCCTCAATTTTGTCATTCACACCAAGACACTTGAAAAGATTGAGGCCTCAATCCCGTCGCAGGTTCGGTTATCTTTTAATCTCGACGCTCTTGCTACGCAGGATCAGACCACTTCACTCAAACAACTGGAGGCACAGTTAGCAGCAAATCCTGACTCTATCCTTTTCGCTCTAGGGCACATCGATATAGATACTGGTGAGTTTGTGGTTGAGAACGCCGAAGGCAAAGAAGTGTTTCGGCTGGCGGTTCTAGAGCTGGAAAGAATGGCCCAAAATCACAACATAACGGTCTTTGCCCTTGGTTGTAAGAGCGCCTACCACACTCGGAGGGGAACAACCAAAGAAATTGATTCTATTGAAGCTATCGAGCGTTTTGATAATGCGATGAAGAACTCGAATATTTTTGCTGATTTTCTCGTAAATCTCTCTTCCTCGAATATCAGGTTCGTTATCGATCAAGCAATAGTAGAAGGCGTAAGGGTACGGCTAGAGATTTCCATTTACAGGGAACTCGGCTCTCACAGAAAGAGATTCACTGGAGATGGTGATGGCGGTGAAGGTAGTGGGAGAAACGGCGGCGGAGCGGGTGGCGGCGGTACTAGTGGAGAACGGACTAGCGGTAGGTCAGGTATTTATCCCGATGGGGTACTATACGTTTCGTACAACCCACCTGGCGCCAGACTAGTATCACCGACTATTTCAAATTATCAATCGCCTACTCCTTCGCCTACAGCTACAGTTGAAAGCCCTGGTGATGGCACACGCTTCGGAGCGGCTATGTGGCTTATCGTCACAATCGCCGCAGTTGGAATCACAGCCGGAGTTTGGAAACGGATTGCTAGTAAGCCTCAGGTGGAGACGATTTCCTTTACAAGTGAGGACCCAACAAGAGTCGTCGCATGCATGCAGTGTGGGGTAAGAAATAGGGTATTGAAGCGGCGTTTATCTGAAGCAAAATGTGGTAACTGTCATCAGCAACTAACGTCGTAAACACTACGAGATGGAGAAACCTGCTTCATGCCCGACAACGCTACCTCAAAAATAGTGATGCCGATTGAAGAACTCGTAGCTCTTCTGGATAGTTATGCGCCTGAAGAGTTAATAGAGTTACGCGCACTGTACCCAAATCATGAGCCGCGGCTTGAAGCAACCAAGGTTCTTGGTGCTAGTGAAATCCCAATGCCCCTGGCTGTTGACACATGCTTACGCGGCATGAGAATAACGCTCGAACTTTGCCGCAAGCACACTAGCCCGGTTTCCAAAAAACTGACGCAAGCAAAACGATTGCAGAACCTTGGAAAAATTGTAAGTGTAGTTGGTAGCACCTCTTTATTTGGTCTTTTAGCAACGAAATATGAAGCGGCTAAATATATGGCTTCAGCATTGGCCTTTATTGGCAATCTTTTGCCTGAGATCGCGGGAGCGGTATCAAGCACTTTGCACGCGGAAGACAAAAATCTTTTTGAATACCATCAGAAGCTGATTGGCTTTGAATCAGACGCAGCTTCTATTTACGATGAACTTACTTTGTGTAAGCGAGCGGGATATGTTCAAAATTGCGCATCAGGTGATACACGGGAGTTGATACGCAGAGGCAACGCTATTTCTTACGACCTGCGAAAACTATTACGCAAGCAGGGTCTTGCCAGCGTGTAAATCTGTTTTTCATACTTTGCTTTGCAGCGGGTCAGGTATGAGTGAATGATTTTCACGCGATTCCAATAACTTCGCCTCATACGTCTCAACTCCAATCGTTAAGAGTGCTAATATGTAGGCCCTCTCAATCGGGTTTCTTGATCGCTTCACAGTCACCTCGCCTTCTCTGAGTCTGTTACTTTTAGGAGATGGATCATGTTAGAGAGAATTCCGAACCTCGCGCTCCTTACAGCACTAACGATCATCCTCGCTGTCCCATCTATGATCACTGGCAAGACAAGCGAACCGTTCGTTGGCGCTAAGAGCCCGGCAGCGACTATTCATGTTGATTGCCTGGACCACGCTCAACCGCAACTCTGCACTCGTGTCGTCGAAGAACTGATCGCGGAGTTGCATCGTTTCAATGAAGCATTCAACCCACCCAACGTCGATCGACTTGCAGCCTTTTATCACCCGGACGCAGTCGTCTTCAGTCGCGGACGTTTTTTCGTCGGCCGCGACGAGATTCGAAACGAGCTTTTGACGCCGTTGGTGGCCAACATCACCGGCGCCACGGTTGACATATCGGCTTTTCGTTTTCAGGTTATTAATCCCAACCTCGTGATTGCATACGGCTCGCCGAGCACGGTCATCACGCTTCCCGGCGGCAGCACGATCACGCTACCACCGTTGACGCAAAGCCACACCTGGATACGGCAGTCAGAAAGTGGTCAGCGGCGGTTTGTGCTGCTCACGGATCACAATGGTGGCTCCGAAAGAGTGTCAGCGCATGTCGCGTCTCCCGCATTAACTTCCCTGGCCCAAGCCAACGCCGGCGTCCATCCTGACTGTGCCAACCACCGGCAGCCACGGCTTTGTAACCACGTTATTGAAGAGTTGACGACGGAGCTTGATCTATTCAACGACGCATTCGCTTCCCAGGATGCCGATCAACTGGCGGCGTTCTTCCACGAAGACGCGATACTCTTCGTCGACAGCGTGGGACGATTCTTCCGCGGACGTAACGAGATCAGGAACGACTTTTTCGTGCCTCTCATCGACGGCATCCTCAACGCCACAGTCGATACTTCGGTGTTTCACTATCGTGTCATCGGCCCGAATCTCGTTGTCCTGTTCGGATCGCCAACGACGGTGGTCACGTTCAAGGACGGCAGCACGGTGACGTTACCGCCATTGCCGCAGACGCTAACGTGGATGCGGCAGGGAGATCTGGCCCGGCCGTTTGTGATTCTCACGGACCACGAGTAGGTCCAGTGGATACGGTCGTCTTCCAGAGTAATTGCGCATGGCTCTGACGCCAGGTACAAAACTCGCGAGATACGAAATCCGTTCGCAACTGGGCGCGGGTGGAATGGGTGAAGTCTACCGGGCACGCGACACGAAAATCGGTCGCGATGTGGCGGTGAAGGTTCTGCCTTCGGCATTCTCTGCCGATCCTGATCGCCTGCAACGGTTCCAGCAAGAATCCCACTCGGCGCGTCGATACGGATCCGGGCGTGATAATGGGAACGGCCGGCTATATGTCGCCGGAGCAGTTGAAAGGACAGGCTGTCCCGACGGCAAGCTCGCTATCTGGACGCGGCGGCTTGATTCACTTAACGCCGAGCTTCTGCGGAACTGAGGACGCTTCAAATCCCTTCTGGTCGCCGGACGGTCGCTCGCTCGGTTTTTTCGCCGCCAGTTCAAAGCTCGAGAAGATCGAATTCAATGGCGGTCCCGCGCAGGTCCTTACTGGCACTTTTGAGGCGCGCTTGGAGTTGCAACGTTCCGACTCAATTATTGAAATCCATCGCAAAGACCTGGTCGCGATTCGATAGTAAGTCAAACCCGCCAATCCCATTTGGCGGCGCGGCGCCGTTGTCGTCCACCGCGGTCACGGCGGTGAAGCTTCCATCGCCATTAGACTTCAGGACATATACCGAGCCGCTACCAGGCCGGTAGAGAAACAGGTCGGTGTTCCCATCCTTGTCGTAATCAAAGGGAAATACGCGATCGTTAAGAGAGAGCAAGTCATACCCACCGATTCCGTTTGGGAGCGCTGAACCATTGTCGCTCACACTTATCACCGTACTGAACGTTCCATTGCCGTTGGACTTCAGCACAAAGACGGAGCCGCTGCCTGGCCGATAGAGAACCAGGTCGTCCTTTCCATTCCCATCGTAATCGAAAGGAAATACGCGATCGTTAAGTGAGAGTAGGTCAAAGCCGCCAATTCCGTTCGGCAGTGCGGGACCGTTATCACCGACGCCAAACGTGGCACTGAAGCTTCCATTGCGATTGGATTTCAACACAAATAGCGAGCCGCTGCCTGGCCGATAGAGGACCAGATCGTCTCTCATACGCTTCGCGTCGGCGTACAACAATAGGTTCGGCGAACCGCTTCCCGGATCTGTCACCTTGTTCCGTGTGGCGTTGGCAAGTATGGCAGCGGCGACTTCCGCCGGCGTCGCTCGTGGATTCGTCTGAAGATAAGCGGCTGCTGCGCCGGCTACATGCGGTGCAGCCATGGAGGTCCCCGTCTCGAGTCTCGTCGCTATATCACTGGTATTCGAGAGCGAAGTAATGTCCTTTCCGGGAGCGAAGAGGTCCACGCACGTTCCGAAGTTCGAGATTGAGTAACGTGCGTCGTTAGTATCCGTCGCACCCACTGTGATCGCTGCGGGTAGTCTTGCGGGAGAAGAATTGCAAGCGTCCTCATTCCAGTTTCCGGCCGCGATGGAATAAGTAATACCGTCGTTAATAGAATTGGTGACAGCCAAATCCAAAGCGTCGTCCGCTGGTCCACCAAGACTCAGGTTCGCAACGGCTGGTGTCCCCGTCGAATGATTACCTGTTACCCAATCGATCCCGGCGATTATTTCCGCCACTGAGCCTTGAGAAGTGCAACCAAATACACGAACAGGGACGAGCGTAACTCCTTTGGCAACGCCGTAGGTGTCGCTCCCAACCGTGCCCGCTACGTGCGTACCATGGCCGAGGCAGTCGTTGGTGCCCTGTCCATCGTTAATGGCAGTGAAGCCGGCGACGACGCGGCCAGAGAAGTCGGTGTGAGTGCTCCTGATACCACTGTCAATAATATATGCAGTCACACCTAACCCGGACCCAATGGGCCGATAAGTGTAATTTCCGTCCAGCGGAAGATTTCGCTGGTCAATTCGGTCGAGTCCCCAGGTTGCGCCGGTCTGAGTTGTCGCCAGAGTAACTTCGTTATCTTCTTCAACAAACATGACCTGAGGATCGGCTGCTAACGTTTGTGCTCGCTCCTCCGACATTCGAACGGAAAAGCCTTTGAGCGCGGAGCGATATGTGAAAAGAGGTCTTCCTGAGTACCTCTGCGTTAATTGTCTGACTGCAGGCTCAACGTCCCTGACAACATCTTTAAGAACTACCAGATATTGGTTTGGAATTCGCTTGGCCGGAGCTCGACGAAACTTACGCTCGGCCGGTTGTTGACTGTGAACTGAAGTCAAGATAAGCGAAACTGCAGCCAGAAGTATTAGAGTGGAAACCGTGAGCAGTTTCTTCATACGTACCTCCATGCGTTAGCGCGAGGAGTTGTTTCGATCGGGCGAGAGGTCGGTGGTGGCCGACAGACACCCATTGGCGACTCTGCCGTGCGCAAAACTTCTGTGAAACCGTTGGTGAAACTCGCGAGGTTAACTACACGGGTACGAGGAACAGTACGCGGCGCAATCTATGTCAAGCAGAAAGTGATGTCAATACCGCGCTGTGTATAGCAAAGGTTTGGCACGCCCTGACGCACGTAGAGAGAATGGCGCTTCGAACGGTAGTAAGCGGTTTACGTTTGCGGTGGATATCGTTTGCGGTATATTAAACGTGCATAAGATCCCCCTTTAAGCTCATGCGATTTTGCGGAAGAGACGTCCACCTCGACAAACATGTCTCTTTCTGATGGAACGAGAATCGGTCACTATGTAGTCCGTTCCCTTCTCGGTGCGGGAGGGATGGGCGAAGTTTATCTCGCAGAGGACTTGCAACTGCGTCGAAAAGTTGCGCTCAAACTGTTGCCCGCGGAGTTGTCTGCCGATAGAGACCGATTGCATCGTTTCAGACAGGAGGCTCTTGCCGCTTCCAGTCTCAATCACCCGAACATCCTGACGATTTACGAAATCGGATCAGACAATGGGCATTACTTTATTGCCACGGAGTTTGTCGAGGGCGAGTCTCTGCGTCGTTACATCGAGCGTACAAGTCACGGAATTCGCGAAATCCTGAACATTGCCGTTCAGATCGCGTCTGCTCTGGGTGCATCACATGCCACCGGCGTCGTACATCGTGATATCAAGCCGGAAAACATCATGATTCGGCCCGACGGCTATGTAAAGGTATTGGACTTTGGCTTGGCGAAGTTAACCGAACCTCACGACGTCGCTTTGGATCTCGAAGCAGAAACAATTCAGGAGGTCAAAACTGATCCAGGCATAGTTATGGGTACTGTTAACTACATGTCGCCAGAGCAGGCGCGCGGACTCGAGATTGATGCGCGCAGCGACATATGGAGTACCGGTGTGGTGATCTATGAACTGGTTGCGCGTAGCGCGCCATTTGCCGGTTTAACGAAGAACGACATACTCGCGTCGATTCTAATGACTGAACCTCCACCTCTTTCCCGTTTTTCGGCAAATGTGCCTTCAGAACTTCAGCGGATTGTCAGGAAGACTCTCCGAAAGGACCGAGACGATCGCTATTCGACAGCCAAAGAACTCTTGGTCGACTTGAAAAACCTGCAACATGATCTCGACAGCGAAAGCCGACCCGAAGTCGTCGTCGAAGAGGAAGTCAAGAGTGTCGCGATCTTACCTTTCAAGAACCTGATGAATGATTCATCAGTTAGCTTCTATGAGTTTTCATTAGCTGATGCGGTGATCACTGAGTTGGTGCGATTGCGTTCGTTGATTGTACGGCCTTCGTCCGCGATAGCCAGGTACACGGGACAGACGAAGGATCCACTCGAAGCGGCTCGTGAATTGGGAGTGAATGCAATACTCGCTGCCAGTTTTTTACATTCGGCGACGCGTATTCGCGTCACCGTACAATTGCTCGATGCTGCTTCAGGCCGGGTCCTTTGGGGTGATCGAATCGATTCAGACGCAGGCGATATCATCACCGTACAGGACATCATCGCTCAACGAATCGTCGAAGGCCTGCAACTGAAGCTAAGCTCGGAGGAGCAGGTTGACCTGGCCGGTCACGCTACAACCAACGCTGCCGCGTACGAAGAATATTTACGTGGTCGAGATCGAGTAGGAAAGTATATCTATCATACGGTTGCGAATGAGGACATCGAGGCTGCCATCAAACACTTCCAACGCGCTATCGAGCTCGATGCAAAGTTTGCTCTGGCCCACTGTGCTTTGGGCGGCTGCCATATCCAACGAATTCTAAAAACCACTGGTAAGGCTGAAGATCTGGTGCTCGCGCGCAACGCATTTGAAAGAGGACTGGCGCTCGATCCGGAAATTCGCGAAGCACAGGTCTACATGGTTTTCGTCTATCGGACGCAGGGAGAAACGCGGAAGGCGCGAAAGGAGATGGCGGACCTTCGCCGTGAAGCTCCGAATAATGCGAGTGTCCAGTTTGTGAGTGGAGTCTTTCACCGTCTCGACGGAGAATATGAGAAAGCGTTGGAAAGTTTCGATGAAGCCCTACGCCTTAATCCTGGCGAGACCGTAGTGATTAGCTGGAGTCGGGCGCGCATATTCATGTACCAGGGTCGCTATGACGATGCCCTATCGGAACTCGATCGAGGAGCCGCCGTCGAGCCCAACCACCCGATGCTTAAAACGTTTCGCGCCAAGGTGCTGGCAGTACGCGGCGATTGGGACGCTGCCATCGCACTCTTCAAGCAGATATTGCTGGACCATCCGCAAATAGAAGCAATCCGTCCGCTTTACGCACAATGTTTGAGCGCCCGTGGAGAACATGAAGCGGCGCGGGCGCAGTTAACTGATCGCGTAAGAGAAATTGCGCGTATCGATCATGATGTTCCGTATTGGTTGGCTAGCGCTTATGCAATGGAGGGCGAAGATGATGAAGCCTTTAAGTGGCTAAGAGTGGCAATCACCCTCGGTAACGAAAACCTTCCCTGGTTTAAATCGAACCCCGCATGGCAATCCTTGCGTGCTGACAAGCGTTTCGAGGCGCTCATGCAGGAAATCGAACACCGCCGCGAACAAAGAATCAGCGAACAAACAGTCAACTACCGTTAGTGTCTTCGCCGTGCGGAGCTCATCCGTGTAACCTGTGGATTTAGAAACGCAACTCAGTTCTCACGCGTTAACGAAAGTGTCTAATCCGCAACCACAGAAATGGGATTTGCTTGATGCCGTTCCGACGAAGCCTGTTCTTTGGGACTATGGCTACTTCATTAACGGACAGGCAAACGGCTGCACTCGTGAAAAGCTGATCGACTTGGTCCAACGTGGAACAGAAGTGAGCTTTGTCTGGACGCCGGAAACTGCGGAACCCGTCACGCCTGAGCGAGTCGCGTTTCTCCTGAATGCATTCCGCATCAATTCACGCAGGAAAGCACGGAATGAAGTCTTAGCCGGAGCCGGACTCATCGCCTTCGGCATACTGTTGGCTGTTTTTCTTCAGGACTGGAGGATGGTCTATCGCAACTTCTGGTCCGTTATCGGCGCGGTAATTCTTATTGAAGGAATTTGGCGCTTCGCGCAGTCACGTCAGTACGGCCTCGAAGATGCCGCAAGTGATTTCAGCACTGCTCGTTTTACTGCGTGGATTAAAAAGAAGCACCTGAGTGGTTACGCCTTCACGCTCGCAGCCTGCATCGTAGTCGTCGGTGCAGCTCAAATCTTTCCTGCTGATCCGATTAAAGCCGCTGGTCTGGTGAAGCCGGCAGTTAGGAACGGAGAGATCTGGCGTTTGTTTACTGCGACGCTGATGCACGCAAACTTGACGCACTTTTGGTTTAATTTTCTGGCGTTACTTCATTTCTCGAGAATCATAGAACAAACAGTGCAGCGCGCTTATGTGCCGCTAGTGTTCGTTCTCACGGCACCAGTGGGAAGTATCTTTAGTGTCGTGCTTTATCCAAACAGCCCGTCCGTCGGCGCGTCTGGAGGGCTGATGGGATTGTTGGGTTTCATCACCATTGCCGCTTACTTTGATAGGAATCGATATCCGCCGAAGTATTTCAGGCAGATGATTGAAGCGATCGTTTTGATGGGCGTGCTCGGATTAGTCGGCTTCTCCTTCATCGATAATGGTGCTCACTTTGGCGGCCTTGCCAGCGGACTCTTCGTGGGCTGGTTGTTCTTAAGAAAAGGCGAGGAGAGTACTAAAGAGCGTGAGAAACTGCTTAAGCTCGGCGGGACGGCATCTCTCCTGGCACTGGGAATTATGACCGCGATGGCACTGTATCGAATGATCGTTTAATTGCACTGACCAAGACTTCTCGCGAGTTCGCGTCGCCCATCGATCACTGATATCGCATTCGATCAAACGGGCACGCCAACTATCGTTATCTTCGGACCGGCTATCGTCTACGGGATCGCACTGCCAGTAAGCTTTGCACAAATAGTATGTTCTCATCGGCTTCGCCGTTCGCGACACCCAATCGGCTTCGCCGCCTGATGTGCGGCGTGGCTTTGCCTCGCCGAAATACCTATCTTTCATCGGGCTAAGCCCCTCGTTCGGCCTGTGGCCTTAGGGCAAGCCCGGACCCGGGGCCAAGCCCCAACTGTAAGTTGCTCGCGACGGCGAGGCAGAGCCACGCCGCACATCCCGGCGGCAAAGCCGCAATCATTCACTGCAACATTCTTGTGCAAAGCCCCGCCAGTACCAAGATGGTCCAATTGCATCCGGATTAAAAAGATTCACCCACCAGCCGCGGCATTAGACAGATCGTGATACGCGAAGCTCCTCTCAACAGAGCTAAAGGCTTTACCATCCACTTCCGCATATGGATAGACGAAGTAGTTGAGCGGCTCTCCCTGTTGGTGCGGTTGAAGCGTTAAATCACGACCGATACTGAACTCGACGCGGTTCTCGTCATGCGCGCCGAAGAAGTATTCGCGCCTGTCCGGGTTCTTGGCCGCTTCTGAAGCATCAACTGGCACCCAACCGATTCCCTGTGCATAGAACTCGGCCCAACAATGATAGCCGCTCACCTCGCCTGCGCCTCTATCCGCCGGCAGTGGAAAGCCAATAGCAAACCGTGCGGGAATGCCAACGGCCCGGGCGTAGCCGATGAAGATCGCGTGAAAGTCAGTGCAATTGCCGCGTCGAGCATCACAGGCGTAGTAGATGTCACCACGTCCCCAACCCTGGCCGGTCTTGTCGTATTTTACCGTTTCAACAATATGGTTATAGATCGCACGTGCTTTCTCCAGGTCGGTTTTAGCGCCGGCCGCATCTACTACTTCCTGCGCCCACTGCTTGATCTTGCCGTCAATCGGCACTAATCGATCCGGCTCGAGCCAGCGGTCCATGTTCGGGTCACGCTCTTCTCGCAAGGGAGCAAAATTCGCCCGCTGTAGTCTTTCCTGTAGATGTTCCTTGCGAATCGCGTCGAAGCGCATAGTGACGGCGAAACTTGATTCCGGCGGATTATTCAAGCTGATATGCAAGACTTTGTTTCCATACTGCGACGTATGAATTTTGTATTTGTGAGGTGAATCAATCTTCATCTCGGTGATCTTCTGGAAAGCGCTGTCGTGTGGTACAGGTATCCAAAGGTCAACCTTCTTTGCTCCGGCCGGAATCTCTTTGACCACCGATTTATATTCAAACTCGAACCTACGCTCTCGCGGCGCAGTTGATCGCTGTGGGGTCTGCGCTGATGTGCTACTGACGAAAATAAAGATTGGGCCGCAGAGTGCTGCTGCGAGAATCAGACGGGATCTTTTCATTGACGAGTGACTCGCTTTCTTCAGGCTCAAGAAAGCGAATGCCTCGCCGCGTAGTTAAACGAAGTCTGGCGCGTTACTCCTGAGTCTGTGAAGGTAAGGGTTGTTTTGCGATCCACGCCGGGACCGCTATCTGACCCATTCAGTTATATTGTTTTCCGCTCATAAGAATCGATTGTGCAAAACGATTTGACTTCGGTCAACTTTATCCGTGTTCTTGTGTAGTGGCATAACTGTTGCTCGATACAAGGGTGCTCTAAAAAATCGTTGAGAAGGGCACCTTGATAATGTATCGAAATCGCATATTACGAACGTTATCCGTTCTGCTGTTGATGTTCTGTTTCGCGTTCACAGTTCCCGTGGCCAGCGCTCAACACACACATCATCGAAATCCTGAAGCCGGAAAAAAGAAGGCCGCAAAACGAATCGGAATCGGCACGGCGATCGGCGCTGGTGCAGGCGCGTTGATTGGCGGCAGGAAAGGTGCACTCATCGGTGCGGGTGCTGGCGCCGGCGCAGGTACGGCCTATCACTATCACAAAAAACGGCAATATCGCCACCGGCACTCAAGACGCTACTGAATACGATTGTTTGCAGCTTACGAAAATCATATCATCACCGCGCTAACGGGCTCGCCGATGCGTGGTTATGAGCTACTGTCGAATCCTCCTACAGATTACAGTCATCGCTTTCGCGTTATTTCTTTCGGCTACAGCGAAAGCTCAATCACAAACCGCTGATGACGAGGATCTCATTAATGCCGATCGGCCCGGAATCGCCGATGGCAGCACTGTCGTTGGTCCAAAGACCTTCCAGCTCGAAACCGGAATTCAGCAGGAGTTTCGCCGTAGCGGAGACGTTCGGGAACATACGTTCTTTGTTCCCATGCTGCTACGGATTGGTATCAACAGTAAGTTCGAGGCACGCATCGAGGGAAACACCTTCACTCGAGTCAGTACGTTTGTTTCCGCAACTCCCGTAAATCGAGTGTCCGGCTTTGCGCCCGTCTCATTGGGCGTTAAATATCAGTTCTACAACTCAGAGTGCGATCATCAGCTATCCCTGGGAACCATCGTGCGCGTTTTTCCGACGTGGGGATCAAGCGAGTTCCGTACGCACCATGCAACTGGAGACATCCGTTTGGCGGCCGATTGGAAATTTGCGCCAAGTCTGAAACTGTCGCTGAATCCGAACGTCGGGATCGCTCGATATGAAGATGATGAAGGCAAGCTATTTACGACCGGCCTATTTGCAACGACGCTCAATTACTCTCCCACTAACAAGCTAAATCCATTCATCGATATAGGAATTCAGGCTCCGGAAACGAGCGATGGTCAAACCAGTGTGATTTTCGATAGCGGCATTGCTTATATAATCGGGCAGAACTTACAACTGGATGCGAGCTTCGGAACGAGAGTCCATGGAGAGACAGGACCTCGCCCCTTTCTCGAAATCGGCGTCAGTTGGAGGCTGAAATGATCAAACACATTACCTATGGAATTAGCAGCCTTGTGATAATTGTCGTCACCGCTTGCTCACTTGCGTTCTCACAAATAACTCCGGAACGACAAAGAAACTATCCGGCGCCAGTCGAGGGTGACTTTACAATCAAGGACTTCAAGTTTCGCTCCGGGGAGACTCTTCCCGAACTGCAACTTCATTACGCAACCATCGGTACACCGGCGAAAGACAACAGCGGAGTCGTGCGCAATGCGGTGCTGATCATGCACGGCACTGGAGGCACGGGCGCCCAATTTCTCTCATCACAATTTGCCAACGTCCTCTTTGGGCTAGGTCAACTACTCGACGCCACTAAGTACTTCATCATCCTTCCTGACGCCATCGGACATGGTCGATCGAGCAAACCCAGCAACGGACTGCACATGAAGTTTCCGCATTACACGTACGACGACATGGTGCTCGCGCAGTATCGTCTCATCACCGAGAAACTGGGCGTCAATCACCTGCGTCTCGTTATGGGCACTTCGATGGGCGGAATGCACACGTGGGTTTGGGGTGAAACTTATCCCGACTTCATGGACGCGTTGATGCCGCTGGCGAGCATGCCGATTGAGATCGCCGGTCGCAATCGAATCATGCGGAAGATGATTATGGACGCCATTCGCAACGATCCATCGTGGAACAACGGTGAATACAAAACTCAGCCAGTACAGGGAATGACCGCTGCTCAGAACATTCTGCTACTAATGGGAAGCGCGCCGTTGCAGTGGCACAAACAGGCGCCGACTCGCGATGCCGCCGATAAATTCTACGAGGAGCGTGTGAAGAGTGGTGTGGCTCGAACTGATGCCAACGACATGCTCTACTACTTCGACTCGTCACGTGAATACAACCCATCTCCGATGCTCGAGAAGATCAAAGCACCGTTGGTTGCAATCAATTCGGCTGACGATCTGATCAACCCGCCGGAGTTGGGAATCATGGAGAAGGAGATCAAGCGTGTGAAGAACGGTCGATACGTGCTGTTGCCGATTACGGATCAAACTCGCGGGCACGGCACACACACCATCGCCTCAATCTGGCAAGGTTATCTCAAGGAACTGCTGGATAACTCGAATTCAACTAGCGACAGGTAGACACATTCAGATCGTCCGTTCGGAATAGGTCGAGCGAACAACGGATCCGCACATCACGCCGTTCGCTCTCTTCCTTATTCATGTAGACGCGGTCATTGTTTCACCTCGAAGCGTCTGGCCGGTGACCAACTACCCGGCGTCCCGGAGGACGAGTTCGCGCGCACGCGCCACCACATCCTGGTCGTGGGAAGCGTGTTAGTCGTGAACTGCGATGCGGTCGTGTTTTGATTCACGACCTGCGGGGTCGCGAACGACTCTTCGTTGTCTATCTGAATCGTGTAGCTCGCAGCGCCGCTGACGTCCGTCCAGTCGAAGGTGATGCTCGCGCCTGGACTGAAGCGCGCATCCGTCGCCGGGCTGATCAGAGACGGCGCGGCCAGTGTTCCCGTTGGCGTGGGCGTCGGCGTTGGCGTCGGCGTCGGTGCTGGCGTGACAGTCAGCGTCGTTGAGCGGCTCACGCCGTTGTAAGTCGCGTTGATGACGACATTCGTGTTCGCCGCAACGGCCGAGGTAGAGACGTTGAAGGTCGCGCTCGAGGCGCCCGCAGCTACGGTAACGCTGGGCGGAACGGCTGCGACCGACGTGTTCGCACTGCTCAGACTCACCAGAGCACCGCCGCTCGGCGCCGCGCCCGTCAAGGTGATCGTACCTTGCGAACTGCTACCGCCAACGACGGAAATCGGGCTGACGCTAACGGCGGACAGACTCGCCGCCGTCGGTGTCGTCGTGCCTTGTACGTTGAATCGGCGCGAGGCGGAGAACGGGCCAGCGACTCCTGCCGAGTTGAAAGCCCGCACGCGCCAGAAGAACCGTTGCGACGCGAGACCCGTAACCGTGGCCTGCGACACGCCTACCTTCTGGCTGAACGTGAGCGGCGCGGAAAAGCCGTTCGAGTCGTCAATCTGTATCTCGTAACTCGTCGCGTTGGCGACGTCCGACCAGTCGAAGTTTATCGGCTGTGTGACTTTCGCGTTGTCCCCAGGCGACAAGAGGTTCGGCGCAGTAGGCGTCGCCGGCGGTGGCGCCGCATCCGGATTCACCGTCAAGTTGGCCGTCCTGGTCACGCCTCCGCCGGAGACGGAAATCGTGACAACAGTTTGGACGCTGACGGATGTAGTGAAGATGTTGAAGCCGCCGGTGGTCGAACCTGCGGGGACGACCACGCCGTTTGGTACGGAAGCGACCGTCGGATTGCTGCTGGTAACCTGCAGGATTTGATCAGTTGACGACGACGCTGCGACGGTAACGAGGGCGAACGAACTGCCGCCCCTTCCGACCGTCGACGTCGGATCAAGCGTCAGCGAAACAGGTGGCTGCTGGGGCGTCAGCGTGACCCGCGCCTGCGCGGTAGCTCCGGCGTAGTTAGCCGTGACCGTTGCGGTGGTGTTCGCCGAAACGGCGCCAGTCGCGATTGGGAAGGACACGGAAAAGTCGCCGGGCGCAACCGTCACCGATGCGGGCGGGCTCACCGACGGCGAGTTGCTCGAGAGCGTCACAAATGCGCCACCGGCGGGCGCCTGCCCGTTAAGCATCACTATTCCCTGCGGCTGCGCGCCGCCGCTGATCGTGCTCGGCGAAATCGTCAACGATTTCAGCGAAGGCGGCTGCAAAGTGATCTGCGCGGAGGCGGAACCGGAATTGAGCGTGGCCGTGAGTGTAACGGGCGTCGGTCCAGTCACCTGCCCTGCCTGCACCTGAAACTGCGTCCAGGCTGTATTGCCCGGCATCGTGATTGTCGCCGGGACCGGAAGCGCGCCGGGATTCGAGCTGCTGATGTTGATCGACGCGCCGCCCGCAGCGACCGCCGTCGCGAGTTGCACTGCAACGAAGGTTGTCTCGCCGCTGAAGAGTGGATCCTTGGCGAACGTCACAGACACAGGAATCGGAGGGGCTGAACTGACGGTGAACGTTCCGGTCGCAGACCAGTCCGTCACAGCGGCAGTGGTGGGCGAAGCCGAGCCCTGCTCCGAGCGCACACGCCAGAACTTAGTGCCGGACGTGAGCGACAGTATCTGTCGGGTCGAGCCGTTGAGTTGCGAGTCTTGCACCTCAATCGAGGTGAAGCCGGAGTCGCGCGCGATCTGAAGTTCATACCCGCTCGGCTGCGGGTTGGGAACGTCGGTCCAGGCGATCGTGACCGGCAGCGTCACGGTTGTGCCCTTTGCCGGCGCCAGAGGTGATGGCGGCGGCGGCAGCGGGTTGTTAAAGAAGACTGAGAAGCTGATGGTGTTTGACGGCGCGCTGACGACGCCGTTTGCATCCACCGCGAAGACGCGCGCGAAGTAGTTGCCTTCGGGGTCGCCGATGGCAAATGAGCAGGTCGGTTCAGGGATATTGTTGAACTCGCCACGCGTTGAAAGCGGGAAGCTCGGGTCAGTCGAATACTGAAAAACATAGGCGGCCGCGTTCGGCACTGCGCTCCACGTGAAAGTCATAACCTCGAACGGGTGGAACGTAGAGTAGCCCTTCGGTGGCCCGAGACTGGGCGCGGACGTGCTGCTGCCCGTGACCGTAACGCTTCTTGGCTGGGACCATGCCCCCGGCTCGAACGCGCCGTTGACGGCCTGGACGCGCCAGAAATAAGTGCCGTCGGCGAGGCCGCTGACCTGCGCCTGCGTTTCGCCATTCGTCGATGATTGAAGGATCACTGACGCAAAGGTCGACGACGAACTGACCTGCCAGTTATAAGCGACGATCCCACTTGGGTCGCTGACCGCCGCCCAGGAGATCGTAAACGGTTGCGTGACGCCTGCGCCGTTTGCCGGAGAGAGCAGCGAGGGTGCCGGCGGAGCAGCAGCAGCGGCCCGGCCGGCGGCAGTGGTAAATATTATGATTGCGAATAGAACAGTGCGGGATAGTTTGACATCCACTCGTGAGTTCATTAACGCCTCCCAATGATCGACAAAAATTCAGGAGCTCTACTGCGTAACGGTGAACGGTATCGCAGCAGTTTAATTTGAGTGGAGGTTTAGGATATACCCTAAAAGCAGACCGGTATCAAGCGCGCATGTCCGGCATCCGATTACATTTCTGTTGCCAATTTGCAAAGAATTTCCTTTCGCCCAACCCAAGGAGTGCTACTCTCATAAATCATGAATACTCGTCGTCAATTTCTTATTAGCGCCCCACTGGGCGTGCTCGTTGCCGCCGCCGGCATTAAGAGCGGCAACTCACAAACTCCGTCGCAAACACCGACAACACCAGGGGCGCCACCAACCTTCGGAACGGGTCCAGGCTCCGGTCCGCCCGTAACGCCGGAAACATTTGCCGAAGCTGAAAAATTGATGCAAGTCACCATGACGCCTGCCGAACGACAACAGGCAGCCGACTCGTGGCGTACATCACTTGCTCCGTATCTCGAGCGACGAACAGGTCCCCGCAAAGTTTCAATTAAGGATACGGACGTTCCGGCAACGCTCTGGAACCCACTGCTCCCGGGTATTCCGGCGCCGCAACTTCGCGATCGTTTTGTCCGCGCAAAGGCCGAGAACATTCCTCTGCCCGCTTCCGACGAGGCCATTGCTTTTGCGCCGGTGACGCAGTTATCCGGATGGCTCGAATCGAGAAAGCTCACCTCCGAACGGCTCACCAATATTTATCTGAGCCGCATCGAACGACTCGATCCCAAGATCCGATCGATCATCACCCTGACGCGCGATCACGCCCTGGCGCGCGCGAAGGCGGCTGACGTCGAGATCGCCTCCGGAAAATATCGCGGTCCGCTGCATGGCATTCCTTACGGCGTAAAAGATCTGCTCGACACGAAAGACATTCTGACTACTTACGGCGCGGAGCCATTCCGAAATCGTATCCCGGCGACGGATTCCATCGTGGTGCGCCGGCTTAACGAGGCCGGTGCAGTTTTGCTCGCCAAGTTGTCGCTCGGCGCACTCGCACTCAACGACATCTGGTTTGGTGGTCAGACGATGAATCCGTGGCTTTTGGAAGAGGGAGCATCGGGATCGAGCGCTGGACCCGCGGCCGCTACTGCTGCTGCGCTGGTCGCGTTCTCGATTGGCAGTGAAACGGGCGGGAGCATCGTAAGTCCCGCGATGCGCTGTGGAGTGACTGGTCTACGTCCGACGTTTGGACGAGTTGCGCGCACTGGCGCCATGACGCTTTGCTGGTCGCTGGACAAGCTGGGCCCGATGACACGCTCGGTGCAAGATGCAATGCTGGTCTTGCACGCGATCACCGGACCAGACGCCGGCGATCCATCGAGCGTTCCCAGCAAGCTCGATTACGATGCCTCGGCGCCGGTGACCGGTCTGAAGGTTGGTTACATTCCGCAGTGGATGAACGAGAGTCCGGCAACCGACGTAGATCGCGCGGCAATGGAGACAATGAAGAAGCTGAAGATGGAACTGAAACCGGTAACTCTTCCTGACTGGCCATACAGCTCACTCATGCCAATCTTATTTGCCGAAGGCGCCGCGTCCTTTGAGGAGCTTGCACTCAACCATCAACTCGGCTCACTCAAGGTTCAGGTCAAGGACGCATGGCCAAACCTGTTTCGCGAAGCACGGTTTCTGTCAGCGGTGGATTTCGTTCAAGCCGATCGATTGCGTCGGAAAGTCGCGCTGGAGATGGCCCGGATCTTCCGCGAAGTCGATTTGATGATCGTGCCTTCGCTCCGCGACGAACAGCTTACGATTACCAACTTCACGGGTCATCCGTCACTCACGCTGCGTGCAGGTTTCGTCGAAGTCTCCGAAGCACGAAGTGATTGGGCGCCGGATCCGGCCAATCCGCTACCGAAGTTTAATCCGCCACGACGTGTGCCGCATGGCATTACGATCCTCAGCCGTTTATTTGATGATGGCTTGCTTGGTCAAGTCGGCGTGACCCTTGAACGCGCGTTCGGTGTTGCAGGTGAAAAGCCGGCGGGTTTCAACTCATAAAGACACCCGCAGATTACGCAGATCTTCATCGCGTAATCTGCGGATGTGTCACATCAAATTACAAAGCTACTGCACTGTCAGGAACACGTCCCAGGCCCATCTGCCGGTCTGTTCGCCATTCAAGTCGTATACTTTCGAGCGGAAACGGAATTCATTTCCGTTCCGGTCGGTTCGCCGTGCTTCCTTGTAATCAAGATCGATCGCGCTGAGCGATTCTAACAACGGCGTCAGTTCGCCCGGCTCGGATATACCGTTGTGGTTCAGGTCCTGCCACAACTTCAGCCGCGCGAAGACTGAATCCTGACTATCGATCCTTCCGTTGCCATTGCCGCCATTCGCCTGCTTGTCGAATACGGCAAGCGCAACGAAACCGTTGGGTTTTGGAGTTACAGGTTGAGCGGTTAGATTTCCAAAGAGCTCGCCGCCGTTGTCAATCGTGCCATTCCCGTTGCGATCGAGTGCGAGGAAGGCATTGTTCGAACTGCTGGCCGTCCACGATAGTTGCAGCGGGACATCATCGCTCAGGATGTTGAAGAGTACGCCGCTACTGGCATCCGTCATCGAGAAACCTTTGCCGTCGAGGTCGATAATGATTGGCGAGGTAGTGGTCCCATCCGGGCACGTACAGCTATACGGATCATAACCACTCGGTTCAGCACAACGGCTTTGGAAGGCGTAACTTCGAGTGCAAACCCCGTCGATAACTGTAAATCCGGACTGACAACCGGTCGAGGCATATAACGTGTAATCGGGTTGTCCGTTGCAACCACCCGGCGGGCAGGCATAATCAGTCGCTACCGATTCAACCTTTTGAATGTCGCATAGCGTAGGCGTGGACAATCCGGTTGAATCGTTAATGTTAGAAACGGCGTCGCCGGCTTCCATCACCGACGAATGCAGGCCGCAGCGAGTGCAATCGAACAAACCTTGCGTGTGGCCAAGTTCATGCGCAAACAGCTCGCCGATTGTTGTGGTGTTGGTTAACTGGCTGTTGAGATCAACGTTCACGCTAGCCAACCGTCCAAGCGTAAAAGTTGCGGTGTCGAGGTGAGTTTTACCGCGTACCGTTGCCCCCGTTGTAGGGTCGTTCGGGATGGATGTAAAGCTTAAATTGATTTGCTCCTCAGCCGAGTTGCTGTCGGCGATGAAAGTTGGGCCAAAACATTCATAGAGCGCGTTCATGGTATTCCAGCCGCCGTAGCCTGAACTCACCGAGCCGGAAGGAACTCCCGAATTGTGGATATGCACGAGGCTGGTTGGTCCCCAACTATAAGTGATCGTAAGTACACCGGTTGGCGGACAAGCGCCGACGCCCACCATAAAAGTACAGACAGTAAGCGTTGCCAGAACCGCGTTGCAGATAGTTTTGAGTATTGATCTCATTGCTGCATACCCCCTTCCTGTCGGGCACTGATTTCCTGTCGTAACTTGTCGAGGAACTCCGTCAGACTCATGCCGTCGAACGAACCCTGGTCCTGCCCATCATCCAGGGTTGAGACGATTTGATCCTTGATCGAGTACGCGCTTGCAATCGCGTAGTCTTTGACATCTTTGTCTGCCCTCCTGAGGAAGAAAACATATTGCGTCCCAACTTCCGGAAAACCACGGCCGGCGATAACAAAGTGTTTGACGTGACCTGATTGAAATTGCACCGAACCGCCGGGGCGCCAGGTGGTGATCTCGTCCTGTGCCGAAATCACGGTTGCCGGATCCGATTTAAGGACTTCAGTAACTGCCACTTTGTATTCACTAAACACGCCGTCGTTGTTCTGGCTGACGTAAGCGTCACCGCTGACGACTGTCCCAATCACGATGGTGTTGCCCGAGATCGGTAAGCCGTCCGGATCCTTTCGCTCTCCAGGCTTCAATATCTTGACGCCGTCGATGAACTTCAGATCGAGGGTTTCTGATTGGCCGTTTATGTCACGAACTCCGGGGTCCATTATCAATCTTCCGGCGTAGAGTCCCTGACTGACGCGTTGTCTGCTTTGCCTTCGTTCCTGATCTTGAGCAGTTGCAGCCTGCGCTTGTCCGAATTGTGTGACGAGCGGAAGGCTCGAGTGTCTGGAAAGCACCTTGCGAAGCTCAGGTTTGACGGGCCGTTGAGTTGATGCTTCTCCGAGCGGCTGACGTGCTGAAAGAAACACTGCCGCCATTATGGCGAGTGTTAGTAGCACTAAGGTTTTGGGGATGTAATTTTTCATAGATTCCTCTCCGTTAGACCTCGACGTAATAAGTGTAGAAACCGGCGCATGCACACGCGACAGCGCAGCCGCGTGAACGCAGATTCAGGTTCTGAACGAGATTGCCTCTTTCGGGTGGAAACCTATTACTGGGCGGAATCCTGAAGCACCATGAGGATTGATTTAGGGAGTGAACGAAAACTAGCGAACTATCCGAGGCCTGTCAAGAACTTTCTCGAACGTTGCGATGGTCTGATCCGCTCGATCGACACGCGCGGACTATCTTCCCACCGCGCCCGCTCCGCGCAGCGCCATGCAAGTGCTTGTCGCGCGCGCGACGAGACTGCCTTTTTCATCTGTAACGTCGCATTCAACCATGCCGACGGTGCGGCCTTGTTTTACTATGCGGCCTGTTGCCGTCAAACGAGCGTTCCATACCGGCTTGAGAAAATTGATCTTGAGTTCCAGCGTTGTAAAAGATTCGCCTTCGTTCAAGTTTGAAGCATAGGCCATACCCATCGCAGCGTCGGCAATATCACAGAGAATTCCGCCGTGAAGTGTACCCATCGGGTTTCGATGAGCTTCAGTGGCTTCGAATTCTATGACGGCAGTGCCGGGTTCAATTGCGACCAGACTAAATCCGATTAGTCTTCCCACCGGAGGCTGCGGAGCTTCGCCGTTGATCATTGCCTGAGCTGCGTCGAGCATCTTCGTCATCGTCATACCTGAGTGGAACCGCTACGGATTAATGGCAACTGTAGCAGATCTCCGATGCGTTCAATCGTGACATCAGCGGGCGGATACGCACTGATCGCCTGCTGGTCCAAAGCATAATGACCTTGTCGCACGAAGACCGTAGTAACACGTTCGTTCCAGATTTTTTTGATCGCAGTCAGAATACGCAATTTATCGTCGATCAAAAAGTAATGGTCCGCAGGATAGCGCTTCTCGACGTCTTCCAGCTCAGCTTCCTTATGGATGTAAATGAGCACCGCTCCGTCAAACGCGTCGAACAAACCCGAGTCATGAATCTTGTGCGGTTGAAATACGACGTCGCCGTCAGACAAGATTACGGGCGTGCCGCATTGCTTGACGTACTCCACTGCGTCGAGCGAATTGGGAAATAGTCGATTGGCGAACGGGTAATGCAGTAGATACTCTGAAACGGTGAGCACGTGCGGATCGCGAGGATAGGTGGCTCGGTAGCGCTGGAGTGCACCGAGATAATCGGCATACCCAAGTTCAGCGCGTAGTTCTTCGAAGATGATCCAGTAGCGCTCCTGCCGTTCATGTCCAACTTCGCGTTCGAGTTGGCGCTTCAGATCAGCCGTGACCCGATCGTTATCGAGCAGCGTGTTGTCGACGTCGAATAGAAAAACTTGTTTCTTTTCCATCGTGCGGCTTAATGATGATGCGGTTTCCGTTAAATCAGTCTTCTGGTCCTCAATTAAACCAAACGTGTGCAGTGATGGTTCTCATTTCGGAGTATTATGTAACTGTAAATCCAACGACAAGGAAGTGAGAAATGGATAACGTACAGTCTAACGAAACATGCGCTCATGCGCCTTGCAAATGTCCTCGACCATCCGATGACGACTATTGCAGCTTACACTGTCGGAACGCAGCAGGTGGACATGAAACCAACTGTAGCTGCGGTCATTCTGATTGCCTGTGACTATGACGGCTCGCGTTGTTGTCCATCAACGTCTACGGCGCATGAGAAGGAACAGGACCAAGGCAATTCCAAGTAGAACGAAGGTGCCGGGCCAGATCCAGAAACCTCGATCGCTGCTGTAACCACCTACGACAATGCAGCCGGAGCCGTAAACAACCGTCGCCGCGAGAAGAAAAACTATGCGCGATATGTATGAACCGTTTGACATTTCGTTTCAAAAACCAAAGCTTGAGTGAGAGGCTTTATACCTCTCACTCAAAAGGATCGCACCTCAGCTCGGTAATGCCTGTTTAGTTTCCTGAGTCACGGGCCGGTTGGTCATTAAAGGTTGCTCGCCTGTTAATGTTTCAGTTGATTCTCTTCCCCAGTGCCGGTGCAGACTCATCCCTTCGATGAATTCCGCCGCCAGCGCTTTAACGTCTCCGACCCCGACGATAACGCCAGGTTCCATAGCTTCACCGTTAGACCCTTCGCTCATTGCCGGCGTGCGTAGTCCCGCAGCTTGCAGGAGCTCTACTCCGGCACCAGCGGCGCCAATCGTCTTGCAATGCCTGTAGGCCTCAAGCACGAAGTTCGTCGACTCGTTTTCCTCGAGCAGCGACGCGATACTTGCTTGACCATCCGGAACATACACCGCGTCGAACAACACCGACGACGCCGTAAGCAAACTGAAATCTGCTTTAACAGCTTCGCCGTCCTGTCCGATTAACATACCCAGATGTGGGGCGACAGTCATCGCTTTTGCCCCGGCCGTCAGCAGTGCTTTCTTCATTTCCAACACAGACTCGTCGTTGAATCCGTCAGCCAGGACGAATGCCACCTTCCGCGTCTTCACTGCATCGCCGAGATTGTTGACCATGCTCAATACCGGCGACACGGTCGTCGCGGTCTTTACTTTCTTCGGCTGAAACTTCTTCGGATCGGCATCGGCTGGAAAACTCATGTTGAGTGGCTGTTCGAGCTTGGCTGGAACAGTCATTCCTAATCCGTCCGCGACTTTCTTAGCGAGCGTCTTGTCCACCTGCGCCAGCAGCGCCAGCATGCGTTCACGAATCGGCAGTGTTTCCACTTTCCCCAACTCGAAACGCAGAGCCTTCACGATATGGTTCTGCTCCACCGGGGACTGACTATTGAAAAACATCGTCGCCTGGCTGAAGTGATCGAAGAAGCTCGGACTTCGTTCGCGAACCTTTCGCGCATCGATCTTCTCGGCATAACTGGTGAACCCGCTCATATCCATGCCGGCTTGGAACGGACACCCGCCGCGCAGATTGTTCGGGTCGTAACTGGTTTGCCCGCGATTGATTGTTTGCCGCATGAATCCGTCGCGATTGTTGTTGTGAACAGGCGCGACCGGACGGTTGATCGGGATCTCATGGAAGTTTGGTCCACCCAATCTCGTCAACTGCGTATCGAGATAGGAAAACAAGCGGCCCTGAAGCAGTGGATCGTTGGTGAAATCGATGCCCGGAACGATATTGCCGAGATGAAACGCGACCTGCTCTGTCTCAGCAAAAAAATTGTCAGGGTTTCGGTTAAGCGTCAACTTTCCGATCCGCTGAACAGGAACGAGCTCTTCCGGGATTATCTTTGTCGGGTCAAGCAGATCGAACTCAAACTTGAATTCATCTTTCTCCTCGACGATCTGAACGCCTAACTCCCACTCCGGATAGTCGCCGTTCTCGATCGATTCCCACAGATCGCGACGATGGAAGTCAGGATCCTTACCGGAAATCTTCTGCGCTTCGTCCCAAACAACCGCGTGCAAACCGAGTAACGGCTTCCAGTGAAACTTTACGAAGCGCGCTTTCCCGGCTTCGTTAATGAGTCGAAACGTGTGAACACCGAAGCCCTCCATCATTCGGAAACTTCTGGGTATCGCACGATCTGACATGACCCACATGATCATGTGCATCGACTCAGGCATAAGCGAGATGAAATCCCAGAATGTGTCGTGAGCTGATGCTGCTTGCGGCATTTCATTGTGAGGTTCCGGCTTCACCGCGTGAACCAGATCCGGAAACTTGATCGCGTCCTGGATAAAGAACACCGGAATGTTGTTGCCTACGAGATCGAAGTTGCCTTCCTGCGTGTAGAACTTCACTGCGAAGCCACGCACGTCGCGCGCGAGGTCAGTCGATCCTCGCGAGCCCTGGACCGTGGAAAAGCGCACGAACACAGGCGTCCGTACCGACGGATCCTGAAGAAACGCAGCCTTCGTGTACTCGGCCATCGGCTCGTAGACTTGAAAGTATCCATGCGCTCCGGAACCGCGCGCGTGTACCACGCGTTCGGGAATGCGTTCGTGATCGAAATGAGTGATCTTTTCACGAAGCAGGAAGTCTTCGAGCAGTGATGGGCCACGATTTCCCGCCTTCAACGAGTTCTGATTGTCGTTGATCGGAATGCCTTGATCGCTTGTCAGGAACTCCCCTGCTGACTCTTCAATATTCTTCGCTAAATCCTCGCTCTTTTGATTAACTGCACCGTATCCGGCATTCCGGCGCGAGCCATTCATTCGTGAACCGTTCGACGCCGGCGGCTTTTTCGATTTGCTCGACTTCTTTCGCGTAGTCATGTCTTTCCCCCGTGGTCTGTTAGGTGCTGATGAACTTCCTATCGCGCGGCGGCTTTCTTAGTGCGGGCCTTCTTAGCCTGGGCAGCCTCTTCCTGTGTCTTGACGTCGCGCTCTTCTTCAGGCGGCGGCAACACAGCGGGCATTCCCAATGCTTCAATCCAGAGTTCACGCGTCCAGCCCGTCGTGTGATAGAGATGTTCGTCTTCTTCCTCTTCCACGGTTTCGTATGCCGGTTGCAGAAGACTTGCATCAGGGAATCCCGATTCCTTTGCGAGTTGTCCGAGCAGCTCCCAGTTAAGATGGTCTTTAGTTTCCGCAAGTGTGACGCACTCCGCGGCGACGATTTGTGCCGCCTGCGGATCGGCGCACCTGATGGCCAGTTCAATCGTCTTGACGAGAGAGGTGCCGAGATAGCGAACAACCTGGCGGCCCGGCGTTTCGGTATCGGGATCAAGCCCCAACTCTCGAACCAGGTCTGTACAGATCTGTACGTGCGTCTTTGTTTGTTCCAGGTATTTATTCCACTCTTCGCGGAGATCTTTGTTGAGCGCGCAACGAAGCGCTGCGGTGTAGACCAAAACGCCACCCTTTTCAGTCTCCAACGCCTGAAAGAGCAGATCGGTAGGAACATTGCCTAGTAGTTTTTTTGAATTCATGGAGCCCCCTCGTTAGTAGATTTCGAAGTGCCGCTCTTCGTCTGGGCACGGCGTTCGAATTGAAGACGAGCAGACCAGTCAACTGCCCGAAAGCCGGACTCAAACTAGGTGCGCGCCTACGTTTGCGGCAGTCAGTGGCAATTGCGATGCCTCTGAAATTGTTAGTGAGGTCCCGGGAGGTTCAAGGTTAACTGCAAACCATACGTGTGGGCTGCACGCGAGTATAGCGGCGCAACCGCCGGCCATCGACTTTTTCGCCGACCATCTGGATCGTCAAGCTCAGTAATACCACTCGGCTCGCGATGATGCGCGTGGTAAACGTAGTGACCGATACCAAACCCGATTGCGCTTCCGACCAATACATCAGACAGGTAATGATTACCGCCAGTGAAACGCGCCACGCTGACGGCAGTCGCGATCCCATATGCGGCGATCTGTATGCGTCGATCGTGGTATTCGTTAGCGACGATACTTGCCGCGGACCATGCCTGAGCGGCGTGCCCCGAAGGGAATGATCCACCTCCGTCGAAAAACTCGCTGCGCTCATGGCCGGTATCAGGACGTTTGCGTTCCGTGATGCCCTTTACCCCGGCGACGACAAGCAAAGTATCGATTGACCCCTCCGCCATTAGCAGGCCAGTTTCTCTCGCTCGCTCATTTCCGTCTACACGACCTACGAGGTAGAAGGTTCCGGCCGTGGCAGCGATCCCATAGATTGACCCTGCATAGCTGATGGCTTTACTGACATGTTGCGCGCCGTCAGCTTCGGCAATCTCGTCGCCGGTAATGCGATCCGTAGTAACGAACGCCATGGTGCCGATGCCTGCGGGAACGATCCATTTGGCGTCGCTGCGTTCGAGATGAAACGGCGCCGTCCAAATCGCTTTTTGATCGCGCAGTATGTTTTTGAAGAACTCGTGCTCCAGAGTGGGCTTGGTGGGTGGGGGTGGCGATGGTGTCGCAAGCGGCGTTTGTGCCCGTGTGTAACTGGTGTTCACCAGCAGCGTGCACATGAATATCGTGGCGAAGAGGCAAATCGACCTGCTGTTACTTCGCATGTTGCGTCTCCTGCTCCGTTGTTTTACTGGTACGCGGTTGTTGCGTCAAGTTAAACTGTCGTTCAGTGGTGTCTTAATTCGCTGTGATCTTGTTTATTCGTGTTCTTCTATATTCGTAACACCAGCTAACCCAGCACTCATGGGAACGCGGATTGAAAGTCATTCATGGCCGGTGGTTAATATTCAATCGTTCGAGCAGAAGGTGCCGCACGTCAACCCGGTGGATAAGAAAAGCATGAACCGCTTCTATCCGGGCAAAATGGATGGCAGCCAAACTGAGCGCGCGTCTTATCTCATCACCAAACAAGTCGTGGAGCAATGCGATCACTTGATCGATCTTCACGGCGGCGATTTGGATGAAAGCCTGCGGCCTTATAGTTATTGGACTAAGACTGGACACGATAAGCAGGTTCAGATTTCGCGCGAAATGCTGCTCGCGTTTGGTCTCGACCACATCATTATTTCTACTGACCGTCCGAAGGACCCGCAGGCTTCTCGCTATCTTGAAAACACGGCGACTACGCGTGGGAAACCGTCGATTACGGCCGAAGCAGGACATGCGGGCACAGTGGAGACAGACGATCTAAACGCACTCATCAACGGCTGTTTGAGTGTGATGCGTTATTTGAAGATGTTGCCGGGGCAACCGGGCACTATCGAACATCCCGTCTGGTTAGAAAGAGTCGTGACGTTGGCGAGCGAGCAAACAGGAATTTTCTATCCGGCAATCAAACGTGGCACTTACGTCGAACAAGGAATGAAAGTCGGTTACGTCACCGACTACGCCGGCAAAGTAATTTTTGAAGCCCGCGCGCCCGTCGCCGGCGTTGTGCTTTACATCTGTGCCGTACCGTCGATGATGAAAGGCGCAACGATTGCGAACATCGGCGTCGTCGCTCGGTAACCCACCTCATAAAAACAAGGGCTTGCCGGAGTTATAAAACCCCAGCAGCCCTTGCGCTACAGCTTCGACTAGCAACCGCTAGAACGTAAATCGGATCCCGATCTCCGCCGATAAACTGTGCGGCACAGTTACGCCGCTTGGTGTAATGAAGTTGCTCGGCGTCGCGAACGTCGGCAGGCGAACGTCAGTTACATAGTTGTTTCCGAAGTTGGCCCGATTGGTCAAATCGAAAACCTGAAACATCGCTTGAAGAGTCGCGCGCTCACGAATTCTGAAGTTCTTCGTCACACGCGCATCGAGTTGGAAGAAGGGTTGTCCTCTCACATTGTCAAAGGGTGCGTGCGTACATTGGCCCGAGCGTAGACAATCTCTAAACTTTCTTCGGTTAGCAGCACCGTTTATTGCATCACCCGGATCTCCGAATGCAGTCAGCGTAGCTTTCAAATCATCGGGCTTGTCCTTAAACACCACAACGTGCGAAGTCCCGCGTCCGCTACCAACGCCGAGGATGTCGACCGCCGTGCCATAACCCGCCGTATAAGGACGCGCCGACTCCCATTGCATGATCGGGGCTACCTGAAAACCGCCCGGCAGGTTGACGACACTACCCATCGAGAAGCGATGACGTGAATCGTTCGGCGTTGGCCCAAGCTCATACCCAGCGAAGAAATTGAATGGATCCCAGGCGCGATTTCTAAATGCCGCCGAGTTTCCGTTGTAAGCCAGCGCCTGCGACAGTGTGTAAGTCGCATTCACCGTAAAATTCTTGTGCAACCGCCGGCGGTACGAAATGTTCATGCCGTCGTAACGCGAGCGGCCGGACGACTGCTCGAGGTCGACTCTACCGAGTATTGGTTGATGAGCTGCCGTCAATGCAGCCGTTAAAGGCCGACTCGTAATTTCCTGGCCCGACGAGTTGAGGAGAATCGCACGCGTCGGATTTATGTTGACGGTCTTCGATTCGTGCAAGCCAAGAATGTGCGTGTATTCAAACTCGAGTACCGAGTACGAGTTGAGTTGCCACGAATAACCAACGTTCCACTGTTGCGTGAGTGGGTTTTGGTAATCGGGATCCATGATGCGCCCAGTCGAGCCGTCGGGCAATTGCGTCGGCGGCGGCGGAATTGTCGGCAATGGATCGATCCCAAAACGCCAATTCGACAGCGGAATTCCCGTACCGGGAACGATGTCTCCACTGGCGATACTGAAAACGCTGACGAAGATCGTCGGATTGATCTGCTGAATCATGAACAGCGGAATATTCAGGAACGTCTGACCGTAGTAAAGACCGTAGCCACCGCGCACGATGTGTTTGCCGGTTGCTCCGATGTCCCAGGCAAAACCCACACGCGGGCTAAAGTCCTTACTGTCGTCCTGTGGTAAAGACGCGGCCGCAGGATGGTTGATCGCTTTCAAAGCCAGATACGTCCGGTTTTGACCTTGCGCTTTCGTTCCGATCAAGTTGAAGTCTTTGTCGTAGCGCACTCCGAGGTTGAACGTCAGGTTTGGTTTGGCTTTCCAGTCATCCTGAAAATAGAGGCCCAACATTTTCGCGCCGCCAGGCAAGTTGAAATAAGGATCGCCTGCGGTTGCGGTCATGCCTCCGACTGCTCCCGCAGTTGAGAACCCCTGCGGCAATTGCAAAATCTTGCTCGGCAAGTCAATGAAATCGACCTCCAGTGTTGGGTTGAACTCAAAAAATCCACCCAGCTTCGGCTCCCACAAATAGTCGACACCGGTTCGGAACGTGTGATTTCCCCGGTTGATCGAGAGGTCGTCTTTGAACTGATACTTGATCTGGTACGACTGTTGGGGCACGTTCACGTTGGTGCCAAACTGAATGCTCGTTGGAAACGTGACGGTGGTGGTTTTCAGCTCGCTGTCGATCAGGTTGACCCAATACTGATAACCAGCCGTGAAGGCATTCACGACATTGCTGCTCAACGCGGAATTCAATGTAAAGTTGCTGAGTATCAGGCGGTTCCGCGTGAAGTTGCCCTGCGTGAGATCGACGCGTTGAGTCGCCTGATCGTTAAGACCAGTATTGGACTGGTCGTTATAGGCCAGGAACATCTGATGTTTCGAGTTGAACGTGTGATCGAGGCGCGCGTTGATGCGCCAATCTTTATACGGCGTCGGCAGTGTCTTTGCAGGCCGTGCGCCCAAACTCTGCACTAACAGCAACTCCGCGAATGCGTCGGAAGCGACCGGGATCGACGTAGCTTCATTCTGGCGTTCGATTGCGAAGAAGAAGAACGTGTTGTTTCCGGTGTCGTAATGGGTTGGTCCACCTTCCCCAAAGCGCGGCAAATGCAAAGGCCCGCTGATGGAACCGCCCCATTGCTTCCGGTTGAACGGCGGCTTGGATTCGATCGATGTATTGGCTGGTGAAACTTCGCTCGCATTCAGTTTCTTGTCTCGCAGAAAATAGAAGACCGATCCGTGGTAATCACTACTACCCGATTTCGTGACCACGTTGACGGCGGCGCCTTCACTGCGTCCGTTCACGGCTGAGAAACGCGCGGTGCTGATCACGAATTCCTGGATCGACTCCAACGGGAACTGCATGACTGGACCGCCGACAGTGTTGTCTTTGTTATCTATCCCGTTGACCGTCACGTTGACGTTGCGACCGCTGGAGCCGTTGATTCCGAACACGGAGACGCGACGCTTAGTCGGATCGTACGAATCTACCGGCTTGGCGCCCGGCGCAAGGTAGGCCAGGTTCCCCAGATCGCGACCGTTCAAGGGCAAATCTTCAACGTCGCGCGGCGTGATGTTAAGACTGATGTCCGTCTTCTCTCTACTGACTAATTCGGCTTCACCCGCTGTCACCGTAACACTCGCAGTCTGCACGCCGGGTTCCATGGTGAGGTCGAAATTGTTTGTCTTTCCAACAAGCACTTCCGAGTTCTCGATTGTCACGTCGCCGAACCCGGTTGCCGAGACCTTGATGTCGTAGCGCCCGGCGGGCAACAGATCGATTCTGTAGTCTCCACCTTCGCCCGTCGACGTTGTTCGGGTTAGTCCGGTTGCTTTGTTGGTAATCGTTACGGTTGCGTTAGCGATTGCAGCCTGGTTCTTGTCCTTGACTGTGCCGCTGAGCGCGCCGCTGGCTGTGACTTGCGCTGACGCGTTTGCACATAGGACCAGCGTAAAGCTGAAAACAGCGAGAACACTCCACACAAAAGTTGAAAAGCGCTTGGGGCGATGGGATTTCATTGGGGACCTCCTTCCGAGGTGGTACAGCGATAGGCCGCGGCCCTCGGGCGACAGCAACTAAGCCGAAGCACTCGCAGCAGTTTGACAGGCCGAATTGTGAACTAAAGATGGCGCGAGTTGCGCCGGGATTACGAAGTGATTAATGCCCCGAAGTCAGAGAAATGTCAACGAATTTTTGAATCGTTGCCGGAAAAAATGGTTGGCTCAGATATTCGGAAGCCGGGATAAACGCCCGACTCCCGGTTGGACCGAAGCCGGCGTGAAATCTTCGCCTGGATTCACGAACTGATCGCGTTCGAACTTGTACTGCTTGTCGTAGAGCTGCCGGTATCGACCATCTGCTGCCAACAGATTTTCGTGACTGCCGCGCTCGACGATCTCTCCACCTTCCAAAACCAGGATCTGATCGGCGCTGCGTATAGTCGACAGTCTGTGCGCGATTACGAACGTGGTACGGCCACGACGCAAAGAACGCAGACCGTCCTGAATCATTGCTTCGCTTTCACTGTCGAGACTCGAAGTGGCTTCGTCAAGAATCAGCAGCTTGGGATCGGCCAGGATGGCGCGGGCGATCGCGATTCGTTGGCGCTGGCCGCCTGATAGCTTTACGCCACGCTCACCCACGACGGTGTCGTACTTCAGCTCGAACTTCTCCACGAACTCCTCACAATGAGCGATCCGGCTGGCGGCTCGAACCTCCTCCATCGTGGCGTGTGGATTTGAAAAGGAGATGTTTTCGGCAATGGTGCCATCGAACAGAAAATTGTCTTGCATCACCACGCCCAAGTGCGAACGAAAATCACGGAGACGCAGAGTCTGCAAGTCGCGGCCGTCGACTTTGACGATCCCCGAAAGCGGTTTATTGAAATTCATCGCCAGACTGATCAGCGTGCTTTTTCCGGAGCCGCTCGATCCAACGAGCGCAGTGGTTGAACCAGCCGGTGCGGTGAAGGAAACGTTCTTCAGTACCGGCACGCCAGGGTTGTATTCAAAAGACACGTTCTCGAATTCGATCTGACCGTGAACGTCGGGCAGCGCAAGTCGAGCCGTGTCCTCTTCATCTTCGGTCGGCATGTTCAGCACTTCGCGAATACGATCGAGACCGGCGAAGGCCTCCGTGATCTGCGTGCCGATGGAGGCGAATTGAATCAGAGGCAGGGCCATCATTCCGGTGAACATCACGTACATGAACAGATCGCCTACCGTCATTTGGCCTCGCGCAACTGAGTTTCCACCAATCAGGATGATTACAACTCCCACGGCGCCGATCACGAGTGACGAAAATGCCGTCGTCGCGGAAACACCCGTCATCGCTTTAGCGACGTTTCGAAAGAGCTTGTGCGCGCCTCGAGCAAATGTCAGCGCCTCGCGCCTTTCTGCCGTGTAAGCTTTGACGATACGGATGCCGCCGAGCGATTCGGCCAAACGGCCGGTGAGCGCGGCAGTGATTTCGCCACGCTCACGGAACAACGGTCGCAAACGCTTGAATGCATACGACAGTGCGCCGGCGAACGTGCCGAGAACGAGAATTGTGAACGCAGTCAGGCGCCAGCTAAGCCAGAACAAAACGCCTAGCGCGACCACGGACGTAATGAAACCGCCGGCCAGTTGCACCAGGCCGGTGCCGACCAGATTACGTATGCCTTCGGCGTCGTTCATTATCCGTGAGATGAGCTTGCCGGTTTGCGTGGAATCGAAATAGCTGATTGGCAGTCGCGAAATTTGCGCCTGCACTTTCTTGCGCATCTCGGTAATCGCGCGTTGGGCGGCTACGCCGAGGACCTGCGATAAGCTGAAGGTAGTTAATGCCTGTAGCACTGTCGCGCCGCCCGCGGCGAGGGCGATCTTCCAAAGCATATCGGTGCGGTTTTGGCCTATTACTACGTCGATTAAGTATTTCGTAGACGCGGGCAACACCAATCCCATTGCCTGGTTAATGATCATGAGCACCGCTCCGAACATTAACCGGCGGCGATGTGCCCAAATAAGTTCGCGCGCATCCCTCCACGCGCTTGACCAATGTATTTTCTTTTTCATTGCAGCCATCAGGTCCTACTTACGGTCGATACCGTCTGCGTGTTTCGCCCGGCGGTGGTTTGGCATAGCCTAACACCTGGCCTTTTAGTAAGATAACCGCCGGTCCAAGAAAAAACATCCAGTGAACGCACATTCTAAGTTGCTGAAAGCTGTAGTGTACCCGAACGTCAGGGTAGCGCTGACTTGCCTGCTGCTCGGAACCATTGGTTACGGGACGCTCGTCGAATCAGTGCATACCCACCGCTGCCCGTGGTCGCGCAACTCAGAATTTACAACGGACGTCGATAACAACGGACCACAGTCTTCACATGACGGGCACGCGCATTCTACTGACTGCCAACTTTGCCAGTTGCAGCGACAGTTATTCGGCAGCTTTGAGCATGCAGTGCTCGTGGCGCCACCGTTACCGCAAATCGCTGTCTCTCTTCCAGCAACTGTCTTCTTCGTTTCAACCGTAATCCTGCCTTCATCCAGTCGAGCCCCACCGCTTCCATTAAATCCCATTCAGTAATTCCAGATCGTTAGTTTCCACAACTAAATAACTCGACGAAGGCGAGGTGTAGGAATGGATCGTCGCTCGATCTTCCGATCCGCGGTAACTCTAGTTGCAGCGATTTCAATATCAGGCCTCCAGGCCCAAGCTCAAACACAAACGCCGCCAAAAAGATCAATCACGCTTACGGATGCAGTCGAGATCTTCCTGCAACGTAATCTTCAGCTCGTAGCCGCGCGATACGACATCGACACGGCGGAGGCGGAAAAACTCACCGCCCGACTAAGGCCAAACCCACAACTCAGCTTTGCGTCTTCCGGTACCCCTTTGACGTTTACCGGCCCAATTATTAGCGAGCAAACCTACGATTACGCCATCTCGCAAACGTTTGAGCTCGGCGGCAAGCGCGGCAAGCGAATCGATCTAGCGAACAAAAACGCCGATCTCGCCCGCGGCCAATTCGAAATGCAGGTCTGGTTGCTGACCAACGATCTGAAGCGCAAGTTCTACACAGTGCTACTCAACGACTCGTTGCTCAAACTCGCAAAGGAAAATCAATCGACCTTTAGTGAAATCGTCACGCATACAACCGAGCTGGTCCAGGTCGGCGAGATTTCCGGCCTGGACTTGAAGCGCCTGGAAGTCGAAAAACTGAAGTTTGACGTCGACGTCGCAAACTCTGAACGTGACTACGAGGTTGCGCTTCGAGATCTACGGGTAACTCTCGGAGGCGATTACCAAACAATGGAAATTGCCACCGCCGGCGCACTGGAATATCAACCGTACGTTTTCACTCTTGCCGACCTGCGCGACAAATCGCTCGCAGCTCGACCTGACTTGAGGGCCGCTCGGCTCAGCGAGCGTGCTGCCGATGCGTCCATTCGTTTACAGAATGCCCAACGCATTCCTGACGTCGCCCTCGGCGGTGGCGTAGAGCAGGTCCCGGCCGGCGGAAGCAGTTACCTCTTTTCCGTCGGTATCGAGTTGCCGATTCACAACCGCAACCAGGGTGAGCGTGCCAAAGCCCTCATCGAGAAGAGGAAAGCGCAGAACCAGCAGCAACTGCTTACGAACCAGGTGTTGAGCGAAGTGGACAAAGCGCTCGTCGCCTTCGAGATGCAGAAGCGACGCGTTGAGCTCTATCGCACAGGCGTGCTCGCCAAAGTCGACGACATTCAGAATCTGACGGAAGTCGCGTTGAAGGCCGGCGAAAGCTCAACACTCGAATTGCTCGATGCGATTCGCACTCGACGCGACACGCTCGCCAGTTACTACCAGACGCTCTTCGATTACGAGATGTCGCTTCTCGATCTCGAACTTGCAACCGCAACGCCGCTGCAAAGGTAGCTGCCGTGAAAGGATTGTCAGACATGTTCGAACCACGAACCCGCCAGGGCCTATTGACTCTGTTGTTCGTTATCGCGTTCCTATGCGCCGGGTGCAGTCGCTCTACACCGCCCCCCACAAACACGAGCAATGCACAAACCAGCGCGTCGCCTGCATATGCGACCCAGTCTATCGAAACTGAAATCGTGACTCCGCAAACGATCACGGGAACGATTCTCGCGACGGGAAAAATCCTTGCCGCCGAAGATCGCACCGCAGTTATTGGCCCAGTCAACTCGGGAAGAATTGTTCGTCTTTACGCCGGCCAGGGTAGCCGCGTGAGGAAAGGACAAAAACTGGCCGATCTGGAATCCGCGGACATCGATCAGGCTGAGTCGGATTACCTCAAAGCGCTTGCCGATGCGGAGAACGCGCGCCGCACTGCCGCCGCGGAGCTCAAACTGGCCCAGGAAAACTACGACCGCACGAAACTGCTGTACGAGAAAACGATCGCGCCCGGAAAAAACCTCCAGGCCGCCGAGCATGATCTCGAAGTGGCAAAAGCGTCCGCTGCCAATTCTCTGGCGAGTACTAAGGCTGCTCTCACTGCAGCGCGGCGTCGCTTGCTCATCCTTGGGATGAGTAATGCTGCTATCGATGCCTTGAGTACGAAGCAGGATCTGGGCGCCGTCTTTTCACTCAATTCTCCGATTGATGGAATCGTCGTCGAACGCAATGCCACCATCGGCGCTACGGTCGGTACCGAGGCCAATCTTTTCAAAATCATCGACATTTCACGCGTCTGGGTCGATGCCAACGTATTCGAAAAAGATCTCTATCGAGTGAGGAACGGTCAGGAAGTTAAGTTGACCGTAACCGCGTTTCCCGGTTCGACCTTTTCCGGCCGCGTCATCTTGATTTCGACCGTCGTCGACCCGGAAACGCGCAGCGTCAAAGTCCGAACCGAAGTGCCAAATCCCGATGGCCGCCTCAAGCCCGACATGTTTGCCAACGTGCAGATTGTCACCGACGTGAATCGCACGGCCATTTCGATTCCTCAATCAGCAGTGTTGGAAGACGCAGGAAAGTCGGTTGTCTTCGTGGCCGAGAACGGCGCGTACAAAAAAATTGTCGTGACTGAAGGCATCAAGGGAAACGATCGAGTCGAAATCATCGACGGTCTCAAGGCGGGCGACAAGGTGGTTGTCAAAGGAAATTACCTGCTGCTGCAACAGAGTAAAGGCGCCTGACGTGACACTGGAGACCAACCATGACTGACAACTTCATTGCATTCTTTTATCGAGAGCGACTGCTGGTGGCCGTGGTGTCGATGCTGATTGTCGCGGGGGGCATCCTGGCGCTCAACCGTCTAAACGTCGACGCGTTTCCTGATGTCACACCGGTCCAGGTCGAGATCGACACCGAAGCGCAGGGCCTCGCGCCGCAAGAGGTCGAACAACTCATCACGTTCCCGATCGAAAACGAAATGAATGGGATTTCGGGAGTGGTGCGCGTTGAATCGGATTCGAAGTTTGGTCTGTCAGTGGTCACGGTCTTCTTCAGCGAAGATACCGACATCTACTTTGCACGACAGCAGGTCTTCGAACGCCTCGCGGCTGCCAAGGAAAATATTCCCGAAGGCTTCGAACCTGAAATGGGCCCAATAACCACTGGAACGGGACAGATCTATCTCTATCAGATCGTCGGCAACGGAATCAGCAACCAGGAACTGCGCACGATCCAGGATTGGGTCGTCAAACTGCAACTACGCACTGTTCCCGGTGTCGCCGATGTGCTGAGTTTCGGCGGCGACGTCAAACAGTACCAGGTGATTGTCGATCAGCAAGCGTTAGTTAATTACAACATCACGCTGAAAGCCCTGTTCGACGCGATTCAAGCAAACAACCAAAACACCGGCGCTAACTTCATCGAGCACGGTGACGAGCAGTACATCGTCCGCGGTATCGGACTCGTTAAGGACATCGATGACATCAAGAACATCGTGCTCGACTCCCGCAGCGGCACGCCGATTCGCGTCGGCGATGTAGCCGCGGTTCAGATTGGAAATGAGATCCGGCAGGGCGCGGTGACGAAGGACGGGAACGGCGAAGTAGTTACTGGCATCGTCCTCAAACGAATTAACGAAAACACCAAGCAGGTAATCGAACGCGTCAAGGAAAAAGTCGCTGAAATCAATAAGGCGTTACCTGCCGGAGTGAAGATTGTCGACTTTTACGATCAAGCAGAGCTGGTCGACAATAGTGTGAACACGGTGGTCGAGTCGCTGATCGAGGGAGAACTGCTTGTACTAATCATTCTGGTTCTCCTGTTGGGAAACTTCCGCAGCTCTGTGATCACTGCCGCGGCCATTCCCTTTTGCATGTTTGTCGCTTTTATCCTGATGTGGTATTCAGGACTGTCGGCCAATCTCACCTCGCTCGGTGGACTGGCCATCAGTATCGGCATGATGGTCGACGCCACCGTGGTGATGGTCGAAAATATCTATCGCCACCTCGAGGAACACCGCGAATATTCCCTGCAAGCTGCCATCCTGGCTGCGGCACAGGAAATCGGGCGGCCGATATTCTTCGCGATCCTGATTGTGATCGCCGTGTTCCTTCCCGTCTTCACGCTGCAAGGGATCGAAGGAAAACTATTCAAGCCACTCGCTTACGCCGTGACCTTCTCGATGATCGGATCGATGTTGATGGCGCTGTGCATCGCACCGATGCTTTGCGCGATGTGGCTGCGACTCAAAAAAGGCAAGGTCAGAACTAATCCCATCATCGGCTTCTTCAAGCGTATCTACGTTCCGGTGCTCCAATGGGCCATCGCTCATCGCTATATCGCGCTGGCTATTGCCGCCGGCCTGATTGTCTGGAGTGTCGCGGACGTCTACCTCCTCGGGAGCGAGTTTCTGCCGACGATCGACGAAGGCAATATGCTGGTGCGGGCCACGATGCCGGCAAGTATTTCGCTTTCGCGGGCAGTCGAGATTTCAACGCAGATCGAACAGACGTTGCGCCAGTTTCCGGAAGTCGAAACTGTCGTCGCCAAGATCGGCCGGGCTGAGTTGGGCGGCGATCCTGAAAGCGTCAGTAACGATGAACTCTACGTCCGGCTGAAACCGAAGAAACAGTGGACCACGGCAAAGACAAAGGATGAATTGGTCGAGGCGATGCGGCGGCGCGTCGAAGGCTTTCCGGGTGTTCAGTTCAACTTTTCGCAAGTGATTCAAACACGTAACGACGAACTAATATCGGGCATCAACGCCCAGATTGCCGTCAAGATCTTTGGTGAAGACCGCGACGCGCTTCGTCAAACCGCCGAGCAGATTCGCGAGGCGATGTCGCGCGTTCGCGGCGTCGAAGATTTAGCCGTTGAGCAAGTCGCCGGCGAAGAGCACCTGGAGATTGAACTCGACCGTGACAAGATTGCGCGTTACGGTCTCAACATCACCGACGTGCTGGAGGTCGCGAAGATCGCGATCGGCGGCGATACAGCCACCGATGTGCGGGAGGGCCAACGGCGATTCGCAATCTTTGTGCGGCTGAATGAGGACTATCGCAACCAGGTTGAAAAACTAAACGACATTCTCGTCGCTGCGCCAATTGGCGGACGTATTCCGTTGGGCCAGTTGGCAACGTTCCGACTTTCGAGCGGCGATTCCGTCATCAGCCGCGAGAATGCTCTACGCCGGATCGTCGTCATGTGTAACGTGAACGGACGCGACATCGGCAGCTTCGTTCATGATGCACAGGCGGCAGTGGCCGCGAACGTAAAAATGCCGCCCGGCTACTTCATCACGTGGGGCGGCCAATTCGAGAATCAGCAAAAGGCGGTGCGGCGGCTTTTGATTGCCATACCGATATCACTGCTGCTCGTGTTTGTGCTTATCTATGCGTGTTTCGGTTCGCTGCGCAACACGCTTACGATCATCTTCAACATCCCGATTGCAATGGTCGGCAGTACCTTCTTCCTGCTCCTTTCGGGGTTCCCGTTGAGTGTGCCGGCAATTGTTGGCTTCATCGCGGTGTTCGGCGTCGCCGTGCAAAACGGAATGGTGATGGTGTCGTATATTAATAAGCTGCGCAGTACGGGAATGGACCTGCACGAAGCCGTGATTAAGGGCGCGAGTGTGCGTCTGCGCGCGGAATTGTTGAGCGCACTCATCGGGAGTATCAGCCTGATTCCATTTATCATCTCGTCCGGAACGGGCGCGGAGATCGAAAAACCGTTGGCCATCGTCGTGGTCGGGGGTTTGGTTACACGGCCGATCAAGATCGTAATCCTGCCGATGGTCTATGAATGGGTGGAACGACGCGCCGCCCGCAGGGAACTTCAGACGTCTGATGCTACGTAGCTGCACAATCGTATTGCTGTTGCTGCTTATCCCGTTGCTCAGTCCGGTTGTGGGCCGATCGCAGGTCAATCGACGTTTGGCAATTGATTACGTCAAGCGCGGCACGAGTGAGTTCGAAGCCGGAAACCTGGAAACGGCACTGGCCCACTTCGAACGCGCCATCGAACTGGACCACAACTACGGCGCTGCCTACTTCAGCCGCGGTCTCGTGCGAAAGCGCCAGCGGGATTACGACGGCGCAATCAGCGACTTCACACGTTCAATCGAATTGAAGCCGATGGCCGAAGCCTATCTCAATCGCGGCGCTACGTTGAAAGACAAAGGCGATCCCGACGCGGCCATAACCGATTACAACAAAGCGATCGAGTTGAAGCCCGACTACGCCGACGCCTTCTTCAACCGCGGCATCGCGAAGGACGATAAAGGAGACCTGGACGGTGCGATTCGCGATTTCACTAGAGCAATCGAACTCGTTCCGGAGAATGCTCGCGCTTTTGTTGGTCGCGGATTCGCACGCATGCGGAAAGGCGACACCGACGGCGCGCTGGCTGACTATTCGAAAGGCATCGAACTTAACCCGCGCGCCTTTCTCGGTTTTTACAATCGCGCTTTCGTTCGCAAGCAAAAAGGCGATCTCGACGGCGCAATCGTCGACTTGAACAATGCGCTGGAGATCGTTGCCACCGACGTCGATGCTCGTTACGAACGAGGTATCTTGCGCGGCGCCAAAGGCGATCTCGATGGAGCGTTGGCAGACTTCGCGAAAGTAATCGAATTGGATCCGCGTCACGCGAAGGCCCATGCAAACCGCGGCATGATCATGTTGCTGCGCCGGCAGGACACTGACGCGCAAAAGGAGTTAGACACGGCCCTGGAATTAGACAGCAGTCTGCGGCCTGCTTTGCAAAAGTCAGTGGACCAAATTCTAAAAACCCGCCGGCCGTATTGAACGGGAACGCTCAGCATCGAAATCAGTATTGTTAGAATTCAAATCGGTCTATTTCTCGTCTTAAAAAATCCGGGGCACGGTTCTTGATTGTTTGTTGAACCGGAGGTCCATATGTTTCCTATCGGCGATGACGACTCAGCGGAAAGAACAGTGCCCGTAGTCACCTACGCGTTGATTGCGCTCAATGTCCTCGTCTTCTTTCTCGAACTAAGCGGCGGCGACGCTTTCATTCAACAGTGGTCCGTCGTGCCCCGTCGCCTGACGCAAAACCCTGGCGGCGATTTCATAACCGTCTTCACCTCCATGTTCATGCATGGTGGTTGGCTGCACCTGGCCGGCAACATGCTCTATCTCTGGATCTTCGGCGATAACGTAGAGGACCGCTTCGGGCACGCGAAGTTCACCGTGTTCTACCTGTTATGCGGGATCGCGGCGACGATCGCGCAAGTCGTCGTCAGTAGCGGTTCGAATGTTCCGAACCTCGGCGCGTCCGGCGCGATAGCCGGAGTACTGGCTGCTTATCTCGTTTTGTTCCCGAGAGGAAGCGTCAAAGTTTTGATGGGCAGAGGTGTCGTGCCCATGCCGGCGTTGATGGTCATCGGGTTCTGGATCGTCTTGCAGTTCATCAATGGGATCGGTTCAATCACGCAGTCGGCAGAGACTGGTGGAGTGGCGTACATGGCCCACATCGGAGGCTTCGTGGCGGGCTCGTTCTCACGTTTCTCTTTGGCGGTCGCCGGGTTGAAGCGCCGGCTTTACGCTAAAGGCGATGGCCCCTTACGCGCACTGCGTCAGGGGCCATTCTTCTACCCGTTATCTGGCGACTCCCGCCTGAGTCAATACTCTTACCGTCTCGTCGTGTCTGCCTTCAGCAGCCAACATGAGAGCAGTCTTTCCTTCGTCATTCTTGTGTGAGGGATCTGCGTGGGCGAGGAGCAAAACAGTAACGACCTCGTCGTGTCCGAAACGCGCGGCTTCGATTAGCGGCGTATTGCCGTGCTCGTCTACTGCGTTTACATCCACGTTCGGAGAGTTTAGAACGGACCTGACTGTGTCGGGACTGCCGGCATGGACCGCGCGAAACAGTGCATCGGTTTCAGCAGTGTGAGTCGCATGGCTGCCACGGCCGCAGCCAGCCATCGCGATCAGAAGCACGACTGTGATTATCGACAAATGGTTACGTTGCAAAGTTTCTCCTTACGATCAACGAACGCGCAGTGCAATTTTACCGAGATGATGCTCTTCAAGCGCCGCTTGTGCAGCGGCCGCGTCAGAGAGTTGAAACACACGGTCGACATGCACTTCGAATGACCCGGCCTCAATCAGGCTATTCAGTCTGTCGATGGCCTTGCGGCCAAATTCGCCATCGTAAGCATCGACGCTCACATTTGCGGGCGGTTTTGGTTCCGGCATCACGCCGTTCGGATACGAGATGCGGCCGCCGGAGCGAATCGCGGATAGCGCCCGATCAGTCGCTTCACCGCCGGCGGTAACAAGCGCGGCATCGATTCCTTCGGACGCAAATTCGCGGGCCACGTCCAGCACGTTCTCGCTACGACCGTCGACGACAGCATCCGCGCCGAGACCTTTGACAAATTTCACTCCGTCTTCGCCTGAAGCGACGGCAAAGACGCGCGCGCCCAGGCGCTTTGCCAGTTGGACCGCAAGATGGCCGATACCCCCGCTGGCGCCGAAGATCATCACCGACTCGTCTGGCTGCAGATCGAGCACTTCCAATCCCTTCAGTGCAGTCAAGGCGTCGGTCGGCAGCACTGCGGCCTGCTCCATCGCGAGTCCGCCAGGTATGTGAGAGGCATTCTCTGCTTTGACGACGGCGTACTCGGCATAAAAACCGCCGTTCGGATTTCCTAGTTCCGCGGCATAGACGCGATCGCCTTCCTTAAACTCTTTCACTTGCTCACCGACAGCCGCGACTGTTCCCGCTCCGTCGGTTCCTAACACGTAAGGAAACGTCGGTGCACGGCCCAATATTTCCACGAACCCGCCTTCACGCTCGAATGGATCCCACGCGCCTACGCCCGCGGCTTCGACTTGAATCAAGATCTCGTCCGCACCTGGTTCGGGTATCGGTAGAGTTTGCACCTTCAGTGTTTCCGGACCGCCAAACTGATCCAATGCGACCGCGCGCATCGTCTGTTCCTTTGCCTTCATCGTTTGCGTCATAAACCTTACTCCTTATTCGTTATTCAGGAAGAAACTACGCTCTTAATTGCGCTAATGCAAAGCATCGGCATTCGCAGCAGCACTGGCTTGCGCACGAAGTATGTCGGTCATGGTTAACAAACCGAGCAGCCGTTGGCCGTTAGTCCGTTCGAGGACGGCCACTTGTCGAACCTTGGCTTCATTCATTCTCATTACAGCCGAGACCAGCGGATAGTCAGGCAGCACGTGAGGACATTTCTGCACCAACGGTCCAACCTTTTGCTGGCCTCCGTCTTCTGCCAACGTGCGCCGGATCCTCGCTTCGCTGACCAGGCCGAGAAAATCATTCTGTTCATTCAGAACGGGATAGGTTCAGAAACTACACTCGCTGATTTGCTCGAGCGCCTTGCTGACTGTCGCCTCCGCTCTCAAGAACACGATGTCTTTTGTCATCGCGTCATCAACGCGCAAACTCTCGAGTGCGTGTGTAATTCGACTGCCACGATGCGGCAGATGAATCTCATCCTGCTTGAGCAGGGCTTCGTAAATTGGCGTCGGTTGAAAATGGCGTGCGATTGCGTAAGCCGTCATGTTGGAGATCATCAACGGCAGAATCAGTTCATAACTCCCGGTCATCTCGAAGATGATCAGAACCGAGGTGATCGGCGCCCGTACGATTCCGGCAAATACCGCGCCCATCCCGACGAGGGCGAATGCTCCCAGTTCGCCGCCGGCGTGATGCAAGACCAATCGGTCGAGATAGCCAAATGCTCCGCCGAGCATGCCGCCGATGAAGAGCGCAGGCGCAAAGATACCGCCCGCGCCGCCACTGCTGTATGAGAAGACAGTAGCCACAAGTTTCAGAACGCAGAGAACGAGCAATGTCTTGAGCGCGAGACTGCCGGACAGTGCTTGAGACAGCGTTGCGTATCCGCCTCCTGTGACTCCGCCCGTTTTCAACCATCCAAGCGCGGTAACCGCAAGTAGTCCTGTAACCAGTCCGCCGATCGCGGGTTGGGACCAAAGCGGCATCAACGTCACGCGTTTGAACGAACTGCGCAGACCGAGAAGCAGCGACGTAAAGGTCAATGAGATGAGAGCAGCCGCGACACCGAGAGCGGCGTAGATGGAGAGTGAGGACGCGTGCTCCAAGCCGACGTGTTTTGTAATGGAGAAGACCGGATGTTCGCCTAAGACACTACGCTCGATACCGGCGGCGATGGCAGCAGCGACGACGATCCAGGAAAGCACCGCTTGATCGAGATCGCCAACGACCTCCTCGATCGTAAAAGTCACTGCCGAAATCGGCGCGTTGAATGCGGCTGCGATACCGGCAGCCGCTCCGACCGGAAGTAAGCGACGCAAATAATCTCGCGACAGGGCGGCGCCCCTGCCGACCGTGCTGCCGATGCCGGCGCAAATCTGAACCGTCGGGCCTTCGCGTCCAAGCGATGAACCAGAACCGATCTGTATAATGCCGACGAGAAACTTTCCGACAGCGTCAATGAATGGAACGCGGCCGCCCCTGCTCGCATACGCGACTTTGACTTGAGGAACACCGCTGCCGCGTGCGCCGGGCACAACGTATTGCAACAACACTCCGCTGACTAGACCGCCAATCGCCGGCACGAGAATCGTCAGCCAGATCCAGCGATGACCGCTCGCAGCCATGGCTGGCTCGATGATGCGGTGTTCGGCGCTGATGATTCCCAGGTGAAATAGGACGGCGGCAAAGCCACACAACACGCCCAGTATCAGAGTCAACGCGAATACGCGATGGCTTTCGGCGGGAACGAGTCGTAGAAAAATCCGCAAGCCCGCCAGATTGGCCCGGCGCGCTTTTCGCCGCAGGATCTCAACCGCTCGTGTCAGTTGATTTGCGATTTTCATTGACGCTGCAAGCACAACTATAGCAGAGCACGATAATCCGATCGGAACACCTGTGCTGCTTATTGTCTACGGTCCAGTACGGTCTGTGCTCGGCAGGCGTGAAGGAAGTTGAATGTGCTTGAGCGGAGTACTTAATGTTCGAATGCGAGGTGGCGAGTAAATACCTGGAGGGTTTTTTGTCCGGGACGCGGGGTGCGTCCCGGACCAGAACACGCTTCACTGAGCTGTGACCGTGGCTGTTTTGACGTCGAGCACGGTGTTGCCGGAGGTGGCGGTCGCCGTGACAGTGTAATCTCCCGCGCAGTTGGGCACCGTGTAGCTGGTGCTGGAAGTGCGGGTCTCGGCGGCGCGCAACGACACGGTAACCGAGTAGGAGTCCGTGAAGTTGCATGGGCCAACCACATCGTAATTGACGGTAACTTTCTCCGACTTGGAGGAGGTGTTGGTGAGGGAACCGAACACCGTTACAGTGCCGCCGGCGCTCACAGTCGTCGGGGTGATGCCGATTGACAGTTGGGCCGCAGGCCCCTTCGTCGGCGCGGTCTGCGCGAAGACGGCGACGGATAACAGACTAAAGGCAGCGAGCGCCGCCAACCACTTGATCGAAAATCTTGCCATTCCTAAATATCTCCTCTTGATGTTTCTTCACCCCAATCGCCCACTCGGGACGACCGATTAGGTGTGTGGTTCAAAGCAGCTTGACCTCGGGTTATCGAGCTACGCAAATGGGGAGTTTCTTCTTTTCCTTTTTACTTCTGCACTCCGGTCCCCTCTCGGTTCCCTGCGGCAGCGGTTTGAGTTTTCATGAACTCAATTAACGTGTTCACGTCCGCTTCAGGTAGACCCAGGGGAGGCATCCTGATCTCCTTATACTTTTTGAACAGCGCGATGGCGATCGGATCCTTCTCCTCGATCAGTTTGTTCGCGTCTGTGATCATTCTGGCCAGCCACGCGCGATCTCGCACGTTTGTGACGCCAAGCAGATCCGGTCCAATCTTGTCGCCGTTTCCGATGCTGTGACAGGCAGCACATCGCGTCGCAAAAAGATACTGCCCCATGTTGAGGTTCAGGTTGGCAGTCGTCTCTTTTGTTCCGACGTTAATAGCCGGCGCGTTGTAACCCGTCAACTGCTCGATCTTCATCGCCAGAAACCGTGTATTGTCGAGGGCTGAGTTTTTCATCCACAGGCCTGTTGATTCATTGCCGATCAACAAATGCGGTGTGTGGCCGTCGGGATCGTTAACGTCGGGAAGCGTATCCAGTCCTAATTTGTGGCTAATCAGCTTGATGTCCGCCATCTTTCCGGTAAGGAATAACCAACCGGGTCCGACGTGATACTTCTCCGCGTATGCTTTGAGCACCTCCGGCGTATCGTGTTCCGGATCGATCGATATCGAGTAGAAGAAGACATCTTTGCCCATCCGGTCGCCGAGGAGTTTCTGAAGCTGGACCATTCGAGCGGTCTCGAGTGGACAGTTGTACTTGCAGGTAGTGTAGATGAGGTCAATACCGACAACCTTGTTGCCCTTGACCAGATCGTCGTAGAAGCGAACTTTCTTGCCGTCTTGCGTCGTTAGCTCAACGTTGGGAAAGTGGCCGCCGCCGGCCTCCGAGGCTGCTGTTGTTGCCGCGGGTACATCCTCCTTCGACGCCTGTCTTAAAGTCATGCCGCATTTCGGGCAAGAGCCCGCCTTCTTCGACTTGACCTCCGGATGCATCGGGCAACTGTATTCGACTTCTTGCTGCTGGGCGAAACTGCTTACCGCCGGAATCTGAAAACTGATCGACAGCGTTATGCCGAACGTCAACATAGCAAGCAAAATCAGCCTCGCGTACTTGCGTTTCATCTCTTAATTCTCCTTGTCTAAAGCTTGCATTGGGCTGAGCAACCCTCCCGCAGGAGAATTGCCCAGCCTCAATGGCAAGCGCCGCTAAGCCGCGTTTACGGTGCTACGGTGAAGGTGCCAACACCCGAGGACTTAAAGACATTGTCCCCATAAGTGAGTGTTCCACCGGTCAGCGTTCCCGTGGTGGTGTTGAAAGTCAGATTAGCGGTCACCAGGAATGATGAGCTACCTGACAGTCCATCCGTCGTGCTGTCGAAGTAGGGGACGGTAAGGACGATTGTGTCCGATGCCTGGAACGGCCTGAGTGTGGAAGCATGATTGCCTCCCGTGACGTACGTCTTAAGAGTCTTCCCGCTACCGGTTGTTCCCGTCAACTGCGAAAAATCGAAGTCAAGCAGGACCAGCGGAGCGAGTGTCGTCTGTGCGGTATCTGTCACTTTTCGGGCTCTAATAATCACGTCTCCGTTGATTTTGACGGAGCCGCTTGGATCGCTCACCGTGCCTTGGGTCTTAACCGTGATGCTACTGTCGAGAGTAACAGCCGTGTTTTCAGCAGACTTAGGAGGACTCGAAGTTGCAGTCGTGTCCGTAGAAGTAGTAGTGGTGCTGCTGGTGGTCTGCGCCTGAACGGACGAACCGCCCAAGAACAGCACTACAACGACACCGAGCAGGAGTGTTACGACGTTCGCGCTGAGTGCTCGTCGTCGCGTATTGATTTCTAGCTTTGTATTCATTTGTTCTCCTTTCGGGCTTTGTTGTGCCGCTTAGAAAGCGGTCGGAAGTATTTCAGTCGGTGGCACAAACGTGACGCCCTGCGGTTTCGGAATTGGAGTCGGCAGCGGTCGCAGGAACGGCGCGCCGCCATCGTCGATCTCCCACCGCAACAACATCGCGTTGTCTTCGTGCATGGTGTTGTGGCAGTGCTCCATGAACATGCCGCCAAAGTCGCGGAACTGAAGCGTGATCTTCACTTCGCCGCCGGGTCTCAAGCGCCACACGTCCTTGCGTCCACGCTCCCAGGCGGGAACGTTAGCCGCACTGCCGTCGCGAGCGAGAGTCTGGCATTCCTCGAAGTGGATATGGATCGGGTGATCCCAACCACCGCCGCCGTTTCTCAAGGTCCATATCTCGCGCGTGCCGAAGCGTGGCGCCGCAGAGATACGGCCAAAGTCCGCCGCGAGCGTTCCTCCCTGGTTGTCGGTCTCGATGCCCCACGGCCCGAAGAACGACGACACAGGATCGTTGGTTGTTTGGTTGGCGCCGCGATTGAATTCGAAAATGCGTTCGCGAGCCACTGGAATCGCTGACAGATCCGGATTCGGAATCAGCGTCGAGGGCACCTGACTGATATCCGGTTGCGCCGGATTGCGAACAACGCGGAACTCGAGGAATTTTCCGACGCAAGGATCAGGCGAGTTGCCCGAAAGCGCTTCCGCGATACTGAGATCCTTGTCGACTTTCCTTCCGTCCTGGTGTTCGGCCAGGTTCACCATCCATACCTTCTGGCCGATGCTGTAGCGAGAGAAGTCAATGACGATGTCGTAGCGTTCCGCGATGCCCTGCTCGTCAAGTTGAGTGAGCGTTACCGGGTGCGGAAGCAGGTTGCCGTCATTGCCAATCTGGATCATCGTCGAGCCGTCACTCAGCGCGATCTTGAAGAAGCGCGAGACCGATCCATTCAGGATGCGGAAGCGATACTTGCGCCGCTCGACTTCGAAGAAAGGCTTGTAAGTGAGATTGACGGTCATCTGGTCGCCGAGGAACCCGTCGAATTCAAAGATGTCCATAGCGAGCTGCCCGGTCGAATCCCACGCCTTGTCGGCAAGCATGAGGTTCACGTCGTAGTCGAGGTTGCCCCACGATTTGCCGCTGACGCTCGCACGTCCGCTCGGCAGCCGCAGGTTGACGCCGTCGTTGACATCTTCGGCGCCTCGATCGAGGCCGCTATAGATATTGAACATGCCGGCCATGCCCTTGTAGACGTTCTGGGCCGTGAAGCTGAACATGTGATCGTGGAACCAGTGCGTGCTCATCGTCTCGTGCCAGTCACCGGGGATCTTGTTAAGACCGCCGGCATCGGTCGGACCCGAGGCGCGGGCATCAGTGGCCGTGGTGTTGATCGAGTTGCGGCCGGCCAGGACGATGGGATAGTGATAGTCGTAGAACTGGTTCGGGAAGAAGAATGCGCCGGTAAAGCCGTCGTTCTCCGCTCCGTGGTGGCCGTTGTGTTCGTGCGTAGAAATCGTGTGGATGCCGAAGCCGCCGTTCTGGCTTTGGACAACCGGGAGTTTGTTACGGAGGCGGAACAGAACTGGCTCGCCATAACGGACCATCATGAGCTTGGGGGGAATCGTTCCGTTGTAAGTCCAATCCTTCAGAACGTTCTGGATCGGCAGGCCCGGATGAAACTTGTACGGGATAGGAGTGGCCGGATTGATGCCGGAATTCTGGTTCGACGGAACGCCGGGATTATAAACGTTATTGGTCTTAGCGCCCTCCATCGAGGCCTCGATGGCGATTACTGGTGGGAGCTGGCTGAACTGTTGGTGCGCCCAGATCGGTCCCGGGGGCCGGCCTTCGATCGGACCCGTACCGCCGCCCAATGCGGGGTCAACAGGTTGTTGCGTAGTATTCGCCTGGGCTGTGGGCGCCGGATTCAAAACGGAAACCGGTTGCCGCGGCAACACGTCGAAACGTGGCATCGGCGTAGAAAACGCTTGCACTCCGAACAACGGACTAGGCGGAAGTCCGGTCGGGATATTGGAATCAGCAAACGCGCTGCGGGCAAAGGGACTGAGACCGCTGATTGGAACCAGCAGGCCGGCGCTGGTGAAAAGTCCCATTTTGATCAAGTCGCGACGACTGACCTGCCCGTGAGAATGCGCTTGGATGATATCCCATCGGTTTTTTCGAGCCTCCTCTGCTTCTCGCAAACGAGCTTTAGAGGCCTTAGGTGACAGAAAGAAGTTTCTATCGGACATCTTTTCTCCTTTATTCACGTATTCACAGAAATCTCTAAGGCTCTTTCATGCAACGGAACAGAGGAGTGGATGTCCCGCTGAATCAGACCTTCATTTAGATCCGAAATTGGATCGCGCTGGTGTGACTTCGTAATGTGTCAGGTTCTACGAACGAGTTCGGAGTCCCACGTGTGACGGGTCATACACCGATCACGGAGTCTTACAACTAAGCGAGGGGGAGAATACAACGGGGTATTAATAATGAATGTCAGTTAGGTGACAATTGCCCCACTCATTTTTAAGACGCGACTCTTTGAGTTATACTGTCGCCCCTCGCTTCGCCCTCTCATCAGTTGTCAGGGACGGCGGTTTGTTCCGGTCTTTCGTGTAGTTGCTGAACACCTGTGTCTCGCTGCAGGCACATTCAGATGAAAAAACGATGAATCAAGTTCAGCGCTTAAGAAAGAACAAACATGCCTCCAGCTATAGCAACTGCCCACGACTTTGCCAGTCTTTCATTTACAGCCCAATTTGAGCTGCTGAAGGGAATCAGCCCACAGGCAGCGCATCGATTCATGACGATGGTGCGCGCCACCACACGCCAGCGCGGCGAGTGGATTTTCGTGCTCGGCGACCCTGCCGATCTCATTTACTTCCTGCAAAAAGGCCGGATGAAGATCAGCGCCGCAACTGAGGATGGTCATGAAGTGTTGCACGAGATCATCGGTCCCGGAGAGATTTTCGGCGACACGAGTACGATCCTCGGGATCCCGCGCACGACTTCTGCTCAAGCGCTCGAGAAGTCGCAGCTATTTGAAATGTCCCGCAAGGACTTCGAATCGTTCCTGATGATGTATCCCGAGGTCTCGCTGCGGTTGCTGAAGTCGGTGAGTCTGAGGTTGAAAAAGGCGGAAGCGCAGTTTGTTAATATTGTTTGCAACAGTGTCTCGCGGCGAGTCAGGGAAGCTTTGATGCGTTTGCTGGAGTTGGAGCCCGACGCGAGGCCGGACCGGCCGATAAGGATAAGAATCACGCAACAAGATCTGGCAAACCTGGTTGGCGCGTCGCGACAAAAGACGTGGCAGGCGCTGAAGGAGTTGGAGGACTCGGGAGTATTGAAGCTCACGTACGGCAGTATTCTGATTACGGCGGCACACAAACTCCGAAGCCCACGCGTTTCGGAGGCATATCCAGTGGCAACGCAGCGCCATTGATAATGAAACTTCCACCAACTGCCGTTGGTGGGATTCACCGGTGTTTTTTAGCGAGTGGGTAGGTTGTAACTCAATAATCCACCCACTACCGTGGGTGGGATTCGCGAGTTTAAGATGACTGGTGCCAATTAAGGTGACGCTATTGGCTGCCAATTTAGGGTAACGCTATTGGTGCGATTTAAGGTGACGCTATTGGATGCCAGGCGTATTTTCCGCCGGTCCAGTAGATGATCCCGCTGCTACCGTTTAGTTTCTCATGGATTACGTCGCCTCTGAGGCCCGGTACGAGTTTGCTTGTGCCGGAGGCCTGTAGTTGCTTGATCGACATCGTTTCCAAATCAGTGCCGACTGCGTTCTTCAGCAAGTAGGTCTGTCTCGCGAACTCGTGACGCCAGCCTCCGCCTTCGTGACCATGAATCACCGCCAGTAACAGATCATTGTTACTCACTCTCATCGAAGCCTGTTGCAAGTGGTTTGGGTCCTCGAGAATCCAGTTGACGTATTCACTGTTGAGGTCCGACAACTTTCTGGGCTTCACGATAATTGCGATGTCCTCTGAATTGTCACCGTTGAAGTCGCCAACCATGAACGGCGCCGGACGACTGTCATCCACAACCACCACGTCTTCGTAGTTTCGTTTGAGCACAGCACGCGCTTCGGCTTCGGTCGCTGTTTGTTGGCGCGGCGTCTCAGTCACTGCTGGTTGCGCCGGCGCCTGAACGACAGTCGCTGAATGATCATTTTGCGAATGATGACAAGCGGTAACGAGCGAAAGAGAGAGCAATATTAGTAGTCTCTTGCACATAATTATGACCTTTGGAAGTAAACGGATTCCTGGGACCGACCTTGCGGCCCCAGGAGATCCAAACCTGAATCACAGCGATTCCAGGAAAGTTATTAACTGCCTCTTCTGTGCCGGCAGCAGTGCCTGATACCGCAACTTCACCTGCAACGCCTCGCCTCCGTGACGCAGGATTGCCTCGTTGAACGTCAGCGATAGACCGTCGTGCATCAACTGCGGTCGAGTACGTACTCCCCAAAGCGGCGGCGTCCGCACCATGGTTCGCGTTTTCGGTCCACCGTTTTGCACGATGAAGTCTCCCGTGTCGACGTCATGAAGCAGAAAGTCGCCGAACGGATGAATCCTCTTACGCGCCAGAGCCAGCGGAATGTTGAACGTGCCACCATTGATCGGCTGGCAACGATTGCCCGTAATAATTGTCGGGACATGACAAACGCTGCAACTGTACTGGCCGTTCATCGACTCGAAAAGCGCTTCTCCGGCAGCGACGTCTGCCTGAAACTTGGCGATGATGTCCGGATCGCGTGGCGGCGCTTGCGTCGCGCGCATGAACTCCGTAAAGACCTTGATGTCCCTTCCAGTGTCCTCACCACAGACGGTCATGGGATCGTCATCGCAGGGAGTGTTATCAGGGACGGTATCGAAACCTGAGCCGAAACCGACAAACCTTCCCAGGGAAGTGTTTTCATCCGGCACGAGGAAATTGGTGATGCCGATTTCGTTTAGATAGGCGTCGCCGGAGAATGAAAGCAGACTCGCGTGTTGGTTCTTCCAGCCAAAGCGCGCGACCCGTTTCGCGCCGCCGGCTTCGAGCACCGGGACGTTGATCACGAGGCCGTGTACTTCCTGATTGGTCTGGCCTTTCTGCTGTGCAGCGATTGAAATCAACGTTCCATCGCTGATCGCTTCCACGAATCCGTCGCCAAGCGTGTTTAGCGAAGTGCGAAGCGTGCGGGTTGGTTCTTCCTGGGTTATTGCACCTCCGGGCGGAATGATTCCGGCTGTGTATAACGGCGGCACACGTTCCTGAACTTTCGCGCTCTTGTGCGGATCGTTGTAGTTGGGCGTCGGGATTCCGCGTTGATTGATAAGCGAGCCACCAGGCGCGTCGAAGAATGTGTTATCTATCGTGTGGCCCGCGCGGAGCTCAGTGATTTGGCTGATGGCGCCGGTGACCGGGTTCTGATGACACGCGACGCACGCGCGGTCGTTGTACACCGGGCCTAATCCGTCTTCGATGCCGTCGATTTCCTCGAAAATCGCTTTATCGTTTTCGAAATCGCCGGGCACCGGGTCTGCACATTCTGCCGGCGGTGTACCCTGCGGGATCAATCCGTTCGTTTGATCGTCAAAGCCAAATGCCGGCGCCTCGGCGATGGGCGGTTGTTTGCACGATTCCGGTGATAACGTGAGTCCGTCGCCAGTCGGGTCTTTACTCCTGGAGAAGCTAAACGTTGTATCGTCGGTCGTCGACACTCCTTCGAGGTCGACTGAATCAGGTGTCCAGCTCGCATCCGTGGTTGACGCTCTGTTCGCTTGATCGGCTACTTCCTGGCCGAAGCTGTGAACAGTACGATTCGCCACCGGTAAGCTGAGAAGAGCCGCAAGAATGAATAACGGCACGATCAATCTCAAACATCTCATAGTTTTCCCCCTAGTAGTGGATCTATCCACCCGTGATGAGAGGAAGTTCGGCACTTCCTTTGGCCAAACGTGTAGGGGATGACCGGGAGTTTGCAGGTTGAGTAACCCGCAAAAACGGATCAAGAAAAGCAGAACACGTGGGATGAACAGACTGTTGGTCGGGAAGGGACGGGAGGGTCTGCTACTACCTTTTCGCCCGCTTGTAGATAAGTTGTGCTACGCCCTGCTTGTTATGCGTTCAACTGGGAGCCGATGGAGGCCGGGAGCGAGGTGCTCTTCATCAGACATTTGAAACGTGCCGAGCATATACCTGTCACCAGTAATGTCAATTGGAATCATTGTTACAAACGTATCGCGCAATGTTGCGCGAGGCCGGCCACTCCTCACGGCGCTTTCTTGCACGACGGAAAAGAAAACCTTAACTCTATTCCGTCTCGATTCGCCGCGGTGGTGAGTTCAACCGGCAGCGTGGTGAGCTCGGGAACGCGTGTGACCGATAGTTTAATGAGGCGGTCCAACTCCGGGCAGTTTTCATACTCTCCGACGTAAGAGTGCATGCTGCCATACACGTATCCGGTTACTCCTTTCAGGAGCTTGATCGAAAACCAGCCTGTCAGATCTGTCTTGGTTCCTGCGTCATGTCTATCTTGTTTAACTTCGTCACCTTCACCCTGTTTCCTGAGAGACTTGAAAAACACCCATTCATCGGCGACGGGTTTACCGTCTGAGAAAAGCAAGACGCCTTCGACCGTGACTGTTTCCGCCTCAATCGTCGGACGAATTTCCACGTTCTCTACGATGTCGCCGACGGCGATGTTGAAGACTGTGGCATCTTCAGGCTTCGCAGCCTTGGGGTGGTAAAACGTTCCAAAAGGCTGCCGGCTCGTTATCTCACCATCCTTGTTCACCACGATGATATACGCGCCTGGTGGAATCTGATGCAGCTCGAAACTGCCATCCGCTTCGGTGCAGTCTCCGAGGTACGCTCCTTTACTTCCGTCCGCCGGCAGCATCTGCAAACAGACGTCTTTCATGGGTTGGCCCAAAGGATCATAGACATGCCCACGGACCGCGTTATCGATCTCGAACACTATATCGAGTCCGGCATGCTTCTTTGCTTCAAGGATGATGGGAATCTTCTGTAGTGGTCCGTCTTTAACTTTGCGGTCCAGGCTCGGTGAGTAGTCTAACCAAAAGCGCGCTACCTTCCAGCCTTTCGGAACTTCCGGCTCGACGTAGTAACGTCCGGCAGGCAGGTCGTAAATCTCGTACACGCCCTTGTCGTCCGTCTTGAGTTCCCAGGTGCGGTTCGGTCCAACAATGCGAATCTTTCGATCGGCGACACTGTCGCTTCCCTCATAGTAAAAGCGTATCGTCCCGGATATGCGCGTCTTGTTGCGAACCTTGTTTAGATTATTAAGGTATAGAAGGTCATCCTGGACCTGGTCCACGGGATTCGATCTGCCGCAGGTGCTCGCTATCCAACGAGTGGCGCCCTGGAAACGGTGGAGATAAAAAAGATACTTCTGTCCGACGTCCGGGTCTTTGAAGGTCCAAATGCAATCCCCTCCGCCTCCCTGCGCGAAAATCATTTCATCCCCGACCTTCACTGCGCCCTTGAAGACCTGCTCGACACGCGTTGACGTCGACTTGACGCCGTCGACGTAATTCCTGCCGTTGGACATGTAACCGGGCGCAGCGGTCTGTTCAGGTCCAGCTTTTTCAACTGACACTACCGTGGCGACGACCACGACGTCTGAGGAGTTGAAAGCGTCTAGCACAGTTGGCAAAGGCCCGCACGAGCAGGCTTCCGCGGTTCGCACGGTCAGCAGGACGACGAAGAAGCAGAGCAACAGGAACGAGTATCGTTTCAAGACCCGGGAGAGCATGAGCTGTCTCCTCGAACAAGGGGTGGCAAGACCTGTTCAATAGATGATGTTTAGACACAAAAGGGTGCGTGCTGGTTCCCACGTTTGAGCTTAGACCACCCATAACGGTAATATGGAGACGCGGCCCCCGGCTATTGAAGAAATATTTTTGACACTAAGTAACGGTAGTTTCATCGCCATAGGTGAGCACGGATGGGTTGGTCGAGGGGACGCACACGCAACCTTGGTAGGTTGCTTTTTTCATTCTTTACGGGCTTTTTACTTTCGCTATCCTGGGTTGCATTCAACCCTGCCAGCGCGCAGCAAACAGGTCCTCCGCAAACTCCTGAGTCCAACACGCCGGTTCCCGAAGTGCGCACCACGCCCGGCGCCGCCAGTTTGCCGTCATCAGTCTTCGATCCGTCCTCTTTAATAAGACAGAATCTGCCCGGCGCTGCCAGAACTTCCACGGCACCCGCGCAATTATCGCTCGCGGACGCGATTCAACTCGCGCTGCAAAACAATCTCGCCACGCTCGCGGCTCAGGAACAACGACGCGAAGCGACCGGGTTCACGCAACAGGCACGGTCGGCGCTGCTGCCGAACGTTTCGGGCGTTTCGTACCAGGCAAACCTGACCACCAATCTCGCGGCCCTCGGTTTTCAAGGGTCAGTCTTTCCCGGGCTCTCGACCTTCCTCGGGCCATTCAACAACTTCGACGCACGGGCACAGCTGGTCCAAACGATTTTCGACTTCAGCGCCATTCGCAATTACCAGTCAACGCGTGAAGGAGTTCATATCGCCGAGTTCAGACAACAACTCGCGCGCGAACAAGTTTCCGAAGCGACTGCGCTGACCTATCTCGAGACGTTACGCGGCGAACGCAACGTGTCCGCGGCGCAGGCCAACGTCACGCTCGCCGAAGCGCTCTTGCGCCTGGCGCAGGACCAGCGCAACGCTGGCGTCGCGACCGGGGTTGATGTGACGCGCGCTGAAACAAGATTGGCGCAGGAACGCGTCGATCTCGCGCAGGCACAAACCGTCGCCGAACAGGCGCGGCTGAATTTACAACGTGTGATCGGCGTGCCGCTCGGGTCGACGTTCCTTCTGACTGACCAGCTCACGTTCAATCCTGAAACATTGCCGCAAGCCGAGACTGCCGTTTCCGAAGCGTTGTCGCGCCGTCCGGAAGTCTTGATTTCCGAAGCGCAAGTGAAAATGTTCAATCTCGAGCGCAAGGCAATCACGGATGAATATCTGCCGTCGCTGCAATTCGTCGGCGACTACGGCATAAGCGGAATCACCCCAACTGACACAGCATTGCCGACTCGACGAGTTGCCGTCCAACTCAACGTGCCGATTTTCAATGGCGGGCTCACGCGCGGAAGGTTGACAGTCGCGACGAGTCGCCAGCACCAAGCGGAGTTGCAGTTGGGAAATGTACGCGGTCAAGTGGAGCAGGACGTTCGACTGGCGCTTTCAACACTGCGAACGACAGTGGAACGCGTGCGCGCTGCCGACGAAGGCGTGCGCCTCGCCGAACGTGAGTTGGAGATGTCGCGCGATCGTTTTCGCGCCGGCGTTGCCGACAACCTCGAGGTGATCAGCGCGCAAGCGTCACTCGCAAATGCGAGAGCGGCCCAGGTGCAGGCGCTCGCCGTCTACAACGCCGCGCGACTGAATCTCGCTGCCGCGTTGGGCAAAGCGGAAGCGTTTAGATGGTAAGGCAGAAACGTTTAGATGGTGAAGTTGGTTTATGAGCACGACGATTGACGACGAAGTAGAAGTTGAAGACGAGCCAAAAGAGCCGCCCGTCCTTATCGACGAACATGGAGAGCCGCTGCACCCTTCACCGGTGGAAGCCGAGCCGCGCAAACGGCCGCTTTATCGCCGTCCGGCGTTTTTGATTGCGGCCGTGATCGTGTTGCTGGTTGCCGCGGCTGTCGCCGTTAACTACTGGTTGTACGCACGCAGTCACGAGACGACTGACGATGCGTTCATCGACGCTCACGTCACACCGGTCAGTCCGAAAGTCGGAGGTTATGTCGCGAAGGTTCATGTCAAGGCAAACCAGCAGGTGAAGAAGGGCGACCTGCTGATCGAAATCGATCCGCGGGATTACCAGGCGCGGCTGGACCAGGCAAACGCGGCGCTGGCGGCCGGCGAGGCTCGTTTGAAAGAAGCGCGGACGGGCGTCGAACTGACGCGCGCCAATTCACGAGCAAACGTGCAGCAGGCGTCGGGCACTGTGCAGCAAGCGCGCGCCGGCGTCGAAGCTTCAAGGGCGCAGGCAGCCGCGGAACGTACGCGAGTGACGCAAGCGGGCGCCACGATCAACGCCGCGCAAGCGAACCTGCAACAGGCACAGGCGCAGGTTGACGCGGCACAGGCGGAACTGGTGCGCGCGCAAGCCGACGTTGCGCGTTACCAGGAACTCTACAGCAAAGACGAAGTATCGCGGCAGCGTTTGGACCAGGCGATAGCCGCAGCGCGCACGGCTGAGGCGCAAACCGAGTCAGCGCGCCAGCGAGTCGCGGCGGCGGCGGCGCAAGTGCGTGAAACACAGGCGGCGCAACGGACTGCTGTGGAAAATGCCCGGCGTGCTGAAAGTCAGGTCGGCGGTGCGCAGGCACAGGTCAGTGAAGCTCAGGGACGGTTGGCCGCGGCGAACACCGCGCCGCAGCAGATCGCCTCGAGTGAAGCGCAGGCACAGACGGCCAGCGCGTCACTCGAGCAACTGCGAGCAGCGGTCGCGCAGGCCGAACTCGAACTGTCGTACACGAAGCTCTACGCGCCCGACGACGGAAGAGTAACGAACAAGTCCGTCGAAGAAGGCGCGCTCGTGCAATCAGGACAACCGCTGATGGCTATCGTTCCGGGCGAAGTTTGGGTGACGGCGAACTTCAAAGAGAACCAGATCGGACAGATGCGGCCGGGTCAGCCGGCAGACATCATAGTCGACGCTTATCCGGATAAAACTTTCAAAGGCCACGTCGATAGTATTCAGGCGGGAACGGGCGCGCGGTTCAGTTTGTTGCCGCCGGAGAACGCGACCGGAAACTACGTGAAAGTCGTGCAGCGCGTACCCGTAAAGATCGTTTTCGACGAAGCTCCCGATCCGCAGCACCTGCTCGCGCCGGGCATGTCGGTTGAACCTGAGGTCAAGGTTCGGTGAGTAGCAAACGCGAGTCAATAAGAGCGCGCTTCGCTAATCGAGCAGCTTCCGCCGATTCGGGCACCTGGGTTCCGAGCTTCAATCCGTGGCTCATCGCCGCTTCGGTAATGCTGGCGACGTTCATGGAGGTGCTCGACACTTCCGTCGCAAACGTCGCGCTGCCTCACATCGCCGGAAACCTTTCCGCCACGACTGAAGAATCAACCTGGGTGCTGACGAGTTATCTCGTCTCCAACGCCATCATCCTGCCCGCCACCAACTGGCTTGGCCGTTACTTCGGCAGAAAACGCTTTCTCGTCATCTGCATCATCATGTTCACGGTGGCGTCGGCATTGTGCGGCGCGGCGGGAAGCCTGGGCATGCTGATCCTCGCTCGCATTCTTCAAGGGGCGGGCGGCGGCGCGTTGCAGCCGATTGCGCAAGCAGTGTTGATGGAGAGTTTTCCCCCGCACAGGCGCGGTTCGGCAATGGCCGTGTTCGGTATGGGCGTCGTCGTCGCTCCGATCATTGGTCCAACACTCGGCGGCTGGATTACGGACAACTACTCCTGGCGCTGGATTTTCTACATCAACATCCCCGTCGGCGTTCTCGCCGTCTTCATGGCGAACATGTTCATCGAAGACCCGCCGTACATCCGAAATCAGCGCCCCGGACGGATCGATCGACTCGGTTTCGCCCTCATGTCCATCGGCCTCGGCACACTGCAACTCGTACTCGACAAGGGCCAGGAAGAAGACTGGTTTCATTCGTCGATGATCACGGGCGCGGCAATCTTTGCAGTGCTTATGTTGACAGCGTTTGTGGTCTGGGAGTTGGTGACGAAAGAACCCATCGTGGACCTGCGCGTGTTGAAGAACCGCAATTTCACCGTGGGCACGAGCATCATGACCGTCATGGGAATCGTCCTCTACGGCACGATTGCGCTGTTGCCGCTGTTTCTGCAAACAATGCTCGGGTACCCGGCGTTGCAAAGCGGCATGGCCGTCAGTCCGCGTGGCTTTGGTTCGATCGCTTCGATGGTCCTGGTCGGGCGGCTTATCGGCAAAATCGATGGACGTTATCTCGTGATGTTCGGCTTCCTCGTGCTCGGTTACGCGACGTATCAGTTCAGTGATATCAACCTGATGGTAACTTCGAGCAGCATCACGTGGCCCAACATCATCAGCGGGTTTGCGATGGGCTTCATCTTCGTGCCGCTCACGACCATGGCGATGGGAACGCTGCCGAACGAACAGATGGGCAATGCGTCCGGCGTCTTCAACCTGATGCGCAACACCGGCGGCAGCATCGGCATCGCGGCGATGACGACGATGTTGTCGCGTGGCAGTCAGATTCATCAGGCGGCGCTGGTGCGGAACGTCAATCCTTACGATCCGGAAGTTCAACAACGGGTCCAGCAGCTAACACACGCGCTGCCGGGTAACGCCGGCGCCCAGGGAGCGTACGGCGTTATTTACGGGTTGGTGGCCCGGCAGTCGATGGTCTTGTCGTACATCGACAACTTCCGCATGCTGGCGTTTCTCTCTTTCCTGTGCGTGCCCGCGGTGTTTCTGTTCAAGCGCGTGCGCAAGAAGCAGGGCGCGGTGGCGATGCACTGAACGAGCGTAGAGTGTCTGTGCTAAAGTCGCGACAGAGCTAAAGTCGGACAGACGATGCGAATTCTCGTAGTTGAAGACGACGCGCGGATGGCGAACGTGATCGCCAAGGGCTTGCGCGAAAACAGTTACGCCGTCGATGTGGCTGAGGACGGCGACGCTGGTCTCTATCAAACCGAGATCAACGACTACGACGTGATCGTTCTCGACGTCCTGTTGCCGAAACACGACGGCTTCGACGTCTGCCGTCAGCTCCGGATGCGCGGTGACACGACCCCCGTCTTGATGCTCACCGCACGCGCCGCCATCGACGATCGCATTACCGGCTTTGACGCTGGAGCGGACGATTACCTCACGAAGCCCTTTTCTTTTCGCGAACTCCTCGCGCGCATTCACGCGTTACTCCGACGCGATTCACAGCTTCGACCGGACGTGCTGGAGATCGGCGACTTGATGCTCGACTCGATCAGTCACCGCGTTTGTCGGGCGAACCACGAGATCCAATTGACGGCGAAAGAGTATGCGTTGCTCGAGTACCTGGCGCGGCGGGCGGGCCAGCTTGTCTCGCGCGCCGACATTGCCGCTCACGTCTGGGACGACACTTTCGATCCTTTCTCGAACACGATCGAAGTCTACATGAACCGCCTGCGCAAAAAGATCGACGGCAACCACGCCGCCAAACTACTCCACACCCGCCGCGGCGAAGGCTACATTCTCGACATCCGCCTTTGAGGTCCCTACCACCGCGTAGCGCTTTGCATGAAGTCAGTACCACCTGCGATAGCGGGTGGGTGAGACTTACGCATTTAGAGTCGTCAAAGCTGATCGAGATCCACCCGCTACCGCAGGTGGTACTGACCTCATGCAAATCCGACCGCTACCGCGGGTGGTACTAGTGCCTATTAATCTTCCATTAAGGTTGGGCCAGCTATACTCGCGTCTTCCACGGATCGAGTATGCGGAAACACGTTAGACCGAAGGCGATCCCCCTTGCGGTACTCCTCGCACTGGTCTGTTTCTCTGCCTCCTACGCGCAAGTTCCCTCGCCTTCTCCAACACCGCCGATCGAGTCGTTGACACTCGACGAGGCACTGCGACTCGCAAATACGCAGGCGTCGTCGTTTCGCACCTCTGTCTTGAACGAACGCATCGCGGCCGAGGACGTGCGCCAGGCGCAAGCAGCCTTTCTGCCGCGAGTGTCTGCGCCGCTGAGTTATATCTACACCTCGCCCGCGCTGGGTTTACCGCCGGGAGAACCGCGCGCGCCGAGTTTCGTTTCCGCCGACGGCATCGGCGTGACTGACGCGCTCGTAAACGTGTCGGGAGATTTCGATATCGCCGGTCGCTTGCGCGCCACTGCCACCCGGAGCCGGGCCTTACTCGCCGCTGCGCGAGCGGGCACGGAAGTCGCAAGACGCGCGTTGGCCCAGGCGGTCGTCGAAGCGTATTACGGACTCGCACTCGCCAACGCACAACGCCGAGCAGCGGAAACGAACCTCAACGCGGCTCTGGAATTCGAAAACATCACCTCGTTGTTGCTGAGCGGCGGTGAAGTCGCTCCGGTCGATCTCACTCGCGCGCAGTTGCAGACCACGACACGTCGCGACGAACTACAGCGCGCTCGCGCGAGCGAGGAGATCGCCGCGGGCGCGCTCCGAGTGTTCGTTGGGTACGAGTTTTCGCGGGCCATCAACACGATCGATCTGGCGCTTGCCTTGCCGTCCGATTCTGAGTACCGGCAGTTCAAGGCTGAAGATGTTCCGCGGCGGCCTGAGTTCGTTCAACTGGAGCAACAACTGCGCGCGGCGCGTGCTGAGATCAAGATCGCGCGGGCCGATCGCTTGCCTTCTCTTTCTTATTCGATAAATGGCGGGTTCGATACTGACTCGTTGAAAGAGCCACGTCTGAAGGAACACACAGGCGTCTCAGCGGCGATCAGTTTTTCGATCCCGATCTTCGATTGGGGCGCGAGCAGAAGCCGCCAACGTCAAGCGCAATTGAGAGTGGAGCTGGCAGAAAACGAAAGGACTGTGGCGCTCCGCGGATTAACGCAACAGTTCTACGCCGCGCAGGCCCAGGCCGAAACTGCCGCGACGCGGATCGCACTTGCGCGCGAAGGCGTCATCAAAGCACAGGACAACATCACGGCTTCGATCGCGCGATACCGCGCGGGTGAGGCACAGATAGTTGAAGTAACTGACGCGCAGACCACACTCGTCGAACAACGCAACGCGCTCTACCAGGCAATCTTCGATTACCAAACAGCGCTCTCGCGTCTGCGTCAGGCAACGGGGCAATAACACATGAAGAACGAGGTTTACACAACTACTCCCTTCTCAGCGGCTTCGCCGCCGGGATGTGCGGCGAGGCTCTGCCTCGCCGGAAGCGAATAGCTCTCAAGGGGCTCGGCCCTCGTTCGGCCTTGGGCCGAAACCTTAGGGCAAGCCCGGACCAAGGGCACAGCCCTATTTGTCTAAGTGCTGCGACGGCGAGGCGGAGCCACGCCGCACATCAGGCGGCAAAGCCGCTGAGAACGAACCATCCGGGCTAAAGCCCGGTGAGAATGAGAGAGGTTTTAGTCAAAGCTGGTTACATACGAACGATGAGTGAAGACCCAAACAGGAAGCACGACGAAGACGACGACCGCGTGTTTGCTGACTTGCGGCGAGCGCGTCTGGTCCGTCAACGAAACATCGTGCTGATAGTGGCGGGCATTGGGGTGGTGGTCGTCCTGCTGGCGGGTTTAATCACTTGGCGGGTGCGGAATTCCAAATCCGAGGCTGAAACCAAAGTCACTCCAATCGTCAGCGTCAAAATTGTGAAGGCGGAGACCGGCAGCATCGCCGCCCCCGTTTCAGCCGTCGGCACAATCTGGCCGCGTGAGAAAGCAGACGTCGGCGCCAAGATTAGCGCGCAGATCAAGCAGATGGCCCTGTTGAAAAACAAACTCGTTCGCGCCGGTGAAGTGATCGCCGTGCTGGAGTCGCGCGATCTTCAGGCGCAACGAGCGGAAGCTGTCGCCGCGCTGAACGAAGCGCGCGCGAACGAACGCAGCCTGGTCACCGGCACGATCCCGAAAACGAACGCGGAAGATCAGAAAGCCCTGCTGGACGCACGCGCAAAAGTAAACAACGCTCTCGCCGTGTACGAGCGCAGGCGCGCGCTCTTCGCCAAAGGCGGCATCTCGCAAAAAGAGCTCGAAGCGTCGCAACTCGAGCTCACGACCGCGCAGGACGAGCTCCGTTTGGAAGAACAAACAGTCGCGCTGCGCACGCACGCTTTGAATCCGAACGATCGCACGCTCGCAGCGGCACGCACCGCGCAAGCCCAACAACGCGTCGCTACGCTCGACGCGCAACTCAGCTACGCGACCATCCGTTCGCCAATCACCGGCATCGTCACGGACCAGTTTCAGTACGAAGGAGAGTTCGCCTCCGCGGGCGGCAAGCTGGTAACGATTGCTGACGTGAGCACCGTCATCGTAAAAGCTCCGTTTTCCGACACTGCGGTGGCCCAACTCAAAACCGGCGATGCCGCAACTGTGACGCCGACAGACACGTCGGCCGAAGAGATGCACGGCCAAGTCACGCTGTTGAGCCGCTCGAGCGATCCCACGAACCGCAGCGTCGAAGTTTGGGTGACTTTAGGAAACGGCGACGGAAAGTTGCGCGCAAATGGAGCGGCGCAGGTGACTGTAGAGGCAAACTCCAAAGACAACGCCATTATCGTCCCCGCTTCGGCCGTCACACTTGAAACAAGCGATGCGACTGAAGGCACTGTCATGGTCGTCGACGATCAGAACGTGGCGCATGAAACGAAGGTGACGATCGGCATTCGCACTCCCGACAAGATCGAGATCGTCGCTGGACTCAAGGGCGGCGAGACTGTCGTAGTCGAGGGAAACTATGCCCTGGCCGACGAAACCAAGGTAGCGCCACAAAGCGCCACCGAAGGCAAAGAGAAGCCGGAAAAAGAAGAACCAAAAAAGGACGAGCCGGAAGAAAAGAAGGACTAGCGAGGCGCAATGCGATTTGCCGCCATAGTCTCACGTCAGTCTCGCGCGATTGTCGTCATCGTGGCCCTGCTCTGTGCGGCCGGCCTCTACGCTGCCTGGCAACTGCCCATCGCCGTCTTTCCGCAAACGGATTTTCCACGCATTGTAATCATCGTCGACAACGGCGAAGCACCAGCCTCGCAAACGCTCGTTTCCGTGACGCGTCCGATCGAAGAGGCGATGAACGGCATTCCCGGGATCAAGCGCGTCAAGTCGAAGACGGCGCGCGGCTCCTCCGAAATCAATCTCTACTTTGATTGGAGCGGCGACATCAATCAGGAGTTGAGCCTGGTCCAGGCGCGAATGTCGCAACTGCTGGCATCGCTTCCACCGACGGCTGAGATTCGAAACATCGAACGGCTCACGTTTGCAGTGTTTCCCGTGACTGGCTTCAGCCTCACTTCGGATAAACGAGACCAGGCAACCCTGACAGATCTCGCGAACTACGTTGTGCGCCCGCAACTCGCACGCTTACCTGGCGTAGCCGTTGTTGGTGTCGCCGGCGGCAAGACGCGCGAGTTTCACGTCACGATCGATCCCGAAAGGTTGACGGCCCATAACGTTTCTTCTGAGCAAGTGGTGGAAGCGATCCGCAACTCGAACGTCATCGTTTCACCCGGCCTGATCGAGGAGAACCATCAACTCGAGTTGGCATTGATCAGCGGCCAGGCCAGCAGACCTGACGAACTGAACAACATTGTAGTCGCGACTGTTAACAACGCGCCGGTGCGTGTTGCCGATGTTGCGACGGTGAGTGCCGGCGTCGAACCTCAGTACACGATCGTTACCGCGGACGGGAAACGCGCGGCGCTCGTGAACATCAATCGCCAACCCGACGCGAATACAGTCACCGTCGTCGACGAAGTGAAGTCTGCTCTAGAAGCGATGAGCGGCCAGCTTCCGAAAGACGTGCGCGTCGCGGCTTATTACGATCAGTCGTTGCTGGTCCGCGAGTCGATCAATTCAGTGCGTGATTCGATCCTGATCGGTCTGCTTCTTTCAGTCGTAATTCTGTACGCGTTTCTGCGTAACTGGGGAACGACGCTGGTTGCGATTCTCGTGATTCCAGTGACGGTGCTGGTCACTTTTCTGGCGATGGGACTGACTGGTCTCAGCTTCAACCTCATGACGCTCGGCGGCGTTGCGGCTGCGATTGGTCTGGTGATCGACGACGCGATCGTCGTCGTGGAAAACATCTATACGCACATGTCGCGCGGCGAGTCGCGGCGCGAAGCGGTGCAGAACGCTGTTTCCGAGATCACGGTCCCAATCATCGGCTCGACGATAACGCCCGTCGTCGTGTTTCTGCCGTTGACGTTATTGACCGGCGTCACGGGCGTGTTCTTTCGCTCGCTCGCGTTGACAATGTCGGTCGCTCTGCTCACGTCGCTGGTGCTTGCGCTCACCTTCACCCCGGTGCTGGCCGAACGATTCGTGAAAGCGAAACCGCGTGGCGAGGAAGACGAACCTGGACACGGCAGATTCCTGGGCGCAATTATCAGGCAATACGAATCGGTGTTGGCAATCGCACTTGACTATAAGTGGCTCGTGTTAGTGACGATTGCCATCGTGCTGGCAGGTTCTTATTTGCTGTACCGCAGCCTCGGCTCAGAGTTTCTCCCCGAATTTGACGAGAGTGCGTTCATCCTCGACTACCTCGCGCCGCCAGGTTCGTCGCTCGCCGAGACTGACCGGATGCTTCAGAAGGTCGAAGATCTGTTGATGAAGACGCCAGAGGTTGAGAGCTACTCGCGACGCACCGGTCTGGAAATGGGATTGTTCGTCACCGAGCCGAACACGGGAGACTTCGCCGTCAAGCTCAAACCCGATCACGAGCGAAGTACTGAAGACGTAGTCGCCGAACTTCGCAAACAGATTAAGAAATCCGAACCTTCGCTCGACGTCGAGTTCGTGGGGATCGTGCCCGACGTGATCGGCGACCTGCAAGGCAATCCCGAGCCGATCGAAGTAAAGCTCTTCAGTGAAGACGCAGCGGCGCTGCGAGAGAAAGCCGACGAAGTCGAGGAGGCAATCAATAAAGTTGAGCATGTTGTCGATACGCTGAACGGCGTCGTCATTAGTGGGCCGGCTGTGACGTTCAAAATCGATCCGTTGCGTGCGTCGCAATTCGGCGTGACGGCGAACGATATCGCCGCGACGATCACGACCGCGATGTCGGGCGACGCTGCTTCGTCGATCCTGCAACAGGACCGGCTGATCAAGGTACGCGTCATTTTTCCGGCCAGCGTTCGCACGTCACTCGACAATGTAAAGGCTCTGCAAGTTCGTTCGTCTTCAGGTCAGTTGCTGCGGCTGGACCAAGTTGCCGACGTCGAGATCGACACGGGCCAGGCCGAGATCGAGCGCGAGAACCTGCGCCAGATGGTCGCGGTGACCGGGCGTCTCGAGGGCGGCGACCTCGGCACCGCGATTCAACAGATCCAGGATCAGTTAGTGAAAGACGTGAAGCTGCCGCCGGGAATGACGGTAGAATACGGCGGGCTCTTCCAGGAGCAGCAGTCCAGCTTTCGTGAACTGATGATCGCGTTGGTCCTCGCGGTGCTGCTCGTCTTCATCACGCTGCTCATTGAATTTCGCTCGTACGCGCATCCGATCGCGATCGTAACCGGCGCGGTGCTCGCGTTGAGCGGCGTGCTGCTGGCGTTGTTCATCACTGGCTCGACGCTCAACGTTGTCTCGCTGATGGGCATGATCATGATCGTGGGCATCGTCGCGAAGAACGGAATCCTGATGCTTGATTCCGTCGACGAGCAACTGGAGTTGGGCAACACGTTGCGCGACGCGCTGCTCCGCTCAGGCCGGCGGCGATTTCGTCCCGTGCTCATGACTTCGCTCGCCGCAATGCTCGGCATGCTGCCGTTGGCCCTCGCACTCGGCGCCGGTTCGGAGTTGCTGCAACCGCTGGCAATCGCCGTGATCGGCGGACTGACAATGGCGCTGGCGCTGTCGTTGATCGTGACGCCTACGGTTTATGCGCTGTTACAGGGTTCGCCTGTCTTTCGCGAAAGGAAAAACTCATGACGATTATTAAGACCGCACTGATCGCGCTGGCGCTTTCATTCGCGCCGTTCCAGGCCGGGACTGTTTACAAAGTCGAGACGCGTTACCCGGTTCCCGGTAACGGAGGTTTCGACTACGTGACCATCGATAGCGCTGCGCGTCGTCTTTATCTTTCGCACGGCACTCAAGTAGACGTTATCGATCCTGACAACGGTAAGTTCATCGGAACTATCGCGGATACGCCTGGCGTTCACGGGATCGCACTCGCGACCGAATTCAAACACGGGTTTACGAGCAACGGCCGCGAGAACAAGATTTCGATGTTCGATCCGGCGACGCTGCAACTGATCGAAAAGATCGAAGTAGGCAAAGGCCCGGACGGAATCTATTACGACCCTGGCACTAAACGTGTCTTCACGAACAATCATGGTTCGCACGACATCACCGCCATTGACGCGAAGAGCGGGCACGTTGTCGGCACGATCAACGTTGAAGGCGATGGAGAGTCGGCGGTAGTTGCCGATGGACTCGTCTATGTAAATCTCGAGGATACGAATGAGGTCGCGGTTTTCGATCCGAAGTCGTTGGAGGTGAAGAAGCGTTTTCCGATTGGCGTCGCCAAGACGCCGACGGGCCTGGCTTACGACGCGAAGACGAAACGATTGTTCATTGGTTGTCGCAACGAACCGAAGATGGTGGTGATGGACGCTATTTCAGGACGCGTGATAGCAAACTTCGCGATCGGACGAGGAGTAGACTACGCGGCTTTCGATCCGCAAGCGAAGCTGATCTTCTTTTCGTGCTCGGAAGGAGTGTTGAATGTCTTTCACGAGAAGTCGGCAGACGAGTACGAAGATGCGGGTGCCGTGAAGACACAGCCGAGCGCGCGGACCATGGCCTTCGATTCGAAAACGAAGAAGATATTTCTGAGCGCGGCCGAGTACGTCGAAACTCCTCCGGCTACACCCGGCGGCCGGCCGCAGCGCAGCATCAAACCCGGGTCGTTCGTAGTGCTGGTGGTCGGCAAGTAGTGGCGCGCAGTATCATGAAGCATGTTTGATTCGGTGCGCATACGATTGACGTTCTGGTATGCAGGCGTGCTGGCTTTGTCGCTCATCGCTTTTGCGCTCGTCATTTACTACGCAGCCGGCAACGTTTTTCACGAGCGCCAGGACGAATCGCTTCGCTCGACCGCACAGACGGTCGCGAGCGCATACGTCGAGGAACTCGCCGAAGCGCACTCCGCATCTCGCGCCGCCGAAATCGTGCTGGCGGAACTAACGTTTCCCAATCGTTACGTGCAGCTCACCGACGGCGCGGGCCGTCGCCTCGCCTCTTCCGCGAACCTGTCCGGTTCGACGATAACCCTGCCTCAGTCTGTCCTCGCATCGGCACGAACCCAGGGTTTTAGTCGTGCAACGGTCAATGGCCTGCGAGTGGTCGTAGTCCCGTTCTCATCCGACGGTTTCGCCGAAGTCGCCGAACCCTTGAGCGTGGTAGAAAACGGCCTGCGCGAACTGCGGCGCGATCTGCTCTTCGGCGTGCCGTTGGTGCTCCTGCTCGCCTCGAGCGGCGGATACTTCCTCGCCCGCAAGAGCCTCGCGCCAATCGCCTCGATGAACTCTCAAACACAACGCATCTCCGCTGAAAACCTCTCCGCACGACTGGACGTAACCGATCCGCGAGATGAACTCGGCCAGCTCGCGACGACGGTCAACGATCTACTCGCTCGACTCGAGCTCGCATTCAACGAGCAGCAACGGTTCATCGCCGACGCCTCGCACGAACTGCGCACGCCACTCGCCGTTTTACGGGGCGAGACTGAAGTGGCGCTCGGAAAACCACGCACAATCGACGAATACCAGCGATCGCTATCATTGATCCAGGACGAAGCCGAACGGCTTTCTCGCATCGTCGAGGACCTGTTTATCCTGGCCCGCCAACCGATAAATGTTCGGGCGGCTTTGAGCAAGGAGATCATCTCTTTGAACGAAGCTGTGAAGGATTGCGCGCGTGCCGCGCAGGTGTTGGCGGTTCAGAAAGGCGTACGGTTGAGAATCGAGAATGATCCGCCTTCGATCGCTTTGAACGGGGACGAAGAACTCATCAAACGAGTGATCCTGAACCTGCTCGACAACGCCGTGAAATACACACCGGCGGGCGGCGAGATCTCGCTCTCACTCGCGCGTCAAAACGGAAACGCGGAAATCGTCGTGCGCGACAACGGCATCGGCATCTCCGATTCCGATCAGCCACGCGTGTTTGATCGTTTTTATCGCGTGGACAAAGCACGTGCACGCGCACTCGGCGGCGCCGGACTCGGTTTATCCATCGCGCAATGGATCGTCGAAGCTCACGGCGGACAGATCGACGTCGTGAGCACACCCGGTCGCGGCAGCACCTTCACAGTCTCACTTCCGGCGAGGATCCTATAGCGCGCGAGGAGCGGAGCGAGTCAACCGGACACTGCCCGACACACTGAAGATCGAAATCGGCGTGCCTCCCGCGCCGATACGTGCGCGCACGTTCGATGCGTTGTCCCCGCTATTACGAGTCACGTTAGGCAGATCCAGGTAAACCTGACCGGTAACGGAGTTCGCCTGGAAATCAGCGTTGACGTCGTTCCTGAATCCAATCTCGATGGAGCCGCTCACGCTGTAAATCTTGATACCCTGCGCGCTCAGGTTCGTAACCGTGGCGTTCAGGCCGCCGCTTACGCTAAACACATCGATCAAGCCGTTCACCTGACCAAAATGAACGTTGCCACTGACGCTGTTCACTCGCGCGTCTGAACCGACGTTCCCGATGTCGAGATCTCCGCTGACGCTCTTCACCTCGACTTTGCCGCTGACGTTGCGGATGCGGCCGGAGCCGCTAATGCTGTTGACGACGATCTGACCGTCAACGTCGCCGACCTTGAGCGAGCCACTGATACTGTTGACTGCGAGATCGATCTTTCGCGGCAACCTGAGTATCACGTGGTGGTTTACCTGGATGTTCCGCTCTTGTCGGGACTCCTGTATTCCCTTGACCACGAGTCTGTTGCCTGACTGTTCGACTTCGATCTTGTGATGATCGAGATCGGCGCGCGTGCGGGCAGTACGGATGATCTGGACCTCCGCAGTCGCGGAATCCGTGGTGACGACTTCGACGGGCCCGCGAATGCTCGACACCTCGACGCGCGCTCCCGGCGGCAGTTGAAATGTCCGATTGATTTCGTCGCGCTCCTGAAAGTCGTCGCCCGTGCGCACTGTTGCTGTGGCAATACCTGCGCCGCAGGCCAACATAAGGATGCTCGTAACGAATACCGCAGCTTTCATGTTATTCCTCCGGTGTCTAACTATTCCTCCGGTCTCTAACGTGCGGATAAAATAGCAGAAGGCGCAGCGAAGGTGAACGTCGCGCCGCCGGCTTCAGTAATGAAAATAGGTACCCTTCAGAGCTTGCACCATTGCCACGTAATGCCACAGCGCCGCCTCATTTTCGCCTGCCTTGATCAGCATGACGCAATCTTGAATCGGCGCGAATAGCGACCTGAGAATCTCGTGCGCGTTGGGCTGTTCTCGAATGGTCTTCACGATTCCCGGGGCGATCGCGTAATACTCCGTAATCAGCGCTTCTCCGTCAGGATGGCCCAGCATGAAACCATCTCGAAACGCTCTGAGCGTATTCAGCTCACTACAGTTGTCACGTAAGCCGGCCGCTTCCACACAGGCAGTCGTGATGAAACAGTCGTCTGATGGATGGTTAGCGTAGAGCGGATGCTCGTCGGTCCATTGGGGATAACTGTAGGTCAGGTTGAGATCATCGCGAAACATTAACCATTCGTTGTAGTCGGAAGTGCTCCGTCGCTTTACTTGCTGAAGCTGCCGGTATTCATCTGAGTCTCGAAGCTCGTCTCTGAAGTCTCTGACGACGCGCTTTCTCGTGCCGTCATCACTTTGTGGGGCCAGAGCCAGGATGATTCTGGGGTGATCAGTTCTGTATTTCCAATCCGCCCAGGCGCAGGCAAACGCATGGGTCGGCCAGGCGTCGACCACGACCGCGGTATGGTAGGAATTCTGATCGTTGGCTACGGCAGGCGTCCAATCACCGTCGGCATAGATCACTACCGAATGACCGTTGCCACTCGTACCGACTGAAAGTCTGAACAGCATACCGCTGTTCGTCGGAGCGTGTTCGATGAGATAGAAGAGCGCGATGGCGGCGAAGTGATCGCAGTTGCCGGCGCGTGTCTTACGGGCCGTGATGGCTTGTGCGAGTAGGTTGTTGAGCAGCTTGTCCTCCCGGCCGTGCGTGTCCCTCTCCAATTTCTGGGCAAAGGCTGGGTATCGTAGATAGGCCTGCCTGGTGTACAGCACACTATATTCTTTGGATTTCTTTACCTGTTCCGTGATATTGCCCGCTCCGTGCACTAACTTTTGCCGTGTATACGCAATCGCGCGCTGGGCCCACCCTAAACGGTTGTTCAAGGTTGCTCGCAACATTGCGGGAATGGTCTGCTTGTCCAGCCATTTTTTGTAATCGTCGTAGGTCGGCTTTAACTGGATGGCTTGCTGCCGCCGCGGCGTGTGGGGCTTGGGCGTTGACCGCTGAACGGTTGGCGCGGACAGATTCTTTGGCGGCGAAAGTTGCGGCCGCTTTGGCGATTGTCGCTGTGCGACTGTTGGTAATGCCGGCGTCTTAATCTGAGGCTTGGCTGGCATCTGAGGCCTGGCTGGCACCTGAGGCCTGGCCGGCGCGGCAATCGCAGGTTTGCGTTGGCAAACTTTCGGCACGGGCTGAGGCCGGTAAACGGGAGGCGCGGACGGCGGGCCGCCCTTAGGTGGTTTTTGCGAGTTCATGGATCATTTCCTCTTGAATTTAAAACTGGGACTCATGTCAGCTAATCGCTGTGTGCGATACAAAAGATCATGAATGCTCGCCCTGGCCTCTTCCAGAGATCGCGAGAAGTCGGGCTCGACGTATGGAGTTTGGCGCCTCACCAGTGTTACCGCGCCGACGGCTAACGCCTCCTCACTGGCGACGCTGATCCTGACTTCGTACTGAATCATCGCGAGAATCCTTGTGCGCGGCCCATGACGAAGATTCACCTGAAACTTTGCATAGTATTCGGCGGGATAACTCTGCGGGAGGAACAGATTGGATCCGCGGGCCTGGTGACCGCCGACGGGAACCAAATTCTCCATGCCGGGTGCATCGGCGACAGCGATATAGTTGAGTCCGGTTTGCACTTCGTGAGGCGATGGACCATCGTTTCTCCACCCTTGCTTGACCGTCTTGGCCCACTGGGTTCCAGTGGCGAACTTGTGCTCCGATTCCAGAATCGCCCGTTCCACTTCCAGGCCCCGAGTTTCTCCGGCCGCAATCTTGAACACGGCCTGGAGCGCGTATCCGAACGCGCCGCGTTCGCCGTTTTGGCTCAACCCCGGCATGTTTAGATCGCCGGTCGACGTAATCCTCGTAAACCCGGTCTTGGCATCGGCATCCATTATGCTGGTGACCAGAACCACTTCACTCACCGTTGGTGGCTCCCCGTTGCATTGAATGACTGTCGAACGCAACGGTTTCATCTGGATCGGTCGTGAGTTCAGTGGAAAGACCGGTTTCGCTCGTGGAGGCAAGGGCGCAGGCTTCAGTTGAACAGAGCGAGGCGCCGGCGATGGAATCGGCTTTGGCGGCGAGGCTGTTTTCGGCTGAATATTCGGCGGTGTGCCCGGCCGGGATTGTTGACCGCTTGCCTTTTTAGTCTGCAAGACACGCGGTATAGGTTGAGGCCTGTAAGGTGGTGGAAACGTCTTCCGGTTCATATTGTTTTGCAGGAAACACCAGTGCGGTCCTGGTAGAGAACAAGATCGCTAGTTATGGAGTTAACAGTGTAATTAAAAGGTGTAGAGGTATCGCGAGTCTACGACTCGGCTTGAAACGCTGTCAAGGTTTTCTTGCGGAAGCTTTAGGCCTAGTCACTCAACCACGTCACCTGGCCGGTCTCGAGTGAATAAACTCCGCCCACGATCTTGAGTTTGCCCTGGGCGACGAGCTCTGAAAGGACCGGCGTCGATGAGCGGAGCTGTTGTACGACCATCTGAACATTGAGGCGGACTGCATTCGCGACTGGATCACCAGGCGTTCCACGGCTCTTTTGCACCGCAGGCTTGATCAGACTAACCAGCGCACCGAGGTGACCTTCAGCCTCGCCACCTTCGACGGCGACAGTTACCGCGCCGCAGCTTTCATGGCCCAGCACGATCAGCAGCGGTATGTGCAGATGCCCGGCCCCGTATTCGAGGCTCGCGATTTCCGTGTCCGCCGCCACGTTTCCCGCTACGCGGACCACGAACAGATCACCGAGGCCCTGATCGAAAATGATCTCGGGCGGCACGCGCGAATCAGAACAGCTCAGGATCTCGGCGTGCGGATGTTGTCCGGTAACTAATTCCCGCTGGCGCGCGACCGTCTCATGAGGATGCTGATATTGATGTCGCACATGATGAGCGTTTCCAGTTTTCAATTCGGCAAGAACGGAATCGGGTGTGAGTTTGGATTCGGCCTGGTAACCGGCGCCCGGTAGCGTCGCCGCAAGCAGCACGAGAATTCCGATACCCAGTATGAAAAAGTGTTTCATGGGCGTTGAGACCGGAGAACGTTATACTGTGGGGCCGCAGCAGATAACTGTCAGTTTTTACAGGACTGAACCTCAATTCACGTGTCCAGAATCAAAGGAGGCGAAATGGTTGTGTCACTTCGAAAAACCGTTCGTTACGAGGTGTTGTTGTTACTCGTCGTGCTGGCGATCTCATCGGTAAAAGCACAAGTCTCCAAAGCACCGCCGTCCAGAGTCGACAACTTTCGCGAAGTCATTCACGGCGTCGAGATCGTGGATCCGTATCGTTGGCTGGAGGAGCAGGACAGCCCTGAAACACGCGCATGGATCGACGCGCAAAACAAATACACTCACTCCCTGCTCGACTCGTTGCCGGCGCGGCCCATGATCCAAAAGCGACTGTCGGAACTGCTGCGCGTCGACACTGTAGGCACGCCCGTCGAGCAAGGTGGACGTTATTTTCTTTCGAAGAAGCGCGCCGAGGATGATCTCGCGATCCTTTACGTTCGCCAGGGACTGAACGGCACGGACGAAGTCCTCATCGACCCGCACACTCTCAGCGCGGATCACACCACGGACATCGGCCTGCTCGACGTATCTACCGACGGAAAGTTGATCATCTACAGCGTCCGCCGCGGCGGTCAGGACGAAACTGAACTGCGCGTGATGGACGTCGACAAACGCAAAGACGTCGATCAACTGCCGAACGCGCTCTATCGCGGCGTCTCGATCAAGCAGGACGGCAGCGGCTTCTACTACAACCTCCAACGCAGAGACGTCGGAATACGCGTCTTGTATCACGCTCTTGGCAGTGACCCGTCGAAAGACACGGAGGTGTTTGGGAAAGGCTACGGACCAGACAAGTGGATCGGCGCGGCTATCTCCGAAGACGGCAAGTACATGCTGTTCGAAGTGCAGCATGGTTGGGCCAGTAACGAAGTCTACGTGCAGGACGTCTCGGGCGGCGGTCCGATTCAAACCATCGTTAACGACATTCCTTCACACTTCAATGCATGGTTTGCCGGTGATCGGCTCGTAATGCAAACCGATTGGCAAGCGCCGAATCAGCGCATCGTAGTAGTGGACCTGAAGAATCCTGCGCGCGAGAAGTGGGTGACGATCGTTCCGGAAGGCTCCGACGCGATCGCGGGTTTCTCGTTAGTTGGCGGCAAGTTGTTCGTGAGCTACCTGCACAACGTTACGTCACAGATAAAGATCTTCAATTTAGATGGAAAGCCTTTGGGCGAGGTTTCGCTTCCCGGACTCGGGTCGGCAAGTGGTCTCGCAGGGCGATGGGCCAGCAATGAAGCGTTCTTCAGTTTCCGTTCGTTTGTGACACCTCAGAGTATTTATCGATACGACGTGCAAACTGGAAAGGCGGAGCTTTGGGCGCGACCTAACGTTCCGTTCAAGTCTGACGATTTCGAGGTGCGACAAGTCTGGTACTCATCGAAGGATGGAACCAAGGTGCCAATGTTCCTCGTGCACAAGAAAGGTTTGCAACCTGACGGAAAACTTCCGGTGCTGTTGTACGGGTATGGGGGATTCAATTCGAGTCAGACGCCGAGGTTCAGTTCATCGGCCGCGATTTGGGTGGAGCAAGGCGGAGTTTATGCAATGGCGAACATTCGCGGCGGCGGTGAGTTTGGCGAAGCATGGCACAAAGCCGGCATGCTCGATAAGAAACAGAACGTCTTCGACGACTTCATAGCCGCAGCCGAGTGGCTTATCAAGAACAAGTATACGAGTCCGTCGCGGTTGGCTATTCAAGGCGGCAGCAATGGCGGTCTGCTTGTCGGGGCGGCGTTAACGCAGAGACCTGATTTGTTCCAGGCAGTGCTCTGTGAGTTTCCCGATCTCGACATGATTGGTTACTACCGTTTCAAGAACAACAATCCACCGGCGCTGCTCGAATATGGGAACGCTTCGGATCCCGCGCAGTTCAAATACCTGTCAGCCTATTCGCCTTATCAGAAAGTCAAGCCGGGAGAAAAATATCCGGCAGTTTTTCTGACGACGGGCGATCAGGACACGCGAGTTCCGCCGCTTCAAGCGCGCAAGATGACTGCGCGACTGCAAGCCGCTAGCACCTCAGGCAAGCCTGTTTTGTTGCTGTATGACACGAAGGCCGGTCATGCTGGTGGACGTCCGTTGAGCAAGATCATCGAAGACGTCTCACTCGAGCTCGGGTTCCTCTTCTGGCAACTCAGGATGGACCAAAGAGGTAGCAGCGAGTAGCCGGGGTTGCTCATGGCATCGTGAGTACGACCTTGCCGAACGTGTCGTTAGATTCGAGGCGTCGATGAGCATCCTGGATCCTGTCGAGCGGGAGGATGGAATCGATTACTGGTTGAATAGTTCCTTCGGCCAGTAGCGGTACAACGATTTTTGCGAATGCGGCGGTCGTTGCGATCTTCTCCGGGAGAGATCGCGCGCGCATCACTGTCCCGACAATCTGGAGACGTTTGCGCAAGATCTGAGACAGGTCGACATCCGCCTTAGAGCCCGCCACACTACCGATCAGAACGAGCCGGCCTCGCAGCGCCATTGCTTCGAGGCTGGCTGCGAAATACGGACCGCCATTCAGATCGAGCACGACGTCGAATCCGCGGCCGCCGGTCATGGTCTCGCCGAACGCAGAAAGCCCGCTCAACGCGCTGGGCTCCGGAACTTCATATCCGGACGCCAAACCAAATTCTCTCGCGCGCACGATCTTGTCCGGCGTGCGGGAAGTGCCGAAGGCGCGTCCTCCTAAAGCGCTGACGAGTTGGGTCGCCGCGAGCCCGACTCCGCTGCCAACCGCATGGACCAGGACGTTTTCTTCTGCTTTGAACGATGCCTGCTGAAGCGCGTCATGTGCGGTTATGAAGACCTCCGGTACTGCGCCCGCGTCGGACCACTGGAGGTTCGGTGGCACTGGCGAGATTGCATCCTGATGCGCCGTCACGAATTCTGCGTGCGCTCCGCCGGCGACGATGCCCATCACGCGATCGCCTTTTTGCCAGCGCTCAGCGTTCGCGCCCAACTCGGCCACTTCGCCGGCAAATTCCAGCCCGGGAATGTTCTGCGGCGCGCCCGGCGGCGCAGGATATCGTCCTAGCCTCTGCAAAAGGTCCGCGCGATTTAGCGCACTGCTCCGCACGCGAACAAGAACTTCTTCCGGCCCAGGCTCCGGCGTCTGAACGTCCTGAATTTCCAGGACCTCAGGCCCACCGGGACGAGTGATAACAACAGCTTTCATACGTTGGTTCACATTGTAGCCCTGTGCTAACGACACCGCACCACAAATTCATTGACAACGCCACATGCGCGTTGCTATATCCGTGTTCCCATAAGCGCTGGTTAGTGTTACTGCCCAGAACACGGATAAGACCGAACCAAGGGGAAACATGCTTTATCGAAGATCGATACTCGCACTGTCTACGTTCTTTCTGCTTTCTATCACTTCCGCAGTTGCCCAAACCGATCGTGGTTCAATTACCGGCCGCGTCACAGACCCAAACGGCGCGGGCGTCGCAGACGCCAAAGTCACCGCGACCAACCTGAACACAGGCGAAACCCGCGCGGTCAAGACCTCGGACGACGGGAACTACAGAATCCCTGAAGTAAAAGCAGACCCATACAAAGTCACCGCGGAAGCGCAAGGTTTCAAAACTGCCTCCGCGGAAAATATCGTCGTCGCAGTGCAAGTCGATCGCACGCTGGATTTCAAACTCGAAGTCGGCGAGATCAGCACCGTCGTGACTATCACGAACGACGAGGCTCCCGTTCTTCAAACCGAAACACCCGTGCGCCAGACGAATGTATCGGAACGCCAGGTGAAGGAACTTCCACTGCTTGTCAGTTCCGAATTCTCCGGCCGCACGCCGCTGTCGTTCATCTATCTCGACAGTAACGTGACCCAGGGCAGCGGAGCGCAAGGCACCGACACCACGCGGTTTCGTGTCAGTGGCGGACAAGCACTCGGCACCGAGATTCTCATCGACGGCGCCAGCACACGCCGCACTCAGAATGGAACGTTCTTTTCGGAAGTTGCGCCTGGACCAAACGCATTTCAGGAGTTCACGCTTTCAACCAGCACTTACTCCGCTGAATTCGGCAACTCATCCGGCGGCGTCGTTAACTTCACACAAAAGAGCGGCGCGAATGATTACCACGGCGAGGTCTATGACCTCGTCCGCAACGAAAAACTGAACGCAAACACGTTTCGCAATAACGCCGGTGACATCGACCGAGCGCGCGACAATCAAAACGATTTCGGGTTCAACGTCGGCGGTCCAATCACGCTGCCACACTTCGGCGAAGGCGGCCCGTATGTTCACAGGTTCCGCAATCGCGCGTTCTTCTTCTTTAACTATGAAGGCTACCGGTTCACCGAAGGCTCAAACAACATCATCACTGTTCCCACGTTGAGGATGCGGCAGGGAGACTTTTCCGAACTGCTGACCGACCCGTACATCCTCAACTTCTTCGGACACGGCGTGCAGATCTACGATCCGCGGCAGCCTGCGGGAACTCGAGTCGCGATTCCGGGCAATCGCCTCGACTTGTATCTCGGCGGAGCGCGCATCGACCCAGCCGGCGCAGCGTCACTTCAGTTTTTCCCGGCGCCGAATCGGACCGGACCGCTTGGTTCGACCGTTTTCCGAAACTACCTGTCAATCGGACTCCGGCCCACAAACATGAACCAGTACACGACGAAGCTAGACTTCGTCACGTCTGACAAGAACCGGATTTCTGCCAGCATTTCGCAACGCAAGAACGATCGCATCGCGGGCGATCCGGTTCCGCGCTTCCCGTTGCCGTTCACGTCGCAGGGCGCGTTCAATCAACTCTTCAAATCGGTTCTCGTTCGCTTCCAGGACGACTACACATTCGGTCCCGCGCTCTTGAATCACTTCAACGTCGGGTTCACGCGCTACGACGTTGCGAATCGTAATACGACTGACCCGTTCAATACGGCGTCACTCGGTTTTCCCATCAATGCGACGCAGAACAGCGCCTTTCCGCGACTCGGTTTTCCCGGCTACGGCGATCCCGTAACTTCGGGAGACCCGCGAGCCTATCAAGACATCGGTTCAAGTTTCTTTACCGATCACATCTTCGACACAGCCTGGCACGTCTCCGACTCTGTGACGTACGTCCATGGCAATCACTCGTTCAAGTTCGGCGCCGAAGTCCGTACTTCGCAGTTCAACTTCAGACAAAGGATCGATCCGGGCGGCTCGTTCAATTTCCGTCACGACCAGACTGCGGCTGATGCGGATCCCAATGGCGGTTGGCCCATCGCCAGCCTGATAACCGGCGCGACGGAGTTTTCGTTCAATTCAAACAACTCGATTGATCCGCAGTTTCGACAACTGACGCACGGCTACTTTGCGCAAGACGATTGGAAGTTTACTCCGCACCTCACGTTGAACCTCGGCATACGCTACGACGTGCCAGGCCAGCGATATGAAGCCCGCAATTTCTATCGCGGGTTCGATCCGAACGCCACCAATCCTGAAGTCGGACGGCCTGGAGCGATCGCAGGCGCGGCGGGACAAGGCGGCGTGCAGGCTACCGAACGTGCGCTCGTGAAGAACGATTATTCAAACATTGGCCCAAGGTTCGGCGCAGCTTACGCATGGAACGATCGCACGGTCATTCGCGGCGGTATCGGCCTCTACTATTCGCCGATCATTTACGGCTTCGAAGGCCAGAACGAACTGAACACGGGACTGATCGGTTACAACACCGGCTCAGGGCCGCGAACGCCCGATGGCCGTAACGCACGATTCTTCTTGTCGACGTACCCGTCGATTCCGCCGGTTGCTCCTAACAGTCAGTTCATCGGCTCGGATATTCAGTTCTTCGATCCGGATTTCAAGACGGGACGTACGCTGCAATACAGTCTCGACCTACAGCGTGAGCTGCCTTTTAACTTCGTCGCGTCGGTCGGCTACATCGGCCACCACGCGACACGACTGCGATCTAATTTCCAACGGTTGAATGGACTGCCGCTCAACGCACTGAAACTAGGTTTTCCAGTCCTTAATATGTCTCTGGCTGACGCGCTTGCGAACCCGACGATCGTTTCGTTTGCGCAGAGTGTTGGATCGCCGCTCCCGTCGTCGCTGAATGCGGTGTTCCCCGGATTCAATGGCAACGTCGCGCAAGCACTGAAACCATTCCCGCAATACAACCGCATCAACAACATTCTCGAAAGCCAGGGCACCAGCGACTACAACGCGCTTCAAGCCAAACTCGAACGACGTTTTTCGCGTGGAATTCAAGCCGGCGCGTCGTACACGTTCGCCAAGCTGATCACTGACGCGTCTGAAGATCTGTTCGGTGGTTCGCCGCTAGGCGGAGTTCTACAGAATCCATTCGATCGCGAGTCGTTCCGTTCGATCTCGCCGAACAACGCTCCACACGTGCTTGTGATCAACTACCTCGTCGAGTTGCCGTTCGGCAAAAACAAACGTTACCTGAACAGCGGCGGGGCTCTCGATAGATTGGTCGGCGGGTGGCAGATCAACGGGATAAATCGATACCAGTCAGGCGTGCCGCTGAGTTTCTTCACGTCTGATCCGGTCTTCACTGACTTCCTGCAATTGACCGGGTATCTCGGAAACCTGCGGCTGAATCCAACCGGCCAGCCGTTCGAGAGCAACGGCGCGTTCATCGACAATCGCTTTGGCCGGCAAGCGATCAATCCGGCGGCGTTCACGCCTCCGCCGCTGTTTGGCTCCGGCTTCAACAACAATCCGAGCGGCGCTGTAGTCGGCTCCGCTGCTTACGCTGCGTATTACGCTGATCCGTTGCGGTTCTTCGGCTCGCTTGCTCCGGCGCTGAGCAACGTGCACTCGTCGCCTTTTTACAGCGAAGACATAAGCCTGCTGAAGAAGACGTCGATCACAGAGACCGTGACGTTTGAGTTGGGCGCGGAAGCGTTCAATATATTCAATCGGACGTATTTCTTCTTCCCGACGACGGACCTGCGGGATGCGGCAAACTTCGGTTTCCAGAGTGTTGGCGCGAACAATCCGCGCCGGATACAAATCCGTTTACGGCTGCTTTTCTGACGTGACTTATCTACGGACTACACAGATCGTCTTGTTGCTCGTGCTGACGTGGACCAGCGCGGTCGCGCAGGAGACCTCGAATACGAAACGTGTAGACGAACACACATATCGCGGAATGAAGGCGGCCGATGCAAATGATCTGAAAGAAGCGGAACGACAGTTCGCGGCCGCAGCTTCGCTCGCTCCGTCGAATCCGTCGACGCGAAACAACTACGGCGCGATTCTGATGCGCCTGGGCCGAACGGCCGAAGCACGCGGGCAATTCGAAGCGTCGCTAAAGTTAAATCCGGACCAACCGAGCGCCTTAACAAATCTCGCGCAGATCTATTTCGATAGCGGGCAGCCGGACGATCTGCGCATGGCCCTCACTCTGTTTGAACGTGCTGCGAAGAACAACTCAGATCCGCAAATTTCGGAGGCGCTCGTTATTACCAACCTGAAACTCGCTCAGGTGTTGATGCAAAAAGATCTCCGCGCCGCCGGACGTACTCTCGAAAGCGCCGTCGCGAACGGATTAGAGGACGCAAGAATCTATGCGGCGTTGGCGGAAGTCTATGAAGCCGATGGGCATTTTGAGAATGCGATCCCGGCGATGCGGCTCGCGATCCAACACGATCCTCCGAACGAGAGCTATTACTTTCGTTACGGTCTGCTGCTCACCGACTCACACGCACCCGGCGCGGCCATTCTTCGTTTGCAGGAAGCGCTCCAGCAGTTTCCAACTTCCACTCGGTTGTGGTTAGCGCTAGGAATTGCACAGCTCACGCTCGGACAGAATGCTGAGGCGGAAAACTCGTTCAAGCGCTCGCTCACGCTCGATACGAAATCCGTGCCCGCTCTTGCGTATCTCGGCGTGACTTATGCTGAACGAGGTCAGTACGAGAAGGCCATCAGCTTCTACGAACAGGCAATCGCTTTGAACGGGCAACTCGCTGCTCTGCATTACCTGGTTGCGGATACGATGCTCGAGACTTCGACTGCCGATACAGCTCGCGCGGAAAAGTATCTCAAACGCGCTACTGAGCTCGATCCCAATCTAGCGGCCGCATATCTCGCGTGGGGCCAGCTTTACGCTCGCACGAATCGATTTGCAGAAGCCGCGCCGTTGTTGCAGCGCGCGGTCTCGTTACAACCTGATTCACCCGAAGCTCATTATCAACTCAGCCGTGTGCTCGTGAAGTTGAAGCGAACCGACGAGGCGAATCGAGAGCTTGAAATTTTCAAGAATTTAAGCGAAAAGCAGAAGGCCAGAAACGAAACGCGAGAGATTGCCCGCCGGCTCGCGAACGTAAGGTTCTGATCGTAGACCGCGGATTTAACTTATGCGAAAACTGGTTCAAGTAATCGCCGTCTGGATCCTGCTCGCCGTCAGTCTCGCGGCGCAGACTCAGCGATGGTCCGAGCAACGGGCGCGTGATTGGTACGCGCGGCAACCGTGGCTGGTCGGCAGCAACTACAACCCCGCCAGCGCGATCAATCAACTCGAGATGTGGCAGGCAGACTCGTTCGATCCGAAACGAATCGATCTCGAACTCGGCTGGGCCGAGGACCTCGGCATGAACACGATGCGCGTCTACCTGCATGACTTGCTCTGGCAGGATTCAGAAGGTTTCAAACGCCGCCTCGATCAATTCCTGACGATCTGCGCGAAGCACAAGATCAGACCCATCTTCGTACTCTTCGACGCGGTTTGGGATCCAAACGCGAAACTCGGCAAGCAGCGCGCGCCGCGTCCCGGCGTACACAATTCCGGTTGGGTGCAGAGTCCGAATCGCGCCACGTTGGAGAACCCGTCTGAGTATCCGCATCTCGAAGCGTACGTGAAAGGCGTCGTCGGCGCATTCGCGCGGGATCAGCGTGTGCTCGCGTGGGACATCTGGAACGAACCCGACAACGAGAATCACGGCAGCTACCACGAGGAGGAACCGAAGAACAAGGTGGAACTCGTGTTGCGCCTGTTGCCACAGGCGTTTGCCTGGGCGCGTGCAGCCGGAGCTGAACAACCGCTGACGTCTGCGTTGTGGAAAGGCGACTGGTCCACGCCTGAAAAGATGACGGCGATGGATCGCCTCCAGATCGACCTCTCGGACGTCATCACGTTTCATAACTACGATTCGCCGACTGAATTGGAAAAACGGATCAACTGGCTCACACGCTACAACCGTCCGATGATCTGCTCCGAGTACATGGCTCGTGGCAACGGCAGCTTCTTCTTCGGCGGTTTGATGGTCGGCAAGGCCCACAACGTCGGCATGATCAACTGGGGCCTGGTCCAGGGCAAAACGCAAACCAACCTGCCGTGGGATTCATGGCAGCATCCGTACGTCGATCGCGAGCCGTCGATCTGGTTTCACGAAGTGTTTCGCAACGATGGCAGCCCTTACATTCCGGAAGAAGTTGAATTCATCAAACGGATGACGGGCAAGACGAAAGCTAAAGCGAAACAGGCAGCGAAGTAAACGTTGCAGCTCAGACGTTTCTCAATCGTTGTAATCCTGCTGAGCGCTGTTCTGGCGCAGCCTCACTTTGTAGCAGCACAACAAATTCAAAGGGCGTCGATATCGATCGACGCTCGCAAAGTTGAAAACCGCATCAGTCCCCTGCTCTACGGACAGTTTCTGGAATTCATGTACGAGGGCATCAAAGGAGGACTGCACGCCGAGCTGCTTCGCAACCGCAGTTTCGAAGAAGCGCCGAACGCTATCGGCCTGTCGCGCGATTGGGAGCGCTATCCTGACGATCGGAACGACGACTACGCGCTCACGTTTCACTGGGACGAGCAATTTGCTTACCCGCCGCAGCGGAAGGACCATTCGCTGCGCGTCGACGCTGGTGATGGCGTGATCGAACGTCACGGCGTCTATCAGCCGCGCGTTCCGGTGAGGTCCAGCGTTGAGTATCGAGCTTACTTCTGGCTGCGGACCACGGATTACGCTGGCTCCGTTATGGTCGCGCTCGAGTCCGACTCAGACGAGCATCAGATCTACGCTTCGGCTAATGTCGAGCACGTCGTTAAAGGTGACTGGCGGAAGTATGAATTCTCATTGAAGCCGATTCACAATGATCCTCTTGCGCGCTATGCGATTCTTTTTCCCGGACGAGGGACAGTTTGGATCGATCAAGTGTCGTTGATGCCGGCCGATGTCGCGGCCGGCAGCGTTCGCCCCGACGTGTTCGACAAGATAAGACTATTGAGGCCTGCTTTCATTCGCTGGCCGGGCGGCAACGTTGCTCAGGACTATCACTGGCAGTGGGGCATCGGACCACGCGACGAGCGCGTCACCTGGACCAATCTCTCGTGGAAGAACGAACCTGAGCCCAGCGACTTCGGCACCGATGAATTCGTGATGTTCGCGCGCGCGCTCGGCGCTGAGCCTTCGATTACCGTCAACGTCGAGGGACGTGGCGCGACCGCTGCGGAAGCTGCCGCCTGGGTCGAGTACTGCAACGGTCCGGCAACGTCGAAATACGGTGCGATGCGTGCAGCTAATGGTCACGCGGCGCCATTCGGCGTCAAGTACTGGGAAGTCGGAAACGAGATCTGGGGCGACTGGGTGCGCGGCCACTCAGATGCCGAAACTTACGCGCGCAACTACAACCGTTATGCGCAGGCGATGCGTGCTGTCGATCCCTCGATCAAGCTGATCGCCGTCGGCAACAACGATATGGACTGGAACCGGACCGTGCTGCGCGAAGCCGGTCGTAACATCGACTACCTGGCGATCCATCATTATTACGGCCGGCGCGAGATGCGCGGCGATCCGTTGAACCTGATGGCGCGGCCGTTATTCTTCGAGCGCTTTTACGAGCGCGTCCAACGGTTGTTAGACGAGCTCGGGCTCGCGGAACGGGTTAAGTTGGCGATCAACGAATGGGGACTCGATCTTCCGAGCGAGCGGCAGTATTCAATGGATTCGGCTCTGTATGCCGCGCGGCTGATGAACGTGTTCGAGCGCTCGGGCGACATCGTGGAGATGAGCGCCGTGTCTGATCTCGTTAACGGCTGGCCCGGCGGCATCATCCAAGCCGGCCGGCATAGCGTCTTCGTCTCGCCAATTTATCTCGTTAACCAGCTTTACGCCGAGCATCGTGGCGATCAGCTCCTCGCAACCACAGTCAACAGCCCAACGTTTGATTCATCTCGCGAAGGAACCAACGTCCCTTACCTTGACGCCGCCGTTAGCCGTACCACTGACGCCGTCATTATCAAAGCAGTGAATACAAGCCAGACGAGCGCCTTAGTCACGACGATCACTATCGCCGGCATGATCCCCGCCGCACGAGCAGAGATGAAGACGATCGCGAATGCGTCCGTGACAAAGCGCCTCCTGCCGAGCGGACCAAAATTCCTCGTCACACTGCCTAAACAATCCGTCTCGGTTATCGTTTGTTCTGCCCGACCGTGATTTTACGGTCCACTCCCGGCGCACGAACCGTTTGCACTGATCCATCCGGCCACTTGATCTCGATTTTGTCCACGGTCGTCGCCGAACCGAGACCGAAGTGCAATGCGAGATCGTTTTGCGAAGCGTACCCGGTCCCGCTGATTACATCTTTCCGCTGTCGAACTTTTCCAGTCGTCACGTAAACACGCGCGCCAATCGCGTCGCGCGACGTCTTCTTCGCAGTATCGCCGACCAGACGAATCGATAACCAATGTCCGGCCGGTGAGGCGACGTTGCGCAAAATCGTCGGTTTTGAATCGATGTTGTTCATCACAACGTCGAGACGGCCGTCTCCATCAAGGTCGCCTACGGCAAGGCCACGCGCCGTCTGCGCGCTTGCCAGTCCGCTTCCCGGCGCCGCGCCGACGCGTTCGAACCTCCCATTCATGAGATTGCGAAATAGAAGCGTCTGCTGCGCGTAACTCGTGCCCCACTGATGATTGTCGACCTCAGGATAGACGTGGCCATTCGCGACGATCAGGTCGGCCCAACCATCGTTGTCGTAGTCGATAAAGCTTGTCCCCCAGCCAAGAAACGGAATCGAAGGCTCGCCGACTCCGGATTGAAAAGTAACGTCAGTGAAGTTGCCTTCACCGTCGTTGTGATAGAGCACGTTCGAATCGTCTGAAAAGTTCGTGATGTGGAAATCAACGCGGCCGTCGTTGTCGTAATCTCCGGCAGCCAGTCCCATACCTGCTTGCTCGCGTCCGTTCTCATTCAGCGCGACGCCTGATTGATAACCAGTATCTTCAAACGTCCCGTTACCCTTGTTGATGTAAAGCTGATTTGGCGTCGAGTCGTTAACGACAACGAGGTCCAACAAATTATCGTCATTGGCGTTTACGAACGACGACGTGAAGCCGTAATAGTGCTGCGGATCGTCGACCCGCGCCTTCTTCGAAACGTCTTCGAAAGTGCCGTCCGGCTTTTGGTGATAGAGCGTATCGCCTTCCCCAGGCAGACCGCGTGGACCACACATCACCGTCACGCCGCGAAACTGGCAGAAGTTCTGTTCCGTCGCCCCCGGCTTCGACGCCTCCGCCGGACTTGGCGGCAACTTGTCGAAATCGATCTGGACGTAACCCGGAACAAACAGATCGAGACGGCCATCGCCATCGTAATCACCCCACGTCGCGCCAGTGCTCCATCCCTTGCGTGCGACGTTCAGCTTTTCGGCGACGTCCGTGAACGTTCCATCGCCGTTGTTGTGATAAAGACGCGACACGCCGAGGTTGCTGACGAATAGATCGGGTCTGCCGTCGTTATCGTAATCGGCCACGGCGACTCCCATTCCCCATCGTTCATTTGCGACACCCGCCTTGCTTGTGACGTCTTCGAACTTCCACCCGCCGAGGTTTCGATAGAGCGCGGCCCGCGGCGGTTTCTCCTTACCCTGAAGCGCGATCATCGTCGATCCGTTCAACAGGTAAATATCGAGCAGGCCGTCGCCATCGTAATCGAACAGCGCAACGCCGCCGGATGGCGTCTCGAAGATGTAATTCTTTTGCGGTGTTCCCGAGTGATGCATGAACTCCCGCAGCGCCGTTTTATCTGTGACGTCAGCAAACACCACCGGCGCATTCGGATCGGTGATGTCGATGGTGCGTTTCGTGCTGTAGTTTCGCGCCGCGCCCGTCGAGACGCCGCCCATTCCCTGCTGAGCCGTCGTCGTGTACGGAGCGCGCAAGATGCACACGAAGAGAACGAGCATCAAAACTAGTAATTTATACATCGTCGACAACATCGTATCCGCCCAAGAAACGTTCTCAACTGATCCTTCTGCCTTTCTGCTAATATACGCGAACCCATCGTGCCGAGCGTCAGCGTCGTCATCACCACCCACAACCGTGCGCGGCTGTTGCCTCGCGCGATCGAGAGCGCGCAGAACGCCGGACCTGACCTCGAAGTGATTGTAGTCGACGATTGTTCGACTGATGAGACGCCGGACGTTTGCGCAAATATCCGACGAATACGATACGTTCGCTTGAGCAGTAACCAGGGTTTGGCTGCGGCGCGTAACGTTGGCATCGCCGAGAGTCGATCGGAGTTCATCGCTTTTCTCGACGACGATGATCTGCGTCTGCCCGGGTCACTCGATAAACAGTTGCACGCGCTTCGCGCGGACAATGCCTTCGCATTCTGCTATGGCCAGGTATTGATCGGCGACGCGCAGCGCCAGCTTCCAACCGGCGAGATCTATCCGCTCGACTGTCCTCGCGGCGACCTCTTCTGGGACCTGCTCGAATACAACTTCATTCCCATGCCGTCTGTTGTCGCGCGCAAGTCGAGCTTGCAGCGTGAAAATGGTTTCAATACGACCCTGCACCTCATTGAAGACTGGGACATGTGGCTGCGTCTCAGCGAACGATCCCTGGTAGCTGCCATAGCAGAGCCAGTCGCGGTTTATCGTAAAGCCGTCGCTGAATCAGATCAGATGTGCTCAAACAGCGCCGCACTGTGCAAGCAGGCAGCGCGCGTTCAACAGATGGCGCTCGAACGTCCGCGCGCTCAGTCGTCGCCGGCAGCAAAACGTCGTCAAGCGAGACGAAAGTTCCGCGCTCGCACGCACCAGATGCTGATGACTGAAGCAGCCAACCTGATCAACGAAGGCAACAACACGTCAGCCAGAGCGACGATCAAAGACGCGTTTCGCCTTCGTCCGTTTCGAACAGCCGTGAGTGGACCGTTGCTGTGGTTTCTGACGCCAAGCAAACTATGAAAATTGCCCTTGCACACAAAGTCATTGACGTGAACGTTGCGGCTTCGCCGCCTGATGTGCGGCGTGGCTCTGCCTCGCCGTTACAGGCCGCAAGACACGTGCGGCTTCGCCGCCGGTCCGGGCTTCGCCCTGAAATTTCTGGGCCAAGCCCGAACGAGGGGCCCAGCCCCATAAAAGCCCCACCTTTTCGGCGAGGCATAGCCACGCCGCACATCAGGCGGCGAAGCCGCTGAGAAGGGACTATTTGTGCAAAGCTATGAAAATTGCTCTTTGTAAGAGTCACTTCTTTGGGCCAGTGAGTGGCGCTGATGAGATTCTCGTCAGTTACGCGATCAGCTTGCGCCAGGCAGGACATGACGTTGACGTCGTCTTGTTATACAAGCCCGCGGAGACGGATCGCTTTTACCGGCGACTGCGACAGGCGGGCGTTCCGGTGGTGAACGTCATTGAGCGTTCGGTGGCGTTCATGACCCTGCGCAGCTTGCGCGGTTTACTTTCGAGCGTTTTGTTGTTGTTCCTGTTGATTCCGCGCACCGAAGCCGGCCTACGCAAAACGTGGCAACTGCTGATCGATCTGATATCGCGTGTTCACTACAAGCATTGCCGTGCTTACTTCTCTCGCTCCGAATACGACGTGCTGCACGTGTTCACACCTGACACCGGCGCCACGCTGCTGATCCGCGCCGGCAAAGAAGCGGGTATTCCGGTCCTTTATCACGAGATGGGCACGCCGCATTACTTGCCTCCCCTCGAGCCGTACTACAAACGACTGGAAAAAGTGTTGCCACTGTGCTCCGAAGTCGCGGCGCTGTCGCCGACACTGGCCCGGCAATGGTCGGAACGGTTCCCGTTTCTGCCGTCTGTTTCAGTGTTGCCGCTGCTCACCGACCACTCTGACATGCTCAACATTTCAACCCGCGCGAGCGTCAACGGAAAGAAAGAAACTATCTTCGGCTATGCGGCGCGGATCGAGATCGGCAAAGGACCTTTCGTGTTAGCCGATGCAGTCGCAGAGTTGGTAAGGAGCCGGAATGACGTGCTGGTGCGATTGGCGGGAACCGGCCCGGCAAGGCCGGACGTCAAAGCACGAGTGCGCGAATTGAAGCTGAACGGATCGTGGGAGTTTGTCGGCGCTTACGACGGCGCCGTGGGATGCAGCGCGTTCATGCGTACGCTGGACGTGTTCGTACTGCCGTCGTTCGCTGAAGGAACGTCAAAAAGCGTTATCGAAGCGATGGCCCATGGTTTACCCATCATCACTACCAACGTCGGCGGCTCACCTGACCTGCTCACGTCTGATGCGGGCATTCTCATTCCGCCTGGTGACAGTGCGGCACTGGCTGCTGCGATGCAGCGGCTGGCATCTGATCCGGCGCTGCGCAAACGCATGGGCCAGGCCGCGCGCGATCGATATCTAAAACTGTTCGCGCCAAACGCCGTGCTCTCGATGCTTGTGAGCACCTACGCTCGGGTCGCAAACTGCAACGGACACGAGACGCTGAACGGGCATCATCCCTGGGCCACCCACGCGGCCACAGAAATTGCGGAGTGCGCTCGCCACGCGTGAGCGTCGCTTCAATACGCGTCGACAGATTTGCGAAACTGAACGTACATCTCCGTTAGTCGATCAGCAGATGCCGGATCGCTGCGCGCGAGCAAAGTGATGAGGTCGTCGCGCTGATTCAGTAGCGGTCGCAGGCCTTCGCGTTGTTGAGCAGTGAGGTCGGCGGAGTCTTCGAGGTCCATCTGTTCGCGCAGTGACGTGAAGAAACTGCTTGCCGACACGCGTGCCCGCTCGTATTCACCTCGCCGCGAGTCTATCGCTGAGGACATCAGATTACTCTGCATGCGGCACAGTCTTAGGTCGCGTTGCGCGACGTCGCGCTCGGCCGCGCGTCCACGGGCTTTAAGCCACATGGGCACCAAACCGAGTAGAAAAACGACACCGAGCACGACTGCATAAATGATGATGCGACGGCTTGTCGTGCCGGAGGTGCGAGCGGAGACCGGTTCACTAGTGCTCATAACGCGGGCCTTTCATTTGGGTTTTGAGGATGATATCCCAAATCGCTCCGGCCCGCGTAAGTTATTCGTATCGCAGCGCGATCAACGGATCCACCTTCGCTGCACGACGTGCCGGAATGTAGCATGCCAGCAATGCGACGACCGTCAGCAACCCGATCACGCTTACATAGGTCAGTGGATCGGTCGCGGTGACTTCGAACAATAACGTACGCATCAATCGCGTCAGCGCAAACGCGCCTACCAACCCGATCGCTGTGCCGATGATCAGCATGACCATGCTCTGTCCGAGGATGAGTCGCAACACGTGAAGAGGTCGCGCGCCCAGCGCCATTCGCACTCCAATCTCCTGCGTCCGCTGCGCCACTGAGTAAGCCATCACGCCGTAAATACCGATCGCGGCCAGGAACAACGCGATGCCGGAGAACGTCGCCAGCAGTAACGCGAGGAAGCGAGGCTGGACCATGGACTTCGACACCAGTTCATTCATCGACCAAAGATTGTAGACAGGCAGGCTCGGGTCCAGTTCACGAACTGCATTTCGGATCGAGCCTTCTAATGCCGGCGAATTATTCGACGCGCGCACGACGAAGTTTACGTTTCCTCCAAGGAACTGATTCGCCACTTGTTTTACCTGGAAGTAGAGTTCCGGGCCGGCGGGTTTGTCCATACCCGCGTTCTTCGCGTCCTCTACCACACCGACGATCGTGCACCAGATTTTCGGCTCGGAAAACGCCGGGTTCACACGGCGGCCGATCGGGCTGCCCGTCCAGAACCGTTTCGCCAGTGCCTGGTTGACGACTACCACCGGCATCGCGTTCGGGTTTTCGTCCTGCGGCTCGAAAGTGCGACCTTCCAGCACACGGATCTTCATCGTCTTGAAGTAATCGTTACCGACGACGTTCCAGTAGTCGACGTTCTGCGCTGGGCCATCGGGGGTCGGCTGGTAGCCTTCGATCTCGGTGTCGTTCGCATTGATGCGGCGCAGCGGAGGGAGTCCACTCGTCATCGAAGCCGACGTCACACCGGGAATCGTGCTGAGTCTCTCCTGGAGAGCGTTTACAAACTGGAGAGCGTCAGGTGGTTTGTATTTAACTCCCGGCAGATTCAAGCTGAAACTCACTACGCCTGACGGATCGAAGCCGGTGTTCACTTGTTGCAATTTCCAGAAAGCGCGAATCATCAGGCCCGAGCCGATGACGAGGATCACGGCGAGGGCAATCTCCGCGATTACGAGACCTTTGCGGAGCGCCTGTCCTCCTCCACGAATCGAGCGCTGGCCTGCGCCGCGAATCCAGTTGGCGAGATTACGTTCGCTGACCTGGACCAGTGGCGCGAGGCCGAAGAGAAAGACTGCAACGATCGCGACGCCGATGGTGAATGCGAGTACGGGAAGGCCGACGCCGATCTCGTCTGTGCGCGGCACGCTGTCAGGCGCAAACAGCAGCAGGACCTTCAACCCGCCGAATGCGAGCGCAACCCCGACAATCGAGGCGAGTAAGACGAGTACGAAACCCTCGGCGACGAACTGACGGACCATTCGTTTGAGCCCGGCGCCCAGTGCCAGGCGGACCGCAAATTCACGATGACGTGCTTCAGCGCGCGCCAGCAGGAGGTTCGCTACGTTTACACACGCGATGAGTAAGACAAAACCGACTGCCGCCATGAGCAGCCACACGGCTTTGCGCGCTGAGCCCACGACGTCTTCGTGAAGGCCCAGCATTATCACCGGATGTCTTTCAGGGTTGAGTAAATGCTGTGCGCGGGCCTCGCTTTTCCAGCCGGCCATCAAGCTCGTCATTTCGCTCTGCGCTTGTTGAATAGTTACACCGGATTTCAATCGGCCGATCACGGAGAGGAAGTGGGAACCACGGCCTCCCGGATTGGCAGGATCGAATTGGAAAGGCAGCAGGAGTTCGACTTGATCGTTGCTTCCGGGAGGGAAGGCGAAGTTGGGTGGCATTACGCCGACGACGGTGGTTGCATTGGAGTTGACCTGAATCTGTTTACCGATGATGTCACTCGTTCCGCCGAAGCCTTTTTGCCACAGGCCATGCGAGATGATGGCGACTCTTGGGCCACCATTGCGATCTTCCTCTGCCGTGAAGTTGCGGCCGCGTTCTGGTTGCACGCCGAGAACATCGATCAAGCTGCGCGTGATGGCGGCGGAGGTGACTCGCAGTGGCTCACTCTCGGTACCGACGTTCTGACCGCCGGGCGCCCAGGCGCCGATTGCTTCCCACGATTTGGCCTCGCGTTGAATGTCGAGCAGTTCGGGCGGTGAAAGCCAAAACTTCTGGAGCTGCATGGTGGGAAATTCGCTGTAGACGCGGACGAGTTGATCGGGTTGCCGGTAAGGCAGCGGGCGTAAGAGGACGGAGTTGAGAACGCTGAAGATGGCAGAATTGGCGCCGATTCCTACGGCGAGGGTCAGAATCGCCACGGCGGCAAAGGCCGGGTTCTTTTTCAGCATGCGCAGCGCGTATTTCAAGTCCTGCAGGAACGTTTGCATCGTCGCGGTCCTCCGAAGGGGTCTTTACGTCCTAAGTTGTGGCCTGGTTCGCACCAAATGAAACTGATTCAGTTGGTTAACACCACCGCGGCGGGATTGCTGGCAAGGAAGTGTGCGCTGTTCAAGGTCACATTTGTGACCTTCAACGTTTGAGGTTCCAAATTGGCACCTCAAGTCTCTTGAGAGTACGTCTATTTCTTGTCAGGTCTTGGCCGGAATCCAATGGGCTTTCTCTTGCCTGTTGCGGGTTCATTAATTGATGAATCGCCGCGAAAAACAATCTTGAATTTTGAGTCCTACCGCCGTGATCAAGCAGTATATTTTTTACTCACCCAGTATTCCTCAACCCAGCTGCAATGCCATTGATCGTTGCCGCGAGCGCGTAGTTGAGGTTGTCGTTGTCCTCACCGCCACGCTTGCGGCGCAGCAACTCAACCTGAATCAAACTCAACGGATCGACGTACGGATTACGCAGTCGAATCGAACGCGCCAGGACCGCATTCTTCTCCAGTAACGTCGCCTGCCCGGTCAAACGCAGCACCACCCTTCGTGTCCGCTCAAACTCCTCGAGCAACATCGCAAACACTCGCTCGCTCAGCCCCGCATCAGAAACCAACCCGGCATATAGCCGCGCAATCGATAGATCAGCTTTCGCCATTCCGAGCTCAACGTTGGCGATCAGTTCGCTGAACAGCGGGAACTGCTGCATCAGTCTGTCCAACAACGCGGCATTGTCCGAACTCTTATCCACAAAACGTTCGAGAGCAAAGCCAACACCAAACCACGCCGGCACGACCTGACGGCTCTGCATCCAACCAAACACCCACGGAATTGCGCGAAGATTACGGAGCCCGCCTCGCGCACTGCGTCGCGTCGGCCGCGAACCGATCCGCATGTGTTCCAGTTCGCGAACCGGAGTCGCCTCCTCGAAGTAGGTCAGTATCTCGTCATTCTCGGCGATCTTTTCTCGGTAAAAATCAAAAGCGTCCTGCGACATTTTCTCGAGCGCCGCTTCACTCTCCTGGTCTAAATCTGCGACGTCACCCGGACGAGACAATGCTTCCAACGAGGCCGCGATCATCAGCTCGAGGTTTCTTTCCGCCAGCACCCGCTCGGAGTACTTCCAGTTCATCACTTCGCCTTGTTCGGTGATCTTTATCTGGCCCGTGAAAGCACCCTGCGGCTGCGCGATGATGGCGTGATGCGTTGGCCCACCGCCGCGCCCGACCGTTCCGCCTCTGCCATGAAACAACGTGAGCTTGACGTTGCATTCCGCCGCGACCTGATGCAGCGCGCGATGGGCCTTGAATATCTCCCACGTGCTGGTGAGCATCCCGCCATCTTTGTTCGAATCGGAGTATCCGAGCATCACTTCCTGCCGCCGCTCCCACGAATCCAGCAGACGAGCGTAATCGGCGCTGGTCCACAACGAGCGGCAGATGGCCGGGCAGTTTCGCAGATCCTCGATCGACTCAAAGAGCGGCACAGGCATCACGCCAGGATCCGATCCGTTTGCGGCTGCCACCTGCACACCACTCAATTCAGCCAGCGACACCAGCGCCGCGACGTCGGCAGCCGACTGTGCTCCGCTAATCACGTAACTACGAATTGCTTCGGTTGGATAATGCCGCTTCAAGTCACGGACCATGCGCAGCGAATCAACCAGTTTGGCCGTTTCCTCTGACGGTGCAGCCGGCAGAGCACCCTCGTTCGCGGCGGCCACGTTTGAAAACTCGAGCAACGCACGTTTGTGAACGCTTTCATGCTCGCGAACGTCGAGCGTGTGTAAGTGGAAGCCGAAAGTATCGACTTGCCGCAGTAGCGGATCGAACAAGAACCTCGCGACACGTTCACCGCCATTTGCGGAGAGACTCTGACGCGCCAGACGGAGATCTTCGCGAAACTCAGCAGCGTTCTTGTACGCGTTCGCATTGTTCGGCTCGTCGCGCACCAGCATCAGACGCGCCAACACGTAATCCAGAAACCGTCGATACACTTCCTGTGGCGGATGTCTTTCCGGATTGAGATCCGGCGCTGAAACAGTCGTCGCGTAAGAGCTGAGCGCATCTTCGAGTTGCTGCGCGACAGCAACCTGGTAAGTCGAAGGACTGAGTTGCCAGATCAAGTCGTTCATTCGCTCGACGTAGTAATCGAGAATCGTTTCGCGCGCGATCTCCAAGGCATCTCGCGTGCACTCCGGCGTGACCAGCGGATTGCCATCGCGGTCACCGCCGATCCATGAACCGAACCGCAACACTCGTGGCAACGCGTTCGCCGGCAACTCTTCGCCGTACGCTTCATTGAAATCGTCCGCAAACTCCTCATACAACGCCGGCAACGTCTCGAACAAAACACTCGGATAGTAATCAAGCCCCATCCTGATCTCGTCGCGAACTGTCGGACGCCGGCGACGCACTTCGTCGGTCTGCCAGAGCGCGGTTATCTCCGCGATAATCGCCTGCTCATGTTTCTTCGAGTCGCGCTCGGTGAGTGGCAGCCGATCGAGTTGTTCGAGCTCGGCCGCGATACGTTGGCGCTTGAATAACACGGTGCGGCGCGCGACTTCGGTGGGATGAGCAGTAAAGACAAGGATGACTTCGATCTTCGCCAGCCACTCGAGTGCTTGTTGTTGAGTGATGCCGGCGTCACGCATACGGCGCAGAGTGCCGAGAAACGATCCCGGTTGGGCCAGCGACTCAGGCGACGCCTGCGCAGCACGGCGACGACGCTTACGGTGATTCGTCTCCGCGAGGTTCGTCAGTTCGAAATAGATAGCAAACGCCTTCGCCATCTGATGCGCCTCAGCCACATCTAAACGACTGACGATTCCCTGCGCGCGTTCCATCAAGCGCCGTTCGTTTTCAACGTCGTGACCCGGTTGCGCACGCAACTCTCGATGCTCAATCAGCAACAGGCGCAACTCTTCAACTGCTGAAAACAACTTGTCGCCAACCTGTTCCTTGAGCACTTCCCCAAGCAGCCGCCCAAGCGAACGCACGTCGCGCCGCAACGGCGCTTCTTTCACATCGGGATCCTGACTCGTCAGTTCCGCGAGCCGTGCTGCTTGATCGTCTACTTCCCAAAGCGGAGACATAGGTTATGCATATCACGTGATGCCTAGGCTGTCACGCGCGCGTTCAGCGTCCTCGTTTGCCCCATTTGACTTCTCTATATGGCAGGCATATAAGCACTGCGCTCACTAAACTCTCGTTATATTTGAACACTTTCCCAGCCAGTGTTTACGAAACGCGTCTGCACGCTATGCTGGTAAATGGTCGTGGACGTAAGAGTTCAAATCGTCGAGTCCACTATTCAACACGAATATCATCGTGCCTTGCGCCTCAGCGAACTTGCTCGCGGCGTCAACCTCTCGCCCTCTCGGCTGCGACACCTATTCAAGCAACACATTGGACAGACCTTAGCGCAGTACCTGAGACACATCAGATTGCAACAAGCAAAGTTCCTTCTCGAGACAACTCACTTGCGGGTGAAAGAAGTCATGGCTCGCGTAGGCATAAATGACGACAGCCATTTCACACGTGACTTCAAGCGGGTCTTTAGATTCGCTCCGAGCAAATACAGAACCAGGTATTTGTGTCACGAGTTGGAGCTGCGCGACAGCAACTCCTGCCAACAAATAGCCACATCGGCCAAGAGTTCACGATTGACCGACCATTCGTTGCCAAAGAAGATCTTCGCACGCAACAACCTCCTTCTTCTGGTTCTTTTGTGGTCGTTTACCCACTGACACGAAAGAATCCCTAGCCCTGTCCCTGTCAAGGAGACAGATCATGAACTCAATTAAGCTAGTTCTCTCTATTATCGGTCTTCTGATTCTGCCGTTGCTGTGGTCTGGTGGTAGGCCACTCCCTCAGTGGCAGGAACAACCCACGGCACGCAGCGTTCAGGACGAAAAGGCAGCGCGTAGAAAAGCCGCCTTCGGAAGCGCACGGAATCTGCTCGCACAGCAAAAAGTGCCGTTCGATCCCGATGAACTTCTCAAATCCAACTGGAAACGAAATCTTAAACCTGTGTTGGACCAAATGCCTGAGCTGCAACAGGCACGCCAGGGCACTAACAAGCTGAAAGGCGCGCAGCTCGCGCATACGCTTTACCTGCCGGAAAATATTCAACTGACAGGCGATACTGTGATCCTCGCCCGGCGAGTGGTCTTTCTGGGCCGCGATGTTGTTATCAAAGGACCTCACGACATTTTCATCTTCACAGTCGAAGGAACCGAGTTGGTCGAAAATACTGCAAGCAACAGACGCGCTCGCGCGCAGTTGCTTAAGACAAGTTTGACCAACAATCACCATGCAGCATCGGACACGAAAGATGGCGGTGTAATAACGCTCGATTTGAGCGGCTTGGGCCAGAAAGAGTGGCTCGCGAACAAAGCCCTGGCGGCGGCTGCTGCAATGCGATCGGGCCGCAAAAACTCACATCACGTGATGTTCCAAAACTACAGCGGCTCGGCAGGATCTAACGGAGGAAACGGCAACAGTGGAAGCGCCGGTAGCAACGGGAGCATCGGCTCGGATGGAGCCGACGGGAACTGCTCGACAAACGTTAACGGCAGCAACGGTGCGAATGGGGGCGCGGGCGGCGCAGGCAACGCGGGTAGCGCCGGGGGTAACGGACAAGCGGGTGGAGATGGCGGCGACGCCTATATTCAACCGGCGCCGAACCAATCCGTTAACGTGACCTCAAACGGCGGCGCTGGTGGCAACGGTGGTAATGGCGGCCTCGGCGGGACCGGCGGATATGGAGCTGCCGGCGGGAATGGCGGCAACGGCGTGGCTTGTACGCCCTGCAACGGCGGTCTCGCGGCCAACGGCGGTGCCGGCGGCCGTGGCGGTGATGGCGGGACTGGTGGAAACGGAGGCGCTGGCGGAAACGGGGGAGACGGCGGAGACGGTGGCGATATTACTGTCGCTTATCCACCGAATTACACGGGTAGCATTAACGTCACTTCCAACGGTGGGGCCGGAGGAAGCGGCGGGGGCGGAAATCTTTCCGGCGTCGGCGGTACTTACGGCGTCGGAGGAAATGGGGGCAGCGGTAACGGTGGTTACTCTTGCTCCACGAGTGGTAGTACGGGCCAGAACGGAAACTCCGGGAACCTCGGCAGCAACGGCACTTCCGGCGCTGATGGATCGGCAGGAGCCGCCGGCGATGACGGATACGTCGACATTTATGAACTAAGCGGCGAAGGCTGTACTCCAGAAACTTGCCCTGGCCAGTGTTTCGGCGGCGTTTGTACGCCGACGCCTATCGTCGTCGACGTGCTCGGAAATGGTTTTGATTTAACCAACTCGGCAAATGGAGTCGCCTTCGATCTAAACGCCGATGGGATTCGTGAGCTGACATCCTGGACCTCGGCCGCAAGCGACGATGCGTGGCTCGCGCTGGATCGAAACAACGATGGGACCATCAATGATGGTACGGAGTTGTTCGGCGACTATACGCCGCAGCCCGCAGCGCCCGCAGGCGAGTTGAAGAATGGTTTTCTAGCGCTCGCTGAGTACGACAAAGCACTGTACGGAGGCAATGGCGACGGCGTAATAACGGCGAGTGATTCCTGCTTCAATTCGCTGCGTCTCTGGCGCGACACGAATCACAACGGCGTATCAGAGCCTTCCGAACTGCACACGTTGTCGGAGCTCGGGCTGGTAACGATAGAGCTGAAACACAAGGAATCGAAGCGCGTCGACCAGTACGGGAACCAGTTCATGTATCGAGCCAAAGTCAAAGACGCGCACGGCAGTAAGATTGAACGCTGGGCCTGGGACGTGATCCTGGTAAGAAACCCGGAGTGATAACAGACAAGTTGTTCACACAACTCAGGGCGGACCCTCGGTCCGCCCTTTTACATTAACGATCAGCTTGCGCGTGATCTCACTTGCCACTCCACAAGCCCTGCGCAACCAGCGGCACGTACGTATCGAGTCCGTCTGGCTTGAAGTGGATCGTGCGCTCCTGCTCGGCGCTCATGTAAGCCGTCATCAGCAGTTCGGTTATTTCGAGACCATCGTAGAAACTCTCTTCCGGTTGCTTCCCGTCGAGGAAGCACTGAACGAAATAACGATCCTGCGCTTCGTAACCATACTCAGCGGCTTCATTTCCCAGCACCGGCATCAATCCCTGTTCGGCGTTCTGTTTTTCGACGAGGTCCTCGCCGGCGGCGCCCTTCACCTCGCGGCTCATGAACAACTTCAACCCGCTGTCGAGCGAGTTCATGTTGAGTGAGTACTCCGGACCAAGCACTTCAAGCGTCAAACGCAGACCCGCACCGACGTAGCTCCACGAAGTCGTGACCTCGACGATCAGCGGTTCATTTTCTTCGTCGACATAATTGATGGTGGCGCGTGCAAAATCTTCCGCCGGACGGTTCTGATAGTCGACGCCCATGTTCTTCTTGAGAAGCTCAACATAGTCAGGGCGCGACCATTTCAAACTCGCAATCTGCGCCGACACCTTGAGGGGCCGAATACTCGAACGCCGTGCGCCAGGTTTCGTCAGCATAAAACGGCCGACCTCGATGCTGTGACACATCATGTCGTTGAGAACGCCGCCGCCCTGTAGCTCGCCCTGCCAGAACCACGGCGAATGTGGGCCACTGTGCTCTTCGGCTGCGCGCGCCAAGTACGGCCGGCCGGTCAGGGCCGCCGCCCTGCTCCACATGATCTCTCGCCCGCGCGTCACACTCGGCGCGAATATCTGGTCTTCGAGATAGCCGTGCAGCAACCCCGACTCCTCGACGAGTTGAACCATGCGTCGCGCTTCACCGACGTTGCGCGCCAACGGCTTCTCACAGGCAATTCCGATCAGCTTACCTTTTCCGGAGTTGACCGTATCGCAGACGGCCTGCATGTTCTGCACCCGCAAATGATTTGGGCCACACAACCACACGCAATCGATCTCCGGAGCGGCAATCATCTCTTCGATCGACTGGAACGCCCGTGCATTACCGACGCGAAGCTCCCGGGCACGAGCGGCTGCTGCTTCGGCGTGCGCCGCGTTTGGACTGTAAACGCCGAGCACGTCCGCGTCGCGAACGCCACGCCAGGCTTCGAGATGAAACTTCGTCACGAACCCACTGCCGATAAATCCAATTCCGAGCTTGCTTGCTTTACTGATGATTAAAACCTCACCTTCTCGAGATAGCGGAGACTCTGCGGTATCTGCTCGACAGACGACGGCGATTCGTCTTCGATGAAGTACCACTTGACGCTCGCTTTCTTCGCTGCACGAAAGACGCTGGGCCAGTCGATCATTCCCGTGCCGAGCACTACGTTGTTGGTCACGTCCGACTGTCCCGTAAATCCGCCGGGCGTGCCGTGCTTCATGTCCTTAACGTGCATGAGTTCAAAGCGCTTTCCATACTTCTCCAGCAGCTTTACGGGATCCTGTCCGGGATGAACAATCCAGTAGACGTCCATCTCGATGCGCACGTACTCAGGTTTCGTCTCGGCCATGAGTAAGTCGAACAATGTTCCGTCACGGTAAGGCAGAAATTCATAACCGTGAGTGTGATAGAAAAACTTGATTCCGTGTTTCGCAAGCACTTCACCGGCGCGATTGAAGACAGCCGCCGCCTCCCGACAAGTCTTTTCGTTGAAAGGATCGGTATGGGGAATCCACGCACAGCCGGCGTACTCCAGTCCTAACAGCTTCGCGTCGCGCACTACGTCTTCAATGTGATCGCGGCACTGTTCGTAGGAGAAATGACCGCTGACGGCTTTGAGGTGGCGCGCGTCGAGTTCGGCCTTGAACATGTCAGGCGCGATGCCGTAAGTTCCCGCCAACTCGACGTTCGTAATACCGAAAGCACGGACCTGGTCTAACGTCGCGCCAACGTCTTTCGTGAATTGGTTGCGCAGACTATAAAGCTGAAGGCCAATGCGTCCTTTGAAGGCGGCGGAAGTTTGAAGCGCGACGGGTTGAACGACCGACAACGCCACCGCAATCAGAAGCAGTAATAAGCTGAGTCGTTTCATTTTTTTATAGAATAACTCGATAATGGAACAAACGTATGCACCAAGTTGAGATCGCGATCACCGGCTCGGGTTCCTTTGCAACCGAGGTTTTGCACGCACTCGCACGACAGACGACGGATTCTCTCGACGTCGCGCTCGTCGCCCGAGACCCAGATCGCATTTCCCGACTGTCTCGCTCGGCTACAGAGCTCGCCGCCAATGCTGGTGGACGTCTTCGAATCGTACCTGTTGTTATGGATTGGGCCGACGACGATCTCATCCGCCGCACCGTGCGCGAACTCCGCCCGAAAGTGATCGTACACACGGCATCGCTCCAGTCTCCATGGACTCTCGGCGGATCCGACGGGTGGACCACTCTCTTAAAGAACATCGGATTCGGCTTTACGTTGCCGCTACAAGCGGCACTCGCGGTGAAAGTTGCCCGAGCAATCGCCCACGAATCGCCGGCCACCGCGCTCGTAAACGCCTGTTATCCCGATGCGGTCAATCCAGTCGTGTCGGCTAATGGACTGCCGATCACTGGCGGGCTCGGAAACGTTGCCATTCTCGCGGCAATACTCTGGAACGTTTTGGACCCGAGCACGAAACAAGGCAAACAGTTGCGAATGATCGGACATCATGCTCACTTCGCCGCGTTCATCGACGGCCGCGAAGTAGAACCGCTTAAGGCATGGCTTGGCGAAGTTCCGATTCATGACGTCGCCGAGCAACGGCTCAGGAATGCCGGCTTACAACGCAACCTAAACGACGTCGCCGGTTTGGCAGCCGTGCCGATGCTCTCCGCACTGTCTGGACGTGGACCGAAGTGGAGCGGTCACTCTCCCGGACCATTGGGACTGCCCGGCGGCTATCCGGTGATTGTCCGTGAAGGTGCAATCGAAGTTGACTTGCCTGATGAGATAACACTCGAAGAGGCGAAGACGTTGAACCTGAAAGCTGGCCTCGCGGATGGTATCGCGATGAAAGATAACGGCGAGATCGAACTTCCGGCTGCCGACCAATCCTTCACGTGGCATGCGAGCGAAGTCGAACAAAAAGCCCAGTCGCTGCTCGAACTTCGCGAATCCCTCGGCGGCCGCTAATGAAAAAAGGGCGCCACTGATGCAGCGCCCCGTAAGACACTTCGAACGTTATCGATCAGAACGTAAACGGACAGGGAGTCGATTGTACGAACGTCTGATTGTTGTTTGCTTTATCGAGAGCGTTCTTCAATGCTTCCTGATAAGAGCGCCACGAATCACCCGCCAATGCCGTTGGGTGTACCGTTAGTTCCGCATTTGCTTCGGCCATCAGCGCGTTCACCGTCGCAAATCCAAGCCCGTTTGCGCTGTTCGTTCCCGGCGCGTAGACGAGAGAACCGCCGTTGACGAAACCGGCTTCAACGTTAAGCTCCATAGCGGCGAGTTGAGCCGAAAGCATGTACGCCATGTTTGTTGCCGTCGCACTCAGCAGCCAGTTCTTGAACCCGGCGTAATCGCAACCAAAGTTCATGCGGGTGCCGGCCGCGTTGCGCAGATAAAGACCATTCAGCAGGGCGAGTTCAGAACAGACGGAACCGCCATCGTTCATGGTTGCTTGTCCGTTCTTGTTGGACCAGAATCCGAGCGTGTGGCCGCCGCCGGCTCCGAGACACAGATTGCCAAACTCAACCGTCTTCGTTTCGCCTGCCCCGACAGTCACGTTCACGGGATTGTCGGTTGTGTGAATCCAGTTCGTCTCCGCGGGATCAAATTCGGAGACGATGTAATCATCCGGCGCGACCACGATGCTGACGGGAGTGAAGCGAAACAGTTCCACGTCGTCAATGATCCGGATTTTCCAACCGGTGATTGATTGGCCGTCGTCGTTAAGGCCGTTCGCATTCGCGTCGTAGAACTTATTGACGTTGAGCGTGCCGCTCACGGGAACGCTGGGGTTAACTTTGAAGTTGTCGGTTTTGCCGCCTGAGAAATCGGCGTTGGCACTGACCGCGACTTTGTACTCACCGCCGCCATTGGTTGTATCGTCATAACCGGGCGTGCTGTCGCTCGCCTTGATTACGACGGCTTCGAGTTGATAGCACTGGTCGAATTCGCCGTTGGTAACGTGCAGGGGCGTCGGGTTTGCGCTGCCGACACTCGTTCCGAGCAAAGCACCGCCCGGCTCAGTGACCTGGATGTAATAGAAACCGTCGGGCAGTCCGGCTGCGCCTTCGTGTGCTGGTCCACCGTCGACGTACACGTCTGATTTGCTGTTAAAGATATTGACGTTCGTTCCGTCGCAGCTCGAGTTGGTGGTGAAAATCGCGCCGGTGTTTGGCGCGGCCATGTGGCCCGTGGTCGCCAATAACAGGACGGAAACGGTCATAATAGAGACGATCGCCAGGGCGCGACGCCAGTTGGATTTACTCTTTTGGGGGGCAAGAGATTTCAATGTTCTTCTCCTATTTCGAAGATGGTCGATTTGGCTGGACCATCACAATTCCGTGACACTAGGTTAGAAGAGGAATCGGAGCCCGTTTCCAGAGTTGTGGCTAATAAACAGCAGATAATTGCCGTAATACCGGCACGAATGGAGTCTTCGCGCTTTCCCGGAAAGCCGTTGGCCCTGCTCCATGGTCTACCGATGATCGAACACGTATTCCGGCGCGCGAAGTTCTGTTCTCAGCTCGACGAGGTCTACGTCGCGACCTGCAACGAGGAGATTCGCCACGTTGCCACCGGGTTTGGAGCTGAAGTCATCATGACGTCTTCCACGCATGAACGCGCTACTGATCGCGTCGCCGAAGCCGCCGAGCACTTCGCGGCTGATATCGTCGTCATGATTCAGGGCGATGAACCCATGATCACGCCGGCGATGATCGAGACTGCTGTGGGACCCATTCAGTCCGACCCGGCGGTCGCTTGCGTGAACCTGGTCCACCGCATTGAGACTGAAGAAGAGTTCGTCGATCCGAACACGATCAAAGTCGTAGCTGATGCGGACGGGAACGCGCTTAGTTTTTCGCGGCGTTCACCCATTTCGAATGCTGACTTCGGATTCAAGCAGGTGTGCGTGATTCCGTTCACGCGCGAATGCCTGCGAGAGTTTGCCAACCTTCCGCCTACTCCGCTCGAGATCGCGGAGTCGATCGACATGCTGCGTTTGCTGGAACATGGCAGGAGCGTGCGCCTGGTCGAGACGAGCGTTACGACTCACGCCGTCGACACGCCCGCGGATTTGCAAACAGTCGAACGTTTGATGCGCCACGATCAGTTGATGCGCCAGTATCTGGCGGTGTGAGTTCACGATGACGTGGAAAGTTTTGATTAGTGCGCCTTACTTCCTGCCGGTCGTCGAGGAGTATCGCGCCAGACTCGAGGCCGCCGGTCTCGAGCTTGTGCTGGCTAACGTCTCCGAACGCCTCAGCGAAGAAGAACTCTTGCCGCTGGTGACGACAATTCACGGCGCAATCTGCGGCGACGATCAGTTCACCGAACGAGTTCTCAATGCAGCGCCGCACTTGCGAGTCATTTCAAAATGGGGCACGGGCATCGACTCCATTGATGTCGCCGCAGCAACACGCCTCGGCATCACAGTCTGTAACACGCCGAATGCTTTCACCGATTGCGTCGCCGATAGCACGTTGGGTTACGTCCTCAACTTTGCCCGCCGCCTCTACGCGATGGATCAGGACATCCGCCGCGGCAAATGGAGCAAACCCGATGCGGTCACACTGCGCGAATGCACGTTGGGCGTCGTCGGCTTGGGAAACATCGGCAAGGCCGTCGTGCGACGTGCAGTCGCTTTCGGAATGACGATTTTCGGTTACGATCCGGTCGCAGTCTCTGAAGAATTTCTCGCGGAAACGGGATTGAAGCCGGTGTCGTTAGCTCAAGTGCTGGCGTTATCCGATTTTGTAACTCTTCACTGCGATCTCAACCCGACTTCGTATCACCTGATTGATTCTGCCCAGTTGGACTTGATGCGGCCGACCGCTTATCTCATAAACACGTCGCGCGGCGCGGTCGTGAATGAGCCGGCGCTCGTCGATGCGCTACGCAGCGGGAGGATTGCCGGCGCGGCGCTCGACGTGTTTGAGAATGAACCGCTGCCGGCGGACAGTCCTCTTCGTCAGATGACCAACTGCCTGCTCGCGCCGCACAACTCCAACAGCGGGCTTGCCGCGCGAAGACGTGTTCACGAATCGACTATCACCAATCTTCTGTCAGGTCTGAAGCAAGCGGATGCTTTATAGCGGAATCAAGAACCTGCTGCGTTGCGACAGTGCCGAGGTCGTCGAAGGTATAGCTCGTTACGTGATCTCTCAGCATCGCAGTCTTGGCGTGGTGTCTCGTTTTGTCGAACGCACAAGAAGAACGCCGATTCCCGCTTTGCTGACGTTAATGGCCTGGACCAGAAGCTTTCTCATCGTGCGTCCGGAAGGTCCATTAACCGGCGCAGCCTGGATCGCGCGACTAAGTAACGAGCGTCGAGCGCTCGAACCGTTCATCGCGGCTGCTCCTGATTTCGCGTGGACGGAATTGAAGTTTCAGTCGCCAATCAGCAAGCGTCGCGCGCTCAGTCTCACGTTGAAAAATCTGAAGTCGAGTCCGCGGATCTACAGGATCGGCCGCCGGATGCACCGGCAGTTCGACTCATTCAAAGCGATGCGCGTTATCGAACTGCTTGGTTATTACGCGCGGTACGTCGAAATTTTTAGTCAGGGAGCTTTCGACGTCGCGGTAACGTCGAATCACAGCAATCCGCACGGGATCGCGTTCAATCTCGCCGCGCGCAAGTTCGGCGTTCCGGTCGTGTTGATCTCACACGGCATGCCGGTCCGTCCTGTAGCTCGACTGAAGTACGATCTCGCGGTCGTGCATTGCGAGGCCGCAAAGCAAACCTACCTTGATGAAGGCTGCCGCATCGATCGCGTGCTGACCCACGGTCGAAAACAGGATCATGTACCAATGCGGGCTGGCGATTCGACGTCGCCGCTCCGTGCCGGAGTCTTTCTTTGCAAGGACGTGAATGAGCACACGCTGAAAGCTCTGGTTACGAACCTGCTTGCGAACGAGCGCGTGTCGCGCGTCGTCATTCGTCCCCATCCGAAGAACCTCTGGCGCGACATGGACTCGTGGATTGCTTCACACCAGGATGAAAGGGTGTCGAAAAGCCGCGAAGGCACTGCGCTGGAAGACACAAGAGAACTGGACGTAGTGTTTGGCGGCAATTCCAGCGTGCTTATCGACGCGGTGACGGCCGGCGTTCCCAGCGCATACGTCGACGATCTGGATCATGGTTCGCCCGACCTGCATCGACTCGTCGCGGGCGGGTTGATCTATCGCACTACGATCGATCCCGATCTGGACGAACTGGTCCGTTTCTATCGACAGTCCGAATGGGAACAAAGATTACGAACGTTTGCGAACATCGACGAGGACCAATCGAACGTCATCGCGAACACAGTGACCGCGATAGCTTCACTCGGCGCGGAGTGCCGTAATCGGATCGACCGAGGCAGCGCGCCGGGCGGGCAGGAAACTCGCGAATAATGCCGACGCGCCCAACACAGCGGCGACACACACAAGCGTGGTGACGTCCCACGGAGGAGTGCCGAAGAGTAGTTTGCGCATCAGCGATGCGGCCACAATGGCGCATCCCGTCCCGATCACGATACCCGCGAGCGCCAACGCGCCGGCTTCCTTCAAGATCAGCCGGTAAACCGAGCCGCGCTGTGCGCCGAGTGCGATACGGACTCCGATCTCGCGCGTGCGTTGACTCACCGAGTAAGCGATCACGCCGTAAAGTCCTACGACTCCGAGCAACAACGCGACCGCCGCGAACGCACCGACGAGCCACGTCGCCGAGCGGCGCAGATAGACCGTCGGCGCATTCGCGACTCTCTGCGTCATCGTCGTTTGATTTGAAACATTGATCCGCGAGTCAATCCGGCGTATGGCTTCGGTGACCGACGGTATGAGCGACTGCTCCGCTTCAGTTGTCCGCACCGCAAGCGAAAAGGCGGAATCAGGATATTGATTAAAGGAGAAGTAGTACGCCGGCCAGATCTCTGAATCCAACGGTCCTTCCCTGATGTCGTCGACGACGCCAATGATCTCCTTGATCGATTCGGCGGTCAGGTTCGTGTCTCCGAAACGCTGGCCGATCGGATCCTCGCCGGGAAAATACTTCTGGGCCAGAGTTTGATTGATAACGACGACCTTCGGCTTGCCGAGATCCTCCGCGTCGGTGAATGTTCGTCCGCGCAAGAGTCTCGCTTGCAGCGTTGCAAAGTAACCGGGACTCACTCCTCTCTGGTTTACCTCGTTATGCTCGCCGTTGTAAGCACGGCCGACAAACCTGATCCAGTCTGTGTTGCCGTTGAAGCTCAATGGCAAAACGTCGGCTAGTGCGACTGAAGTCACACCGGGCACAGTTCCAACCTCGGCCACGACTTTCCGTCCCAACGCCAGCGCTTCTTCGTCTTTCGAGTAACCCGCGCGCGGCCCTATGACCCTCATCGTGATGAGACGATCCGTTTGAAAGCCAGTGCCCACTTGCAGCAAACGATAAAAGCTCTTTCCGAGCAGACCTGCGCCCGCCAACAACACCATCGCCGTTGTGAGTTCGAGTATCACAAGCCTGGAACCGATTCGGGTCCAGACTCTCCCGGCGGCGCCGCGAGAGCCTTCGGCCATGCCGTCTCGCACCTCCAGCGTCGACAGACGAAATGCGGGAATAACCGAAAAGAGTGTCGCGGCAAATGCCGCAACAGCGACGGCAAACAGGACCACTCTGCCGTTGAGCCCGAGATCGTTCAGATACGGCATGCCCGCGATCATCTGTTGAGGAATCAGTCCGAGCAGGATCTTCGTCGCCCACTGCGAACTAATAAGACCAGCGACAGTTCCCACGACAACGATCACCAGTCCTTCAATCACAAACTGCCGAATCAACCGCGCCCTCGTGGCGCCAAGCGCCCTTCGCACTGATAACTCGCGGCGGCGCGTTTCCGCGCGCACGAGCAAAAGACTGCCCACGTTGATGCATGCGATCAGCAGCAACAATCCAACGCCGCCCATCAGCAACAACAGAATCGGCTCGACGTCACCGACAATTAGTCGAGCAAGCGGCGCAACGGTCGCGCCCTGGTTCCGATTTGAATCCGGGTACTGCGCCTCGAGATCTTTAGCGATACGCGTCACGTCGGCCAACGCGCCTGCGAGTGAAACGCCTTCTTTGAGACGTCCGACTCCCTTCAGATAATGGCAACTGCGTCGCTGATCGCAGTTTCCGCCCGGGTGCAGCGTGGTCCAAAACTCGCCCGCTTCGACCGGCGCAAAATGAAAGCTCTGCGGCAGCACTCCAACGATCGTGTGCGAGAGTTCATTGAGGATTATCGACTGGCCGATGATGTCTGGTTTACCGCCGAAGCGTTTCTGCCACGCCGTATAGCTGAGGATCACGGTGCGCGGCGCTTCCGGCAGATCTTCGCCGGCATAAAAGTCGCGACCCAGAATCGGAGCGACACCGAGAGTCCGAAAGAAGCCGTCACTCACACGTCCGCCGTCGGCCATCTCGGCCCCGGCGGGCGTGTTGACCGTGTATCCTCGCGGATTGTAGACGTCCATCGAGTCGAACACGGTGTTGAGCTTTTTCCAGTCGAGATAGTCGAGATACGAAAGGTTCGCCTGTGGAATCTCCGGCGTGGTCTCTGTCACGAGAACGAGATGCGCAGGGTCGCCGTAGGGCAACGGTTTGATCAGCGCCGCATCGACGAAAGCGAAGATCGCGACGCTAGCGCCGATCCCGAGCGCGATCATCGCCACGGCGGTAACGCTGAACGCCGGGTTCTTGCGAAGCTGCCTGAACGTGAAGCGCAGATCCTGCACTATGCTTTCAAGAAACGGAATCGTCGCGCGATCGCGGTAAGCTTCCTTTGCCTGATCGAGCCCGCCCAACTTCATCACAGCGACACGCCGCGCTTCTTGCGGCGACATGCCGGCGCGGATGTTGTCGTCGATGTGTAGTTGCAGATGGCTCTCGAGTTCGTCGGCAAGTTCGCGTTCGCGAGCGTCTTTCAGAAACAGTCCTTTGAATCGCAACAGCCAGGCGCGAAGTTTCCTCATCGTTACTCCCCTACTGGTTCGAAAAACCGCGCGACGATGGCGGTCGTTTGGTTCCACTCTTTGGCTTCTCGTTCGAGTTGTTTACGGCCGGCGCGTGTGAGCTTGTAGTACTTTGCCTTGCGATTGTTTTCGGAAACGCCCCATTCAGAGACAATCCAGCCTTCCTGCTCCAGCTTCAGCAGCGACGGATAGAGCGTTCCGTAATTCAGCGAGAGGCGATCGCCGCTGATCTGCTCGATGCGGCGAGCGATGCCATATCCATGAAGCGGCCCGAGCGTGTCGAGCGTTTTCAGGATCATCAGGACAAGTGTTCCCTGCCAGATTTCAGTTTTGGTCGACATCTTTCTCCTATGGCATGGCCATAGGAGAATACCTTAGCTCGTATGGGAAAACAAGAGGAGACGGGAAAACTTTTTAAGGTCGCGGATTGCCGAACAGAATGCTAATGCGATTTCTTCGCCGCCGATTTTCCACTGCTGCGTGCGGCGTTGGTCACAAAGGTTCCGGTTAGACCACCGCTCGTCTTATCGAGTTTCCAGACAAAACGTCCATTGGTCTTTCGCATCGCGCCGCTTTCAGAGAAGGTCGCTTCGACTTTGTCGCCGTCGATCGTCCCGCGCACGACTATCGGAGTTCTGCTGGTGGCGGGCAGGCTTCGACCGTTTTCTGAGATCTTTTCGCCTTGTCCGGTGAAGTCTTTTCCTGTTTGGTTGATGGAAACGTTAAAGCCGACGCGCATGTTCTTGTAGGCTTGATAGGACGTTTGCTCGACGGTGTTGACGACGTCCCAGTTGCCGCTGAGATCCGGTACGGCAGAAACTGTCGCAGGGGCCGGTGGAACTTCAGTGGTCGAAACCACTGATGGGGTCGTCGTGGGGTTAGGCTTGCGGAGTCGATATAGAAGCGCGACAGCCGCGATCGCAATAAGCGCGGATAGAAGAACGAAGAAGAGCGCTGGTCTAAATGTTGATCGTGGGATAGGCTGCACGGGCACGGGATGTTGAGGCTCTGTGAATGCGGGCTCCGGAAGCGCGGGTTCAGCAACGATCGGATCCACAACCGGAGGCGCCGCGGGTTCCGGGACGACGCTTGGCTCGGATCTCACTAACGTAACTTCGTCATCGTCTTCCGCGGTCAACGGCTCGTCATTCCCCGCTTCGATCCCGAAAAAGTCTTTCAGCAATACGCGCTCGTTCGCCGTTATCGAGTGTTGAGCCGGAGGACGTACCGTCGAGTCGAAGCTGTAATTCCCGTTTGGCACCGACACCAGCGCATTGACTGCTTGAAACCCGCTCAGGTTCGCCAGGCGCGCATCGACCAGCTCACCTCGATCGAAGAAGAGTGCGCCATCCGTCATGCCGGTGTTGATTTGCAGCCGGCCGCTCGCGCCCTGCGCTGAGAGCGACCGAATCACGTCGAGTATTCCATTCTTCATTTATCCAGCTTCCCCCTTCAGTAAAGGCCTCGCAAATGCCGTTCACTGATTTTTCTTTGCAATCAGCGGCCTCAATGTCCTGAACGGGAACACAACGTTCCTGCCGCTTGTACAACCAACCTACAGTTTTCTTCATCACAGGAGCGAAATCCCGGAGCTATCCCCAGAGCTCACCTAGAACTCGAAACACAAAAGAATCGCTCTCCGGTGAAACTTGTCAGTTTCAGTGCGTGGCGGTGTGTCTTTGGAGGCAGCTATGAGCCGTCGATGGCTTCTTTCCCTGTTGTGCCTTAGCGTCGTGTTCCTTTCGTTCGTTCAACTCACGCACTCGCGAGCGGCGTTGAGGGTTAACGAGACCAGCAGCAAGATCCTTTTCGAAAAGGATCCGGCGGAAGTTGTACTCGCTGTTGAGAACCCGGCTTCGAACGTCAACGCGAACGTTCAACTCGAGCTGCTGGACCCGGACAATAAACTCATTGCCAAAACAGCTCAGGGCCAATCGATCAGTCGCGGCAACCAGAACCTCAGCCTGTCCCTGCCATTTACCTTGTCCCGCGCCGGCGAGAAAGAACGTAGTCGCATACTGTTGTATCGACTGCATTATCATCTCAGCCCACAAGACTCGACTGCTGAAACACTCGCCGACGGGATCATCTCGCTATCCGAGATTACGCCCGACATCTTCGAGCTCCGCGTCTCAGCCTCTGAAATGGTACGCGAAGGAAATCGATATCGTGTTCGCGTCCAGGCAACTCACCCCATAACACATCATCCCGTTCCGAACGTTCGCATCGACGCGCAGCTCACGCTCGACGGTGATAACGACAAGCCGACGAAGCTCACTGGCTCAAGGTTTACTGACGCGAAGGGCCATGCTTTACTCGACTTTGAGCTGCCGCCCCGCTTTTCACAGTTTCACCATCCCATTGATCCGTCCGGCGGTGAGCTTCAGGTGACGGCTAAAAAGGGCGCGATTGTCGTGCAAACGAACGATCACGTTCTCGTCGATCAGTTTGCGCGCGTTCTCGTCAGCACTGACAAACCGCTCTATCAACCCGGGCAAGTGATGCATCTCCGCGCGCTCGTCTTCTCACCTTCCAGGCAAGCGCTCGCGAACGAAAAGACGTACTTCAAAATATGTGATCCGGAGGACGCGGTCCTGTATCGCGCGGTGGTGCCTACTTCTCGCTTTGGAGTCGCCACGACTGACTGGACCGTCCCCGAAAACACGCGACTGGGAAACTACCGGATATTCGTAGGTATTGATGGCGGCGACGATCTCACGTCCAACGAAGTCCGCATCAGTCGTTATGAATTGCCTAACTTCAAAGTCAACGTAGACCTCGATCGAAAGTTCTATCTGCCCGGTCAGAACGCAACGGTCACAGTCAGGGCTGACTACTTGTTTGGCCAACCGGTGTTGCATGGGAACGTGCGCGTAGTGCGCGAGTCTGACCGCGAGTGGAATTATCGCGAGCAGAAATGGGAAGTCACCGAAGAGGCCGAGCAAAAAGGAGAGACCACGGCCAACGGAACCTTCATCGCCAAGCTCGATCTACAGTCTGACTACGAAGATCTCAACGACTATGGATACAATCGCTTCCGCGACATTACTTACGCCGCCTACTTCACTGATCCCACCACGAACCGAACCGAACAACGCCGTTTCGATGTACGCGTAACGAAGGATCCGATCCACGTCTATGTCGTAGAGAGTTATGAGTGGAGCTACAACCGGCAACTGCCGTTAAAGTTCTACGTTTCGACGTTCTATGCCGACGGTTCACCCGCGCGCTGCAACGTAAACGTCGCGTTCAGCGATGATGAAGACGCGCGCACCAAAACGCATGTAACGACGGTCGTGACCAATCGTTACGGTCTGGCAAGCATCAGCGCGCGTTTGCCAAAAGAATTCGAAGATGAAGACGAGGTCTACACCGTTCTTTCTGCATCAGACTCGCGGGGTAGAAAAGGATCGGAGAAGGAAGACTTACGACTCGACGACGAGCCTCGCGTGCGGATCGAGACCACTAAAACAATCTACCGGGCTGGCGAGCCAATCAATGCTGTTATCACTGCGACCGATCCGGTCGAAGCAGTGGTCGTCGATCTGGCGAGCGAAGGCGGCTTGATTCGTTCCGAACTCGTGCAACTGCGTGATGGTCGTGGCTCGATTACTTTTCCGTTCAGGCCTGAGTTCAAAAATAGTCTGACCATTGCCGCTTACCCTGAGTTTGCCAAATCGCGGAGCACGGTCGGGATGCGCACGGTCATATATCCCTACGATTCCGAGCTGAACGTCGACGTGAAACCTTCGCAGGATACGTATCGTCCCGGCGAAGAGGCGCAACTCAACTTCAACGTGCGCTCCGCGGACGACCGATCACAGGAGAGCGCGCTCGGTGTAGTCGTGTTGGACCAGGCAGTTGAGGAGCGGTTTCGGACGGATCAAGAGTTCGGCGGTAGCTACTGGGGAATGGATAACGCCATCCAGCGATTTTTCGGGCTCGAAGATCAAGTCGCGGGCGTCAGTTTGAGAGATCTTCGGCGCCTCGATACGTCGCGCCCGATTTCTTCAGATCTGGATCTGCTGGCGGCAGTGCTGCTCAGAAACACCAACGATTACATGCCCGCCTTTTATGCGAGCGATGAAATGGAACAGGACGTCGCGGAGGTATTTGGCAACTCGATCAAACGCCAACTCGAGCCGCTGAAAAGCGCGCTCTTCAATCGTTACGACCGTACGCTGCAGTACCCTTCGAACGAAGCGGAACTGCGCGATTCGTTATCGCAAGCGGGGTTCGATCTCGACAGCGTGCGCGATCCGTGGGGCATGCCGTACCGCGCCCAGTTTTGGATCGACAAGCCCGCCCAGGTACTGGCTCTCTCGAGCAGCGGCGCCGACAAACGCTTCGATACTCCGGATGATTTCGTTGCTGACCAAATGAGTTGGGCCTACTTCCGTTCAGTCGGTGAAACGATCGATCGCGCCATCGCGCGTTACCACCACCGCACCGGCAAGTTCATTCGCGACGCAGCAACGTTGAGTGCGGAAGTTTCAACCGACGGTTTGAACCTGGACCAGATCTACGACCGGTGGGGCAAACCATACCGCTGGGACTTTAAAGTTGAAGACAGTAATTTCGTACTCCAGATCCGCAGCGGCGGGCCCAACCGGCGATTCTCGCGAGACGAGCAGCGTCTTGGGGACGATTTCGTGATTTGGAGATCTGCAATCGACTACTTCGTCGAGCCACGCGCGCGAATCACAACAACGCTGGCAGATAATCTCAAGGGCACAAACACTTTTCCCAAATCCGATCAGGAGCTGCGGAACGTGCTGGGCGCCTATTTCCAGAATATGCGAGATCCGTGGGGCCGTCCTTACTATTCGACCTTTGGAACTCAACCCGGCTACACGGATCGAAGACAGACAATCCGATTCGTCACGCTGCACAGTGTTGGACCGGATGGCGTATCGGGAACTCTCGACGATTTTTCGGTGGCGACTTTCACGGGCGTCCTGTCAGAACAGCCGCGCATGAGTTTTTCGCCCATCGTCTTCAGTACCGGAGCCGTGGTTTTCGGAAGTAACGGAGCAGTCGTCGGCGTCGTCACCGACCCGAACGGTGCTGCTATCGGCGGAGCAACTGTTACGGCGAAACGCTTACCTGAAGGCCAGACTTACGAAACTACCACCGACGAAAACGGAAGGTACAGTTTTCCCAGTCTGCCGCCTGGGAAATACGAGCTCACCTTTGACTGTCGCGGCTTTTCCAAGAACGTGATCAGTGATCTCGTCGTTCGATCGCAGAACATCATCGAGTTGAACACGGAAATGCGTCCGGGAACCGTTAGCGAGACCGTCAGTGTGACTGCGGCGCCATCGCCGGCGCAAACTATGTTGTCCTTCAATGCCAGCCGAAGCACCGTCAGCGGCGCCGCTAGGATCGTTACGAAGTCCGGCTCGGCACAGATATCGACGCCGCGTCTGCGCGAGTACTTCCCCGAAACACTGCTCTGGCAACCATCAATCGAAACCGACAAAGATGGACGCGCTCAGATCAACTTCAAACTCGCCGACAACATCACGACGTGGAAGATGATAGTCATCGGTTCGACTGAAGATGGCCGTATTGGAACAACTGAAAAAGCGATCAAAGCCTTTCAGCCATTCTTCGTGGAACACGATCCGCCGCGCGTGCTTACCGAAGGCGACGAGATTTCGCTGCCCGTCGTCGTCCGCAACTACCTGTCACAAGCGCAAAAGGTCGATCTGGAAATCAAGCCGGAAACCTGGTTTTCGCTGCTTGGAGCAGCGCAGAAACAGACGAGCGTCGCCGCCGGCGATGCGAAGCGTGAGACGTTTGATCTCCAGGCGATTGCGTCAGTCAAGGACGGCAAGCAGCGCATCACCGCGCACGGCAGTGACGATAACGATGCGATCGAAAAGCCCGTCAGTGTTCATCCGGACGGGCAGGAACTGTCAGTTACTGCTAGCGACGTGCTTGACGACGGAGGTTCACTGGAGTTCGAGATTCCGGAAACGATGGTCCCGAACTCCAGCCGCGGTGAGTTGAAGATCTATCCAAACCTCTTGGCCCATGTCGTCGAAGGCGTTGAAGCGATCATGCAGCGGCCACACGGTTGTGGAGAACAAACGATCTCGTCGACGTATCCGAGTCTGCTGTTATTGCGGCATTACAAAAAGAGCGGTGAAGACTTCCCACTGAGCGCGCGAGCGGAGCGCTATTTAAAGGACGGGTATAGCCGGTTGATGAATTACCGCGCCGAGAACGGCGGTTTTACTTACTGGGGACAAGGTGAAGCAAATCCGGCGCTTACCGCCTATGCAGTACAGTTTTTAGTCGATGCGAGTGATGTGATGTCGGTGGACGAGGACGTCCTCAAGCAAGCTCGCGAATGGCTCGTGAAACAACAGCGGCCCGATGGCAGTTGGGGCTCGGCGTACGAGAGCGAGCGGCAGGGTCAAGGTCCGAATCTCGTGCTGACTGCGTATGTCACGCGCATTCTCGCGCGAACAGACACAGCGACATCGGAGCCCGTGAAACGCGCGCTCGACTTTCTCGCAAGTCAGTCGCAGAGGATTGACGACCCTTACGTGCTTGCTTCGTTTGCCCTAGCCGCTATCGACGCAAAACAGATCGATCGCGCAAAGCCCGCCGTCGAGAAACTTCGTACTCGTGCTCGCGAACAAGAGAACTCGACGTACTGGACACTCGAAAGCGAGACGCCATTCCACGGCTGGGGACTCACCGGCCGTATCGAGACAACGGCGCTCGTCCTCCAGGCGCTGCGTAAGGGCTGCCAGACTGCCGCGTGTGACGCCGATACAAAGCTGATCAATCGCGGCCTGCTTTTCCTTTTGAATCAGAAGGATCGTTTTGGCGTGTGGTATTCCACGCAAGCGACTGTGAATGTGTTCGATGCGATGTTCTTACTGTTTTCAAGTGACGGTCCGCGTCATGCAGGCGCTCAATCCGCAACGGACATCGTCGTCAATGGAAACCGCGTGCAAACGCTGCAAATCAACGATCGTTTGAACATCCCAGTGACGATCGATATTTCCGAGTTTTTGAAGGTCGGAAAGAACCGGATCGAGATCAAGCGTACGGTAGGTTTGCCGTTCGCGTCTGTACAGGCAGTGGCCAATTATTATGTGCCGTGGACCGCGGCGCAATCAGCGTCGAATGCCGATCTCAACTTGCGCGTGAAGTTTGACAAGACTGACGCAAAGATCAACGACGAAATCGTTTGTCGTGTTGAAGCTACGGGCCAACGCGTTCGCGGCTATGGAATGTTGCTCGCGGAAATCGGTATTCCGCCGGGCGCGGAGATCGATCGCAGTTCGCTGCAAGCGGCAATGAAGGACTGGAGCATCAATCAATACGACGTGCTGCCCGATCGCGTCGTCGTCTATTTTTGGGCGAAAGACGGCGGTGTTTCCTTCAACTTCAAGTTTCGCCCGCGGTTCGGAATGAAAGCGAAGAGCGCGCCTTCGACTCTCTACGACTACTACAACCCGGAAGCCGCGGTGGTCGCGCCGCCGTCAGTATTCACAGTCCGCTGACGACTGAGTTATTCTTTCAATCCGTGTTCCAAGATCTCCGCTTCGGCTTTCGCATTCTGTTGAAGAGACCCGGCTTCGCGCTGCTTGCAGCGTTGACTCTGGCGCTTGGAGTCGGCGCAAACACTGCGATCTTCAGCGTCGTCCTGGCCGTACTCATTCGGCCGTTGCCTTATCACAACGCCGATCAAGTCGTCTGGTTGTCAAATCGAAATTCCACGCTCGGCGTCAGCGGCGCCTTTCTCAACCCCGCCGACATTCTCGACTTTCAGGAACAGAGTAAGACGTTCGAGCAGATCGCCGCGTGGGGAACATTACCCATCAACCTCTACGGCGCTCGCACTCCGGAGCGAGTCGAGAGCGTTTACGCTACCCCGAATTTCTTTCGCACGTTGGGCGTGCGGCCGGCGTTGGGCCGCGACTTTGCTGATAGCGATCAGTCAGACGCCGCCGTCATCATCAGTCACGGCTTATGGCAGCGACAATTCGGCGGCGATCCAAACATCATCGGACGAAAACTCGAGTTTGGCGTGCCGCTCAAGCCATTGATCGACGGCCATACGATCGTCGGTGTTTTGCCGCCCGAGACGAACTTCCCTGCTCGCGTAGACCTGTTTACGTCAGAACCATTGGAGCGAACGGGGACCGATCGCGGCGGCCCACACAACTGGCGCACGATCGGCAGACTGAAGCCGGGCATCACTGTCGCTCAGGCGCAATCCGAACTCGATTTGCTGACTCAGCGGCAAGCTGAGCTGTATCCGGAGACGAATAAAGGATGGGACGTTCAGGTCCAGCCCTTGCGAGAATACTTATTCGGCAGTTCGCAAACTGCGTTGCCGTTGCTCTTTTGCGCCGTCGGTCTGGTCCTGCTCATCGCGTGTGCCAACGTCGCGAACTTACAACTCAGCCGCGCTTTCGCAAGACGCAAAGAATTCGCGCTGCGTATCGCCGTGGGAGCCAAACGTTCGCGCATCGTTCGGCAAGTAATAGTAGAGAGTCTATTGCTTTCTCTGCTTGGCGGCGGTCTTGGGGTTTTGTTTGCCTCCGGCTGTCTCTCGATCTTGCGAACGCTTGGCCCGGAGTCGATTCCCCGACTCATGACGGCTTCGCTTAACGCGCCCGTCCTGATATTCGCTATCGCGATTTCGATCTTGAGCGGCGTCGTCTTCGGCCTGGTGCCAGCCCTACAAGCGTCGCATTCATCCATCAATCAACTGCTGAAAGGTAGTGATAACGCTGGCGCCAGCGGTCGACGTTCCAACCGGTTTAGACGTTCACTCGTCATCGGACAGATTGCCCTCGCGCTCGTTTTGTTAACCGGCGCCGGTCTGGTCATCAAGAGCTTCCGGCGACTGCAAGAAGTAGATCCCGGGTTCAAGACCGATCATCTGCTGACGGCTGGAGTCTCTCTCAGTTTCAACGACTATCCGAACGGCAGTCCTAAACGTACTCAGTTCTTTGTCGCCGCGTTGGAACGGCTCAGTTCCTTGCCGGGTGTAACGTCGGCCGGCGCGATTTCGCATCTGCCATTTGGCGGCCGCACGATGAAGCTTCCCTTCTTTATCAAAGGTCATTCAACTACGAGCGTGAAGAATGAGGATACGGCGGACTATCGCGTCGTCACGCCGTCTTTTTTCAGGACCGCGGGAGTTGAGTTGATCAAAGGTCGTTTGCTCGATGAGCACGATCGAGAAAGCACAAGTAAGGTTTTTGTTGTTAACCAGGCGTTCGTTCGGAGTTTCTTACCCGGAATCGATCCGATTGGGGCACAGCTCGAAGGTGAATCCGCGTTTGTCAAAGGCGAGATCGTCGGCGTTGTAGCAAACGTGAAGCACAAAGGGCTCGAGCTCAAGGCGGAGCCGGCGTTCTACGTTTCTTACCAGCAGTCTGCGACCTTCCCGATTATGAACTTCCTCATTCACACGGAAAGTGATCCGGAACAATTGGCTGGCGCCGTACAACGAGAACTGCAAGCGCTGGATCCGAAAGCCGTCGTCTTCAACGTTAGACCATTCTCCGATTTCATTGCCGACTCAGTCGCGCCTCGTCGATTCAACCTCTGGCTGTTTTCCGCGTTTGGTAGTTTGGCCCTGCTGCTGGCGACTGCCGGTATTTACGGAACGATTAACTACGCTGTCACTCAGCGGACGCGGGAGATCGGCATCCGCATCGCGCTGGGAGCACAACGACGCGACATACTGACGCTTGTGTTAAGTGACGGAATGAGACTGATCGTTATCGGAAGTTTGTTTGGACTGATTGGATCGTTGGCCGTTACGAGGTGGATGCAAACGCTGCTGTTTTCGGTGAGCCCAACGGATCCGATCACTTACGTCGTCGTGGGCGCGTTGCTCATCGTCGTGGCGTTGATCGCATCCTGGATTCCCGCGCGGCGCGCGACGAGAGTGGATCCCGTGATCTCGTTGCGGTACGAGTGATATTCAGTTCACTTCGGTTGCCGGCGTAGTTTGTGCTCGATTGCTTCGGCGGCGAGTTTGGTCGCAACGTCAGTGAGGTGTTGCTCTTCGCCGTCAGGACTGCGCGGTTCGCGATAGTACATGGCAAACGAACCAAGCACCTTTCCTTTGCTCGACAGGATCGGAGTAGACCAGCAGGCCCGCATGCCGATCGCAGTCGCGTATTCCCGGTAATCGTCCCAAAGAGGATCGGTAAGAATGTCGCTGACGCTCACGGGCTTACCGCGGAACATGGCAGTTCCGCACGAGCCATGCTTCGGTCCGATCGGACTCCCGTCGATCACCTTCACGTAACTCTCCGGCAGACTGGGCGCGACCGCGTGGCGTACGTGATTGCCGTCGTCGCTCAGCAGCAGTATCGAAGCGACCATCTCCGGTCTCTGCCCCTCGATCATCAACACTAGTTTCGAAAGAACCACGCTGAGCGGCGCGTCGGCGGCAATCATATGTCTGACGTCTTCCTGCTGCGCGAGAAACTCCTCGCTGTCTTCTTGCGGAGTCGGATGAATCGCGGGCAGTTTCTGCGTTGTCGCGGTAAGTTCCGGCGCTTCGCTGGGCTTTGGCTCGCTCATGTTTGGAGTTCCTTTCGAGAGGCATCGATTTTACGCGCCTCGAATAATTAACGCCACATTCGTTCTTCATTGCTGTTGGCTGCCATTCTCTGATTGCAGCTTTCGTTCCCTGAAGAACAGGAACAGCGGCAGCGCAAGCGATACACCGACCGCCAGATTGCACAAGATGTAAAGCCACAAGTTCTTCATGCCACGCCGCGGTCCTTCGGAAAACACAAATAGCCATAACACAAACGACGATACGATCACGTCCAGTCCGAAGAAAGCGGCGACATGATTTGCGAAAAGCTGCCTGAAGAGTAGCGGCACGTCAAAGCCATACGTCGTGAGAAACGGCAGCAGTTGCGAGAGAGGCAGCACCGCGCCCAAGATCGCCATCACGAGATAGAGCCATTGCATAAGGACCTCCTGAGAGTCAAAATGCTCTACAATAGATACAACCGAACGGGCCACGAGGACAATGATGAGATATTTCTTTCTGACAGTCGCGGTTTCTCTGCTGATGCTTCCATCCATGCCGTACGCGAGGATTTCTAATACGAACGATCTGATCTCGGCGATGCAGAAGAAGTACGGAAAGTCGTGGTACAAGACCGCGACCTTCGTCCAGGAAACAACTGAGGTTCAATCCGACGGCACGTCGAAAATCGAAACCTGGTACGAGGCGATGTCAGTACCGGGGAAGTTGCGCATCGACTTCACACCCACCAGCGCCGGCAACGGAATTCTCTTCACCGACGGCAAAATCTTCATCTTCAAAGACGGCAAGGTAGACACCACGCGCCCCTTCGAACACCCGCTTCTAATTCTCGGGTTCGATATCTACCGCGCACCGGCTGCGGACGTGATCGCGAAATTGCAGGGGCTGAAATTCGATCTATCGCAATTCAGGGAAGACACGTGGCAGGGACGGCCAGTCTATGTCGTTGGCGCAAAAGCCGGCGATCTGCATTCGCCGCAATTCTGGATCGATCAAGAGAACCTCTACTTCGTCAGAATGCTTCGTCCGGCGGGTAAAGACGGAACCCAAACGCAGGAGACCCAATTCAACAAGTATCAGAAACTCGCCGGCGGCTGGATGGCGCCTGAAGTTATTTTCATGGTCGACGGCAAGGTTCTGACGACGGAAAAATACTCCGACATGCGTGGCGACGTTGAGCTCGATCCGAAACTGTTCGATCCGCAGTCGTGGACCACAGTGCACTGGAAGCAATGACAGCGCCGGATTAATCCTTACGCCAGTAATCCGGAGCTTCTTTCATGTTCGGATCCGGCCGTTCCATCCAACGTTCGGGACGATGTAATTTGATAAAACCGAATTGCTCGTACAAGCCCTGCGCGTCTTTCGTCGCCAGCACCCAGCGGCGAAATCCCTGTAGCTTGGGATGAGCGATGATCACTTCCATGAGCCACTTCGATAACCCGCGGCCGCGGTGTTCCGGCACGATGAAAACGTCCGCCACCCACGCGAACGTCGCATAGTCAGTTACGATGCGCGCAAATCCCACCTGCCGATCGCCGCGATACATGCCAAACGACATTGAGTTTTCGATCGAGCGTTCGACGACGTCGCGCGGCCGGCCGCTGCCCCAGTAAGAATGCTTGCTGATGAAGTCGTGAATGAGATTTATGTCGAGGCGGGAACGATCCGTGCTGATGGTGTATTCACCGTGTTGCCAAAGCTCGGACATGCGAGAACTATAGCACGGACGGAGACTACGACCTCTTCGCGCCGATTTCCAATTGCATGATGTCGTCGGTGATTGCGAACCCGTGTCGCGAGTAGAAATCCCTGCTGCGCTTGCTCGGCCAAAGGATTATCGTGTGTACGCTCTCACTTCGCGTCCACGCCAGCACCGCCGCCATTAACTTTGCGCCAACGCCAGTGCCGCGGTGCTCAGCACGAACGTAGAAGTTGGTGACATATACATACTGCTCGGGTTCAGCTAACGGATTCGGGATCTTTTCGACGAACTGCGCCCAAACGTTACCCACGACTGCTTGTCCGCGCTCAGCTATCCAGCACTTCCAGTGACTACCGGTTCGCAGACGATCCTGCATCCACACTCTACAGCGCTCGACGAAAGCTTCGTCGTGTTCGGTCAGCTCATGAAACTCATTGCGAAAATCGTAGCGCAGTCTCGCCAGCATCAGAGCGTCCGGCTCGGTCGCGAGCCGAACGTCAATCGTCTCCTCCTCACCAACAGGCGCATTCATGTTTTCTTCATCCCGTTTCCGCTTTCATCATTGATCAGCGCCGGGTCAGTCTCACCAGGAGGAACCTTAAAGGTTAGCCTTCCAGAAATCCAACATCAGATGATAGAGATGCCGCGTGGCGGCTTCGTCCTCGATGCCGTGTTTGCGCATTGGATAAGCCATCATTTCAAACTTCTTTCCCGCGGCAATCAATTGGTCGATGAACGCCATTTCGTTATACGGATGTACGTTGTCGTCGTAAGTTCCATAGACCATCAAGAGATGACCGTGCAGTTGTTTAGCGAGCGGTAGTAAGGAACTGCGCTGATAGCCTTCGGGGTTCTCCTGCGGCGTACGCATGGCGCCTTCGGTCCACTTACTGTCGTAGTAGCGCCAATCGGTACCCGCCGCGACTGCGATGCCCGCTTTGAACTCCTCGGATCGAGTCATGAGGTTCAGCGTCATGTAACCGCCGTAGCTCCAACCCCAGACTCCGACACGCGCCGGATCAACCCAGGTCTGTTTTTTCAACCAACGTGCTGCGTCGACGAGGTCGGGCGTTTCCGCCTCACCCAAATGCTTGACGACTGTGTTTTCCAACTCTTTGCTGATGCCAGTCGCGGAGCGATTATCAACCTTGACGACGACGTAGCCGGCGTCAAGCAGCAATTGGTTCCACAGAGTGTCGCCTTGCCACCCATTGGTGACTTGCGGCGCCGCTGGTCCACCGTAGATAAACATGATCACGGGATACTTTCGATCGGCACGAAAACTCTTCGGCTTCAAGACCTCGGCCGGCATCGGAAAGCCGTCGGCCGCTGGAATCGTGAACAGCTCAGGAAACTGAACGTCGTATGGAGCAAGCAACTGCGGGCGGCCGGCAGCGACCGTTTGCAGAACTGCACCGCCGTCGCTTGCGTGAAGCCGCAGCGTGGGAAGCGAGCGAACGTCGGAGTATCGATCGAGAAAATAGCGAGCGTCCGGCGACATCGAGATGCGATGTGTGCCGGGCTCTTTCGAAATGTGCGTGAAGCCGGATCCGTCAGCGTGTGCGCGATACAGGTGTCGTTCTATCGACGACTGCTCGAGGCCGGTGAAATAGATCCAATCGTTCTTTTCGTCAACGCCGACGATTGACTGGTGGACCCAAAACGCCAGGCCCCCCGCGCTGGCCAGCGACCAACGTCCTTTCGTGACCTGGTTTTCGAGAGTGCCGTCCATTCGATAGCGATAGAGATGCATGTGACCATCGCGTTCCGACGGCCAGAGAAAATGCTGTCCGTCGTTGAAGAAGTAGAGGTCGTCATTCATGTTCACCCAGCCGGAGTTCGTCTCTGTCAGCACTGGCACGACCTTGGCCGTTTTGCGATCGGCAAAATAGAGAGACAGCGCGGTCTGCAACCGCGGCATGGTCTGCACACTCAAGCGGCGTCCATCCGGTAGCCACTTGGCGCGCACGATGTACTCGAACGGTTTGTCGGTTATCTGAATCCAGGTGGTTGCGTCGTGGCCCAGCTCGTTTATGCCGAGTCGCACGCGCGGGTTTGGGCCACCGGCTTTGGCGTAACGTTGTCGAATCACGCGCGGCGAGAACGGGGCGATATCGACGAAGTAGCTAGGGGCGAGTTCTGATTCGTCAGACTGAAGGTAGGCGATGGCTTGAGAGTCGGGCGCCCACCAGTATCCGATGTCGCGGCGACCGAAGACTTCTTCCCAGTAGACCCATGAGAGCGTCCCGTTCAGCAGCGTTTCTGAACCATCGCGGGTGATTGGAGTCTCGCGGTTTGTATCGAGATCGAAGAAGTAAAGATTGTTGGTGCGGACGTAAGCGATGCGGTGGCCGTTTGGAGAGAAAGAGGCTGATGTCTCATCGGCGGGAGTTGAGGTCAGCCGTCGGAAGTGTGCGCTGGTTAGCTCGAGGACGAAGACGTCTCCTTTGAAGATGTAGAGGGCTTGTTTGGCTGAACCGTCGAAGGCGAGTGGCCACGCGAGGACGTCAGCGTTTACTCCGGTCCGTTTGAGATCCGCCAACGCTCGTGCTGAATCCACGAGTGGCCGCCGTTGGCCCGATGCCGGATCGAGCTTCTCGAACGTCCGCTCCGCTGGTGGGCGGCGATTGTCGAGCAACACCAGCGAGCCATCGTCGAGCCATGCGGTGGTCGGTACGCTCGCGACGCTGCGGCCTTCCGGGCTGAAGATCCACTCAACCGTCAGCTCCCGCTTGCCCGTCTGCGCGGGCGCGATCGTTGCGAAGCTCGCCAGCAGAAGGAGAGCCGGCAACAAAACTCGAGCAAAACACTTAGCGAAATGATTCATTTCCTGCCTCCATCCTTCGGCTCTCAATTCCTGATTTTAGAAGCGTGGCTGTCTGCGCAGACGACATTTAGCGAGAGGAGCGTCTGGTTTTCGATTTCTTTGATGAGTGCTCTTTCGTAATGTCCACGATTTTACCATCCCGCCAAATGTAGACCGGCGTTCCGGTTTGGAGTCCGATTTCAAGGGCACGTTTAGCCGCGCGACGCAACGAGCGCAGCGCAGCCCCGATCTCCGGCGTATGTTTTACTCGACCAGGACTCATCTGTTAACTCCCGCTGAGATCAATCTTGTGCTGACCGGTATTGGTAAGAGGTCAGTACCACCTCGCGGTAGCGGGTGGGTGCTGCCAAATCAATCCTCAAAGTCCGGCAAATCATTGCCTTGGCGGTTGAGCACGTAATCGATTGCACGAGCCACACTTTGTTCATTCCACAATCTTATCTTGCTCCCCTTGTGGGCCCAAGGGCTAAACGGATGACGCCACAATCGATCCTCTCTAAGCTGACGTGTGGCATTCGCTTTAAATGCGTTTAGAACCAGGTTTGGGTTTCTGTTGGCCGTCACAACCGTGTGCACATGATTCGTTCTCACATTCAATGCCTGTAGCTGCCATTTACGAATGCTACATGTCTCGACAATCGCCTTCTCAACCGATCGTCTCTCCCTGGATCCAAGGACAAATGGACATATCTTAAGTTGTCTACGATTGTTAGTTTCCCAAACCTCGTCCGGAGGCAAATAGGGATCACCGTAGCTGTTGTGAAAGCGATCGACGGAACCACGCTTGTCGCCATGCAACCACGTGCCGTAGCTTCGAAAAGAAATCAGACAGGCAAGAGGAGTATCCGTATCGTTCCACATGATGAGGATGAAGAACCTTTATGAAAATGTACCGACTCGGTGTCAGACCGGCGCGTTAGGCGTCAACACACCCACCCGCTACCGCGAGGTGGTTCTGACTTCATGCAAGTACTGACATCACAACGCGTGACTTCATACAGGAGAAGCCACCTATTCACTCCTGTCGCAGCGCTGTCGTTGGATCCAAGCCGGCAGCGCGAACGGCCGGGAGCCACGATGCAAGGAACGCGATAATCAAGAACAGCACCGCCACCGACGCAAACGTCACCGGATCGGTCGGCTTAACTTCGACCAACATGCTCGCGAGAATGCGAGTGAAGACGAACGAGCCGAGTAGACCAATCGCGATGCCGATCGCACTCAAGTAAAGTCCCTTCCCAACCATCAGACGAAAGATCCGCGAGGGCGCGGCGCCGAGGGCCATCCGCACGCCAATCTCCGCAGTTCGCTGGCGAACCGAAGTTGCCAGGACGCCGTACAGACCCACTCCCGCAAGCAGGGCAGCGATCGTCGAGAAGACGCCGATCAACAACAACGAGAACCGCGTCTGCGCCTGTGCGCCGGTGACAAGCGTGTCCATCGGCTGCATCTGGTTGATAAACGTCTCCTTGCCCGTACCTTTAACAACGGACCGGACAGAACCCGCTAACGCCGAAGGATCGCCATCCGTCCGTACGGCCCACCACGAAGCCGCGCCATGGTTCACATACCCATCCGTGACGTAGAGTTGCTCGCGACCCGGCTCGATCAGCGACGTATTGCGCTGATGGGCCACGACGCCAATGATCTCTCCCCACTGCGCCTCTTGCGTGCGCACGCGAAACAGAATCCGCTTCCCTACCGCCGACTCGTTTGGAAACGCTTTGGCTGCGAGCGCTTCATCAACTATCAGCAGGTTCCGATCGGGGGAACTGTCGTCCTGCGTGAAAGTGCGCCCCGCGAGAAGCCGCGTTCCCATCGCCTCGAAATAACCCGGCAGCACGATCTGAAGATCCGCAGCTTGAAACTTGCTCGGATCTGCTTGAGCTTCCGCGCCGCCCCAACGCACCGGACTAAACCCGCCCGCAAGCGGCAACGGAAACGACGCTGTCACACCCTTTACACCGGGAATCGCGCCGAGTTGATCGCGAAGCTGGCGCTTGAACGTATCTCTTTCCTGAGGCGTGTTGCCGATATTACCGAGGAGTTGGAACGTCAGTAGCCCGCGCGGGTCATACCCCAAATTTACACGTTGAATATTGAGGAACGTGCGGAACATCAACCCCGAACTGATCAGCAGCACAAAGGCCAAGGCAACTTCCACCACCACGACAACATTGCGCAGTCCAGCCGCGCCGAGTGCACCGCTTCGACCAGCAGCGCGTAACGTCTCCATGAGGTTCGGTTTCGCCGTGCGAATCGCTGGAATCACTCCAAACAACACAGCAGATAACAATCCCGCCAACACTGAAAACGCTAACACCTGAACATCGATCCCGATCGCGTTCAAGCGCGGCAGGTTCTCGGGCGCAATCGCGATCAATTGCCGAATACCTAAATAGGCCAGCCCGACACCAGCGGCTGTTCCGATCGCTGCAACGACGATCGCTTCGGCGAGTGTTTGCCGGACTAACTGCCACCAACCTGCGCCCAACGCTGCCCGCACCGCCAGCTCTCGTTCGCGTGACGCAGCTCTCACCAACATCAAGTTCGCCACGTTCGCACACGCAATCAGCAGCAGGAAAATCACCGCGCCCATGAGCGCAAGAATCGCAGGTCGAACTGCGTCGACGAGGTGCTGCTTCATCGGTACGATCCGGAAATACTGTCCCGCCGTATTCGCAATCGTGTTTTCGCTGCGAATCTTCTGGGCGATCGTTTCGGCCTCGGCCTGAGCTTGGCCGAGCGCGACGCCCGGCTTGACCCGGCCAATCACGCGCCACTGCACGTTGTTGCGATTGGCAACGTCATAAGGAATGCGCGCGGCGAGCCAGACACTCGGAAACTGTTCCACATTCGCTTGCGGCGGAAGCAGCAATTCAAAACCCGGCGCGAGCACGCCGACGATCGTTGGCGGTGGGCCAAATGCAGCGGACACCGGCAACGGTTTACCGATAATGGATCGATCGCCGCCGAAGCGCTGTTGAAAATAATCGTTGCTGAGGATCGCCATCGTCGGCAGCGGCGGCGGTGCATTCGCCGGGGGATTGTTACCCGCTTGCGGCGCTGCTGGAGGAGCGGCCTGCGGTGTTCCATCAGACTCCTGAAAGTCTCGGCCCGCAATGATCGAACCGCCCATCATTTGAAAGAAGTTGGTGGAGACAGCAGCGATGCGAACGCGCTCTGGCGTGCCGTCTAAACCAGGAAGCGTGACGCGGCCGGTATTGAACGCAGCGAAGTCTTCGAAGTTGTTCTTGGCTCCGTTGCGCAAGTCGAGATAGTCGACGTTGGAAAACGGAAAGTCTTTGACGTTCCGTTTCTGGAGGTCGTTCGCGGCCAGCACGAGGCGCTCTGGATCCCTGTAAGGCAATTTGCGCAACAGCACGCCGTTGGTGACACTGAAGATCGCCGTGCTGGCGCCGATTGCCAGCGCAAGCGTAACGACGACGGTGATGGTGAATAGGGGACTCTTGCGCAGCGTGCGAAACGCGAAGGAGATGTCATTTAGCATGGCGGGAGTTTAGACTTTCTCGCGAATTTCAGCCAAGCAAAAATGTCACTTCTTGCCTGTGTGCGGCGACTGAGCGAGAATTAGCACCCCGAACCTGAACTACCAATGACGAAAAATTCAACACTTGTACGATCCGATGAACTAATCGCGCCGTATGGCGGGAAACTGATCAACCTTCACGCCGGCACCGAACAGCGCGAGGAGCTTGTGGCCCACGCCTCCAAGTTGCCGCGCATTCAACTCTCCGAGCGAAATCTCTGCGACCTCGAGATACTCGCCACCGGAGGTTTTTCTCCACTCGACCGTTTCATGGGCGAGAGTGATTACAAGCGCGTGCTCCAAGAAATGCGGCTCGCCGGCGGACAGTTGTTCCCAATCCCGATAACACTGTCGGTCAACACCGAAACTCCGCTCGAGCTCGATCGCGAAATCGCGCTTGCCGATCAGCGAAACAATCTGCTCGCAGTCATGCGCGTCGAAGAGATTTACGAGTGGGATGCCGAGCTGGAAGCAAACTCGGTTTACGGTACGACAGACGTTCGCCATCCGTTAGTCGCCGAGATGCACCGCTGGGGACGCCTGAACATCTCAGGCAAACTCGACGTCTTCGCCTTGCCGAGCCATTACGACTTTCAAAACCTCAGACTGACACCGGCCCAAGTTCGCGAACGTCTGCGCGCACTCGGCAATCACAACGTCGTCGCCTTCCAAACGCGCAACCCTCTCCATCGCGTTCACGAAGAGATAACGGTACGAGCTGCTGAACAGATCGACGGAACACTGCTGCTGCATCCTGTCGTCGGCATGACAAAGCCCGGCGACGTCGATCACTACACGCGCGTGCGCTCGTACAAAGTGCTGGCCGACCGCTACTACGATCGCCAACGGACAGTGCTTGCTCTCCTGCCGTTAGCGATGCGCATGGCCGGGCCACGTGAAGCCGTCTGGCACGGAATCATCCGGCGTAACTTCGGCGCAAACCATTTCATCGTCGGCCGCGATCACGCGAGCCCCGGACTCGACTCAAACAACAAACCCTTCTACGGACCATACGCAGCACAGGAACTCTTTCAGCAGCACCAGAACGAAATCGGCATGCAGATGCTTCCCTTCCCGGAGCTGGTTTATCTGCCCGATGAAGATCGATTTGAAGACACGAACAACATTCCTCCGGGCCGTTCGAGTTTTTCACTTTCCGGCACGACGGTGCGTCGGGATTATTTAGATCTTGGAAAGCCGTTGCCGGACTGGTTCACGCGTCCGGAAGTGGCTGACGTGTTAAGTCAAGCGCACCCACCGCGCCATCGCCAGGGTTTTTGTATCTGGTTCACTGGCTTGAGCGCGTCTGGAAAATCTACGACCGCGGAGATTCTGACGGTCCTCCTCCTCGAACGCGGCCGTCAAGTGACGGTGCTCGACGGCGATATCGTGCGCACACATTTGTCGCAGGGGCTTGGATTCAGTCGAGAAGATCGCGACGTCAACATCAGACGCATCGGCTTCGTAGCGGCGGAGATCGTCCGTCACGGAGGAGTCGTGATCTGCGCGGCGGTTAGTCCATATCGATCGACACGCAATGAATGTCGTTCGATGGTAGGAACCAATCGCTTCATTGAAGTCTACGTGAACACGCCATTGGAAGTTTGTGAGCAACGCGATCCCAAGGGAATGTACGCGCGCGCGCGTGAAGGACTGCTCAAAGGTTTCACTGGAATCGACGACCCTTACGAATCGCCGACGAATCCTGAAATAGTACTGGACACGGTTCAATCGTCTCCGCAAATGAACGCTGAGCGAATTCTTGCTGAGCTCATCGCCCGGAACTATGTTCAGGATTCGTCAACGCGTGTTCAATGACACCTTCGCAGCGCGTGCTTTAAGACGAACTGCGCGACCTGCCGTCCCATCCGCGCTCCAACCTCATCGGAGTTTCGGAAATGAATGCCTGAATAGACACGAGCGTCGATCACTTCCTCGACTGCTTCACTGAAAGTGTTCCAACGCCGCGTGACGCCCGTTTGTGTGACGACGATCGGCACGCCCGGATTGTCGTCGAACGCCGAAATCAGAATCTTCGCCATCGCACTGCTGTTGCTCGCATGGCCCGATGGATATTCCGGATGCGGCGGCGTAGCGACGAACGGCAGCCAGGTCGGATCGGCGACGGTGAGATCGTTCCCATCAACATCGCCTCCTCGGATTGCTAACTGAGGCCGCCAGAAGTTGTAAGTGTACTTTGCGTCCCAACAGGCGATGCTGGCGTCGGCAGCAGCCACATAGAAGAGCGCGAAGAGTTGAGCTTCATCCGACAGGTCGAGATTTCTCGTCGGTACGATCTGCCTCAGAACACTATTCCAGATCGCCGTCGGCGACGCGCGCCAGAAAGTCGCGATCTGGCTCTGCTCAGCAGAACGCGTGGCGCTGTTAACCCTGCCGATCTCTTTAATCTCGTTGTAGTCCTTTGTGTACTGCTCGCTGTCGAGTGCCGGCGGCGGATCGGGGCGGAACTGCGAGCCGCTGCGTAGTACAAACGTGGTGACGTTACCCCAACCCGGTAGCTGGGCCGCAGCGTTATTCAACCGTGTCCAGACGCCCGGCTGCCCTGCGCCCGGCACGACGTAATCAAACTGTGCCTGCGCGGAGTGATCGTTGGCGCGAGCGGCGAGGATTGCGGCTGCCGCTGAACGACCAAACTCGATTCCGGGATCGGCGGGCGACAGACCATGCGCCGAAAGTGAGTTGAAGAACAGAGTGTCGAGCGTCGTGTCGTTGCCCGGAAATAGATTCTTCAACGCGTAGTGCGCGGCCGCAATAGCCGCAGCTTCCGGCGACGCATTTTCTGGCGCGGGTGAAGACGACAAGTAACTTTCATACTTGCCAGTAATGCCGTTAACAGCATCATGCATGGCCAGATGAAAGATAGCCATGACGCGCGTCTGCTGGACCGGAAAGAGCCCCGCCGCAGTTGAAAGCGCCAACTGAACGGCTTGCTGGTTCCATTCCAGTGTGATGTCAGTTACCTGCGCCTGCGAGTGCGCGGGTCTTGCATGAGCCGACGCTCGCGCACACTTCTGCGAACGGGCAACCGCCGCATAGCTCAATTGTTCACAAACGGGAATCAGCCCGAGAGCGACGCCGATGATGAGCAGCGATACCAATCGTTTACCTGGTGTTGGGAGTCTCATTTCTTTGCCTTTCTGTTCTGTTTTTGCCTGAAGTCGAAACGGTCTACCTGGTAAGGCGGGAATGGCTCCGAAAAACTGTAAGGGGTGTGATAATTTGTGAGGCCCCGGCCCGGACCACGTTATGCAGATCGAGTCTTCCAGAGACATCACCCATTTGCTGGTCGCCTGGAGCGAGGGAGACGAGTCGGCACTCGACCAGTTGGCCCCACTGATCCACGCCGAGTTACACCGGCTGGCCCACAACTACATGAGGCGCGAACAGCCCGGCCACCTATTGCAGACGTCTGCACTCATCAACGAGGCATACATACGTCTGATCGACTGGAAGAACGTCCGCTGGCAAAACCGCGCGCACTTCTTCGGCGTCGCCGCGCAATTGATGCGTCGTATCCTGGTCGACTTCGCTCGCGACAAGCAGTACCTCAAGCGAGGCGGTGGCGCGGTTCAAGTGTCGTTGAGTGAAGCGGCGGCGTTCGTCATGCAGCGTAGCGTCGACCTCGTGGCGCTCGACGATGCGCTCACCGCGTTGGCTGATATCGATCCGCGGAAGGTGCGCGTAGTGGAACTGCGTTTCTTCGCCGGTCTTTCAGTGAACGAAGTGGCTGAGCTATTGCAAGTTTCGGAAGAGACAGTGATGCGGGATTGGCGTCTGGCCAAAGTCTGGCTGCTGCGACAACTGCAAGGGGAAGTTCATGAAAAGTGAACGATGGCAAGAGATCGAGCGCCTCTATCATTTGATACTGGAGAAGCAGCCAAACGAGCGCTCGGCTTTCCTGATGCAGGCGTGTGCCGGAGACGAAGCGCTGCGACGTGAACTGGAGTCACTATTGGCCTACGAAGATCAGGCCAAAGACTTCATTGAGTCGCCCGCACTCGTCGTTGCTGCCAAAGCTATCTCGTCAAGCCGTTCAGCAACAGCCGCCATTGGCGACACGATCAAGCAGTACAGGATCGTTTCGAAGGTCGGTGCGGGCGGCATGGGTGAAGTCTATCTCGCCGACGACACTCGTTTAAGACGCAAGGTTGCGCTCAAGTTTCTGCCGTTCACGCTCACCAAAGACACCGCACAGTTGCACCGGTTCGAAAAAGAAGCTCGCGCAGTCGCAGCTTTGTCTCATCCGAACGTCTGCACCATTCACGAAGTCATTCAGACTGACGACGATCGTCACTGCATCGTCATGGAATACGTCGACGGCATGACGTTGCGACAGCGGTTGGCGAAGAAGCGGATGACGGTTAACGAGGTGCTGAACGTTGCCATCGAGATTGCGGCGGCGTTGTCGAGCGCGCATGCGGCCGGGATCGTGCACCGCGACATCAAGCCGGAGAACGTCATGCTGCGTCGCGATGGATACGTAAAGGTGCTCGACTTTGGCCTGGCCAAGTTGGTCGACACAACATCTGAGGCCGCGAATAGCCAGGACGAAACGCGTCGCGTAGATCCGAAGACGTCGCCGGGCGTAGTGCTGGGAACTGTCGCTTACATGTCGCCCGAACAGGCTCGCGGACTTCCAGTGGACGCGCGTACGGATATCTGGAGTTTGGGAGTAGTGCTTTACGAGATGGTGGCTGGACGAAAGCCGTTTGAGGGTGCGACGCCAACTGACGTAATCATCTCGATAGCTGAACGAGAGCCGGAGCCGCTAACGAAGTCGGCACCCGACGCCGCTGCTTTGCAGCCAATCATCACGAAAGCGTTGGCGAAGGATCGATCCGCGAGATATCGGAACGTCGAAGATCTCTTAACCGACCTCAAAAATCTGAAGCGCGAACTGGAAGCCGGGACCAACGTCGACTACTCCAAGCGCACCGCAATCCGGCGTCGAACTTGGGCAATACTGTTTGCGCTTGCGGCGCTCGTTGCTATCGGCGTTCTTTCGTTCACCTGGCTTACGCGAAGTTCCAAGACAATTCAATCGTTGGCCGTCTTGCCAATCAGTAATCTCTCCGGCGATGCGTCCCAGGATTACTTCGCCGACGGCATGACCGAGACACTCATCGCGGGCTTATCGAAAGTCGGTTCGTTGCGAGTCACCTCGCGCACGTCGGTTATGCAGTTCAAGGGATCGTCAAAACGATTGCCAGAGATTGCCACTGAATTGGGCGTTGACGCAGTCATCGAGGGCTCGGTCCAACGTTTCGGCGACACGATGAAAGTAAACGTCCGTTTGATAGATGCCGCCACTGAACATCAACTATGGACCGGAGAATACAGCCGGGACCTGCGCGATGTGTTGACGGTTCAGAATGAGGTAGCAAAAGCGGTCACACAAGCGATCCGGATCAAGCTGACACCTCAGGAACAGTCTCGATTGGGCCAGGCACGCCAGATCAATCCTCAGGCGTACGACGATTACTTGCGCGGACGGTATTATCTCAATCGTCAAACCAAGACAGACAACGAAACCGCTATTGAGGCGCTCAACCGCGCCGTCGCCAAGGATCCCGACTTTGCTGGTGGTTGGGCAGAGTTGGCCCAGGCGTACGTTTGGAAACTCTTCTTGTTCGCGCCGGATGAGAAAGAGCTGAACGAAAAAGCATTCGTCGCCGTGGAAAAGGCGCTGAGCTTAGATCCCGATCTCGCTGAAGCCTACCTCGCGCGCGGACGCCTGCTCTGGACTCCCTCCAACCAGTTTCCTCACGACAGAGCGATTCAGGAATATCGCCATGCACTCCGTTTGAATCCGAGTCTGGACGAAGCGCGCAATCAGCTTGCAGTCGTTCTGAACCATGTTGGTTTGGTCGACGAAGCGCACGAGGAACTCAGAAAGGCGCTTGCCGCAAATCCAGCTAACAATCTCGCGCGCTTTCGCGTCGGCGAGACGCTGCTGTTTGAAGGCAAATACGAAGAAGCTCTCAACGCTTTGCGGAATGTTCCTCCCGACGTCAACCCATCGCTGATCGGTCATCAGATCGTGCTCGCGTTATTCGACCTGGGAAGAAAACAAGAAGCAGCCGCTACGATCGAGAAGTTTCTGAAGGACTATCCCGAAGACAATCGCGGGTTGTTCACGAGTCTACAAGCCATCCTCGCTGCATCCGACGGACAACAACGCCTCGCCGAAGAGAAGATTCAACTGGCCATCGAACGCGGAAAAGGCTTCGGACACTTTCATCACACCGCGTATCACATCGCTCTCGCATATGCGATCATGAACAAGCCGACCGAAGCGATCAAATGGTTGGAATCTACGGCTGACACCGGATTCCCCTGTTACACTCTCTTCGAAAACGATCATAACCTCGATAACCTGCGACAGGACGAACGCTTCAAAGCGTTACTGGCAAAAGTCAAACAGCAGTGGCAGTACTACAAAAAGCTTGCCGATCAAGTCACGAGCGACTGAACTCGAATCGACATCAGCCTGAAATGACACTCGTGTTGGCTCGTATAGTAAATAAGATCGTTAATTTAAATCGTTCGGCTGACCTCACTGTTCACGCATAAGTCGCTATTGATTCCTCTTGCCTTGAACAACTATCAACATCTTTGCCTGCCGGTAAATACACACGTCCCGGGTTTTTCTTGACATCGTCTGATGATGGGTATAGAAGGCATTTGCTCAGGGTGTATGTCTAACGAGCATTCGAACCCGTAAGATCAACACGCTTACGTTGACGAGAGTCTCACTCCTCGAAAGAGAGTCCCACTCCCGCCAGCATTTACCTCAATAACTCAACCAGGGAGCGACGTATGTTGCTTCGTCATCCTGCAAGACCGCTTCCGCAACAGAGGGCCACTATTGTTGTTCTCTCCGTAATGCCTAAAAAAGCGCTTGGATTGTTCAGGGTTTGCATGATTCTTCTGTGTCTGCCTTGGACCATCTCGGCCGCTCCGACGCTCACACGCATCTCGCCTTTTTTCGGTCAACCGGGAGATATAGTGACGATCACGGGCAGTGGGTTTTCAACCGACGCGACGCAGAATATCGTGCGCTTCGGCCCCAACAGAGCGGCCGTGTTATCAGCAAGCGAGACCCAAGTAGTGGCTCAAGTTCCCAATGGTCAACCGCTCGGCGCCACCAGCGTCACTGTTAGACTCAGCACGTCCGCGCAGAACGGCCCAACTGCCAGTACAAGTAGCAGTCTGACCTTTCAGACGCGCGTCACAAGCAAGATCCCAATACCACCGAATCCACCTAAATGTTGCTGCTGTCCGGACGACACGGAAAGTAATACCTGCGGTTGCAACTCTGAGTGCTGTCACGGCGGCGGTGGAACCGGCGGATGTAGCGGTGACATATATTCTGAACGAGGAGAATTCTTTCAGTACCTTACAGACCTCTCTATTCCCGGCCGACCAGGCTCTGAGTCGATGGTCAATTTTAACTTTCGACGGCAGTACCGCGCTCAAGTCAGCTCTGACGGTCCCATCGGACGTAATTGGGATCATAACTACTTTGAGCGGTTGGCAGTTCAAGGTGACGGCAGTGTGATACATAGCAACGGCCTCGATCGCAATGATCGCTACCTGAAAAACAACCGCGGAGATTTTGTTGCCCCGCCGAACTTCTACACCATGCTTATTCGCAATTCAGACGGAACGTTTCTGCTACGTTACCGGGGCGGCACAACAAAGACTTTCGATACAGATGGAAAAATCCTCGAGATTAGAGATCGCAATGATAATTTGATGACCTTCCATTACAACGCTCAACGGCAACTCGTCCGTGTTAACGATTCACTGGGGCGCGACATCATCTATCGTTATATCGTCAGCGGAGTAAACACCGGACGGCTTCAGGAGATTGAGGACTTCATCGGACGGAAGGTCACCTTTACCTACGATGGCAACGGCGATCTCGTCGCGGTTACATCTCCAATTATCGTCGGCACTCCTAATGGCAACGACTTCCCGGGAGGAAAAACTACTCGTTACACGTATTCTTCTGGTTTCAGCGACGAACGCCTGAATCACAATCTGCTTACCGTTACGCGGCCCAATGAAGTTGCTGCCGGTGGCCCTCCTATCCTCATTAACGAATATGGAACGAATCCGAACTCATTCGAGATCGACAAAGTCATTCGACAAACCTATGGCGGCATTAATGCTTCCGGAATACCCGCAGGAGGAACTTTTGTTTATAGCTACACGCAGTTGAATGCGGGCGTTCAATCCGATGATCCAAATCTGCCAATAAGTCGCACGAGAGAAACAGATCGCAATGGCAATGTCACAGAGTATGAGTTCAGTCGCCTCGGCTATGTCGTTCTGGAGCGGGAGTTCACGCGTAGATTGAGACAGAGCGATCCGCAGTTTTTCGAAACGCGCATGGTCTACAACGCGGACGGCCGGCTGCTGCGCAAGATCCATCCTGAAGGAAATATCGTCGAATACACCTACGATGAAGGCAACCCAGATCGTTTTCAACAAGGCAACCGATTCAGTGAAATACGTTTGCCGGATGCGCGCGCAGGCGATCAAACTGCGCTTGTCACGACTTTCACCTACGAGCCACGCTTTAATGAACTCAAGACCATCACGGATCCGCGCGGTAATGATCCTGCCTTCGTGCCGCCCAATGGAGGCCCCAACTCTGCGGCGCGATACACAACTGTCTACACTTTTGACTATGAGGTAATGGGCGACCCGTTGCTTAACCCCAGCAGTCTTCAACACGGAAACATCGCCCGCAAACAAGAACCCACAGTCCTGCTTCCTGACGGCACACTGCAATCAATCATCACTGAATATACCTACAACGAGTTCGGTGAGATGACCAGCGAGATCGATCCTGAGGGGAATGTCGACGATTACTTTTATTTCCCTGAGAACGATCCTGACGGCGATGGCAATACTTCGCCGGGCACGCGTCCTGGTCCAAATATTTTTACGGGTGGATACCTCAAGGAGAAGATCACAGATAACCGGACCAGTCCGCGAAGAACCGAGTCAGAGCTGCCGGCACAAATCAGCAGGAAGTACTTTTATGATCCGGTGGGGAACAAGATCCGAGAGATAGACGGCCGTGGCAACGACACTATTTTCCGCGTGAACCAGCTCAATCAGGTGGTGAGAACAGAATCAAAGGCGCCGTTCCGCTATCTGACAGATACTTTCTATGACTTTAATGACAATGTAGTTCGAACCGAGATCGAGAACCGAGTTGCGAGTGTCCTGGATGGCAAACCAGTTTTCAATGGCGATGGAAATTTTAATACGGAAGCCGGTAGCCCAGCCTTTTTTGTACATCGCTATACCTATGACCTTCTCGATCGTCTGGTGCAGAAAGACGAAGACGCCAGCGGCTCAACGCCGTCGCGATTGATTACTAGATATCGCTACGACGCTAACGAGAATGTTACCCAGGAGATCTTTCTGGAAGGAAATGTTTTCGCCACAGCCTACGATGAAAGAGACCTCGTCTTCACTCGGACCAGAGGCTTTGGGAGCCTGCAACCATCGACCTCGACTTACAGTTACGATCAGAATCGTAACCTGGTCCTGCTGGTGGACGGTGAAGACAACAATGGCGATGGTCATAATGATGAGACGGTTTATCAATACGACGGCTTTGATCGGAGAATCGGAATCATCGACGCGGTCGGTGCTCGCTTGGCGAGTAACTATGATGCGAACGGAAATATCGTTAAGGAATCGCACTTTGGCAGTATTGGCGGCCCAAGTCCGACAAACAATTCGGGGGTGGGAAATGTTCTGCTGAGTCAGCGCGAATTCAAAGACGATGAGCTGAATCGTATTTTTCAACAGGATGATCTGCTCTTTGTATCCAGTGGTGTCAGCACGGCGCGTCCGCCAGTGCTTAGCGAAGGACCACTCACGCCAGCGGATGGCAGAGTTTCGTTACGCACGATCTTCGATCGAAACAGTCGCAAGGCGCGAGAGATTCAAGACGATCTGGACGCTACAACGGTTGAGTATGACGGAATAGATCGGGTGGTGAAGCGCACTGACCCTGAAGGTAACATCGTCTCCAACACCTACGACGCGAACAACAATGTCATTCAAAAAGTTGCCACAGAGCGAAGTCAGAAATCTGGAGTTGCGACTGAGACGTTTACGACCACGTATCAGTACGACGCGCTGGATCGTCTCACGCGTGTATCTGACAATTGCCAGAACACTAATCGTTTCGCTTACGACAGCCGGAATAATCTGACTCACCAGAGTGACGCTAAAGCTGACGCCGCAGTCGGTTGTACCGGGGTTATTAATGCTCAGGGTAATTCGACCAGACACATCTACGACGGGAGCAACCGCAAGTTGCAAACGATTCAAGACCTGCGCATGGATGGTGTCGGATCCGGTGCTATCGATACCTCGAACCTGTCCAATCCGGATGGAAGGATAATTACCACCGCGACCTTTGATGGCAACAGCCGCTTGACGAGCTTGACGGACGACAATGGCAACGCAACGCGATATGCGTACGATGCGCTCAATCGTCTTTCGGTAGAGACGTTCGCCGATGCGACGACCAGAGAATACACGTACGACCGTGACGACAACGTGGTCCGATTCAAAGATAACAACGGGACTATTCAGGTCAGTGTTTACGACGCCATAAATCGTCGGTTGCGCTGCGATATCACTCGCGCTCCGCACGTTATCGGAACCACGCTGAATCAATATGAATACGATGGTCTATCGCGGCTGACGCGTATGACCGACAACAACGATCCGCTTACCGCAGCCGACGATTCCAACGTCACGTACGCCCATGATTCGCTGAGCCGAATGATCGAGGAGTCGCAGAATGGCAAGGCGATCAGCGGAGACTGGTTTGCCGGTGAACAGCGGATCGGCCTTACTTATCCCAACAATCGCAAGATAGCATTGACTTTCGATCACCTTGACCGGCTTAAGACCATTAACGACATTGGCGCAGCTACCAATATCGTCCGCTATGACTACATTGGACCGGAGCGGGTGCTCGAGCGGCAACTCCAGAATGGCACGCGCCTGACGCTTCTTGATGATCTGGGAACAACCGACATCGGCTACGATCCGATTAAACGGATTACCCAGTATCGCCACTTGCGAGCTGACAACTCCATGATCGCCGGCTTCGCCTACACCTACGATCGAGAAAACAACAAGCGCAACGAGAAAAAACTGCACCAGCTCACGAACTCGGAGGTGTATGCCTACGATTCCGTCTATCGAATCGAAGATTTTCAGCGCGGCCAACTCAATTCTCCTGGTGATGGAATTGCTGGACCGCCGCAGCGAACGCAGGCGTGGGAATTAGACGGAGTTGGAAACTGGCGGGAGAATGTCGAGAATGGAGTGGTCCAGAATCGCACGGCAAACGAGATGAATGAGTATGTATCCGTCGGTTCCACCAATCTATTCCATGATGACAACGGGAATCTGACGAATGACGGCGTACGTGGCTATCGTTGGGATTACAAGAACCGTCTACGCCAAGTCTGCTTGCTTGATCCGAACGATCTTGATGGAGCCGACAACATTGGCGGCACCGCCGACGACTGTCAGGCGCCAGGCGCTTTGCAGATTGCGACCTACAGCTACGATGCGATGAACCGCCGCATTCGGAAAGTGGTCACCAACTCAGATTCGTTAAATGGCCCAACTGATTTCTTCTACGATGGCTGGCGAGTACTTGAAGAGCGCAATGGTGCGAATGTGGTCATGCAGCAGTACGTCTACGGTATCTATCTCGACGAGCCGTTGATGCTTGACCGTAATCTCAACGGCGACAGCAGTGCGATTGATCCCGGTGATCAGCGACTGTTCTATCACCAGAACACACAGTATTCGGTTCATGCCTTAACGGACATGGCAGGCAATATCGTCGAGGCCTATCAATACGACGCTTACGGTAAAGCTACTGTCTTCACAGGTCCTGGTTCTGACGGAATATGGTTCACCAGCGATGATCCACAGACACTGTTCAGCATCGTTAACAACCCCTACACCTACACCGGACAGCGGTTAGACTCGGAGACGTTATTGATGTACTTCAAGAATAGGTCCTACGACACTCATCTCGGAAGATTTATTGGTAGGGATCCAGATGGATACGATGCAGGGATAAATCTGTATGCCGCATATTTTATTCCTAATAGCGTTGATCCTTACGGATTCAAATGTTGTCAGCCCGGGAAAGACTGCGCCAAAATTAAGTTCATTGAATGGAAGGCAAAAATCGACGGCGATTTCTTTTCAACAGATTTACTTGAGTTTATGGACACAGCGTTGGATCCATTCGATGTGCTTTCGAAAATGTATGGAAAACCAATTGATATAAATGGCGATGGCAAGGACGACAGCAACGACGTAAAGAAATTCATCTGTCCTCCTAGTTGTGTTTGCAAAATCAATCAGACCATAAGAGTTGATATAAAAAAACATGTCGATCCTCAATTACAGAACGGGATGCATTTCAAGGGCTTTCGTTTCCGGTTTAAAGCAGACATTATGATAGGAACATGCCAGTAAAAACTAACCATTACAGATTGAAGAAGTCGCAAGTGAAGGACTGAACAAATTGAGTACGTGGGCTGATTTCCACTTATTAAAAGGAAGGGCCTAGAACATGAGAAAAATACGGTTCAGTGCAATGTGCTTAGGCATCGTCGTCATTCTTTGCAGCTTCAACGGTGATGCGCGAGCCGATCCGGTTCTCCTGTTTCCCAATGCCAATCAACTCGCCGGGCCGGTATTCATTCAACCCTCGGTGGGTCTCGAGGTCGTCACCGTCACTAATGGCATCGGGACGACAGAATTTGCCTTCGTCGATCTACCAGACAATTCCTTCCCGGGGAACTTTGTGGTCAATATCCTCGGAAACTTCCAAGCCTTTGATCCCGATGGGAACGCGGTCACGAATTTTCAGATTGTGGGAGTTGAGGTGATGATCGGAAACACGATCTTCACCCCATCGTTTGGACAATTTGATTTCGCCGGCCACTCTTCACTGACATTCGTCGATAGTTTGGATTTCGACACAGTTACTCTCTCCGCTCAAAATCCGACGTTTTCCTTTGCCTTTCCGGCCGATCCTTCTCTGATTTACTCATATAGACTGTTGACTACAGGTTTGCCTGCCGGGTCGTTTCTTTTGTTTGACGATCCTGAAACTGGAGGGACGCCTGAGCCTACTACGCTTCTGCTGCTGGGTTCTGGACTGGCAGGGTTAGGAGTCGTCTATCGTAAGCGCTTGCGACGCCATGTGAGTGATCCATAGCTTGGTGCGGCAGAAAGGCTCTCACCTTCCTGCCTAACCGTTGTTCCGTAGGAATCTTCACCACTACGGCCTGAGAATGTTGAGCGTCGCGCTTAAACTACTGCCGTTAAGTGTCGCGGTGATGGTGACCGGGTTCCTGCCTCCACCCAATCTGCCGGTAAAAGTGGTGATGACAAAGGTCGCAGAGGTTGCGCCCTGCGGCACGGTGACGCTCGGTGGAACCGTCGCCTTTCCAGTGTCGCTACTTCTGAGTGTTACCGAAACTCCTCCAGCAGGTGCGGCCCCGTTCAACGTGACAGTGCCGATCGAATTTGCGGGCGCGGTCACTGTCGCTGGATCCACGGTGAGGTTCGCCAGAGTCGAACCTTCGGGAATCGTTACAGTCGCAGTAGCGCTGTTCGACAACGCCGATTGGTTACCCGCGGCATCGATGGCCGCAACTGCGTAGACGTGAGTTCCCAACTGGCCCGGATCGTTAAATGTCGTGCCAGCGACTGTACTGATCGGAGTTGTTCCATTGTCACGGAAGACTCTGTAGCCGGTTACACCAACATCGTCACTCGATGCGGTCCACGAAAGCTCGATCGTCTGAGTGGCGAGGTTGGCCGTTGCAGTAAGAGATGCCGGCACGGTCGGCGGTGTGACGTCACCACCCGCAACCGTGGCGCTCGCGATGTTCGAAAGACCCGACTCATTACCCGCTGCGTCAATCGCCCTCACTCCGTACGTGTGAGTTCCCGACTGTCCTGCATCGGAGAACGTCGTGCCGTTTACGGTCGTGATCGGAAGTAGTCCGCCGTCACGGAAGACTCGATAGCCGGTGACAGCAACGTTATCAGTAGCCGCAGTCCACGAAAGATCGATCGCATTGGTGACGGCGTTAAAAGTTGCCGTAAGACCGGTTGGCGCTGTCGGCGGCGTCGTGTCGGTCGTGGGTGTAGGCGCACCTTCATTACTGTAGCGCACCAGCGTGAGATCAAAATTGCTGCGAAAAGCCCTTCCCGCCGCTACGATCTTTCCATCCGATTGCACAACTACAGCCTGCGCGACGTCGGTATCGTTCGCGACGTTGGTCGTTATTGTCCCGCCGTTGCCGAAGCCTGTATCAAGGCTGCCGTCAGAGTTGTAACGAACGAGGGCAAAGTCAGGTGCAGTAGAGAACGTCTTGAATGCAGCCCCGGCGACGATGATCTTGCCGTCAGGTAAAAGCGCCAACGCGTTACCCTGTTCCGTGGCGCTGTTGACGAAAGGAATGGCGGTTTCTCCACCGTTGCCAAAACCTGCGTCAAGAGTGCCGTCAGAGTTGTAACGGGCCAAAGCGATGTCAGTCGCAACCGGCCGCGTGGAACTGTCTGACGCTGTTCCAGCGACGACGAACTTGCCGTCCGCTTGCAGCACTACGCCATTCGCCTTTGCGCCGGCGCCAAAGAAATCCGTGATCTGCTTGCCGCCGCTGCCGAAACCAAAGTCAGTGCTGCCATCCGAGTTGAAGCGCGCCAGGGCGAACCCAATGTCGCGGTTGAACTCGTCGTAGGAGGCGCTGCCGGCGACGATGATCTTGCCGTCCGGTTGCAGAACCGCGGCGTTTGCTTGATCGAAGCTGCCAAAGAAATCGAAGACGACTTTGCCGCCCTTGCCAAAACTTCCATCCAGGGAACCGCTCGGGTTGTAGCGCGCCAGGGCGAAGTCGAGTCCGCTGCCGGGAAGGTCTGGATTGAAGTCGACTGTTCCGGCGACGACGATCTTTCCGTCCGGCTGAAGCATGATGGCGCTGGCCGCTGCGAAGTTGCCGCCGAAGCTGGTCGTGAGCGACCCGCCATTGCCGAAACTCGTGTCAGGGTTGCCGTCGCTGCGATAGCGGGCCAAGGCGAAGACGCGCGGATTGCCTCCAGCGCCGGGAAGTTGTGCGAAACCCGCGACGATGATCTTGCCGTCTGGTTGAATTGCGATAGCGTTGATTGAATCGACGTTGCGAAAAAAATCGGTTGTGATCTTGCCGTTCTTAGCGAAGCGTTTGTCGAGCGAGCCGTCCGCGTTGTAACGCGCGACGATGAAGTCCTCGACCGTCTTCGAATTGCTGAAGCTCGCACCCGCGGCGACGATCTGACCGTTCGGCTGAATAGCAACGGCGTTAGCTTGATCGACGTTTCCGGAGAAGTCAGTTCTAACGATACCGCCCGTTCCGAACGTCGAGTCGAGACTGCCGGCCGTAGTCTGGGCCTGACTCACGACCGCGGCTGCCAAGGTTAATATAGTGATTACTCCTGCAAAAAAAGTGTTTCTGATCATTCGTAATTACTCCCTCTTGCTAGTGGAACGACAAGAGCAGGAGGGTCGTGTAAACCCTCCTGCTCTCATGGAAACCCGCCGCCTATGGTCTGACGACGTTCAGTACCGCAGTCCTTCCGGTGCCCGCCAGGGTCGCCGTGATGGTGACCGGGTTCTGGCCTCCACCCAATTGGCCCGTCAGGGTGGTGACCGTAAAGGTCCCGGTACTCTGTCCCGCCGCCACAGTTACCGTAGCCGGTACTCTGGCTTTCCGTGTGTCACTGCTGGTTAGCGTGACAGTCAGGCCGCCAGCCGGTGCTGGACCACTTAACGTGACCGTGCCGGTTGACGACGCCGGCGCCGTCACCGTCGTTGGGTTCAACGCCAGTGATACCAGCGCGCCTGCGAGTTGAGTTGTTGCTGACGCGGAATTCGATTGGGCGGACTGGTTACCCGCCCCATCGAATGCCAAAACGGTATAACTATGCGTGGAGTTTACGGCCAGGCCCGTGTCGGAGAACGACGTGGTAGTGACCGTGGCGATCTCCGTCGCTCCGCCGTCGCGGAAGACTTTGTAACCCGCCACAGCGAAGTTGTCCGTCGAAGCCGTCCAGTTCAGGTCGATAGTGGTTGTGCTCGAGCCAACCGCCGTTAGACCTGTGGGAACACTGGGCGGCAGAGTGTCGCTGCCCTGCGTCGAAACCGTAACGGTGTTAGACGCCGTCGACAGATTATTCGCCGCGTCGAAAGCCTTCACCGTATAGGTGTGAGTCGAGCCGACTCCAAGGCCGGTATCGGAGAAGTTGTTTGCCGAAACCGTGGCGATCGGAGTCGCGCCACCATCGCGGTAAACGTTGTAACCGACGACCTCAACGTTATCAGTCGACTCCGTCCACGAAAGGTTGATGGTCGTGGAGTTTGATCCAACGCCAGTTAGATTGGTCGGCGAACTCGGGGCCGTTGTGTCCGGTGGCGTGGAAGCCGTCGCGGTGTTCGAGAACGCCGAGAGGTTTCCGGCGCCATCGCCGGCGACGACACGATAACTGTGTGTCGAGAGCGGCGTCAGCCCAGTGTCAGAAAACGTTGTTCCAACCACCGAGGCAATCGGCGATGGTAATGTGTCGCGGAAGACGAGGTAGTTAGTAACACCGACGTTATCGATTGACGCCGACCATGACAGATTGATCGTGGTCGGATTGGCAGCGCCCGCGACCAAACCGGTCGGAGTCGATGGCGGTGTTGCGTCGCACACGGTCGGCTGCTTGTAGAAGTTGGTTGCAGTGATTGGCTGCAACGGTGGATCGGCGGGCGGCCAGGCCAGCACAGTAGCGTTGCCGTTGAACTTGCCAATAGTCGCATCCACGTATGAGAGGATTCGATTGGAGGCGTTCGACAGCGGGCTCGCCGTGAAGGTTGGGTCGTTGTATGGTCCAGTCGGAACGCCGGCCTGCGTGCGCGGGTCGATTAGTTCGAACGGGAATGGACTGAGTGGTTGCGCCGTCGTCTCACATGGACCATTGCAGCCGCCGGGGCTGAGCCGCCGGTCGAGGTTCCACGGAAGACCGGAGAAACTGAATGGCGTATCGAGCGCATTGAGATCGATCTCAACGAACTCCGGCAAAACGATGCCGCCAAGACCGATTCCTAACGGAAACAGGTACTCGCCATTGGTGGCCGGATTCCCGAGAATATCGATGGTCTTAAGCGTGCCGGTTGCATCGGCAAACTTGCGGCCCGTCCGCGTCATAATCTCGTGCGGAACAGGGCTGAGGATGCCGAACTGCTCTTCGAATGTGCCGCCGCCGGGACACGGGTTCGAGGCGGCGAATCTCGGATCAGCGCGCAGGTGAGCGCAGGGGTCAAGCCTCGGTTTGGTCGCAGGCGCGAGGAAGTCCACGTCGTGGCGGATCTTCCAGATGTTGCCGCCGACGCCGGCGACGAGACCATTCTGTCCGCACGTGCCCGCGCCACCGGCGTTGTCGCAACCGACCACTGACGCCAGCGGAAACTCATGAGCACTGTTGGTCGCCGGGTCGTAATGAAGCGACCAGATCATGACGTCTGTGTTTAGACTTGCGAAGCCGATGAAGAGGGTGCGCGCGCGCAGGTTTTGAAATCCCGGAGCGTCGATTCCCACCTCGTCGAGAGTCAGGTAGTCGGGCTGACCGGCGACATCCTTAGTGGCGAGCGCACGATTGACTGTCGTCGTGTGCGCAGACAAAAACCTCACCCCACTGATCACTTCGAAGTTGCCCTCAGCTTCGACTGTATCTCCGATCTGAACTGGAGCGAAGCGGCGTGAATCGGCAACTATCAAGTCGGCGCTGCGGTTAGTGTTCGGACAGAGCAGATCGCCGGTGCCCGTCGCGGTGCTCTGTGTCGTTAGAGTCTCGGTCGTGTTGGCATCGCCATCGAGATCGAGAGTGTCGATGAACGAACGAACAACCGTGCTTGGGAGACAACTCGGAACGCCCGTCGAAAACGTGTTCGTATAGTTGTCGCGGTCAAGCGTGAAACGCGGGTCCGGACTACAGTTAACTGAACCAGGCGCGCAACCGAGTCCCTGTTGAACTGTGTGCCGATTGCCGGGATCGTTAAGGCGAACCATGACGCCCGTGTTGGCATCGTTTGGGTTGCCGTTCAGACGAAAGTAACCGTCGGTGTAATTGATGTAAGTGACCTTACCTTTCACCGTCTCGATACCTTTTTGAATAAAGACGTCGCCGGCGATGATGTTTCCGGCACTAGTGCGGTTTGCGTGAATCGTGGCGATGGCGCCTGTCTTGTTCGTGTTACAGAAATCTGCCTTCGCCAAGCCGCTCTCGGCGCGCTGCAAACACGCAGCAGGCGCCTGCGCGAACGTCTGGGTTAGCGTCAGGCGATTGGCCGGTAAATCGATCAGCAGGTTGCGGGGGAGGATGATGTTCTGTCCTCCGACAACCATGACGCCGCCGGACCATGGATCCTTCTGGCTGTTCAGTGTGAGACGTTCGATCTCACCGGTTATCGGCGCGGCCGACGCCGCTGGCGCTTGTGCTTTGGCGGCAGACGTAGACAAGAACGCAAACAACACGAGAAGCATCAGCTTTCGCGCTGTTTCACATTTAAACGTGGTGGGGCTCACCTTCATGAGAAATTCTCCTTCTTCTTTCTTTTGAGGGTCGTGCTTTTCAGCTTTTCGAACTTGGAAACGCCAGGGTGGTCCAAAGTCTTGCGGTGACAGACCTCCGGCTAGAGCAAGAGCCGGATTAATGCGGCTACTTTCTCGATAAAATGGATTTACTTGTCCCGGATTCCTACTGACTGGTGGAGAACGTTAGGACAAGCTACTCGTGCGAGAGTGAGGAGGGCAATGTTCATGCCCAAAGCAGAGTGCGGCTATTTCCGGCCTAAAGTTCAGGTTTTCGTCGTCGAGTAGGAGAAAAAGTGTTTCATCCGGAGTCACTGTTTACGAGCCCATTTGTTTTACTTTGAATCGCGCTCGGTTCCGTTCACCCGGTAATTCCCTTTCCACCTTGATACCGAATTTCTTCAGCTTGCGATAAAAAGTCGGCCGATGGACACGGAGAATCTCGGCGCTTTTTTTCACGTTGCCGCTGGTTCGTTCGAGTGTTTGCATGATCACGTCGCGCTCGATTTCTTCCAACGACATCTGCGGCGGAACAAAAACGCGATTGGCCGTCATCGGGAAATCCTGAAGCTCATCCGGCAGGTCCGCGGCAGTCAATTCATCTCCGCGACAGAACAACACTGCGCGCTCGATGACGCTCTCGAGTTCACGTACATTCCCAGGCCAGTCGTAGTGCGTTAGCCGCATAACTGTATCGGGTGAGATATTTCGGATGCTCTTCGCGTACTGCTGGTTGAAGCGGTCAAGTAAGCGTCTTGCCAAAAGTATTACGTCGTCGCGACGTTGCCGTAGAGGCGGCACCTTGATCTTGATCGTGCTGATGCGGAAGTAAAGATCCTGACGCATGACGCCGTCTTTCAACAGCGACGAAGTGTCGCGGTTAGTGGCGGACACAAGACGAAAATTAACTTCGATCTCCCGCTCGTCGCCCAGCCTGCGAAGCCTACGCTCTTGCAGTACTCGCAGGAGTTTGGTTTGCAGATGAGTAGGCATTTCCGCGATTTCATCCAGCAGGAGCGTTCCTCCTTCGGCTACTTCGATCAGCCCGCGCTTGTCGCGCTGTGCTCCCGTAAACGCTCCTTTCTTGTAGCCGAACAACTCGGATTCGATGAGCTGATGCGGAATTGCGGCGCAGTTTATGCTGACGAATGGCCCGGAGGCGCGATGGCTCTGCGTGTGAATGGCTGTAGCAATCACTTCTTTGCCCGTGCCGCTTTCGCCTTCGATCAACACTGACGCGTCAGACGGCGCTGCCGTGCGTATCGTCTCGTGAATGCTGCGCATCCTTGGATCCCGTCCAACGAGGCCGAACAGTTCGCTCTCGCCGGCGAGCGATCGCTTCAGCGTTTTATTCTCGATTCGCAGGGCCGCGAATTGTAAGGCCCTCTCGACCAGGGCCAGTAGCCGATCCGCTGGATGAGGTTTTTCCAGATAGTAATAGGCGCCTCGCTTGATGGCTTCAACCGTTATGTCGATGGAGCCGAAGGCCGTCATCAGTATCACTTCAGTATCGGGAGATTGCGCCTTGATGTGCGTGATCAGATCTATTCCGGTGCCGTCGGCCAGGCGCTGATCCGTAATAACCAGATCGAATGAACGGCTGCTTAGAACCGATTTGGCTTCGGCGATACTATTTGTAGTCAGCGCCTCATAGCCGGCCTTTTTAAGAATGACGGCCAGCGCTCCCGTTATGCTTCTGTCGTCATCGACGACGAGTATTTTGTGAGGCAATTCGGCCTTCACTTTCATGTCTCTCCACTGGCAAGGTGATCGAAACGCGAGTTCCTTCACCAAGTCTGCTCGCGACCTCAATCTTGCCGCCGTGTTCTTCAATGATTTTCTTTGCGTACGGCATACCGAGACCCAGCCCGCCCGGCTTATCGGAATTGAACGGTTCGAAAATCTTGTTGACTCGGTCTTCAGTCATTCCCGATCCCGTGTCATTGATCACGAGCGACAGTGCGTCGCCGGCAGTCGCGCTGGTAATGCTCAAGACCCCGCCTGTAGGCATTGCTTGAACAGCGTTCAGGATGAGATTCAGCACGGCTGCGCGCATGCAGGCCTCATCCAGCACGGCCATCAGGTTCGAGTCATTGTGATCGAACTCCACCCTGATGCCGTTTGCCGATATTTGTGAACGGAGAAGATTGAGAACAGCGGTGACGACACTATTCAACGGCACCGGTCGCAACGTCAGGCAGACGGGTCGCGCGAAGTCAAGAATTTGCTCGGTAAGGTTCGTTAGTTGATTAATCGTCTCAATAATACTGTTGAAAATCTCCACCTGGTCGTCTGCCAACTGCTCTCGCAACTCTTCTTTGAGATGGGTTGTATAAAGCAACAAACCATGAAGTGGATTCCTTACCTCGTGTGCAACTTGCGCCGCTACTCGGCCCAGGGCCGCCACTTTCCCGTTGTAGGCCAAGCGGTCGTGCGCCTCGATCAATTCGGCCGTACGCTCCGCGACGCGCACTTCCAACTCCGCCGCACGCTGCTGGATCTCCAGTTCAAGGCGGCGTTTCTCGGCGGTCAGCATCTTCTTCTCAGTCGCACGCCCTACAGCCTTCAGGAGTACTTCTTTAACTACCGGCTTAGCGAGAAAATCGTAGGCCCCCGCACGAACGATCTCCGGTATGACAGAGAGATTCGGTTCACCCGTGATCATGATCACCGGGACATACGACTCGCGCGAGTTGATCTCGTGAAGAAGCTCTATGCCACTGCGGCCAGGTAGATTGATGTCTATCACCGCCGCGTCGAAGTCGACGTTACGAAGCATACGCGCACTCTGAAAGTCGCCGACGGCGAAGACTTCGTAGCCCGCGCGCTTCAGGAATTCGGTCAGGGTCAGACGAATGCTCGGCTCATCGTCTACCAGCAGGACCCTAAACATACTGATGCTCCGCTACGGGCATGACGGGCAACTCGATTTGGAAGCGCGTATAACGCCCTTTCTCGCTCGAGACCGTAATCGTCCCACCGTGATCCCTGACGATGCCGAAACTAATCGAGAGGCCGAGACCCGTGCCGCCCGAGTCGCGGCGCGTCGTGAAGAAAGGATCGAAAACGCGTGGAATGTCCTTGCGGTCGATTCCAGTGCCGTTATCGTAAAACTCGAGTCGCACCAGCGGGCGTTGGTTGTGCCCGTTGACGATCTTCTCCACTGGGCGAGCCTCGATGCGAAACGTTTTTTCCTCGGTCGCAGGTTTCGCCTTCAGTGCGTAGTGGGCGTTGCTGATCATGTTGACGATGACCTGACGCAAGCGCGAAATGTCACCACGCACGGGTGGAAGGTCCGGCGCGATATCAATCTCAACGCGCACTCCGTCCTTCTTGAATTGACGGCCGAATAGCGCTATGGACGTGTTAATCATCTCGGCGAGGTTGATTTGCCGCGGCTCATTCTCATCATGACGCGCGAAGGTCAGCAGTCCACGCACGATCTCCGCAATACGCCCGCCTTCGTCGATGATGCCGTCGATCATCTGGCGCTCGAAGTTGGTCCGTTCGCATGGTTCGTCTTTGAGGAGCTGCGCGAAGTTAATGACGCCGTTGAGAGGATTGTTGATCTCATGGGCCACGCCGGCCGAAAGCTCGCCCAACGAGGCCAGCTTGGCTGACTCGTAAAGCTGCCGTTGCATTTCCTGTTTCTCATCTTCCAGCCGTTTGCGGGTAGAGAGATCTCGGACCAGCAGTATGATGAGGCGCTCGTCGTTGGCCGTGATGGTGCTGAAGGAAAGACTGACGAGACGAGTATCGCCGGAACCGGTCTCCAGCGTCAGCTCTACTTCGCTGGCCTCCGGGCTCGCGAAAAGCTCGGCAATAGTGTTGGGCCGTTGGCCATTGCTGCCTTCAGCAATACGCCGAGCCAGCAGCTCGCGCACGTCGCGGCCTACGAGCTCACGTGCATTGTGTTCGAGAGTCTTCGCAAACTTGCTATTGACCTCCACCAGCTTGAAGTCGTCGCCGTGGACGACGCCGATACCGTCGTGAGCATGTTCGAAGAGGGCGCGATAGCGTTGCTCGCTCCCGACGAGCCGCCGTTGCTGGCGATCGACCAGCATCAGCAGAATACTGACGACGACGACGTCAACCGTCATCGAGATGAAAAAATGTTCGGTCCGCTGCTGGATCTTCCAACGCGACTCAGCGTTTTCGGGACCGGGATAACGCCGTTCAACCCAGGCAAAAAATGGCGGCCGTAAGAGTTTCTCCCAGGTAACAATGACGACCAGTGTCAATGCGGAGGTAAGGAGAGTAAAGAAGATCACCAGTCGGAGATTTGCTCTCGTCTTCATGGTCCCGAAACTTACCGGACTTGTGAACGGAGGATTTAAGATGCGGGGGTTGCAAGGATTCTAGCAAGTTGTGTTGAGGGCGTACAGCTTATGACCGATTTATGAGGTCCGTCCCGCGTGTGGGCGCGGCGGTCGGTTATGAGGCTTGCCGGAGTTGAAGCTGAATTTTTTCCGTTAACTGGAAGGCCAGATGCTTCTCGTTCTGGTTTGTGAGATGGTCATTTTCCTCCATGGCCATGTTGACGTCGCCCAGGTCGAGGTAGACGAGGCCTAAACAATAGTGCGCGCGGGCTATGTTGGAGTTCAGCTCGAGTGCTTGCTTAAAAGCCTTTATCGCCTCGGCGTAACTTCCGATGTTGAAGTAGACAATCCCAAGGTCAGTACGCAATTCGGCATCGTGGGGCGCAAGAACGATAGCCTTGGTATAAGTTTTCAATGCATCAACGAACTGGCCCGATTCATCGTATGCCGCACCAAGGTTCTTATAGGCAGGAACAAAATTGGGATTTGTTTCGACTATCGACAGGTAGGTTTTGATCGCTTTGGGGAGTTGGCCCATTTTCTGATAGGCATAGCCTAATTCCAGCCGGGCCTCAGCGTGATCCGGATTTGTGCGGCTGGCCAGTTTGAATTCCATTACCGCCTGCGGATATTGGCCTTCCGCTGCCAGACGCACGCCTCTGTCAAAATGCAGTTCAGCTTCGATTAGCGATTGCGAGTTCCGTCGCTTCACCTTCGCAAAGATTGTATCCAGCATCGCATCCTCTCAACTTTGTTGTTCAGAACTCACTGACAGAGAGCACCGGGATCCCGCCGAGTCGTAATGCCGTCTTGACTTTATTACGGTCGAGCTGGAGCCAGGAGGTACCGCTTCCGGAAGAAGTAAAAGTCGGGGCTAAGAAGTCTCCGGTACTGCCGAACTTGGCTACCACGAATGCACCCAGCGATGTGCCGTTGCCGCCACCGCTGCGGTCCAGGACACCGCCGCCCAGCACGAGCACCAATCCATCAAAGGTCTGACTTCCATTCATCGACAGAGTCCCGGTCACAACGAGCAACCCTTTGCCTCCGGCACTCGGAAGAGAAACGTCTCCGTCAACGAACGTGAAGAGGCCGTTCGTAGTCCCAGCTCCGAAATCTGTGGGAGCCGCGTCGCCCGACGCCGTATTGAAGTAACGATCGCAACTCGAGTTCTGCCCGCTGCTGCATCCGGAGAATTGCTGTTGAGCAGCGGTTCGAAGCCGGCTGACGAACGCACGCGCCCCATATATGGGATCCGACGTGGTCTGGAGCCATTTCGGCAGCACGCTCACGCCGCTCGGCATCGTGACCTGCGTCAGATTCGGTATGTAACCCGTCGGATCGCCCACCAAAGCGTTCGGGTTGTTACTTTTCAAAGTGGATAGATTCGTGTAATCGGGAGCAGTTGTAACGAGGAACGCGGGCAGCGGCTGTCCACCGGCATTGTCGACGCCGGAGTATACGTAGTTTGCGCTGCTACCGATTGAGAGGGTCGAGGCGGTGGTTGAGTCATTGCCGGCGCCACGAACCACAAAAGTGGCGGGCGGATCGTAGTCGATACCGAAGCGGCTCACCATCATCTGCAGATCCTTGGAAGCGCCGTGTGGACCCCAGCCAATGACCTTTACGATCAAACGTCCCGGTTCAGGAGCGCTGACAGTAGTTTGCAGCGTGACAGTCGTGCCGTCCGCCGGTATGGAGATACTTTGGCTGGGGATTGTGAAGATGGTGCCGGCGTCAGGGATTTCAAAAGATTGATTCGCGAAGTTGAGTGTGACGTTACTGCCACTCGGAGCAATGGATCCCGAGAACGTGCCTTTCACAGATGTTGAAATCGGCGAAGAGATCCCCACCGGCAGTGGTGCAGTTTCAGTAATCTGTAAAGTAAACGTCTGCGTACTAAATGTGAATGATGTACTGGGCTTTACGCCTGTAATCGCGATTGTGCCGAGGGCCGGATTGCCGTTCGTAGTAATGTTAGTCGACGCTTGCGGGTTATAGACAAGTTGAACTGGACCACTCAAAGACAAACTCGATTGAGACGTGCTTAGCGAACTGCTACCAAATGCGCCCGCGGTCGAGTAGATGACTTCTTTCGAATTATCCGGATCGCTGATGCCGGCGACCTCGTAAGCAATGCCGCTAGCTTCCGTGTAACTCGGGCTTAGCGTCACCCGTTTTGTATTGCCGTTCGTATAGTCGTAGACCAGCCAGCGGGAGAGTTTCGGCACGGTATCGGAGGTCGGATTATTCGACGTGCTGACATTGAGAGCGTTCTTGAAGTTCATCTTCGTGCCGTCATTAGGATGCGGGTTAACGTTACCGCGCAAAACGTTGAGCGCCTCCTGGAGACCGGCTTCGGCCGCATAATATGCCTGCATCTCGTCAGTCGCACTAATGGCGTTCGTTGCCGAGATCGTAGTGCTGAGCAGCAATATCAGGGCTCCCGCCAGAATAAGAAGAGAAGCAAACAGGACCGTGACTAGTGCCGCACCGCGTTCACTCTTCCGATAGTTGTTTTTCCGCTGCACGAGGACTCCTAAATTCGGTTCGGATCAGTAATTCACGATATCAGCATTCCGCAAATAAACATCTGATACCAGTTGAACGCGTGACTCTGGTTGAAAACCGGGAGATCCCGGTTGGCCTCGAGCTGTCAGCCGTACGCAAACGCTAATGACTATGTACTTCGTATCGCTCTTTTGTGTGACTTCGGGTGAAGCGCTGGAAATCTCGCAGTCGCCGGTAAGCGTGTAATCAACTCTGGCCGGATAGTAGTAAATTCGCATAGCGTCCACACGGTTAGCCAACACGGTCGTTTGGTTTTGTGTGCCGATGTCGAGACGCACGATGTAGCTGTCGCTTCCGGCGGTGTAAAGCGAATACTTCACATCTTCGTTACGGTCGCTGATGCTGTTGCTGCTGGTATAACCGTCAAACGCGTTCAGGTTAGCTCTAACGCGAATGTAGGTTTGGCCTGAGTCAGCCGCGACGATGCCATTGTTGGAGAGGCCGAAACCGGTATTCGCGATCTCGCGCGTCATGATGTTGAGGGCGCGTTGTGCATCAGCCAGGGCGTCCGTCTTCTGGTTCTCACGAGCCCGAACATTGAAAGAGCTTGCAAGCATGCCACTGGCCAGTCCCAAAATTGTAAGCGAGATCGTCATGGCCATCAGCAATTCAATCAGGGAAAAACCCGCATTCGCATTGCGGGCCTTCGCTTGTGACATACATGCCGGGTTTGAATTCATCAACTAGCTCCCAAGGTTGGATCCGGTCAACAAGGTCGTGCGCTTTGTATAGATCTCGACTTGACCGCGCATCCAGCCCTCGTAGCCTGAATAGATGCCGCCGCTAGTGCTCCGGCCTTGTGGCGTAACCACGATCTTGACGCTCTTCATCGTCGCCGTGACGTCGGTAACCGTAACCTCGACCGTATAGCTCTGGGAGTCTGTCGGACCGATGGCTACGACTTCCGATGAGGAGACGCACGACGTAAAAGAACCAGCGCGCAGTTGTTCGAGTTTACGCTGTGCGGCCATGAGAGCTCCGGCCCGAATGGCCGCAGCGGAGTTATACTTCAGCGCGTACACACCTAAGGGAAGCACCCCGCAAACAACGACCATCAGCATCACCAGAGCAATGCAGGTTTCAATTAGCGTGAAACCACCCTCCACCTTTTTGTTGTGCTTTGCCATCGCGCCTGTCTTTAGTGAACTCAGTTCGTCACGTTTACTTTAACGACTACCGACGAGCCGCACTGTGAAGTAAAAGTGACGTTGTATGGACCACGCAGCGTGTTCTTTGACACGATTGAAAAGCTTTGACCGGTGAACACGGATTGCGAAGCCGGTGAAACGATCAAGTTGGAGGGGTAGGTGGCAACTACGAGACTTGGCGTACTCATGGTGAGAAGCACGCTGCCCGTAGTACCGCCGTTTTTTCTGATGGTGATACTCGACGAGCCGGCGTGGATAGTGCAGGAAGGTGGTCCGGCGTCGATGCCAACCCCGCCGCCGGAGAGATCCAGGCAAGGAGTATTGTCTGATGTTGAAGTGCCTGTAACCACGGCACGACTGTCGATGCTGTCGGACGAATTTACGTTGTTGTAATTCACGTTCGGCAGAGTCGGTTGTTCATTTTCCACCGTTACGTCACCCGACCCGGACACGTCCACGCTTAATCCGTGGTCCATGGTGTCGCTCACCGCGAAGGTCGTCACACACGAAGAGCCGGCGTTGACTGTACGCCCGCGCCAGTTGAAAGTGACGTTAGGTAGGTCTGAACTGGCTAACTGAACATTGTCCAGAAAAGTAAAGGTCCGAGGAGTTGCGCTCCCGCTATTATTGAAATCCATCGTCACCGTATAAGTTCTGGTATCCGTGAAGGCGACGGAAGAATTCCCACGCCGGCGAACCGCATCGACGCGCGCTTTCTCCATGTAAGAGGCGAGTTGCCGAACCGAGTTTTGCACGCGCATTGCGGAGCGCGATGATCTAATCTGAAGTAGTGCAACCGCCGAGACAATACCTATGATGGCCACCACGATCACGAGTTCCAGGATGCCGACACCACGATCGTTTCTATGCTTTTCGATTGTTAGTCTGGCCATGCTTTTGTTCTCAACGTTTGGTTGGAATTGCATGTATTGGCGACGCGACCTTGAACAGGTTAAATGACCGCGACGCGGCAGGAATCCATCAGGCAAGATAACAAGATTGTGGAATCTTGCGCATGAGAGAGTTCTACCTTTGTTACGGGAGATTTGTTCCGGATGCAGGGGGAAGTACGTAGTCGCAATCGCCAGGCAGCGGCTAGTACAAAACGACTACAAGACAGTTTCGCCTATGCGGTGTTTGACCGCATACATTGCTAATTCGAGGCGATTTTCGACTTCCAGCTTGCTATAGATGGATGAGAGGTGGTTGCGCAGAGTGTGCTCGCTCATATTGAGATGACCCGCGATCTGCTTGTTTGTCGAGCGTCCCTGCTTGATGATGACGTCGATGATTTCACGCTCTCGCAGAGTCAGACTCGCGATCTTCATCGCTTCCGGTGACGCCTGATTATTGGGGTGGTCCAGAAGCTTGCTAAAAACCCGGCCAGTGGACGCTCGATCCAGCCAGATCTCACCCTGTGAAACTTTCTTGATGGCCTTGAGTATGACTTCGGCTGATTCCTCTTTTTGCACTACGCCTCGCGCGCCAGACAGGACAGCACGGTCTTGCGTTTCAAGATCTCTAACTCCTGTCAGGATCAGCACGAATGCATCCGTCGCTTTCCGCAAAAGCGGCATGGAGTCGAGACTGTTTTCGCCGTGCAGATCGATATCGAGCAGGACAACATCGGGCTGTTCTCGTTCAGCGATATTCAATGCTTCGGGGATGTCGGCCGCGGTGCCAATCACCGTCATGCCCGGGCCATCACTTTCAATGAGCTTAATCATGCCCCACAGAAAGCTTTGGTGATCGTCGACGAGTAAAATGCGGATTGAGTTTTTGGCGGGTGCGATCATTCTGTCTACATGGGTATGACGACGGAAACAATCGTCCGTCCGGGATTGTTCACAGCAACCGAAACTCGCCCGCCTAACGCTATTGCGCGCTCGGTGATTGAGCGAGGCGTAAACGTCGCAAGGCCCTCCGGGCCTGAAGAGTCGTTCTCGATGTCAAGCACCATGTCGCCGTTAACCGAGGCCATGCTGATTCGCGCCTGGGTGGAACTCGTATGCCGTTTGATGTTACTCAATCCCTCCTGCACTATCTGAAAAAGCTCGGCTGCTAAGCGATCGTGGACGTGGATGTGAGTGGCTATCCGGACATCTACTTCAATACCATAAAACTCGCCTAATTGCTTCGCGTGCCTCTCGACCGACGAAGTGAGAACGTTGACCGGCCGGCTCGACCCATGGTCCTGGAGACCGCCAACGTACGTACGCAGATCTTTTATGACTGAATCCGTTTTCTCGGCCAGTTCGGCGAGTCCATCGGCGACAGGATCGTTCGGCGACACGCTTCTACACAAAGCGTCGAGGCCGAGTTTCAGACCGATGTACGGCTGGATCGCGGTGTCGTGTATATCGCGCGAGATTCTTTGACGTTCATACTCAGAGGCCTGTGAAGCAAGGCGATCGACAAGCTGAATGTTATCGATCATCGGCATGACCTGGTCCATTACCTGTCGCAGAAACTCAACGTCCGAGTAATTAAACTTTCTTCCTTTGGATAGTATATAAAGGCGGGCCGTGAAGGTATGACGTTGGTAGACGGGAACAGTGATAAACGAATCAGTGTCGAGCAAATCCGCGATCCAGGTGCAGGTTGCATCGACGTCTTTGAGACGTTCTCCGGATAAGAAATTATAAATACAACAAGGCGCCGTATTGAACCACCTTGTTCGGCGCGGATCGCGCCATGTGACAGCCCATTCCGGTTTCCATGCTAGAAGTTGCTCGGCCTCAGCGCCGACTGATTCAACCCGATGACCCAATTCGGCGCGACGTCGATCGACGCGCCTGAACGTGTTGGTAACTCGGCCCGTGTTGATGAGCAAGCAGGCATCGGCGTCGTAAAACTCCCGAAGCTTTCTCATAATGGAATCGATCGTCTGGTCGACTCCGAAGCGTGGGTTTGAGGATCTGCTTACATCTTTCAGCAGCGCAAGCCGGCGTTTATGCGTCATTTCAGAACCACCCCAATACGCCATCAGATAACCGATGCTCGCCAGGTAGACTGCTCTTAACACTAACCGGTTCACTTCTATTGGAGCCGGCGTCGTGAAATATCCGACTGCGACAAAGAGAGTTGCAGACACGATCGTGACCTTCAAACCTGCTTTGTGGCCCGAACGAAATGAGGCCACCAGAATGACGAAGAAGAAGAAAAAGAAAAAGAAGCTATTTGTTCCGCTGCTTAAGGAGACGAGGACCACGTACCACGCAACGTCTACCCAGTAAAGGGGAATGTTTCGAAACCTCGAGGGATATCTGAGACCAAGAACGTAGACTGTGGCACTGTAGACGGTATAGAGAGCCAGTGTCGTGTACGTTATTTTAACCAGCCGATCTGGTTCCGCTGGATCAACAAAAATAATGATCAAAGCCGACAGGGCTAGAATAAACCTCGTGACGTTCACCAAGCGTTCGTCAACGGATTCAATAGTCTGCCTCTCCATCGTCTTCGATTATAGAAGAATCGGATCTCAGGGCAATGATCTTTTACGTGTTAGCCGGCAGGTTTAAAGAGAAGGATCTCAATCCACCGGGGTTCTACGTCGTCCCGAGCAGGCCCTGGTCGCAGGAGTGCTTGCCCGCGTCTACGCAAGCGCCATATTGCTCTGAGCACACGGAGTCGTGGTTAAGGCTTAATGAATTGTTCGCGACCCTCTTTGTTGGCAACTCGGAGATAATTGCCCTTCCGTCGATTAGCGTAAAGCTGAACGGCGCCATCGCCATCGTCTGACAGTCCGAGCGCCGCCCCTTCTTCTGAGGCAGTCATCTTCACGACCGGACCGCTCTTCGGATCCGCCATGCGAAAGAGCACGGTTTCCGGAAAAGTCTTGCCGTTAATAGTCTCTGGCCCGTGCACCAGAATCTCGGCCCGCGTTCGATTCTGGTCGTCGACGATTTGCAGCGCTCGACCGCGCAGCAGAGGCGCAACCTCTGTCGCGCCGGCGCGGAACGGTTGTGCCAGTTGAAATATCAACAGCACCAGGTTGATAAGCGTTAGGCCAATAGCGATTCGTTGGATTTTCATTGTTCCTCCTTCGTTTGACGTTTATGCTTAACATGAATTCCTGATCTTAATGAAACAAATCTATCGACGCGCGTTTAAGATTTGTAAAAAGACGACTCGATGGTTGCCGATGAGTAGAACGCCAAAAATCCGGGCAGCGCATTATCTCACTCTTCTGATTATCGGAGCTGTGTTAGTCGTCGTATTGACACCGGCCATACAGAGCGTACCCGCGGCACGTCGAAGTGACGCTCAGGCGACTGAGCAGCTTTCTCCAAATCCAGTAAGAGGCACGTACAACGGCAAGATCGTCTTTATCAGTGACCGTCATTACAAGGGATTAAGTATCTGGTCGATGAACCCTGACGGCAGCAGTCCGACGCGTCTAACTGATGACAAGTCACGCACTGAAAAACTGCCGGATTTCTCTCCCGTCTACGATGGCAGTCCGGTGTGGTCGCCGGATGGAACGAAGATCGCCTTCATTAGTAATCGCGACTATCTCTTTTCGCTTTACGTAATGGACGCCGACGGCAGTAATGCTCGCCTCGTCGCTAATAAACCGTTAGAACCAGCCGCACCCGCCTGGTCACCCGATGGCGAAAAGATTGCCTTTTCCGCAGGCATAGCATTCACGGTAGGCATGACCAAACCATCCGCGGATATTTACGTGATCAATCTCGACGGCAGCGGATTGACTCAGCTTACGCGCGAATCTGGTGCTAACGGCAGTCCAGCATGGTCGCCCGATGGTAAGCAGATAGCCTTCGTTAGTACTCGCGATGCTCCGGATGGTAAAGCCAGAATCTGGCTGATGAATGCCGATGGCAGCAACCAGAAAATATTACCCAACAGTCAAGACACCAGCAGCACCGGATTTTATGGCAGTCAGCCCACGTGGTCGCCTGACGGCGCCAGGATTCTATTTACGGCTTACAACGACTGCCCAGGTCAAGGAGGAGTCGCGATTTACGTGACTAGTGCTGACGGCGGCAAGAGTCAGCGTTTGACTAAAGATTCGAATGGTTGCGGTTGGTATTCTTCGCCGAAATGGTCCCCGGACGGGACCAAGATTCTTGCCAGCTTATCTGTCAAAACAGGGACCACTCTCGAGCCTCCACCGGCGATCATCGTAATGAATGCCGACGGCACCAATCAGATCAACATTTCGAATCGCGGTAAATATACCTTCAATAGCGGTCAGTCTATGTTCGCGGACGGTCAAGCCGACTGGCAGCCACTTTTCGCGCGAACGGACTTCGCGTCCAGTGTCGTGGGTTTCAGCGAGCCGTCCTACACAACGTATACGGATGCAGGGCACTTACCGATTACCGTCCGTCGCACTGGCAACCTCAACGATGTCGCGTCGTGTTTTTACGCGACCATAACTACAGACATGGGATTACAGCACCCCGATCCTGCCGCTACCGGCACGCTTCGTTTTGCTCGCGGCGAATCATCGAAAATAATTTCCCTGCCCGTGATCAATTACGCCGGCAATGTCACGTGGTCCTACAAAATCGTGCTGTCTGATAACGAGGGCAACGCCAGTTTCCTGGGAGGCATTAAAGAAGCAGCGGTCACGATTTTTCCGAGACCCGGCGCGTCGCCTAAGAAGAACCCGAATTGAAATAAAAATCACAGCACGAGCGGTAGCGTGCCTTCGGCTTTCGTGCGCTCGATTCGTGGCGCAGCGTCGTGCATCCATCGCTTCACGCGATGCACAACGCGATAAGCCAACGGTCCGCCGTCGGCGCTCTCGCTGCGCTCCAGCGGCCGAACGATACAGACAAACTCGACTTCCAAGTTGTCGTTATCGGCACGCACAACTGAATAACCGTGTCCGCCCAGGTCGACGAATGAAAGATGCGGCGCGAGTTGCGGGTTTCGCTCGGCAACTGCCTGACGCGCATCGCCCGTCCGTTTGAGTGCAAGACTGGCGCGTACTCCATACATCAGCGAAAAGTTGATGGCCGGTTGGGCCGCCGCCTCGGGCGACGGCTGGTGCAGGTAGATTGCGCGCAAAGGATGATCTTTAGGAAGGGAGTATTCCGCAGCTTCGAATAATCCCGCCGCCGAAATCGAACCCGTCACGAACTCTGCGATAACCGGCTCGAAAGCTTTCGGTGGTAGCGACGGAGCGACGAGCCCGGCCTCGAACGCGTGTCGATCGCCACAGAGCGCCACGACTCCCGTGATCTGTTTGCCTCGGATGAAGTCCAAAACCTCGGAACGCTCGTGTCGATACGCGGACCAGTCGTCATCGGCGAAAGTGGCGTAACCGGCATCAGGCCACTTTGCGCCCACACCTTCAGGCAAGTTCTGAAAGTCAACACGCCATTCGGCCATTCCGATCGAGTTCCCCCAAAGCTTCCACGGAACGGAAGACGCACGCAGCTTTTCAAGAAACCACGTCTTCTGCTCAGCTCCGAGCATCGATTGCGGCGGCGAGTTTTTGCGCGGATTGGAAACGCGCTTTCCATTGAACGAGATCTCGTCCGGCGGCTTTCCGTGATCGAACTCACGGCCCCGATCGAACACCTCAACGACATTGTCGGAAAAGACGTAAGGAAACTGTTGTGGCTGAAACGCCGCGGCGTCCGGGCGATGCATCACCGGCTCCGATCGATAGGAACGATTATCGGTGAGAATCAATTCGACATTACGACCCCAACGCAACGTGCGATAGATCTTGAGGCTATTGATCGCCGCGAGGTTTCCAGGCTCCAGTCCCAAGCCGTGATCGTCGAACTCGCGAATCGGTGTGTCGCGAACAGCCGGTGGCGTGTAACTATCAACGTCACGATTGCTCTTAACAACTCGCGCGGGCTGATATTCAAACCAGGCCTGGTTCGCGGCAACCTTTCGCACTTGCGCCGGACGAACGCCGCTGAACTCCTGCTGGCTTTGCCAACCTTTCCACGAAAACTCGTGATTGTCCCACATGCAGACGAAGGGCCAACGCGCGCGCGCATCCTGCAAATCCGGATCGAGGAGATAGTTGCGGTACAACGCGCGATAATCATCAACGCTCGCCGGCACGTGAAAGTCTCTGATCTTCTCGCCCTGCGGGTAACGGCCAACGTCGCGCATCCGGCGCGCGTAGTAACGCGGTCGATCCTCCGGATACCACACCACTTCATAAACGAAGTCGCCCAGGTGCAGGACGAAAGCAAGCTGATCCGCAACAGGCTTCTTCTCGTCTTCCCAGATCATTCGACGGTATGCGTTCGAGCCGCCCATCTGTTCGTTCTGACAGCTTACAAACGCGAAGCTCACCGGACGATCATCAGTTTCAGCAGGCGCCGTGATGGTGCGACCGACTCGACTGCCGAATCCGTGTTCGTCAGTGAAGCGGTACCAGTATGCGCTGCGAGGTTTGAGGCCGGCTGCCAGCACACGCACGGTCCAATCCTTTTCGGCGGTGAGCGTTGCGTTTGCTTTGGCGACGACGCGACGGAAACCAGGATCCGCGGCAACCTCGACGATCAACTTTTTGGCCGTGCTGTTTTCTGACGGCGGACGCCGCGTCCAAAGAATCACACTGTCCGGATGCGGATCACCCGAGGCTACACCTTGCGGATAAAGCTCCCTCCGCTCGCGCCACGGAATGCTCGACGCATGAACGTATGACGATCGAAACGCGAGCGAAGCGCCGAACGACGCCGCCAGTTCAATGAACTTACGCCGTGATAGAGACATGGTTCAATGATAAGACTTTAGCCATTACGTAATACCGTCGCCGGATTCACCTTCGTCGCGTGCCGCGCAGGCAGATAACAAGCCACCAGCCCCACGATCACGAGAAGCAAGGAAACTAAAATAAAAGTGAGCGGATCATTTGGGCTCAGGCCAATTACGGAACTACTCAGCCATCGCGTCAATACAAAAGATCCGGCGAGTCCCAGAAGTAGACCAAGCAACACCTGCCACATTCCTTGTCTAATGATCAGCTCTAATATGTCGCGGTTATTGGCCCCCAGAGCCATGCGTACGCCGATCTCGCGCCTGCGTTGGCCCACCGCATGGGACACTACACCGTAGATTCCCCCCGCGACGAGTAGCAGAGCGACCAACCCGAATAGATTCACCAGGACCGCTTGAAAACGATGTTGAGATGTTACATTGGCGACGATGTCTCTCATGGTCCGGACGTTGTACACAGGCTGCTCACTATCGAGCTGTTGTACCTGAGCGCGCAGAGTCGCCGCCAAAGCCTCAGGCTGAGCAGTCGTCCGAACTATGATGACCGGGCCCGGCATTCCAATATAGCCATACGGAAAGTAGAACGCAGGCGGCGTTTCGTGCAGCGGGTTCATGTTCCGCACATCGCCAACCACCCCGACCACGGTACCGAAGGGATTGTTGTTACCCGGACGAAATCGCTTACCAATCGAATCTCCATTCGGCCAGTAGCGGCGTGCGAACGACTCAGTGACGATCAATTCGAGTGGTTTGTCACTTCGATAGTCTTCGGTGAACTCTCGTCCTTGTAACACTGGGACACCCAGCGTGTGGAAGTATTTCGGCGTGGCTACGTGTGCCGCTGCGGATGTTCGTGCCTCGTTTATCCCACTTACGTCGTTCTCGACGTTGATTTCCGTGGCCCAATCACCCTCGGAAGCAGGTGCGCTTTCCGTCGCCGCTGCATCGATAACCCCGGGGACCGTGCGTAACTGCTCGAGCAATCGGCTAAAGAAGATCACCCGCTGTTCGACTTCTCCATATTTCGCTGTTGGCAGACTAACCTGCATCGTCATGAGGTTGTCAGAGCCAAAGCCCAAATCTACCGCTTGCAAACGCCTGACAGTACGAACCAACAATCCCGCAGCTACAAGTAGCGCTGCCGCCAGAGTGACTTCCGAAACAACCAGTAGACTCCGTAAACGCTGATTCAGTCTGCCACCATCGCTGCGGGCGCCCTCTTTTAGTTTTTCCAGCAGATTGACGTTAGCTCCGGACCAGGCCGGCGCCAGTCCAAAAATCAATCCACTGATCACAGTGATCGCCAAACTAAAACCCAGAACCCGAGCGTCAATGTGGGTCTCCGTTATTCGCGCGATGTTCTGCATGTTGCTCGAAGCGATGAGTCTGACTCCCCAATACGTCAGGAACGAGCCGAGCAGCCCGGCCAAGCCCGCGAGCAAAAGACTCTCGACCATTAGTTGCCTCAGCAAACGTGCCGGACGCGCACCCAGTGCCCCGCGGATCGCCATTTCCTGCTGCCGTGTTGTTGCTCGGACGAGAAGCAAATTAGTCACGTTCGCAGAGGCGATCAAAAGCAATAACGCCCCAAATACGAATAATGCGACCATGGACCATCGTACTTCTTGCGGAACAATCCAATCATAGAAAGTCCGCAGGTGAAGTCCCCATCCGGCGTTTTCTTTTGGATGTTGTTCCGCCAACCGGGCAGCAATGACGCTCATCTCGGAAACTGCTTGTTCGATCGTCACGTGAGGTTTGAGCCGGCCGAACACTGACAGATTGCGATTAGCGCGATCTGCGCGCCACGGCTCGTTCGCCCAATCCAAAACGAGTGGGACCCACAAATCTCTACGTAAAAATTGAAATCCCTGCGGCATGATGCCGACGATCAGGTAGCTCTCGCCATCGAGCTGGATCGTCTTGTTGAGAAGAGATGGATCGCCGCCAAACTGCCGCTGCCACAAGCTGTAGCTCACAAGCGCGACACGATTGCGCCCTCTCGTCTCTTCGTCGGGAAGAAAACTTCGGCCCAGCATTGGCGCGACTCCCAGAGTAGTTATGAGGTTGGCGGTAATGCGCAAACTGGGGATCCGCTGTGGCTCGCCGGCGCCCGTCAGGTTGAAAGTTGTCAATTCGGCAGCCGCCAACTGCTCGAAGAGAGTCTGTTGACTCTGCCAATCGCGGAAATTCGGCACGGAAACCGGATTTTCAGGTCGATTCTGCGCAAGATTACTTTCCCAAAGACGAATCAAATTGTCAGGATCGTGATACGGGAGTGGTTGCAAGACGACTGTGTTAAGCGCACTAAAGATCGTGGTAGTCGCGCCAATCCCGATCGCGAGAGTGATCACAACCATCAATGTGAAACCACGGTGCTGCCGCAATGTTCGGCCGGCGCATAAACAATCCTGCCAGAGTGCTTCGAAAAATTGGGCCATGTTCGTATTCTTTGGAGTACTTTAGCGCGCTAAAATGAAACTGCAAAGCTTTTAACAGAAGACAGGAAACTGACGAATATGAATCACCGCCACGAGATTGTAGCAACTCCTAACCTTGATCGAGCCTGGGCGATTCTCTTTGCGCGCCTGGTGCTTGGACTGATCTTCTTCATGGCGGGAGTAATGAAAGTCTTTCAACTCGGCCCACTCAATCACGCACGCAAGTATTTCCTGCCGTTCGCCGACACGTTTCTGCCTGTCTGGTCCTTATGGGCAATGGGCGTCGTGATTCCTTTTGTCGAACTGATCGCGGGCGCAATGGTGATTCTCGGAATCCGTGTACGAGAGGCATTAGTCGCACTCGGGTTCGTGCTCGCCGTCGTTACTTTTGGACATCTGCTGAAGGAACCGCTCTACGAGTTCCACACTCACGTCATTCCTCGCCTCGCGTTGGTCCTATTTCTCTTTTTATTACCACGAGGCAACGACTATTTTTCACTCGACTACGTTGTCCGGAGATTTACTCAACGTCAAACAGAATCTCGTTGACCTTAGTATCGTTAGCCTCACGATCACTGATCGTCACCCGCAACGCATACCGGCCCGGCGTCAGCGTCTTGAGCGAGACGCCCGCGCCGTAGGGAATTCGAGCTGGATCGGTGTTCGGCTCAATCGGCACCGGCCGCACTGGGCTCGCGATGACGCGCTTCCCGTTGCGTAGAATCTCGATCTGCGAATCAAGTTTCGGCCCGGCAGCGCCCGCACGCGCGTTGTACACAATCGTCAGAAACGTCATCTGCGACTCACGCGAGAAGCGGCGATCGATACTGAACTGCACTGGCTCTCCCTGACCTTTGTTCGCGTCGGCATTAACAGGAGCAACAAACTGTCCACCGAGGAGCAGCGTTGCCAGCGCAAGTTTTTTCGAGGTCAGGTCTGGGATCTCAATCCACTGCGCCGCGCTTCCGATTCGTCCGGTCTTCTCGTCGCGCACCGCAACTCGAACCTGGTACAGCCCCGGTTTCAACGGCATCTTGTAGCTGTAACCGACTGACGGATTCTTAGCTGCCGACGACAAGTGCGCGACGTTCAGGCGCGTCTTGAAACTGCCGGCCGGCTTTCCTTGATCGTTCAGCACGACGCCGGCGAGATCGACCGCCGCAGCCTCTTTCTCGTCTGGACCATAACCTAAGACGTCGGTCGGAACCTGCGTCGCCGCCGTCAGCACCGGACCTGAGTTGGGAACGTCGACGAAACTGACGGAAAGTGTCGTTGGAATGCCCATGCGAGACGACGGAGACGACAACGCCGACATCAACGCAGTCTCGGTTCGCCTGGCAGGTGAATTATCGGCAGGCGTGTTAGCGGCAGCGTCAGTGTCTGTCGCCTTGTCATCGGTTTTTGGTTTGGCGCCAAAGAAACCTCGCGCAACGCGAACAGTCAGATCGGGCCGGCCGGCAACGCTTACCTCGAGGCGCTTGAAGTTTGCGGACTTCTGCAAGTCAGTCGTGGGCCGCCACGCCAGCAGGTAATAGTTTGATGTTTCTCGGAGTGCGTCGTCGACTGCGGTCGACAGCGTCGCATTGAAGAAAGCCTTGCCGCCGGTATCAACCGCAAGCGCGTTCAAACCGTCCTGCGACGCAGCCAACTCGCCGACGTTTGCTCGCGAAAGTTGACCTTGCGGATCAGCGGCGTTACTGCTCGCGTCAGTCATACCGACGAGGCCGCGCGCATCCAACGAGTAGATAACCATACCGCCGCGAACCGCCGCATCAGCAATGCGCGAGATCCTGTTCGCATACCCACTCGAACGATCGTTGACGAAGAAGCCGTCAGTGATGAAGAAGACGACTTTCCGGCCCGGCGTCTGGCCCATCGAGCGCATCAGGTTCTCGAGCGTCGAAAGCGTGCCATCGGTCACTGCTTCGCTCTGCTTGACGAGGAGCGTAGCGCGATCCTTAACAACGCGGCGCGCAGTTTCGACAGTCATTCCGGTCGTTCGTCGCTGGTCGTTAGCCGGACCGCTAGCCGGCGGACCTACACCACCACCGGGAAGCCGTACATTAGTTTGCTCCAGCAGTTTCGTGGAGAAGTAATCCGTGGCCGAACTGTCGCCCTGCTCGATGCGAATCGCCTGGTATTCCGTCATCGGAGTCGATTCATGGTCGCGAACCAGATACGGCTTGTGAGTGAGACGATTCACAGCCGCGCGCACGACCGGCTTCACATCCGAGAAGCGTTGCAGAAACCCGATCTGCCCGCTCGGTGAAACAACGGCGACTTGATCCTCGAGAGTCATTTCACGATCGACAAACTCGAGAATGCCTTTGCGCGTTCGGTCGACACTTCCGGGACTCAGATGGAGGTCGTCGACGAAAAAGATAATCGAGCGGCCGCGATAAGAACGGCTGGTTTCCGCTGCGGCCGGCGCCGAGCCGCTTGTGGCGACGGATCTTTCAAGCTGCTCCTCGCGCGCTGTGCCGGCAACAACCTGTTCGAAGAAAGCGGGAGTAACCGGTTGACCGTCGACTTTGAGAACGAACTGATCCTGTCGGAGACCGTCTACGAATTTTCCCTGCTTGTCGAGAACGACCACGCCCGTCTGCACGAGCTCGGTGGTGATGCGTATCGTTTCGTCGGCCGGCTCTTGCGGCTGTTGCTGCTGCGCAAAAGCGATCGGAATCTGGAGGACTGTTGCGATGATGACAATGAAGATGGCTGGGCGAATACTCATTGACCTACTCCCTGAATTTTTCCGGCGTATCCTAAAGCTTCAGTCCGGAATCGCCAAGTGGGCTTATCGACAGATGTATTCGGCCACAGCCGCTGTATGTTATTACTATGCCGTTCTGCCACGCCTCGCGATCAATCGGAGTTTAGGGAGCTGAAACATGACGATCCGACTACTCGGTACTATTCTGGTGCTATGTGTGATCGTGGTTAGCGCGAAAGCTCAGCCGTCACCTTGCGCGAAGGCGGAGGAAAGCGGTTTGCCGCTGCCGAGTAGTTTTCTCCCGGCGAGACTTTCCGAATTTCAAGCGCAGCTCAAATCGTTTCTCACGAGCGGCAAATATAGAACGCTGAAGTGGTGTGAAGATAAAAAACTTCGCGACACTGGACCGTTTGTTAACGGCACATCCTACGGCGTTCACCCGACCGTCAAGATCTATTACTCGCCCGCCGTAATCGCGTGGTTGTCGAAGAAGGATCCGAAGGTGATTCCGGATGGCGCAATGATCGTGAAGGAACAGTATTCGCCGCCGGCCGCCCGTTATCAGATCCAGCCGCCGAAAGGAATAAACGGCTGGACCATCATGATTAAAGACAGCAAGGGATCGGCGGACGGATGGTACTGGGCCGAGATCTGGGACGCCCAATGCATGGACAACAACGATCCGCCGTTTGCATATCCGTACGCGGGGTTCGGGCTCTATTGCGTGCGTTGTCATGCCTCAGCCGAACGCGAGCATACGTTTACGTATTCGAAGAACATCAAAGGCTTCCCGGGCGATCCGGATTCCTATTATGTCGATCTCTCGTGGGCGTCGACGCCCTTAAAGGCGCACTCATCAGGTCCGGCGCAACCATGCACCGAAGCCGCAGAAAGCGATAGCGGTATTGCCACCGCGGGTCATAACCCGGACGCAACCGACGTACAGGAACAAACGCTCTTCCACGATTTGGCTACTTTGAAACCCGCGACTCTCGATCCGAAGTTCGTCGCGTTCTATAACTCGATCGCGCCAGTACCGCTCGACAAAGTGCAGAAGTTTCCGGGCGAGACTTACGATCACGTCATTCCCTCGCCGTCTCCGAATCCCAATCCGTTTCTGACTTCGGATCAATGCATGGGCTGTCACAGTGGCGGCACGTATGGAAACGTCATGCTCTACACGGGATTGAAACAACCCGATGGCTCCATTCCGCAGATGAATGTTTCTCCGTTCGGCGAGTGGCGTTGGTCGCCGATGGGGCTCGCCGGACGCGATCCGATCTTCTACGCGCAACTCGACAGCGAGATTGCTTTCGTCAAGGAGTTCTTCAAAGAAGATCCGGCAAAGGTCGCGCAACAGATTCAGACGATCCAGAACACATGCTTCAGGTGTCACGGCGTAATGGGCAAGCGGAGTCTGGATGACGACTCCGGCGGACTCGGTAAGGGCCACTTCGATCGGGATCTCGTTTACGTAACTTACGATACGAAACCCGCACCTAAGGACAACAAAGCGTACATCTACGGCGCGTTGGCCCGTGACGGTGTTAGCTGCATGGCCTGCCATCGGATCGTCGAAGATAAAATTCCGTTCAGCGATTTCCTGAAGACGAAGATCACGGGCAACTTTACGACGGGTAAACCGGCGGAACTGTCTGGGCCGTTCCAGGATAACGAGATTGTTACCGACCCGATGAACAACGCGCTCGCAATCAAGCCGAAACACGACGCGTACCTCAAGAGCTCTCGTATGTGTGGCAGTTGTCATACGATCAACCTGCCATTGATGGACAATCCGGGAACGGATCCGAACAAGCCGCATCTCGAGCAGGTCACGTATCTCGAATGGCTCAACAGCGGGTATCAGAATGAAGTCGGGACGAATTCCAAAGCGCAGACCTGCCAGAACTGTCACATGCCGACGAAGTACACCAACTCCACCGGGACACTCAACGTTCCGCTGATCCAGCAGCCGATCGCATTTATCGAAGACGACCAGTATCCGCAGACTGGCAATCGCTTACCCGATGAAAAGATTCGCGTGCGCTTCCGCGATAAAGGTTTTGCACGTCATCAGCTACAAGGCGTGAACGTTACGCTGTTGGAGATGTTTCGCCAGTTCATGGCGCCATATCCGTCGAACGGAAACAAGATACTTGCGAACATCGTCCTCGGCGTGAGGCAGATGGATTACATGTCCGGGTTCGACGATCTAACGACGGCGGTCGATGCGTTTGTTCAGCAGGCGCAGAATTCGACGGCTGAAGTGTCAGTGTCGGAGCCTTCGATTGCGAATGGGAAACTCGTGGCCGATGTGAAGGTGACGAACAAGACGGGTCATCGGTTGCCGAGTGGTGTCGGGTTTCGGCGAGCGTTTTTAGAGTTTCGCGTGGTTGATAGCGATACGGGTAAGACGCTTTGGTGTTCGGGGTGCACGAATGAGCTTGGCGTGATCGTCAATGGCGCGAGTGGCAGTGGCGAAAGGCTGCCCTCGGAACTATTCGACGTCTATACCGATGGGACCAAGCCGGCGACCGTCGGTTATCCGGCTGAGTGCGCACAATCGGTTCCGCAGCATTATCAGCGGCACTTCTTCTGGGATCCGCAGAAGAATACTGGGCTGCCGATCACGGCTCAAAATCAGGTGCAGATCTACGAGGAGCTGAATCTGAATATCCGGTGCGTGATGACGACCAGTTTTCTGCGACGCAACTATCAGTTGAAAGACAACCGCCTGTTGCCGTTCGGCTGGAGCAGAAGCGGCCCGCTCAATCCTGACAAGACGCCGTACATTCCGGCTGATTTCCTGCACGAGACGTTTCCGATCAGTGTCGGCGCTGATCCGTCGTACGCTGATGGAAGCGGCACGAGTGTCGTGAGGTACGAGATCCCAACGAGCAGCTTCACGGCAAAAAACCTGACCGTCACCGCAACGCTCTATTACCAATCCATTCCCCCGTACTTCCTGCGCGATCGCTTCACGCAGGCGCCCAACTCGCCCGCAACGCAACGTCTCTATTACTTAACCTCGAACCTGCAAACGAAAGGCACACCCATCGAAGACTGGAAACTCCAAATCGCCAGCGCCAGCCAGGAGACTACTGTGCGGTGACGATCGTGAGTGCACTAGAGTTGAGACTGGTGTCATTTGCTATCCATGTAAACTCTTGCGCCATTCAGTGAGTTGCACGCGTACTATTGACGCGTAGGGATCTTCGATCTCTTCTTTAATGATAAGTGCCTGCTCTGCACATTGAATTGCCTCAGTGCGCTTACCGAGTTGGTCTAGTGCCTTACTCATGTTCCAGAGATCAGTACCCTCGCCCAAACGATCGCCAATCTCGCGATCAATAAGTAGTGCTTGTTCATAGAGTTCTATTGCCCGCCGCGGTTGGCCCAGATTCGCGTAAACTAAACCTAAATTTCCCAGCGAATTGGTTTGACCGCGGCGGTCGCTAAGCTCGTGATAAATGCGCAATGCCTGTTCATACGAATGTATAGCACGGTCGTTCTCCCCTAGAGATGCATAGGCATTGCCCAAATTGCCAAGATCCGCAGCTTCTCCTCTGCGATCACCAAGTTCCCGCTGCAGGTTTAATGCTTTTGCATGGCAGTCGATGGCCTTAAGGATCTCCCCCAATTTCCTGTAGGCAATTCCTATATTGGCGAGTCCAACACCTTCACTTCGGCGATCGCCGAGCTCGCGGTGAATGATCAACGCCTGTTCATAAGCCTGTATGGCTCGACGGCTTTGGCCGAGTTCGTCATAGGCTAGGCCCAGATTGCCTAGCGTAACTCCTTCAATCTCTCGGTTCCGTAGTAGCCGGGCAGCGGCTAAAGCAATCTCCAGCCAACGAATCCGCTCACGTGAGGGCCGTCGCAAATAAAGAATGTCCATGCCAGCGTCGGGATATGCCATGCTTAACCGAGCCACCTCCGGATCCGCCAAATCAGCGTGAGCTGCAACCCAATCATGACCCGCCTCAATATTGCTCCACTCTCGATCGAAGAGAGTAAGTCCCCGAAACGCCAACTCTCCGCCTTGTAGATAGAAACGATCAGCAGCAGCCAGCACCTCAAGATAATGGCTCGCGTGACGTTTATGCCCGTCAACCCGTTCGGCGTGGCTTACCCTCGACTCACCAAACAACCGCGCCAACTCATGCAATTGATACCGGCTTGCATTCTCATTCCACTCAACCATGCTCGCAATTAAGAGCTCACCCAACGTATTCTGCGCCTGTTCCGTTTCAACTTGCCAAACCGCTGCTGCAGCGTCATCCGCAAACGAACCGGGGAAAACTGCCAATTGCCGCCAATGCTCCTTCAACTCATCACTTAACAACTCATAGCTCAAGGTGAGCGACGCATCGATTAGCTGCAACCGTTGTTGCGCGTTACGCAAACGCTGGACGTAGTCGGAAGGGCTAAGATTTATATATTTAGCGAGCGCGCTGGCTGAGAGTCGCAGTGCAAGCGGCAGATAACCGCATAGCTTTGCGATTTGATCAGCCGATTCGCTAATCCTTGGCGCGATGGTTAGCAACAACGAGCACGCGTCGGCGCCAGTCAAGACATCGAGATTTTTTACAGCCATTCCAGGCAGCGTGAAATGGCGACGTGAGGTGACCAGCAGTATGCAAGACGATGGCGGAATGAGCGGTTCGACCTGCGTGGCGCTTGCGGCATTGTCCATTAAGAGGAGCGCGCGTTGTCCTTCGAGCACCGAGAGATACCGTCCGCGTAACTCTGATTCATTATCTGGGAGTGCTTCGGCGGGATGATATGAATGGATGACGTGAGCCAATGCTTCTGCCGCGGTCAGCGGTTGGGAGGTGGTGCCTTTGAGATCGAGATAGATCTGCGCATCAGGGTAATGCGATTTCAGTTGTTCGGCCAGCTTGAGTGCAAGGACGGTTTTTCCAATGCCACCCATCCCCTGCAAACAGGAGATGGTTACACCGTTGTGTACGATTGCGGCGCGCAGCTCTTGTTGCTCGGCTGCACGCCCGATGAAGTCCGCCGGTGGTGTGGGCATTTGGTGTCGGCGTGTGGGTGTGATCGAATCCAGAGCCGCCTTGACGGCGACCGGGTCTGCGCCGTCCAGTGAAAATACAATTTTTTGATCGCCGGTGATAATGGTCACGTTTGACGCATTTCCACCGATCGTTACAGCGCGCTCGCCAGTGAGGAGATTACCCGTCGTTAACGCAGTACGTAATGTATTGCCATCAGCTTCGCTCGCTGTGCCGGCGATCAGGCGCTCGAGCGCCGCTTTGAGTTCGTTTGCGTCAAGCATTCGGAGGTTGCTCTGGACTAAGGCAGTTCGTGCCGGTCCCCAGTCAAGATCGTGCTGCCTTTAACATCACCGCCTATAGCGACGCTGCATTCGCCAGTAGCTGATATAATGATGCCTGTGGCCTTACCTTGTTCCAACAAGCGACTTACTTCTTCAGCCAGTGACTTATCTTCTTCCAGCAGCTTTTTAAGTTGACACCGGAACGATGTTCGCACGTCTTCGTCGGCTGGCATCTGCGCAGCCTCTTGGGCTGCCTCGAGCGCGGCTGGTTGAGCGTCGATTTTTGGCTGCAATTTGGTCCAGATAGATTTGACCCATTCCAAACTCTGGCTCCCCACCGTTTTTGCCAGTCTCTTCCGCAGCCTTTTCTCCGGCTTTGAGTAAGTAAGGCAACAGTGGAACGAGTGCGGTTGAGTGAGCTTGCGAGTGTGCCGATTTCCATCTTATTTGCCTCCCGAACGCTGTCGCGACCCTTGCGAAAGAAAAACAACCGATTAGCTGTTCATATGAGCATGTTAATGCTAATTGATTACGTAAGACTTGTCAGTCCAGTCTCGCTAAATGCTCGCGAGTCGTTGAACTGTGTCGGGGTAGTGCTTGACGAGATTAATTAATAAGGCAGCTTGCGCGTTCGGCCTGGCGCGTCCCTGTTCCCAGTTTTCCAGAGTGCGCACGTTTGTCCGCAGATAGACAGCGAAGAGTGCGCGCGAAAGTTTCAGGTTCTTGCGAACGCGAATCACCTCTCGTGGCGTTAAGGTGGGCGCTGGCTTGAATTCCACCGAGTGAGTTCGCAACGTTCGCTTGCCCTGTCGTGCGTCAGCGAGTGCTTCCATTCCTTGGTTCAATTCCGCAAAGAGATCACGCTTGCCGGTACGGCTGCGTGTGGGTTTACGCTTCCGCGGAGGCTTAACGGCACGTTTCATTGGTTCCTCCTTGCCTCGAGTTCTTTCTTAATCATTTGCTTCAGTCGTTCCCGTTCAGTCTTCGTCAGATCGGACATTTCATCTTTGTCGTAGATTACTACTTTCATAGTGATTATACGCAAGTCACGTATAGACAGTAAGATTGGTAGTTAGGTACGCTCGCCTTACAATTTTCACCATGACCCAGCTATCCATCAGGCATGGTACCGACAACGATGCTGCGTTGTTGGCTGAACTCGGCGGAAGAACGTTTTTTGAGTCGTTTGCGGAGCAAAACACGCGGGAAGATATGGAGGCTTATTTGGCCGCGTCGTTTGGACCCGAGATACAGCGAGCGGAGTTGGCTGATCCTGAGAATATCTTTCTTATTGCGGAGAACGAAGGATTGGCGATCGGATACGCCCTTTTGCGGGCAGGAAAGCCTCCGACTTGTGTAACTGGCCCTAAGCCCATCGAACTGCGCCGACTCTATGTTTCATCAATGTTCCAAAGCCGCGGTGTCGGCGCCACACTGATGGATGCATGTTTGAGCATCGCACGGAAAACAGGTCATCAGACTATGTGGTTAGGCGTGTGGAAGCAGAATGTCCGTGCTAAGGCTTTTTACGAGCGCTGGAATTTCTCTGTCGTCGGCGAACAGGTTTTTCAGTTAGGTGCTGATAAACAACTCGATTGGCTCATGGAGCGTTCACTAGAATAAGTCTGGCCTGACGTGTTGAGAGATCTCTATCCATATCAAGGTTGACCGTGCGGTGAACCTCGGCTGAAACCCATGGTGGGTTCGAAGAGTTCGTTTGCCGTGCCGTGCGTCAGCAGGTGTTTCATTCCTGCCGGTCAGTTCCGCAAAAAGATCTCGTTTAACGGAGGGCTTTCGTGGGCTTACGCTTTCGTTTACGGTTTCTCGGATCTGTTCATTGTTTCTTCGCCTCGATCTCCTTCTTGATCGCCGGAAACTGCTCCAAGTGATTCTGAAAACTTGCGGAATTCATGATGGTTCACGCAAAGCAGCGGTTTGTGAGATCTTTAATATTACCTAGAATACTCAATTCAAATTGTGGTGGTCACAAATGTTCGCAGATATAAATCAAACGCTGCTTCGTCACCTCGCAACTTCAACGGGCGCCGCCTGGAACAGAGCGATTTCGTCGAAATGATCAGACTTCGAGATATCGTTGCAGTTACAAGAACTTCGAAGACAGATTCGATATGCTCGTCAGAAAGATCACACAACGCATACCGTAGCATTTTACCTGCTCGGTCTTTGGTTATACGACAATCTGCCTCAGGTCCAATTCTCCTTCGGCGAAAGAAACCCAAATAGTCGAGGGCTGATGATCCTAACCAACGCAGATCCTGAGGTAATCACTGATTCACTGAATCATGCATTCCTTTTTCAGTGAATGTATGCGAGTTTGTTGCATGACGTTGGCTATGTGTTTTATGACCTTGGGCTGGAGACTCGCAAAGACAGATGTGCTATTTATGAATTATTCTCGTGGAAGGCGTCAGATCATCCTGTCGAGGACTTTCAATTTCTGCCAAGAAGGCTCTTCGAGGCGCATACGATGAGTGGAAAGATTCTTATGCAACCCCGAACGGTCTCATTTCCTCCTCAGAAAACCCAGCCGCTGATGTATTAACTTACTTAGCGGATGCCCCGTGGCTTCGCGATCTAATACCATCGATGGCAAATACGAGCCTGTTTTCCATTCTTGATTTCAATGATTCGAAGCTATTGGAAGAATACGCATTTGAAGTCGCAAAAAGTGGTTATAGTCCTGACCCCGGTGGGGAGGGTTCGCTCGATCATGCTGTCGGCTCCGGCCTGTTTTTGCTTCGATATTCTTCATTTTGGTACTGGCTGTTGAAACATGTCCACGATAATGCGCCGGCGTCTCTGAATATGGCGACAAGCGGTTTTAACTATGACCCACTAAACTTGGAGGAGAGCATTATTCCAGCTTGTCGCGCCGTTGCTTTTCACAACATTCAACCTAGTGTTAAAGGCGCTGATCAAATAATACCTAGAATAACGCTGCATTCAGAGCCATTGTTGTATTTGTCAGTTCTCTGCGACGAGTTACAGATTTGGGATCGATCTCCGGCAGGGATGGAGCACCTTGACAACTACCGCGAGTACGCCAAAGTGGCGCTCGATGGAGACGATATCGAAATCGTCTGCAATGGACCTCGCCTAAGAGCTAAAGGGCGGATGACAATTCGAATTAACTCAGAAGTTCGGAAGAGCTTTAGAGACAAACTTTTCAATACACTCGATAAGCGTCTGCCAACTTGGCAAGAGTTGATCGATATCGAGGTCACAACAAAGTGATGCCTCGTGATGAGAATCATCGTTCGGATTCGGCAATCTGTCGATACGGTACCTACGTAGCGTCAGCGTGTTACAATCCGGATATGTCTAAAACGGTTACCACGATAGACCAACGCTCATCCGTCGCGCTTCCGCCGGAGGCGCTTGACGCGCTTGGCGTCGAAGCGGGCGCCGAATTGGAGGTCGAGATTGTAGGACGAGCTTTGGTTGTTCGATCGGTAGAGGAAGCCAGACGTTCGCGCGATTTTATGAGTGCCTTCGAATCAATCCTCTCGAGACGTCGGATTGCTTATGATGAATTAGCAAAAGGTCCCGATCAGTAATACCTCACGCTGATGAAATTTCCAGAGAAGCTCGATGTGCTTACGGTTCAGGCAAGACTGATTGCCGAAACCGGCGAACCACTGGACTCCGCGATGAAGGCTTACTTGAATCAGCTCTTGCTGCCGCTGAAAACCGTCATCGCTACGAAGCTGCCGATATCGTGAGTTGTGCAGCGACGTACGCCTATCACTTGACCCAATCGCATGGGTTTCTCGACGCCAATAAGCGAGTTGGGGCTGCAATTACCGAAGCATTCCTCGAAACCAATGGCTACGAATTAAGGATGACGAATGATGAGATCGTCTCTTTGTTTCTCGCAATCGCATCAAGCGAGCTAAGCCGTGAACAGGTTGAACAACGCCTCCGCGATAAAATCAGGCAAAAGCCTTAAGGCAGCTTTGATGCGAGGACGTCGACGCGTTCGATCACGGGTGGTTGCGCTAGTAAATCCGAGGCTTTGGCCATCAGGGCGGCCGCGACTCTGCCTGTGAGATGCGCTTGACGTCCTGAGTCAGTGGGGAATGCGTCGAAGATGCCGAAGGTCGACTGGCCCATGCGGATGGCGAACCAAACAGTCGTCTCCGGTTCTTCTTCAACGATCGCCAACCCGCCCTTCAAGAACTCCTCAACCTCCGCCTCTTTTCCAGCCTTCGCCTCCAACCGCACAAGCAATCCTACTGTAACCATAATCCACTCCTCCGCTCCGAATAATCGCTCGGTCTGTAGATCTCAATACCACCTGAACACGCGCAGTATATTTGAAAAGTCATCGGTCCACACGTCCGATCCGGCTCGCCCGTTGAGCGGTTTCCAGCGCGGGTTTTGGGCCAGACTGTCGAATGCAGGCGACTGCTGCGCCATCACTACCCACTCGGACGGATCTTTACCTCTCACGGGATCCATCTCGCCATCGGCGATACCCATGCTCAGCGAACCGTTGTGTTTAGCCACTGTTGCAAGCACAGTATCGAGTTTCAGACTGCGATTGGAAACATGAAACGCCAGCATTCCCCCGCTTGCCAGTTTCGACGTGTAAAGCGCAATCGCCTCTCGCGTCATGAGGTGAACCGGGATCGCATCGGAATTGAAAGCGTCCAGCACGATGAGCCCATAATGATGGTCCGGCGCATTCTGCAACTGAAGACGCGCATCACCCAACACGATCCGTGTGCGCTCAACCGCACAGCTCTGTAGATAACTAAAGTACTCCGCCGTCTGTGCAATGCTAACAACGGCGGGATTGATTTCGTAGAACGTCCAATCCTGGTTCGGCAGCGCGTAACACGCCATCGATCCCGTTCCCAGCCCAACGACGGCGACGTTCGGCGAGGCAGGATTGGAATTAAACGCCTCGAAGATCTGTCCCAGCGGCCCATCACGATGAAAGTACGAAAGCGGCTCGCGCTGACGATTCGGATCGATCGACTGGCGTCCATGCACCGTGTTGCCGTGATAAAGAATGCGAGTAGCGCTCGGCGCATCGAACCTCACACTCAACGTACCGAAGAAGTTGCGCTCAACATGCAACGTGCGATTTTGAATCTCCGAGTACACAACACTTGCGAGCATGACCGCGCCAATAGCCAGCGCAAATCGCACCGGTCGATGGCGGAAACGATGATTGATGAGCACCAACGGAATGCCAAAGACAATCGCTACGCCCACGGCGTCGCTAACGTCGTAGCGATCGATCAGGAGCGCCAGCGCTACCGTAAGCAGCCCGATGCACGCCGGCAAAATGAAATCAAATATACGATCGGACGAGGGGTCGTTGTGGCTGTCGTCACGCTGCCGGACCAGGCACGCAACCACAACCAGCAATGGATACTCAACGACAGTTTTGAATACAACCGGAGCTATCAAGGTGTTGAAGAGTCCTCCCAACATACCTCCAACAGCCACGCACAAATAAAACTCAGGCAGTCGCCCAGCGGATGGTCGATCACTCGCGAGGTTGTGATGACACAGCAATGCGGCAACGAAGAAGAACGCGAGATGCAACAGCACGATAGCGATCGTCGGTTCGGTTGCGTTTGCGGCAAGCACCAGCGTGAGCAGCAGCGCCAATCCGCCGAGGGTGTAACTTGCCAGCCGTCCGGGCGCCAGGTTCCTGCGCGCGAACGCGAGAACGAACGTCACTAAATAAAGCGCCAGCGGAATCGTCCACAGCAACGGCGTCGGCGCGATTTCAGTCGTGATGTAAGTCGTGACGCCGAAAAGCAAGCTCGACGGAATAAACGCCAACAACACCCAGTAAAAACGCTGCTTCAGCGAAACATCAACGCGCAACGAATCCTCCAAAACCGCCTCATCCACGGTCGCGGCTCGTGGCGATCGCCACAATACGAACACACAACCGGCAGTCAACACGCAGAAGACGACGTACGCCACAACCCAGAGGCGATTCTGAATAGTCAGACTCAGATTCGGTTCCAGGACCAACGGATAGCTGAGCAGGCCGACGAGACTGCCTGCATTGCTAACAGCAAACAAGAAGTACGGATCGTTTGCCGAAGCATGACCTGTCCTTGTGAACCATTTCTGTAACAACGGGCTCGTCGTTGAAATGAGAAAAATCGGCAACCCGATCGCACTCAGCAAAAACCCGAACAACCAGAGCGCCGGATTGCGCTGCGTCTCTATCGAACCCGAAGCTTTCAGAATAGTCAGCGGCAGGTAGAGAGACGAAAGCAGAAGCAGCCCGATGTGCAGCACTGCCTGTTTGCGAACACTGATCCAGGTAGTAGTAGCAACGACGTAAGAGTATCCGGCCAACAGCAGCACCTGAAAAAAGAGCATGCAGGTATTCCAGACTGCCGGCGTTCCGCCGAATCGCGGCAGCAGCATCTTCGCGATGACGAGTTGGATCCAAAACAGTAAGAGGGCGCTGAGGAAGATCGTGGCGCCAAACAACAGGAGCGCCGTGTTGAGCGACTGAGGTCTTGTCCTAATCTGAACTATTCTCTTAATCCGTGTACCATACACGAGAACAAGGATTAACAGAATCACCGTCGAATCACGGTGGCGCGGTGCGAGCTTTCCCGCTTTAATTGGTGAAGTTTCCGCAGTTTTGCCGAGGAGCAATTATGGATTTTAAACGAATGATCAACGGCAGTGCGCCGCCGGCCGTCGTTCTAATTCGGCTGGCTGTCGGCGTGGTGTTTTTGTCCGAAGGGATACAGAAATTCATTTACCCTGCTGAAAATGGCGCGGGACGGTTTGCGAAGATCGGAATCCCGTCACCTGACGTGATGGGACCATTTGTCGGCGGCGTCGAGATCGTGTGCGGCGCACTGATCTTGATTGGGTTGCTGACGAGGTTCGCCGCGATCCCGCTGATCATCGACATGCTGGTGGCAATTCTCTCGACGAAGGTTCCGATCTTGTTAGGCCATGAGTTCTGGGGATTCAGCCTCCGGACTCTTCCGTACTACGGCGTCTGGGGAATGCTTCACGAGGCGCGGACGGATCTGGCGATGTTGCTCGGTTCGATCTTTCTTCTGATTACCGGCGCGGGATCGTTGTCGCTGGATGCGAGGCTGTCGTCTCGTGAAAGATAGCGGCGCGCGCGCGCGCGGCGATCAAAAGACTCCGCTGCGAAGTTTGGCCTTCCTCTTTTTGAAACTCGGGACGATCGCGTTCGGCGGCCCCGCGGCCCACATCGCGATGATGGAAGACGAGGTTGTTCGTCGCCGCAAGTGGATGACGCGCGAAGAATTCCTCGACCTGCTTGGCGCCACCAACCTTATTCCTGGTCCAAACTCCACGGAGATGGCAATCCACGTCGGCCATCGACAAGCAGGCTGGCCCGGGCTCGTCGTTGCTGGAGTTTGTTTCATTGTTCCGGCGACGCTGATTGTCGGTGCGTTTGCGTGGGCCTACGTTCGTTATCGATCGTTGCCGGAAGTCGGCGGCATTCTTTACGGTGTGAAGCCGGTGATTATCGTCATCGTGCTGCAAGCGTTGTTCTTGCTTGGCCGCGCGGCGCTCAAGACCAAGTTTCTGGCCGTGGTCGCGATCGCGGGAGTGGCGCTCACGTTCGCGGGAGTCCACGAGCTTCTCATTCTGCTGGCTGGAGGCGTGAGTGCGATTGCCAACCGGTTGATGTTCAAGCGCAGTCACAAGTCACTGCCGCTGTTCTCCGCCGTTTTGTTTCAATCGTCAGCGGCCACCGCGACATCAGTTGGACTATGGCCGCTGTTTCTCTTCTTTCTGAAGGTCGGTGCGGTGTTGTATGGAAGTGGCTACGTGTTGCTGGCTTTCATTCGCGCTGATCTGGTTGAGCGTTGGCATTGGTTGACTGAGTCACAACTTCTCGACGCAATCGCTGTCGGGCAAGTCACTCCGGGACCGGTATTCACGACGGCGACTTTCATCGGCTATGTGCTCGCTGGAACGCCGGGCGCCGCGGTTGCGACAGTGGGAATATTCCTGCCTGCTTTCGTGTTTGTCGCAGTGAGTGGTCCACTGGTGCCGTTGATTCGTCGTTCGCCCGCTGCCGGAGCGTTTCTTGATGGCGTCAATGCTTGCGCGTTGTCGTTAATGTTCGTCGTCACGTATCTGCTTGCGCGTTCGGCGCTCGTGGACGTGAAGACAGTCCTCATCGCGGTGATCAGCGCGTTTCTATTGTTCCGGTTTCGCATCAACTCCGTCTGGCTGATTTTAGGCGGCGCAATCGCGGGCTGGGTTTTATCTCGTCAGTGGTAAGATACGCCGTCCGCCCGGCCGGACCATTCACCTATGCTAAAAACTTTCGACTGTCCGAAATGCGGAGCGCCGATTAGCTACGAGCGTTCCTCGGATGTTGCCGCCGCGAAACCGAGATTGCGTTGCGATTATTGCCAGAGCCAGTTGATCGCTCCGGATGAGCTCGCGGGACAGCCTGCGAGGGTGGTGCGCATTCAACTCGGTGGTCTGTCACGTGGGAAGTTTCCCAAGGCCATCTGGTTGTTACTGGCGGTTCCGCTCTTCATCCTGGTGTTCGTCGGGCTCGGCTTGGTCGGCATAATCGCGCCTGCGTTTTACTCCGTCGGCCGCGCTGTTAAGGAAGCAGACAATCCCGCCCGTCCCGTTGGTCCAAAGAAGGAAAGCGGCAACGCGTTCGCGAATGTAATGCTCGAGTTTGGCAGCGAAGGAATCGGTCCGGGAATGTTTACTAACGCGCGCAGCATCGCTGTCGACGGTGCTGGACGCATTTACGTCGGAGAGTACACGGGCGGGAGGATTCAGGTTTTCGATCGGGAGGGCAAGTTCGTTACGCAGTGGAGTGTTGGTGATAGAAAGACGATCCTTCGCGGGTTCGCCGCCGATCGGCAGGGTAATGTGTATGTCGTTCAGGGCGGAGGTATCGATCGTTATCGCGGCGATACGGGAGAGAAGCTCGGGCAGTTGGAATATGAACGATCGGGGTTTGACGACGTGTCGGCCGCCGCTGATGGCGGATTGGTGGCTGCGTGGCAGGCAAATCGAGACGACATCGTCAGGTTCGATGCAAAGGGAAAAGTTGTGCGGACGATTGCGGCCGCGATCAGCAGCGCGAGTGGTGACTCGGAGTTGAGTATGCGAGTGGCCGTTGATGGATCGGGTTACATCTACGCGCTCGGAAGATTCAACAACGCGGTGTTCAAGTTCGCCAATGATGGGAAGTTTATGAATCGCTTTGGCGGCTCAGGAGATCAACCGGGTCAATTTCGTGCGCCATATTCGATTGCCGTCGACGGGCTCGGACGCGTCTACGTCGGCGACATGAAAGGGATTCAAGTCTTCGACGCCGACGGACGTTACCTCACAGTCATGAAGGCAAAAGGGGTGGCCTTCGGAATGGTCTTCAACGACAAGAATGAACTGTTTGTTGTCGCCCGCGACCACGTCACGAAGTATGCGCTGCAAACGCGATAACTCACCTTGGAAAGATCGCGAGCTGACAAGTTCTTCTTCCTTCTGTACCTGGTTCTATTTCATGGCGTTTGGACGGCGTGGGTTGTATTTGGATATCCACGATTGAGGATGGTTGGCGAGCAGACGTTGTTGTATGCGTCCGTTAACCTGCTAGTCCGTGCTGTGCTGTGGGTGTTGCCGGTGTTTGCATACCTGCGTTACGTCAACGGGATTTCGCCGTGCTCGTATTTGAAGATGCGCAGTAATTGGCGACGCGGACTGGTGTTCGCAATCATCTTTTCGGCATTGAACTTCGCGCTCCTCCTGGGCCAACACGGGTTGCCACACTTTCGGGCGGGAACAATCACCTGGAACAGCGTGCTGAGCACGTCATTGCTTATCGGGTTTGTCGAGGAAATTCCCTACCGCGGATTCATCTTTCAAAAACTGAACGAATGGTTTTCATTTCCGACAGCCGCCATCATCTCTTCCCTTTTGTTCCTGGCCATTCACCTGCCCGGCTGGCTCCTGCTCCACCTCTTTAACGCGCGCGTTGCGGTCTTCATCTTTATCTTTGGACTACTAATGGTCCTGCTGCTGCGCTACTCCCGCTCGCTCTGGGCGCCCATCATCTCGCACAGCCTCAACGACTTCTTCACCGCCGTCCTGTTCCACCTGTGAGCTTGCATCAGAGCTCGTTCGCAGCGGCTTCGCCGCCTGATGTGCGGCGAGGCTGTGCCTCGCCGTCGCCGCCGCTAACACAGAAGGGGCTTAGCCCCCGGTTCGGGCTTGCCCTGATTAGGCCAAAGGCCGAACGAACGGCCCAGCCGCAAAGAGAGCCATTCTTTTTAGGCGAGGCATAGCCACGCCGCACATCAGGGCGGCGAAGCCGCTTGCAATATCAGGGTGGCGAAGCCGTAGCAGGGGCTATTTGTGAACGACGTCACTTCGCCGGACAGGGCTGACTGAGTACGGCTCGCACGTCGTTGCCCCGGACGAGGTTCTTTTCGTAGACATTATCTTTACTGCAAATCTCCTGGAAGCCGGCTTGGGTATTTATGTTCAGCCCGGGGCGGTCGCGGTAGTTGTTGCGGCGGAAAATATTGTTCACCGCGCCTGTGATCGAAACGGTGAAGTTGCCGCCGCCGCCCGTCGACTCGAAATCGTTATCTTCAATTACACAGCCGCTGATCCCGTATGCCTGAAGCGCGTTTTGACCCGTGCGAAAGACGTAGTTGTTGCGAATCTGACAACCCTTGAGCCCGTTGAGGAAGATGCCGTTACTCATGTAGCGGTAGAGCCTGTCTTCTCTTCCGCCAATCGCGATGTTGTTCGCCGCCACGACCAGACCGTGATTCACGCCCTTGTACGGATCCTGCAAACAGACCGCCGATCCGGCGCTCGGGAGCGAACCTTCATAGTCGTAAAGGTTGTTGAAGACGAAGATGTTCTTTGAGTGATCGGCCTCCGAATTAGTCTCGAGATCGAAGCCGCAGACGCCGCCGCCGAACCTCGGCTCATGATGCCCGAGACGAAACGCGTAGTTCTCCGCTGCATAAAAGTTTTCAGAATTGACCGCCGCAATGTTGGCGGCCGCGACTCCACTCGTGATGTTGTGATACGCAAGACAGTTATTCGCAAAGTAGTTCTTCTCGAGTCCTGAGCCGCCAAAACTGATGCCGATCGACGCCGTGTCTTCGAGATAGTTGTTCTGCGCAGTACACCGTTCACAGTTACCAAACTGCATCGTCGATCTGACTCCGCCGTCATACACTTTCTGCCGGCCGCGAATGTGGAAACCGACGACGGCAATGTTTCGCGATTGATTCGTATGCGAGCAACAGGCGTCGCCTTTCGCCTGAAAGACGATAACTGCGGGTGTTGGTCCGGCGACGAATGTCGGTTCGAGAATGGTCGTTCCGGTTCCTGCCAACTGTTGCAGCGTCAGCGACTGCACGGCCAACAGAAACGGATCGCGACTGTTCCGTCCATTACCCTTGCGAAAGTATTGAATCAGCGCTGGCGGCGGCTGGTATGTTCCTTCGACCAGGACGTTGTCGCCGATGAGGAAACATCCGACGTCGGTAAATCCAGTGACGTCACAGGCGTAGGTTGAGCTATCGAACTTTGTGTGATGGTTCAACTCGACCTGGGTCTTGATCGAGCCGCCGCCCGCGATCGAGATCGTGCCGCCGGCAGAAAGATTCAATTCTTTATTCGCGGCGTTGAGGAGCAGACCAAGATCGTCTGCCTCAGCCGCGGACTGGCGGACAGCGCGCAAGCGCTGGAGCGCGCCCGGCGGCGCTGGTCCGGAAACAGAAACGTTCGCCAGTGAGATGGTGATTGTCGGACCCGGTTTTGTCGCAGGCAGATACGAGGCTGGATCGAAGTTCGGCAGTTGAACTGGTGTTTGGGCGAACATCTCAGTCGCAAAAACGCCCGCTAAAATAATTATCGCAGTTCGAAGTACACGCATAGCGATACTTTAACAGATGCGGCATGGCCTTTGCTTAATGCAGAGACATGAATATCGAACCTGGTCCGCAAACGCCGGCAATCGAGTTTCGCAACGTCGTCCTGAGCTTTGACGATCACGTCGTGCTCAACGACATCAACTTCACACTCCAGCCCCGCGAAATGATTGTGCTGACCGGCGCGTCAGGTTCCGGGAAATCGGTGCTACTGCGGCTGGCGATGGGACTGCTGAAACCAGACTCCGGCCGGATCTTCATCAACGGAAACGAGATTCAAAACCTCGACGAACCAGAACTGGTCGCGTTGCGTGGCGCGCTGATGGGAATGGTCTTCCAGGAAGACTCTCTTTTCACCGGCTTACGGGTCTATGAAAACGCCGCCTATCGTTTGCAAGAGCATGGCTGGTCTGAAGATGACATTGAGCGCGCGGTCGCCGAGGTGTTGCAGTTCGTCGGCCTTGCAGGCGAAGAAAAGAAGTTTCCGGAAGAGTTGTCGGGCGGAATGAAGCGACGTCTCGAGATCGCTCGCGCATTAATCGGCTGGCCGCGCATCATGTTATTCGACGAGCCGACGATGAGCCTCGATCCGATGGCGGCGCTAAAGGTGCTCGATCTCGTGATTCGAGCACGTGACATACATCGAATCTCATCGTTGTACGTCACGAAAAAGATTCATGAGATTCAGTATCTCACCAACTCCTCGACCAGGGTCATGGTTCTCGATAACGGAAGGATCGTGTTTGAAGGATCTTCTGAACAACTTGCAAAGAGTGACCTCCGCGCGGTTCACGAACTATTAACTCTCGATCATCACGACCATTCAAACGACCCCTATTTCGAAGATCCGTGGGACAAGCGGCGAACGCCCGCCGAAACAATTCTATAAGCAAGAAAAAGCCTGTTATCTCGAGCTTGCGTATCCGCCGTTTTGACTTTCGTCGCTGGCATCGTTATTTCGAGAACACCGTTATTAAACGTCGCCACGGCGTTCTGATTCTTCGCCGTCTGCGGAAGAGGCAGTTGCCGGTAGAAGCTGCCATAGCTTCGTTCGGTGCGGAAGGAGTGGCGGTGTCAGATTCACGCGCGGGCCGGACAGAATTCGAGTTACATATAACGACGGGCGTTAGTTCCGGTGTTTCCTGACGACTTCGACGGAACAATGAGCACGCGTCGCTACCGCCGCTGAAACGCTGACTTTCATAAAAATTCATCTCGGCAAGCGTTGTACCTGTGTTTATTCGTATCAACGTCGTGCTCAGTGTTGCGGAGACTGCGAACTTTTACTCAGCAGGTGGGAACGGTTACTCTGCCAGTCGCACGCGCACGCGCAATTCTTATCCGATTCACCAGCATGTTGCTTGCGCTTGTCGTCGATGGGAATTGAGGTACGGAGGCCCGCGAATCGTTACTTGCCCGGAAACGAAAGAGTCCGCCATCGTCGAGGTAGATCGGTACACGCAGGTGGTATGTTCTGCACCGCATAAACGAATGTTCTGCATCGGCTTCGCCGGCTGATGTGGGGCGTGGCTTTGCCTCGCCCAAAGATGCATAGCCTTCAAGGGCTAAGCCCCTCGTTCGGCCTATGGCCGAGGGCTGAGCCCGGACCGGGGGCCAAGCCCCTTCCGGCTAAAATGCTCGAGACGGCGAGGCGGAGCCACGCCGCACATCAGGCGGCGAAGCCGCAATCATTCGCTGAAAGCATTTGCCGCGTAACTGAAATACTCGCCCTCGTACTGAATACTCACCCTCGTACTGAATACTCACTCTCGTACTGAATACTCACCCTCGTACTGAATACTCACCCTCGTACTGAATACTCACTCTCGTACTGAATACTCACTCTCGTACTGAAATACTCACCCTCGTACTGAATACTCACCCTCGTACTGAATACTCACCCTCGTACTGAAATACTCACTCTCGTAACGAAATACTCACTACCGTGACTAAAATACTCATCTTCGTCGTCTTTTCTTAGACCGTCTTCTCGAGTGTTTGCTTCATCGCGTTCAGCCCTTGCTGAATCATTTGTTCGATCGGTCCGGCCACCCCATTCGGCATCAAGTCAGCTATCCATACAACTCGACTCTGCTCAGGCCCTTTCGAAAAGACCTGCACCGACGCGTTGTGATGCTCGAGCATTGCTGAGCGCACCGACCAGGCATGACGACAGATCTCGTCGTCGATGGTGACGATGAGCTCGCGCACGACCATGCCGTTTGCGAACGTCACGGTTCGCCAGTCGCCTTCCAGCTTACAGTCGCTCACAAAACCCACGACCAGCCGTTTATGAATGTTGCCGACGTCGCGAATGGCGTCCCAAACGGCTTCTTTACTTCGATTGACTTCAATCTCTTTGATGATAGTGGCCATTTTTCCTCACTTTGCTTTGACACAAATCCTAACTAACTGTCGCTATCTGTAGTACATGAAAAATAAACTCGTCAAATCGTTGGTTGTCATGATGGTTCTCGCAAGTTCCATGCTGTGGGTCGGGTACGCCTCGAAAAGGGACGTTTGGAACGTGGCCGCTATATCGTCGAAGCGATATTTGCGTATCTACGAACAGTGCCGCCAGTGCGGCACCGCGTCGACAATACTGAAACGCCGACGATATGCAGGGTGTGCGGCCGGCGTCATGGACATGGAGAGATGAATCAGTGATGCACTTAGGTCAATTGCTGTTTGAGCGTTTGAGCAACGAAGAGGTGGCGACAGCGCTCGGAATTTCCCGCGCGACCGTGCAGCGAGAGTTGCGCTTCGCTAACGCCTGGGCAACTCATCGTAAACCAGCGGTATTAGTTGATCTGCCTGCTTAGACGGCGAGTGCATGATAAAAAATAGAGTGCACTCGCCGTGAATATCTTTAGGTTTCGCTGAATTTTTTCTGAAACCGCCGCGCGCGCTGGTGTTCAGTTGCTCCACACTCTCACCCAATCAACCTGCATCTGCTGCGGAAACACCGTAGTCCCGTCGGGACTGCCGACGAAGTTTCCGCCAACCGCAACGTTGAGGAGGATGAAAAACGGCGCCTGAAACTCGGACGTGCTGTTTATCCCACCCGAGATGTTCGCCTCCGCATACTGGACCCGATCGACGTACCACTTGATCGAAGTCGACGTACGCGAGATCGCATACGTGTGGAAGCCCGCCGTCAATGAAGTCGACGAATTAAAAATCCCTCCAAACGAGACGTGGTTCCCGCTCGCGTCAGCCCAGTGGATCGTGCCGAAGTTTCGCAGCGGGTTCTGTCCCTGGATCTCCATGATGTCGATCTCGCCGCACGACGGCCAGCCGACGGTCGTGATGCTGTTGCCGAGCATCCAGAACGCAGGCCAGATCCCTTGACCTTCAGGGGCGTCGATGCGCGCTTCGACCCAGGTGTTGATGCCGAAGGATTGTTTACCCTGCGTCTTCATGCGGGCCGACGTGTACGCGTTGCCGCCGAAGTTCTCGCGCCGCGCCTCGATGATCAAGGACCCATTCGATATGCGCGCGTTCTCCGGCCGGTTAGTGTAGTTCTCGAGTTCGTTATTGCCCCAACCGCCGCCGCCGAGATCGAAGCCCCAGTTCGCGGTATTGATCGTGGTGCCGTTGAATTCATCCGACCAGATCAGTCTCGTAAATCCTGGAGGCGCTCCGGCCGGAGGCTGTGAGCCCACGGCACCCCACGTAAACTGTTCCCACGTACTCGCGGCGGTTCGATCGCACACCAGCGGCGCGTATGAAGCGCGTGCGAGATCAGCCGAGACGAACCGGTTCAAAGCCCTGCCTCTAAGTGTGAACGCGCCTCCTGCCAGATCGGACCAGGTAAACTGTTCCCACGTTCCGACAGATCCGCGATCAGCCACGAGCGCATTGCCACGATTCTGGTCCGCTGAGACGAACAGACCCGTGCCAATGGATCTGAAAGCGATGAAACCTCCGCCCGCGTCGACGACCTGAAACTGCTCCCAGGCATCGACGGCTGAGCGATCTGCAACCAGCGGCGCGAACGTTCCGCGATTTTGATCGGCTGAGACAAAGAGACCGTTTGCAGACGCGCGGATCCAGATGGTCTGGCCCACCGGCGCGGCGGCCTGGGCCGTTATCGTCAGCAATAACGTAGTCCAGATGAGAAACACGATCTGAGACGGGTTTGACGAGAATCTTTCGTTTGTCTTGGTCATAGTCTTCCTCCTATTTCGCTTGCCGCGCTCTTCTTGAATTGACGTGCTGAGCGTCACGTGAGAGCAAACTCGGGAGGGTGCTGAATCTAGCGCGAATAATAGCATTTAACTGGAATTCCGGGACTGTGGACTTTTTCTCATCCGCTGCGAAAGCTTGCTCACAACAGCTTTTGCAGCCGGCGAATCCTCATGAAATATCTTTCAAATCCGGACGGCATGCAGCTTGCGCTTTAGCGCCCGCAGGAGGTGTCACGCCATGCCAACGGATGAACGCGATCTTCTCGAGCTCCTCAAAGATGAACTGACCTTCGTCGAAAAAGGTGGATACGGACGATCCATTCGTACGCCATGGCAAAGCAAATCTACATTTCAGGATTCCGTGACGTGCATCAACTATGGCTATCCATATCGTGCTCACCCATGTCACGAATGCCATCTGCTCGATTTTGTGAGTCCGGAACACCGGACCACTGAAGTACCCTGTCACTTCATCCCTTTAAACACTGATGGAGACACCATCGAGGCGTTGGAGCTACAGGACAACCAGGCAAAGATCGAGCGAGAAGTAAGCGGCTGGCTTCGTGCAAGGATCAAAGAATTAGAGACGCACTGATCCCGTAGCCACATAGAGGCACAAAACACAAACGGACTGAGGCTGCACCAGCACAGGGAATCGATGGTCCACAGCGTTGGTTCGTTTGTGTTTTTTATTGAAACCACTGCGAAGGAATGTCGAGGGCATGCAACAGAAAGTAACTATCGACGGCAACGAAGCAGCGGCTCACGTTGCGTTCAAGACAAACGAAGTGATCGCGATCTATCCGATCACGCCTTCGTCCCCCATGGGCGAGTCGGCCGACGCGTGGTCGGCTGCTAACGAAAAGAACATCTGGGGCATGAAGCCACTCGTGCGCGAGATGCAGTCCGAAGGCGGCGCTGCCGGCGTGGTCCACGGCAGTTTGCAAACAGGCTCGCTGACGACGACGTTCACGGCCAGCCAGGGCCTGCTGCTCATGATCCCCAACATGTTCAAGATCGCGGGCGAACTAACCAGCACGGTGTTCCACATCGCTGCCCGGACAATCGCCACTCACGGACTGTCGATCTTCGGCGACCACAGCGACGTCATGGCCGCGCGCTCGACCGGCTGGGCCATGCTGTTCGCCAACTCCGTTCAGGAAGCGATGGACTTCGCACTCATTTCGCAGGTCAGCACGCTGGAATCTCGCGTCCCGTTCCTGCACATCTTCGACGGCTTTCGTACTTCACACGAAGTCATGAAGATCACGATGCTCTCCGATGAAGAGATTACCGAGCTGATAGATCAGCAACTGGTCCGTGAGCATCGCGCGCGGGCGTTGACTCCGGACCGGCCCGTGATGCGAGGCACCGCGCAAAATCCTGACGTCTTCTTTCAATCTCGCGAACGCGCGAATTCCTTCTATCTGAAAACGCCCACGATCGTCGAGAAGACGATGGAACGGTTCGCGGCCACTACCGGACGCAGTTACAAACTGTTCGAGTCCTGCGGCGATCCAAACGCCGAACGCGTGCTCGTGATGATGGGTTCAGGTTGCGAAACCGCTGAAGAGACAGTCGAAGCACTCAACAAGAATGGCGAGAAGGTCGGGTTGTTGAAAGTCAGGCTCTACCGGCCGTTCTCCGTTTCACATTTCATCAATTCCCTGCCCGCTTCGACGAAAGCCATCGCCGTGCTCGACCGGACGAAGGAACCGGGCAGCACGGGCGAACCGCTTTACCAGGACGTTGTCACCGCGCTCGCCGAGAGTAAACGAAACCTGAGCGTCATCGGCGGGCGCTACGGTTTGTCGTCAAAAGAATTCACGCCCGCGATGGTCAAAGGCGTTTTCGATGAACTGAAGCGACCGGAACCCAAAAACCATTTTTCAGTCGGCATCGACGACGACGTGACGCTCACGAGCATTCCATTCGATGAAAAGTTCAATACAGAGCCCGACGACCAGGTGCGTGCGGTCTTCTGGGGACTCGGCGCGGATGGAACAGTCAGCGCCAATAAGAATTCCATTAAGATCATCGGCGAGGAAACTCCAAACTACGCGCAAGGCTACTTCGTCTACGACTCGAAGAAGGCCGGCGCGATGACGGTGTCGCACCTGCGTTTCGGCCCGCGTCCGGTTCAGAGCACCTACCTGATCCAGCGCGCCAACTTCATTGCCGTGCATCAGTTTCCTTTCTTCAGTCAATACGATGTGCTCGAGACCGCCGTCGAAGGCGCGACCCTGCTGATCAATAGCCCGTATGAAGACACTGAAGTCTGGGCCCACCTGCCGAACACGGTCCAGCAAACGATTATCGACAAGCGGCTGAAGGTCTATGCCATCAACGCGAACGGCGTCGCAAAAAAGAGCCAGCTCGGGAACCGCATCAATACGATCATGCAGACGTGCTTCTTCGCACTCAGCGGCGTGTTGCCGCGCGATGAAGCGATCACGAAGATCAAGGAGTTCATCAGAAAGAGTTACGGAAAACGAGGCGAGCCTGTGGTGCGGCAAAACTTCGCGGCGGTGGATGCAGCGCTTGCTCATTTGAGCGAAGTCGTCGTTCCCGAAACGGTGACTAGCACGATCGAGTTCGCGTCGAAAGTTCCTGTTGGTGCTCCGGAATTTGTCCGTAACGTGACAGCCGAAATGATCGCGGGCCGCGGCGATCGACTCCCGGTGAGCGCGTTTCCGGAAGATGGCACTTATCCGGTTGGCACGACGCGTTGGGAGAAGCGCAACATCGCGCAGGACGTGCCGGTCTGGGAACCGGATCTCTGTATCGAATGCGGCAAGTGCGTGATGGTCTGTCCGCATTCGACGATACGCGCTAAGGTCTGCTCGGCAAGTGAGCTCGCCGGCGCTCCGGCCGGATTCAAGTCGATGCCCGCCAAGTGGCGAGAGCTACCCGACAAGCTGTACACGATTCAAGTGGCGGTGGAAGACTGCACCGGTTGCAAGCTGTGCGTCGAAGTTTGTCCGGCGAAAGACAAGAGCAACGTGTCGCGCAAGGCGCTCAACATGGCGCCGCAGTTACCGCTGCGTGACAGCGAACGAGTCAATTGGGACTACTTCTTGAAGCTTCCCGAACTGCACAAGAACGGGCTGGTCGCTTTCAACTCGGTCAAGAACGTGCAGTTGTTACAACCGCTGTTCGAGTTCTCCGGCGCCTGCGCGGGCTGCGGAGAAACTCCTTACATCAAACTCGTAACGCAACTCTTTGGCGACCGCGCAATCATCGCCAACGCCACCGGTTGCTCGAGTATCTACGGCGGCAACCTGCCCACCACTCCTTACACGAAGAACGAAGACGGGCGCGGTCCGGCCTGGAGCAATTCGCTCTTCGAAGACAACGCCGAATTCGGGCTCGGAATGAGGTTAGCCCTGGACCATCAGAAGGCGTACGCTCAGAATCTCGTCGAACAGATGCGCGATCGGATCGGAGAGTCGCTGGCGGACAGTCTCCTCAACACTAACCAGTCGACTAACGAAGGCATCAACATCCAACGCGAACTGGTTGCGGCACTGAAAGCCAAGATCACTTCCACGGGCGGACAGGAGACGCGCGATCTGCTCAGTCTTGCCGACGCATTGGTCGATAAGAGCGTTTGGATTGTCGGCGGTGACGGATGGGCGTACGACATCGGTTACGGCGGCCTGGACCACGTGCTCGCGAGCGGACAGAACGTCAACGTCCTTGTGCTCGACACGGAGGTCTATTCGAACACTGGTGGACAAGCTTCAAAGGCAACGCCGCTCGGTGCAGTCGCGAAGTTTGCCGCCGGCGGGAAACCAACGGCCAAAAAGCATCTGGGAATGACGGCGATGCGTTACGGCGACGTGTACATCGCGCAGGTGGCGATGGGCGCAAACGACACGCACACCATCAAAGCATTCCTCGAAGCGGAAGCACACAAGGGACCGTCGCTCATTATCGCTTACAGTCAATGCATCGCTCACGGGATCGACATGGCGAAGGGAATGCACCAACAGAAGCTGGCAGTCGAGTCAGGCTACTGGCCGCTCTATCGCTACAATCCGCGACTCGTCGAGGAAAACAAGAACCCGTTCCAACTCGATTCGCCCGATCCCAAGATTGCGCTGCAAGACTACATCTACACCGAAGGTCGTTACCGCATGTTGCAGCAGAGCGATCCCGCGGTCGCGAAGTTTCTGCTGGGAGAAGCGCAGAAAGCCGTGATGCGCCGCTGGAGTCAATACAAACAACTCGCTGAAGAGAAACCCGTGCAGTCTGCATAAACGAAGAGGGCCGCCATGAATCTGACAACCAAATACCTCGACATGGTCTTGAAGAACCCGATCGTGGCCTCTTCGTCGCCACTCTCGCACAACGTCGACAGCATCCGCCGGCTCGGGTTCGCAGGATCGGACAGGTCCTGAACGAAGTCGTAAACTGGTTGAACGAGCATGAATACGAGAGCGTCACGCAGATGGTCGGCGCGATGAGTCAAAAGCGCTGCCCCGAACCTGCCGCATTTGAACGAGCAAACTACATGAAGATGCTCGACTCGTATCGTCATATCAATTGAGATAAAACGAGAGATCGGCAAGTGAGGGATCGGCTTTGGGTCTGCATGGCGGTCCCTGCTCGTACTGTTTGAGACTCGCCTCGAGTCTTGTCTTTATGTCCGCATTATCAGCACCGCCGATGGCCCGCCGCTGTATCTCCGCTGCGTCAGTACAACGCCCTAGTTCGGCGAGCGCCAGCGCGATTAGCGCGGCATGTGGCGCCGTTCCGGCTGCCTGGAAAACGCGTTGCGCCAGTTCAAACGACTGAGCGCCGTCACGCGACTCGAGATCAGGTGTGGTTGCGAGCAGATAAGCCAGCACGATCACGGTGCGACCCTTCTGCGGAAACTGGGTGTGGCCTTTCTTGATCGCCTCGAGCGCTTGTTTGAACTGGTTCGACGTGTGGAGAAGTTTGACCTGTTCGATCAACGCGCTTTCGTTCCCCGGATCCGCTTCCACCACACGCGCGTACTCCGCTAACGCCTGGTCCGCTTTTCCCGATTTCCCCAACTCCTGCGCCAGCAGAAATCTCGCGGCATTATCGGCAGCGTCGATGTTCAGCGCAGAACGAAGATGCGCGATCGCCTGCTCGTGCTTGTTTTCGATGGACTGAAGAATAGCAAGATTGAAATGTGCGCTGGCTTTTGTGGGATCGAGGCGAATGGCCTCTTCAAACTGTTCCGCCGCGCCTTTCAGATCGTTGAGCTTTGTAAGCGTGGCGCCGAGGTTCACGCGCGCTGTGAAACTGTCCGGCTTCGCCGCAATCGCTTTGCGAAACTCAGTCGCCGCTTCCGAATAACGTCGCGCCTCGAAAGCGACCTTGCCGCGACTCAGATAGACTCGCTCTCCCGTGATCAGGTCCTGCAAGCCGTCGACGAGCGGATCAGTTACTCGAACGCCGACGGTTCCCTGTTGCGCCAGGTGCGCTTTTGCCTTTTCCGCATCTCCCAAACCGCGATACGCCATCGCCAGTGAATAATGAACCCGATTCGCGCCGGGCGTCTGCGCCAGCGTCTTCTCGAAGTGTGTCACTGCTTCAGCATAGTTGCGCTTCGACATCGCGACCTGGCCCAATCCGTAATGCGTGGCCGCATTGTTCGCGTCTAGCGCGAGCGCCGCCTGAAAACTCTGCTCGGCTTCCTCTAAGCGGTTCAGTTCGAGAAAGATGTTTCCGAGGTTCACGAGTGTGGGCGCGTAGTCGGGCCGTAACGAGCGCGCAGCCTGGTAACGGCGGATTGCGTCGTCGAAACGGCCTTCTTGTTGATCTAACTTTGCGAGCAGGTACGGCCAGCGAAAGTCTTTTGGCGCGAGCTGACTTGCGTTGAGATAGCAATCTCGTGCCGCTGCGGTGAGCGAATAAGCGTGGTACACCTGGCCCAGCTTGCCGTAAGCTTCGCTTAGCGATGCGTCAGTGGCGTTGGGATCTTTGACGGCGGCAGCGAGCGCCTGTTGCTCTGAAGTTACTTGTTCACGAACACTCTCTTCCAGCTTTGTAAGGTCGGGTGGTTGCAGAGGCGGTAAGGTTTTTTGTTGCCACAAAAAGGCACAAAATACGCAGACAGTCAGCGTGATCGTTGGGAGGTTCATTTGGTGCGTTTTAGTGTTGTGTATCTGTCGACGGGCAGGTCTTTCCCCTCTTCGATTGTGCCGTCGGGCCAGCGCACTCGCACGCTCTGGATGCGAGTCGCTGTTCCCAATCCGACGAGCACGCGCGGATCGTTTGCGGAAAGATAGCTGCCGTCCGTTCTCGTTCGCCGCCGCAAAACGGTGTCTTTGCTGACGACGACCTCTACGCGCGCGCCGAGCACGTCGCCGCCGGTTTTTCCCACGAGGCGCAGTCCTAACCAATGATTCTTATTTCCGATCTCGTTGAGAAACAATCTTGCCGGGCCGTTGTTGTTGGTGACCAGCACGTCCGTATCGCCATCGTTGTCGATATCGCCGAACGCAGCCCCACGGCTGACTTCAGCTATCTGCAACTCGGGCGGCGACTGATCCACGACCTCGACGAAACTCCCCTTGCCCGTGTTGCGAAAGATCTGCTTCGGCTGGCCCAACGGAAATGGATCTTTCCTGCGCACCAGATCGGGCAACAGTTGCACAGCGCCGTTCGCGACAAACAGATCGAGCCAGCCGTCATTGTCGTAGTCAAAGAAGAACGTGCCGAATCCCGTGAAGCGACGGCCGGGCATGCCCAGGCCAGCCTCACGAGTGCGATCTTCGAAAAGCGCCTGGCCCGTGTTGACGTAAAGCGTGTTGGTTTCGTCCATCAAGTGAGTGATGAAGATGTCGTCAGTGCCATTACCGTCAAAGTCTCCGGCGTCGACGCCCATGCCGGCTTCTGCCTGTCCATTTCGATTGATGGCCGCGCCGGCCAGCAGCGCTTCGTTAACGAACGTGCCGTTCTTTTGATTGATCCAGAGTTGGTTCGGATCGCCGTCATTCGCGACGTAAATATCGATCCAGCCGTCGTCGTTGAAATCAGCGGTGACGACGCCCAATCCATGCCCAAACTCCTTGTCGACCTTCGCGGCCGCAGTCGCGTCTTCGAAGACTCCGTTGCCTTTGTTATGAAACAGGCGGTTGCCTGGCGCGCGAAAAACACGTGGCGTGCAGTAGTCTCGCGCGGTAGTGGCAGCGTAACAGTTCGGACTGTTGCTCGTGGAAAAATCAGCGTAGTTCAGAACGATCAAGTCGAGCCAGCCATCGCGATCGTAATCAAAAAATGCTGCGCTCGTGCTCCAGCGAGGATCGTCAGTCCCACTCTCTTTCGTGACGTCGACAAACTTTCCGTCGCCCTTGTTCAAGTACATCTGGTTCGAGCCGAGGTTCGAAAGATATAGATCGGGCAGACCATCGTTGTTGATGTCGCCGACGGCGGCGCCCATCCCGTAGCCGGTAGCGACGATGCCGCTTTGTTGAGTTACGTCGATGAATGAAAGCGCGTGGCGGTTGCTGTCTTTCGACACGAGATCATTGCGGAAGAGTCTGCCGCGCGGCGGCTCTGAGCCGCGCCACGGAAAGAGCGTGTCGCCGGGTTTCGTATTTGGTTCCAAAGTGTTGCCCTGGACCAGAAACACGTCGAGATCGCCGTCGTTATCAAAATCGAATAGCGCTCCGCCGCTGCCGGTGATCTCCGGCAGATAAAACTTCCCCGTCATTCCGTTGTAATGCTGAAACGTGGGCCCGACTTTCTGCGCAACTTCTTTGAATATCTGCGTCTTTGTTTGGCCGGCGACGCAGAGAATTACTGCAAACGCTAATACCGAGATCTTGATCATGGCGACGACAACTCTTTCGCCTTCCACTGATCGACGGCCGCCAGCGCCATGACTCGCCGCAACCGGTCTTTAAAACTTTCAGCAGCGCTGCGCGCGCGAACTTCATCCTTCGCGGCGAGGTTCTTGAAGAGATCGCTGTCGATTCCAGTGCGACCCTGCGACGTATCCATCTCGCTCGCGTTGGCCCTCGACACGATATCGTCGACGATCTCGGCGGCAAGTAAAGTATCGATGGGCACCACGGCCTTCGCGAGTCGTCCAAGCGACAACAGCGTGGCCTCGATATTTGGCTTTAACTTCTTCAGTTGCTCCATCGCCTGTCGGGTCGCGGCGGAAGCGTTCACCTGATCTTTGCGCTTGGCGTAACCCTCGACGATCAGCGGATAGACTTGCAGTATTGAAGTCAGGGAGGTGAACCGTTCAGCGAGGTTTTGCGCGCCCAGAAGATCTCCTTTACGAGCGAGGCTGATGGCTTCTTTTGCATTGAGTTTGTCGGTGAACTGCGTTTTCCGTTCACCATCGTTGAGCTTGGCGACTAGTTTGCGGGCTGTTTCAAAGTCGCCGCTGAGGATGAATGAATCGAGCGCGCTGTCGGTCGGCGAATCGCTGTTGAGAGCTTCACGCCGGGTTTGTTCGCGCTTCTCCTGGTCTAATTCCTCGTAGCTCTTCGTCGGCAGCGAAGCGTCCTTGCCCGGCGATCGCGTGAGCGCTTCCAACTGCATGAACCGCTCGCGAAACTCCGGGGCATATTTCGTCAACGGCAGCCAAGCGGAAAGCAGCAGCGCACGTTCCCGCGGAAGAATTGCCGGTTCCATTGCGGCAAGAGTTTCGATGACGTAACGAACATATGCCCGCATCGCGTCAGCGCCTGGAGCTGGAACGGGCTTTTCCGGATCCGGGAAGAACGAATTCGGAAACACCACGGCGCGCAACACAATCTCCGCGCGACCGCGACCCAATCTGCCGTTCGCGAACTGAACACTCGACACTGCCGCCACATATTCGACAATGAGTTTGTCTGCTGCCGCCCGGTCCTTCAATGCGAGGCCGTTTATTAACTCGACCAGCATCAACTGAGCCGGATCGATCTGAATGTTGTCCTGAATCGAACGAACCGCGGACGGATTATCTCCCGCGTCCAACGCCATGCGCGTGAGCTGCGCATACATCATCTGGCGGTCGTCCTTGGTGACATGACCTGCGCTGTCGATCATCAGTTGGCTCGCAAGCGTCCTCTCTCGTTGCGCAATGGTCAAGATCCGCCTGCGCACGTAATCCCTGCTGAGACCGAGCGACGTCGGTAACCTCGGCGGCGTTCCCGGCGGTTCAGGCCCGATGTTACGCAACTCTTCGTCGCTGAGATAAGTCAGCTCGTAGGCTTCTATCAGAAGCTGCTCCGCCCATTTTCGATCGAGCGTCCAGGCGGCGTCGGCGATCTCGGCGCTTGCGGCAGCACGCGCCAGCGCACCGTCGAGTTTCGGGACCTCGAGAGCAAGCGTCTTTAAGTCACCCAGCAGCGCCGCTTTCAGCAGGTCTTTGTTTTTAGAAGCAGTCTGCGGAAGAACAAACGTCGCCGAGAGGCACATCACGCAAAGCATCTTTAGAGGAAACATGGCGTTCATAACGTAACCAAATACTACATTTGGAAACCGGAATCGTATACGAATTTTGGTGCAACTGCCTGACTTATTCATGAATCTCACAAACGATTCGATAGAGCAGCCCGACTGTTATCAACCCTTTTGCCCCAGGAGTTTTCGATGGCATTTATCAGACGTTTTCCGCCCAGTTTTATTGCGTTGCCCGCGCTCATACTTGCCCTTTCTGTTGTCGCGCTCGCCAAAGGCAACGACCGCTTCCCTGACGTCAAGATCAAGAATTTTGGTCAAATGGATGATCGGTTCTATCGCGGCAGCCGCCCGAATCAAGACGACTTAAAAACTCTGGCGGCGATGGGAATCAAGACCGTTATCGACCTGACGGACAACTCCCGAGAATACGAGCAGCCGGCCGTCGAAGCCGCTGGACTCCGGTACGTCAACATACCGATGGAAGACAAGAGCTATCCCAGCATGGGTCAGATTAACGAGTTTCTGAAAGTCGTCGACGATCCCGCCACGGGTAAGTTCTTCGTTCACTGCGCGGGCGGACGTCATCGCACAGGCGTGGTCGGGGCGGTCTATCGTTTCACTCACGACAAGTGGAACCTCGAGCAGGCCCTATCCGAAATGGACCGATATGAGTTCGGCTCAGGCTATGGTCACGGCAAGCAGAGAGACTTCGTCAAGAACTACTGGGAACAATTCCAGTCCACGCAGGCCAACTAACAGTCACTGCAATACGAAAAGCAAGGGGCGGGCACATGACCCGCCCCTTCACTTTTTGTAACGCCCTACAGACTTACTGCGTCGTGCATGACGTATCGTCGATCACAAACGACGTTTGTAACGACGAGTCCTCGGTTCCGAGGAAGTAGATCCGAATTGTCTGGCCCTTGAAGGCACTCAGATCGAACGTCCTCTGAACATAACCCGTCGTCTTGTTCAGGTTCGAGAAGGTGGCAAGTGTCGATAGCACGGTGTTGCTGGTGTTCCGAATCTGCACGCGCAACGTGTCGAAGGCTGTCGTCGTTGTCGTCTCCGCCGTATTGATCTTGAGCCAGAAACTCAAGGTCACGGTATTGACGTTCGATGGGACCACGACGTCCTGGAACAGCGAGTCGGTATGCGTTGTGCCATAACCGTCAAGCCAGGCATACCACGAACCGCTGCGAGGCGTTTGGCCCGTCGAGTTGGTGATCACGCCGGCGGTCGCGGTCCAGTTAACTGCACCCGACTCGAAACCACGATTCAACAACAATTCCGCACCCGGGATCGGAGTCGGAGTTGGAGTCGGCGGCGGAGGGGCGCCGAATTGCGAGAACAGTAATCGATTTGGCGATCCGGTTCCTGCGCCAGTCACCTTGTTGGGCGTGGAGTTATTGATAATGGCCGCTGCGACGGTTGCCGGCGAAGCGGTTGGGTTCGTTTCGAGGAACAACGCGGCCACACCCGTGACGTGCGGTGTCGCCATCGACGTGCCGGAGATGGTGTTCGTCGCAGTGTCGCTCGTTCTCCAGGCTGAAGTGATGCTGCTGCCCGGAGCAAAGATGTCGAGGCAGGTGCCGAAGTTCGAGAACGACGAACGCGCATCAGTCGTCGTCGTCGAGCCGACGGTGATTGCGCTTGGCACGCGAGCTGGAGACGTGTTGCAAGCGTCCTGCGTTTCGTTGCCCGCTGCAATCGCGAACGTTACTCCATCGTTGATTGCGTTGGTGACCGCGGTGTCGAGCGCGGACGAGATGCCGCCGCCCAAACTCATGTTGGCGACCGCGGGTTGGCCCGCCTGATGGTCCGAGGTAACGAAATCCACGCCGGAGATGACGCCCGAGTTCGTGCCGCTGCCATTTGCATCAAGCACGCGAACCGCCACGAGCGTGACGTTCTTCGCCACGCCAAAGGTTGCGCCGCCGACCGTGCCCGAGACGTGCGTGCCGTGGCCGTTGCCGTCGTTGGTCCCAAGGCCGTCGTTGATGGCAGTGAAACCGGAGATCACGCGCCCGCCGAATTCAACGTGCGTCGAACGAATGCCGGTATCGATGATGTAGGCCTTCACCCCGGTACCGGTGGCGTTGTACGTATAGTTTCCATCGAGAGGAAGATCGCGTTGATCGATTCGATCAATTCCCCACGTCGCACCGGTCTGAGTTGTTCCCAGACTAACGACGGCGTCTTCTTCGACGAACGCGACTCGCGGATCATCTGCGAGTCTTGTCGCTTGTTGTTCTGACATCCGCACCGAAAATCCTTTGAGTGCGCGATGGTAGGTTTGACCGCCCTGGCGATCGCCACCGAAATTTTGCGAGAGTCGAACGGCTTCGCCGTCAACGTCCTCGACGTTATCTTTGAGTACTACGATGTATTGATTGGCAACTCGTTTATCCGCCTGAGCGCGGCGGAATTTCGGTCCATTGCCGTTGGAGTTTTGCCCGTGAACTGCGGTGAACACTATCACCGCGAGAAAGATTGCGACCAGAGCAAACAGCGCAAGCGTTTTCTTCATGTATCCTCCAGTGGGTTGAGACAGTTGTGTTTATAATTCAGGAACGCGGGCTATCAGCGATAGCCTTTTGGGAGGAAAAGTAACTAGGATTTTCGGGAGGGTCGTCTCTGGGTTGGCAGATGATAGACCCGCAACCGGAGAAACACAAGATCCGCCGTTTGCGTATAAGAACATCATGAATGTATCAGACATCAAAAACCTTCTGAGCTATACGGAGTGGGCGAATGAGTTGGCGATGGATGCTGCGTCGAAGTTGCCGGACGAGGGACTGCGGCGCGATTTCGGCATCAGTCACAAGTCGATCTTTGGAACGCTGCTGCACATGGCGGGTGCGGAGTGGATCTGGTTGGAACGCTGGCACGGACGATCGCCGCGGAAGGATGAAGCGTGGTCGTTGTGGACGACCGACTCCTGCTGCGATCTCGCGGCGCTCAAAGATCGCTGGAGTGAGGTGATTGATCGCCGCACGCGATACGTCGCGGAGTTAAACGATGAACGCTTGAACGCCGACCTGGCTTTCAAGCTTCTCAGCGGCGATGCGAGCTCGATGCGGTTGATCGATCAGATGCAGCACGTCGCCAATCACGCCACGATGCATCGCGGACAGGTCGTCGGCATGATTCGTCAACTCGGTCTCGATCCGCCGTCGACCGACCTGATCTTCTATCTGCGCCGCGACGTCTCGCCTCGTTAGTCACTGTTGTGATTCTGTCTTGTTAACCCGAAGCAGCGCAAAATAAGGGCGTCACCGCCTCCAGCGACGCCCCTGCAATTGCAATTCGCAGAACTATTGTTTTGGATCTTTCGGCCCTGAGGGGGGAGGGGGCTTTGGTTCATCCTTGATGCTGGCGTCGGGGCTTTCCTTTGGCTCAGGCTTAACTTTGGGATCGCTCTTGGCCGTTTCTGGTTTTGGTACAATGTCCGCCTCTGGCATAGCGAGTCTCCTTTGAGGATTGAGAGTTAAGTGATGCGAGGAAACGGTGCGCTTATATCACACAGCGAGATGGATTGACATAGCCGGTTCTGTGCTGACTGGCAGTCTCCCACGAAACGGTTTCAATAGCTTCGATTTGTCTAAACGCATTGAATCAGACTACAGGATTGCCCACACAAGATGAGCGACGCCACTATCCCTTTTTTCACCCTCAGCTTTTCACCCTCAGCTATGTCAATCCATCTCGCTGTGTGATATAAGCGCGTTGTTTCCTCGCGTCATTAAAATTCTCAATCCTCAAAGGAGCACGTTATGCCAGACATGGACGTCGTACCAAAACCAGAATCGGCCCCGAGTGATCCCAAAGCTACGACTGAGTCGAAGGAAAAACCAACCCCCACAAAAGATGAAACGGAGTCCGCGAAGCCGACAGGGCCGAAGGATTCAAAACAATAGTGCTGCGAATCGCAATCGCTGGGCGTCGCTGCACACGGTGACGCCCTTTTACTTTAAGCGTCTAAACTTCACCAGATCGAGATGTCCGATCCAGATCCTGCAGCCTATTTCAATTTGTTCCTGCTCCCTCACTTTCTGGATACGGAGATGTGCGCGAACTTGAGGACGGAGTTAGCTTCCTCTCCCACCACGCAAGCGGAGGTTTACATCGCAGGCGCGGAGGAAGTGCTTCCTGAAACAGTTCGCAAGACCACGAGCCTTCATCCTTCCGAACAAACACTTTCCCAAATCGACGCTCGCTTATTGCAACAAAAATCAGCACTGGAAGATCACTTTGGTGAGAGTCTGACGGATTGTGAGCGGCCTCAGTTCCTGCGTTACGAACAAGGCGACTTCTTTGTTCGCCATCAGGATGGCAACACTAAGCGACTAGACTTCGATCATTTGCGAATGCGTCGCATCTCGATCGTCGTCTTCTTGAATGACTTTTCAAGTGAGCCACAAGCAAAATGCTTTAGTGGTGGTGTTCTAAGCTTTTACGATCAGAATGACTCGTCTCCTGATGGTCCTAAGACTTTTGATCTCTTGGGCGAAACCGGATTGCTGGTCGCATTCACCGCCCACACGTTTCACGAAGTCTCTCCGGTGACCAGTGGCGAACGTTTCACGATCATTAGTTGGTTTAGATAAAAAGCCGCGCTGCTCACTTTGCTCGCTGGAGACGTAACGACAGCGCTGAAAGGCCTCGCTTATGTCAATCCATCTCGTTATGTGATATAAGCGCGTCGTTTCCTCGCGTTACTAAAACTCTCAATCCTCAAAGGAGACTTCCCATGCCAGATGTTGATATCGTACCAAAACCAGAAGCGGCTCCGAGTGATGCCAAGGCTGCGACTGAGTCGAAGGAAAAACCAAGCCCCACTAAAGATGAAGAGTCCGCTAAGCCGACAGAGCCGAAAGATTCAAAACAATAGTTCTGCGAATCGTAATCGCTGGGCGTCGCTGCAGACGGTGACGCCCTTTCATTTTAAACGTCTAAACTTGCCCGACAGTCAAAAGGCCGCATTTGGCGCATCTAGTTTGTCCTTGATGAGCGTGTCCGACTTCACCCTTCCGAGAGAAATCTTTTTCATGATCATTAGTCGTCTAGATAAAAGCCACCCACTTTATTACCAAACCCACTACGGAGTTTGATCGAGGAACTCCTGGATGAGCCGGCGCTCGTTGTCCTCTTTGATGCGCGTGAAAAGCTTCGTGCCGAGTTTCCGGATCGTTTCGGGCTTATCGAAAGGCAAACGATCGTATACCTGGCCGCCGCTGAAGTGACACGGCATACACTTCGCTTTGAAGAGGGGCTTGAGTTGAGATTCGAAATCGACTCGCGCCTTGGCCGGCGTCGAAACGGTCGTGACTGCCGGCGGTGAGGCGATGCTGGTCGTTCCAGCGGGCTTAAGAATCCCGCCAGTCTCGGCAAGCAATAACGCTGCTGCAATCATGACCAGAACGATCCGCATGGCCTAATCCTACTCCCGCCAGCCGCAGCCGTGAACGACAAAATGACGAACCGTTGTTGCTGTGTGATGAAACGGGAAAAACATGCTATCTTGGACCTCGTCCACCCAGAGTCTTTCCCAGATTCCAGGAGATAACGCGTTGAAATTCCCCCGCCCGCCCGTTCGTTTACGGAAGAGCGTAATTCCAGCCAAAGTTGTCGTTTCAGTTCTGCTGCTAGCCGTCGTGTCCATGACGGCCCTCGTGCGTTTCGCCGCACACGCCCAGAATCAGCAAACCGCTCTTCCACCCGCGCATGCAAAACAAGCTGAGTTCGTTCCTGGTGAACTCCTGGTCCGTTTCCGTCCGGGTCAAACCGTGGCGAAGACAAAAGCCGCGATGCAACTTTCAATGGTCAGCGGCGGACGCAGTTTTCCTGTTCAGGTGAATTCGTTCGGCGGCTCGGACCTGGTCGAAGGCTTGCGGTTGGCCCGTGTCTCTCCGGAGCTAACGCTCGACGCGATCAAAGCGTTGCGCGCACGTCCTGACGTTATTTATGCCGAGCCCAATTTCATCCGGCATTTTGACGCTGTCCCAAACGATCCGTTCTACTCATCGCAGTGGCCACTGAAGAATGCTCCGTCAACCGGCATCAGCGGCTTCATCAGTGCCGAAGCCGCCTGGGACACAACCACCGGCAATCAAAACATCGTCGTCGGCGTCATCGACTCCGGCATCGACATCGATCATCACGATCTCAAGGACAACATCTTCGTCAACACCGCCGAAATTCCCAACAACAACATCGACGACGACAACAATGGTTTTATTGACGATGTAAACGGTTGGGACTTCGTCAATCACGACCGGACAGTCTTCGATAGCGCGGCTGACGACGCTCACGGAACGCACGTCGCCGGCATCATCGGTGCTCGGGGAAATAATTCAGTCGGTATCGCCGGTGTTAGCTGGAACGTTCAGTTATTGCCGCTGAAAGCGCTTGGCCCACAGGGCGGCACCGACGCTACGATTCTGGAAGCGTTCAACTATGCCCGGGCGATGCGGCAACGCGGCGTGAATCTGCGTGTGCTCAACAACAGTTACGGCGGGCAGGTATTTTCGCAGTCGCTGTTCGACGCCATCAAACAACTCGGAGATGCAGGCATACTCTTTACGGCCGCTGCCGGTAACGACACGCTCAACAACGATTCCGTGCCTCACTTCCCGGCCAGCTACGATCTGCCGAACGTCATCTCCGTCGCGGCATCGACGACGGGCGGTACGTTGGCGTCGCAATTCTCTAACCGTGGCCCACAGACGGTCCATCTTCTCGCTCCGGGCGACACCATCCTGAGCACGACGCCGCGTGGTTATTCAGGTGAGGGACTAGTCACGGCTGACACCGATCTGGACGGCTCCACTTACTCAAACTTCAGCGGCACTTCCATGGCGACTCCGCACGTCACAGGCGCCGCCGCACTGGCGATCGCGGCAAATCCGAACATCACGCTTCAGAAGTTACGAGCGGTCCTGCTGGCGAGCGGCGACGAGGCCAGCTTGTTTTCCTTCATGGTCCTGAGCGGCCGTCTGAACGCGAAGAAAACGGTTCAATTCGCTCTTGAAAACGACATCACACCTCCGGCTGTCGCACCTGACTTCCTCGTCAATTCACAGGACGGCAGAAGTCTCCTGGTCTTCTACAGAACTCCCGGCGACGACGGAATGGCGGGAGGAAACGCTTCGCTGCTGGAGTTTTTATTTACCGACGGGACCACGGGAGAAGTGTTTCGACTCAAAGCGGAAATTCCGGGTAATGCGGGAACTTCAACGTCGTCGACCGTACTCCTTCCCTATCGACATACGAGCGGTCAACTCTCTCTGCGCGTTACGGACAACGTCGGCAACACGAGCACCGCGACTGTGAATGTCAGCGTTCCGCTTCCGGTTATCGATCCCTACACGGTGAGCCTCAGTCCGGCGGCGCCGCTGACGGAGCTGAACAGCGGTACACCGGTTGGTCCAAGAGGCGACGAGCGAACTCAGGGCGTCGCTCTTCCCTTTCCGTTTCTGTTTTTCGGACAGGAAATGAGGAGCGTCGCCGTTTCATCTAACGGCGCTCTGTATTTCACGAATGACATGAATCCGAATTTCGGACCGTTTGACTTCGCAGTCGCAAACCAGCCGAACCTCCAGAACCTGCCGATGATCGCCGGCATGTGGGCCGACCTGCGGACCGATCGCAATCCGACCGACAACGTGTACATGGTCAAGCCGGACATCGATCGGGTGATCTTTCGCTGGCAGGGAGTCACGTTTGGGACTGAGACTCCCGTCAATTTCGAGATCGAGCTGCGGCGGGACGGTACGATTCAAACGCGTTACGGCAGTGGAAACGAGAACCTGAAGCGCGTGATCGTCGGCATCTCTGGTGGTGATCCCGATGATTACTTCGTCGCGTCACACTCGTCTGAGAGCGCGCCACTGAGTTTGACGAATGCTCAGACAGTCACCTTTGCGTTGCGTAATCCACCGCCGCCGCCAGTGAGTGAAATATCGGTTAAAGCGAGAGTCGATCCGGAACCGGTGGTTTCAGGCCAGAACCTCGTTTATCAGATTGAGCTGATCAACGCGGGACCGAATCCGGCTGACCTTCCAGTTCTGACAGTTCTGCTGCCTGCGGGAACAACCTTTATCAGTTGTTCGACGACGTTTTCCGCCACCTGCACTAACACATCGGGTACCGTCACCGGAAGCCTCACTATCCTTCCGCTCTCGGCAATCAGCGGCAGCATCACCTTCACCATCAGAGCACGTGTAGACGCGCCCGCGGGAGCATCGCTTCAGACGAGTATTTCGTTGACCAGCGCGCGTCCTGATCCGAACCCGTCCAACAATTCGATTACGCTGACCACCAACGTTGTCTCGCAGGTGTTCTTCGGTAACGTACGCGCGATTTCAGCGGGATTCGCTCACAGTACAGCGGTGCGCAATGATGGGACAGTTTGGAACTGGGGTGACGGGACGCAAGGGCAGCTTGGCGATGGGACCTCGGGTACCTTCCTGAACCCGGTCCGCGCCGTAACTCCGCTTCAGGTGCCTGGCCTTGAAGGAGTTGATGCCGTGGCAGACTCAAATGGTTTTGTCCTCGCGTTAAAGTCCAACGGCACAGTTTGGGGCTGGGGAAATAACTTCAACGGACAGCTCGGCAATGGCGGCCTCGGGTTGTTTCCCACGCGGCCTGTTCAGGCGGTTGGGTTAACCAATGTCCAGGGAATAGCCGCAGGCGATACTTTCGCAGCGGCGGTGAAGACGGACGGCACTGTCTGGATCTGGGGCTCACCAACTCTGACTGGTGGTTTCAACACGATCACGACGCCGATACAATTAAGCGGAGTCGCCAATGTCAGGGCGATCGCAGCGGGTAATCGGCACCTGCTGATGCTCAAGAATGACAAGACACTTTGGGCCATTGGGTCCAACACGTGGGGGCAACTGGGAAATGGCAGCAATACGCCCGACAGCACGAACCCGGTGCAGGTCGCGGGCCTTTCAAACGTTACGCGCATTGCTGGCGGCCAGGACTTCAGCTTGGCGGTTAAAGAAGATGGGACCATCTGGGCGTGGGGTAGCAATGTCACCGGACAGTTGGGACCAAACGGCGGAAGTACCGCTATTCGACACCCGAATGCGATCCAAGTCACGGGAGTGCCAGGCGGAATGGCGAACGTTTCGGCTGGCCCGACTTACTGTTTGGCACTTGCAAGTGATGGGACGATCTGGTCGTGGGGAAACACCGGTAACCCCCCTGAACAGACTCCAAACTTCGGGAACGTCGTTTCAATCGCAGCCGGCGTAAATCATCGCGTGGCGCTAAAGAATGATGGTTCAGTTTGGGCTTGGGGCTCGAACTCTGAAGGAGCGCTAGGCAACGAAGACACTAACACATTCGCGCCCACGCCCATCAGAGTCAACGGCTTGCTTACAACGAACGCTCCGATGATTACCCCGCAGCTCGGATCGCCGAGTAAGTTTTTCAGTGCAGTCGATGTGACGCTCACGGCCATGACAGCAGGCGCCACGATTCACTACACGCTCAATGGCGCTGACCCAACAGAGAATGATCCGATGATTGCTTCCGGCGGAACGCTGCATTTCACGAGTAACACGGTGGTCCGTGCGCGCTCGTGGAAACCCGGCATGTTCCCGAGCAGCACGAGCTTCGCCGGTTACGAGGCGACTGTACCGAATGGTCCACCGGTAGTATTTCTCGCAGACACGCGTCCCGTACCTAATTTGCTTGCCGCATTCGATGCCGTGTTAATGACAACGGATCCTTTTCGCGTTATCAACCCGGCAAACGTATTCAAGAGCACTAACGACCCAAACACTCGTGTCGTCATTTTTGTGCTGACTCTGGAACTGTATGCCGGCGAGACTCCTGCTTCGGTCACCATTAACCTGACGGATGCTAACGGCGGCGTTCATAACGTGCCTGCTGAAGGCGTGCGGCCGAATTCGCTTGGGTTTACTCAAGTGAGCTTCCGTCTTCCCGACAACCTGCCGGCAGGAACGTGTCAGGTAAAACTCGTCGCGCACAATCTGAACAGTAATATTGGCGCGATTCGGATCGTGCAGTAGAGGCCTAATGTACAAACATTATCGCTGCTTGGAACAAATGCTCCAAGCAAACTACGCTGAAGACACAGCGCTTAATAGATAAATCCTGAATCGATTGTGTGCAACGCACCAAAGTTGTCTATACTCCTCTTCATACATGGACATCAATGAGACAGCGACTGCTTTGGCAAAACATCCCATCCACGGACTCGTGCGTTCGCTTTCGCAGATCAACAACAACATCGTGCTTGAGTTTAGTAGATATGTACATCTCGGGCAGGGTCGGACCCTTTCGAGAGACATTTTCCACGTCGAAGCAGATAATCTGGATGCCGAGTGGCTGGTGAATCAAATTGGGAGTCTGTCGCGGAAACAAGAATTGGCCTTGCATTCAAAAGTGTTGCAGCAGGGCCAGACTTATCACATTCCAATGGTTGATTTTGCGAATGTTAAATCGACTGAAATTCTCCTCAACAAAATGCTGCCAGTCAGCGAGTTTCTCTCAACTGACATTGCTTTTTACGACAGCGGCCAATCCATGCACGGATATTATTTTTGCCTAATTGGCGAGAGAGAGTGGCATCAATATCTGGGTAAGATCCTGCTTTGCAATGTTCCGCTTGCGGCAGACGAACAAGTCGTGGATTCAAGATGGGTGGGACACTCTCTCGACCATGGGTTCAGCGCCTTGAGATGGAGTTGCAACTCGGGCATTTATAGTGGCCTTCCGCAAGTGGTTCATGTCACCAATAATCGTGAGGCCAAACACCGGATGATGCGGCCTATCACTTCTTTTCAGGTTTTTCATACAGATTGAAGGCGCGGTAAACGGTTTGCGCATACGTTTTCGTAAAGTACTTGTATGCTGAGTAGCATGAAGAGGCTGCGAACGTATACACCAACATCATTGCGCCGAGTGACACACGGTGCGCGGAAGTTGAGACTTTCCCACCACCCATAAGATAACCGGCTCCGAAAAGAGCAATCATCAGAAAGACCAGCATCACCCGTGCGCGGTCGGTGGGGGTGGCGTCAGTCTTGCCGAGAGCAACAGCTGCTGTCACTGCCGTTGGCAATAGTCCAAGGGCGACGATGAACAACGCGCTAACCTGAAATCTCCCTGTAGAAACGGTCCAGCCCAAAGCGAACGGTGCTCCTAACATAAATGCAATCGTAAGTCCGTCCATCAGTGTATACATACCTTGCATCTGCTCTGCGTATGAAAGGTTCTTCGATGATAACAGGGCGTCTCGGCAGGATAGAAATCCGTCTGCTCGCTGTGTTTTCACGTCATCAGTAACAGCGGCTTTTGTGAGATCAGTTCTCACATCAACTCCCGACAATTCCTTGATGCGCGTTCTAAGCCGCTCCTTCAAGACACCGGAGAAGGTCGTGTCATCTTGGTCCAGGAGGGCTTCAGACGGATAGCGACCATCCATCGTTTTGGATGGTAATGCATTGCGAGCAAGTATTTGAACCAAGTGCCCTAGGACATAGCCGATCACTACTGCGATCAACGCCGAAGTCCAGCTCGACTCGGGCCAATCGCCTGTTATCAGGCCGTAAGGTAACCGAAGCACGATCGCAAGAGTAAGACCCGGGATAAGGTAGCCGTAAATATCATAAAAGTTGAGATTCGGAATCATAACATCGCATCTTCTTTGCGCATCTCCGACAGGATTTGCTCCAGAATTGGGCGTGCTTCCGCCGCGCGCTCGAGGGGGAATATCACTGCGCCCACTCGCTGGTGTCCGCCGCCACCGAATCTGCTAAAGATCTCACCCAAGGGAACACTGCGAAACTCTCGCCAAGGGTTTCTCATAGCCCTAATGGAAGCGCCATCTGGAGAGATCATTAGTCCCACTGAATAACGCGCATCGGGAAAAATGTAGTAAGGTGCGTAGCGGCTAATTATGACGTCGGCGGAGTCGACTATGTATACGACGATGCCGTCGGCTTCGAGTCTACTGCCTTTAACAAACCGTCGCATACCCGCGCGAATTAGTGACTCCGCGTGTGCTGATTTTTCCTGTACTTGCGGTAGAGCTGCCACATACTCCAAGGTTTCGGATTTGAGCAGTTTGAGGAGATTAGTGCAGTATTCTGCGCCGTCATCTCCGGCGAGACTTAGGTTTATTTGCAGTGCCGGCTCCTTTCCGAAGATCGCCTGTTCGACTGACGCATAGCGGGCCGAATCGATCCGGTCTGCCCAGTCCACCAAGTTTTGATAGCGCTGATTGCGGTAGCCAAAAGCTGCCAGGAAATGTCTCCAAAGCAACGAGGCACACGAGCCGCTGCGCTTATCATAAATTAACCATTGGCTCCTTCTGTTCTCATAGTCTTTTTGGGCTTCTTGGGTGAGAAAGGTGGTGCTGTGGTGGTCGGCCCAGAACCCTGCATCAGGGTGATAGAGAAAATCTAGAACGATAGTATTAGGGCTAAGTTTGGTCGAGAGCCACTCTGATCTCGACTGGTAATTCACCGCATGGAACTCTTCTATGTGCAAACTTTCCTGAGTCTCCAACAAGTCCCAGGCGAGAACACCAGAGACAATGCCGTCGAAACATGGAGAGTGAAAATAAAGCTTAGCGACCCGCATATAAGAAAGGTTCAATTTCGTGCATGGTATTTGACAAGAGGCATGCCGTGCAAGATGCACGAGATTGGACTAATCGCGGAACTAAGGCATAACTAAAAAGATGTACCATCGCGACTCGAAATGCCGCGTATCGCCAGTGTCTTATAACAATCGGCGGAAAGGTTTTACGCGGCAAGTCTCGAGAAGTACATATACCAATTCACTTCCCAGGTGTTTCCGTCGTCGGCAGAGAAGAATTGCTGCCACGTCGGAGTTTCGGGATCCGTCTTGTCCCAGCGAAATTCTACCAGGACAGGAATACCGTCCTGCTCGTCGCGTCCGCGAAACAGTCCGACCGGGCCGGAGAAAGAACCTTCAACTGGCGGAAAGAGAGTTGCGCCGTTTGTATCCATCCAGTAGATGCGCCAAAGACTGGAGCTTTTATCGAACAAGCGAAGAGAAGCGCCCTCATAAAAATCACCTGACTCAATTCGACAGTGGTCGATGTTTCCCAGCCCGCCAAGGATCAGGTGATTAGCAGCAGGAGTTTCAAACTCCTGCCACGTCTCGCAACCAACCAAACGCTCAGCTAGTTTCCTGTGATGGATAAGCCAGCGACCCTGGAGGAAGTCAAAGTCTTTGGCTCCCTCCGGGCGGGCGTTGAGGATCGCTTCTGGTATGTCGAACAGGCTCATAGGCAACAGTTATTACGCATAGCTAGCTACACACGAACGACTTCGGAGAGCCGGGTAGAAGCGTTGTAGTGCCACTGTAGCGTACAGCGACCTGATGGGTTCGACCGTCTCGATACGGGAAGAGATAAAAGACGAAGCCATGCGAGGCGCCAATATCACCGCGGTAGTGATCGGCCCGCTGAGTGGCGACTACCTGATTGTCGACTACCAGATCAACAGATACCGGCGTATTCGGCACAGATGCATCTGACGCCCAGCCGCTAGTCATCACCATTCCACAATTGATGTAATCGTGCGCGCCCTGATACGTCGGTACTTTCCCTGCGAGAATAGCGCTACCGATTGCTGCCTGTTTGTTCAAAGGTATCGGATGAAAATTAGCGGAACCGATTGCGTTTTCACCGGGGATGTCCGGCCAGAGGAATACACCGAACAGGATTGCCTCGGGATCCTGGCTGGCTATCAGGTACCACTCTTGTGCAATTTGATCCATGTCCACGATTGTCGGTGCAATCGACGTATGCAGATCCGAGTAGAACCCGTCCATCACGTAAACGATTTTCTGCGAACTCTGCTTTCTTGCCTTTAGAATGCTGATACTGTCCTTGAACCGCAAGTCCGAGGTTGGATGAGTATAGTATTTGAAGACGCCGACCCAATCCAGATTAGTGGGAAAGCTAAAGACGCCGCCATAGAATCCGTAGTATGCGTCATACACCTCTTGAGACGTGTCAATCGCCATGGTTGGGATGGTGGGGTATTGCTGCTTTACCAGACTCGTGGCCGTCTGAATATCTGCGACGGGTATGGCTCTTGACGTCTGTTCAGTGATAATCGAAAACGCCAGTATGTTGGTGCTGTTCAAGACCGAACTATTCATCGTGGTCCAGGCGTTCCAGCGGGTGATGTAACTCTGATCTCCGCGTGACTCCGAGCAAAGATGATAGGTGCCAAAACCGTTATTCGGATCGTCGCGACACCATAGAACATCTCCTAAATCAATGACGGCTCGCATTCCATGGTTCTTGATGGCGGTGACCTGAGCGGTAATCGGGACGCCATAAGAGGCGCCGATATATGAGAAGTTTGTGTATGAACTTACCCGGTTCAAAGCTTCGTCGTTGTCTGGACCAGCGTAGCCGAAGTATTTGATCGGCTGTTGGGACTGCGCTGCCACTGTGGCAGGAAACAGTGCGCCTGCCATTAAGATCATTGCTACAAGAAAGTGTCTTTTCATCTACTCCTCCTGTGATTGCGAACTCTGCTTGATTAATTACGCGACAGTTCCCGACGAAACCTATCACCTCAGTAACTGAGAGTGGCTCTATCGCGATTTTCTAATGATGGTTGTGATTTGGCGGTAGAATAGTTCTTAATTTGGATTGAAATTGAAAGTGACCAGCCCACCATTTCCGCCCAATGTCTACGACTGAAACCGTAACGCAACTGCTGCTGGCCTGGAGCGACGGCGATGCTACGGCGCTCGATCGTTTGCTTCCCTACGTGGAAACGGAACTGCGACGTTTGGCGAGCTATCACATGAAGCGCGAAAGTGTCGGGCATATTCTGCAAACAACGGCTCTGGTAAATGAGCTTTACCTCAAGCTTGTCGATCAGCGGCAGGCGAAGTGGCAAAACCGAGCGCACTTCTTCGCTGTCGCTGCTCAATTGATGCGCCGGATCCTGGTCGATCACGCACGCCGGCAACTGCGAAGCAAGCGCGGTGGCGGTGTGTCCGATGTGACGTTGGATGAAGCGGGCGTCATATCTCAGGAAAAGTCGGAAGATATTCTGTCGCTGAACGAGGCCCTTGATCGTCTCACCAAATTCGATCCCTTGAAAGCCAGGATCGTCGAGTTGAGATATTTTGGTGGTCTGAGTGTCAAGGAGACCGCAGAAGTACTAAAGATCGCAGAGGTTACGGTCATGCGTCATTGGAGTTTCGCTAAATCGTGGCTTCGACGCGAAGTGCGTGGTTAGTTGACAGAGGAGATAGGTCAACTAGCGATTTGACGCGATCCAAAACAGGGGCTTCCAATTCTCGCAGCCAAAGTTCGAACAGATTGCAGAATGAACTCAGATCGATGGAACAGGATTGAAGGCCTTTACAACTCGGCTCTTCAACTTGACTCCGGCGACCGCGAAACGTTTCTCGAGCAGCAGTCCCTGGGAGATGAAAGCCTGAAAGACGAGGTTCTTTCACTGCTCGCCTCCGCGGATCGACAGGACAGTTTTATGGAGGAGCCGGCGGTTTCACTAGCGCTGGAGGTCCTGCGGTCCGAGCGGACGGGGTTAATTGGGGAGACTGTCGCCCGTTACCGTATTGTTGACGTGCTGGGCCACGGGGGCATGGGCGAAGTCTATTTGGCCCACGATCCGAACCTTAATCGCAAAGTTGCGCTCAAACTTCTTCCCGCCACCATAACCGACAACCATCTGCGTGTGCTGCGCTTTCAACAGGAGGCGCGCGCGGCGTCGGCAATCTCCCATCCAAACGTCGCGCACATTTACGAGATTGATGAAGCAAATGGGCTCCATTACATCACGATGGAATACGTAAAAGGCGCCACGGTTCGTGAGCTCCTGAAGACGGAAGCGCTGGATGAAGTAAAGGCGCTCGAGATCGTCAAGCAGGTCTGCAATGCCCTGGCGGCCGCACACAAAGCAGGCGTGATTCATCGCGATATCAAACCTGAAAACATTTTGGTGACCGACGATGGCCACGTAAAGGTCCTGGATTTTGGACTTGCGAAGTTGATCGAGGAGGTGAGAGACGAGTCGGAATCCAACGGCATTTCGTCTTTGCATACACAGCCGGAATTATTAATTGGCACGTCGCAGTACATGTCTCCGGAACAGATACGGCGGCAACCTGTCGATTGTCGAACGGATCTCTGGAGTCTCGGTGTCGTGTTGTTCGAGCTGGTTTTGCATCGTCGTCCCTTTGCTGGAGAAACGATCAGTGAAGTCATCGTGGCGATTTTGGAGCACGAGCCGGACTGGGATGCAACGAGCGAGTTGCTGTCTCCCGAATTGACTGCGGTACTACTCAAATCACTGAGAAAAGATCCTGACGCCCGCTACCAATCTGCCGAAGAACTGCTTCACGATCTGCGACAAATCGACGCCATACGATCCATTGATGACAACTCACGCGCGCGCAACACGATCGAAACGCCTCGTCTTACCATCCTTGGAGAACGAATAGAAACTATTCCGTATCAAACCCAAAAAGAGCGAAGGCCCGTAACGAAGAGCACATTCAGGAAGTTGTCGGTGATCATGTCACTGTTTTTGATCACGGCCGCGGCCTTTTATTACATCTTCAAAACCAGACCCGGCACGAAGCTCTTTGATCGCTCTTTCAACTTGCGTTTTGAACGATTGCCCTTGTCCGGAGAGATTACCGAAATCGTAATCTCGCCCGACGGAAAGTATGTGGCCTACAGCGTGATTGAAGCGGGAAAGTACTCGATACATATAAGAGAGCTCGCCACGGCCAGCGATCTTCGGGTCACCTCAGTGTCAAACTCGAGCTACAGCGGTCTATCGTTTTCACCCGATGGCACCTTTGTTTACTACCTTGAGACTCAGGCTGAGACCGGAACCCTATATCGTGTTTCGAAACTTGGTGGTGGTCAAAGACTGATTCTCGACAACGTGAACACGGCCGTGAGCTTCTCGCCTGATAGTTCGCGGATGGCTTTTGTTCGCAGCAATAATGCGATCGATCCGGCCGACCTCGTGATCGCGCCGGCCGACGGTGGTTCTTCGTCGGTGCTCGTGCGGCGCACGCTTGCAGATAAGAGGTTTTTCTCTTCCGATATGCAAGGTCCTGGACCAGCATGGTCTCCCAATGGCAAAAGCATTGCTTGTGTGACGCACGGTCTCGGGCCGAAACTCACCGAGGTCTCGCTGGAAGTAATCGATGTTGAGTCGAGGACGGCTCGGCCTGTGAAGGCTGGTCCGTGGTACTACATTTCACGGATAACGTGGTTAGGAGACGGTAGTGGAATCGTCGTTGCGGCTACGCAAACGCCTGGCGGCCTCGAGCAACTCTACTTGGTGGGAGATGGCGCAACGCGACAAATCACTAATGACCCGAACAACTACACGTTGGTCAGCGGCTCGAGCGACTCGCGCGTTTTTGTTACACGAAACGTCGAAAGGACTTCGAGTATTTGGCGCCTGTCGCTGGTTGAATCGCCGCCGGCCGCAACGAGCGTGGAACAGAAGAAAGGGCTCGCCGAAGTAGAGCGAGGCACTCAAGGCAGGCTTATCTATTCAGTCTTCGACGGCAAAAACATCAATCTTTGGTTGCAAGATGTAAGTGGGACGCGGCAGCTAACTTTTGCGGCCGACAATTCGAAGCCAGCTATGTCTACGGACGGGCGATACATCGTATTCTGCTCCACCCGCGCCGGCACCATGAACATCTGGCGGATCAATTCAGACGGAACACAGCCTCTCCAACTTACCACCGGTAGTTACGAAGACCTTCCCTCGATTTCGGCGGACAACAAATGGGTCATCTATCGTACCGGCAATGATGTTCGCAAGGTCTCGATCGATGGTGGACCATCGGTCCTGCTGTTAAAGAGAGAGGTGCAGGGCCCGGCCCTGTCGCCTGATGGAAGACTGCTGGCATTCTTTGTTAATAATCAACCGGATAGTCAGGTGTGGCATCTTGAAGTCTACGACCTCACGTTACGTTCGATCGTCAAGCGGTTTGCCTTACCTGATTCGACCCGTCCGTTCAACGGGAGGAGTTTTACTCCTGACAACCGCTTGCGTTGGACGCCGGACGGGAAGGGACTCGCATACGTCAGCAGTTCCAGCGGCGCCTCTAACATCTGGATTCAACCACTCGATAACGGACACTTCCGAAAGTTAACAGACTTCAAAGACGCAGAGATAACATCGTTCGCGTGGTCGGACGACGCACGACAAATTGTGCTGGTGCGAGATACGCAGGCGTATGTACCTGTTTTGATCAGGCTATTTTAGTGGCTCGGTATTATGGCGGACTCAGATCTGAAGGGCCGTCCGAAGGAGGCGGATCGGGATCGGGAGCGGCATCAGGCGGACAAGGATTGTACCAGGTTCCGTTGATGTAACATTCATCCGTTGGCAGATGAGTGCCGTTGGTTTCGGCCGTGTCAGAACTAGTTTGCATCGATTGGCCGCTTCCAGCTCCGATGGCGAGCGCTAGGATCATCAACACGTTAATTATCATTGCACGGCGACCTCCATTCGAATACGCGTCAAAGCCGCCTGAAAGCTATCAGACTAGAACGTCCCCACGAACATCATAAGCACTACGAGAACAACCAGAAGCAAAAGCCAAAGGACCAAAGCGCCAAGCCAATTTCGCTTAGCTCGTTTGTAATCGACGTCAGCGGTTTCGATCCTGCCGTATTTGATCTGCCAGTAGATGAGCCATGGCGGGGTAGCAACGAACCCGATCACCATTATGATCAATCCCACTATGCCTATGAATGGAATGAAGCGCACAAAAAAGCCTACCCACATCGCTCCTGCGATGTTTCTTATCAGGCTAGCCTCATTGCAAGCGCGATTGACCTTGTCCTGTAATTCAGCCGCCGCGTTAGCCGCGTGGGGATCGATAGGTGTCGAACAATACTTACACGTTTGCATTCCGGAATTGATGAATTCATGACAGTTCGGGCAGGGAAAGGTTTTTAGCGCGAACATGAGGCATCCTCGACTTTCACTTGTGGACTGGTTGTGAGACCGGCATTGCGTTATTGAGTATGAGACTCATCGGTGTTCAAATACAAGGACACACATCGAGGAGGAAGCAGATGTCCAACATAGAAATGCCAACCCGCACTCTCGGGCACACCGGCGTGCAGGTCTCGTTGATCGGTCTCGGCGGCTGGCACCTGGGGTTCAAGTCTATCAGCGACGAACTTGCCGTACGCATGATTCGAACGGCCATCGACAGCGGCATCAACTTCATGGACAACTGCTGGGACTACAACGAAGGCGCCAGCGAGATCCGCATGGGCAACGCCTTGCGCGATGGCTATCGCGAACGCGTCTTTCTGATGACCAAGATCGACGGCCGCACCAAACACGAAGCGGCGAAACAGTTGGACGAGTCTCTCAAGCGCATGCAAACGGACTATATCGATCTCGTCCAGCATCACGAGATCCTGCGCTATGAAGATCCGCATCGCATCTTCGACGACAAGGGCGCGAACGCCGCGTTGCTCGAAGCACGCGATGCCGGAAAGATCCGTTTCATCGGTTTCACCGGTCACAAAGACCCGCGAATTCATCTGTACATGCTGGAGGTCGCGAAGGAAAACGGCTTTCAGTTTGATACTGTACAGATGCCGCTCAACGTGATGGACGCGCATTATCGCAGCTTCGAAAAGATGGTCCTACCCGAGCTCGTCAAAGAAAACATCGGCGTATTGGGAATGAAACCTCTGGCAAACGGAATGATCCTGGAATCGAATACTGTTACGGCGATCGAGTGTCTTCAGTATGCGATGAACTTGCCGGTGTCGGTGGTGATCACGGGCTGTGAAAACATGCAGGACCTGGAGCAGGCGTTGACAGCAGCACGCACCTTCAAACCCATGACTGAGGAACAGGTCTCGAGTCTTCTGAGTAAAACAAAAAACGCCGCATCTCGCGGCGAGTACGAACTATTCAAAACGACCTCAATCTACGACGGCACGGCCGTCCATCCCGAGTGGCTCGGCGAAGAACCTCCCGAAGTCAAACGCGTAATGCAAACATCATAAAGATCACGCGTCTCCATCGCGGGGCAGGGTCTGGACGTCGTTCAGAATTGATGAGCGATCAAACTTTGAAGAAGAAGACAGAAACCTGCGACCGTCCAGGACCTCCTTCAAAGCAACAAACAGGTCGGCGGCGATTCGCGACTTGATCACATATCCCAATGCGCCGTTGTTGAACGACGCTCTTACAAAGTCCTCATCTTCCTGAACCGTCAGCATCAAGACTTTCGCCTTGCAGCCGCTGTCCTTGAGTTGGGCCGCGGCTTTGATCCCGTCGATCACGGGCATCGAGATATCCAGCAGACACAGATCCGGCTTCAGTCTTTGCGCGGCTTCCAGAAACGACCGGCCGTCTGCTACGGCTCCGACGATCTCAAATTCCGGTTCGAGCATCTGCGTTAGAAAATCGCGCATCTTCTGATGATCGTCGGCCAACAAGATTCGCGGGCGGGCCACTGTCGCTCCTTTTCTTCCCCGGGAAACGAACGGACAAATGCAGTACGAGTAATTCAGAAAGGACCGGGGCGCACGGTCCTTTCACTGTACTGCCATACTAGAAATATCCTGCCCGAAAAATACTCGTAAAAATGACAGGGGCCTCTGTTGAAAAAGGCCGGTGGGAGGACAGCCAGATCAGATCGTCACAAGCGAACGCTTGATCGCATATTCGATCAGTTCTGCACTGCTGCGAATACTAAGATGCTCCATCATCGTGTACTTGTGATACGCGACTGTTCGCGGCGAAACGTTGAGCACATAAGCCACGCCTTTCATCGAATGACCTTCAGCCAACAGTTGCAGCACCTCTTTCTGCCGCAACGTCAAACGATTGGTGCGCTTCTCCTGTTTGAAATTCTTGACGAACGAGCCGACCATTCCTTTAGTGAGGATCGGGGTAACGTAAGATCCGCCTCTCAGCGCTTCCTGTAACGCACGCACGATGTCAGACGCGGCGGAACTCTTGATAACGTACGCCGACGCGCCTAACTGAAAAGCCTCGCGCGCCATGTCCTGATCGACATTCTGTGTCAGGTAAACGAGTTTGACAGACGGCATCAGCTTCTTGAGCCGTTCACCCGCACTCAGACCGTTCATGGTCGGCATTCCGATGTCCAGGACGATCGCATTGGGGTTCAGCTTTGGAGCGCCCTCAACCAGCGCGTGCCCATCGGTGAATGTGCCGACCACTTCAAAATCCGGTTCCAGAAGATGCTTGAGCGCATCCATCATCAAAGGATGATCGTCTGCGAGTACCACTCTTGGCCGTTTCATAATTCCCTCTCTTTGGTTCGTTTAGATAACACACATGAAATCCTGTATCAGCGGCACGGACACTTCGATTCGCGTCCCGCATTTCGGCTCTGAATAGACCTGCAACTCTCCGTTGACCACATGTAGCCTTTCGCTCATGCTAATGAAACCGAGGCCGCGTTCAGTTGCCCGCAACTTCGGATCGAAGCCGATTCCATCATCCGAGACACAGAGACGGATAGCATCTCGAGTTCGCGAAAGTACCACTTGCGCCTTCTGTGCGCCGCTGTGCTTGATGCAATTCCGCAATGCTTCCTGAGCAATCCGGAACAAGCACAAAGCGACGTCCTTTGGTATCGACGGCGGCAGCCGGTGTTGATGAAAGTCGATCTTCAGATCCGCGTTCGCCGATAACTCTTCGCACAGACTCCTGATCGCCGCGGACAGTCCGAGATGATCGAGCTTAGCGGGATGAAGCCGGTGCGACAGTCCCTGAATGTCGGCGGACATCTCCTGCACCTGCTTTTGCAGCTTCACACACGGTTGGCGAAAGTCTGTCTTCGGACTGCGCTTTCCGAGTTGCTCGAGCTCGATCGATAACAGCGCGAGACGTTGATTGAAGTCGTCGTGCAACTCGCGCGCGATGCGACTGCGCTCCGTTTCCTGAGCAGCAATCAATCGCCCGCCGAGATCTTTCAATGCCTCTTCAGCATGTTTCGACTCCGAGATGTCAACCATGAACCCCGACATTCGCTCCACGCCGTCGCTTGACACGAGACTGATAAGCGTGCGCACCCAAACCATGCGGCCGTCGCTAGCGAACATCCGAAACGTAAGATCTTTGTGATCGGCAACTCGAAAGTGTTTCTGACAAAAGATCCGGTGCTTATCTTCGGGATGAAGGTGCGAGGCGAGAAAATCCGGCTCATACCACTTCGCAAGCGGATAGCCGAGGATCTTCTTCGCATGCTCACTCACGTACGTGAAGCGCCAGTTTTGAACTTCGGCTTCCCAAAGCAATATCTTTGTTGCTTCGAGTAGCTGACCAAGGGGAACGTGGCTGGTTACTCGTGCTTCGCCGGGAACCAGCGTCCGGTTCGCAGTCGAGACTGGCTCGTCAGTGTGATGACGAGTCGGTTTCTGCTTGCGAATAAGTCTTAAGTTCGATCCTCTTCGTCGGGGCTGTAAGAGATCTTTGGCGGCAACTGTGTGTCCGAGGGGTTGTGACAAAGCGTTTCTCCTCATCTGGTAATCGGTCTCAGTTGAACGGAATCGCGACGGGCGGCAGTCGATGGGGAGATTTGCCTGCCACCTGCGTAAACAAGAGCTGTGAATTCGTGGGCCCCGGTACTGAGAGCGGCTACGGCGCCGCGCAGTACCGCAAAATCATCGGAGCCAAGGTGCCGGTTCAAGTCAGCTTCGGTGTCCCACTCGCTAATCAGTAGCGACGAGTTCTCATCGACAGCGTCAATGTAAACATTGAAAGCAACGCAGCCCTTCGCGGACTTGATCGGTTCGAGCAACTGTTTGATCGTCTGCAAGAACTCTTTCTTCTTCTCCGGCATGACTGTGATTCTGGCTGTGTTGACGATCACGTTAGTTCCTCTCCAAGCAGGCACACGAGTACCTGTGTCATCCGCACCTCAACTCGCGGTGCAATAAGCTGTCTATTGAAATAAGTCTCGCCGGGCGTGCGAAACTTGAATTGGTTATTGGCAACTCACAGTAGTGCAATTCGCATGCACAAACTCAGGCAGACGACATGACGATTTCTAAAACATTTGTTTTGAATGAGTTGACTTGACGTTGCAGAGGTGAGGTGTCAACCCGCGATTCTTCGATCTACCCTCAGTATTTAGCGGAATCTGTATTACTCAACGGGCTGGTGAAATCTTGCGGTTTCTACGGAACGCATTCCTTGTCGTTGAATGCCGAGTTTGTTCATTCGCGCTCGCAACGTGCTCGCGTTCAATCCAAGAATTTTTGCAGCGCCGTAAGGACCCTCGACTCTCCAACCGGTGCTTTCGAGTGTGCGCGTGATGTAGTCGCGTTCCATCTCATGAAGGCTGAGCGACGGCGTCGAATCAGTCTTGACGAGATCGAAGTGTTCGACGAAGTCGAGCACTGGTCCTTGCGCGCCGATCACGGCTCGCTCGATCACATTACAGAGTTCCCTGACGTTTCCCGGCCAGGAGTGTCGCTCCAAACTCTGCATGGCGCGCGCCGAAATCGAGGTGATGGTTTTCCCGAGCCGCTTGGCTGACCGGCTGACGAAATACTCGACGAGCAGCGGAAGATCCTCCCTGCGCTGACGAAGCGGTGGAACGGTGATAGGAAACACGTTCAACCGATACCAAAGATCCTCGCGGAACCGGCCGTGATCTACTTCCATTTTTAGATCGCGATTGGTTGCGGCAATAAGCCGCACGCCGACTTTGATTGTACGCGTGCCTCCAACCCTTTCGAACTCGCCTTCCTGCACCACTCGCAACAGTTTGACTTGCAGATCCAACGGCAACTCGCCGACCTCATCAAGAAAGATCGTGCCGCTATCGGCCAGTTCGAACCGGCCGAGTTTACGCGCTGCCGCCCCTGTGAAGGCGCCTTTCTCGTGTCCGAACAATTCACTCTCGATCAGCGTCGCGGAGAGAGCGGCACAGTTCACCTTAATTAAAGGACGGTCTCGCTGCGCGCTCGCACTGTGGATTGCGCGTGCAACCAACTCTTTTCCCGTGCCGGTTTCGCCCTGGATGAGCACCGTGGAATCGGTCGGCGCGACTTGGCGGATCTTCGCGAGTACGTACTTGATCGCGTCGCTGTGGCCGACGATCTCGCCGAATGCGTGATCGAGTTGGAGTTCCTGCTGAAGGTAGAGGTTTTCCTCTTCCAACCGGCTCTTTAGCTGTGTCAGTTCTTCGTGGGCCTGCTTCAGCGCCTGTTCAGATTCTCTGCGATGGACGACGTCGCGCAGGATTAGCGTGAAGAGTTTTTCACCGCCGGCCTCGACCAGGGAGATTGAAGCCTCCATCGGAAAGTCGGCGGGAATAAGCTGCTCTAGCGGCTGACCGATCGCGTCGGTGTGAGAAGAGGCGAATATCTTCTCGGCGGCCCGATTGCAGATCTGGATGCGGTGCGACTCGTCGACGATGATGATGGCATCCATTGCCGAGTCGATGATGGCGGCTAACTGAGCTTCATTCTTTTTGGGGAGAGCTACAGTAGACTCATCTGTCGGGATGTCTCGACTCACTCTTTCAATCCTCGGTAGTTCATAGATCCTGAATCGTCTCGCGCACCGCGAAAAGCACGGGCCACAAACGTCAGCGAGATTGCCCACGACCCGCACCAACGTATGTGGCCCGGCATTTCGGAGTCGGTTCGCCCCTCGTGACCGACCCCAACCGCAATTAACGCCGCCGTCCGCCGCCTCTGAAACCGCCGCCTCCGCCACCTCTAAAACCACCGCCGCCTCCGCCTCGCGAAAACCCGCCGGAAGGACGATAGCTTCCCGCATTGCCGCCGCCGCGGTTCTGATACGTTCCCAGGTCGCGAGTGCGCTGCGCCCCGGTATTCCGTGAGGCCCGATCGCGTTCGAGGTTTTGATAAGTGGAACGGTCCATTTGTCGTTCGCGCTGGCGGCCGCTGTCATTCAGCATGCTGTCGCGGACCGAATCGCGTCGCCCGCCGTCATTCGCCATGTTGTCGCGAACGGAATCTCGACGCGCGTTGTCGTTCATCATGCTGTCGCGGAGGGAATCTCTGTTTGGCTTCTCAACCTGGCTCCACGAGCCGTTGTCCCACTTGCTCCAGTTGCCACTTCCATCGCGACGGTAAACGCTTCCGTCTCGTCCGGCGTAGACGCTGTCTCCGCCTTTGCCGATGAAGCCACTGCCGTCAGGTCCGCGACGGCTGATCATGCCGCCCTGGTCCCCGCGAGTGACACGCGTTGTGTTTCCGGTCTGGCGATTGGTGAAACGTTTGGTGTTGGCCCAATCGTCGCCGCGTACAACGCTCGTCGATCCCCAGCTTCCATAGACGCCTGCGCCCTGACGCGTTTGCGCATACGCTCCGGTCCTCGGGTTATACGCTTGCGCAGCGCCACGCGCTCCGTTCGGCCCGTAGGCAAATGCGCCACGCGAATATGTGCCGGTGCTCGGGTTGTATCTCGCGCCGAAACCGACGCCGCCGTACGGTCCATAGATTCTGCCAGCAGTTCCGTACCTGCCGGTGTACGGGTTGTACCAGGCCGCATAACCGTAGGTTCGCCAGTAGGGGTAGTAGCCGGGATAGTAACCGCCATACCAGTAATAAGGCGGGTAATACCAGCCGGTGCCCCAAACTGCGCAACCCCAACCAATCATCACTCCGGTGTAGCCGGCGACTGCGGCGTATGTGACCCAGTCGTCGCTATCGTTATCATCTTCCTGAACCGTGACGTAGGTGACGTTGTAGGCTTCGGAGCTGGGTGGAATCTTGTAGATCTCTTCCGGGACGGAGGTCGCGAGCTCCCATGGCCCAGTGGCCGTGTTGGAGCTGAACCAAACGCCCTGGTAACACATGTAATACGTGTTGCCGAACTTAATGATGTCTTTGTCGGTGTTAACCGCGCGTTGTAGTTGAGTTCCCTGGATGTCCTTGTACTGCGGATCTCCCTGGTACATCACGTCCGGCGCCTTGATCTCTTTCTTGTTGACGCGAGCAACTTGCGGCACCTGCGCCAGCAGTACGGCTTCCGCCGCTTGCGGCGTTCCCGGAACTGAAGCAAGCACTCGCGAACGCGGATGCTCCAGCGAGATTCGCTTGAAGTCCTCGGGCAGCGACGGCGTCGCGAAGGTCCAGTTTCCATTCAGGTTCGGCGCTTTGAACCATCGGCCGGCGACGAGGTAATAAACAGGGCCGTCCTTGCCCATCCTGAACAGGTCACTCTCCGTGTTGCTGATCCACATCAGACCCGTATTAGGGACGGGAACGTACTCGGGCTCACCCTTGATAAGGATCAACTCCGCCGGATCGATGCTGACGTAAACGTACGGCGCGCGAGTTTCATGCTTGCCGGGAAGGTTTGTCTTAACGTCCTTCCAGTTCTCGTCATCCGGCAACTTGCTGAAACTGGCGGGCAGCTTGCCAGCGGCGGACCACGGACCTTTCCAGCTAGTCGATTTCAGCCAGGCCGTATCGTTGCGTAAGTAGTAGAGTCCCGTCGGCTCATGCTGGAAGATGTCCCAGTTGGTATTGACTGCAAACTTCAGCTCGTTGTCTTTGATCGGGCTCCAGATCGGCTCGCCGTCGAAATTCAACATGATCGCGGGCGATCTGCTGAGAAAGATACGCGGCGGATCACTCTTCAGGCCTTCGACGTTCTTGGGACGAATCGTGCTCTTGTCGACGAACGACAGCACGCGATCGAGTGCGATGACCCGATCCTCGTCAGGAATCCCTTTTTCGATCTCGTTGATGATCTCGGTAGTTTTCTCTTTTGGCAGTGATTGAAAGTTTGCTTCCGTGATTTTGAGCGTCGAGAACTTCACCAGCCGCTGTTCGGTTGAGACGAGTGTGTCAGTCTCGATCTTGATCGTGCCCAGCGTCGGCTTTTGCTCGCCTTTGGCCACGTAAGAAACAGCCGCAAGAGCGACGAGGTGCTTTTGATCGTCCCACGTCGCTATCTGTGGTTCGAACAACACGACTTGCGCTTCGCTAGCCAGGCTGTAACCGCGCGGCCACCCTCGATCGCCGGGTTGCGCAGCGGCGTTGTTAATCGCGGGCGCCTGCGCGGTTGTGGTTACACACACGGAAGAGAAGCCGATCAGAAATACGAGTAGAAAGGAGATTAGAGCTTTCATGGGATCCTCGCTGTAGTCGAATTGTAGGCAGAATCATCTAGCGAGCTACTGTCAGTTTTGCTAGGAATATGCGGCTACTTAATGGCGATCGATCACTCTGTCGAGAACGAGCTTGTAGGCGTCGGACGACACACTGACCGCGCCATAAAAAGGTTTGTCGTTGATCACGATCATGAAGATGACGACGGCGAGAAAACCGGCCATCAGCGCGACCAGCAACGCGTGCAATTTGGCGTCAGCAATCCTGAAGAAGTAGGCCACGCCAATACTGATCACCGCGCCCACCCAGATCACGGCCCACATGACGTCGGAAAGCCCGCTCTCCACGGCGTCAACTCGCAAGCGTCGATATTCGAGCAAGTTGTTATAGGCCCTGAGCGTCTCCGCGTGCAGCGCGGCTTGGCCCTGCGTCTTGGGCTCAAACGCAAAGAGGTTTGACTGAAGCGTGTCCAGGATTTCGCCACCGCCCTGCGGAATGTGTCCTTTCTTCTGCGCCGGCCAGACCTTGTCGATAACGAACACGGTGTAGTCACGGACACTCGAACGTAACTGTTCGCGTTCCGGTGACGGATAGCCGCCGACGTCGCGGTAGATCGCGCCAATGGCACTGGCCTCTCGCGAAACAAGCTCGCCGGCTTGGGCATGTGTGTTCCAGACAGCAACCGCGATCAGACCGACTGTGATGCCGTAAAAGACGCCGATCGCCTGCACGGTTCCGCTGATGGCGTCGTTGATTCCCTCGCTCGTGTGAAACCGGTGTACTACAAAACGCCTGGTGAGAAACAAGCCGATTAACGAAACGGTTTCAATCGCAATCATGATGACGATTGCCGTAACAAGCGGTTGGGTTTGATAAAGCCAGATAGGCATCCTCATTACGTCTTCAACGCAAAACGCTCCACTTTTCGACTGGCAGACGCTCGTCCTCCGACTCCCTGCAGATCGCCTTCACTCGCGCGGTCTCGTTCCTCCGGATCTACAAACGTCCGTTTGATTGTGCCCCTCAACAAGGCCAGCTCTTCTTCGAGCGCGGGACGGCGAAACTCCGGCACGAAAACCGTTGAAACGGTTTCTCGATGCTTCGCTGCTCTTGCACCGGGCTAAAGCCCGGTGAGAATGAGAGAGACTCTTTGGGTCAAAAGCTATGTTCGATCAGAGTGTATGTAGAACAACCGTTTGTGGAACTGTCAGTTTTGCTAGGCCTACTTACCGGCCCGCTGCTGGACGCGAAACTGAAACGCGGAATTGACGAGGGCGAAGACGAACGCCGCCGACAGTCCACAGAGCAACACACCGGAGAGACCTTCGATTCCACCCAACATTCGCCAGCGCTGCGGCAGCACCACGTCGCCGTAGCCAATGGTCGTATAGCTTCCCAACGAGAAATAGAGCGACGTTTCGAAATCCGGAAAGAGTCCTCTCCAGTAGTAAAAGCCCCCCCAGATACCGGTTTCGGCAAGGTGCAGAACGATCAATACAAAGAACGAGAGGATCAGCACGACTGAGTACCGCAGCATCGCGTGACGTTGTCCGATCTCAGGTCGTTTAGTGATCAGCCAGGCAGAAAAGTTGACCAGCGTGGCCGAATGGATAACCACGCACAAGCCCATAATCCCAAAAGCGAAGGCCAGCTCCGTTAGCACCTGCGATGCCATATTCGCGTCAAAAAACCTCAGTGTTGCATTCTTTTAACATCTCCTTCGACGCCACATTACTGTTAATTTTGCGAGTACTCGCCTGTTCCCGCTGAACCTAGAATCGACCCTGTAAGTTCAACATTTCCCTTTGTCACTTCCGTAGGTTTCACCAGGAGTTGACCATGCGACTTTTCAAAATGCCCACGCTTCTAACAGCGGCAGCGCTGCTCTTCCCTCTAGTCATAATTAATTCCGGATGCAGCAAGAAGACTGAAACGAAGGCGCAAGCCCAGGCGCCTGCGCCCGCCGTTATCGTCACTGAGGTGACACAACAAACCGTCCCCATCTACAGCGAGTTCGTCGCCCAAACTCGAGCTGACGAAACGGTGGAGCTGCGCGCTCGTGTCGAAGGAGTGCTGCAAAAGGTCTACTTCCACGAAGGCTCGGCCGTAAGAAAGGGTCAACTGTTGTTCACGATCGACAAACGTCCGTTTGAGGCTGCTCTGCAATCGGCGAAAGCCATACAAGCCAAAGCGTCGTCAGATCTCTCACAGGCGAGACAGCGAACGGACGTGCTCCAGGCGCAAGCAGAAGTGGCCGACGCCGAAGCTGTGTACAGCAAAGCGCAACAGGACCTGCTTCGCATGCGGCCTCTCGCGAAGGAAAAAGCGGTGACCGAGTTGGAGTTGGATGCCGCCATAGCTGCCGAAAAATCTGCGAAGGCACAACTCGAGTCGCGCAGGGCGAACCTGACGAACCTCGAAGCGGCGGTCAAGTACACAATCGAGCGAGCGCAGGCGGAAGTCTCGGCGGCGCAGGCGCGAGTGATCCAGGCTGAACTTGATCTGAGTTATTGCAGTATCCATTCGCCCATCAACGGCATCATCGGCTTCCTCCGTGTAGACGAAGGAAACCTTGTCGGACGAGGCGAGGCGACGCTACTCGCGACGGTTTCGTCGTCTGACCCGCTGCTGGTCGATTTCAATCTCAGTGAAATTGATTATCTGAAGTTGACTGACGCGAACAACGTCGGGCATCGCACGGGCAAGCTTGACTTCGAACTGCTGCTTTCTGATGAAAGCAAGCATCCGTACCAGGGATCTTTCAAGTTCGTCGATCGCGCTGTCGATCCGCAGACGGGCACGATGAAGGTCGAGGCTTCGTTCCCGAACCCGGGAAGCTATCTGAAGCCGGGCCAGTTTGCGCGCGTCCGCGTCGCCGTGGCGGAACGTGAGAATGCCATTCTCATCCCGCAACGGGCGGTCCAGGAACTTCAAGGCGCGAAGACAGTGATGGTCGTCGACAACCAGAACAAGGTCCAGGTCCGAAGCGTCAGTCTCGGCGATCAGTCAGACAAGTACGTCATCGTTCTTCAGGGGTTGACGGCCGGCGAGAGAGTGATCGTCGAAGGCATGCAGAAAGTGAAACCCGGCGGACAAGTCAACCCGCAAACCGCCACAAACGAGACTGCCCGTAAGAGCGAAGGGAGTTGAGTTGAATGGCAAGTTTCTTTATCAATCGTCCAATCGTTGCCATCGTTATCTCCGTACTGACGGTCCTGCTTGGGATTGTCGTCATTAAAGGACTATCGATCGAGCAGTACCCGTTTCTTGCGCCACCTAACATTCGCGTGACGGCAACTTACCCCGGCGCTTCCGCCGAAGCCGTCGAACAGTCAGTGGCGACGCCAATCGAACAGGAAGTCAACGGCGTCGACCGCATGATTTACATGAAGTCCTCAAACACGAGCGACGGCCGTATGTTGCTCGACGTCAATTTTGAAGTCGGCACTGATCAAGACACTGCAAACGTACTAACGCAGAATCGTGTGTCAACGGCCGCCGCTCGCCTGCCAGCGGAAGTTAACCAGCAAGGCGTGACGGTGAAGAAGCAAAGTCCCAGCATCCTGATGGTGATCTCGCTGTATTCACCGAAGGACGCTTACGACGCCAACTTCCTGATCAACTACTGCGGCATCAACCTGCGTGACCAGATTCTCCGCATCCCGGGCATCGCTCAAGTCGATCTCTTCGGTGGCACTGACTACGGAATGCGCATCTGGATCAAACCCGATCGGCTGGCGAAACTCGGCCTGACTCCCGCTGACGTTATTTCGTCGCTGAAAGAGCAAAACATCCAGGCGCCCGCCGGCAAAGTCGGCGGCGCACCGACGCCAACGGACCATGAGTTCACGGAAACCGTCAGCGCACCCGGACGCCTGATCACTCCCGAAGAGTTTGAGAACGTCATCATCCGCCAAACCGAAACGGGATCCGTGGTCCGGGTCAAAGACATCGGCCGCGCCGAGCTGGGATCGCAGGACTACAACTCATTCGGACGTCTGAACGGAAAGCCCGGCGGCGCGATGGCCGTCTATCTCCTTCCCGGTGCGAACCAACTCAAAGCCGCGGAAACGATCTACGAGACGATGGAACACGCAAAGACGCTGTTCCCGCCGGACATGGATTACAAGATCGTTTACGACACGACTCCCGCCGTCGAAGCATCGATTCATGAAATTCTGAAGACCTTCGTCGAGGCGCTGATCCTCGTGACGCTGGTCGTCTTTATCTTCCTTCAGAACATTCGGGCGACGATCATTCCGTTGCTGACGATTCCCGTTTCGCTGATCGGCACGTTCATCTTCTTTCCGATCCTCGGGTTTTCCATCAACACACTCTCGATGTTTGGTCTCGTGCTGGCGATCGGCATCGTGGTTGACGACGCGATCGTGGTCGTGGAGGCCGTCATTCACCATCTCGAACATGGCATGAAACCGAAGGAGGCCACCTTCCAGGCGATGAAGGAGGTCTCTGGTCCGGTCATCGGTATCGCCCTGATCCTTTCAGCCGTGTTCGTTCCGGTCGCGCTTCTCGCCGGCCTGGTGGGAAGCATGTACAAGCAGTTCGCGTTGACGATTGCGATCTCGGTGTTGCTGTCGGCCTTCAACGCGCTGACGCTCACTCCGGCTCTTTGCGGCTTGTTACTCAAAGAGCCGAAACCGATGCGTGGTCCACTGGGCGCTTTCTTCCGCGGCTTCAACAAGGTCTTCGACATCACTACAAAAGGTTACGTCAGCGGCGCCCGGCTGCTTGTGCGTCGTTCCATTGTGACGGTCGCTATCGTCGGCGTAGTCGTCGTCGGCGCGTGGCTGTTCGGCCGCACGCTACCGGCAGGTTTCATCCCCGATGAAGATCAGGGAATCCTGGGCGTGAACGTGCAACTTCCGCCGGGAGCTTCACTCGCGCGCACGAGCGTGGTGCTTCAGAAAGTGGAAGAGATACTGTCGAAGACCGAGGGCGTCGAGTCGTACCAAACCATCGGCGGATACGGCCTGGTCACCAACACGTACCAGTCGAACTACGGCTCACTCTTCGCTCGACTCAAGCCGTGGGAAGAACGGCACGGCGATGAACTGCACGTCAAGGGCATCATGGCGAAGCTGCAACGGCAGTTCGCGGGCATTCCCGAAGCAGTCGTCTTTCCCTTCAACATCCCGACACTTTCCGGTTTCGGCGCCGCATCCGGATTCAACTTCCTGATCCAGGATCGAAGCGGCTCGATGACCGTGGATCAGCTTGGCGAGGAGACGCAGAGGTTCCTCGCCGCCGCACGTCAACGGCCTGAGCTCGGCAACGTGTTCACCTCGTTCGACCCAAACTATCCGCAAGTGAAAGTTAGTCTGGACCGCGAGAAAGCGCGCACTCTGGGCGTGCCCGTAAACGAGGTCTTTCAGGCGATGTCGACGGCTATGGGGGGAGCGTTCGTCAACGACTTCAATCGTTTTGGACGTTTGTATCGCGTTTACGTTCAAGCTGAGGCGGCGGATCGTTTGAACGCGTCGGACATCGGGCGCGTTTACGTCAAATCGAAGACGACGAACCAGATGATCCCGTTGTCGACGCTGGTCACGATTGACGACGTTGCCGGCACCGAGATCACGAACCGTTTCAACCTGCTACGCTCAGTTGAGATCAGCGGCGCGCCGGCACGAGGTTACACGTCGGGCCAGGCGCTGGCGGCGCTCGAAGAAACGTTTGCGCAAGTGATGCCCAAGGAAATGGGCTTCGCGTATTCGTCACTCTCCTATCAGGAGAAAGTCGCGCCTCCGGCTGGCCCAACGCTGATACTCGCGATCGTGGTCGTGTTTCTGCTGCTGGCTGCGATGTACGAAAGCTGGAAGCTGCCGTGGGCCGTACTTTTGGGTTCGCCGCTGGTCGCGCTGGGTGCGTTCTTCGGCTGCTGGATGATGGGATACGACAACAACGTCTACATTCAAATCGGTCTCGTCATGCTGATCGGCCTCGCGGCGAAGAACGCGATCCTGATCGTCGAGTTCGCCAAAGCAAAACATGAAAAGGACGGGCTGGAGTTGGAAGACGCCGCACTGACGTCGGCGCGGCTTCGCTTCCGGCCCATCCTGATGACGGCGTTCGCGTTCATACTCGGCGTCATTCCGTTGATGAAAGCAAGCGGCGCGGGCGCGGGCGCGCAAAACGTCATGGGCACTGGTGTGTTCTGGGGCATGTTGGTGGCGACGGCGCTCGGCGTTTTCATCATCCCCGGCAATTTCACGTTCATCGAAAGCCTTGGAGCACGCAGACGCGCTAAGAAGGCTGCGGCGGCGCCTCAGTTGGTCCAGGCGGAACCAATTCATGCGGAAGTGAGAGGAGAGCACGTATGAGGCGATTCGTCATACTGTTCTTGATAGTTTCACTCAGTGGTTTTTTGGGTAGCACCTTGGCTCTTGGCCAGAAGTATCAAAAGCCGAAGGTGCAAACGCCGGTCGAGTTTCGCAGCGCGCCTCAAGGTCCGCCCGATCCGCGAACCGTCGCGGACCTGAAGTGGTTCGAAGTTTTTCAAGACAAAGCGCTTCAGGAACTAATTCAGGCGGCGCTCGCGGGCAATTACGATCTGCGCGAGGCCGTGGCGAGAATCGACGAGGCGCGCGCTAATTACGGCCTCGAACGTTCGAACCAGTTCCCCACTATCGCGGCCAGCACCGACCTTGTTACCGAACGGCGATCGAGAAGCGGCACTGTCGATATTCCGGAACCCATCAATCGCAACCGCACCTTCGGCAGTGTCTTACTGAACCTGCTTGATTTCGAGCTCGACATTTGGGGTCGACTGCGCAAGGCGACGGCAGCGGCGAAGGCCGATCTGCTGGCGACCGAAGAAACACGCCGCGCTGTTATCACTACGTTGGTCGGCGACGTCGCGACCGCTTACTTCAATCTTCGCGAGCTCGACTACGAGCGCGACATCGCGCAGCGGACGCTCGCTTCGCGTGAAGAGTCGTTGCGAATTATCAGGCTTCGCCAGGCTCGCGGCGTCGCGACGATGTTGGAGGTTCGTGAAGCCGAAGAGCTCGTTTATGACGCGAGCGCTGCGATTCCCGCGCTCGAACAATCGATCGAGCAGACTGAAAACTTCATCAGCTTCCTGATCGGTAAGAACCCGCAAGACATCACGCGCGGGAAAGAGCTGACAGAACAGGTGTTTCCGCCGGAGGTGCCGCCCGGCTTGCCTTCCGACCTGATCGGACGCAGGCCCGACATTCGCGCGGCGGAACAAAACCTGATCGCCGCGGAGGTGCGAATCGGAGTGGCGAAGGCGGCTTACTTTCCGCGCATCTCACTCACTGGTTTCCTCGGCTTTGAGAGTGCGCAACTCTCGAACCTGTTCAAGCCTTCGCGAAGTGTGTGGGCGTTTGTTCCCCAACTCACGCAGCCGATCTTTACCGGCGGGCGGTTGAAGTCAGGCGTGCGGTTCAGTCAGGCTGAGCGAGATCTTTTTCTCGTCAATTACGAGCGAACGATTCAAAACGCGTTTCGCGAAGTGTCTGACTCGCTGGTTGCGTATCGCAAAGTCAGAGAAGAGCGAAACCAACGCGAGCTGCTGGTGGAAACGTTGCGCGATCGCTCGCGACTCGCCTATCTGCGCTACAACGGCGGCGTGTCGAACTTGCTCGAAGCACTCGACGCGGATCGCAATCTCTTCAACGCCGAGCGCACGCTGGCCCAAACCCGCCGCGACGAACTCCTGAGTGTTGTCCAACTCTACAAGACGCTCGGCGGCGGTTGGCAGTAGGGAATGCGAGAGACGGACTTGTATTGCGGCTCCGCCGCGACGATGTGCGGCGTGGCTCTGCCTCGCCGCGAGCGTAGTCCAACTCTACAAAACGCTCGGCGGCGGTTGGCAGTGAGCGATAGCGAGAGACGGACTTGTATTGCGGCTCCGCCGCGACGATGTGCGGCGTGGCTCTGCCTCGCCGTTCGCATGGACCAAACGATGAGGGCTAAGCCCCTCGTTCGGGCTACGCCCTTTAGACCAGAGGCCGTACGAGCGGCATAGCCACTACGTAAAGACGGCACGTTTCGGCGGGGCACAGCCCCGCCGCACATCAGGCGGCGGAGCCGCTGCACAGATGCCTCTACTGCCATTGTGGAGACGCTTTTGCTGCCCTTGTGAAGACGCTTTTGCTGCCCTTGTGAAGACGCCTTTGTTGGCCGTTGCGAAGACGCCTTTGTTGCCGGCTCTCCGCTGGTCATGGGCCAATACTGTGGTACCGGTACAAAGCGGACAAAGTCGAAAACCTTAAGGCCCATGGCATTCCGTTAGGCATTGGCCACGTGAAATGAGGAACAATCAATCATGAGTAAAACAGTTACCGCCCAAAAAGATTCTGCGACAGCGACAATCCGGAAGTTGGTTGACGTAGCGAAACTGGACGTCCTTTATCGCGATCTCTACTTTCAACGTGCGAGCGCGCTTCTTGATCCGTTATTGAGTCGTTCGAGTTACAACTACCTCAAAGAGAACCTCGCTTCGCTCACGTTTGTAGAACGCCAACTACGCGCCGCGGTGGAGCGTGGCGACTGGAAGCGATCGCAGGAGCTTACCGAACACGCAGTTCGCACACGCGGCTCAGCTACGGCGAATGCCGAACTGATGAAGTTGGGCGAAGAAGTCTATGAGGGCGTTACGGAAATCGTCATCGATCCGTTCTCTCCCGGGTTTCATGTCTTCACCGGCGGCTCGACAGAGAAACTTCTCGAACTGCGCAATGAGGCCGTCCAAATACTCACAGCCCTCGAGCGCGCGGACCCGGACAAGAAAGACTTTTACGCACGCCGTCGCGCTGACTTCCAGGCGCTGTCGATCAAAGGCGGAATCGATCAGCCCGCCGCCGAGGCGAAGGCTGTGAAGGGACCGGCGGAGTTGCAACAAGAAGCGTTGAGTGCGCTGGAGTCCGGCGACTTGTCCATGCTCGAGAAAGTCGTTCAAAAACTGATGGACAAACCGGCGGCTGTGGAAACTTCGAAACAGTCCGCAGAGGTAACGCCGGCCGAAGCCGTGGAACTCGGCGACGATCTGAACTTCAAATTCTCTGACGCGACGCTGGCAGCCGCAAAGGAGCTAGGATTGCGACCGATTCGGACGAAGTCGCGCCGTCACTACGCCCACCTTGTTTCTCACGGTTGGCAACCGTCATTCAGGAAGACCGAAACACGACAGTGGTCGCAGGACCAGATCTCGCGGCTCACGTTTCCTTCTGAAACGAATGACAAGGGGCGTGATGCGATCGAGTTCTATCTGCTCAATCCGTTCCTGACGTCAGCAGGCACGCGTTATCAAGTCAATCTCGTCGAGGAAGACTTGCTGATTGAAGACTTTCCTGAACCGGATTCAAAAGAAGATCTGCCGCAGACGCCGTTGCTCGCCGCACTCGGACTCGATAACCGCCGCGGATTATCGCGAACGGATATCGAGAACGCGTTGCTTCAGCATGGTCCTGCGATCGTCGCAAAGCTCTCACTCGATCCGGAAGTGTTCCGCCTGATCGCGGTCCCCGCCGACTTGTACTCGCAACTCGGCCGCGAACTCGGATGGGGCCAGCAAGAGATGTGGACCCACTTCGACGGCTACCGACTGTTGGAAGGCGGCAAAGTCCAGGCGCTCGTCGGCGGCGACAAACGCTTCGGCGGCGCCAGCGACGTGGTTGGCCTTGCCACTTCCTACAGCAAAGACTCCATGATCGCCCGCTTCGCTGTCGTGCAAAGGAAGCGAATGGCTAGCTGGCAAAAGAAGTAGACCTCGCCCGTTCGTTCTTGTACTTGTCCAGGTGCCGCCCGCCCGGCACCCTTCAATTCATTTCCAACCAAAGACACTGAGGTGTTAGTCTGCTCGCGCTGGTATTCAGGAGGAACTCACCATGTCTATTCTCCAGGATCTTCGGTACGGTCTGCGAATGATCGTCAAAGCGCCGGGCTTTACCATCCTGGCAACGCTTGCGTTGGCGCTCGGGATTTGTGCGAACACGACGATCTTCAGCCTCATCAACGGCGTTGTCTTGCGGCCGTTGACCGGCGTTGCGGATCCGGATCGACTCGTCGCCGTTTATACAAGCGACTACAGCAGCGGTTTGTACGGCGGCTCGTCCTATCCTGACTACGTCGACTTCCGCGATCAGTCGGACGTGTTCGAAAACCTCGCCGTCTCCGATCAGACTGTGCTGAACGCAACCGGCGAGACCGAAGCTGAAAGACTGCGCGGCGAGGTAGTCACTGCAAATTACTTCGACGTGCTCGGCGTCAAAGCCCAGCTCGGACGCACACTGCAAACTTCCGATGATCAAGCAGTCGTTATCAGCGATGAGCTTTGGCGCCGTCGTTTCAATGCCGATCCTGCCATCGCAGGTCAAACACTCAGACTCAACGGCAAGCCTTACACCATCGTGGGCGTGACGGATCGCGGCTTTCGCGGGCTCAAGCTCGGCTTGGCGCCTGAGTTTTGGCTACCGTTGACTGCCACTTCCGACATCGCGACGAGCGGTCGAGGCGATCGTGGAATCGAGTTGATTGGTCGGCTCAAACGCGGCGTCACTATCGAACAGGCGCAAACACAGTTGACGACTATCGCCGCGCGTCTTGCGCAAGCGTATCCCGATACGAATCTCGGAACACTGTCGCAACCGAACGAACCTCGACCGGTCACCGTATTGCGACAATCGCGCGTTGAGCCGGCAGCGCAAGTCCGCATCGAGCGCGTGTTGCTGTTGCTGTTCGGCGTGGTTGGATTGGTCTTGCTGATTGCGTGCGCGAACGTGGCGAACCTGCTGTTAGCGCGTGCATCTGCGCGACGCCGGGAGATTGCTGTACGTTTGGCCGTAGGCGCGAGTCGCGCGCGAGTGATGCGACAGTTGTTGACGGAGAGCGTGTTGCTTGCGCTTCTCGGCGGAGCGGCTGGCCTAGTTGCGACTTTATGGTCCGCCCGGATGTTGCCGCGTTTCTTTCCCGAGAACGAAACGAAGGGACTGGATCTCAGTATCGATTGGCGTGTGCTCGCGTTTACTTTAGGTGTCACGCTGCTCACGGGCGTGTTGTTCGGACTGGCGCCGGCGCTCCAAGCGAGCCGGCAGAATCTCGTCCCGGCATTGAAAGACGAAAGCGCCCATGGTCCACGCCTGCGCGGTCTCGGTTTGCGAGACGTGCTGGTGATCTCGCAGTTGGCACTTTCGCTCGTGCTGTTAGTCGGCGCGGCGTTATTTGTGCGCAGCTTGCAACGCGCGGTTAGTTTCGATCCCGGTTTTGCAGCCCAGCACCTGCTTATGGCTTCGATGGAAACGCGCGGCGCGATTCTGAATAAACAACAGGGCCAGGGTTTCTATCAACAGACGGTCGAACGCATTGAGAGTCTTCCGGGTGTTCAATCGGTCACGCTCACGCGCATCGTTCCCATCAGCGGTGGCGGACAGCGCCGCGGCGTTCAGTTGGAAGGATATCAACCTCAGGCGAACGAAGACACAGAGCTCAACACGAACGTCATCGGCTTGAATTACTTCAACACGATGGGCATTCCTCTTGTCGCGGGCCGTGACTTCGACGCGCACGACAGCGAGAGCAGCCCGCCCGTCGTGATCGTGAACGAAGAGCTGGCGCGCCGTTACTACGGCGGAAACGCACTCGGCAAGCGCCTGCGCTTCGGCTCCGATTCTCCGTTCAGAGAAATCATTGGCGTCGCGCGCACCGCGAGTTATAGAAACCTGCGCGAACAACCGCTGCCGTTCATCTACATTCCCTTAGGCCAGGAGTATCAATCAGGCATGACGCTGATGGTGCGCACCGCCGGCGATCCGGCATCGCTGGTTGGACCACTACGAAACGAGATGCGTGCTTTGAACAAAGACGTGCCGGTGTTTTTAGTGCAAACAATGATTGACCGCATCGGGGCCCAGCTTGCAGCGGATCGGATGATCGCGGTGTTGTTGAGCATCTTCGGCGGAGGTGCGTTGTTGCTTGCGGCAATCGGTATTTACGGCGTGATGGGTTATTCAGTCGCGCAGCGCACGCACGAGATTGGCATTCGCATCGCGCTCGGCGCCGACCAGCGAGACATACTCAAGTTGATCGTCGGACAAGGAATGGTCCTGATCGCGATCGGCGCCGGACTCGGACTGGCACTCGCGCTAGCAGCTACGCGTGTGGCGCAAAGCCTGCTGTTTGGCGTTAGCGCTACCGATCCTTTGAGTTTCGCGATCGTTGTAGTGGCATTGATCGCAGTGGCACTGCTGGCCTGTTACTTACCCGCGCGTCGCGCAATGAAAGTCAATCCGCTCGAGGCGCTCAGGTATGAGTGAAGGGCAAACTCGATGACGATAGAATTCAGTCGCCGCGTAGCGATCGTGTTTGGCGTCCTGGCCCCAGTCGCTGAAACTATCAGGCGATGGAGCACCTGGAAGAAAGACCCTCCATCGCTATTCGACGACTACATTTTGGGAGCTTTTCTGCTTTATGGAGCGTGGCGAGTCGGTCGGAATGCTTACAGCGGCCAACGTTTTCTAGCGGCAGCCTGGGCTTTCACCTGCGGCATGGCCTATCTCAGTTTCTTTGGTCAGTTAGAGCGTTTACGCGCCGGGGAGATCGACCCGGCGCCGATAGCTTCGAAGTGGGTGCTGATGATAAAGGGTATCGGATTTGGCTTGGCCGTGCTCTCGTTAGTACTGAGCCTCAGGCGACTACCTGAAAAGCGCCTTCAGAATTCGGATTAGTACGCTACCGTGGCTGCTTCGAAACCTGCTTGATTGCTTCGATCACTAGCGCGGGTTGTTGCGCTTGAATAAAGTGCACGCCCTTCTCGACAACAACATGTTTACTGCCGGGAATCGTTGCCAGCCATTCCTTGTGTTTCTCGATCCATAGTTTTCGCGCCTCTGCACTCATCGTTTCATCTTCGGTCGCACTTAGAAGTGTCACTGGGATTCCTTTAGGTACCTTTGCCGCTCGTGCCTGCGAGTAGGAAGTATCAACCGAGGCGAACTCGGCCTTGACGCCTTCTCCAGCGTTTGCAATGTTACGCTCCGCAAGTTTAAGACGATCGGGCTGGTTCTTGCTGAGCCAATCGTTGAAACTCTCCTGGGAAGGATCGAGTAGGACCATGCCGGCTACTTCATTTGGATACATGTCGGCAAACACGCGAACGTAGATACCACCAAAGGAGTGCCCAACCATCACGTAGGGCGGTTTGATTCCCGCTCTCTGTAGCGCAATATGCAACTCAGTTGCGATGGTTTTGGCGGAACGAGGCGTCGGTCCAGGATCAGACTGGCCGAGACCAGCACGATCGTATGAGACCGTTTGAGCAAAAGCAGCGACGTCCTTTTGCACCGTGGACCAGGAAGCGATGCCTGCGCCGAATCCACCCTCGAATACGACCGCAGGAGATCCTTGTCCTCCGACTAAAAGCTGGAGACTGTGACCGCCGACGTCGACCTTCTGCAATTTCAAAACACTTTCGGGCGAATCACTCTGACCCATCCGCTTAAACGTCAGCGCCAGACGGACTCCTTGCTGTGAGAATTGACCCTCGATTTGTGAACTATCTGCGTTAAATACGCCTTCGTAATCGACGCCCAACGATTTCATTCCGAATCGCAATGAGCTGCCGGTTACGGTGATCTGATCGATCGCCAGTCCAGTCGCGCCTTGATCCGGGCTGTCGAGAGTTGCACTCAGCGCTCCGTCCTTTTTACTGATGTGCAGGATGAGATCCAACTTTGTCCCACCCGCATCAATCGTACCTTTCCAATCTCCCTCGGGTTTCACTTGTGCTATTTGCTGCTGACTAAAAACAATAGAGCAAAGCAGGGTTACGAGTAAGAGGCAAACTTCTATGGCCCTCATAGGGTTTTTCATTTTAATATCTCCAGCGCGAGTGTAACGTACGTCATCATTAACGGAAAGGAGATTGTTATGAAGTTCAAAGCAACAGGCTTAGTCGCACTCCTTCTAACCATCGCCATTCTCGGACAGACCCTGTTTGTTCGGGCAACACTCGCGCATAAGGCTGATGGATCGGACTCGCAACGGATTGTCCGCCTGGAAGCGCAGCTCGAAAATCTGCGACAAGAGCTGAAGATACCCGCTTACTCCGCCGCCATTGTGAAAAATCAAAAAGTGATCTGGGCGAAGGGGTTCGGCTATGCAGATGTTGAGAACAAGATCCCCGCAACCGAACATACAGCCTACCACCTCGCTTCGCTGACCAAAACGTTTGCGTCTACGATCCTGATGCAGTTGGTCCAACAGGGGAAGATCAAGCTGGACGATCCTGTTTCAAAATACGGCATCATGCTCGAGAGCGATGGTGTCATCAGAGTGCGCCACTTACTCTCGCACACATCGGAGGGAAATCCCGGCGAGCAGTATCGCTATAACGGTAATCGCTTTTCAGAACTCGACAAGGTGATTGAGAGAGCGACGGGCAAGTCGTTCGCTGAGGTTCTAATAGCAAACATTCTCGATCCGCTCGGCATGAATGAGACGGTGCCGAACGTGCCCACGATTGTCAGCACAAAATCACCGACGGCCGCAGGCGAGGCGGCAGAGCCCGAAGTGAAGGCCGCGGTTATGGATATCGTTGGGGGCTTCAATTCCGGCAACGTCGACCAGATTCAGCGGCGTCTCGCGCCGCAACAAACCCGCTTTCGCGGCGAAGGTGGTTATCTGACTCCTTTTATCGATGCGGCTGAGCTGAAGGGAGTATTCCAGGCGGGTTTCAAAGTGAAGATGGAGGTCACCAACCTCGAGGCGGCGGTTTACGGCGACAGTGCTATCACGACGTTTTTTCTAGCAACAACCGTCACGCCTCCCAACGGACCACAGCGCAGAGAAGGTCCGTGGAGGAATTCATACTTCTGGAACAAACAAGACGGGGTCTGGAAGCTCGTTCATGCGCACCAGTCGCCAATAGGTGGAGCGATCATTACTGAAAAGCACCGCCAAAGATTCGACACGGTCTCAAAAATACTGGCTCAACCGTATTCGCTTGGTCTCGGATTTAACGTCACTAAAATCAGTTACCCGCAGAGCTTCAGCACTGCCGCCGGATTGATCTCGACAGTTCTGGACATGGCGAAGTATGACATCGCCATCGATCAGAACAAGTTTCTTACAAAGGAGACTCAACAACTCGCTTTCACGCCCGCTGTCTCAACTAAAGGTCAATCACTTCCCTACGGCTTGGGTTGGTTTACACAGGATTACAAAGGCACGAAGCTGATCTGGCATTACGGCTACTGGACTGGCAACTCATCTTTTATTCTGAAAGTGCCGGAGCAGAACATCACGTTCATCATAATGGCGAACTCTGACAATCTCAGCCGTCCGACAAACCTCGGCGCGGGTGATGCGTTAAGCTCTCCGGTCGGCATGGCTTTTTTGAAGACGTTCGTCTTCCCGGAGAAGTTCGGAGAGAGCATTCCCGAGATCAGTTGGAACGCTCCGATTTCAGAATTGAAAAATCAGTTCAACGCCATAGCGGCAAAACCCTACGCCAATGTCTACCGCGCAGACCTGATTTCAAAATTCAGGGTCTATCAAGTCGTGGGACGCTTCAGTGATTCCGCTCAGATAAAGAAAATATACGAGGAGCTCTATTCCGAGCCCATGCCCCGCTGATCGTCGCGAACGCCTTCTAAATCCATTGATGGACGAGGTAACCAAATACAACATAGCGAGATGGAAAGCCTTAGTTGAGGCTGACGCTTTATTTACGCGTTCGGCGTCGAGTCTCGATCCCATCTCTGCGCAACACATGATTGATCCCGAAGGAAGGCTTGGAGACGTTGCTTCTAAAGATGTGCTTTGCCTCGCTTGTGGTGGTGGGCAGCAGTCGATTGCGTTCGCTTTGCTTAACGCTAATGTCACCGTATTCGATCTGTCGGAAGCGCAGTTAAGCCGAGATCGAGAAGCGGCGGCCCATTTCAATGTTGATATTAGAATTGTTCAGGGCGACATGCGAGATCTCTCGCGCTTCGAAGCGGCAGCGTTCGATATCGTCTACCACAGTTATTCTTTGAATTTTGTGCCAAACGCCCGCGTAGTGTTTCAGCAAGTGGCGCGTGTCTTGCGCCGCAGTGGTATTTACCATTTCATGTGCGCAAATCCATTCTTCATGGGAATGCAGGGGAAGGATTGGAATGGCGACGGGTACACGATTAAGCATCCGTACGTTAACGGGGCTGAAATAATCTATGAAGATCAGGAATGGGTTTACAACCGCGAGTCAGGAGCAGCAATTCCGCCGCCGCGTGAGTTCCGCCACACGTTGAGCACGTTAATTAGCGGCCTGGTCGAGCAAGGGTTCGTAATTCAGCACGTGTCAGATTATTCAAGCTTCAATCCGGACCTCCACGCCGAACCCGGCACGTGGAGTCATTTCGTTTCCATCGCACCACCGTGGTTAAGCTTCTGGGCCAGTTATCGTCCGGACGTTCTGTTAGAATCTGCGACAGAGGTAAAAACAACATGAAAGCCCCGAAAGTTCTAGTGCTGGTTGCGCTGATGACCCTGGTAGCGCACGCGCAGCAAAGATCGGACGCCGACGCAACGTACGCTCTCAAAGGGCCGGTTCGCACTTTTAGGGTGGAAGTCGCAACGTTCGGTTTAAAAGACGGCGACTACGTCGAGGGACCGAGAGTGGTGCAAATGGATGCCACGTTCAATCTGGATGGCAATCGGACCGATCTGCACATCTATGACGACAAGGGCGTGCTCACGCGCCGCATCGTGATGAAGTACGACGGTCGAAAAATGATCGAAGCGATCAACTACGACGGCGCCGGCAAGATCTGGCTGCGGACCATCGATGTTTACGATGACAAAGGTCTCCTCAAAGAAGAAATAACATTCAACGGCGACGAGTCGCTACGTTCGAGGAAAACCGTTAAGCGAGATAAGCTCGGCCAGGCTATTGAGACCAACGAGACCAACGCACAGGGTGTCTTGCTGGATCAATTCAAAAACACTTTCGACGGCCGGCGCCTGATAACGACCGAGCGAAAGGTCTACCGTGAAAACGGATCCCTCGCTTCAACGACCTTTTCCGAACTTGAAAAGAACCGCAGTGAAGCAATTAGTTACGAGCCGGATGGGTCGGTCGCCAATAAGACCGTCCGGAATGGTCAACAAGTCGAACAATACGGCCCCGATGGCTCACTCCAAAAAACCGGAAACATTTCGGTCGACAACCGGCTGTTAGATGAGGTCGTGCTCAATAAAGACGGAGCGACTAGGAAAGAGTCGAAGGCGCCGGATCAGATCGATGCCTACGGCAACTGGACAAAACTGACGAGATGGCAGACAGATTCGCAAGGCACACGCCCGCTGTCTGTTGCCTATCGCACGCTGACCTACTACGAACGTTGAGCACGGTGCTCGCGGATGATGGCGATTGCTTCGTCGGCGTCGTCAACGCACTTGGGAATGTCGACGTCTTCGGCACTGATCAATGGCGTTTCGAAGTTGAGCATCGAGTCTTTCACCCACTGGATCAGCGGCGGCCACAGCTTTCCGACCAGGATCAGCGGCGTGTTGTCCAAATGACGCACCTGCAATAACTGCCAGATCATCATCGTCTCCAGCACAGTTCCGATCCCGCCCGGGGCGACGATGAACGCATCCGACGCCAGCACAAAGTGATGCAAGCGCGTGAAGAACGTCTTGTGCTCGAACGCTAGTTCGACAAACGGATTCACATCCTGCTCGAACGGCAGATCCACTCGTATGCCCGTCGACCGCGATTCACCACCGGGTACGGGCGCGCCCAAACTCTCGACGCCTTCATTCGCAGCCTGCATCAACCCTGGGCCACCGCCCGTGATGATGTCGCAACCCATTTCCGCCAACGCGGCCGCCGCTCGCTTCGTCTCGTCATAAGCAACTGTGCCCGGCTTCGCTCTCGCGGAACCGAAGATCGTCACGCGATACCGGTCGTTCCGTGACGGCTTCAAACGCGTGAGATTGTTGACGACGTCCCAAAGCCCCAACACTGAATCGACGAGGACCTTCTTCACTGCTTCCTCATCGGCGAGGCTCACGGCGTTTGTTGTTTGAATCGTGGATGCGCTCATTTCTCCTCCTCTAAATGCGTCAGATCTCGATCACGTCGTCCAGCGCCGGACACTCCGAAGTCAACCCAAACTTTGAATGAATGAGGCCGCTCAATGCACTTCGCGCCCGGTCTTCACCGTGCGTAATGATCGTGCGTGGTTTCGACGGCGCGATACGACTGAACCAGTCGAGCAGTCCGGTTTGATCGGCATGAGCACTGAAGCCGCCCATCGTGTGTATTGACGCGCGCACCGGAACCTCCTCGCCAAAGATCATTACCGACTCGGCGCCGTCGACGAGTTTTCGTCCCAGTGTGCCCGGCGATTGAAACCCGACAATCAGCACGGCCGTCTCAGGTATCGGCAAGTTGTGCCGCAGGTGATGCATGATGCGGCCGCCAGTGCACATCCCGCTTCCGGCCATGATCAGGCACGCTCCTTCGACCGAGTTCAAAGCCCGCGACTCTCCCGGGCTCGCGCACGGCGTCGCACAATCGAGGTTGTTTCGCAACAGACCAGACTCGACCATGCCCAAAGCTTCGGCATCGAACAGTTCACTGTTCCGGCCATAGACTTTCGTCGCTTCAATCGCCATCGGACTGTCGAGATAGATCGGAAACCGCGGCAGCGTCTTATTGTTGAATGCACCCGCCAGAAGGTAGAGCAACAACTGAGTGCGGCCGACCGCAAACACCGGCACTAAAACTTTCGCTTTGTCCGCAATCGCTTTGGCGATGATGTCTCTGCCTTCGATCGCCGTGTCGTGCATCGAACGATGATTGCGATCGCCGTACGTCGATTCCATGATCACAACGTCCGCTTCCTTGAATGGTTCGGGATCTTTCAGCAGCGGAGCACCGCGGGGACCTAAATCACCCGAGAACACGATCACCTTCTTGTGACCGTTCTCACTCACCGTCAACTCAACGCTCGCCGAGCCGATTACGTGACCAGCATCGACGAGCCGCGCTTCGATTCCAGGCGCGACAGTAAACCGTTGGTTGTACTTAACGGGCGTCGCGAGCTTGTCGAGCTTGCGGACATCCGCGTCTTCGAACAGCGGCTCGAGGGGCGGCTGCTTCTTGCGCGCACGTATTTGGTTCTGCCGTTTCAGATCCTGCTTTTGTAAGTTGAGCGAGTCTTTGAGGATCAGTCGGGCGATGTCGAGAGTCGGACGGGTTGCATAGACCGGGCCGCTGTATGAATGGCGCGTGAGCATCGGCAGACGTCCGACGTGGTCCAGGTGTGCATGCGTCAGGACGACGGCGTCGAGATGAGCGCCTTCGATCTGCTTCTCGCGGCGGTTCTTCTGGCTCTCCTGTTTCCTGCCCTGAAAGAACCCGCAATCGATCAGGACACTCGCCTGGTCCGTCATCAAGTGATAAGCCGAGCCCGTGACGTCGCCGGCAGCGCCAAGAAAACGAATCCTCATAACTTCTCCTACTTTCAGTCCCCGCTAAAAAGGCCAGCGCCACTCGACGATGTCGGGCCGGTCAATCCCATACTCGTGCGCGTAACGACGACACGCGATCTGCATGTTGCGAAACTTCTCTTTCGCGTGCGCGCCGATTGTCTGAAGTAGCGGCACGCGATCGATGGCGTCGATCGCGAGCGTGAAGCGATCGATCTCGTTGTCGATCGCCAGTTCCATTGGCGTGTTGATGTTCCCGCGTTCCTTGTAGCCTCTGACGTGCAGGTTCTGATGGTTCGTGCGGTTGTACGTCAAACGGTGGATCAGCCACGGGTAGCCGTGAAAGTTGAAGATGACGGGCTTGTCAGTCGTGAAGAGACTATCGAAATCGCGATCGCTGAGGCCGTGCGGGTGTTCCTTGTCAGACTGGACCTTGAACAGATCGACGACATTGATGAACCGGATCTTCAGGCTCGGAAACTCCGTGCGCAGCAACGCCGTCGCCGCCAACGCTTCCTGAGTCGGAATATCGCCGGCGCAAGCCATTACCAGATCCGGCTCCTGGCCGAGATCGTTACTGGCCTGGGCCCAGATGCTGATGCCTTTCGTGCAATGCGTCATCGCGTCTTCGAGGTTCAGGTACTGCAAGTGAAGCTGCTTATCGCTGACGATGACGTTGATGTAGTTTTCGCTTCGTAAGCAGTGGTCCGCGACCGACAGCAGACTGTTTACGTCAGGCGGCAGATAAATCCTCGTCACCTCGGCGCGTTTGTTCACCACGACGTCGAGGAAACCGGGATCCTGGTGTGTGAAGCCATTGTGGTCCTGCCGCCAGACTGTCGACGTGATCAGCATATTCAGCGAGGCGATGCCACGACGCCACGGCAACTCGTTACAGATCGACAACCACTTCGCATGCTGGTTGAACATCGAGTCGACAACGTGCGCGAAGGCTTCGTAAGTCGAGAAGAAACCGTGCCGGCCGGTGAGGAGATAACCTTCCAACATGCCCTGCATCGTGTGTTCGCTCAACATCTCGACCACGCGGCCGTCGGGCGACAACTCGCCGCCATCGCTGTCTTCGGGAAAATACTCGGCGAGCCACAGTTTCTTACTCGCTTCGTAAACCGCGTCCAGTTTGTTCGAGGTGTTTTCGTCCGGACCGAAGACGCGAAAACTCTGCATGTTGAGTTTCATCACGTCGCGCAGGAACTGGCCCAGCGGCTTGGTGTTTTCCTTTTCAACCTGGCCCGGTTTGTCAAACTTGACGGTGTAAGCTTTGAAGTCCGGCAGCCGCAGCGTTTTCTTCAGCGCGCCGCCGTTGGTGTGCGGGTTCGCGCCCATGCGTCGAGCGCCCGTTGGCGCGAGCTCGCGCAGCTCCGGGATCAAAGCGCCGCTTTCGTCAAACAGTTCCTCCGGCTTGTAGCTGCGCATCCACTCTTCCAGCAGTCTCAAATGCTCGGGGTTCTTCTTGACGCCGGCCAGCGGCACTTGATGCGCGCGCCAGAAACCTTCAACTCGCTTTCCGTCGACCTCGATCGGCGCAGTCCAACCTTTTGGCGTGCGAAGAACGATCATGGGCCAACGCGGGCGCGCCGCCGTTCCGCTTGCACGAGCTTCCTGCTGCGCTGACTTGATCCTCTCGATGCAGTGGTCCAGCGTGCCCGCCATCGCCTGATGCATCGTCGTTGGATCGGAGCCTTCAACAAACAACGGCGTGTAGCCGTAACCCTTGAATAGATCCGTCAGTTCGTCGTGGCTGATTCGCGCGAGCAGTGTCGGGTTGTTGATCTTGTAGCCGTTGAGATTGAGGATCGGGAGTACTGCGCCGTCGCGGATCGGATTGATGAACTTGTTGATGTGCCACGACGTTGCGAGTGGGCCGGTTTCCGCCTCGCCGTCGCCGACGACGGCCGCGACGATCAAGTCGGGATTGTCGAACGCAGCGCCGCACGCGTGCGACAGCACGTAACCGAGTTCCCCGCCCTCGTGAATGGAGCCGGGAGTTTCCGGAGTACAGTGACTTCCGATTCCGCCCGGAAACGAAAACTCCTTGAAGAAACGCAACAAGCCCTCTTCGTCCTGACTCTTCTCCGGATAGACCTCTGAATATGCGCCCTCTAAATAGACGGGCCCCAAAACGCCGGGCGCGCCGTGGCCCGGGCCGGCCATGAAGATCATGTCGAGGTCGTGCAGCCGGATCTGACGATTGAGGTGCGTGTATATAAAGGACAGCGCCGGGCTCGCTCCCCAATGGCCGAGCATCCGATTCTTGATGTGCTTGGCTTCGAGCGGACGGCGCAGCAGCGGATTCTCCTGGAGATAAATCATGCCCAGCGCGAGATAGTTGCACGCCCGCCAAAACGCGTGGGTCTTGCGCACGTCTTCGTCGCTCAACGGCGCGTCTTTGATAGTCGAACGAGCGGTCCCGTAACTGCTCAATTCGTTAATGACCGAACTGGTGGCAACCATCGCACTTCTCCCTCAATTGCTTAGTGACTTACGTTGGGTATGAAATAAAACATGACCGCGATGATGGCGTAGACCGTGATCAGTTGAATGCCCTTGAACCAATTCGATTGACCGTCGGTGGCCACCATCGCGCCAATCAAAACTCCGAGCAGAAGCGATCCGATCTCCGCTCGATTGAACGACAACTCGAGCGGAGTCGGCGCGATGAAGTAGCTCGCAAAGACGAGTATCGGGGCCACGAACAACGCGATCTGAATACAACTTCCCAACGCGATTCCCACTGACAAGTCCATCTTGTTCTTCCGCGCCATTGCGATCGCCGAGCCGCTCTCCGCCGCGCCGCCAACAATCGCGAGAAACACGATGCCGATAAAGACTGACGACATGCCGAGCGCTTTGCCTGTCTCTTCGGCGGCGCCGACGAGAATCTCGCTCATCCACGCGGCGAGCACCGAAGCAGCCAGCAACGTTCCGACAGCGCGCGGCACGCCCCATTGCTCGTGCGCATGTTCCTCGCCGTAGTCGCCTGCGTCGACGCTCTCGAATGAGCCCGCGTGCGTCTTCAACGAGAACAACAGGTAAAGAGCATAGGCGAGCAACAACAGACCGGCGATTGAAACGTTCAGTAGTTGTTCCTGACGGACCACGCCTTCCGGCGCAAAGTAGCGGCTGAACGCGCTCGGCACGGTCATGCTGACGGCAGCCAGAAACATCATCGTGCTGTAAGCGCGAGTAGCTGCTGGATTGAATCGCTGTTCGTGATATTTGACTCCGCCGACGAGAAACGCCACGCCGAGCGCGAGCAGCAGGTTCGCCAGAATCGCGCCGATCAGGGATGCCCGTACGATGTCGAGATAACCGGCCCTCAATGCCACCAGCGAGATGATCAATTCGGGCGCGTTGCCGAACGTGGCGTTCAAAAACCCGCCGACTGCGTCTCCGGTGCGCGTCGCGAGTTGTTCAGTGGCCTGGACGATTTGCGCCGCAATCGGAACGATCGCCAGTGCCGCGCTAAAGAAAATCACCGGCGCCGATACGTGGCCCACCTTCTCCAGCACGATCGTGACCGGAATGAAGATCAGCATCCAGTTGATCGGGTTGCGCAGAAATCTGCCGAATGGCGTCGTCAACGGCAATGAAGCTTCATGTTCCATCGTCAATGCTCTTTTCCCAAAACACGAGGCGGTCAGTAGTTGTAAAAGAGCTTCTGTATGTCCTGGACTGATCGTGGCTTCAGCAGTGCGAGCGCCAGCAGGATGCGCGCTTTTTGCGGGTTCAGTTCGTCAGAAGCGATCAGGCCCAACTCGTCGTCGTTCACCTCGACGTTTCGCCCCACCAAACCCGTCGCTACGCGCGAGCTTCTCACGACGATCACGCCTTTTTTCGCCGCTCTCGCCGCCGCATCCAGCGATGCTTTATTCATGTTGCCGTTGCCGACGCCGGCAATGACGATTCCCTTCGCGCCGTTTGCGACCGACGCATCGATCAGATCCGGCGACATATCGGCACACGCGAACACGATGTCGACGCGCGGAAGTTTGCTCACGTTGGCAATATCAAACTCGCTTCCCGTCGTATGCCGCCATTGCGGCGTGTTGTAAAAGTCGTTCTTGCCGTAGCTGGCCACACCGACGACGCCGCGAAGCGGTGACATAAAAGTCTGAACCGCCGTCGTGCTCGTCTTGGTAAGCGAGTGCGCGGCGTGGATCCAATCGTTCATGACGACCAGCACTCCGCGCCCTTTCGCATCGGGATCGATCGCGACGCCAACAGCGTTGTAGAGATTCAGTGGACCATCCGCGCTAACGGCCGTAGACGGACGCATCGATCCGACCATCACCACGGGCTTCTCGGTCTTCACGACGAGGTTGAGAAAGAACGCGCTCTCTTCCATCGTGTCGGTGCCGTGCGTGATCACGAACCCGTCGACGTCAGGTTTCGCCGCGAGCTCGTTGATGCGTTTGGCGACGGCCAGCATGATGTCGAACGACATGTCCTGCGAGCCGACGTTCGCGACCTGTTCGCCTTTGACCGTCGCGAGATCCTTGATGCCGGGAACAGCGGCGAGCATCGCGTCTATCGTCACGGCGCCGGACGTGTAACCGGATTGCGTGCCGCTGGCCGCGGCCCCGGCGATCGTGCCGCCCGTCGCGAGAATGACGATGTTCGGTTTGTTCGATTGCGCGACAACAGACGCAACGCACAGGACTAAGACGAGGGGTAACAATGCAAGTCTGCTTGTTCTCATAGGACTTCTCCTTTTCAATGAGCCACCAGGCCGGCGGCGCGAAATGGTTCGCAGAATCGGTGGACCTGATCCTCAGCAGGAGGCTCGACCTCATACAGCATGTAGTTCATTTCAAGTTGCTTCCATTTGTACTGGCCCAACTGATGAAACGGCAGCACATCCACCCGCGCGACGTTTCCCAACGACGCGCAAAACGCAGCGATCTGCTCAACTTCCGCGAGGTCGTCAGTCAGCCCGGGCACGAGCACAAAACGCACCCAGAGCGGGCGCTTGCGCGCCGCCAGTCTGCGTGCGAAATCGAGTGTTGGACCGTTGTCTTTTCCGGTGAGACGTCGATGGCGATCCGGATCCCACCCCTTGATATCGAGCAACACAAGATCGACCTGTTCTAACTCGTCGTCACTCAAACGCTCTCCAAGAAGACCGTTCGTATCGAGGGCCGTGTGGATTCCCATCTCCTTGGCCGCCGTAAACAGCCTCACGGCAAAACGGTCCTGCATCAACGGCTCGCCTCCGCTCAAGGTGAAACCACCGCCCATCGCGCTCAGCCCATGACGATACTTATTAAGCTCATCGGTCGCGCGAGCCAGCGGCACGGGCATGCCGTTGCTCAAACGCCAGGTGTCGGGGTTGTGACAGTACAAGCATTTGAACTGGCACCCGGACGTCCAGGCCACCAGCCTCACGCCTGGGCCATCGACTGTCGACCCCGTTGTGAATGAATGAAGAAAACCGATGTCGCCGCTCTCGAGCGCTCGCTTGATCGCCGACTCGGAAACGCCCGCGCTCAAGTCGACGCGCAACTCGTACGGGCTCGACGCCTCGAGCGAAGCGGCATGCAATGGTCGGGTTGAGGTTTCAGCGTCTAACATCAGGAACGACCTTTCATGATCCGTGGAACGTGCGGTTGATCACGTCGAGTTGTTGTTCTCGTGTTAACCGGACAAAGTTCACGGCATAACCGGAGACGCGAATCGTCAGGTGCGGGTACTTCTCCGGATGGTCCATCGCGTCCATCAGCGTTTCACGATTCAACACGTTGACGTTCATGTGATAACCGGTCATTCCGAAAAACGCGTCGAGCATGTTTCGCAGGTTGGTGATTCGATCTTCCTCGATTCTTCCCAGTCCCTGCGGCAACAACGACGCTGTCAGTGAAATGCCGTCTGCGGCGTCGCGGTAGGGAATCTTTGCGACTGACGCGGCCGAAGCGTGAATGCCGTGCTTGTCGCGTCCATGCATCGGATTGGCGCCGGGCGCGAACGGTTCACCCAGACGTCTGCCGTCAGGTGTGTTTCCAGTACCCTTGCCGTAGACCACGTTCGAAGTGATCGTCAGGATCGACTGCGTGTGCACAGCATTGCGGTAAGTCGGGTACTTGCGGAGCTTGCTCATGAACGTGCTGACGACCCACGTCGCGAGATGATCGACGCGGTTGTCGTTGTTGCCGAACTGCGGAAACTCACCTTCGGTTTGATAGTCGGTGACGAGGCCCGACTCATCGCGAATCACTCGCACTCTCGCGTAGCGAATGGCGGAAAGACTGTCGGCAACTATCGATAGACCAGCCATGCCAAACGCCATCGTTCGCAACGGGCCATAGTCGTGCAGCGCCATCTCCACCCGTTCGTAAGCATATTTGTCGTGCATGTAGTGGATGATGTTCATGGCGTTGACATAGACGCCCGCAAGCCAAGTCATCATCTTTTCGAAGCGATCGGTGACGTCATCAAACTCGAGGTACTCACCTTCAACAGCGCCGATCGGCGGCCCAACCGGAGCGCCGGTGATTTCGTCTCTGCCGCCGTTGATCGCGTACAGAAGACACTTGGCGAGATTGGCCCGCGCGCCGAAGAACTGCATCTGCTTCCCGACGAGCATTGGCGAGACGCAACAAGCGATCGCGCCGTCGTCGCCCCAGACGCTGCGCATGATCTCGTCGCTTTCAAACTGGATCGAACTGGTGTCGATCGCGACCTTCGCGGCAAAGCTGCGAAATGCTTCCGGCAAACGCGGTGAATACCAGATCGTCAGGTTCGGCTCCGGCGCTGGGCCAAGATTGTAGAGTGTTTGCAGGAACCTGAAGCTCGTCTTCGTAACGAGCGACCGGCCGTCGTCTCCCATGCCTCCGATCGATTCGGTGACCCACGTCGGATCGCCGGCGAACAGATCGTCGTACTCCGGCGTGCGCAGAAAACGAACGATGCGCAGCTTGATCACGAAGTCGTCGACGATCTCCTGCGCTTGTTCTTCGGTGATGCGCCCGGCTTCGAGATCGCGGTTGAAGTAGACGTCGAGGAACGTGGAGGTGCGGCCCAACGACATTGCCGCGCCATTCTGTTCTTTCACTGCCGCTAGATAGCCGAAGTACAGCCACTGCACGGCCTCTTTAGCGGTGCTCGCGGGAACTGAAATGTCGAACCCGTAATTCGCCGCCATCTGCTTCAGCTCTTCGAGCGCGCGGATCTGTTCGGCGAGCTCTTCACGATCGCGAATGATGTCCTCAGTGGACATGGAGGCATCGAGACTGCGTTTCTCTTCCTGTTTTTTCTCGATGAGTCTGGCCACGCCGTACAGTGCGACGCGCCGGTAGTCGCCGATGATGCGGCCGCGGCCGTAGGCGTCAGGCAGTCCCGTCAGAATGTGAGAACTGCGGCAGCGCCTCACGTCCTGCGTGTAAGCGTCGAAGACGCCTTCGTTATGGGTCTTGCGATATTTGGTGAATGTCTCGACGACGTGCGGATCGGGTTCGTAACCGTAAGTCTTGAGCGCGCTCAGGACCATCCGGAACCCGCCATTCGGCATGATTGCGCGCTTCAAAGGTGCGTCGGTTTGCAGCCCGACGATCACTTCGTTCTCGCGCTCGATGTAACCCGGCGCGTGGGCCGTGATCGAGCTGGGAATCTGTGAAATGTCGAGAACGCCTTTCTTGCGCTCTTCGAGAAAGAGTTCGTTGAGCTTGTTCCAGATGTGTGTGGTGCGTCCGGTCGCGGGTGCGAGAAATGAATCATCACCGTCGTAAGGTTGATAGTTCTGTTGAATGAAATCGCGGACGTTAATGTCTTTCTGCCAGATGCCGGTATTGAATCCTTCCCAGGCCGCGACCGCTGTGGCTGGCGCTCGCTCGGCTCTTACAGTGCTAACCATCTGTCCCTCCTTTGCTTCCGTGCGTGTATCGGGTCAACGCAAATGCAACAACGCCGCGGTGTGGCGGGCAATCATCAACTCTTCGTTCGTCGGAACTACGTAGACTGAGACTTTGCTTTGCGACGTCGAGATCCGTGGTCCTCGTGAGGCGTTTGCTTCGGGATCGAGCTCGACACCGAGCCACGCGCTCGCATCACAGATCCGCTTGCGAATCTCGGCGGAGTTTTCTCCAATGCCGGCGGTGAAGACGATGGCGTCGACGCCGCCGAGGACAGCGGCGAGCGCGCCGATCTCTTTCACCGCGCGATAGACGAAGTAATCGATCGCCAGCTTCGCTTCAGGCTCGTCGCGCCCGAGCAAGTCGCGCATGTCGTTGCTGATTCCTGAGATGCCTATGAGACCGCACTTCTTATAGAGCAGCGTTTCGACTTCTTTCGCGGAGAACTTCAAGCCCTGAAAGAGATGCAACACGACTCCGGGATCGAGCGCGCCGGGCCGCGTTCCCATGCATAGACCATCGAGCGCGGTGAAACCGAGTGTGCTGTCGACGCTCTTTCGTTCTTTGAGTGCACAGAGACTCGCGCCGCTTCCGAGATGCGCGACGATGACTCGGCCGCCGGCGATCTCAGGCGCTACCTCCGGCAAGACCGAAGCGATGTACTCGTACGACAAGCCATGAAAGCCATATCGTTGGAGACCGGTCTCGCGGAGATCGCGCGGCAGCGGGAGCAACTCGGCTACAGCGGATTGGCCTCGATGAAAACTGGTGTCGAAGCAGGCGACCTGCGGCACTTCAGGCAATCGCTCGAAGACTGCTTCGATAGCGGCGAGGTTGTAAGGTTGATGAAGCGGCGCCAGTGGAATCAACTCTTTCAACTGCGCGATCACTTCGGGCGTTACAATTGTCGGACCTTTGAATCTCGCGCCGCCATGGACGACGCGGTGGCCGACGCCCAACACGCGAGCGCCGCCGTAGTTCGATCTCAGCCACGTAGCGAGCGCCGCGACTGCTTCATTTCCATCGCGGGCCTCGACATCCTGCCGGGCGAGACTGTTACCACTCTCATCCTTGACTGACAATCGAGGCGCAGTGCCGATGCCTTCGATCTGCCCGCGGCTCGCGAGCCGCCAGTCCTGTCCGGCCGGCCGCTGAAAGACGCAGAATTTCAGACTCGATGAACCAGCGTTGAGAACAAGTGCGTAGTCGTCCATAACTCACTCCTACGGCTTGCTCCTGCGGTGATGGGCCACCAACTTCGCGACGCCGCAACTGGCAATTCGCGAGCGTACGCTGTCGGCACGGCTGGTCAGGATTATCGGCACCCTGGCGCCGAGGACCATGCCGGCGCTGTCTGCATTGGCGAGAAACGTCAGTTGTTTCGCGAGTATGTTTCCGGCCTCGAGATCGGGAGCGAGCAGGATGTCAGGATCGCCCGCGACTGAAGATTTAATGCCCTTCGTATCGGCCGCTTGCCTGCTGATCGCGTTGTCAAAGGCTAGTGGCCCGTCGAGAATGCCGCCCGTGATCTGTCCGCGTTCAGCCATTTTGCAGAGCGCGGCGGCGTCGAGCGTCGCAGGCATTTTCGACGTCACTGTCTCGACTGCCGCAAGAATCGCGACCTTCGGCTTTTCGAGACCGAGCGAGATGGCGAGATCGATCGCGTTCTGACAAATGTCGACTTTGTCTTCCAACGCCGGTGCGATGTTGATGGCGCCGTCCGTTACAAGCAGCACCTTGTGATACGTCGGAACGTCCATCACAAAGACGTGACTAATACGGCGTCCGGTGCGCAGCCCGCCTTCGCGAGAGACAACGGCGCCCATCAGCTCGTCCGTATGCAGGCTGCCCTTCATCAGTATCTCGGCTTTGCCTTCACGAATGAGTTCGACAGCCTTTACGGCGGCGGCGTGACTGTGCGGCACGTCGACGATCTGCGCGTCGCCGAGAGTGATGCCTGCTGCTTCGGCGGTCGCCGCTATCCTGGCGGCAGGTCCAACGAGTAGTGGCACGATCAGTCCTCGCGCGGCCGCCTCCAATGCCCCGGACAAGGCAGTCGCTTCACAGGGATGTGCTACTGCCGTGGGCACGGCCGCCAGGCTTTCGCAGCGGGTGAGGAGTCGTTCGTATTTTCCGGTTCCAGTTGCTTGCTGCATTTGTCACACTCCTCGTTCAAGTTTTGCTTTCGCGAACGGCGGGGCCGGTCTCTTTCAGTAACAGAGTGAGCAGAACGGCGATGACGACTCCAATCAGCAGCGGGAAAAAGGCTGACTGATAGTGGCCCAACTCGAGCTCCTTAGCGCCGCCGGACAAGCGCTGCAACAGCCAGCCGAAGACTGGTCCAAGCAGCGCGCTGAAAGTGAAGTTGATGAAGTTGACGACGCCGGTTGCCGTGCCGCCGACCTCCGGCGGATTTGCTTCTTTGATAACCGTGTAAGGCAACATCGCCGCGCCCGAGGCGATGCCGGCAATGAGACCGATCACATAAGGTGGAAACACTCCGGTGCGGCCGTAGAGTATCCAGGCAAGACAGGCCAAGAGCACAAGACCGGCGCCTGCGATGACTGGTTTTCTTCTGCCGAGGCGGTCGGAAACAAGACCGAGCAGTGGGCAGCCGATGATCCAGCCGAACGGAACTGTGGCGGAGTGGATCACAGCCGCGCCGTAGTCGAGACCGTGTCCTTCCTGTAGGTAACGGACGCCCCAGATCATGTCGAAGATGGTCGTAGGAATGAATAAGAGACCGGCAATCAGGCCGCACAGGATCGACTGCGGGTTGGTGAAGACCGTCTTGAATGCTGCCAACGCGCCGCCCGAAGCTGTTTCTTTCTTTTCGTTGCCGGGAATCAGAAAGAACAGGACGACGCCGATCAACAGTCCCGCCACACCCATCGCGGTCCAGAACAAATTCCATCGCAGGCCCTGTCCGATCAGTGGGCCAACGACGAACTGGCCCGCGGATCCACCGGCCATGCCAAACATCTGAGTCGCGCCGATAAGAGTTGCCGCGCGTGCTGCGGAGAAATTGCTGGTCGCGATGTAGATCGCGCCGACGAGAGCGAACACGCCGCCCGCGCCTTGAAGAAACCGTCCGACGCTGGCGAGTGCGCTGTCGCCCGTTGCAAACAGCAACGCGCCGATGCCGACAACGGCTGCTGCTCCCGGTAATAGCCGTCGCGGCCCGATGCGGTCCATCGCCACGCCGGCAACGAGACTGAAGGGTGAATAGCCGTAGTAGAAAAGTCCGACGATGGAAGCCACCCCGAGAGGTGTGAGGTTAAAAGCGTTGCTCAGCTCGGGCATCATCACCGCGGGCGCGGAACGAAGCGCGTACTGGTAAAAGTAGTAGATCGAAGTCAGCACCCAGGCGACAGCGGCCACGCGAACGCTCTTCACCGCCACGCCTTTTTCCACCACACCTATCGCCGCCGGGGTTTGCATTGTTTGCGTGTTAACTGTCGTTTAGGCTTTATTCGTTCCGCCGCCGACGTCCTTCTGCTTCGGCTCCGCCGCCGACGTCCTTCTGCTTCGGCTCCGCCGCCTGATGTGAGGCGAGGCTATGCCTCGCCGCCGACCCTGACTAGGTCATGGGGCTCTGCCCCTGGTTCGGGCTTAGCCCTGAGCGTTTGGGCCAGAGGCCGAACCGAGGGCACAGCCCAACTTCTGCTTAGGCGTTCCGGCGAGGCATAGCCTCGCCTCACATCAGGCGGCGAAGCCGAAGTACCAATAACTCCTTCGGTGAAATTACTTCTTCGGATACTTGCTCTTATCCAGGCCCGTCAGCTTCACTGGATCGAGTAGTTCCTTGATCTGTGCTTCGGTCAGGATCTTTTTCTCACGAATGATTTCGAGTATTCCCTTGCCCGACTTGTAAGCTTCGCCGGCCAGTTCGGTCGCAGTCTCATAACCGAGCACCGGATTGAGCGCGGTGACAATGCCGACCGTCGTATCCATGTAACGTTCGAGCACGCGTTCGTTCACCGTGATGCCGTCAATGCACTTGGTCCGAAACAGCGTGGAACCGTTGTAGAGCAGACTCTGCGACTCCATCACAGCGACGCCGGCGAGCGGTTCGTACGCGTTGAGCTGCAACTGTCCGCTGTGCGCGGCAAGCGTCACGGTGTAGTCGTTGCCCATCACGCGAAACGCGATGATGTTCATCACTTCAGGAACGACGGGATTCACTTTGCCTGGCATGATCGACGATCCCGGCTGCAATGCCGGCAGATTGATCTCGCCGAGACCGGCGCGCGGTCCGGACGTGAGCAGGATGAGGTCGCTCGAGATCTTCGACAGTTTGATCGCAAGGCTCTTCAGCGCAGACGAGTAGACGACAAAGCCCTGCTGGTCCCACGTCGCCGACAACATGTCGCTCGCGGGAACGATCGGTTTGCCAAGCAACTTCGCCAGGTGTTCAGCGCATTTCTCCGGATAGCCTTTCGGAACGTTGATTCCCGTGCCGATCGCCGTCGCGCCCATGTTGACGGCGTACAGGTACTTTTCCGCGTCCTTCAATAACTTGATCTCGTCTTCCAGGCTCGCGGCAAACGCATGAAACTCCTGGCCGACGGTCATCGGCACGGCGTCCTGCATCTCCGTGCGGCCCATCTTCACGATCTCGAGAAACGCGTCGGCTTTTTTGCGGAAAGAAGTGACGAGACTCTGTAACTCCGAGATCAACCGGTCATTGCGCAGCAGAAATGCGACTTTGATCGCAGTCGGATACGAGTCGTTGGTCGACTGCGACATGTTGAGATCGTCGTGCGGCTCGAGAAACTGGTATTCGCCTTTCTTGTGTCCCGTTAATTCGAGACCGACGTTGGCGATCACTTCGTTGGCGTTCATGTTCGTCGACGTGCCGGCGCCGCCCTGGTACCAGTCGACGATAAACTGATCGTGGTACTTGCCTTCGCGAATGGCGGCGGTTGCTTTTTCGATCGCGTCCAATCGTTCACGCTTCATCGCGCCGACGTCGAAGTTGGCGCGCGCGGCGGCGAGTTTGACGATGGCCCACGCTTCGACGAAACCGGGATAGTGATTGATGAGCACGCCCGAGAGCTTGAAGTTCTCGAGCGCACGCGCCGTTTGCACGCCGTAATAGGCGTCCGCGGGAATCTGCTTCTCGCCGAGCAGGTCCTTTTCTGTCCGCGTTTGCTGCTGTGCGTTTGCGATAGGCATGCACAGCAGCGAAACAAGCGTCAGACAAACAAGTAACTTCTTCATGACCTCACCGCTTTCATTGGTCGATCACCGGCGTCCAGGTCTTGTCAGGATTGAACCGCTCGATCTCGTTCGCCAGTTTGACCGTGCCCGGTCCAAGGTCTTTCTGATAGACGACGCCGTCGTGACTCACCATGAACGTCTGAACTCCGGTGACGCGATACTGTGCGGGAAACGCGATGAGGGCGAAGCCGCCAATCATCACTCCCTTGACCACGAAGTCCAGTTCGCCGAGTGGCGCCGCAGGACCCTGTCCCTTTAAGATTTTGAAAAAGTAGCCGTGGTAAGGTTCAGCCCGGTTGTTGTAACCGCGAGCGATCGCCGCGGCGACTTTCTCGCCGATCGGACCACCCCATGTGCCGTCGCTGTTCTGCCACGCAAGTCCGTCCTGCGTACCGGGCGTGCTGATGATCCGTTGCGCATACTGGTTTACACCCGAGTCGCCGCGCTTGGTCAGCGCGTACTCGTGCTGCGCCTCGACGTAACCACGGCAGATCTCGATCGCGCTCAACTCATTGTTGCCGACGCGCCGAATCAGGATCTCGCGGTGGCCCGCTTTAGTGTCGAAAGCCCAGCCTGTGCCGATCTTGACGATCGGCACGGGAAACGGCCAGTCGTCATCGCCGATCAGAAGAAATCCCCGGCGGGCGTTCTTCGGCATCGAGATGCTGTTCTTTGTGCGCGCCAGCGACGCGAACTCTTTCGCGACCTCGCGATCGCGCGCCGGCTCGCCAGTGTGAACGATGTCGTAGCTGTCCGGCCCAAGGATTTCGGTTATCGCTGCCTCGTCGTATTTCTCGGCGGCGTCGATGAGCGCATTCGCTGCGTCTTGAGCAGTCGGGAACGACTTGCCTTTCGCCGCCGCAGCGGTCTGCGCGCTGGTCATTGCTGCGCCCGCGATTACGACACAAGCGAGAATCAAACCCGTAGAGAACAGTTTCCATGAACGCAATGATTCGTATTTCATAACTTTTCCTTGTTTCATGATTCGTTACCTCCTTCGGCCTCCACCGCCACGACCACCACCGCCACCGCCTCCGCGGCTGCCGCCGCCGCCAAAGCCTCCGCTGCTTCTACTACCACCGCCGAAGCCTCCACTACGACTACCGCCACCGAAGCCACCCATGCTCGACGAGCCGCGACTGCTACTCGAACGCGCACTGGCTCCACTGAAGCCACCTGATCCACTGCCGAAACCGCCGCGTCCGCTCGAACCACTGCCGATGCTCCGATTGCCGACTCGATCACCGCTCGCGCCGCCGCGGCTGCGATCGCTAACTCCACCGCGGTCCCCAACACTACCTCGGTCGCCAACGCCACCGCGATTGCCGGCACCACCACGATCACCAACACCTCCTCGATCGCCCACACCACCTCGATCGCCGACACCACCTCGATCGCCAACTCCACCTCGATCACCAACTCCACCTCGGTTCCCAACACCACCGCGATCGCCGACGCCTCCACGGTCACCAATTCCACCGCGATTTTGGCTGCCGAGATTGCCGCCCTGGCGGCCCAGGTCGCGTTGCGCAGCCCGTTGCCTGTTACCCAACGAGTCGCCGCGCGCCGTGCCGCCAAACCGATTCGCGGTGCCCCGATCGCCGTATGGGGCGCCGCCGCGATGCGCCGGGTTGTGTTGCCACTTATTACCGTTGCCCCGATTGCCGCTGCCAATGTTGTTCACACGGTTGCCGCCGTTGATGTTCGTATTGCGGTTGAAGTTGTTGTTCATGTTGATGTCGACGTCACCGCCTCCCCAACCGCAACCCCAACCCCAACCGCCGCCCCACGCAGCACCCATGGCCCAACCAACGCCGAATGAGATCGCGCTGGCTGCAATCACTGCGCCTGTAGATGGCGGATAGTAGATCGGTGGATACGGATAAACAGGCGCGCCGTAAACGACCGTCGGGTTGTACGACGGCACGTAGACGACCTGCGGGTTGGCCTGCTCGATCACAATTACTTCTTTGCTCTCGATCGTCTGTGTCGTTACCTTCTGTTGCTGATTCGACTTCAATGCCCCCGTATCTTCTGCCTTATTGCGCATGCGCTGGATCGCGTCCATCACATCCTTTTGTTGGGCCAGGAACGCATTGCCGAGATCCGTGGTCCACTGAATGTCGTCCGCCAGACGTTTCACAACGTCCGGCATCGGCGCCATCGCCTGGATACTCGGATCCCACGGCTGCTTCTTGACCGCGTCGGCCAACTTCTTCTGGTCCTTTCCCAGATCCGGGTTACGCTCGAGCCACTGCTGGAGCTGGATGATCTCCAACGGGTAGGTCGACGCCACTAGTGTCTGGCTGAGCAGGTTGTCCGGATACAGCGCGATAGGCGCCACCAGAGAATCCAGTTGCTCAGGTGGAATCTTCACACTCTGCTGCGCCTGGTCCTGAGGCGCCGGTGCCGGTCGAGCAAACAGGAGCTCAGGACCGGACACCAGCACCAACGTGCAGGTAATTGCGACGACGCATTTGCTAAATGGTCGCGCCGATCGTGTTTTTAAGACTTTGGGTTTCATCTCAAACCTCCGCTAGCTGCCGTGCCTCGCTTGACGTTCGCTTGTTCCCAGCTCCGCACTTTGCGTCTGGCTTCATCGAAAATCCGTTCGTAGTTCCCTTTGCGCACTTTCTCACTCGCTTCTTTCGTCAGAAGCTTCCAAAAAGGTTCGTACTGGTTGTAGACCCGCAGGTAATTTGCCTGTGTGGTGGGCGCCACTTCATCGGTGCCAAACAGGAACCGGTCGGGATGACGATTTACGACGTCCGCGGCGTTTTTCGTCGACTCCGGTGTCGCGACGACGTACTTCGCGACTTCATCCCATGAAATATCGAAATAGACGTGACTCAGTTCAGGATCGCCGATCATGTTTTCCACAATCGCCGCCTGCTCCTTCAATGGACGGATGATTCGTCCGACGCCGATGTGGGCCCAGATGATCGTGGTCCGCGAATGTCGTTTGAATAGTGCTTTGATCTGTTGAAGGTAAGCCGGCTCGGCGCCCGGTTTCGCAAACGGCACGTCGACGTCGTTATGAATCAGCACGACGAGACCGACTTCACCGGCGAAGTCGATCAATCGATCGAGTGCCTTGTCTTGAAGGCTCGCAACTTCGCCGGCAATCTTTGCCGAAACAAATTCCTTGTGAATCGAAAACTCGCCGATCCCGGTGAACACGCCCGGAAACGCTCGCAGCACGCGCCGGATGTGGTCCGCGGCGTACATGTCCGTCGGATTGAATCCCGTGATCATCGGATCGAAGCGTGCTTGTTCTTCCTTCGAAAGAGACTGGTAGGCGGTCGCGATCCAGGCGTCGGTGAATGAGTAGTAGTAAAGTGGAGCGTCGGAGTTGAGGTAGTAAGTTGGCCCACGGTCCTCGTCGACGCGATACGACCATTGCTGTTGCAATGGAATGCCGAAGAGGGCCACACGCCCGGCCTTGTCTCCCATGATCTTCAGGAAGTCGTGTATGTCAGCGCCTTCCTGAACGTAATTCGTCAGGTGGAAATGCGAGTCGTTGAAGAGATAGTCGTTGGACGGCGTTTGACCGAGCGCAGCCGGAGACACGAATAAGACGAGAATGAATAGAAGTTGTGTTGACTGCCGTACCTTCATATCAGAATGCCAGTTCGAGACTCGAATGAAAGACGCTGCCCCTGCCGCCGACCGCGAAAGGAACGGACGAATAGCCGACGGGCGAGTTGCGGATGTAAAGCCACTCCGTATTCCACCGCACAACTTTGTTCTGCCACGGGTACCAGTTCGCTCCAGCGCGAATATCGAATGGATCGCCAAACTGGCCGTTTATTCTCGACGTGCCGGCATAGAGTTGCAGCGTTCTGGGAATCACCATTGCCGAAGCCTGCAACTGAAAGCCGTGATCGAACAGACGCGCGAGGTTTTCTGTGTTTGGGCCTTTGAAGTTGTCGAGCCAGCGCCAGTAGTACTCGCCTTCCAACGCAAAGCCGCGATACTTGACGCCGCCATCGAGTGAAACCATCTGGTATCTCGCATCCGTGATCGTGATACCCGGGCCAAAGAGATCGGGCGTGAAGATCACTGTCCCGTCGGAAAGACGAAGCTGGGTGTTCTCGAAGGTGTCGTTATTAGGCTGGCTTTCCTTGTTCTCGTCGCTGCGGGTGAAATGCAATCCGAGGCGAGTCCGTGCGGTCCTGAGGTGTTCAAAGTCTCCCCAACCCTGACCGTATTCGCCCGTAGGCGTCCAAACCAACGCGGACGAGAGCGTGTTGAATTTATTGTCGAGCCGCGCCGCGCTGACTCCGAGCGTGCTGAGGTTGTTGCCGAGCATCACCTGATATCGCAGGCGCTGCGTGATGTTTCCCTTGAGCCAAACGCCAGACGTGTACGACGGCCGGAAAAACTCGTCCGCGATGTGACGGCTGTCGACGCTGAGCCAAAACGGAAAATTTCCCTCCGTGCTACGAACGCCCGGAAGAGACGTGATTCCAGCCGCGAATGTGAAGTGCTTGTTGAAGGTGTAGCCGACGTTGCCGGCAACTACGACTTGAGCTCCCTGGCCCTGCGTTGGGTTCGAAGTCCACGTGTAGAGGAAGTAGCGAAACTTTGGATCCAACACCCAGCCCAGCATCTTGATCTGGACCTTTTGTAATTGAAAATCCTGCCGCTCCTGGACCGTCTTCGTATTTCCGAAAGCATCGGTGTACGAGGAATTCAGTCCAAGCTGATTCAAGTAGCGGGCGTAAGTGTAGATGCTGATGCTGAGATCGCCATACTCAGTGTTTGCTAACTTGAAACCCAGATTCGGAGTGTAGCGGCCGTACGAATCAGTATCCCCGGACTCAGAGACGGGCTTTTCTTTTACGACTGGCGGCATCCACACATGAGGATCGTCTGAAGTAGATGGATCGGGTTTATCTTCTAAGTGAGCTGCCGTTGGAGATGGCGCTGGAGACGCCGCCGGTGCGGGTGGTTGCGCCTGTGCGGCTTCGAGCTTGTCGATTCGATCCTGGAGACTGCGAATCAACTTCATCAACTCGTCGCGCTCGCCGGACGTCAGCGGTTTATCCTGCGCAAAGCAGAGCAATTTGACGAGAAACAAACAGCCCACCAGCGACGCAACGCGCAACATTAACAAGCGACGTTGCGTCGTACCCGGTGCTCGATAATTTAAAAACTTCATTCCCATCATGGTCCAGGTTCGGCCCTACTCACCTTTCAAACCAACTGAACGAGGCGAGAACAGATTGAAGTCGAGTCGGTTGGCTACATACTCGATCACCTTCTGCGCCTTCACGCTGTTACCCGCCTCGTCAAGAGGTGGAGCAAAGACCGCGATTGCACCCTTCCCGGGAACGACCGCGACGATGCCGCCACCGACTCCACTCTTCGCAGGCAGACCGACGTGCCAGGCCCAGCCACCTGAACCGTCATACAGTCCGGCCATGATCATCGTGGAGAGAATGTGGGGGATGTTCTCGGGCTTGATTACCTGCTCGCCAGTTGCCGGGTTCTTGCCGTTGTTCGCCAGCGTCGCGCCCATACGGGCCAATTGGGCCACGTTCACGCCGACCGAACATTGCTTCGTATAAACATCGACTGACTCGAATGGATCGGCATAGATGCGATCGTACTTGGCGAGCAGCATCGAAAGCGCTTTGTTGCCTGTGTTCGTCGCCGCTTCCGACTTGTAGACTTCGTCGATGAGCTTGAGTTTCTCGCCGGCAGCGCGGCTGTAGAAGTCGAGGATCTTGTTCCACTTCTCATCCGCGGTCTTTCCGGAGATCAAGCTCACGGTCGAGATCGCGCCGGCGTTCACGTAAGGATTGCCGGTATGCGTCGGCATGTCGGCGACAGCAAACACGGAGTTGAAGGCGCGGCCAGTCGGTTCCGATCCCACTTTTTCAAAGACTTTCTGCGGTCCCAGTTCCTCCATCGCCAGTGCTTGAGAGAAAACTTTCGAGATCGATTGGATTGAAAACGAATAATCGATGTCGCCGATGGTGAGGACCTGGTTATCGACGGTGACTATCGCGATGCCGAAGAGCTTCGAATCAACTTTCGCGAGGTAAGGAATGTAGTCGGCGTTCTTGCCCCCGGTGTCGTTCTTAAACTTCTCGTAAGCTTCGCGGACCGTCGCTTCAACCTGCGCCTTGGTCGGCGCAACGGGGCTGATCTTTTGTCCCAAAGACGCGAGCGGCGTGGAGACAAACGTCGCCACTACAAACACCGCGACCAGCATTCGCGTTTGAATTCTCTTTCTCAACATGAGCTTGTTTCTCCTCTCGCGTGGACCAGCCGGACCTCGCTAACTTGTGAGTTCAATAACTGAACGTCTTCGAAAAGTTGTATCTGAAGGAAAACTGGATACGGAAATCGTCGGACTTGAATCCGTCCAGGAAGTTTTCCCTGCGGCCCCATTGAAACTCGCCGCCCACCATCACGTTGTCGTACGGGTAGTAAAGAAGGTTCGCGAGTCCGTAGTGGCCTTTGCGGAATGCGTCGGGTGCTTGCCCGTTCGAGTTGTCGATCGTCAGCGACGAGTAGCCGACGGCGGTGCTGAAGCGTTTGTTCCAGTTGTGGTCCAGGAACGCAACCATGCTCCACATCGGCAGCGCCACGCCTTTGATCGGCCGCCGCGGATCTCCACCCGGCGTGAGTTCGATACCGACGTCAACCGGCGCGTCGTTCATGTAGTTCTGAATGCCTTGACCGAACACGAACGCAAACCGGCCGGTGTCGTTCGGCGTGAACTTCACGTTGGAAGTCAGGTTGAGACCGGCGCCAACTTCCGTGCCGCCGAGATCGAACTGGTCGTTGACCGTGTCGACCCACTTGATCCTTCTCAGCATGCCGGCGGCCTGGAAGTAGCCCCAGTTGCGAGTGAACCGAACGTTGCCCGACAGATCCGGCAGATCAAACTTCGGCCTGATCCCCTGCAACTCGATGCGGTCCGCAAACTGGCCTTGATCACCGCTCGCGCCTGGACGTTCAATACCGATCGTTACGGAGTTCCGTCCTTTCAAAGGCATCCAGCGAAACTGGACGTTGCGGAAGAAGACCATGCCGTTTGGTCCCCAATACTCGAGCGAGTTCGGAAAGACGTCGATGTCCATGAACGGGCTCCACGTTTGACCGGCGCCAAACTGGCCCAACTCGCCGTACGCGTGACGCAACCTGAAAGTCGTCTGCCCGGCATCAACGCCGGTTCCGAAAAGCTCAAATTCAAACTGCGTCTTTAACTCGCCGTATTTCGTCGGCGTAGTCGACTTCACACCGAGACGGCTTTGGCGCACGCCGAAGTAGGTCTTTCCATCTGGAGCGAATTGATCTTCAAAGGCCGGCAACTTCACGGGACGAATGACGTCGAACCAGTTCGGATCGTTTTGTTTGAACTGGTAGCCGGCATCGAGCATGGCGAAACCGTAGACCGTGAACGTGCTCTCTCCCTTTTTGTCGTCTTGCGGCTTCGTGGTCGTATCGGGAACGTTTACTGCGGCTGACTCCGGCGCGGGTACTGGAGCGGTGGAGTAGTCAGCCTGGATGATTGCGGGAGCTGTGTTCTTCTTCGTTTCGATCGCGCCGATTTGCGCCTTGAGATCTTTGACTGTTTGTTCGAGCTGTTGCAGTCGATCTTTGAGTTGTTGGACCTCAGTAGTTGGCGCTTGAGGTTCCTGAGTTTGCGCGAAGCTCGAAGGCACTGAAAACACCAGAAGTGCCGTTACGGCAAGCGTCGCGCTGATAAAGTTTTTCCAATTCACACACCAAGCAGTTTTCATGTCAGTTTCCTCTCCACTGATCGCGATCGATTTGCAGGAGGTATGTCACCTTAAGTCGCATCGTACTTAAGCGTTAGGAGGGGCGTAACTCGCAAAAATACTAGGACGATGACAGTGAAAAGCTCCCGTCAACGCAGTCTTTTATCGACGGTTGACGGGAGCTCAAGCGATAGCCGCTCGATCGGTTATTTCTTCGGCGGCGGCGGATACTTCTTCAGTAACTTAGCCATTGCCTTGTCGATGTTCTTTTGCACCTTCGCTGGATCCTTGCCGGAGCCGAGAGTCTTCGTCGCCTCGCCGCGCCAGATCTGTTCCTTCTTTCCGGCATCGTAGATGTCGAGGTTGAGTGTTCCGATGTTGATGGTCTGGCTGGTGGTCGTGGTGGTCTGCATACCTCCGTAGCCACCCCAGCCGCCCCAACGTCCATAACCCCACATGTCGCCACCCGTGCTGTAGGAGTTCCACTGTTTCTCCTGATTGACAGCAGCCTGGTACGCGACGACGAGATCGGCACTCTCGCCGTCACTCTTCGTCAGGCCCTTCGTGGCCAATTGCCGATCGATCGATTCCATGATCTGCCTGTCGAGGATCTGATTTGGGTATTGAGCGTTGGGTATTCTGACCCATCTGTAAGTCTTGTACTTCGTGAAGTCTGTTCCCGGCAGAAAGTTGTATTTAATGTCCTGGGCCACTGCCCAGCTACAACAGAATAGAAGCACGACTCCAACCGCCGCGAGTCGGAGTGCTTTTGCCGATCTTTTCATTATCATCACCGTCCTTTTTAGAGTCCGCGCGTTTGTTGCGGATTCTATCGACGTTTCCGACACAGGTTTACTCGCACTTTTTACAGGGAATTAGAATTTCCAACCCACGGACGTACTGATGCCGAGGTCGTTCTTATTTGCAGTGATCGGAGGTTTGCTGTCGAAGTTCTCGTAGAAGTGGAATCCCCACCACAGATCTTTGGCGATTTTTATGCGCAGATCGGAAGTGGCTTGCATCCTCATGCGGCCGGGATTCGATAGACTGGGAAAGAACATCAGGCGCGAGCGAATGTCAGTGGCGTTGAAGCGAAACGTTTGGAAATCAACCCCCGTGATCGCATCTGCATTCGTCGTTTCGGTCTGGTTCACCGTGGCCGAATATTTCTCGCGAGTGCCCACGGCGCCGGCAAAGGCTGACAAGCGCGTGCGCTCCGTCTGCAAAATGTTTCTGCCGAGCAGCGCGCCCGCGGTGGTACGCAAGTCCAGACTCTGCTGATCGCTGCTCAGAAAATCCAGCAGCCCTCCGGCGTAGTACCTCGGGCTCAGTTGCTTCGTGTAATCGAACGTGAACTGTTTGCGAGCAGTGCTCGTTCCTTTCGGCTGGCCGCTGAACACGGAATCGATGCTCGCAGTCATCGTGTGAGTGCCGCGCCGGTACGTTGTAGTAGCGAGGAGCTGCGCCTGGTACTGATCGTTGCCGCTGGTGAAACTGAAACCGAAATCTATAGAGCCTTCGAGTTGACGCCAGAACATCTCTTCAACGGGCGCGATCCTGAGAACGTCTATCTGATTGACTCGGAGCCGGTCCCTATCGACACCAATCACGAAGTTTTCGTTTCCGAGCTGCGACGGCGAAGCAACTTGAAGCGAACCGGTGAATCGCTCTCCGTTTATCAAGTAGATCAAAAACTGCGACTTGCTTTCCAGGCGCTGCACCTTGGTCCAATCGAGGCGCACCGCTTCCGCCATGTAACTTGCTTTGAATCTCAGCTCGCCGCGTTGGAGACTCTTTATCTCGCCCGTCATGCGGTCGCCGTTCTTGAGAATGACGACGTCGTCGTCACGCGCAGCGCTCACCGGCATGACCCAAAAAAGAATCAGCACCAGCCAGCCGAACTTTTGCAGCACACGTGGGTTATTCATTCGTGCTCAGAAGGCTAAGTGCTTCTTTGCCCATCATCTACTGTCAATTCCTACAGGTGCGTGCGGCGCATTTCCTCACCTGTAACTTTTGCTAGTAGTGACTCGGGTCACGAATGCCTAGGCTAACCGTGAGATGGAAGTCCAGATGGAAAAGAACAAAGAAGTGGCAGTGGTAGACATCGCCGGCGCGACCCACAAAGGGCACGTCAGACAAATCAACGAGGACCACTATCTCGTATTCCGTTTTGGACGGTCGCTCGAAACCTTGACGTCGAACCTGCCTGACGACCTATTAAAGCGAGATTATGAGTTGACAGGCCATGCCATGTTTGTGGCCGACGGAATGGGCGGCATGGCCGCCGGCGACGTGGCGAGCCAGATGGCAGTCACGACGTTGATAGAACTGATCGTCGACACGCCTGACTGGATTCTTTCCGTCGACAGGGAAAACGATCTCAAAACAGTCTTGCAAAGAATGAGTCAACGCTTTCTGCGAGTCGACAAGACGATTAAGGAAGAGGCCCGTCAAGACATGACGCGTCGTGGTATGGGAACTACGCTCACGGTCGCCGGCATACTGGGCGGCGACCTCGTGATCGGGCACGTCGGCGATACGCGCGCTTACCTGCTGCGTGATGGCAAGATCGCGCAGTTGACGAAAGACCACACCGTCGCCCAGGCGCTGATCGATGCGGGCGTGAACCCCAACGATCCGGTCTCATCGTCACTGCAACATCTTCTGACAGCCGCGCTCGGCGCACTCGACGCCGAAGTCGAACCGCAAGTGGAGCGAGGACATGTGTCCCCAGGCGATCAGCTTCTGCTTTGCAGCGATGGTCTCACCAAAATGGTCACCGATGCCACCATTCTCAAAGCCGCCACTGAAGCAAACTCGGCGGCGCGCGCGTGTCACGATCTGATCGAGTTGGCGCTCGCAGCAGGCGGGTTGGACAACGTTACAGTCACGCTCGCCCGTTTTGGGAGTAACCATAACTGAACACAGAATCCGCATGAGTCAATACTGGCAAAATTGCGAGTATTAACGGATCCCGCCACCAACTAATCTACGCTAGATTCCACAACCACAAGGAGCCAACTATGAGGATCAGCGCAAACAAAGCACCTAGCTCAACTAGATCAGCCTTCCTTTTCATCCTGGCAGCCGTACTGACCGTACTCACTATGCAAAGCAGTGCGAGAAGCCAGGAGCCGCAGTTGCGGTCAGTTCCTGAAGGCGAGAAAGTCGAAAAATTCAAAGGCATCGTCGTCAAGCGCGAGGCCGATTGGTTCACGATGAGCGACACGATGGGCGGCCCGCAAACGGTCGTTCTACTGACAGAAAACACCGGAGTAAAGAGTCATAAAAAAGGCGTATTCCGCGGCTCGAAGGATTACGGCGCAAGCTACATCCTGCGCGGTCTGCGTCTGGAGGTTGACGGCGTTGGCAACGCACAGGGCCAGGTAGTTGCCGATAAGATTCGCTTCGACGAGCAGGACTTGCGAGCTGCACAGGCGCTTAAATCGACGGTCGATCCGCTCGAAGCTGAAATGCGCGAGAAGTTGAAACAGCAGCAAGCGGAGCAGGAGCGGCTTGCCGGACAGATCGCGGAGACTCAAGCGATAGCTCAATCCGCGAAAGAGGATGCGGCCAAGGCGCAGTCGACTGCCGACTTAGCCAATAACCGCATCAACGGTCTCGACGATTTCGATCCGATCAAAACGATCACCGTCCAATTCGCTACAGGCAGCGCGACGCTGGGCCCGAAAGCGAAGGCAGAGATTGACAACGCCGCTGCGTGGGTGAAGACGCAGGACACGAAGGGCTGGGTCATGGCCGTTATCGGTTATGCCGATACCACGGGCAACTCACAGCGCAACATCGACTTGAGTGAACGGCGCGCGAATGCCGTCATTTACTACATCGTTTCGAAGTACAAGATGCCATTGCATCGGCTGGTCCAACCGTTCGGCTACGGGCAACTGGAACCGGTGGCGGAGAACAAGACCGCTGCGGGACGCGCCAAGAACCGCCGGGTGGAAATCAGACTGATGGTGAACAAGGGGATAGCAGGCCGAGTCGGCGGACAGTAACAGAGAGCGCGCTGCGTACTGCTTCTACTCGCCGCTCCCTCATTGAGCAACGCTGCTTTGGCCACTGGCGCTGAATTCGGATGTGCGTATGGTGCGGACCGACGCAGGAGGACAGCACCGAGGGGCGCACATCTCAGCGGGCCGCGAAAACTGCCTCGCGGCCCGCTTTATTTTTTGATCCCTATTTCCGTGAGTGTGGGTTTAGATCGTGCCCTGGGTTTTGGTTTTGGGGCGGGTGATGCCGAGTTTTCTCATCAGTGAGCGGAGTTTGCTGGGATGGATGTTAAGGGCGGCGGCCGCTCCGTAAGGACCTTCAATTCTCCAGTAAGTTCTCTTTAGCGTTTGCAGGATCAGATTGTGCTGGCTTTGCTCCAGCGTCTCGCCCCAATTAACGTCATCTCCATCCGTGAAGTGTTGAGCGGCGGCAATATCAACCGGCGGCTGAACAGCCATATCCAATCGCGGTGTTTCCAGACTATCGAGCAGACGCAGTTTCGAACCTTCAGTGACAATCACCGCTCGCTCGACGACGTTTCGCAGCTCGCGGATGTTCCCCGGCCACGGATAATTCCTCAACGCCGCCATTGTCTCCTGCGGGATCGCCTCGATCGTCTTACCAAACTTCGTGCTGAACTCCTTCACATAATGCCGCACCAACATCGGAATATCATTTTTCCGTTCGCGCAAAGGCGGCAACGTAATCGGAAAGATGCTCAGACGGTAGAACAAGTCAGATCGAAACGTTCCGTTGCGCACTTCTTCCTCGAGATCGCGATTCGTCGCCGCGAGGACGCGCACGTCTACTTTTACCGTTCGGCTGCTGCCAACAGGTTCAAACTCACCCTCCTGCAACACCCGCAACAACTTCGCTTGCAACTCCAGCGGCATTTCGCCAACTTCGTCAAGAAAGATAGTGCCGCCGTTTGCAATCTCAAACCGTCCCGTTCGCCTGGCAGTCGCTCCAGTAAACGCGCCCTTTTCATGTCCAAACAACTCGCTCTCGATTAACTCACCGGGCAACGTCGCACAGTTGACCTTCACAAGCGGATGACCCCTTCGACGACTGGAGTTATGAATGGCCTGCGCCAACAGCTCTTTCCCCGTTCCTGTTTCACCCAAGAGCAATACTGTCGTGTCGAGCGGAGCGACCTGCTCCACCATGTGGAGCACGCGTCGCAGAGATTCACTCTGTCCGATGATCTCACCCGCATTCGCGGCCAACCGTATCTCTTCTTGCAGGGAAACGTTCTCATCTTCCAGCTTGTCTTTTAACTGTCGCAGCTCGCTGAGCGCCTGCTTGAGCGACTCTTCGCTCACTTTCAACGCAGCTTCGCGTTGCAACAACTCGGCGCGAGACCGCACGTCGTCCAGTTCCCACGACAATCGATAAAGGTAACCGGGGCTCTTGACTACATAACGCGACGCGCCGAGCCGCAGCCCCTGGTTCGCAAGGTCTTCATCGCCGTGCGCACAAACGAGCACAACGGGCGCGAGTTGCTCGCACACGGCTTTCAGTTCTTTCAACAGTTCGAGAGCAGGCCTCTCGGGCTGATGAAAATCGAGCAGGATAACGTCGTACCGCAGATTTGGAAGCGACTGTTGCAAAGCGAGAAAAGCTTCACTCGTGCTCGACAGGTAATCGACCTGGATGTGATCGGCATGGACCGCAAAGTGGCGGCGCGTGTTCTCGATATCTCGCGATTCGCCTTCGATGTAGAGCACTCTGAGCGGGTACGCGCGTCGTGCCGCATCAGCGCGGTAATGATTCAGCGCGCTCTCAAGAGTAGTGGGCAATTGGTCGAGGTAATCCTTGCCTTTCACGACGTAGTCGTCAGCCCGCGCCTTGAGCGCCGTCACGGCAGTCTCTTCGTCGCCCATGCCGGTCACCATAACAACCGCCAGCGGCAGACCGTTTTCACGAACATAGGCCAGCAGCGAGAGGCCATCGCCGTCGCTCAGATGAAAGTCGACAAGCACGAGATCGAGCGGTTCTGAATCGACGCGTTCGAGGCGCGTCAATGCGTCCTGCACAGTTGAAACTGTTTCGACCTCGAACTCCGGCGCGGTCTTTTGCAACCGCCGCACGGTCAGATCAGCATCCCTGGGATCGTCTTCGACGTATAGAATTCGCATCACTTATAACGAAGTTCGATTCACTGCCCCCCAATAAACTTCCACCTGCAAAGCCACTTCCATGAACTTGTTGAATTCCACCGGCTTGACGATGTAGGAATTGCAGCCAAGCCTGTACGCCTCCTGAATGTCCCTGTCTTCGGCGGACGTGGTGAGGATGATGACGGGTATGCAGGAGAACGTCGGATGCTGTTTGAGACGGCGCAAAACTTCGAGGCCGTCCACTTTCGGTAACCGCAAATCGAGCATGATAAAGACGGGCGCCGGGTCACCTTCCTCCCACCGCTTGATGTAAGCGAGCGCTTCCTCTCCGTCGCGCGCGACTTCAATCGGATTCAGCAGTCTGCGTTTCGCAAACGCGCGCTTCGTGAGATCGAGATCGGTCGCTCGATCTTCAACGATCAGGATCGGACTGAGTGCCGCCGCCGTCATCATCGCGTCGCTCCGTTAGCCTGCGGGATCTCCAGGTAAAACGTCGCACCTTTTCCCGGTTCGCTCTCGGCCCACGCCCGCCCGCCCAATCGTTCCATTGCTTTGCGAACGATCGCGAGTCCGATGCCCGTGCCCGGGTAGTCTTCCGAATGGTTCAGTCGCTGAAAGATATTGAAGATCCGATCGTGATACTTCATGTCGAAGCCGATGCCGTTATCACGCACCCAGAGCAGGCAGCCGCCAGGAGTCTCGCGTGAGCCAACTTCGACCAGCGGCTCGGGAACGCCGCGCGTAAATTTGACGGCGTTGTCGATATAGTTCTTGAGGGCCTGACTCAGTCCATTCGCATCGGCCATGACGTATCCGCCGTTGACATTGACCTGGAAAGCAATCTCACGATCGACGATCTCGTACTGCTTCTGCTCGACGACGGCCTTGACGAGCGGCTGCAACTCCAGCCGGTTAGGATTCAACTCGCGACGCTCGAGCCTGGAGTAGTCGAGCAGGTCCTGTATTAACTGGTTCATCTCGCCGGCCGAAGCCTGGATCGTATTCAGGAACGCACGACCCTCCTCGTTGAGCTCGTCTTTATGATCCTCAAGCAACAGGCGGCTGTAACCGTCGATGCCGCGAAGCGGGGCTTTCAAGTCGTGGGCGACTGAATAGGTGAAGGCCTCGAGCTCGCGCGTCTTCGCATCGAGTGCCGCGGTGCGTGCGGCGATGCGCTGCTCGAGCTCAGCGTTGAGTTGGGCCAGCAATTCTCTCGCGCGGCGGCGGCGACTGCGCTCGAGTAAGAGCACTCCGATAAACGTCGTTTGCAGGGCGAAGAGGGCGAAGACTCCGACGAGGCGCCACTTGTACTGTTCCCAAAACGTGAACTCTCTGAAGCGCACCACGCTTCCTGCTGGTAGCCGAGTCTCGTCGATCCCCCAACGCTTCAACTGCCGCCAATCGAACATCGGTCCGTTTGGCGCGGCTTCAACCGGAATGTCGTGCGCCCTTTCTCCGTTCAGGACCCGGACCACCATTTCGCCTATTCTTTTGGCATTGCCCTCAGCGCCTTGAACATATCCACCGACGAGTCCAGAGCCGATGTTTGCACTGCCAAGTCCATACAGCGGGATCGATGCCGTCGGCGCGAACCGCTCTAAGACTTCGTATGTCTCGAGTTTTTTCCCCTCCTCGTCAGTTGTTTTCTGCCAAACATAAAGACCTATCGACTGCGGAGGAAGCGCTTGCGTCCGGGCGATCAGTTCGTTCAGTGGAAGATCGGTGAGATACGTGATGTGAACTCGGTCTTCATAAGCGGCGAGCTCTTGCCGCGCGATCGCCTCGTACCTCCTGTCGTGCTCGGGACTGCCGCTAATCACAAAAAGTTGCCGCGTATCGGGATGCAAACTGAGTGCGAGATCGAGCGTTTGCTTATGTGTTGTTTGAGCCACGATACCCGTCATCTCACGGCGCACCGCGAACTCGGCGTCGCCCGGAAAACGCGTCGCAACAAAAACGATTGGAGAATCCGGAAAAAGATCCTTGCCATGCTTGAACATGAGTCTGAGTGGCGCGTCCGTTAGAGCGACGACCACGTCGATGTGGCGGTCCTCGTACTTCCGCTTGAGATAATCGTAAAAACCGTCGAGGTAATCTTCACTTGGGAAGCGATTCGACTCGAGATACTCCGGATAATATTCGAGATCATGAAACGGCGCCGCCTTCAACTCCTCTTGAAAGTACTGATCAAATACTATGTTTCCGCGAAAGTCCTTGTTGTCCCAGTAGATGACCAAAACTCTCTTAGGCACATGCGTTACTTGCGCGGCAGCGGCTAACGCACCCAACACCACCGCGATGAACGCGAGGATCAAACGTGCGGTGATGTGCTGGAACAGTTTCATTTGAACTGTCTAAATGCTTAGCTTCACGGCGAACTGGATCTGCCTCGACGAGCCGGTCTCGCCCGTCGGGAATCGGGTTGAGGTAATCACGCCAAACGCTGGAGTGCCGACAACGTTCCCAGGCATTCCGAAGTTCGGATGATTGAAGACGTCAAAGATCTCCGCGCGAAGCTGTATCCTGAGTTGCTCTTTCAACGTGAGGTTTTTGATGATTGAAACATCCGTGTTGTGAAACCCCGGCCCGATCACGACGTTGCGCCCGAGGTTGCCAAAATGCGGCGCCGCGATAAACGCGGACGTATCGAACCAGCGATCCGGACGTTCAATAATCTCTACTGGTCCATTGACGTCAGGCCGCAGCGTATTCGCAACGCCGTTGACCGCAATGTTGTTGGTAACGATGTTGACTGGCCCACCACTCTGTGCCTGAACAATCGCGGCCAACTGCCAACCTTGCACTAGTTGATTGCCCGTGAATGGCAGGTCGTAGATCCCGCTGAAGACAAAACGATGCCTGACGTCGAAATCTGAAAGACCACGATCGCCGCGCAGGTTGTAGCTGTCCTGGCCCACGATGCCGCCGGTGCTGAACGAGTTGTAATCAAGAGACTTCGACCAGGTGTAAGACGAATTGAACTGGAGCCCGCGTGCGAGCCGCCTCGTGGCTGACACCCACAGCGCGTTGTAGCTCGAGTTACCCGCGCTTTCGACTTGCGTGATGTTGCCGAGCGAGGCGCCCGGAAGTATCGGACTCGATTGCGACAACGCCGGAAACGGGCGCACTCCGTTGATGGGTTGGTTCAGATTTCGCCGCACGATCAAATTCGTTCCCTTTGATCCGAAGTAGCCGACGGTTAACGCCATGCCGTTGAACAACTCGCGTTGCACGTTGAGGTTCCACGACTGCAAATAGGCATTACTGAAATCATGATTGATCGTTTGCGGCGCCAAGCCTGCCGGTCCTGCGAGACTCAACGCATTGTCGAACCTGATGACTCCCGTGAAAGTGAGTGGGATCGCAATCGGCGGATTCGCGGCCGTTGGTACGACGATGCTCGTCATCGGCTGATCGGTCAAAACAGCATACGCGCCTCGGACGGACGTCTTTCCGTCCTTCATCGGATCCCAGGCAAATCCGACGCGCGGTTGTATGTTCTTGTTGTTCTGCTGGTAGACGTCGTCGATCGCCGTACCGACGCGGACGAGCGCCGCCGTCTGTGGGTCGAAGACGATGAAACGGTCGTAGCGTTCGGTGGGAGTGATGTTCCAGTCGTAACGCAGACCGAGCTCGAGCGTGAGGTTTGGTCTGAGTCTGTAGTTGTCCTGTGCGAAAAACCCGATCGCGCGCTGAGCGATGCTGCTCGATTGGCTGCCGAGCGTCACGCTGAACGAATTCGCTGTGCCTGCGATGAAGCTGGCGATGTTTGGGAAGTTGAACGTGCCGGTTCCCTGGCGGAAGTTGTTGTTGAAGAACTGCCGGAACTCGCCCCCGAAATTCAGCGAATGCCGTCCCCGGAGATGGTTCACGTTGTCGGCGATGACAAACGTAGTATCGCCGCGTCCTGACGGCTGCGCGGCGGGGCCGCCGAAACTCAGGTTCCCGCCGGCGACGTTGATTTGCGGTAAGCCGATAGCTTCAGTAATTCCGTTGTTGATGCCGAAGTCTGCTGGATTGACTTGCGTATTCGGTTTGTTTGTCGAGAACCAGCGGTTGAACCCGAAACGAATCTCGTTGACGAGTGTTGGGCCAAAGATGTGCGTCTCGTTTAGCGTAAAGATCTGGCGCTGAACGTCAGCGGTGTTGCCAAAGCTCGGAACAGTACTGCCGGTTCGCGGCTCGGTGCTACTGGTGCAATAAAGCGCGTAGTAACCATGCAGCCGATCGTTCTTGGCGACGTTATAGTTGATATCCAAGGTCCATTGATCGCTGTCGACTGGCGCCCTTGCCGAACCGACAAAGCGTGGCGTGCCTGACGCGTCGACGAAGTTTGCACGCGGGATCAGCGCCGCGAGCCTCGTTATTACGGGATCTGAAATCGACGCCCGCTGCGCATCACTCAACACCAGACTGTTGAGGTCGATACTTTGGCGCTGTCGCAATCCTTCGTACGAAGTGAAGAAGAAGACGCGATCTCTGACCAGCGGCCCGCTTAATTGACCGCCCAACTGGTTGCGCTTGAATGGCGGCGGCTCGCTGGAAGTCAAAGTAAAAAAGTTCCGCGCGTCGAATCGATCGTTTCTCAGAAACTCAAACAGCTCGCCGTGAAACTCGTTCGAACCGGATCTGGTGGCGATGTTCACGACCGCGCCCGAGCTTTGTCCGTATTCAGCGCTGAACGTCGAATTGCTGACCTTGAACTCTTCGACTGTCGCAATCGAAGGTTGAAAACTGATCGAACTAAACGTGAGGTTGTTGAGTGTGATTCCGTTGACGACGTAGTTGATTGTTTCTTCGCGATTGCCGGCGGTGTTGATTGCGAGTGCTCCCAGGCCGCGCATTGGCGACGCTGAGAAAGCGCCTTGCGGCGGCGTTACCGAACCTGGAATAAGCAGGCCGAGCTCAAGGAAGTGACGCCCGTCGAGCGGCAGTTCCTGCACCAGCTTCACGCCGACAACCTCACCGACTGAGGTGGTTGCATGCTCGATCAGTTCACCGTGGGAAGTGACCGTGATCTGCTGCGATACGTCTCCGACGTTGAGTTGGAAGTTGTGTGTTATTCGCCGGCCGACCTCGACGCGAACCGGTTCCACCACTTGAGTGTTGAAGCCCTGGGCCTGAACGACAAGTCGATAGTCGCCTACGGGCAATGCTGGTATTTCATATCTGCCGTCGTCATCAGTCTCGGTCGCCCGATCGACACCAATAGTTTTACTGGTGACTCGCACTTCAACGCGCGGAACAACAGCACCCAACTGATCGACGACTTGTCCTTCGATTGAGGAGGAGGACTGCGCATGGATATTGGTCCATGCGAATAGCCACACGACGATAAACATACCAGCGGGGATAAGTCGGGGAGATCGGGGAACCATAAAGCCCTCGTTCGATCTACCGGGGGGATCGGTAGCTTGCTACGGGACCGGATGGTCCAACAGCTATTACACTGCGTCCTGGCCGCACCAACGCTCACGGTAATCTGCAGCCTACCGCATCTACATTCGACCGTCCACGCAATGGTCAACTGCCGATACCATTCGTTACCGTCGTTATTTTCAATGAGTTAGAGGTACGGTAACTTACGACCGAAAATGTGTCACTCCGTATTTTTACGGTTATTTCGTGAAGCGGCGAAAGAGAACAACCATGATGTGACTCAAATCACGTCCGGCTTTGCTCGTTCGCGCCGGGCGAGCCAGGTGAATGGAACAGCGAACACCTGAAACGCCGCGCTCAACGTGTACGAAACCGGATAGCCCCACGCGTCAGCGGCCTTCCCGAGTAATGGTTGAACGACAACGCCGCCAGTTGACCCGAACATCGAGTCGAACGACAACACTGTCGCGCGTTGTTCAGAAGGGATTAACGCGTTCAGATAACCTTGCCGGATCGGCGTCACTGCCGAGAACATCAGGCCCCAAAGTACCAGTAGTGTGACCGCGACCCAAAAGTTCGGCAAGAATCCGATCAGCGCCAGGACTATCACGCTGATCACTTCGCACGTCAGCAGCACTGAGGTGCGTCGACTAAATACTCGCGAGATGTAAGGGACGAGCAGTCCGCCCGCGATCTGCGCTCCGGCGACGATGGCTGCCGCCAGACCGGCGATGCCGTATGCCTGTTTGTTGCCGTATAGCTCCAGCAGGTAAGGCTGCATGGCGTAGAACGCGTAGATCGTAACGCCGCCCGTAAATGGCGCGGCAAACATGATCCACCTCACCGGACGATTACGTAAGCCGTACTTGATCGACGCATGCAGAATCGACTTGATCTCTTCCGTTGCGCGCTTGCTTTTCACCGGCGTGAAGCCGAGGTCTTTCATCAACATGGCCGCGAGGACAAAATTCACAACGAGCAACACTGCGCGAATCACGTAAGGAACACCGAGGTTCGTCGCTTGGGCGATTGCTCCGCCCGCGACTGATCCCGTAAGCATCGCCGCGCCTTGGACGATCTCGCCCTTCGCCAGCACCGACTCCAACGTATCCTTGTCACCCGTGTAAGCGAGCGCGTCCGCCAGCCATGCCTCGAATGCGCCGGATAAAAACGTGAAGCCGAGCCCCAGGAACAGCGAGGCCGCGGCCCAGGCCCAAAACCCCGCCGACACGTACCACATGAATAGATACAGGACCGTCGAGATAGCGAGCGTCAACAGACCGAGCAGGTACGACGCTCGCCTGCCGCGCAGGTCGGCAACGACTCCGGTCGGAATCTCGAACAGCACAAACCCGGCGGTGAAGAATGCATTCGCGGCAAACGCCTCGAGATTGTTGAGACCGGCGTCGAGAAGAAACAGCGTGTTGATTCCCCAGATGAGCGAAGCCGCGAGCGTGTTGAAGAGGAAGAGTATCAGATAAGTTCTCCGGACTTTGCGGGAAGCTTCGTTCATGCTTTATCCCTGTTCTGTTATAACTATTCGCGAAAGGAGACGACTTTAACATGAACTCTGCCGCAAAGCTGATCGCGGTTTGGGCCATCGTTCTCGGCTTCACCGTAGCCGCACACGCGCAGCAGCGACCTTGTTTGACGGCTTCGAAGTTTGGCCCAAACGATCAGGTCGGCAATCTAAACTACGTCACGCCGGAAAAGACGCTCGCCGCGACCAGGCTGGTCACCAAAGGCAAAGCGTATCGCCTCGGGATCGAGACAAACAAAGACACGCCCGCTTATCCGCCGCGCACTTTCGCCGTCACGATCGTCCAGCCAGGACAGAACGGAGGCGCGACGCTTGGGCCAACCAAGACCACTTACAACGACGACCTCATCAACGGGTGGGCGGGAATCGGCTCGCAACTCGACGGCCTGGGCCACATCGGAATCGATAATCTCTATTACAACTGCAACAAGAGTATCGATTTCGCCATGACTGACGGGCTGAAGAAGCTCGGCGTCGAGAACGTCCCTGCGGTCGCGACACGCGGCGTGCTGCTCGACATGGCCGGATACTTCAACACCGACATCGTGAAAGAAGGCACGGCATTCAACCGCGCGGAAATCGAGGGCGCGATGAAACGCCAGGGCATAAAGTCGATTGAGAAGGGCGACGTAGTGCTCTTCTATACCGGCTGGCTGAAACTGCTCGGTAAAGACAACAAACGCTACGCGGCGGCCGCGCCAGGTCTTGGCCGTGACGGCGCAAAGTATCTCGCTTCGCGCGAGATTGCCATCGTTGGCTCAGATACGTGGAGTTTCGAGGCTGTTCCGTTCGAAAAGAACGCCGGCACGTTTGAGGTCCACCAGATTCTGATTCCACTCAACGGCATTCACATACTGGAAAACATCAACACCGAAGAAATGGTGCGGGACCAGGCCTGGGAGTTTCTCTTCACACTCGGCGCGGCACGAATCACCGGCGGTGTGCAGGCGATCGTCAATCCGATCGCCATCAAGTAGATCTATTTAGCGGAAACTGTCGGTCGCCCGGACGAGCGCGTCGGCGATGCCGGGTTCGGTTGCCGCGTGTCCGGCGTTGGGAATGACTTCGAGTGAAGCTTCCGGCCACGCAAGGTGCAGATCCCACGCGTTCATAAAAGGACAGACGACATCGTAACGGCCGTGGACTATCACGCCGGGAATTTGCCGAATGCGATCGACGTTTTCGATCAGGTAGTTATCAGTTTCGAAGAAACAGTTGTTTATGAAGTAATGACACTCGATGCGCGCCAGCGCGATCGCCATCTCGGGTTCGGTGAACTCTTCGATCACTTTCGGATCCGGTAACAGCTTCAACGCGCTCGCCTCCCAGAGCGACCACGCCTTCGCCGCTTCCAAACGAACCGCTTCGTCATTGCTCGTCAAGCGGCGATAGTAAGCGCGGATCATGTCACCGCGTTCAGACTCGGGAATCAATTGAACGTACTGGCGCCACGTTTCGGGAAAGATCGCGCTCGCGCCGTGGCTGTCTTCGTAGAACCAGCGGATCTCCTGCGGGCGGCAGAGAAAAATGCCGCGCAGGACCAAGCCGCGCACGCGCTCGGGGTGCGTTTCAGCGTAAGCCAATGAGAGCGTGCTGCCCCACGAGCCGCCGAAGACAAGCCACTGCTCGACACCGAAACGGTTGCGCAGTTTTTCGATGTCTTCGACGAGGTGCCACGTCGTGTTGTCGTCGAGAGAAGCATGCGGGATGCTGCGTCCGGCGCCGCGCTGTTCGAAGAGAATGATTCGATACGCCTCCGGATCGAAGAAGCGCCGGTAATCGGGAATCAAACCCGCCCCTGGCCCACCGTGCAGGAACACAACGGGCTTTCCGTTCGGATTACCGCACTGCTCGTAATACAGGTGGTGAACGTCTGAGACCTGAAGATGGCCCATGTCGTACGGGTCAATCTCGGGATAAAGGGTTCGTAGTGTTTGCATGTTGCGGCGATTGTAATCCGTGTGCTTAAAGACTTGCCATGGATGCGGGGCGCGAGACGCAACGAACATGATTCCTTTGGCATTCTTCGTGCTCGGCGCGGGAACGAGGTCCAAACCGGAAGAAGGCTTTATCGGCTGGTGACCCCTGCAGAGCCTGCATGAGTTGAGCGGCGGCGAATTTCGGCGGGACTTCTGACTGTCTTCGCTTTTCGCTTCGAAGGGAGAGCCTAGGCACTGGATATTGATCGCGACGCGCGGTTTTCAATAAGGAATACGATTCTGCGCAATCATCCTGATCATGCAAGGTTTGACCTTTAGTAGTTCGGCGGACGCCGAGACCTTTAGGAACCGGTCGAGACGTCAGCGCTCTTATATACTCATACTCAATAGCCACTCAGAGTCGCATTAAGAAGAGCGAATCGTCAACGTCTGTGCCGCTGCAACCAAATGGCGGGAGGCTTAACACTCTTCCCGCCGATTTGACAATATGTGGTAGTCACGATAACTATAAATCTTGGTGGTGCATGCTTTATCCAGAAACGCACGTGGGTTGTAGTTGGTGAGATGGGCCAGAACACAAACTTCATTTATAAGATCATGTATCAAATCTGCAAGGGAGAAATCTAATAGCGTCTGATGACATCGAGAAAGAAGCCTATGCACGATCGTGATCGTCATGGACCTCGCGACCCAAACGTCTCGTTTCAGAGACTCAGGCAACTTGGATACTCCCCAAAACGGGCGTGGTACATTGCAAACGGCTCACCGTATGGCAAGAACCGCAAAGCGATGAAGCGATGGCTTATGGACATGAAGAAGCAGAGCGGCTCTTGAGAACATTCCTTGCTTGTGTTTGTCATAGCTCACCGCCTCTCACGCTTACAGCATCGGTCCTGGCCGTGTGACACTAAAGTCGGCAGATCTGTTCTGTCGTACCTCAGGCGGAAGTCCTTACTCGCAATCCACCGCATCAATGGCTAATATGGACCGGGGTTTCGGCATTCCTTGACTTTTAAATTGGTCGATCATTATAAGTCTGTTGCTTTTCGTACGCTCCTCACAATCTAGGGGCGTCGCATATTCCTCTCGAATAGTTGGAGGCATACTCCTAATGGTCAAACAAAAGACTCCAAATCACCCGTCGATCCAAATCATCGCTCCTACTAAAGACGAGAATCGCTATCGCTATCGGCTGCGAGCGGCTGGAAACGATCACAATGCCTATCTAACTTACGAGTTACCCCGAAAGTCTGATCATCGCACCATTCTTCTCGTGAATGGATCTCATCCGATCCTTTCGGGTGATGACAGATCGGAATACGATCGCCTTACTCAGCGAATAAGTGAAAGCATCAAACGTTTTCTAGGAGCCAAAAACATCGTCAACCGAATAGCGGATGGGGAGTTTGCGAATTTACCCAATGTTCGAATTGCTATTCACAAGTATGGTCCAGTTCCCGTATACGTGCTGCCGCAAAAATTTCAGGTCCAATACTTTGGCGAAGATGTCAACGTCCAAATCGGCATCTATCCCAACCTCACAGCGTCTCAGAATGGCGGGAAACACGTCAGCCTAAGGTTACCTTTCGCCACCACTAAGGCTGAGTTTGTTCGCAGCCTTAGCCTTGGTCTCGGTCCAATGTTTCAGCGGTACCTCGAAGATGTTGGCGAAGGAATGTACGATATCAAGCATCACCTGCCTTTGCCGGGTATTTTTGACCGCGCGAAGGAAATCGAGGGCATCCTAGCGGAATCGATAAAGTCTAAGTTGGATTCGGTCATTCCCTCCCAACATGTCCTGAGGCACCCGCGAAATGAAGATGAAATACTCGTTAAACAGCTATTCGAGCTGGAGAAGGACTGGATCTTTACTGCGAGGTATGCGAGACAGTTTGCCCTCTATTTTTTGAATGAGCTCTATCGAGTGATTGGAGTTGAATCCCGCAGCACCTCGTACCTTGGTGGTTTTAAGAACATTCAAACCGAATTTGATGCGTTACTTGGAAGTGGATATGTAAAGACTGCCCGAAGCCAATTGCCTCTGGTCGCGACTTTGAGTAAGGCAATCCGAGCCTATAACGATCACGATTACGACACTCTCAAGGAGATAGAGGTTCATAATGAACCGCTGTGGGTACAAAGGTTTGTTCAGTTCTCGAGGTTCATAGCCGCTCTGCATCATGAGAAGTTAGCCCCTACTTCCGGCCGGATCTTTATTTCTTACCACCATGATGTACCTGTGGTCGAAGTGTTGGTTGGGCAAATTGTGGACTATATCAAGGCAAACTTTCGAAACCGCGTTGAAATACTGAGCGTGAAAGAGCGCGGGGCGGGAGTAAAGTTCAAGAGTCTTATCCGGGCGCGAATCTGGTTAAGTGACACGGTTGGCGAGATCGTGCCCAAACAGACGGAATCGTTAGCCGGTGGCGTCAAAGATTATCTCTGGATCGCTCGTGAAGCTGAATACGGCCTGCTCCTTGGGAAGGGAGTAATCTACCTCGTTGAAAACGGCATTGACGAGGAGCGAATTCTGAACGATTTCATGAACGGTGAACGGTCCGAGGGTTTGATTCCCACAAACGCCCGAGTGCCACAGGTTCTTCGTCAGAGGCTAATTGATAGCTTCACCGACCGTACCCGAGCAAACTTTACCGTGTCGACCTCGGACATCACACATCAGTACCTTAATCCAGCGGTTCGCGATGTAATTCATGATGAGGCGGAAAAGGCGATCAAACGAAGACATAGAGACGTGCTTCTAGGTTTTTACAGACAGTTTCCTGAAGGTGCTCGTCGCACGCTGAAACATATTCAAGAGTTGGTACCTTACCCCAAAGAACTAACCAAGCAGGCTCTTATTTCAAAACTAGTCACCAAGCGAAGAGAGTTATATCCGAACGAGCGAGTTGCCGAGCGAGCCCTAATCAACGCATGGAACATGGCTAAAAACCGATCTTTGCTTATCAATGGCCGATCGATGTCACTGATGAAGCTTTTGGATCGTAAGAAATATTCCGGTTATCTTCGAGAGATCCTTAAGGAACTTAGGCCCGATCTTGAAAAGCACGAAATACTCGCGTGGGAAAAAGAGTTACTCCGGTCAGTTGTCTCCCAAGAGGATTCAAGTTCTCTCTAAAGCATACTTTATAGAAGCAGAGGAGTGGCTTTTAAACTAACCAAATCCAATCTCTAGTACCCCGCGGGGCTGATTGCCCGACCGTTACAATCATGGTTCATCAAGGACTCCGCACGTCGAGATCTCAAGGATGGATGTGATTATCACATCCTTTCTTTTTCGTACTCACCTCCGTACAATTCGCGCGGCCTAACCCAATGACAAGCTCTCCCCCGGAACTCGTCCAGATCGATCACGTCACGAAATCGTTCGGCGAAAAGGTCGCGCTAAGGGACGTATCCTTCGCCGTCCCTTCCGGTCAACTTTGCGGTTTGCTCGGCCCAAACGGCGCCGGTAAGACGACGCTCTTTCGCCTGCTCATGGGCATCCTCAAAGCCACCGAAGGCACACTCCTGATCGACTCTCTCGACGCCTTCGAAGAACGCGTCCAGGTCAAACGACTCGTGGGGTTCCTGCCCGATGAGCCAGTGTTTTACTCCTACATGTCAGGGCGCGAAACACTCGAGTTGAGCGCCGCGATGCACGGCCTGGACGTCGAAGCAACGATGGACCGCATCTATCCACTCATGTCGCGGCTCCGGCTCGCCGGCGACATCGACGCCTACGCCGAAGATTTCTCGCGCGGCATGAAGAAGAAACTCGGACTCCTGCTCTCCATGTTGCACGAGCCGAAACTCCTGATCCTCGACGAGCCAACAAACGGTCTCGACGTCGAATCGACGCATCTCTTTTACGACTTGATGGTCGAAGAGTCGCAGCGCGGTACGACAGTCCTGTTTTCCACGCACTTAATGGACCAGGTGGCGAAACTTTGTTCACACGCGGTGATCATCAACGACGGCAAACTGGTGGCGAAGGGATCGCTGGATGAGCTTCGATCCACCTTTGACGAATCAGACAGCCTGGAACAAGTCTTTCTCAAACTCACGTCACGACCACGGCAACGATGAGCACTGAACTGATCCAATCGCAAGAGATTGGTTTCTGGCAAACCGTCCGGCTGTTACTTCGAGCAGCGCGGCGGCGTTCGTCCGGCAGGATAAGCCGCCAGCGACAACTGCTGAACAACCGCAGCGGATCAGCCACGGACTCGCTCAATGCATTGAGTGTGATCGCGATCTGGGTACTGATGGCGTTTCTCAACGGCGGCGCCGCTTACATCGTCCACGAAGTGATCTCGACGACGCAGCGCATCGCGGCGGAACAAAACGGCCGCATCGTCGTCGGTAAGCATTTCATCGAGGCAGTGCGCGAACTCGAAAATGCGAACTCGTCTGAGCAAAAGGAGAACGCGCAGAAGCGGCTCGAAGACGCCGCGCAGATCGAAGCTCGGTCCACTTCAAAAGACTCCGCCGACAGAGAGCAAAGAGAAAAGTTTCTGCAACAAGCTGGGCGCACGCGCCCGAGCACCGACTTTATTGCGCCCGAATTCGCGCAGCCGGGCATCGCTGGTCTGACGCAGTTTGGACCACTGCCCGCAATGCTCGCGTCGGTTGTGTTGCTCGGCTGGTTCGTAATGCTCGTCTTCCAGGGCGAAGGTCTCGAGCTCGATCTGCAACGACGGCGACATCCGATGTGGGAATGGCTGTTCAGTCATCCCGTAAGACCAGCCGCGGTGTTTTTCGCGGAAATGTTGTCGCCAATCGCGGCGAATCCCAGTTACACGACAGCGCCGCTATTCTTCGGCGTCCTCTACGGCCTTGCTTACACGGCAGAAGTCGGCGTTGCTGCGGCGTTCTTGATCGGCGTGCCTGTGGCCATAGCGGCAGCATGTTTAGGAAAAGCGCTGGAGATCGGAGTCATGCTTCGGTTCCCGCCACGATCGCGAGGCGGGCTGCTGGGGTTGATGAGCTGGCTCGGCCAGGCAACGCTGTTGGCATTTCTGGTGGCGCTCTATGCGATGGAACCCATTATCGCCGCGATTGCTGGTCCACTCCAGCCCCTTGCGAAATTCCTACCCTGGCCGTGGTTTGCATGGACGATCGGTCTGCGACCGGATGGTTCGCTTTCATTCGTCGCCGGAATGATCTTTTGCTGGTTAGCGTCGGCGATACTGATCGCCGGCGGCGTTTGGTTCACGGTCTGGGGCGCGCAACATGGACTTGCCGGACATTCCGACGCAGCGTCGAGTCCGTCCACAAAGGTCTCGCTCCGGTTGGGCCTATTCAAGAAGGACCCACTGTACAGGAAAGAGATTCTGTGGTTCCTGCGCGATCGCAGCGCGATCGTCCAAGCCATTCTGATTCCTGTCACAATCGCCGGCTTCCAACTTTTCCAGTTCCGCAGCTTCATCAACAACGTCCGACAGACGTGGCAGTTGTTCGCCGGGATAGCCGTTATCTTCGGCGCTTATTTCCTTTGGATCCTTGGACCACGCTCACTCGCTTCTGAAGGTCCCGCGTTGTGGATTGCGCAGACGTGGCCCAGAGGATTGGAAGAGTTGATGAAGGCGAAGGCGAGACTGTGGTTTGTTATCGCCACCGCCCTCGTGACGCTGGTGCTCATCGTTACGGTCATACTTTATCCGGCCGACGCGTGGAAGGTCGTACTGATCTGGACCGGCTGGCTCGCGTTTGGCCGCAGCATGTCGGCAAAGGCCGTGACGCTGGTTTCAGCGCCGTCGTCATCGGGAGAACCGGAACCGATTCCGAAAGGCAGGCGCTGGGCTGCATCGCTCGGCATGCTCACGTTCGCCATCGGAATCCTGAGCCAACGCTGGTCACTGGCTGTCGTCGGCATCGTCTATTCGTGGGTCACTGCGGCGGCGATGTGGGAAAACTTCCGTGCTCGCCTGCCTTATTTGTTCGATCCGTGGTCGGAAAAAGTCCCGCCACCGCCGACCTTGATGCACGCGATGATCGCGATCAGCGCTTTCATTGAAGGCGCGGCAGTAGTGTCGGGAATAATTCTAATGTTTTCCACGATCCTTTTTGGGACGAACCCTGGTCCGATTCTTCAATCGGGCGTTTATGGATTGTGCGCAGTTGTGGCCTGGGCCGTCGTATCTAACGTGCTCGGCAATCGCGGACTACGAGAGAGAGAAGTTTGGTCCTGGCGGACCGGCGATGGAACGCGAGGCAAACCATTGTTCGTGTCGCTGGCAATCGGAGCAGGAGCAGGGATAGCGCTCGCGTTCGCGGCCAAGGGTTACGTGTCGTTGATGTCGCACGTCGAAGCCTTCGCGCCGATGATTCGGTCGACCCAGGAGCAAATGAATAGTTCGCCGAATCTGCACCTCTCGCTATTGATCATCGCTGTCGTTTTTGCACCTTTTGCCGAGGAGTACCTGTTTCGTGGACTACTCTTTCGCGCACTCGATCGCCAGTGGGGCGGCTGGCGCGCGATGCTGGGGAGTGCAGCCTTCTTCGCCGTTTACCATCAGCCTTTCGCCTGGCCGCCGGTCGCACTCCTGGGCCTGGCAAACGCTTTTCTTTTCAAGAAAACGGGCCGCCTTGTTCCCGCCGTCATCCTTCACATGGTTTACAACGCGATCGTGCTTTACTGATTAATCGCCCGCAATAAGAGAGTTCAACAAACGGGGCCGGCGGTGGCGTCGTAGTCCGTGTCCGTAGATCCGTGATCGGCGGTAGAGCCGCGGCCGAGACGGTGACGGGCGAGTTGGTCCAGGACCCCCGCCAGCGTATCGAGATTGAGCGGCTTCGTCAGGTGAGAATAAAAACCAGCGGCGCGCGCGCGTTCAATGTCGTCGCTGCGCCCGAAGCCGGTGATAGCGACGACGGGAACGTGTTGCCTCCCCGCAATCTGCCGCAGCCGTTGCAGAAACTCGAACCCATCCATTTCCGGCATTGAGATGTCTGACAGTACAACGTCAAACTCGTTATCGGTAACCAATCGCAACGCATCGGCGCCGTTCGTTGCCGTCATAACATTCGCGCCCGCGATTTTGAGCAACTCCTGCAACATCGCAATCGTGTCTTCCGAATCGTCCACGATCAGAAAACTCGTCTGCGGCGGAATGTTCAACTTCACCGCTGTCGACGAACCAAGACTCGACGAAGCAAGCGACGCCGCTTCCCGCAACAATGGCATCCGAATCGTGAAGCGTGAACCTCTGTTGGCGCCTTCCGACTCGGCGGCGATCGTGCCGCCGTGTAGTTGGACCAATTGCCGCACCAGCGCGAGACCGATACCGAGACCGCCATGACGCCGGCTGTTGCTGCCATCCGCCTGACGAAACATTTCGAAGACGTGCGGTAGAAACGCCGGATCAATTCCCTGTCCTGTATCCGTCACAGCCAATACCGCATTCTCGCGCTCACGGCTCAACCCAACGTCGATACTGCCGCCATGCGGCGTGAACTTCACCGCGTTGTTCAGTAAGTTCCAGGCGATCTGCTGCAACCGCAACCGGTCGCCGTCGACGAGCAGAAGCTGATGGCCGAAGTTCAAGCCGATCTTTATGCCCTTGGACGACGCGTCGGCGCGCACTGTCTCGACGGCACTTTCGATGATTGCGGCCAGCGAAACCGGTTCGTGGTTCAACGAAATCTTCCCTCGCTGCAGTCGCGAGAGATCAAGCAGATCGTTAATCAACTGCGACTGCGATTGAGCGTTGCGTCTCAGTGCTTCCGCCATCTGAGCGAGCCGTTGCGATCTTTCGATCTCGGGCATTCGCAACAACAGTTCCGAGTAACCGAGAATGACGTTCAACGGATTCCGCAGCTCGTGCGATAGCGTGGCGAGGAATTCATCCTTGAGTTGATTGGCCTTTTCCGCCGCGTCGCGCGCGTCTTTTTCGCGTTGCAACAGGTGCTCTCGCTCGTCTTCGGCCCGGAGCTTTTCAATCGCGGTCCAGGTGCGTTCGGCTACCGTTTGCAGCAGCGCAACTTCTTCCTTACTCCACTGCCGCGGCTTGTCGTCGCTGGCCCACAGTGAAGCGACCCAGCGGCCTTCGCGCATCAACGGCACGGCAACGTAAGCACGCTCGTCGTTTGGTTTGTAACTCCGCTCGTAATCTGCCGCCGTCCGTGGATCGCTCTTCGAATCGATGTTCACGACAGTCTGGCCGTGCACCATCTCACTCGTCGTGAGGCTGCTGTACTCTGAAACTCGATGCTCGCCTGCAACCGATTGCGCGCCGTCGCAATAATCGCGATGGACGATCTCGAGATCGCGGTCGACGTCCGTCTCATTGAAGAGGCAGCGCCGCACGCTCAGGTGAGTGCCGACGATCTTTGCGACTTCGTATGACAACTCGTCCGGATCGTGCAGCGTACGAATCAGCTCACTGACGCGGAAGAGCACGTCCAAACGGTTCTCCGCGCGTCTCTGCTCGTCGATGTTTTGTATTACGACGATGACGCCCGCGAATTCGTCGGCTTGATCGCGAAACGGAACGCTGAGCACGCGCGTCCAGATCTGTTTTCCGTCTTCGCCGGTGTAGAGCATCTCGACACCGGGACTGACCGACTCACCGCGCAACGCCCTGGCGCTGGGCCACTCCGAGGGATCGAGCAAGCGTCCGTCGTCGTCCCACGCGCTCCAACGCGCGCTCAAGGCCGGATCGAGTGAAGAGAGTTTGTCGCCGACGAAGTTTTTCAACAGAAGATTGCTGATCAGGAAGCGTCCCGCCTGGTCGGTGAGTCCGATGCCGACGGGAAGTTGTTCGAGCAGTGCGCTCAGGCGCGCCTCGCTGTGCCGCAATGCGAGATCGATGAGGCGGCGCTCTCTGTCTGTTCGATTGAGCGATGCGGCGGTCCACCAGATCAGGCCGACGAACAACAAGAGAATCGCGAGCACGAACAGCGCCGTTGAAAATCCCTGGCCGAACCAACCTGACGAGTGTCCGATGTTTTTGATCCAGCCTAAGAGAACTATGATCAACAACGCCGGCCACATGCGCCGCGCCACGATGGCACCGGGCGTATCACCGAGAAGCGTCATGACGATGCCGCGGTCTGGCCGTGCGAGCAGAATCGCCGCGGAAATACCGAGCAAGGCAACCGTCGTGTGAAGCGCGATCGTGAAATAGGAAGCAACCGGCTCGATTGTCTCGATGCCGTAGAAGTAATAAAGAAAGACGAGCAGAGTGATCGCGATGACCGACAACACGGCGAGGTTCGATACGCGAAACCATCGGTGCGACCGCGCATCGATTGTCGAAAGCGCGATGCCGAGGAGCAAAAAGTCGAGCGACGCTGCGACGCCCATGCGTCCCGGGAACGATGCGCCGGCCTCGACGGCCGACTCGACAAACAGCAATTGATCGATGCCGAGGTGCCAACCAAACACGTGTTCGCTCAATGTCAACATGCCGACCACGGCGACGATGGCGGCGCACACCTGTGCGACACGACGCCGCGCAGTTGACGCTGAACTGGCTTGTACGAGCAGTACCGACAACGCCACGAGCATCAGGCAAACAGCGGTGTTCGCCTTCATCGTGACGAGCGACGGATGGATGCGTTTGAGATATGGATTATCGAGAATCCAACCGAACAACGCCGCCGCCCCGATCAAAAACGTCAGCAGCGATAAGGCGATAGACAGCGTTTTGCAACGCGCCAGGTGTCGAGGCGAAGACGGCAAAAGAGTTTCGGGCATGGGTACCTTGTCTGGAGAGCACCGAAAGTCTATACCGCCGCACAACGACCCGACAAGCAGGTGACGATCAAGTCATCTCGGGAGTTTTCAGGTAAGCGACGATGAAAGGATGACGAGGGCTAGATCCCGGCAATCAGGAAAACACGCTTTGCGAACTTCATCGCAGATCGCTCTTCGTTAATCCGTGTTCTTCTATACCCGTAACGCCTGCGAAACCAGCACTCATGGAAAGACGGATACAAAGAAAAACCCAGCGCCAGGCGCTGCCCCTAAGGCGCCTGACGCTGGGCGCACCGCACCAGCAGAATTGTTACTCACGATTCGGGATTGAGTATCGCGCGACGATCACCGTGATGTTGTCGCGTCCGCCGTTGCTCAGTGCGAGATTTACCAGACTCTGACACGCCTCTCGCGACGAAGGCGATTCGTTCAAAACATTCTCGATCAGCGCGTCCTCCACCATGTCCGACAGACCATCGGTACAAAGCATCAACTGGTCTCCGTTCTCGAGCAGGTAGTCGTGAACGTCAGGTATGCACTCCGTTTCTCTCGATCCAAGCGCCTGCATCAGGACGTTTCGCAACTCCCGCACGAGACGATCCGTCGGCTTATGCGTCCCGTCCTCAACCAACCGCTCGCCAAGCGTGTGATCGCGAGTCAACCGAATCAGCTTTCCCTCATGCAACAGATACGCACGCGAATCACCCACGTGACCGATAATTAGATCGTCACCATGCGACAACGCGGCAGTCATCGTCGTACACATCCCGTTCAGACTCGCCTGCGCCGCCGCCTCACGCATCAACGCCGCATTCACACGCCGGAACCGGTCCTTCATTCGCCACATCACGGCGTTTCGTTCCTTCGGTCCCCATCTGAAATTCCAGTCCGGCGTGTGCAGCGCAAGACTCAGCAACGTGTAGATCGCCTCACGGCTCGCAACCTCACCAGCCGCTTCACCACCAACGCCGTCGGCGACGACCATGGCAAACGCCGCCTCTTCAAACAGGTCGCCAGGCTGACTATCGCCGAGGTTACTCATAACAGTCTCGACCGCACGTCCACCACGCAAGACGAGATAATGATCTTCGTTCTGCGTCCTGATGTGTCCCTTGTCCGTCATCGCGAACACATCGACAGACACTCGCGAGGAAAACGGGAGAGGCGGTGTTTCGTCGGTAGGTTTCTGATAGTCGGGAGTGTCCACGTCTTTGCTCATTGCTCTTTTAGTGTTCATAAACACCTTCGCGCTTCATGATGTTGCCGGTTTCGTTCGAACAAGAGGGTACAGGGAAAGGTCATCGTGAAGCTCATAAGCGGCCCCGCGCAGTCTCGCGAGGATTCGTTTGATGCCTTCACAGGAAAACTCAGGGTCAGGCCACTTGAAATAACCGCCGCAGTTGAGAAAGAACTCGCACGACGCGCATTCAGAATCGAAGTTGAGCGTGCGTTTAGTTAACTCGAAATGAAAAGTGTCGAGGTCCTCGTGTTCGGCTTTGAAAGGCCGCCGGGCCACGGATTCCCCGCCGTCGTCGGTGACGTACCGAACCATTCCCGGGTCTTCTTCCTGTATCTCCCACAGCGTGACGGGAAGCTTATGGAGTATGGCCACTAATAAGCCGCTGAAGTAATCGACAGGCTGAGAGACGGCTTTGTTGTGCAGGAAGAAGTCGAGCGTTTCTGAGAGTTCTTGAATCAACTCGTCGTTTGGTTGCGCGCCTTCGAGCTTCACCGGCAGGTTGAGAAACGAAGCGACGCGCGCAGCTTTGCTGAACCCGGGTATAAGCGGAATCACCACGCGAACCGGATGAGATCGTTGTAGTTTGCAAAGCCGGTACAACTTCATCGTTTCACCTTCCGGGTCCTTCAACACCATTTCGATTGGAAGTCCCGGGTTCCATGCTTCCAACGGTTCGAGATCGGCGGCTATGTCCAGCAGTTGCAGCGCCACGAGGTTGCTCAAGTGTTTGGGAGAAACTGTCTGGATCACTGCCAACGGGTCATAAGCCCGCACGATCAAGCGACAGTCCGGAAACGAATCAATGAGCACCAACGGTACGTTGTAAGTGCACAGATTCTCTTGCGCCATCTTTGTTAGAGTTGTAGAGGCGAAGCCCGCGTCCGCCTGCTCCAGTAACGTAAAGTCGGACACTGAGCCTCGCCCCTACAAGGCCAATCTAATTAACAACCCCGCCTGTTCACCCAGCTACCGTCGCCGACGCCGCGGGTTTTGAGCCACCCTGATGCCTGACTCGAAGGAGTAGCATCCGTTAGTAACATTGCCGAAATCGCGGCAGTGGACCACTTTCCGAGACTGCGCAAAAAATCGCGACGATCGGAGAGTTCTCTAATCTCCGGATCTTCCGGCTGAGCCTCTGGCTCTTTAGCTTGCTCGTCGATACTTGTTTGCATGAACGTTCCAAATCGCAAGGACAAAAAATCCCGCACCTCTGTTCCCCAGATTCAACGAGTTGGACGATAAGCCGGCAGTGAGATCGGTCGGTTCAAAATCACGCCAAACTCTGTCCCTGATTTCACCTCTGCTTCGCTGCCCTTCCTCAACTTCTTCGCAATGAACCCGACGCCCGCGCCGACGCCGGCGCCGATCGCTGCTCCTTTACCGCCTCCCGCGAGGGCACCGATCAGCGCGCCGCCGCCTGCTCCGCCGCCAATAAACTTCAAATTACGGCGCGAGGTCTTTTTTGCCGTTGCTGTTCCCTCGTTATCGCTCGATGTCTTTCCGGATTCGAGATCAGTGAGCGAGCCACTCATCGCAGTGTGGCGTCCGTTCGGTAGTCGCAGGCTATTGAAAGTGACGGTGAGCGAACCGGGGTTCCCGTCCTTCCGCGCCTTTTGCACTGCCGTGACGTGTCCTCCGATGATGCTGCCCGATGGCACCAATTCGACACCGTTAGAGGAATAGACCGGATCGACGACAGTGGTTGAGAACGTCTGTCCAACGTGCGTCCGGTCCGACTTCAACGTGTTGCCGATGCGCACGTGGAACGTTTGGTTCGCATTGAGCCGGTAGTATTTGATCTTCGGTTTCTTCGTCTGCGCCGCGACACTGCCCGCGAACAACACCACGGTTGAAACCACCAGCAAGTATTTGATTCCGTGTTTCATTTGTTGCTCCTCGCGGCCGTACTAATGAGCGGCAGTCGACGCTTGCGCGGCGAGCACTTCCTCGCCATTCGAGTTCTTCAAAAAGACGAACTGTCCCGGCGCCGGGAATCCTGCTTCGCCAAACGTGTTGCGGATCAGCCGGTTCGTATCGAAGTAAACCTGCCAGTAATGTTCGTTGTTGGTGTAGGGCCGGACGGCAAGCACCGGTCCCATCGGCGTGAACTGAAGTATCTCGACGTCCGGCGCCGGCTCGGCGACGACGTTCGGAATTCTCGTCAGTCCGGTCTTGAGCAAGTTGATGGCCTGGTTAGGATCAACCGAGTGGTTCAACTGGGCGACGAGATCGACGCGGCGATAAGCATTCGCGGAAAAGTTCTGAATGTTGTCTGCGAAGATCTTTCCGTTGCCGACAAACGTCTTGATGTTGTCGAGCGTGTTGATAGTCGTAACGAACAACCCGATGTCCTCGACTATGCCGAGAACGCCGCCCGCCTGGATCAAATCGCCGACCTTGAACGGACGGAGGATCATCAGGAACGCACCCGCCGCAAAGTTTGACAATAACCCGCTCCACGCCAGACCGACCGCCAAACCGGCCGATGCGATCAATGCGGCGAACGTCGTCGTCTGCACGCCGAAGTAACCAAGGATCGCGACGACGAGCGTGATGTTCAGTAAGACGGAGATGATTGAGGCGAGGTAATTGATAACGGTCGGTTCGATCGGGCGCTTCAGCAACGCGCGTCTCAGCATACGGATGGCGAAACTAATCAGCGCGCGTCCGACTACCCAAAGCAGGAGCGCGCCGATGATCTTCACACCGAACTGCGCAGCCCAGACAAGGAGGTTTTGACCCAAGTTTTGCCAGTTCATTTATTTTTCCTCAGGCGATCAGCCGCAATCTTGTACGCGTTGGAACTGCCGCGCCGTAAGAGCCGTTTGAATCCGCCGGCGGCGTTACTTTTTTGTCGTAGTAGTAAGCGCCTTTGGTCTTCCACGCTTCGAGATCGAAGCGGCGATGTATGCCGCACCGCAGACAGACGCGATACGTCTCGCCGTCACGCGTGAACGGGCGAGACATGCGGCGGTGCCAGCATGTCCAGGTTCGCGAAAGCACAAAATGGAGAGGATTGATGAACCAGCGGATCGCGTGCCGTGGAGTCGTATGCTCCGGAGCTGATTTCGGCACGGTCGGGTTCAGCAAATGTTCGTACGCACTCATGAGGTTACCTCCCGGATAACTACGGCGTGCCCACGTTTTCGCCGAAATGCATCGATTGTTAGTCCAGTAAGGAGAAGATACCTATGGCGTCTCGCGATCGTAAATCGCCTTAATTTGGTATTTTTTGCGGTGTTTTGAGTAAACAGACTGCATCTTTCACGTAGGCAGATCAGTGTTCTATGGTAGGCATAACCGGTGCGTCACCGTTGTTGCCGTTGCGGCGGAAACTCTCGGCGCCCGCGTGAACGGTGTAGAACAGATTCTGCTTGCCGATTTTTTTTCCGCCCGACTCTTCCGCAGCGGTGTATGTGTCGTCGCCCTCGACGACGCCGAGCACGGCGTCATGTGGATGCGATGCCTGGCGTAGTAGTTTGAGCATCGCGAGTCCCACCGCAATCAACACGCCCTGCAACACGCCGAGAGTCATCACGCCGAGCATTGCTACAATCGATTGGCGAAACTCTGGTTGGCTGAGACGGTAATACCGGCGCAACGATGCCCAATCGAATAACCCGAGTGCCGACGAGATCAGTATTGCCGCCAGTGCGGCCGTGGGAACGTACGCGAGCGGCCCTGTGAGAAACAGCAGCACTGCCGCCATCACCAACGCCGCAAGCAGCGAAGCCATCTGCGTCTTGCCGCCGGCGGAGTCGGCGACGGCAGTGCGTGAGTCTGCGCCGCTGACGACGAACCCGGCAGAGCAACAGCCGAGACGGACAGGCCGGCAACGAGATCGCTTGTAAACCATTCGCCTCGATAGGTACGAAACAGTTCGACACCGGGCAGCCACTTCGCGATCTTGTTGCTTCCATACATTAGTTCACTTTGCCGAGCTTGACCTTCAGTCCAGTCGTGAGCAGTAGGTCGTTCTTTTCCAAGCCCGGCGGCGGGCTCGAGAGGTATCTGTCGCTCAGCGTCAACTGCCAGCCGATGCGCCGCGAGATGTCCGTTATCAGAGAAGCGTCGAAGTTGATGCGATACTCACCGCCCTCGGACAGGTTCGGAAAGAAGTAGAACTGCTGCTTTAACGAAACGCGCGGTGAGAAGCGGTGCGACAGCGTCTGGCCCAACTGCGCTTCCGCCGTGCTGCGATCGTTCAAATCGCCTTTGAAGAACTCGCGATTCCAATCGATGCCGCCGAGCAAATCCAACTCCGTTCGCTCGTTGCGGATCGCGTGATAGCCAAGGCCGCCGCCCACCACGAAACGCAATGTCAGATCCTGCAAACCGTTGTGTTCGAGATCGGTGAAGCCGTAACCGAAGAACTTGCGATTGATGTCGCGATCGTAGCGGACGCCGCCGCGGATCGTGTTTGCGACGGTGCGCGACTCGCCGCTCGTGCTGTCACGGTTGTAAATCGATGCCGCGTAGATGCTGGTCTTGTCGTTACTCGTCTGGCGTGTCGCAGCGAGACCGACGGCGATGTTAGTCGTATCGGAGTTGCCTGACGTTAGCGCGAGTCCGACGTCGGCGCCGCCGGACCAACCCTCGAGCAAACCGGGATCGAGCGAGTCTCGATAGGCGACGTATTCCGCTTCAGACCTGATGACGCGAATGTCAGATCGATTGACCGATACGACGTTCGCGTTTGCGGCGCGCACTTCGGCTTTGTCGCCTGATGAGGTGAACGTGCCGGACACTGTGCGGCCGTCGGCGAGCGTTACGTACAGCGGTTGATCCGTGACGATGTCGCTGACTGACGCAAGATCCACAGACACATTGCCTAACAAGTCTGTGTTCACTACCAGCTTGCCGCCGTCAGTCTTCACGATCTTTCCCGTAATCCGATCGCCGTTTTTCAATGTGAGCTGGTCGGCATACACGTGAGTCGATATTAGGAGAACTAACAAACACATCATTATTTTCATGACACTGTCACCGTGAGACTTGAGCTGATCTCGCCGCGTTTGGAAATACCACGTTCCAATCGTGCTTCATGTCGGCAAGGATCCAGCCGTTGGTTTCCGCTTCGTCCAACGCCTTGTCGAGTTGGCCGCTCAACACGTGCTGACGGTCGTAAGCAAACTCGCGTTCGGCGTCGGTGTGGTGGACGATCACGCCGAGCGACGGCCGCTGGTCAGTGCGTCCGACCGTCGTCCAAATCAACATCTCGCGGTCGCCGTCCGAGTTGCCGAAACAAGCGATGGGCCGGCGTCCGATGTACTTGTTGATGTTGACAGGCTTGTTTGCTTTGTCGTCGAAAAAGTCGAGCACCGGCTCGCGCAGCAGAATCGGTTTGCCGCCGCGTAGTTCAAAGTGCGTCTTGATGCTCGAGCCGATGACCTGATGCGGAGGCACGCCGTAAACCTCCTCGGCAAAGACGCGCATGAACTCCACACCGTCGCCCGAGACGATGAACGTCGCGAACCCGCGCGCACGCAGAAAGGCGAGCACTTCGAGCATCGGTTGGTAGATCGCTTCAGTGAACGGACGGTTCAGCTTCGGATGAACCGCTCGCGACAACCAGTCGCGCGCGATCATGACAAACTCGTCGGTGGTCATTCCCGCGTGCGTCGCCATGCCGAGTTCGGCGAGACCCTTGACGCCGGTTGCCATCGCTGTCTTGATGTCGCCGGCGAGCATGGACTTGAAAGGTTCGGTGCGTTGCCATTCGGGATGAAGCGACGAGAGAACTTTTAGGCGATCGTTGACGAAGAACGCCTGGACCGGCACCGGCATCTCGCACCACAGCGTACCGTCGTTATCGAAGACGGCAATCCGTTCATTCACTGGAACGTAGTCGCTGCTACCCGCCGTTGAAGTGCGAACGGCAAAATCGACGATTGCATCCTTCGCCCGCCCGTCATTCCACGAAGGCAACGGATCGGATCCTGCTGACATAACCGTTCCTCCCTAATTCGCTTTCCTTAAAGTTAGACTGTTACAAGTAATTGACCCCCGCGACGGTAAGACGGTATCTTACCCATCATGAGAACGACCGTTTCCACGAAGGGCCAAATCATTCTTCCGGCTGAAATACGGCGCGAAGACGACATCAAAGCGGGGCAGGAGTTCCAGATTGAACGTATCGATCGCGGCGAATATCTCCTCAAGCGAAAAGATAATCCTCGCAATAGGGGCTTAGTTAAACTTCTGCTCTCGTGTCCGGTGAAAGATTGGTTCCAACCGCTCGACCGCAGCGAAACCACTAACGACATCGAAGCGCCAAGACTCGGATGACGTTCCTCGTCGATGCAAACGTACTGAGTGAGCCGACCAAACAAGCACCTAATCTCAAGGTGGTGGAATGGCTCATAGCAAACGAGGTAAACCTTGTCGTCGATGCAATCATTCTCGGCGAACTGCGTGTGGGGATCCTGGCCCTGCCGCGCGGAAAAAAGCGGGCTCGTCTGGAGCAATGGTTCGAAGCCGTGGTGGAAACAATCGAGTGCCTGCCGTGGGACGCCGAAGTGAGCCGGCGCTGGGCGACTCTCATCGTCGACTTGAAACGGAAAGGCACAAGCCTTCCGTTGCTCGACGGAATGATTGCGGCGACTGCTCTTGAACACGACCTCACGATCGCCACACGCAACACCCGCGATTTCAGAAAGACGGGTGTTAAGACGTTCGACCCTTTTGAGTGATGCGGCACTAACTGTCATCACGACTCTCGCTAAAAAAATCATGACCAGCCGGGCCCGGGGACGATGGCCGTATCGAGGTTCTGGCGCACCGGCGGATGATTTGAAGATCGCCCGTTAACTGGAGCCACGGGGTGAGGTGAAGGTTGTAGAAACCTTCGAACTGGTGCTCGGCTTGCGGACGTCGATTGCCGATGCTTATCAAGTCGATGTTGTCCTTCAGCACGTTGCTGAGATTACTGAACGCGTAGGCGACGCCAAACTCGTCGTTCCTGCGGCTCTTGATCAGCCCGTTGCCTCCAATGCCAATATTCGCCGACTTCCCGCCATACTTCGCGGGAAAGTTGATACCCGGAATGATGCTGACGCCATCCGCGAAGAGATCGTCGAGACCTGACTCGAGCGTGTGATCGTTGGGGTCGAGCACCGCCAACGTGATGAACGGCTCGCCGCCTTTCACGTAAGCGAAGCTCGCTCCAGTTTGAATTCCAGATCGATCCCTTTTTCTTTCCGGCGCGAGCGAGTGCCGCCCCAGTCGCCCGTCATCGTCTCCTGCGTCCAGAAGTCGTGCTCTGGGGCCGGCGTCGCCGCTGGTTCCTGCGCGTCCGCGCACGATGTCAGCGCAAGAAAAAGCAAGACACCGATTGCTCGTATCGCGACCCGCATGATTCGTTACACCTTGTCTTACAACTTGAACTTTGCTCCGAGGATGATGCCGTTCATCGCCGTCTTGAAAACGAATCCCTCATTGACGTAATCGACTCGCAGGTAGCGATAACCACCGACCAACGCGACTCGCGGCTTCACCTGGAACCCAACTCCACCCAAAACTTGTCCAGTGAAATCAGACGCGGCGCCGAAGCCGCCAACGTCGAATCGTCCAAACGCAAAAGTTCGCGGCGAGAGACCTACAGCTCCGCGCGCGCCAACTATCGGGTCTGCCCAGTTCTTACTGCCTTCGACGTCGACTAAAGGCAGAATGCGCGGTTGAAACGTGAGATGAGTGTTCACATGCCAGAACCGCACGCCTCCCAACACGTCGATCGAGCCGCGTTCAGTTTTCAAGACGCGATAAGCAACTGACGGCTCGACGATGGCTTCCTTCACTTCGACGTCGATGTCTCCGAAAAACGGACTCGGTGTGACTCGCTCGCCCGACAGCGACATGTACTGACCGTCGACAAGAATGGACCAGTTTCCCTTGCGCGCTTCAAACTGGCCCATCGCAGCAAAGTCGAGGTTGCGAAACAGGTCGCGGAACCTGGCGTTGACCTGCGCTTGTTGTCCGACTACGCCGACAGTTCCGTCCAGACTGGCGAGAAAGAAGTACGGGGCGACTGAAAATTCCCACCCCGGATCCGGACTGGGCTGCGGTTTCGGCGCCGCCTCCTCCTTCACCGTTTCAGTCGCCTCCGCCGTTGGTTTAGGGGATTCAGATTTTTCGCGAATGGCTGAAGGTTTTCCCTTCTTCGACGAGTGTCGCGCACGTGCTTCCGCGTGAACACAGGTCACAGCCACGAACACACAACATGCAATCAATAAGCTTCTTCTCAACGTCGTTATCTCACTTTCGAACCAAGATTGGATTCCGCATCCCTCCCTGCCTCGAAACTATAAAAATCTATTGCGACGCCCCTGACGCCGCGGTCATTGTCTTTTGCGCCTTCTCCGCTTTATCGAGGGCCTGATCGATGCTGAAGCTGGCCGGACGCTGGCGCGGCGGAAATTCCTGGAACGTCTTCAGGAACTCGCCGACAATGGCTTGCATGGGCACAAGCGTGAACGCGTGATCGGCACACCACTTCCCATGGAACAACGTCGCATCCTCCGTTGCTCGTTCGAACGGATCAGCCCTGAGGTTGTAGAGGTTGGGTACCCGAAGAGCTGTGAGCGGCTCGCGCCAAACATCGAAACCGTGCGCCCGTTGCTGCATGAACTCACCCTTCCAGTTGCCGACACGTATAGCCATCAGATCGCCGTCGTCGCTCCAGTAAAGGAATCCCTTGCGCGGATTTTCTGTTACCTCACCTTTTATGAACGGCAGCAGGTTGTAGCCATCTATGTGGACCTTGAAAGTCTTGTTGCCTGACTTGTAGCCCTTCTTCAGCTTCTCGACGACGTCAGGTTCGCCCGCCACCGCGGCCAAAGTCGGCAGCATGTCGGTGTGTGAGAAGATCCCATTCGACACCGTTCCCGCCTTGATAACTCCCGGCCAGCGAATCGCACAGGGAACCCGCCAACCGCCTTCATAGTTGGTGTCTTTCTCACCGCGGAATGGAGTCGAGCCGCCGTCGGGCCAACTCATCACCTCGGCGCCATTGTCGGTCGAGTACATCACGATCGTGTTATCGGCGATGCCTAACGCGTCGAGCTTGTCGAGCAACACACCGACATGACCGTCATGCTCGACCATGCCGTCGGGATAAACTCCCAAGCCAGTCTTTCCCTGTGACTCCGGCTTCAAGTGCGTCCAGATGTGCATGCGGGTCAAGTTCCACCACACGAAGAACGGCTTATCATCGTTGACGGCCTTCTCGATGAATTTGAGACTCGCATCGAGGAATTCCTCATCAACCGTCTCCATCCGTTTCTTAGTCAACGGACCGGTATCCTCGATTTTTTGCGTGCCATCTGCGTTGGCAAAGCAGTGCAAAACGCCGCGTGGCCCAAACCTCTTCTTGAACTCCGGATCCTTCGGATAGTCCGGGTTCTCCGGTTCTTCTTCCGCGTTCAAGTGATAGAGGTTGCCGAAGAACTCATCGAAGCCGTGGACCGTCGGTAGAAACTCATCGCGATCGCCGAGATGGTTCTTGCCGAATTGACCACAAACGTAGCCAAGCGGTTTGAGAACATCGGCGATAGTCGGATCTTCTGGTTGAAGACCCAGCGTCGCGCCAGGTAATCCCACTTTTGTGAGACCAGTCCGGATTGGGGATTGGCCGGTGATGAAGGCTGCGCGGCCGGCGGTGCAGCTTTGCCGGCCGTACCAGTCGGTAAACATGCAGCCTTCTTTCGCAACTCGATCGATGTTGGGTGTGCGATAACCCATGATGCCGTGGTTGTAGGCGCTGACATTGAACCAACCGCTGTCGTCGCCCCAGATGATCAGAATGTTTGGTTTGTTTGGCATGCGGTTAGTGGATCACGATCCCGAAGCTGAGGCGCAGATTGTCCTGGCGAGTGTTCGGGAAAACGATGCTCGTTCCGGGAGTTATGCCGGGCACGATCTGATCGCCGCGGCGGATGATGTTCCAGTCGACTTGTCCGACGCGCGCGTCGAGGCGGTTGTTAATCTTGATGTCGAGACCGCCGCCGAGCGCGAACGCCAGGCTCGTCTCGTTAACCGAGAAATCATTGACGCCAAACAGGGCCGGCAATTGGGGACTGTCGATGTCGATCTTCTGCACGGCGACGCCGGCGAGCACGTGGCCGAACGGCTTGAAAGTCGGGCCGTCATTCATGTTGTTCTTGAACTGCACGCCGAAGAGAAAGTTCTGTACGGTCGTGTCGATCGTTCCTGAGCCGAGTGGACGCGCGAAGTTGTCCTCGCGCAGGTGGAGCGAGTAGTCAAACTTCACACCCGTGTACTTGTGGAAGTTATAGTTGACCGCGGCATTGAATCCCCGGAGCGTTTCCTTCTCTCCAAGGACGTCATTGATGGCAGCGTTATTCGTATTGCCCGCTGCGTTGTCGAAGTTCATCACCGAGTAACCGCCGAAGAACTCGATTTTGCGGTAATCATCCTGCGCGACGGCCGGGGAAACGCACACCAGAACAAAAGTTAGTAACAGACCCAGTTTCATCTTTCTTCCCTCCCTATTCTGACTTTACAAATTTGGGGCATCAATTTTCGGCCGGGTAAATCACTTTTCCAATCTTGTTTCATGTCGACAACTACCCACTTGCGCGCGATGGCTTCGTTCATTCGATAACTCAAGCCTTTACTACGTTGTTGCTTTCAGCCAAGGGTGTGACGGTTCGTAATGTTTGGCCCAGTTCAGATAGACCACTGACACGACACCACTGACCAGCAGGTACAGCACGACCGCCGGCGCCGCGAGTTTTTCATCGGGGAAATTTGCGTGAGCTATTCCCAACGCGACGGCGGGAGGGCGCGACGCGCTGGCGAGTGCGAGCGTCGGGCGGTTGGCGGAATCCGGCCCGCCAAGCAGGTGGCCCACGACGAACCCGACGAGGGCAAAAGCGCTAAGACTGAGCAGCGTGCCGTCACCTATCAACGACCACATTGGTTGCGCCATCCCGACCATCACCGAAAGCGCACACAAAACGAGGAGCACCACCAGGCCGATGGTGTAGCGCTCCGTTCCGCCTGCTTTGAATGCTTTGTTTGGAAATATCGGAGGAATCGGCGATACCGAGATTACTATCAACGCGATCTTCACCGCAGGCCGCAGGTCGAATAACAAGACGAGCACCAGTGCGAACAACGGCATCAGTACACTCATCGACAGCAGGGCCCGAACTAATTTATCCGGCCGGCGAAAAAGGTAGGTTGCATCGCTGAAGGTAGCTTTCAAGCCGATGGCGAACACACTGAGAGCTATGCTTGCCTTCAGTACGAGAACAATTATCGCCGTCATGCTCGCCGCCCCTATCTCGATAATCGCCCTGGAGTCGTATGGCCCATAGACGGCGCCACCGCGTGCGTAAGTGCCCGTGCGGGGGTTCTACGCCGCGAAGCCTCCTGCGCCGCCTAGTGGACCATACACAACGGCACCTCGCCCGTAGGTGCCGGTGTTGGGGTTCCAGACCGTGATTTAAATCAGCCCGACCCCCCAAATCGCACAACCACATGCGATCATGTTTCCCCCCTTGTTCGTAACCCGAGATCAGCAACGAAGAGATCAAAAGCGCCGGTCGCCTTACGGCGGCACAACTCGCGCTCTGTGTTGCTGAGACAGAGCAGTGAGGTTCCACCAGCGACCGGCGCACACACCGGCTCCTCCATCGATGGCATTAACTTCGCCGGCGCAAAAGTCTCTTGTGATTGCTCGATGCCCATCGTCTAGTCTCAACTGTCACTTTGGAAATAACGGAGTGACAGGGATGCGTAACCCACAACCCTCCGGTCCGCCCGCAGGGCTCGTGGCCCAGCAGCGAAGCCCGCCGCCAAAACTCACCGGCTGTTTGCCAAACCTGACCTTCGAAACCGTGAAATGGATCGGGACGCTCCAGTGGTTTCCGGTCCAGTCGTAGCTCGATTCGGCGTTGATGTTGTAGGTCCAGGCGTCTCTCGTGTTGTACGAGAGAAACGGTTGAATGAAGGTCGAATTCACACTCGCGCGATCGTCGGAACCGGCGAACGACCAGATGTGGTTCGTCAGCGCGCCATAAGTCCAGCCGTGTTCCTGCTTGAGCGCAAGCACGGTTGGACCCATGCCGAACTTTTTCGTTCCCAGGAAGTCATCAGTGGCCGTCGGAATCAGTAGTGCGGGTCCAACGGCCCGGATGAACGTCTTGTTCTCTGATGGAGCGAAGAAGAAACTCTGAGTGACATCTCCGAGGCCGCTCTGAGTTCCGATGTTCGCAACGTTGTGTTGATGAATGACGGGAACAATGGTTCGCGAGATCACGTTCCATCTCGAATTCAGCCGGAACGGAAAGCTGATCAGCGACGCGACCGGATTCGAGAGTTTCTTCGCGAGCTCGTGCGCGTCACAACCTGGCTGCGATTCCGCGGCATCGTTCGTGGTCTGACTCGCGGTTGCGCCGACGAGGCCAAGCACAAACATGAGCCTGAATAGAATTTTCAGCTTGTTTGTTGTCATTAGCCGGATGCTTCAGTTTCAGAACTTGCGTACGCCCTGGAGCCGCGCCGGCTCGATCCCATAGTTCTCGACTTCGACAGTGCGGTTGTCGAGTTTCACCTTGGCCGCGTAGATCAACTGGCCCACGCCTTCTTCCTTCCCTTTCTTGTTCGTCTTGAGATCGAGGATGACGATGCCGAACGTGTAATCGGTCGATCGCCCGCCCATGTAAGCCTCGAGGAACTGAATCGGCCGGTCGCAAACGCCGACGATGCGTCGCCCGCCTTCAATCGGACGGGAACGAATGAGTTTCAGATCGAAGAAGCCGACTTTTCTGACGAGTTGAACTTTCCCGATCCGATCTGCTTTTTCGAGTCTCTTCAGCAATGCGTCTGAACCGTTTTCGATCAGCGTCTTCGCTAAGTCCTGCGCTTCAGCGTCGGACGTATATTGGTCGATGTAGATATTCAGGTTCGCGGTCGCGCCGGCGCCGACTCCGCGCATGCCCGCGCCTGTCGGAAGAAACAGCAGCGCTGAAAATTGTTCGCCTTTCGCGACTGCCTGAACCGCGGGTGGGGGAAACAGAAGTGAAACCGCAATAAGCAAAAACAAACAGGTAATGAGAGTTAGAGTGGCCTTGCGCATACGTTGCTCACTTTCATCGGGCGTACCTCGTTGTTGCTGGGTGATGCAAGATTATTGAGCGAAGCGAACGCAGTAAATCGCGTGAATTCGGTAATTTGTGAGGACCGTCACGTCGCGAATCCCACATTCGTGGTAGGCGGAGTAAGTGTTATGTGGTATTCGCGGATTGCGAAACTATTGCCGGAAGATAACGGCGAGCAACGCGACGACGCCCAGCAACGAAATCCCGCCAGCACCGTCGCTAGCGAGTACGACACTTCGGGATGATGCTTGCGCAACTCTTTCATGTCGCGGCGATGTTGAAAGGTCGACAGAATCAACGCGATGATGCCGATCGCGATCATCAACGTCGCATACTGGCGCGGACCTAACAATCCTTCAGGCGCCGCCTTCTGCTGGTCCTGGAGATACTGGAAAAACTTGTAGATGGTGAAACCGAAGCTGATCAGCGAGGTCGAAGTCCGGACCCAGGCCATCAAGGTGCGGTCGTGAGCCAGCCTCGTTCTGTCCGTAGCTAATATCGTCGAAGCATCTGCACTCACGTTTGGATCACCGTTATGTCAGTCACTCACGGCCAGCTCCTGCCGGAGTTTACTCACCTGATCCGTCGATAGTGAGGTGTAGATCATCGATCCGCCGCAATCACGCAAAATGTTGGACGCGACGTGCGGGTCAAACTGTTCCGCCGTCGAGATAATCGCGGACTCGCCCGGTTGAACCAACGCGCCGACGTCCCTGACGAAATTTTCAGAAATACCAACGTCGGCAACCCACCAGTCGCGCTTCAACTCTCCATTCGAAACGGCAGTTTCCTCACTCGCCACTTTGGCTGCGGCTTTACTGAGCCGTTCCGTGAAAGGTTGAAACAAGGTCAGCTTGATGAACGCGCCCCAAAGCCGCGCCCAACGTGATCCTTCTTCACGCGAAAGGTTGATGCTTTGTTGCACGATGAAGTTTCGGCGGTCTTCCCAAGAGACGGTGATTGCCTGGTCCAGATCGAAGAGATGCACTCCTCGTTGACGCAAGTCCGTCAGCACCTGGGCGGCGCGATACCGGCCCTGAAAGCCGACTACGATCAGCTCCATGGTCTTCTCCTGCGAAAGCGCGAAGATAGAGAGTTTGCAACCGAGGGTAAATCACCTCGATTTGGTATTTTGTGACCGTGTCCCCGATGAGATCCTGCATCTTTCAGGTAGCAGGATCAGGGTTCTATGGTAGTAACAGAGTGAGACTGGATCATGGACAAACGCCTTAATGAGCGGATTTGTCGAGTTGCGAGCCGATTTTCACCGTCGGTTGGACGATGCCGTTGCGAATCGCGTAATGGACTAGCTCTACGATCGAGTTGGCGTCCAGTTTCTGCATCACCGAACGACGGTGCGTCTCGACTGTGCGCACGCTGATGCCGAGCGTCTTGGCGATGTCCTTATTACTCTTGTTCTCCGCCAGCAGTTGCAGAATCTCACGCTCGCGGGCGCTCAACGGGCCAGGCCGTGGAGGCTCGACGTTGCTGTGTCCCGCACTGCTCACCAACGAATGCAGGATCGCTTCCGAGATGCGTGGCGTGAAGAACGGCTTGTGCCTCGCCAACGATTTCACCGCTTCGATCAGGTACAACGCGACGTCGGACTTCAACACATAACCGCGGGCGCCCGCCGCGAATACTTCGCGGATCAACTCCTCCGAGTCGTGCATGGAAAACACGAGCAACTCGATCTCCGGGACTTCTTTGCGGATCTGCCTGATCGCGTCCAGCCCATTCAACTCAGGCATCGCGAGGTCCATGATCATTACGTCCGGCTTCAGCCTGTCGGCAAGTTGGACCGCCTCTCGTCCATCTCCCGCCTCGCCGATTATGGCGATGTCCGAATCCGATTCCAGCAGGTCGCGAATACCGCGACGCATTAGCGCGTGATCATCAGCTAACAGAATCCGAATCATGAATCACCCACCTTACCGGGACGGTGGCAGTCACCGTCGTCCCGTCGTGATTAGAATCCACCAGTAACTCCCCGCCGAGTTGTTTCAAACGATGGCGCATGCCGGGAATGCCGACACCGAAAAACTCAGCGCTTTCGCCGTTGCGCGGTATCTCGACCTGATAACCCTTGCCGTGATCGCGCACACTCAAACTGACTTCCTCCGCGGTCCGAGTGAGACTGATCTCTGCCGTCTCGCTGTTGGTGTGGCGGCGAATGTTCGTCAAACATTCCTGCACTACTCGGAAGAGGGCATACTCTACCTCCGGCGGCAGGCGCTGACCGTTGTGGCCAGCCTCCGTAAATGCCACCGTAACACCGCTTCGTTCCTGAAATCCCTTTACATACCACTTGAGCGCCGTCATTAACCCGGCCTGGTCCAACAAGGGCGGATGCAGCACGTACGACAGCGTGCGAATGTCTTTCAGCGCTTGTTCGCCCAACGCCAGGCTCTCAGTCAGTTTGTCTTTACTCGACTTGTCCAACGACGACGCGGCATTCTGCATCTGCGCCAGGTTGAGCATTATCAGCCCGATACTCTGCGCGGTCACATCATGCAACTCGCGCGCGATGCGGCGGCGTTCTTCATCCTGCGTTCGCAGCAGCCGCCCGGTGAGCTCTGCAAGCTGACGCTCCGATTCTTTTCGATCGGTAATGTCGCTGGAAACGATCAAGATACATTGCCTACCGCTTATCGCCACCAGTTCCGCGGACGACAGCAACACCCTGAGGTTGCCGTCCTTTCTTCTAAAGAACGTCTCGGCGTTTCTGAGTGAGCCCTGCCGCTTCAACGTTTCGACGAAAGCCGTGTGCTCTTCGGGCGAGGGCCACATGTTCAGCTCCATCGAACTGTGGTTAATGACCTCGTCGCGTTGGAAGCCGCTCATCTCGAGGAAGCTGTCGTTCACTTCGATATAACGACAGTCCTCCAGCGTAGTCAGCAACACAGGCTGCGGGTTCGCCCTGAAGACGCGCGCAAACCGATCTTCACTGTCCGCGAGTTTGCGAGCGACTCGCCGTTCTTTGCTTCTTTCGAGAAGCAGTGCGGCAATCAACAGTGTTTCGATAAGAATGATCGCGAGCACGGCGATGCCCACGACTCCGTATCCGAGCGCGGGGTTCAGCGGAGAGTTCGTGTCATACCAATGGAGCACCAACACACGTTTGGCGCTCGTCGACTGCTGGCCCAAGCCGAGCGATGGCGATAATAGTATCGTCACCACGGCAAGGAACAACATGACTCGCATGAGCTTCGCCTGGAGCAACGTGCTCGTGCTTTTCATGGGTGAACTATTTACAACTCAGCGTTCCCTAGCTGCGGGGGAAGTCCAGAAACACAAACGCAAGCTTCAATACCCGCTCAAACCTTTTCCCCTGGCGTCACGCTGGCTGGCGCGGACGGAGTTAGCGGTACTGCGGGAGGAAACAGACAGGCCGCTTGAGGTCGTTGACGAACTCGCCGCACGAGGCGATATTCGATGTTCGCGAAGTGCCCTTAAACCTTGATTTAGTTCTGGTAAAGCAACAACTTGACGACACATTAACCCTGCGATAACGACGATACAATCCGTAAAAGTACTAGGCCTCAGAACGCCATCAGGGAATCCCTGAGCGGCGTCTTGCGAACTCCCCGTGGTCCTATCGATTCGTCAGGAAATGAGGCCGAGACGCAGAGCGTAGCGGATGAGCTCCGCGGTCGTTTCAACGCCGAGCGCTTGCATCATTTCATACTTGTGCGACTCAGCCGTTCTGGTTGAAATATTTAGCTCGACCGCGATCTCTTTCATTGTCATTCCTTCACTGATCAGCTTCAACACTTCGCGCTGCCGCGGAGTAAGAGTCAGCTTCGGCGGACCACTCGCGAGCGGCTCGACTGGCTTACTCCTGACTAGCGGGGTCAGATAATTATTTCCCTGCGCAACTTCCCGGATCGCAGTGACTAACTCCTCGCCCGCCGCCTGCTTCAACACGTACCCGGACCCGCCGCAACGAAACGCCTCTGCCACCAGGCTCTCGTCATCATGCATCGTGAGAAAAATGACCTTGGCCGAGTTTCCTTCTTTGCGGATCCGTCTTACCGCGTCGAAGCCATTGAGCACAGGCATCGAGATATCGACGAGAATGACTTCCGGATTCAAATGGTGAGTGGCCTCGACCAACTCTTTGCCGTTGCCGACCGTGCCCAGCAGTTCGAATTCATCACGCAGCAGGCTCTGGAGTCCTTCGGCAAAAAGCATGTGATCGTCGGCGAGTAAAAGCCGTATTCTGCTCATGTATGGTTAGTCAACGGCACTCTCGCGACGAGCGTCGTACCTTTCTGTGGGCTCGAGTCGATTTCACAGGTTCCCTGCAATAGTCGCAGACGTTCTTCAATGCTCACCAATCCCAAGCCCCCGTCCTTCCTGAACTTCTCGACGTCAAATCCTTTGCCCGAATCCGACACTTTCAACTCCAGCGTCCCATTGACCCGTTTCAAAGAGATGGCGGCGGATGTTGCTCCTGAGTGTCGCGAGACGTTTCTCAGCGCTTCGACCGCTACGCGATAAATGCAGATCGACGTTTGGAAAGGAACTCTCGTTTCGCCGAGCTCTGACGTGAGACTTACGTCGATCCGTTCTTCGTCTTTGAAGCCGCCAATGTACGACTCGAGCGCGGTGACCAGCCCGAGATGTTCCAGCACCGCCGGGTGTAATTGATGTGAAAGCCTGCGTATCTCGTTTGTAAGCCGGTTCGTGTGCTCCCGCAACTCTTCAAGCTCTTCGATCAGTTCCTGATCGCCGAGCGGCAACCGTCGTTTGAGGCGGCTGATGCCGATCGAGAGGGTCGCGATCTTCTGGTTCAGATCGTCGTGCAGCTCGCGCGAGATGCGGCGTCGCTCTGATTCCTGAACGTCGATAAGCCTGCCGAGCAAGCTGCGGATTTGATTGTGGCTGTGATGCAGTTTTTCCTGGCTGTCTTTCAACGCCAGCGACGCCTTCTGTCGATCGGTCACGTTGCGGACGATGCTGAGCGCCTTATCACCTTCCATGGCGATTAGACGAGCTTCGAAGTGCGACTCTTCGCCATTCAGCGTCAATGAGTATTCAAGCACTTGCGGTTCGTCAGTGGTGCCGGTCTTTTCGAGACTTCGCAAAACTTCCTGCGCGAGATCGGGCGGCAAAATGTCGCGGACGTTCTTGCCCAAAAACGTCTCAGGCGGCAGGAACAACTCGCTTCGGGAGCGCGCATGATAGTCCAGATAAACGCCTTCGCGAGACATGAGAAATACCAGGTCAGGGTTCGCGCGCAGCATCGCCCGATTGCGATGCGCCGTTTCGTCGCGTTCGCTCATAACCGCCGCGAGAAAGAGCAGCGTCACCGCGGCGACGATCATGAAGAGCTGAACTGATAGAGCATTTATCTCGGGAGTTTCGGAGACAAATGGACCAAATCCGTTGATCGCGCCCCAGATGGCGAAGAGACTGACGGCCATCACTGCCGTACTCGATCCGCGCGGACCAAATCTGATCGTGGCCCAGAGTAGGAACGGCAACGGCAGATACAGCAGCGTCGGCGTCGTGTTGTTTGTAACTTCGCTCGAGCCAAAACCGATCAATCCGGTGATCAATAAACCCGTGGCCAGTACTGATGCTTCGAGAAAACGTTGTGCCGAGGCGGCATAAAGGGAACGAACGCCGCCGACCTTCCACGTCACGATGAGCGGCACCAACGTCAAGGAGGCGAATACGTTCGAGAAGAAACGCATGCGGAACACGTCCCAGTATGGACTGTGTCCGAAGTTGTTGAGCCTGACGAATCCCGCGTCGAGGAATGAAGACAAAAACGGCGCGAGCAGTGATGCCAGCACGAACAACGCCGTGTAGTACATACTGTCGAGCCTGATTCTTTGCCGCGTGACGTAACGAAGAAGTGACGCGCCAATCAGAGCTTCACTACAGTTACTGATATACCAGCACAAGATCATCCTGAGTGGTATGTCCGCGTGCAGCTCTGTCAGGATGTGCGCGGGGAATGCGGCTGCGAGCAGGAACCACCACCAGCGTGTCGGAGACAATAACAACGCCGCGAACAGGATCGAGTTTGGCGGCCACAACGTCGAGACCGGATGCGGTTGGAAGGTTAGCGCAAGACCGACCTTCGCGCCGACGTAATAAGCCGCGCTGACGAGAACCGCCGCGAGCACGGGCCGGTAGCGCGTTAATAGATTAGAGCGGTTGGCTTCTGCTGTTCCCATAGGTTGGGACAACGTCGGGCCTCCAGTCGACCTTTGCTTGTAGTGTTGTCTTTCGAACTGATAACGCCTCGGCCTGTGCGTGTGCGCGGATTATAGCACCGATTTTTCCAGCGCCTCCGAAAATCCCCCTATTGCACAAAAACTCTCAGGGCCTATAATGCCTGCAAGAATTTCTCAGGTCGTTCGACGAGATCCCTTCGAGTTAGTGATAGAGCCATCCAAGTGGCCGGCCAAACTTCGAGTGCTATATTCTTCGCCCAATATAGTCAGGGACAAATGAATAAAGCTGAGAACAGGCGCTCCCCCGCGTCGCTAAGGACAGCATGGATAACCATCTCCCCCGGCTCTGCCGCTTACTGGTGGGCTATGCTCATCGATCTTCCCTGCTCCTGGGTGCGGTACTCGTCTGCTTAGCAACAAACGTTGCAGCCGCAGAAGCTCACCAAACGATCTCGATCGCTCAAGAACTCTTAACTGGTCCAACGCCGTGGCGCGAATACAAATGGGAGATCGCCGGCGCGGTCTCGTTCATGATCGTCGAGACTCTGCTGATCGCCTTTCTGCTCATCATCCGAACCCGCCAACGACGAGCCGAAACAGAGCGCGAACGTTTCGCTTTGTTGGCCCAATCCGAACATCGACGCCTCGAGGCCGTCGTTTCAAACGTGCCGGGGATCGTGTGGGAAAGCCGTATCGATGCTGGTGGCCCTATTCGCCGCGAGCACTTCATCAGTCAATACGTGCAAAAGATGCTGGGTTATTCAGTCGAGGAGTGGATGTCTGAACCGCGCTTCTGGCTGTTGATTATCCCTGAGGAAGAACGCGAGGAAATACTTCGCGCGTATGACGCCGTTTTCGCAAGCGGCGCCTCCGGCGTCGCTCAATATCACTGGAAAACGAAAGACGGCCGCTTATTGTGGGTCGAATCACATTTTTCCGCTGTCTTCGACGACAACAACACGCCTATAGGTCTCCGTGGTGTCACACTCGACATCTCGGAAAGGAAAGCTACGGAAGATGCACTGCGCAGTGCGTTGATTGAAGTAGGGCAGTTGAAAGATCAGTTGCAGCAGGAGAACGTCTATCTTCGCGAGCGAGTCGACCTCGAGCACGAGTTTCAGGAGATCGTCGGCAACAGCGAAGAGATCAAGTACGTGCTATTCAAAGTCCAACAGGTCGCGCCCACGGACGCGAGCGTGCTCATTCAGGGTGAAACGGGAACGGGCAAGGAGTTGGTTGCGCAGGCAATCCACAGCGCCAGCAACAGAAAAGATCGGCCGCTTGTGAAGATCAACTGTGCCGCACTGCCGGCAAACTTGATCGAGAGCGAGCTCTTCGGCCACGAAAAGGGCGCGTTCACCGGCGCGCAAGCGAGAAAGATCGGACGCTTCGAACTCGCCGACGGAGCGACGCTGTTCCTGGATGAAATCGGTGAGCTTCCGTTGGAGTTGCAGGTGAAACTATTGCGCGTACTCCAGGAAGGTGAATTCGAACGGCTCGGCAGTTCGCAGACTCGTAAGGTCGACGTTCGGATCATTGCGGCCACGAATCGAAACCTCAAAATGGAGGTTCAGAACGGACTGTTTCGCGAGGACCTGTGGTATCGCCTCAACGTCTTCCCGATCACCGTTCCACCGCTCAGGCACCGCAAGTCAGACGTCGCGCTGCTCGTCAACTTCTTTGTCAACCGCTCCAACCGCAAGCTCGGCCGCATCGTGAAAACCATCTCGCCGCAGACGATGCAAACGTTGCAGGACTACTATTGGCCGGGCAATGTGCGCGAGCTCGCAAACGTCATCGAGCGAGCGTTGATTAATAGCAATGGCACCGTGTTGCAACTCGCCGACAAGCTGGATGCCAATCCGCCGGAGCGCCGCGTCAACGGCAATGGCAATGGCAACGGTCACCACAAAGCTCTGACCAAGCTGGAGGACGTGGAACGCGATCACATCCTCAACACGCTGAATGCCTGCGACTGGCGCATTGAAGGCGTCAAAGGCGCCGCGGAAACTCTCGGCATCAACTCCAGCACCTTGCGCAGCCGTATGATCAGACTCGGAATCAAACGACCGCGACCTAACTCGGCAGCCGCTTCTTCCGGCAAGCAGTAACCTCCGCCCACTTCATCCATCAGACGCACTTCAGACCGGCCCGCGAAATATCGTGGAACCCGTGCTATTCCACGGCCCGCCCACTACGAACGCCAATAAAACGGAAGAAATCGCGTGGCCCGATTTTCGCTTATACAACGTTACCGTCCTTACAACCTCGATGCCTCGGAGTTACCTGGAATGATTGTAACGACTATCAAACTGCACACCGACCCGGAGAATCGGAAAGAGATCTTGCAAACGTTTCGCTCGCTCCTTAACCCGATGGAATGCGAGCTCGGGTGCAAGAGCTGCCGCATCTACCGCGAGCTCGACAACGACGAAGCGGTGATCGTCGTTCAGGAGTGGGACAGCAAGACCGATTTGGAAGAGCACCTTCGTTCGGACGAGTTTGCCATCCTCATCGGTGCGATGAGCTTGTTACGGAAGCCGGAAACAGTTGAATACCAGGTCTTGGATCACATCGAGGGCTCGCGTTCAGTAGAAGCAATCCGAGCGCGAAACTTTGAAGAAGCAAGGTGAAGTGTATGAGTTCCCCAAGAGTGAACAACACCCTCGTCAAGATGAACTTTTCCCCGCTGGCGAAAGGCGCAAGAACGGCGAGCGCCCAATGGCAGCCGCAGGGACACGACTGGCATAGTTCGGAACGACTGTTTTTCCAAGTCTTCAACAACAGTGCCCAACCTATGAGCGTCACTACGCTGGCCGAAGGACGTTATCTCGAGGTCAATCCCAGCTTTCTGACGCGCCTCGGATACACGCGCAGTCAAGTCATTGGTCACACCTCGCTGGAATTGGGTGTCTGGAAAAACAGTGCTCAGCGTGCAGAGCTGTTGAACAAGTTGAAAAAGGATGGGCTCGTCCGAGATTTCGAAACAGTCTTGCGCGGCGCCCGGGGGCAGACGGTGATCTGGCTGTCGTCCGTAGACCTGATCGACGTCGATGGCGAGCCGTGTATCCTCGTAATCTCCGACGACATCACTGAACGCAAGCGTTCCGAAGAACAACTGAGAAACGTTAGCGCCCACTTGATTCGCGCGCAGGAGGAGGAGCGCAACCGCATCGCGCGCGAGTTGCACGACGGTCTCAATCAAAAACTCGCGCTGCTGTGTGTCGACCTGGAAGAGTTTAGTCAAACTCATCCGGAGCTCGGCCTTTCGAAACAGTTGAACGCGTTATCGCTGAGACTGCAAGACGCGTCAGCCGACGTTCACGGGCTTTCGCACCGGCTGCATCCTTCAAAACTGGATCATCTCGGTTTGCTTCCGGCGGTCAGGAGTTTGTGTCGCGAGTTGTCAGGACGGCGCGGGTTGCAGATCGAATTCATTTGCGACGACAGTCCCGGCCAGCTCGACAAAGACCTCGCGTTGTGTGCGTATCGCGTGATTCAGGAGGCGTTGAGTAACGCGATCAAGCATTCAGGCGCTTTGACGGCGCGAGTCCAGGTCAGATGCCGCAAGCATGTGCTGTATGTGCTGATCACGGATTCGGGCAAGGGTTTCAGCCTGGAAATGGCGAAGCTGAAGGGACGTCTTGGGCTGATCAGTATGGAGGAACGTCTGCGGCTCGCTAACGGCAAACTGATCGTGCGTTCGCGACCGAACCGCGGGACGCAGATCGAGGCTCGCATTCCGCTGGCGAACTGAGTCCTGGCGTTTGAATGATCGATACATACGGAGACTGTAAATTCTGCCAGTGTCCATAATCGAAATTCCTCACTAGCATGCAACGGAGGAGATCTCGGTAAACCCGCGCCGTGGGCGGCGCGCTCCGAGGAATGCGTTGAACAGGCTTCGTGTATTAGTGGCTGAAGACCACGCTGCCGTGCGATCGAGTGTTGTGCGTTTGTTGTCGAAGAATTACGACGTGATCGGCACTGTCAACGACGGCCGCGCGTTGCTGGATGCGGTACACACGATGGAACCCGACGTTCTGATCGTCGATCTGTCGCTGCCTGTAATCACCGGAATCGAGGCGGCGAACATTTTGAAGGAGATGAACTGCGCATCGAAGATCGTCTTCCTGACGGTCCACAACGATCCCGACTTCGTTAGGGCCGCCCATGACGCCGGCGCGCTTGGCTACGTGCTCAAACAGCAAATGACCACCGATCTTCCCGCGGCGATCGACAAAGCGTTTGCGGGTGAACAGTTCACCTCTCCGTCCGTTCGTGACCTTTGAGGAATGGGTCCAGGAAAGGAAAATGTAAGATGAAATCGAAGCTTGCGCAGTTACTCATTGTTGTTTTTGCCTTACTAGCGTGCGCGCCTGTGGGAGCCGCAAACACTCCGCAAACAATTACCTCGCTCACGGCGAACGCGAAAGGCCAGGGAACGGTCACGATTTCCGAGCCCGATGCGCCGAAGGGAGCGCGAACACACAAGGTCAATTCGGTCGTCGTCACGCTGCGAGAAAACGGTGAAGCGGACATCGTGCTCGTCAGCGACATCCAGTTGATGGCGCGGGGCAGTTGGACAGCTCCCGCCGACGCCGGTAAAGCAATAGCGCTCAAGATCACTGGCGGCATTGTGACCGGCAACGCCAAGGGCAGCGGCAAGCTCTTCCTGCGTGCCGATAACAAATCGATCGACCGCCTCAACTTCGAAGTGACAGGAATGGGCCGCAGCAAGGTGACGGTGAACTTCGTCGCGGATAAGGAATCCTCCGCAAAAAACCGTTCGCCATCCGTAAACTGATTAGGTCTTTTGAAGGAATTGAACCGGAAAAGTGTTCATACCACGCGACTCACCGCCAAGGAAGATCCGCGACTTTTGGACGATGTTCGCAAATTTTCGTTGACACGCGAAGATTTAGGAAGTATAGGAGCTACACCTTTTTTGTTGCCTAACTCAGGCCTCCATAGCTGAATCGGCGCGCCGCGCGACTCTTCCTGCCCGCGATTCGTGGCGGCACCTAAAAGGCCATAGCTCAAAGAAGCATTGCGAAATCTCAGCGACGTCTGTTAACGTGATCTGCTCCTCCTCGCTTGGAGTAAGCACCTTGCAGAGGGCATTAACTTAGCCCACTTCACAATCGGCCAAGGAGACTCCCACAATGTTGTCGATCCGTGTTCAGCTAGCCAGTGTTCCTCTATTGCTAGCACTCCTCGTGTCCTTAACCGTTACTCACCATCACGCGAACGCAAAAAACTCGGAAACACCAGTAAAAGAAACTGAACTTCTCGAAAAGTACATTATGTTGTGCGGGCAAGCCGCACCCGACCGCATCGAGTCGATGCAGACGCTCTCTCCAGGTGAACGCAGTTACCTCTGGCGAGTGCATCTGGGTCTTTATCTGGCTCGTAATCCGACTCTTTCCAGAGATCAGCAGAACATCGTCCTCGAGACGCTGGCGTTCGTTACGCCTGAATTGTTCAATCCACCAAATCCCAACGACCCACGCGGGCGAGCCAAGATTCTCGAGCGCGTGAATGCGTTAAAACAACGCGGCCTTCAGGTTTTTTCAAAAGATCAGGCCGCTGAAATTTTTTCCGCAATCGGCGACGCTCAGGACGGCGAAGCCTTGCGCAAGTACACCCAACTCTCGGAACTCAGCAAAGACGATCGCAAAGTTAGTTTCAACTTCATGTCTGCTGAAGACAAGAGTAGTCTCTGGCGCGTTCATTTAGGGCTCAACCTCGCTCGGCATCCGGAGTGGACCGAACAACAACGTTCCATCGTTTTGGAAACGATCGCGATGGTGACTCCCCAGTTGTACAAGATCCCGAAAGATACCAACTGGACTCGCATCGTAGGTGAACCGGTTCAATTACTGAAACAAAAGGCGCTGCTTGTTTTTACCAGGCAGGAGGGCGCGGCGTTGTTTTCCGAACTGGGATTCGGTGAACAACCCCAGGCCAATCACGCACGACGAGAGGCACGCGGCAAGTGTGGGTGCGCTCAGGAAGACAGCTATTGCGCTTATCAGTGTCAAAGCGCCGACTGCACCGTCGTCATATTTGGGTGCGGAACTGTCGGACTGTACGCGTGTAACGGCACATGCTACGAGCCGCCCAACAGCGGCAACTAGCCGAGGAAGAGATTAACAGGAGACAGGCAAATGAGTGTTCAACGCATCATTGCGCCCTTTTGGAGGCGACGATGGCTAATTCTCACAACTACATTAACTGTTATGGCCGGAACTCTCTTCTGGGCTCAACGGCTGCCTACGGTCTATGAATCGTCGTTAACTCTGGCTGCAAACTCAAAGGACGGAAACCCGTTACCACCGGGACAGCTAGCCAGAGTTCGCCGGGAGCTTAGGGATAAAGCCGTCATCTATCCCGTCGTGGAGTCGGACCTGTTCAGCGCCCAGCGAGCAGCGGGCCTAAGCAATGACGCATTGGTAGACCAAATTCAAAATAGCCTGAGCCTGACTGAGCATCCGCACGGCAGCTCCGCTGTCATTCACTTGAGCTATTTACATCCAAAGGCCGAGCGGGCCCAGGCTATGGCCGCTGTAATAGGTCAGACCATCGAGGCGGCTGAGGCCCAAAACGGTGCTGAAGGTGTGAGCGGGTTCAGAGTTGAGCAGCCTGCAAAGCTGTCCCCTCGCACGATCAATCCGCGAATGTCGATCATTATGTTTTTTGCACTATGGGGCGGAATCTCGTTCGGGTTGGTGCTGACTGTCGTCAGTGAGTTGGTCGGTGGTTTGCGGCGGTGGCGACAGCCGCGATTTTATTAACCTCTGGTAAGTAAATCTCGCTGAACCTTGAAAATAGAGGAGACTTGCTCACTCGGGTCTGACATCATTTTTCGCGTTATGATATGACGCCCTTCCAACCTCCCACCGACAATCTTTACAAGTTCATGGCGGTGAGCGGCATTGTGCTTATTATTGCCGGCTTCTTTGTCCCGCCGGTGTTCTTTCTGCAGGCTGGGATGGAATACCTCACACAACTCCGCGGCAGCGACGAATTGAAAGTGCAGCGAAAATTCACGGCCGAACGCCTGGAAACTCTGAAGCTCCGCGGAGATAGAGCAAAAGAAGAATTGAAGCGTCTGGGGGAACTGAAAGTGCCCTCCAATTCCGCAGAGGCCGACAAATTGGAGAGCCGAAAAAAAGAAGCGGAACATGAAATCGAATCGATAGAGGACGCCTCTCATGAATTGAGTCTGAATCTCGCGCTGAAACAGGCCCAGACCGATTATGAGGAAATGGTCAGCTTTAACCGCCGTCTAAGCGCGCGGATGTTCGTTCTCGGAGGCTGGATCGTCGGTCTAATGGGTTTCTTTTTTTCATTCATCGGCTTCCGCCGCTGGTACAAACGCCTCCAGAAGTTTCAAGATCGCCTGGTGGCCAAGGAAGCGGAAGAAAAGCTCGCCGCCGCAAACACTGCGAACAACCCAATTGATCAAAAACCGGTTATCGATGCACCCGAAGTTATACCTGCCAAACCAACTCCGCCGACGCAAGTTAACTTGCCCCAGGCCACCAAATAATCACAACTCCAAGACTGTGGGAGACTCCATCAGTTAAAACTAACCCCTGTATCCTAATTCCCAAATAACTTAGCTTCTAGGAGATTGTTGGAAAACCCGTAAACCTTAGGGCATGGCTCTAAGGTTTTGTGCTTTTCGGGAGCTTACGTCCTCATCCATCAAGGAAAAGTGTCGAGCTAAGGAGTTGCAGCTACCTTGAAAGAAGCTCGCGAAGACGAACCACTAGCGATTGAATTCGCAATGAACAAACCATTCTATGAACCGCGAGTTAAGGTTTGAAAAAGCTGGTTCATAGTCATTAGAGCCACACTTACCGCGCAAATGCCGTCTCCGCAATAAGGCCGGAACCAAGAATGGAAGTTAAGAACGTCAAAGTTACTCTTTTAGCAGGCTCATATCGGCCGTCGCTTCTTTCCCGGAAGGGGGACTATGGGAGAATTTCTCACTTTGTTGAAAGCTATTAATGGTCTCACGGCTGGAGCTGGAATCGGAGCCGTACTTGGCTGTGGCCTTTATTGGATTCTCAGAAACCATCATGAAGCAGGTGAGTTGATTATTGTAGCTGCCCTAAGCGCGGCTATGGGAACCGCTGTGCAACGTCTCCTTCAATACCTCCTGAAACCAAGACTCGACCGTCGTGAATTCGACAAGAATTTAAATGAACTAGAGACACTTCATAAGAACGGAAGGATTAATAAGAAGACATATCAAGAGATCATAAATGACTTAGTTCGACAAAGATTTCTTCATAAGAAATAGTCTTCCTGATGTCAACCCCACCAAGTCAGCACAACTCCACACCTGTCAGTTTTGCTAGTTTCTGCCCTTCCACCGATTGACGTAATCTCAAATCAGTTTAGTAGTTTGAGAGGCCGGCAGGAGAGTGCATAGACAGGTCATGATCGCCCAGAGGAGTTTTGTTATGAGCAGGAAACCGCCTGCCAAGGATATGGTGTGGATTCCCGGCGGCACCTTCATGATGGGTTCGAATGACCACTACCCCGAAGAAGCCCCTGCGCACGAGGTCACAGTAGACGGTTTCTGGATGGACCAGTACACCGTCACCAACGCGCAGTTCTCACGCTTCGTCGAAGACACCGACTATGTAACCTCCGCTGAGCGATCGCCTAACCCGGAGGAATATCCGGGCGCAAAACCGGAGCTGCTCATCCCCGCGTCCGTCGTCTTTCGCAGGCCCGGATACAAAGTTGACCTGCGCGATCATTTTCAATGGTGGATATACGTGCCGGGCGCGAACTGGCGTCATCCGCTTGGTCCAGGTTCAACGTTGAAGGGGCTCGCGAAACATCCCGTCGTACACATCGCTTACGAAGACGCTCGCGCCTACGCAACATGGGCGGGCAAGCAGTTGCCCACTGAAGCTGAGTGGGAATTTGCGGCGCGCGGTGGCCTGGAAGGGGCCGAGTTTGTTTGGGGCGATGAATTCGAGCCTGACGGCCGCGTGATGGCGAACACGTGGCAAGGCGACTTCCCTAACGAGAACCTCCTTACCGATGGATACGAATGGACCGCGCCCGTCGGATCGTACCCGCCCAACGGCTACGGCCTTTACGATATGACCGGCAACGTCTGGGAATGGACCACCGACTGGTACCAGCAACACAGCGAAATAGAACAAACCTGCTGCGCCAGCTTCAACCCTAGAGGCGGCGATCCCGAAAAGAGCTACGACCCGCGGACCCCGGACGTGAAGATCCCGCGGCGGGTGATGAAAGGCGGTTCCTATCTTTGCGCGCCAAACTATTGCCTGCGATATCGTCCCGCCGCGCGCATGGCCCAGGCAGTTGACACTTCGACCTGTCACCTCGGTTTCCGTTGCATAGTCCGGCCCGGAAACGAGGTCTCTCCGTGATCGAAGAGACCATCACGACCGTTGTCCTCTGGCTGAAACTATTCGTCGAAACAGTCGGAGCGCTTTTCATCCGCGTGGGCGCACTGTTCGCGCTGATCAGTTTTTTGAAAGTCGTGACAAAGCCAAGCGCGAGGGGCTACGAAAGTACCCGACTCTTGTTAGCTCGTTTCCTACTCGCTTGGTCTCGAATTCCAACTCGCCGCCGACATTCTCGGCACGACAGTCGCGCCCTCATGGACCCAGATTGGGAATCTGCGAGCGATCGCCGTGATCAGAACAGGGCTGAACTACTTCCTCGCTCAGGAGATGAAAGAAGAGCAGGAGGTGGTCGGAGGCGAATTGCAGGAGGAAAGATCATGATTCGGGCGGCACTGTTAATCCTCGGCGCAAGTCTCGCCTTTTGCCACATCATTGTTGCGCAGAACGGACTACAAACAGAGAACGCACTGGCGCTGGCGAAGGTGCGTCTAAACCTCACGGATCGACAAACAAAAGAACTGCGTCCGCTGATCGAGAAGCGACTGGAGGCGCTACGTAAACTGCGAAACCCGTCCACCGGCGGCGAGTCGTTGTGGCGCGACCTGCATGAAAGCCGTCAAAAGTTTGAAAACGGGTTGAGCCGCATCTTGCATCCCGATCAACTTCGGCTCGTTCCCGAACTCCACGCGGAACTGGAAAACGAAGCGCTCGCTCGGCTGCGCGAACAACAGGTCAGCGAGATCTCGCAACGTCTCAAGCTCACTACGGATCAGGCCACACAGGCGCGTCCGTTGCTGGACCAGGATTTCGATCAGAAAGTCGCGTTAGTGCGCAGCTACCGCAAAGACCAGTCAAAAGATTCAGCGTCGTTCAGTAAAGCACTCGAGATCATCAATGACGACACTGAATCGCAACTCGATCGCATCCTGAACGATGCGCAGATGGCTGAGCTTCGCCACTTCACGGGCCGATCCAAGGGTTCACTGCCGTGGCTGTGGGGAGCAGTTCCGACGATGGACGATCGCGCAGGCGGCTCAGGCGACATCGACAGCACGTCCAAAGCAAAATCGAAACGTGGCGAGTTTGTGATCGCGCCGATTCCGATCATCAATCCGACTGTCGGAAACGGACTCGCACTCGGCGTCGGTTATCTCTATCACCTCGACAAAGACGACGTCACTTCACCGCCTTCGATCACCGGCGTGGGCGGCTTTCGCACGAGCAACGGAACACGCGGCGGAGTGATAGCGCAAAAGTTCGTACTCAAACAAAACAAGTATCGCTTGTTGCTGGTCGGCGGCCGGGCAAACATTCACTATGACTTTTTCGGTATTGGCGCCGATGCGGGCGACCTCGGAGTGTCGATTCCGATCGAGGTGACCGGCAAGGGATTCCTCGTCGATGCATCGATGCGCGTGTTTGGCCGGTATTGGTTTGCCGGCCTTCGTTACTACGTGATGCGATCGACGGTTAACGTCGACCGCAGCAATATCACCTCCGGACCTGGCCTAATTCCGGGCAGGCCGCAAATACCAGAGATCGACGTGAAGCTGAGAACGGCCGGACTTGGCCCAACGCTCGAGTACGACTCACGCAGTGATTCTTTCTACCCGCGGTCGGGATCGCAGTTTCGGGTACAAACAAGCTTTCACGGCCGCGCAGTTGCCGGACACCGGAAGTACGAAACGTACCAGACCTTCTACAACAAGTATTACAGCCTTGCGCCGCGCCAGGTGCTGGCTGCGCACGTTACGGGTTGCTACGCCACCGGCAGTGTTCCCTTCTACGATCTCTGTGTCCTCGGCTTGAGCAAAGACATTCGCGGTTACGACGTCGGGCGGTACATCGATCGCGTGATGATCGCGAGCCAGGCTGAATACAGGCTCGAGCTGAGAAAACGGCTCGGCGCGGTCGCGTTCTTCGGCGCCGGTGAAGTCGCGCGCCGGTGGTCCGATCTGCGCACCGACGCGTTGAAGCCCGGCGGCGGCGTGGGTTTGCGTTTTCGCTTGACGAAGGAGAGTCACATTAACTTGCGCGTGGATTATGCGTGGGGCATCGGCAGCAAGGGGCTTTATCTCGGCGTGGCGGAAGCATTCTAAGAGGCACTATGAAACATCTACTTCTACTACTCGCACTTTTCCTTTTTGCGACACCCGCGGCGGCGCAGAAGATCAAGATCGACTACGACAAGAGCGCCGACTTCAGCAAGTTCAAGACCTACTCCTGGACGCGCGGAGCACCGCCAACCAATCCGCTGATCAATCAGATAATCATCGACGGCGTCGAACAGTCACTCGCCGCGAAGGGATTGACGAAAGTGAGTAATGGCGGCGATCTGTTGATTAGCGTGGCCGTGGCGATCCAGTACGACATTCACGTCGCGCAGCAGTCGCGAGGAAACACCGGAAGCGATCTTCAAACCGGAATTCCGACGGGCGCTGCTCAGCCTTTCGATATTCGAAAAGGAAGCCTCGTGATCGACATGGAGAACCCGGCGTCGAAAAACATCGTGTGGCACGGCCTCGCTACAGACACGCTCAAGTACGAACCGAGCACCGACATGCAGAAGGACGCGAAAAAAGTCGAAGGGCGACTGCGGAAGGTGGTCGACAAGATGATGAGTAAATATCCGCCGTCGAAGTAACCGCCGTTCACTGTTCGAGATGGTACGGAACGCTGGTGACGATCACGCCTTTCTTGAACAACAGCGATCCTTTCAGCAGCAACGAGCTTTGATTGTGCAGTACGTGCTGCCACCACTTCGCCGGAATGAACTCCGGCAACACGATCGTAATGATGTCGTTATTGTTCTCTCGTGCGATGCGGTTGATGTGACGCAACAGCGGCCGCGTTAGTTCCCGATACGGCGAAGGAAGCACTACCAACTGCACGCCAGCGCCCCAACGTTCCCACTTGTCTTTCAGCTTCGCCGTCGCCTCTTCCTCGAAATCGACGTAAACAGCCTGCACCTTGTCCGAGGCGATCGAGCGCGCATACTGCAATGCCGAAACCACTCCTCGATGAATGCCGGAGATGGGAACGATCACCGTGTTCTTCAGCGGCCTCAACTGTTCCAGCCCTTCGGTCGAAAGCTGCTTCGCCACCATGACGTAGTGGCTATGAATGGCCTTGAAGAACAGCACCAGCAACGGAATCACGACCACGACGATCCACGCTCCGTGAATGAACTTCGTGGCGATGAAAACGCATAGCACGATGAACGTCGCCAGCGCGCCGACAGCATTTATGAGGAGCGATTTTTTCCAATTCGATGGCGCCGTCACCTCGTCGGTTACGAAATACGATCGGTGAATGTCTTCGTCATCGGGCTGAACTTTGTTGGTCGGATTCAACCAATGCCTGACCATGCCCAATTGCGAAAGCGTAAACGAGAGGAAGACGCCAACGGCGTAGAGCGGAATCAACCGCGACGTGTCGCCGCCGAATGCGATCACGAGTAAGCCCGAAAAGATCGCGAGTATCACGATGCCGTTCGAGAACACCAGACGGTCCCCCCGATTTGCGAACTGCCGCGGCAGAAATCGATCGCGGGCCAACAAACTCGACAGCCGCGGAAAATCGGCGAACGCAGTGTTCGCCGCCAGCACGAGTATCGCGGCCGTCGCCGCCTGCACGACGTAGTAGAACCAGCCAAGCGATCCGGTGAACATGATTCTCGCAAACTGCGAAATCACCGTTTCGCTCTGCTTGGGATGAACGTGATAGAGATAGGCCATCACGCTCGTTCCGAGAAACATAGCCGTCAACAACACCGCCATCCACACGAGCGTCGTTGCGGCGTTGCGCGCCTCCGGCTTCTTGAACGCCTGCACGCCGTTGGAGATTGCTTCAATTCCCGTCAACGCCGCACAACCGTTCGAGAACGCGCCCAGCAACAGGAACAACGTTAACGGTTGCAGACTGTAACCTTCCGCCGTTTTGAGCTCTTCCTGAGTCGGAACCGGCGCGGCGCCGCCATAAACGAAGTAGTGGAACAGGCCAAAAGCGACCATGAAGAGAAAACTGACGACGAAGACGTACGTCGGCGTAGCGAACAATGCTCCCGATTCGCGCACGCCGCGCAGGTTCGCGATCGCGATGAAGGCGATGAAGATCAAACACAGCACCACCTTGTGATCGTTCAGCCATGCGTAGCGCGTTCCCTGAACAGCCGACGTGATGGCCGCAACACCGGCCGCTATCGACACTGACACGGTGAGCACGTAGTCGACCAGCAATGCGGCGGCTGCGACGAGGCCCGGCGTGATTCCCAGGTTTTCCTTCGCGACGATGTAAGCGCCGCCGCCAGAAGGATACGCGTGAATCGTTTGACGATAACTGGTCGCAACGATCGCGAGTAGAACGGCGATGCCGATCGAAACGGGAACGACGTAACTGAACGACCGACCGCCAGTAGCGCTCGCTGCGACGGCGAGGACCAGAAGAATTTCCTCGGTGGCATATGCCGTCGATGAGAGTGCGTCCGACGAGAAAACCGCCAGCGCCGTTTTCTTCGTCAGCCGCTCGTGCGCCGCCTGCTCTGTTCGTAATGCTCTTCCGACGAGTAACCGCTTGATCGCTGTCGCCATCAGTGACGCTCTCGGAGATCCATGAAATGACCACCAAGGATGACTACTGGAATTCCGATGATCAGCAGCGCGAGGCCGATTCCATGCAGCAACGGATGAAGTTGGGCGTTTAGGATTGCACCAGTTGTAAGTACAAAACCTGCGGCAAGGGATAGGAACGATCCAAGGAAGCAAGCGAAGGCCGCAGCCGACTCCCAGTCAGCCGGGCTGCGTTTCAATTCCCCACTCATGATTGCAACTTACGTCTGGCGGCGTAAAAAAGGCGTAAGGGTTCCATAAAAAGTTTGTAAAGACGGGAAGGCTACTGAGCGGCGTTGTTTAGAGGACCGGGATCGAAACGATAACCGATCCACGGCTCGGTTAGGAGGTAACGCGGCGACGTCGAGTCAGGCTCGATCTTCTTGCGCAACGCGCCGACAAACACGCGCAGGTACTCGTTCTGCTCGACGTAGTTTCCACCCCAAATCGCAGCGAGTAGTGTGCGGTGAGTCAGGACCTTGCCGGAGTGCTGAATGAAGTAAACGAGCAGATCGAATTCTTTCGGAGTGAGATGGATTGCAGCGCCGCGCACGGTGATCTCGCGCGATTCGAGATCGACGTGAAAGTCTCCGGAGTCGAGCGTCGTCTGCGTCGGAGAACTACGCGCAGGAGCGCTCGCACGACGCAATGACGCACGCACGCGCGCCAGCAACTCGTCAATCCCAAACGGCTTCGTTACGAAATCATCTGCGCCAAGGTCGAGCGCTTCGACTTTCGTCTTCTCTTCACCCTTCGCGGACAAAACGATGATCGGGACCTGCGACACGGCTCGCAGCCGTCGACACAACTCGAGACCGTCAACATTCGGCATCGCCAGATCCGTGATCACGAGATCCGGATGCCAATCGCTGAACGTCTCGAATCCTGACAAGCCGTCGGCGGCCGCGCGCACGTCGTAGCCGCGCGCCTTCAGGCCCGTGCGCAGCACGCGCGTCAGTTGCGGCTCGTCATCGACTACCAGTATGCGCGGCTGTTTGTTCAATGGCTCGTTCATACTCGAGTTCATCGTTGATATCGTCGTCGCCGATCGGCAACGTGAAGACCACGCGCGTTCCCTTGTTGCCTGATTCGATCCAGATGTGGCCGCCGTGCGCCTCGACGATGCCCTTCGCGATCGCCAGACCCATTCCGGTGCCTGATGGTTGCAACGTGCTGACGTCGCCATCGCGCGTTGCGCGGAAGAACTTATCGAAGACGCGCTCGCGTAAGTGTGCCGGAATGCCGCGTCCTTCGTCTTCGACTGCCATCTGAATCATGTCGTCCGCGGCGCGTTTCGCGCTGATGCGAACTCGCGAACCTTCAGGCGAATACTTCGCCGCATTATCTATCAACGTGTAGACAACTTCACTAACGGCCCGCTCGTCGACGCGCACGCCGGGCAATTCCTCCTCGACCTCGACGTCAACTCGACGACCTCGCGTGATCGGCGCGGCCCGTGTGAGCGCGGCGGATATGATCTCGTCGACCACACCCCAATGCCGCCGCAGTTGCAGTTCACCGGCTTCGATCCGCGCCAACTCGATCAGTCCCGTGATAAAGCGGCTCAAGCGATCGCTCTCTTCGTCGATGACTTCCATCATCTCGAGCTTCGACTCGCGATCGAGCGCGACCGGAAATCCTCCGTCAGTCCGCCCGCGAGCTTCGTCGAGCAGCGTGGTGATCGAAGCTTTGATCGACGTGAGCGGCGTGCGCAGATCGTGAGTGACCGCGTCCAGCAACGCCGACTTCAGTTTCTCACTCTGCCGTAAACCCTCGGCGTGACTGGCGCGCTCAAACGCCTGGCGCAGCTCTTCATAAAGACGACCGATCTCGCGTTTGCCAAACTCCGCTTCTTCTGCCCGAGCCTTGTGACGCGCGGAAAGTTGGCCCGCGGTAACGGCTGTGATCAGAAAGGCGACGAGCGCGATCCAGTTGTCGGTAGCGGCGATCTGAAACGTTCCGAACGGCGGCAGAAAGAAGAAGTTGAAACAGAGCATCGCCAGGATCGAAGCCGCCAGGGCCGGCAAGCTACCCCAGCGAGTGGCGATGAACAGAACGTTCAGAAGCAGTGCGAGCGAGACAGTGGTTGCATTGACGTGGCCGCCGAGGAGTTTGAGAAGGAACGTCAGTGCAGCCACACTCAATCCGGCGACCAGATATCCGGTCCATTTCTGGCCTGAAATCATGTTCCGTATTGTATGACAATCCGGCGGCCAATCTAACCTAACCAACCGCCGCTGAACCCGGCGCGGCGAAGACCGTCTACGATGTACGGACAGCGGCGCATCATGCGCCAGATCATTCCGGTGCGATAGTTTTCGATCATCATCACGATTGGGCCTTGATCGAGTCCGTAATACCCTCGCGACACCCAGCCTTTCCGCTTTCCCGATCTGAACGTCGGATTGTAACTGCACTTGAAGCCGTACTTGCTCGTGATGTCGGGGAAGTCCAGGTTGATGCGACTGAGCGACGGCAGCACGACCTCCGGCGCAAACGGCAGCGACCCCGCAACGGCCCACGGCGACAGCGTTCCGTCGTCCGGCCCATACGGAACCGCACGCGCCAGGTACGCGTGAAAACGAATGTGCCGCCCGTTGGCGCGTTGAATCGCCGGCCCTGGGCCATCGCTCGCCGTGATGCCCCACGAAAACCTTCCATACCCGTCGAACTTCTTCGGGTTCCGCATCGCGTACTGCTGTTGCACGTAAACGGCCCGCCGGCTGTTCTCGAAATAGTTCAACGCCCTGGCGCGCATGTATTCATCCTGGACGCCACGAAAGTCGATCCACATGTGCGACAGGTGATGAATAAACAGTGGCCCGGCGTAAAGAAACTCGTGGCCGTAGATCTTCTTCCACTGGTAAGTCCTGGTCCACGCTCGGTAACTCTCTTCCGGCAGCGGGAACGTCCGCGACGCCAGGCCGAGGATGTACAGGATCAACGCCTCGCTGTAACCCGTCCAACGATACTTGATGAATCCAGTCTTCGGCCTCCAACCATGCGTGACTGTCAACGCTTTGTTCTGCGCCCACCGCCAATCGGCGCGGTCGTACAGCGACTGTGCCAGCATGCGCAGCTCGCGTTCGTCCTTCGTGTCGCGATCGAAATAGGCGGCGGCGGTCAGCGCTCCGGCGATCAGGTACGTGGTGTCGATCGTTGAGATTTCGGCGTTGCCGAAGCGGCGGCCCGTTTTCATGTCGAGAAAGTGGTAGTAGAAACCGTGGTAGCCGATCGCGTCCTCGTGCGGACCTTGTGGCCCGTCGTTGAAGAAACGCAAGCTCGTCAGTGCGCGCTTCACCGCTTCAGAACGTTTCATGTACTTGCGCTCGACGGCGATAGGATACGCGGTGAGCGCGAAGCCGACGACGGTGATCGAACACGGCGAGTCAGTACGCGTGTTGTCCGCGATGAGACCGTTTTCGAGGTTTATTTCGCCGGCGAAATATTTGAACGTGTCGCGTTCGAGGCGCTCCAGATCTTCGTCGGACAACGAGGGTTCGAGTACTTTCATGCGAGTTCGACAGTGACCGCTGCAACTGCATGCGGCGGCATCGTGGTTTTCAACGTTATCGTGCCGTCGTCGTAGTTGAATGCCTGTTTCTCAGTTACGAGTTGCGACGCGTCATGTAACTGTTCGACTTGTTTATTGGTCAGATACTCGGGTTGTCCCATCTCCACCCAAAGCCGTTTCGCGTTTGCATGATCCTCGTCGACGCGTTGCACGTAAGCCTTGACTGGCTCGCGCGCATTTTCGAGCTGAATTTCGAGTTGCTCCGTCTCGATCGAGTGACCGGGAGTGGTGTGGTTCGTGAGCAACAGCGTGACGCTCGACTCTTTCTGAATCAACGAGCAATCGACTGTCTCGTGCAGTCCGTCGACGAGCGACTGCCTGTCTCCCAAAGCGTGAAAGAGCTCGAACACTCGATACGTTGGTTTCGCGATGCCGTGCAGGTTCAGCAAGCCGAAGCCGCCATGAAACGGAGTCGACGAAAAGTTACGCTCTTCGAAGATGTCGGTGAAGGTCCAGAAACTGTAACCGTCGACGAGGCCGTTCGCTTCAAGGATCGTTGAGGCGACGAAAGCTGCTGCGTATGACTCGTCGTGCAACGGGTTTCGCGGGTTCGAAGATGCGTTCCATTCCGTGTAGTAGACGGGGCGGCCGCCGGCGTGGCGGCGCGTGTCCTGGGCCACGTGGCGCATGATGCCCCGCTGGCTTTTGAATAACTGCTGTTCCGTGTCTTTGACGTTCTCGTAGCCGTTGGTTGGATAGTGATGAGTGCTGATGAAGTCGGCGGGCATTTCGTTACGATCGCAGAAGTGGACGAAGTCTTCGATCCACTGGCTCTTCGCCGTCGCCGGACCGCCGACGCGGAATGACGTGTCGATCTTCTTGATCGCTTCGGCTGTGTGACGATAGAGCTTGAAGTAATCGCGCTGAGTTCCATCCCAGAACGCTCGCAGGTTCGGCTCGTTCCAGACTTCAAAGAACCACTCAGCTACTTCCCTGCTTCCGTATCGCTCGACGCAATGGGAGACGAGCCGCTCGATCAATGTCGACCATTGTTTATAGTTGCGCGGCGGCGTGACGTTCGCGTTGTAGCTGAAGACTGTTTTGTCGCCGGAAGCGATCGCTGACGGCATGAAGCTCAGTTCGACGAAGGGCCGCATGCCGATCGAGAGCAGAAAGTCGAAGACTCGATCGCAGTTGAAGAACGAGTAGACGAGCTTTTTGTTGTCGCGACCGAGCGTCCGGAAGTCGTCGGAAAGCAGACCGTGAAAGCGGACGTGCTGAAAGCCTAACTCGTCGTGGGCGCGTTTGAGTTGGTTCTGCCAATCCGCGCGCAACGCGACCGTCGCGTGATCGCTGCCGACTGTGTGTTCCCAGAAATGCGGAAGAGGCGTAGTTGCTTCTGCCAGATCACAGAAGAAAGTGAGGCGGCTCATTTCATCTACGCGACTCCTTCACTACCCTCGTTCCAAATCTTGCCTCAAAGTCTCTCATTCTCACCCGACTTCAGCCGGGTGTGGCTGCGAGGCAAATCCCGAAAACCGTTTAAACGGTTTTCCGTGCTTGCTGCTGTTCACCGGGCTAAATAAAGCCCGGTGAGAATAAGAGGACTCTTCATCGAAAGAATCTGTTACAGCACCTTGCGGACCGCGCGGCGGCCCAGTTCCGCTGTCAGACCATATACCAGGTGCGACGCCAACGCATAAGCGTGAGTCGAGAGTGGATACTCGGTTGGACCTTTTGCGAGCCCAAGCAACGGAACTGCCGTCTCATCCGCTACAACCCAGAAGACAGCGCCGAACGGAATACCAGCGCCGGCCGTGACCTGCGGCGCCACTTCCGCCATCGCGCCGTACAAACCTCCGGTCGCCGTGCCGAACGCGTAATGGACCGCCGCGCCCGCGGGCTTCTTTTCACTCTTCGTCAGCTTGTGACCGAAGACGCCTTCCGAGATCGCCTTGGCTGTTTTAACCGTCGCGTCGTCCTGTTCTTCCTTCGGCTCCGATGATTCGCTCGGAGTGCCGCCCTCGCTCGGCTGCATCGACTGCGCGCCGTGCGGCTTCTCGAATCCTTCCGCGATACGCGTCCACGCCGCTTGAAACTGGTTCATGGTCCACGACGCCACCAATCCCGCCGCCAAGCCGGCCACCAGTCCCTTCCACACCTCTCCGTTTGTACTTCCTTGCATGACCGAGATCTGAGCAACTTCTCGGCCACGACGATTTCCAACAGATTTTCCGCTACGCGAGCTTATTCGTGTATTTCTCCCATACACATCAATAATGTATTGCGGTTTTCCGTCTTCGGTGGTACTTATGCGAGCAAGACAAGCTCCCCGGAAATCAAAATCCCCCACAGAGCTGTAAGTTTGGTCCATTGGATCTCGACAAGGAGGAAGAGTTCCATGTTCAGACTATCCTCGTTTGCAGTCCGCGCTTTTTTCTGCGGGCTATTCATTTTGCTTCCGATCATTTCTGCCAACGCGCAATTCAGGGCCGGTATTCAGGGGACTGTTGCGGACTCGACGGGCGCACTCGTGCCTGACGCAAGCGTCACACTGACCAATAAAGAGACTTCCGCCAAACAGACGACCACCACCAGCGCCGACGGCTTCTATCGCATCTCCGGCCTGCCACCGGGAACGTATCAACTGGTCGTCGAAAAGACGGGATTCAAGAAACAGTCGTTCGAGAACGTGGTCGTCAACGCTGAAGAAACGCAGGGTCTCGACGTGGTGCTAGCCACCGGCGAGGTCACCGAGACCGTCACGATCAGCGAGGAAACCGCGCCGGCATTGGAGACTGAAAACGGAAACGTCACGCGCGCTTTGACGACGAGAGAGATCCGGGAACTGCCGCAGGTCGGACGCGATCCTTACGAGTTGCTGCGACTGACGCCCGGCGTCTTCGGTGACGGCGCGCGCGCCAGCAATGGGCAGGCGGTCAATCTTCCCAACACGACGGGTCCGGGCGGCTCGAACAATTCGATCTTCCAAACAGAGAACCAGGTCCAGATTAGCGCAAACGGCCAGCGGCTTTCCGCGAACAACTACGCGATCGACGGCGTTAGCGTTAACAGTTTCAACTGGGGCGGCGCTGCTCTCGTCACGCCGAACCAGGAGTCGATAAAAGAAGTGCGCGTGTTGTCGGCCAGCTATTCAGCCGAAGACGGCCGCAACTCCGGGGCGCAAGTCAAAGTTGTTTCGCAAGGAGGGGCGAACGATTTCCACGGTTCCGCGTTCTTCAAGTACAACTCGCCGAAGCTGAACGCCTTTAATAAATTTGGCGGACCAAACGCGCCGCCTGTCCGCGTCAACGACTACGTTCGGCAATTCGGAGGCAGCGTTGGCGGCCCACTTTATCTTCCCCGCTTCGGCGAAGGTGGACCAAGCACGATCTGGGGTCCGAACAAATCGTTCTTCTTCTTCTCGTACGAAGGACTGCGCAAGAACAACAGCAGCGTTGGGCGTGGTTTTGTGGAAACGGCGGAGTTTCGCCAATTGGTGCAACAGCTTCGTCCGGGTAGCGTGACTTCGACGATCCTTTCTTCGTCCGGAATCGCGCCGCGAATCATCAATGTTTTCACACCGAGCTGCGCCGTTTTCGGCAACGATCCGAATCGCTGCCGCGTTGTGCCTGGCGGGCTCGACCTCGGTTCGATCACTGGGGCACGAGGTCAGTATGTCTCGCTCGGCAATCCGACCGGCGGCGGCTTCGATGGTATTCCCGACATTCAGGAGGTCCAGTGGAGTCTTCCAGGCTTTAATCGCGGCAACCAGTACAACCTTCGCCTCGATTTCCTTCGCACGACCAAGGACAGTCTGACGCTGAGCACCTACGTAACGAGGCAGAACAATCTCAGCAGCGACAACGCGGCGCAGAGTCGTCCGATTGCAGATCTTCCTCTGAAGCCGTTGAATACGTCAGGAACCATCATCTATCGACGAATCATCTCAGCCACTACGATAAACGAGGCGCGCTTCAATGGAACCCGCTTCTCGCTGGACCAACTCAGCGATGCTTCCAACACCAACTTCGGAATTCCGCGAGTGGAAGTTGAAGGCTTGCCGTTCGACCGTATCAGGTTTGGCGCCGACCGCAGCGAAAACACGCCCGGTCTTCTGGCGCAAAACATTTTCGAAGTCAGCGACACACTGACAAAAGTGATCGGCAATCACGCGTTCAAGTTCGGCGGCGTGTTTCGCGTCGAACAGGACAACAGCGACAGCTCGGGTGGTTCACGCCCGATCTACTCGTTCAGCGGACTGTTCAATCTCGCGAACGACACGCCTATTTTTGAAGCCATCAACGCCGACCCGCGCACTGGCTTGCCCGCCGATGCGCAACGCTATTTCAGCACCAACTACTACGCCGGCTTCATTCAGGACGACTGGAAAGTGCGGCCCAACTTCACGCTCAATCTCGGTCTGCGGTACGAATACTTTGCACCGCTCAAAGAGAAGGATGACCGTGAGAGCAATCTCTTCTTCGGTTCGAACGGCTTGATCGATTCGCGCGTCGTTCCGGTAGACCAACTCTACAACTCGGATAAGAACAACTTCGCGCCGCGCATTGGCTTCGCCTATAGTCCGAAGCTCAAGTTTTGGGGCCTCGACAGCGAAGCTGGTGAGTCGACCGTAGTCCGCGGCGGCTTCGGCATTGCTTACAACCGCATTCCGGTTGCGCCGTTAGCGAACGTGCGCGGCAATCCGCCGTTCTTCGCTCGCTACGGAATCTGCTGCGGCACGGCGTCGACTGATTTCGGAAGCCCGTTCGCCGGCGGTCAGATTCTCTATGCAACTGGTTCGAGCAATTCACTCACCAGCTATCCGCGAAATCCAGCGTTGGGCCAGGGCATCAATCCGATCAACGGCGCGCCTAACAGCGGCTCGGTTGAGATCTGGGGCGCGCCGCAGGAACTGCCGAATCCTTACGTCTACGCCTACTCGCTGGAGATACAACAGGAGTTGCCGGCGAAGTTGACCGCGACGCTGGGTTACCAAGGCAGTTCCGGTCATCATTTGATTCGCCTCGTCAACCAGAACTTCCTGTATCCGAACAACCCGGCGTTTTTCCAGGTGTTCTTTACGACGCCGGACGTGAACTCAAACTACAATGCGCTGAACGCAAACCTCGTACGCCGGTTTTCGCAAGGTTTGCAGATACAGGCAAACTATCGTTGGAGCAAGAGTATCGACCAGTTGTCTTACGAGGGGCCGGGCTTCGTCACCAATCAAACGTTCCCGCAGGACAATCGCACTGAACGCGGGCCGTCAGACTTCGACGTCAAGCACTACTTCAATCTGTCGGCGCTTTATGAATTACCCTTCTTCCGCGGCCGAAACGATTTTGCCGCCAAGGCCCTGGGAGGTTTCGAAGTAACCGGCATCGTAACCGCGCGCAGCGGATTTCCGTTCACGCCGGTGGTCGGAGGTTGCACGAGCACGCCGGGTGGACCATCGCTTTGTCCGGTGCGGCCGCAGGGTTATCATGGGCCAACCGAGCTCGACACGTCTGATCAGGCATTCATGACCGGCAGTAATTTCCCCGGCGGTGGGGCTCCGTTCTTTACTGTTTTCGATCTGCCCAACAACTCGATCGCGCCGCCGGGAATCGGTCGCAACTCGTTTAGAGGCCCGAGCTACTTCGCTGTTGACATGAGCGTTGTGAAACACACGCGGCTCGGTGGCTTTCTAGGCGAAGCGTCGGAACTGGAGTTTCGGGCGAACTTTTTCAACGTGTTCAATCAGCTCAACCTGAAGCCGTTTGAATTCGGCAGCGATGCGACGACGATCGGTTTCTTTGATCCGCGAGCTGCGAACCAACCGGGCGTGTTGACTAACAACCCGCGCTTTGGAATAGCGACACAGGGTTTGGCAGGTCGCGTCGTCGAATTGCAAGCACGTTTCAGGTTCTAGGATCGGTTAGTTAACTAATGAGACACAAAAAACCCCTAACGCTACTTCTCTGTCTGGCCTTTATCTCGGCTCTTTTGCTGTCGACGTCGCCGAGTTCGGCGCAACGCAACGTCGACATCGAAAAGCGCGTTTCCGCCCTTCTTGCCCGCATGACGCTCGAAGAGAAGTTGGGCCAACTGCAACAACTCGCCGGGCAGGGAGACGGAAACTTTGCTCCCGAACACGTCGAGATGGCGCGAAAAGGACTGCTCGGATCGACGCTGGGCGTGCGCAACGGTGGTCGTCCCAATCAACTGCAACGCGTCGCGGTTGAAGAGTCGCGGTTGAAGATCCCGCTGTTGTTTGGGTTCGACACGATTCACGGTTATCGCACGATCTTTCCGATACCGCTCGCGGAAGCGGCGACGTGGGATCCGTCGCTGGCGGAGCGTTCGTGCAGTATCGCGGCGAAGGAGGCGTATGCTGCCGGGCTGCGCTGGACGTTCGCACCGATGGTCGACATCGCGCGCGATCCGCGTTGGGGAAGAATGACTGAAGGCGCGGGCGAGGATCCGTTTCTCGGCGCCGCGTTCGCTCGCGCTCGCGTGCGTGGGTTTCAGGGCGAGGACTATTCGCAACCGGGCAAGATACTCGCTTGCGCCAAGCATTGGGTCGCGTATGGCGCTGCGGAAGGCGGGCGCGACTACAACACGACCGACATGTCTGAACAGACGCTCCGCTCGATCTACTTTCCACCGTTCAAAGCTGCTGTGGACGCAGGCGTCGGCACTCTCATGAGCGCCTTCAACTCGTTGAATGGTGTGCCGACTTCGGGAAACCCGTTTACGTTGACGAAAGTACTGCGTGACGAATGGAAGTTCGACGGTTTCGTCGTCAGCGACTACACGGCCGTACAGGAAATGATCGCTCACGGTTATGCCGCCGATGGCAAGGACGCGGCTCGTCTGTCGTTGAATGCCGGCGTCGACATGGAGATGGTGAGCCGGCTGTTCAATCAAAACGCGCCGGCGTTGCTGCAAGAGCGGAAGGTGACGCAGGCGACGATCGATGAAGCCGTGCGACGAATCCTGCGCATCAAGTTTCGGCTCGGGCTTTTTGAGAAGCCGTATGTGGACGAGTCGCTCGAGAAGACGGCGTATCTGACTCCGGAGAGTCGCGCGATTGCTCGCGACATTGCCGGGCGTTCGATGGTGCTGCTGAAAAACGAGCGCGACACGTTGCCGCTGACGAAGTCAGTCGGATCGATCGCGGTGATTGGGCCACTGGCCGACGACCAGCGTTCGCCTTTGGGTTGGTGGTCCGGGGATGGAAAAGATTCGGATACAGTCACGCCTCTTGCGGGGATCAGGAGCAAAGTTTCTCCGCAGACGAAAGTGACGTACGCCAAAGGCTGCGACATTCTCGCGGACGACGTTTCAGGTTTTGCTGAAGCGACCGCAGCCGCGCGCGCGTCCGATGTTGCGATCGTGGTTGTTGGCGAACCAAAGGAGTATTCGGGCGAAGCTGCTTCGCGCGCATCACTCGATTTGCCGGGACGGCAGATGGATCTCGTCAAGGAAGTCGCGCGCGTTGGGAAACCGACGATCGTCGTGCTGGTGAATGGACGTCCGCCAACGATCGGGTGGATCGTCGATAACGTTCCGGCGATTCTCGAGGCTTGGATGAGCGGCACTGAGTCAGGAAACGCGATTGCCGATATTTTATTTGGCGACGTGAATCCCGGCGGCAAGTTGCCGGTTACGTTTCCGCGTCTGACTGGCCAGGTGCCGATCTACTACAACCACTTGAACACGGGCCGCCCGCCTAAAGACGATCGTTACAACTCGAAGTACATCGACGCTCCGTGGACGCCGCAGTTTCCGTTTGGCTTCGGTTTGAGCTACGCGCAGTTTCGCATTTCGAACGTTGAATTAAGTGCTACGCAGATTCGTCCTGACGGTTCGGTTCGTGTCACGGCGGAGGTGGAGAACATCGGGAAGCGTGCTGGTGATGAAGTGGTCCAGGTTTACATTCGCGACGTTGCGGCGAGCATCGCGCGGCCGGTGAAGGAGCTGAAGGGTTTTCAACGGGTAACACTTCAACCGGGCGAGAAGCGGCGGGTTGAGTTCGTTCTCGGGCGGGAGCACCTGGGCTTTTACAATCACGACATGAAGTTTGTCGTCGAGCCTGGTGAGTTTCGCGTGATGGTCGGATCGAATTCGCAGGACGTGATCGAGAAGACGTTTGCAGTCAATTAGAAAAACCCGGCTGCTGGTTTTCGTACTGCTGCTGTGCTTCGTGCTACCCGGCACGAGCACTGTCCTCGCGCGACCGGGTCTCACGCCGGCCGACCACGTCTTCCTCGATGATCTTCAACGTCGACTGTTCACATACTTCTGGGAGCAAGCCGATCCGGCTACGGGCATTGTGCCCGATCGCGCCCGCGCTGATGCTTCCGCACTCGACGAAAACCACCGTGACGTTGGGAGCATCGCTGCGACTGGGTTCGGTCTGACTGCTCTTTGCATCGCGTCGGAGCGCCGCTGGATCGACTCTGCGCAGGCTGTCGAGCGCGCACGAAACACGCTGCGATTCTTCGCGGATCGAGCGTTTCAACAACGCGGCTGGTTCTATCACTGGATCGATATTAAGACCGGGCAGCGTCGCTGGAACAGCGAGGTTTCCTCGATCGATACGGCACTGCTGCTGGCGGGCGTGCTTACGGTTCGTCAGTGTTTTGCTCACGATGCGGAAGTCGTGCGGCTGGCGACGAAGATCTACCAGCGCGTCGACTTTCGCTGGATGCTGAACGGCGATCCGCTGCTGCTTTCGCACGGTTGGAGACCGGAGACGGGTTTTCTGCGTCCGCGTTGGGACACGTACAGCGAAGACACCGTTCTCTACTTGCTGGCAATCGGTTCGCCATCATCGGCGATCTCGCCACGTTCGTGGAAAGCGTTATGGAAGGATCGCTATCGCTACTCGGGTTATTCGTATTTCACCACGATTGGTGTGCCGTTGTTCATGCATCAGTACTCGCATGCGTGGGTTGACTATCGCGGCCGCCGAGAGACATCGGGTGATCGTGTCGACTACTTTCAGAACTCAGTCAATGCAACGCTGGCGCATCGGGAGTTCTGCAAGCATCTTTCGTATGCGTTTCCCGGGTATGGTCCGGACGTCTGGGGCATCACTGCGTCCGACAGCGCGAAAGGATATCTCGCTTGGGGTGGCCCACCTCGCGACCCATCGATTGATGGAACGGTTGTTCCTTCAGCAGCCGGCGGCTCGCTGATGTTTACACCTGAGTTATCGGTCCGTGCTCTTCGTGCGATGCGCGAGAAGTTCGGCGACCGCATCTACGGACGTTACGGCTTCATCGACTCCTTCAATCCGAACAACGGCTGGACCAACTCGGACGTCATCGCCATCAACCAGGGCATCATCCTCCTGAGCGCCGAAAACGCCCGCACCGGCTCTGTCTGGCGCTGGTTCATGCAAAACCCCGAGATCCCTCGCGCAATGCAACGCATCGGTCTCGCGAAGTACAAGGCTCCTGACAAATTGACCCATTCAAGAAGATCAACGTCCGCAAAGTCGCGCAGGAGTTACTCAGCGGCCGTAAACAATAATGACCGCGTGTTTGTGTATGGTATTGACTTACGCGAGAAGCAAACTTTATTGTCTCCAAGTCTATCAAGCTGAAACAGCACCGAGGGTGACAATGCTGACGCGTGAATCCTATAAGATTTTGCTTCAGAAAATAATCGATACACATCTTGCTGACGAGTCTATATCGTTCGAACTTGAAGGCGACCAGATGGTCGATTCTATTTTTGAACGTGAGTGGGACGGCCACAAGGATGGACATGGGGATCAGTATGGTTTTGCCGATTTGGCAACCATAAAACCTATTCTTGACATTACTCTGGTCGCCTTCAGTTCTTTCAAGGTTCTGTCTGAGTTAACCTTGCTCTTCGCGAAAAACAAAGAGAAGGAAAAAATCGATACGGATAGTCTTCAGCGGCAATGGGCCAAACGGCTCCGTCAAGCGGGCGTAAAATCGGCCAAAGCGGACGCCATTGCGAACGACTTCACTCACGATCTACTGGAACTGGCTGCCAAATAATCCGACAGTCATAACTCTGTCTGCCTTAACTCAATAAGATTCTTCGCTCCCAACTAGCAAGAGTACTCATGAATAATCTTTTCTGGAGATACGAATACCAACGGAGTTGGGAAGTCATCCAGGTCTTCCTCGCCTGGTGCTTCAGCTACATGTTCTTCCTCGTCATTTTATTTCTTCAGCTGGTCATCTCGATATTGGTCATCGGTGCGGTGGCAATCAGTTTCCTGGAAACGCCCAATGTGCTGCTGGGCTTACTGATTTTGGTGTTACTTGTTGCCTATAACGCCCCACAGATTCATATCTACCTAAGAATCCGAAAGTTCCTCCGAGCGGCAAGGGATGTGCGCAGTATCGAAGAATTACCGGCCGGGGTTTCCGCTGTCATATTTGCCCGAATTGCCGAACTAAAGCGGCGTATGACGAATCAACATCAACAGCAACTGGAGCACTGCAACATCAGACTACTTGTGGAAAGAGCAAATCATAAGGCGACCCCCTGCATGATCACGACTTCGAAAGAAGTGAACCTTATTTTTCCACTGGGATTCTTTAAGGTGCTGAAGGGTGATCCGGGTGCGGCAGACGCGATGCTCGCGCATGAACTGGCGCATTATCTACACAAAGACTCCGGGCTACTTTTGAAAGTAAGGTGCTACCTTAAAGCAGCAGTCGTTAATTTCTACTATATGCTACTGATGTTTGCCATAGTCCTTGGATTTGCTTTTCTCAACGTCTTTCAATTGAACTATGTACAAAGGCTTCGTGTAGAGGGCCAACTAGCGCGTCTGGAAGAACGCAAAAACGAGACGCTTAACTCTACCTGGAATTTCTCTCCTGGTTTCATTTTAATTCAACAAGCGCGGGAAGAGGCGCAACTCCGTCAGGAATTACATAGAATAGATGTCGAAATATTAGGTTGGGTACTCCGCCCTGCAGAATACTTATTGGCGTTCGTAGTGTTCGGCTTGATTTTGTTGTATTTGCGACGGCGCGTGCATCGGTCGGAGGAAATAGCTGACTTCTTTGCCTGCCTCATTACACATCCGACTGTTGTAAGGCGATTCCTGGCAGAATATTTGGAAGACGGGGATTACGGTTTTAAATCTCTCCATCCACGCACAACCCGCAGAATTGAGCTCACGCGCCGTTACGAAGCCGACTTAGTTGAAGTTGCGCCAAGCTAACAGCGCTTTTAAACCTCTTTCAGTAAGGGAAAGAACTGGCCGTCGATCTTTTGCCCTGACGCGATAACCGGGACGCCTTCGAGGAGTGGCGCGTCCGATGCAGAACGGGTGCCGTCGAGGAAGGCGTTGAGGACGAGGGCTCGGCGACGGGTGTCGGTCGTGTTCGCGTACGAGCCGTGGACCGTGAACGGGTGATGGAAGGAGCAATAGCCTGCCGGTAGTTCAATCGGAATGGGGTGGAAGGAGGCGCGTTGGGACGGAGTCAAAGAATCGAGGATTGTGTTCATGTCGTTCGCGAAGCTGGCGCGCGGCAACAGCGGCCAGCGATGACTGCCGGGAACATAATGCAGACACCCGTTTTCACGCGTCGAGTCGTCGAGACCGATCCAGCAGGAGATGTGGCCGACGGGCACCGTCCTGGTCCAATACGAATAGTCCTGATGCCAGATGACAACACCTCCATGACGCGCCGGCTTGTAAAAGATCTGATCGTGCCAGAAACGCACTGCCCCGCCGAGTAACTGCTTCGCCGGAACAACGAACCCCGGATGCCACAACAAATCATGCAGCCCCGGCTTGATCCGCCACGCCCCCAGCGCGTGAAACAGTATCCGTGCCGGATCCGCTGACTCATTCGCGTTGAACTCGTAAAACAGCTCGTGGCCCGGATGACCCGGATCCACCAACTCCGCCACTTCACCGCGCAACACCTCGAGCTGTTCGTCGTCCAGCAGCCGCATGCCGGCCAGATAACCGTGCTCGCGATAGAAGCTAACCTGTTCTTCACTCAGACGATAACGCCGCCAATCGTCACTAACAAACAACTCCGTAAGCGGATGATGGTAGCGGGACAAGTCGTCAGTCATTAATCACAGATTACACCGAACCGCCGCTCCCTTCGCACCACTTTTTACGCGTTATCAAAAGGAACCAATAGGAGGTGTTCCGCAATGCTTGATAGATACACATACCAATCCGTGTTGGCGGCCTCGGAAATGATCCACTGGCGCATCGAGGACATCATCGGTGGTGAAAAACGACTCGACTTTCATAAACCATTCATGCCCGAGTCGTTAGCCCGAGTTGAACCGCTGACTTTCCTGAACTCCGAGGAGAAACGAATCCTGAACCAGATCAGGGGCAACGCTTACCTGAGTATTTTCGGACTCGTCGAGGAGTTCATTCTACCCTTCGTGTTGGACCACGCCAGGCCACATCTTCAGGGCGATGATTACCGCGTGCGCGCGCTCCTGAAGTTTGCCGGCGAGGAAGCGAAGCATATCCAATTGTTCAAGCGTTTCCGGCAGGAGTTTGAAGAGGGATTCGGCACGGAGTGTCCCGTGATCGGCCCGCCCGAGGCGATCGCAGCAGAGGTACTCAAGCACGATCCGTTGGGCATCGCCATCACGGTGCTGCACATCGAGTGGATGGTCCAGCGTCACTACGTCGAAAGCGTCAGAGACAACCAGAACCTCGATCCCCAGTTCAAGAGCCTGTTGAAGCACCACTGGCTCGAAGAGGTGCAACACGCGAAGCTTGACACGCTGATGGTCGAAGCATTGGCCGCGGGTCGCGACGAAGAAGGAATTATGCAAGGCGTCCGCGAGTACATCGATATCGGCGGTTTCATCGACGGCGGTCTCAAGCAACAGGTCGAGTTTGATCTGGACACCTTGGAACGCGCCATCGGCAGCAAACTCAGCGATCGTGAGCGAGACGAGTTTCGCCAGCAACAACTTCAGGCGAACCGCTGGACCTATCTCGGTACCGGCATGACGCATGAACGCGTGCTCGAAACGCTCGAATCACTCACGCCGCAAGCACGGCGAACAGTCGAAAGCATTTCGCCGGTTTTCAGTTAACAGACTCTCAATGCGCTCCGTGTCACACGCGAATGAGACACGGAGCGCACGCAATTTTCCTACCCCTTTGTCGCTCGTATCGTAAACTTCAACACCACGTCGTCGCGGATCAGATCATTAGTGGCGCCCGCGAAGCTGACGCCGAAGTCTTTGCGGTTGATGGCGAAGTTGCTATCGACTGTGGCGGTGTCCGGCGTAACAGCGATGGTTGCTGGAAATGACACCGCTTTCGTTATTCCGTGCAGCGTCAGATTGCCGGTGATGGTATGGCTCGCGCCTCTTTCACCGCCCGGCTTGATCTCGGTCGAAACAAACTGGGCTTGGGGAAACTTGGCGACGTCGAAAAAGTCGGGCGTCTTCAGGTGCTCAGCTAGTTTCGGGCTACCAGTCTTGACTGAGCTCATGTCGATCGTGATGTGCACGTGACTCTTCGTCGGATCGTTGTTGACGTAGTCGATCTCGCCATTGAACTTCTCGAACGATCCATCTTCATGGCCCGTCACCTTCGATCCGGTAAATTCGATCTTCGAGTTCTGCGGCGTGATCGAGTACTTCTGACCTCCTGCCACAGTTTGCGGCGACGCCTGCTTCGCCGGTTCACTCGTCACTGCCTTGCTCGTGTCGGCCGCGGGGTTGTGACATGCCGCAACGAGTAAGAGCATTGAGAGTATCGTTACGTTTACACTTAAACGCATCATTCTTTCCTCCAGTGTTAATAAACAATCAGTATCGCTAATTGGGGAGTTATCTTTGGCAACTCGCCGATAAACGTCGCGTGAGCGCGTCGTTTGCTGAGACCGGTGAGACGTTCGCTCGATAAATGTGCCAGGTTCCGTCGGGATCGTTCCGGCGTCGCATGACGTAGCAACCGGCGAAAAAGCGTTCGCCCCCTTTGCGCGTTTGGGCGATCACGATGGCTGGAATCTCCGCGAACAAGCTGCCGGCGGCGCCTTCTACCGCCGGCTCCGGTTCGACGAACAGTCGCGTTCGCTCAGTATCGGCAAAGCCGCGGGCGAAACGTTCGAAGCTTGACGACGGCGATTCCCAGTAACCGTATGCTTTCTTGTAGTCGTGCGCGTTGATGGCGGCATAGTACGCAGCGAGCGCCGCGACGGGATCGCCGTCAGTGTTTTCCGACCGAGCAGGTTGGGCCAGCAGAACGCTTAGACCCAACACACACAATAACGTCGCTGTGATTCGCACTTGTCCGCCTCCCATTTTCGTCAGCTTAGCACCGATCTATGTGTACAATCTCACGCGTGGTTAACAATTACGAAGTCGCCGTGGTGGGCGCCGGAGTGTTCGGCGCCTGGACCGCGTACGAACTACGACGGCGAGGCCATAAGGTACTGCTGCTGGATGCGTATGGTCCAGGCAACAGCCGGGCGAGTTCGGGCGGCGAGTCGCGGATACTCCGATTGGGTTATGGGCCAGACGAGATCTACACGCGCTCCGCGCAGCGCTCTGAGAAGCAGTGGCGCGAGTTGTTTGCAGAGAGACGGCAACCAGAGCTGCTTCGGAGCACCGGGATGCTTTGGTTGGCGCGCGGGAATGATGCGTATTGCGAGGCGACCTTCTCGACGTTGCAGCGCGCCGGCGTTGCCTGTGAGAAGCTGGACCGCGACGAGTTGGGCCGCAGGTTTCCGCAGCTTGCTCATGGGCCGGAAGCGTGGGCCCTTTGGGAGCCGGGTGCGGGCGTGCTGATGGCACGGCAGGCCGTTCAGGCGGTTGTCGCGCAAGCCCGCGCGATCGGCGTTGAATACCGGCAAGCGCGAATCACATCCGAAACGCGAGTCAACGCGGAGCACGTCGTGTTTGCCTGTGGCCCATGGTTGGCGAGTTTGTTTCCGGAGCTGCTCGGCGAACTGATCCACGTGACGAAACAGGAAGTATTCTTCTTCGGTGTTCCTGCCGGTGACGAGCGGTTTGGACCGCCGTCGATGCCGACGTGGCTCGATTTCAATGACCTCGTTTATGCGCTTCCGAACCTGGATGGCCGCGGGGTCAAGTTGGCCATCGACGCGCATGGACCGCCGTTCGATCCTGATAAGGGCGAGCGTGTTGTTTCCGAGGCTGGTTTGCAGGCTGCGCGAGCGTATCTGGCCCAACGAGTGCCGCTGCTTGCTGATGCGCCGGTCGTAGAAACGCGCGTGTGCCAGTATGAGAACACGTCGAACGGCGATTTCTTAATCGATCGGCATCCGGAGCGAGAGAATGTATGGCTCGTCGGCGGCGGGTCAGGACATGGATTCAAACATGGACCTGCGGTCGGTGAATACGTAGCCGCGATGATAGGGAGAAGTGGAACACCGGAACCGCGGTTTAGTCTCGCCACAAAGCAGCGAGTTCAACATCGTCAGGTTTATTAGCTAAAATGCCCGCCGTGCGAATATCTGTGGCAATGTGTACTTACAACGGGGCTGAGTTTTTGCCCGCGCAGTTGGAAAGTATTGCCGCGCAAACACGGCCTGCGGATGAGATTGTCATTTGCGATGATGGATCCACGGATGACACCACATTACTGATCTCGGGCAATGTATTGCACAAGAATGAGAAGAATTTAGGGACCGTAAAGAATTTTGAGAAGGCAATCGGATTGTGTTCAGGCGATGTAATTGTTCTCAGCGATCAGGATGACGTTTGGCGTGAAGACAAGCTGGCGCTAATCGAACGGGCGTTTCAGAAGGGGCCGAACGTTGGTCTCGTCTTTTCAGATGCCGACATCGTCGACGAACAACTAAATCTACTTGGCCGCCGAATGTGGGACGAGGTCGGCTTCGACGCCCACAAGAAGAAGCTCGTCGCGCAAGGACGCGCGCTCGAGGTGTTGATAACCGGTTGGACCGTCAGCGGCGCCACGATGGCATTTCGTTCCAAGTACGCTAAACTGGCCCTGCCGATCCCGACGACAATTCCGATGATTCACGACGGTTGGATAGCGTTGACGGTCGCTGCCGTCTCAGACGTGGCGATAATCGACGAACCATTAATCAAGTATCGACAACATCAACGCCAGCAGATCGGCGCTCCGGCGCAGAAGTCTCAAAAACAACCAGGCGCTCGCGAAGCACTGAAGCGACGCAACTCCAGCGCCGACTTGCAGTGCATTCTCGACACGCTACACGATCGACTCTCAACGCAGGGGAACGGCTTCGATTGCCGAAATGCGCTCGCATTCGCGGGCAACTACTCGCGCCATCTCGACGTCCGCGCCAACTTGCCGCAGCGGCGTTTGAACCGCGTGCCGGCTGTGCTGCGCGAACTTCTCTCGTGGCGGTATCACGAATACGCAAACGGCTTCAAGAGCGCTGCTAAGGATCTCGTTTCTCAATAACGACTGATGTCCTATGAACTGTCGATAATTATCGTGAACTGGAATGGCGGCGGCCTTCTTAGCCGCTGCGTCGAGACGATCGTCACTTCCAAACCGACACCCACTTACGAGATCGTAATCGTCGACAACGCTTCCGCAGACGACAGTCTGGCCCGGTTAAGATCCAGCCAACTTCTCGCGCCGCTGTTCGCAAACCAGCGGCTCCGTATACACAACAACACCGAAAACCGCGGCTTCGGCGCGGCCAACAATCAAGGCTTCGCGTTAACTAACTCTCCGTTCGTCCTATTGCTGAATCTCGACACGGAAGTTCGTCCCGGCACGATCGATACGCTGATGCGAACGATTCAATCGGATGCAACGATCGCAGTCTGCGGGCCGAAGATCGTCAACACCGATGGTACGTTGCAGATCAGCGCGTTCTTCAATCCGCCGCGTGTCTGGCACACGGTGCTATCGCAGTTGAAGCTCTATCACTTGCTGCCGCGCGGTGTTCGCGGCGAACTGCTGCTCGGGCGTCACTGGGATCACAACCGGCGACGTTGCGTACCGATGCTCAGTGGCGCCGCGATGCTCGCGCGCCGCGAGATGATCGAGCAGGTCGGCGGGTTTGATGAACGCTTTCACATGTACTCGGAAGACACCGAGTGGTGCTGGCGAATCACGAAAGCGAATTGGAAACTGATGTTCGTGCCCGAGGCAGTAGTGCTGCATCACGGCGCGCAGAGCTCGAAGAAGCGCTGGTCGTCGGAGGAAAGATTAAAGGTGCGGCTGGAAGCGGGATACAACTTCGAAGATCGCGTGCTGCCACGCTGGCGAGTGACGGCAAACCAATTGACGAACTACCTCGTCGTCTGCGCGCAGATCGCCGGCCGAAAACTTCTCGGAATCGGCATGTCCGAACTCTACCAGGTCAGAGAAATCCACCGCGAGCACCTCAAGCGCTCACTCAAACACTGATTCGGAGTAGTCCGTTTTAAGGATTAGGGTTGGCTTGATATTCCTCGAGCAACTTCTGCGCGCGCGTGCTCGGACTTATCAACGCCAGTTTCTGCGACCAATCGTAACCGCTGAAGACGCCCACAACTTCCGCATTGGAGTTGTAGACCGGGCTACCGGAAAAGCCGTCGCGGCTGTCGATCTTGACTGACCAGTACTCCTGGTTGCCGAGCATGTAGTTGCCGTAGAAGCTTCCGTGGCTTACGACCTTGTCGCCATGCGGCCGCGCAATCAAAAACAACTTGTCGTCTTTAACCGGCGCAGTCTGAAACTTCGGCGCTTTCGCCGTCTTCGAATTGCGGCACATCTCGAGCAGCGCCAGGTCGGCTTCCTTGTCGACCTTCATCACCTTCGCGCGGCAACCGTCGACGAAAACCTTCACGGCGAGCTCGTCGCTCGGCTTAAACCCGAGCATGACTTTCTTGGTGGTGCTGAGGTTACCGGAGATCACGTGATAAGCCGTCATTACCAATCCGTTTCCTACCAGGAAGCCCGTCGCATAGCCGTTCGGGCCAACATCGAAGAGAACGGAAATCGCATGTTCCAGCGGGTTTTGTTCTTTCTTCGTAAACTCCAACTCCAGAGACAATGTATAGCGCTCTTGCTGCTTCAGCACCTTGGTGGCGTTACTCTCGCCCAAACATGCAGGCGCGAACATCAAGGTAAGGAGGGCGGCCATACAGGAAAGACTGCAAAGCTTCTTCATCGTGACCTCCGTTTAGTTCATTTCGATCCGCGGGCTCTGAAAAAAGTGAATGCAGAAGCGGCTCTGCTGCGTGTGGGACACGAACAAAGAGAAAACCGCAAAGACAAAACCGCCTGACTTTTGCGTCTTAGAAATGCAACCGGGTTACTAGTCCGGAGCATTTTAGGGCGAGGGTGCCCGATACGCAATATTTTTAGTGCTTAGGAGCGGCAAATAATCGGGATTATGTGTGCTGCCGCTATTTCGGAATTGTTCAGATTTAATCCGTGCGGCTGCCAGCTAAACGGAGGCGCGACGTTGCTTCAGCTCGTTGATTCTGCCGTAATCGGGATGAAGATAGACCAGCCGTCCGCCCACGATCGTGGCCACCGCCGCGCCATGCATCGATCGTCCATGAAACGGCGTGTTGCGGCTTTTTGACTTAGAGCGGTTCACGTCGAAGACCCATTCGAGTTGCGGATCGAGAATCGTAACATCGGCGTGTGCGTGTGTTTTTAGCGAGCCGCGATCGGCAAGATTAAAAATCCGCGCCGGGTTTGTGGCGCACATCTGCACGACGCGTTCGAGATCGAGCAGTCCGTTATGTACGAGATCGAACGCCAGACCAACAGCCGTTTCGAGTCCGGTGATTCCAAACGGCGCCTGGTCAAACTCGAGCGCCTTCTCGTCAGCGTGATGCGGAGCGTGATCCGTCGCAATGGCATCGATCGTGCCGTCTTTTATCGCCGCCAGCACGGCGTCGACGTGCTCGGGGCTGCGCAACGGCGGACTCATTTTCGTGTTCGTGTCGTACTCGGCGACTGCTTCATCCGTCAGCGTCCAGTGATGCGGCGTCACTTCGCACGTCACTTGTAAGCCGTCGTTCTTCGCCTGCCGAACTGCTTCGAGCGCGCCGCGAGTTGAAACGTGAGCGATATGAACTTTGGCGCCCGTCAGTTTAGCGAGGACGCAGTCGCGCGCAACGTCGACTTCTTCAGCCGCCGCCGGCATGCCGCGCAGACCGAGAATCAACGACCAGCGTCCTTCGTGCATGACGCCGCCGGCGCTCAACGAGTGATCCTGGCAGTGATCGACGACGGTCAGGTCAAACCCGCGCGCATATTCCATCGCGCGCCGCATCATTCCCGAATTCGGCACCGGACGTCCGTCGTCTGAAACCGCGACGATGCCGGCGTTCTTCATCTCGCCCATCTCGGCGAGCTCTTTTCCGCCGCTGCCTTTCGTGACTGCGCCGATCGGAAAAACGTTTGCGAGGTTCGCGGCCTGGCCTTGTTCGATCATGAAGCGCGTGACGGCAGGATTGTCGTTGACAGGATCGGTGTTCGGCATCGCACAAATACTCGCCCAGCCGCCGGCAACCGCCGCGGACGCGCCTGTTGCGATTGTCTCTTTGTACTCCTGACCCGGCTCGCGCAGATGCGTGTGCAGATCGATGAAACCCGGCGCGACGACCAATCCAGTCGCGTCGAGTACTTGCGCGTCTTCCGGCGCGGCTTCCGACCGGTCGAGCAGACCGACGACGCGGCCTTCATCAATCAATACGTTTCGACCGGCATTGATTTGTTGCGCCGGATCGATCACGTATCCATTCGCAATCAACAGTTTCATTCCTGGGCCGCCTTGCGTTCTCGCTTCTGTTTTTTCACGCGCGGAGCTTCTTCGTCTTTTTCGAAGTTGCCGCCGGCCAGCAGGTAAAGCACCGCCATGCGCACGGCGACTCCGTTGGTCACCTGATCGAGAATCAACGACTGGCTACCGTCGGCGATCTCGGAAGAGATCTCGACGCCGCGGTTCATCGGACCGGGATGCATGACGATCACGTCCGAAGCCGCGCGTTTGAGGTGCCGCGGGTGCAGTCCGTAATGGACTGCGTACTCCCGCATCGACGGGAAAAACGCCGCATCCTGTCGCTCGCGTTGGATCCGCAGAATCATGACGACGTCCGCGCCGTCGATCGCGTCTTCGAAATGTTTCTCGACGCGGAGTCCGCTTTCGACCAGCTCGGCGAATTCGTTCGGCACGAGTGTGCCCGGTCCGCCGACGCTGACGTTCGCGCCCATCTTCGTGAGCAGGTAGATGTTCGAACGCGCCACGCGCGAGTGGAGAATGTCGCCGACGATGGCGACTTTCAATCCCTTGATGCGGCCTTTGTATTCACGGATCGTGAGCGCATCGAGCAGCGCCTGGGTTGGGTGTTCGTGCGAGCCGTCGCCGGCGTTGACGATGGGCGCGGAGCACATGCGCGCGAGGTGTTGCGGCGCGCCAGCCATCGAGTGACGAATGACGATGCAGTCAGGCGCCATCGCTTCGAGATTGCGCGCGGTGTCCAACAGCGTCTCGCCTTTCGCGACACTGGAAGTTGAAATGCTGACGTTCACGGCATCGGCGGACAAGCGTTTGGCGGCGATCTCGAATGAAGTTCGCGTGCGCGTGGATGGTTCGAAGAAGAGATTGATGACGGTGCGGCCGCGCAGTGCGGGGACTTTTTTGATCTCGCGTTTGGAGACGTCGCGAAACGTCTCGGCCGTGTCGAGCAGGTGCGTGATTTCCGCACCATTCAACTCGCGAATGCCGAGGAGGTGCTTGCGATTAAACGTTGGCTGCATGTGCTGTAGGTCTTTGGTCTTTGGTCTTTTGTCTTGGGGTTTAACTTCAAAGACCAAAGGCCTAAGACCCAAGACCAGCGACCACAGATCGCTCACATAAAAAAAGCGGCCTCGTTGGCCGCCTTCGTCACGTCGTCTCCGACGGTCGCTCGACGATTACCACGCCTTCTTCCTCGTCGAATTCATTCAGCATCACCTTGATAATTTCACTCTTCTTCGTCGGCACGAGTTTGCCGATGTAATCCGCTTGAATGGGAAGCTCGCGATGTTCCTTGCCGCGATCGATTAGCACGGCCAACTGCACGCGACGCGGACGACCGTAATCGATCAATTGATCGAGCGCGGCGCGAATCGTGCGGCCGGTGTAAAGCACGTCGTCGATCAAGACGATGTTGCGGCCTTCGATGTCGCCGGGAAGATCGGTACGATTGACGACGGGCTTGGCGCCCACTGTTGAAAGGTCGTCGCGATAGAGCGTGATGTCGAGCACGCCGACGGGCGGGCGGGAACCTTCGAGGTCCGCGATCTTCGCCGCCATGCGTTCGGCAAGCGGCACGCCTCGCCGGCGGATACCGACGAGAAAGAGGTCGCCGGCGCCATGGTTTTCTTCGACAATCTCAGAAGACAGACGGGCAAGCGCACGGTTGATGCGCGGACCGTCCATAATGCGAGCCTTCTCGATGAAATCCATTTCGCGGGATACTAACAAGAAGCGTTTGAGGTGACAAGTTTGCGCTTGATCTTTGTACTTGTTACTTTATAGCGGCACAACATGGTCTATCGATCGCTGGTGCGTCCTATCCTGTTCAGGCTGCCGCCTGAGACCGCTCACGAACTGGCACTACATTCCCTCTCTTTTTTCAAAACCTTCGTCGGGCGTCCCTTCGAATCATTAACTCTAAACACGAATTCTTTTAATCTGTGTTTCAAGAACCCCGTTGGCCTGGCTGCCGGATTCGATAAAAACGGCATCGCCTTGCAGTCTCTCGCTGCCTTGGGCTTCGGCTTCATCGAAGCAGGCACCGTCACTTACCATCCTCAACCCGGTAATCCGAAGCCGCGGATGTTTCGACTCTCGCAAGATCAGGCACTCATCAACCGCGCCGGATTCAACAATGCCGGCGCCGCGGCTTTCGCGAAGCACGTCGAACGCCACCGGCCACACTGCGTGCTCGGCATCAGTATCGGCAAAAGCAAGATCACTCCGCTGGAACAGGCTATCGACGACTACCTCGCGAGCTTTGAGCTGGTCTACAAACTCGCCGATTACATCGCCGTGAACGTCAGTTCGCCAAATACGCCGCAACTGCGAGAGTTGCAGCAGTCGGACCAACTCACTTTCCTGCTCACCGCGCTCCAAACGCGCAACCGTGAATTGCAAAAAGCGTCCGCGAGACCGTCGCCAGTTCCGCTGCTCGTCAAGATCTCGCCGGATCTCGAACGCCGCGATCTGGAGCTGATTGTCGACGTCATTCAGCGTCTAAACATCGACGGCATCATCGCCACCAACACGACCGTCAGCCGCGATAACCTGCGGACGAGCCGAGCGCGCGTCGAGGCATGCGGCGAAGGAGGATTGAGCGGCAAGCCACTCGCCACCAGATCGACCAAGATGATTGCCGAACTCTACGAACTAACGAACGGGCGCATTCCGCTAATCGGTGTCGGCGGCATCTTCACAGCCGAAGATGCGTGGGAGAAGATTTGCGCAGGCGCGAGTCTCGTACAGTTGTACACCGGCTTTATCTATCAAGGACCAGGTGTAGTGCGACAGATAAATCAAGGTCTCGTTCGGATCCTCGAACGCGAGGGTTTCGACAAGATCGACAAAGCAGTCGGATGCAAAGTCAAACAACTACTCAGAAAGGAGCATTCAATTGGCAGCTAGTAAAAAACTCATAGTGGCGCTCGACGTCGACACCGCCGATAAGGCGCTCGCGCTCGTGGCCCAACTCCGCGAGGTCGCAGGCATGTTCAAGATCGGTTCGACACTGTTCACGGCCGTCGGGCCGCAAATCGTGAAAGACATTGTCGCTTCCGGATCGCGCGTGTTTCTCGACCTGAAATTCCACGACATTCCGCATCAAGTCGCAGGCGCGGCTCGCTCGGCGGCTGAGCTTGGAGTTTCGCTGTTCACTGTTCACGCCAGCGGCGGGCCGGAGATGATGAAGCGCGCGGCTGAAGCCGTTGCCGAAGTCGCCGAACGAAACGGCACTCCTCGCGCGGCAGTTCTGGCCATCAGCGTGCTGACAAGCGTCGACTCGGCGATTCTTTCTCAAATCGGTGTAACGGATTCCGCGGCGGACTCGGTGATGCGGCTGGTGAAACTGGCTGAGGCAGCGGGAGTGGATGGCGTAGTCGCTTCACCGCAGGAAGTGACGGCAATCAGGTCAGCGATCGCGAAGCCGGATTTCCTTGTCGTCACACCCGGCATCCGGCCCGCGGAAACGCAGGACGATCAGCGAAGAGTCGCAACTCCGGAAGCTGCACTCGCTGTCGGAGCGTCGTATCTTGTAGTCGGCCGGCCAATCACCGGCGCGGCGGATCCGGTCGCGGCCGCACGCGCGATTGCCGCGGAAATGCTACGTGCGGAACCGCTCAAACGAAGCGGAACTGCCGAATAACGTTGAGCGTGTACCCCATTGCCCTACTTTTGATTTAAAACTATTATGCGACGGTGAATCTCAGCTTGAAATCCCCGCTAATCTCCGGTTTTTTACTCCTCTTTTTCGCGGTTCTGTCTCCGGTAGCAGCACAGAATGGCGCGCACTCATTTTCGCAAGCGCCTTATCGCGTGGGCGAGCGGCTGACTTACAACGTCTCGTTCTCGAATTTCCCGAGCGCCGCTCATGCGGAATTCGAAATCGTTTCGCGCAGCGTCCAATTCGGGCGCGATGCCATCGAACTGCGAGCGCATGTGGAAACGACGGGCGTCGTTAACGTCGCGCTCTTCGCTATCAACAACGACTACACGACCCACATCGATCCCGAAACGGGACTCCCCTTCCGCTCTCAAGAGGTGGCGCGAGACGCGATCAAGTCTTCCGACACCGCCCATGACTTCACTCAGCCCGCGGGCAACGAGGCCATACCGCCGAAGACGAGCGACGTCGGCGGCACGTACGATTTTCTGTCGGCGTTCTATCGAGCGCGAGCCTTGCCGCTATCGGATGGCGCGGAGTATGACCTCACCGTGCGTGACGAGAACGTTACGTATCAGATCGAGTTGAAAGTCGTCGGGCACGAAACGATCAGAACTAACGTCGGCTCGTTCGACACGATCGTCACCAAGGTCGAATGCAACAATTCGCGTTTCGATAATGTGAAGATCTACTTCAGCGACGACGCACGTCACGTCCCGGTGTTGTTCACCGCCAAAGTACATTCGGGTCGTTTGACGGCCGAGCTCGCCGGCTCGGAAATGGTGAAACCGCCGCCTGGCCCCACAGGCCCGGCGCCCGTGATTGCGACGCCGGCGCCGGTCCCTACAGCCTCAGCACCGCCTGTTTCCCCCACCAACGGCGACTGGCCCTTCTCCCTCAACGAACAACTCAATTATCAGGTGTTCATTGGAAGCAGCACGGTGCCGATGGGGACGGTGAATTTCCAGGTGCGAGGGCGTTCGCGTTACTTCGAACGCGACGGAATATCTCTGACCGTCACGGCGCAAACGACTAACGCCGCGGCCCGTATCTTCGTCGCGAAGGATCAGATCGATTCTTACGTCGATCCGAAAGGACTGCTGCCTTATCGAACGGTGCTGAACCTCGTCGAAGGCGCACGACGATTGAATTCGACGCTGACGGTGAATCAGGATACGGGGACAGTCACCACCGATAAGGGAAAGCGCATCGAGATCCCGGTCGGCACGCATGACTATCTTTCTTTCTTCTATGCCTTCCGAACCTTCAACTTGGCCCTGGCGAGAAACAATAAAATACCCGTTCTGGTGGAGAACAAGCCGAAGACCGTGAGCGTGATAGCGACCAAGCGAGAACAAATAGGAGTTGGGCAAAAAGTAATTCCCGCCATCGCCTTGACCGTAACGACGGACGATCCCCAACCAGACAAATACCAGCTCCGCATCTGGGTGAGCGACGATCGCCGCCGCTTGCCTTTACGAATCACCGCCCTAACCCAAGCCGGCCCCCTGCGCGCCGACCTCGCCATCCTCCCTACCGTCCCCCAATGACCTCTGATTCGTTAAATTCTGAAGGACGGTGCTGATCTCGGCTCCGATGTGAAACGAAATTGAAATCTATTTTCAACTAGGCTATACTGGCGCAGCCATGCTGAACTCCTTCATTATCGTCCTCCGCGAAGGCTTTGAATCCTTCCTCCTGGTCGCCGTTATCCTGGCCTACCTGAAAAAGTCCGGGCAACAGTGGCTCAACTCCTCAGTCTATGTCGCTATCGCCGCCGCCGTCGCCGCAAGCGCTTCCCTCGCTTACGTACTCAACACCGGCGTCGACGACGAGACCGTCCGGCGCATCTTTGGTGACACTATCGGCGGTCCCATCAGCACGTTCTTCGCCAACGAGGCGCTGCGCGAAGCAGTCCTGGGCGCGATAGCGGTCGTGATGGTCGCGACACTCGTGATTCACATGTGGCGCACCGGCCCGAAGATTCAGCAGCGAATGCGCGAGCGATTGAGCGTGGTTTCGTCGAAGAGCTCGCGCGTGACAGCCGTGTTTGGTGTTTTCGCTTTTACGTTCCTGATGGTCACGCGCGAGGGAATGGAAACGGCGTTGCTGTTGATGCAGGTGAAAAATCCGTACCTGATCAATGGCGCGTTGCTCGGTTTGTGTGCGGCAGTGGCGTTCGCGTTCGGTTGGGCCAAGTTTGGGCATCTGCTGAACGTGAAACGGTTCTTCCAGGTGACCGGCATTTTCCTGCTGCTCTTCATGTTGCAAGTCGCCATCTACTCGTTCCACGAGTTCAGCGAGGCGGGACTGTTGCCGAATAGCGAGATGCTGCACGCGGCCACTGAGAAGTTTTCGCCCGACGGTCTCTACGGCAAATGGTTCTCGCCGATCATGATCGGCATCTGCGCGCTCTGGTTGTTGGGAGCGTGGATCATCGATCGCGCCAAAGGAACGTCCGTAGCGCCGCCTATGCCTAAACTCGAAGGCGGCACGAGTTAAGACTTCCCTTTCAACATCTGCGCTAACTCGCGTTTCAACAGCTTGCCAGTTGGGCCCTTCGGAATGTCCTGAACGAAGTGGACCGTCTTCGGGCATTTGTAGTCTGCCAAACGCGCCTTACAAAACTCGATCACTTCCTGTTCTGAACTCTTCGCGCCGTCTTTCAAGACAATGACGGCCGCGACTTCCTCTCCATAAAGATCGTCCGGCACGCCGACGGCAGCCGCCGCGGCAACGCTCGGATGTTGATAGAGCACTTCGTCGATCTCGCGCGGGTAGATGTTCTCGCCGCCGCGAATGATCATGTCTGACTTGCGATCGACGATGTAATAGAAGCCGTCGGCGTCGCGGTAACCGATGTCGCCGGTATGGAACCAGCCGTTGCGAAAAGCGGTCGCTGTCGCATCGGGGTTCTTGTAGTAGCCCTTCAGGATGTTTTCGCCGCGCAGGACGATCTCGCCGAGCGAGCCGTCGGGGACGTCGCGATCGTCTTCGTCAACGACGCGCATCTCGTTGCCGATCGGCAGACCACACGATCCCGGACGGCGTCGCTGATCTGGTGGATTGAACGTCGAGCGGCACGTCGACTCGGACAAACCGTAGCCTTCGACGACGAGACAGTTGAACGTCTCTTCGAAACGCTTCATGACTTCAGCGGGCACAGGCGCCGAACCGCACATCGCAAAACGAAGTTGTTGCGTGTTGAGTCCTTCAGGAACGCCGTCAGGATAGGTGCTCAACAGCATCGACAACATCGTCGCCACTGATCCGAATGAAGTGATCTGATAATCCGAGATGATCTGCCAGAAGCGCGACGCGGAAAACTTCCGGCTTACGACTGTCGAACCGCCTGCGTACAACGCCGACATCGTGGTCACGGAGACCGCGTTCATATGAAACAGCGGCATGATGGTGAGCAGTCGATCTGCTTCGGTGAATCCGAGCCAACCGGAGATTTGTCGCGCGTTGGCGATCACGTTGCCGTGCGTCAGCAAACAACCTTTTGGTTTTCCCGTCGTGCCGGAGGTGTAGATGATGATGGCTTCGTCGTTCTTATCAATCCGTGTTTCCTCTGACTGGTGGTCAGGAACCTGTTCTACGTTGTCAAACTGAACAATTTGAATATCAATCTTTTCAACGACAGATAGAAAGTCGGAATTTACCAGCAACAATTTCGATTCCGAGTTGGAGATCACATAAGCAATCTCCTCTTCTTTCAACAGCGAGTTGATCGGACCGGCGAGTGCGCCGATGTGCCAGCAAGCGAAATAAGCAATCACGTACTCGACGCTGTTCGGCAGCAGCAGGCTGACGACATCGCCTTTGCGGACGCCGTTCGCCCAGAGCATTCCGGCCACTCGCCTCACGACGTCCTCAAATTCCCGATAAGTAAATTGTCGTTTATCGGCTTCCGAAAGCAGGAAAATCTTGTCGGGGGCGGCAGCCGCGCGTTGACGCAGGAGTTCAGGAATGCTCATGCAAAGTGTTATAGCACATGATATATTCCAGCACTCTTATGAATACCTACCGCAATTTTATCGACGGCAAATGGATTGAATCCGCCTCGACGCGCACTGCTCCGAACATCAATCCGGCGAAGATCGACGACGTTGTCGGGACGATTCGCCAGGCCACTCGCGAAGAGGCGCGCACGGCCGTCGAAGCGGCTGCGCAGGCGTTTCGCGGCTGGCGAGCGACACCTGCGCCGGCTCGCGGCCGCATCGTCCTGAAGGCCGCGCGGCTGCTCGAAGACAACAAAGAAGAACTCGCTCAACTGCTGACGCGCGAAGAGGGCAAGACGATCGCTGAGTCGCGCGGCGAACTGCAACGTTCGATCAATGTCGCTGAGTTTTGCGCAGGCGAGTCGCGGCGGATGACGGGCGAGACGATCCCGTCCGAACTCGCGATGAACTTCGCTTACACAATCAAGCAGCCGCTCGGAGTCGTCGCTTGCGTAACGCCGTGGAACTTTCCGGTCGCGATTCCGATCTGGAAGATCGCGCCCGCGTTAGTCGCCGGAAACACCGTCGTATTCAAACCCGCGTCGATCACGCCGGCGACTGCCGTTCGCATCACCGAGATATTCGAAGCTGCCGGAGTTCCGCCCGGCGTCCTGAACCTTGTGATTGGTTCAGGCTCCGAAGCCGGCGACGAGATCATCAATCATCCTGCCGTGAAAGCGATCTCGTTTACGGGATCGAATGGCGTGGGCATTCGTCTTTACGAACAGGCGTCACGACGCGGCGCGAAGGTCCAATGCGAGATGGGCGGAAAGAACCCGGTCGTGGTCCTCGAAGACGCTGACATGGCGCTGGCGGTCGAGTCGACGGCGCAGGGCGCGTTTGGATCGTCGGGACAACGTTGCACTGCGACGAGCCGCGCGGTTGTTGTCGAACAGGTCGCGGATGAGTTTGTCGAACGACTCGCGAAACGCGCGGAGTCGCTGCGCATCGGCGCCGGCGCTGATCCGGAAACTGACATGGGACCGAGTGTCGACGAGGGCCAGTTCAAGACGGTGCTCCAGTATATCGACGTCGGCCGTGAAGACGGCGCGACGCTCGTGTGTGGTGGTTCACGCGCAACGGGCGACGGGCTCGACAAAGGTTACTTCGTGCGTCCAACTGTTTTCGATCACGTGACGCCTGACATGCGTATCGCGCGCGAGGAGATCTTCGGTCCGGTGTTGTCGGTGTTGCGCGTCAAAGATTTCGAGTCGGCGATGGAAGTGGCGAACGATTGCGAGTACGGCCTAACGTCGTCGATCTTTTCCAATGACGCGTCGCGCATCTTCCGCTTCGTCGACGAGATCGAAACGGGTATGACTCACATCAATTCGCCGACGACCGGAGGCGAAGCGCACATTCCTTTCGGCGGCATCAAGGGCACGGGCATCGGCGATCGAGAACAGGGATCGACGGCACTGGATTTTTACACCGACCTAAAGGTGGTCTACGTCGATTACACCGGCCGCAAACGCGAGGGAAACTTATATTGAGATGAAAACTCTAATCAAAAACGGCCGCGTCGTTACCGCCGTCGACGACTACAACGCCGACATTCTGATCGAAAACGAACGCATCGCCGTGATCGGCAAGGACCTCGCGATGGAGGCTGACCGCACGATCGACGCCACGGGCAAGCTCGTCATTCCGGGCGGCATCGATCCGCACACGCACATGGAACTGCCGTTTGGCGGCACGCAGGCCTCTGATGATTTCCGGACCGGGACGATCGCCGCCGCGCACGGCGGAACGACGAGCATCATCGACTTCGCCGTCCAGTACAAAGGGCAATCACTCATCGAAGGCATCGACAACTGGCACCAAAAAGCGGAAGGCAAGACGGCGATCGATTACGGATTTCACCTGATCACCACCGAGCTCGAAGATAAGCAGATCGAAGAGCTCTACACGGCCATGGACGAGGGCGTGACGAGCTTCAAGATGTTCATGGCTTATCCCGGCGTGTTTCTCGTCGATGATGCGACGATCTTTCGCGCGATGTCGGCAGCGGGACAGCGCGGCGGACTGATCTGCATGCACGCCGAGAACGGGATCGTCATCAACGAGATCATCAAACGCGCGTTGGAGAACGGACGCACCGCGCCCAAGTATCACGCGTTGACGCGGCCGACCATCGCCGAAGCTGAAGGTGTTCATCGCGCGATCGCGATTGCGGAGATGGCGGAGTCGCCGGTCTACATCGTGCACTTGTCATGCGCCGACGCGCTCAACCAGGTCCGCCAAGCGCGCGATCGCGGCATACCGGCATTTGCCGAAACGTGCCCGCAGTATCTGTTCCTTTCCATCGACAACTACGACGAACCCGGCTTCGACGGCGCGAAGTATGTAATGACGCCGCCGTTGCGCGACAAGTCGAACCAGGCCGAGCTTTGGAAGGGTTTGAAGATGGACGACCTGCAAGTGATCTCGACCGATCACTGCCCGTTCTGTATGAAAGAGCAGAAAGAGCTCGGCCGCGACGATTTCACGAAGATTCCGAACGGTGCGCCGGGTGTTGAGAATCGCGTCCCGCTGATCTACAACGGCGGCGTGGTTGAAAATCGCATCAGCCTTAATCGCTTTGTCGAGTTGACGTCTACGGCGGCGGCGAAGATGTTCGGACTGTTTCCGAGGAAAGGAACGATCGCCATCGGGTCCGACGCTGATATCGTCATCTTCGATCCGCAAAAGGAACAGACGCTAAGTGTGAAGACCAGTCACATGAACGTCGATTACAACGCGTATGAAGGCAAGAAGATCAAGGGCGTCGTCGAGACCGTGCTTTCGCGCGGCAAAGTCGTCGTCGACGCTGGCGAGTACAAAGGCAAGCCCGGCGACGGGCAGTTCCTGAAGCGCGGCACCTGCGTCAGTATGTGAAATCTCAGCTCTGACATTCCCCAAAACGGAGACTAAGTAACGGTTATGCTCGGATCGATTCTCTTAGCTCTTGCACTATTCTTCTTTCAAGGACCTCCTCAACAGCAACAACAACCCAGCCCAACTCCGTCAGCGGCGCCACAACAACAACAGCGGCCACAACCGTCCCCGACTCCGGAAGAACCGCCCGTAGTCACAAGACACGAGGTTCGCGTCAACGGCACGGTGCTCCACTACACGGCGACGACGGGCATGATGCCGATCAAGAACCGCGACGGCGAAACTGAAGCCCGCATGTTCTTCATGAGTTACGTGCTAGACCGTCCGGAAGGTGGCCCACGCCGTCCGCTGACGTTTTCATTCAACGGCGGCCCAGGCTCGGCTTCAGTGTGGCTGCATCTCGGCGCGATCGGTCCGAAGCGAGTGAAGATGAACCCGGACGGTACGATGCCGTCGCCTCCCTACCAACTCGTCGACAACGATGCCACGTGGTTGACGAAGTCGGACCTCGTCTTCATCGACCCCGTCGGCACCGGCTACAGCCGCGCCGTTCGCCCCGATCTCGCGCAGAAGTTCTTCGGCCTGCAAGGCGACACCGAATCAGTCGGCGAGTTCATCCGCATGTACCTGACGCGTTACGAGCGCTGGACGTCGCCGCTCTTCCTTGCCGGCGAGAGTTACGGCACCACGCGCGCGTCAAACCTCGCCGGCTATCTGATCCAGCGTGGCATCGCCTTCAACGGCATCATCCTGATCTCGACGATCATGAACTTTGCCACGACGTCGTTTGCCGCCGGCAACGATCTGCCGTACACGCTCTATCTTCCGTCGTACGCGGCAACGGCGTGGTACCACAAGAAACTTCCTCCAGACCTGCAATCCAAACCCGTCAGTCGCGTGGTTGCGGAGGCTGAAGCCTGGGCCGCCGGCGATTACACGATCGCGCTCGCTAAAGGCGGAGCGCTGACGCCGCAGGAACGACAAGACACGATCGCAAAACTCTCGCGTTACACCGGACTCGATCCGAAGTTCGTCGACTACGCGGATGTGCGAATCAACCTCAATCTCTTTCGCAAAGAACTGCTGCGTAGCGAAAGACGATCGATCGGGCGTCTCGACGGCCGCTTCAAGGGCTACGACTCGAGCAACGCCACCGACAGCGCCGAGTACGACGCCAGCGAGTCCGCGATTCGTCCGCCATACACGTCGACTTTCAACAACTACGTCCGCACGGAGCTCGGTTACAAAACGGACCTCGAGTACTACATCCTCGGCGGCGGCATCGGCCCGTGGAACTGGGGCACGAACAACAACTACGTCGACACGAGCACCTCTCTCCGAACGGCACTCGCGCGCAATCCGTTCCTGAAAGTCTTCGTCGCCGCCGGCTACTACGACATGGCCACGCCTTACTTCGCCGTCGAGTACACGCTGCAACACATCAGCATCGACCCGTCGCTGCTCAAGAATGTCTCGACGAGCTTCTACGAGGCTGGTCACATGATGTACATCGACGAGAAGTCGCTCTCGAAGCTGCACGCTGACGTTTCGCGATTCATGGACGACTCGCTGCGCTGAACACACTAACGAACAAAGATGACAACCGACTCCCCCACCCAACGCGATTTCGAAGAACTGCAAGCAGACGTTTCCCACAGTCCTCTCTGGAACCGCGACCTCGCGCCGACGACCATCAGGGAACGCACCTGGTCCACCTGGAACATCGCCGCGCTCTGGATCGGCATGAGCGTCGTCATCACCACCTACACGCTCGCGGGCGGCTTTATCGAAGCCGGCATGAACTGGTGGCAGGCCATGATCACGATCCTGCTCGGCAACACGATCGTGCTCATCCCGATGATCCTCAACGCACACGCCGGGACGAAATACGGTGTTTCGTTTCCGGTACTCAGCCGCGCCGCTTTCGGCACGAAAGGCGCGAACGTTCCCGCGATGCTACGCGCGATCGTGGCGTGCGGATGGTTCGGCATTCAAACGTGGATCGGCGGCACCGCGATCGACGTGCTGCTCGGTTACATGTTTCCCGCCTGGAACGGCTTGAACACGATGATCCTTAGCGTCGCGTTGCACACGTGGATCGCGTTCTTTCTGTTCTGGGGGATTCAGGTCTTCATCATTTTAAAAGGCGTGGAGGGAATTAAATATCTCGAGACGTGGTCAGCGCCGCTATTGCTGCTCGGCGGATTGGCGGTGCTGGTCTGGGCGTCGTGGCGCGCGGGCGGACTTGGACGCGTGTTGAGCGAGTCGACGGCGCTGCAAAAACAACAGAACGAGTTCTGGAAGATATTTCCCGGCTCGTTGACGGCGTCGGTCGGTTACTGGGCAACGTTGAGTCTGAACATTCCTGACTTCACTCGCTACGCGCGATCGCAGAAATCGCAGATGATGGGCCAGGCGCTCGGACTCCCGCTGACGATGACGGCGTTCGCGTTCATCGGCGTCGCAGTGACGAGCGCGACGCTTCTGATCTACGGCGTCGCGATTCCGAATCCCGTCGATCTGATGGCGCGTTTCGATAGTGTGCTGATCGTCCTCTTCGCGACGGCTGTGATCTTCGCCGCGCAGCTCACGACTAACATGGCGGCGAACGTCGTGTCGCCTTCTAACGACTTTTCGAACCTGAACCCGCGGCTGATTTCGTACGTCACTGGCGGCCTGATCACGGCCGTCATCGGCATCCTCATGATGCCGTGGAAGCTGATGTCGTCGATGGGCGCTTACATCTTCACCTGGCTGATCGGGTATTCAGGACTGATGGGCGCGATCGCCGGTATCCTGATCTGTGACTACTGGGTGATTCGAAAACGGCGTCTGAATCTCGAAGGACTGTTCGATCCGCACGGCCAGTATTCGTATGGAAGCGGCTTTAACTGGCGCGCCATCGTTACACTCTGCGTCGCCATTGCTCCGGTCGTGCCGGGCTTTCTGCGCGCGGCCTCGACACCGGGCGGACAGGTCAGTAATCCATCATTTCTCGATCACCTGTACACTTATGCATGGTTCGTGACTTTTGGCCTGGGATTCGTCATATACTACGCCTTAACACGAGGTTCGAAGGGAGACTCGCTTAATGCCACGCACCGTTAAATGCGGACTTATACAGTGCACGAATGCAGCACCGACTGATCTGCCGATCGAAGAGATCAAGCGGCTCAACATCGAGAAGCACCTGACCTTCATCGAGCAGGCTGCCGCGCAGGACGTGCAGATCCTCTGCATGCAGGAAGTTTTCACTACGCCGTACTTCTGCGCCGAACAACAGACGCGCTGGTATGAAGCGGTGGAACGCATTCCCGATGGCGAGACCGTGCGGCTGATGCAGGAAGTCGCGAAAGAGCACGGCATGGTCATCATCGTGCCCATCTATGAAGAAGAGATCACGGGCGTTTACTACAATACCGCCGCGGTGATCGACGCCGGCGGCAAATATCTCGGCAAGTATCGAAAGAACCACATTCCACACGTCAATCCCGGCTTCTGGGAGAAGTTTTATTTCCGTCCGGGTAATCTCGGCTATCCGTGTTTCGACACCGCATTCGCGCGCATCGGTGTGTACATCTGTTACGACCGTCACTTCCCTGAAGGCGCGCGAGCGCTCGGTTTGAACGGTGCGGAGATCGTTTTCAATCCCTCGGCGACGGTCGCCGGACTGTCGGAATACTTGTGGCGGCTCGAACAACCGGCGCACGCAGTTGCGAACGGCTATTTCATCGGCGCGATCAATCGCGTCGGTCACGAGCAGCCGTGGGACATCGGCGAGTTTTACGGGCAGAGTTATTTCTGCGACCCGCGCGGCAAGTTCATCGCCGAAGCGCCGCGCGATCAGGACGCGCTCGTCGTCGCCGATCTCGATCTCGACAAGATTCGCGAAGTGCGAAACACATGGCAGTTCTTTCGGGATCGACGACCTGATACTTACGGTGCGCTAGTCGCAGATTGAGGAGTTAACTCATGGATCTATCGATAACCGTTAACGGCATGAAGTTCCCCAATCCGTTCGTGCTGGGCTCCGGCCCGCCGGGAACAAACGCGCGCGTGCTCGCGAAGTCGTACGAAGCCGGTTGGGGCGGCGCGGTCGCCAAGACTGTCAGCCTGGAGTCGGCGAAGGTAGTGAATGTCGTTCCGCGTTACGGCAAGCTTCGCTCACGCGCGACCGGCGAAGTCATCGGCTTCGAAAACATCGAGTTGATTTCGGATCGCCCGATCGAGGTGTGGCTCGAGGAGTTTCGCCAGGTCAAGAAGGAGTTTCCGAACAACATCCTGATCGCGTCGATCATGGAGGAGTACGAGAAGAGCCGCTGGCAGGAACTGGTGCGCATGGTCCAGGAGACGGGCGTCGACGGGTTTGAGCTCAACTTCTCGTGTCCGCACGGGATGACTGAAAGAAAGATGGGCTCGGAGATGGGCGAGCATCCGGACCTGACTCAGGAAGTGACGAGTTGGGTTACGGAAGTCGCGAAGATTCCGGTCTGGGCCAAGATGACGCCGAATATTACGAACATCCGCGAGCCGGCGTTGGCGGCAGTCGCGGGCGGCGCTGTCGGTATTTCGGCCATCAATACGATCCTGTCTGTGATTGGAGTCGACCTCGATACGTTGCGGCCGATGCCGACCGTCGAAGGACACTGTGTGCCCGGCGGTTATTCGGCGCAGGCAGTGCGGCCGATTGCGTTGCGAATGGTGAGCCAGCTTGCTTTGGGCCTGCCGGAAGGCGTCTCGATCAGCGGCATCGGCGGCATCGAAAACTCGCACGACGCTCTCGAGTTCCTGCTGCTCGGATCGTCGACGGTGCAGATTTGCACCGGCGTCATGCTTCAGGGTGTGAAGATGATCGACGAGTTGAAGGAAGGTGTCGAAAGATTCATGGTGAACAAGGGATTCTCGTCGGTGCAGGACATCGTCGGCAAGAGTCTTCCCTACTTCTCGACGCACATGGATCTCGTGCAGAAGATGAAAGCCGCGAAGCGTTCAAAGGCCGGCGAAGCCAGCCGCGACAACGAGTGGGCGCAAAAAGATATTACTGAGAAGACCGCTGAACTGACGTCGAATTAGTTGAATTCCGCAAGCAGCGGCGCGTGGTCCGATGGTTTTTCCCAGGTGCGTGGGGCCATGTCGATCCAGGAACGCACGCTGCGCGAGACGAGGGGTTCGGTGATCCAGACGTGATCGATGCGCAGTCCCATGTTGCGTCGAAACATGCCCGCTCGATAGTCCCACCAGGTAAACTTCCCACCGGCTTGTTCGTGCAAACGAAACGCGTCCGTGAATCCCCAGTCCTTGATGTGCTGCAACGTCGCGCGCTCCTGTTCGCTGAACATGATGCGTCCCTGCCACATCCTGACGTCGTGAACGTCGCGATCTTCCGGCGCGACGTTGAAATCGCCGCAGAGTAAGAGCGGCGTCGACGGATCGTAATGCGCGTCGAAGAACTCGCGCAGGCGATTCATCCAGTCGAGCTTGAACGCGTACTTCTCCGATCCAACCGCCTGCCCGTTCGGGATATAGACGTTGACGATGTTGATGCCCTCGACAGTCGTCGTGATTAGTCGAGACTGGGCGCCCTCGTCACCCGGATATCCGCGATGAGTGGTCTCACACGCCATGCGCGTCAGTATCGCAACGCCGTTGTACGACTGCTGCCCAAACAGTTGGCATTGATACCCACGCTCCTGAAAGAGCAACGTCGGAAACTTATCGTCAGTACACTTTGTTTCCTGCATGCAGACGACGTCGGGCTTCACGTCGTCGAGCCAGCGCGTGACGGCAGGCATGCGCGCGAGTATCGAGTTTACGTTCCAGGTTGCGATTAACATTTCACTCCGAAACGAGTAGCCCGCCGATCAACGCGCCGCGGCGCGCGATGTCGTCAGCGTCGATGTGTTCGTGGACCGCGTGAGCGCCGTCGCCGCTGATGCCCAATCCGTCCAGCACCGGAATCCCAAGCGCGGCGATGAAGTTTCCGTCAGACGCGCCGCCAACTTGCGCTTCGCCGAGATCGAAATCCAACTGCCCCGCGATGGCGCACGCCTTTTCAAACAGTTCGACGACGGCGGGCGTTCTTTCCAGTGGCGGACGGTTGATGCCGCCGGAGACGAACACTTTCGTACGATCGTCGATCGGCGTCACGTGCGCAAACATGCGCTCGAGCTCCCGCGACTCCGCCTCCGTCGAGAAGCGAACGTCGATCTCGGCTTCTGCCTCAGCAGCGACGACGTTCGACCGTGTTCCCCCGCGGACGACGCCGACGTTGACCGTAACTCCCGATCCCGATTCGTTGATCGCGTGCAGCCGTTCAGTCTGGCGGGCGAGTTCCAGAATCGCGCTCGCGCCCTTTTCAGGATCGAGCCCCGCATGCGCCGCTTTGCCCTCGACTTTCAGCGCGAAGATCCCGGTTCCCTTTCGTCCTGTCTTGACTCGACCGCCGGGAGCTGGCGGTTCCATCACGAACGCATATCGAGTGTTTGCTGACTTCGCCGTCGCTTCGAGCAACGGCCATCCCGAGAAACTGCCAACTTCTTCGTCGCACGTCAAAGCTATGGTGATGCCGCACTGCGGAACCAGCTTCAACTCCGACATAGCGCGCAGCACCTCGACGATCAACGCACAGTTCGCTTTCATGTCGAACACGCCCGGCCCATAGAGCTTTCCGGCTTCGAAACGCCACGGACGCGCGTCGATCGAACCGCGCGCGTGGACCGTGTCGGTGTGTCCCACAACCAGAATCTGGGATGGCTGACGATCAGCGAATGCCTTGATCACCAGGTGTTGGCCGAACTCAGGCGCGTCAATACGATTGACCTCGTTCACACACGCGACGCGACCTGCGGCTTCGGCGATCAGATCGACCACGGCATGGCTGCCACTCACGTCTCCCGAAGGCGACTCCGTTTCGACGAGAGCGCGAATGAAAGCCTCAATCTCGACTTGCCGTGTATTGAGTAGTTCGTGAATTTGTCGAGCGGCGCTGGATGAAATGGACATGAATGGTTAGCTGATTGTTTCCTTATGCACGGTGAGCGCGTCGAGACGCGGCACGTTGACCTTGAAACCGATGCCCGGCCCGTCGGGCGGCGTGATCGTGCCGCGCGAACTGACCGTCACCGCCGGTTCGATAACGTCCTCTTCCCAATACCGGGCACTGGCGGAGACGTCGCCTGGAAGTGTGAAACCGGCAAGCGTGGACATCGCGATGTTGTGCGCGCGGCCGATGCCCGACTCGAGCATGCCACCGCACCAGACCGGAATGTCTCGTTCACGCGCCACTTGTTCGAGCCGCTTCGCCTGGCTGTGCCCGCCGACGCGGCCGAGTTTAACGTTGATTATCTTGCACGCGCCGATGCCGATAGCATGCACCGCAACTGCCGCAGACCGGATCGACTCGTCGAGACAGATCGGAGTTTGAATCTGTAGTTGCAACCTGGCGTGATCGAAGATGTCGTCGTGCGCGAGCGGCTGCTCGAACATCATCAGGTTGAAACGATCCAGTTCCTGGAAAAGCGCGACGTCGGCGAGCGTGTACGCCGAGTTCGCGTCGCCCATCAAGCGAATCTCCGGAAACTCTTTGCGAACGCGTTCGACGATCTTCAAGTCCCAACCGGGTTTAATCTTGATCTTGATGCGTTGATAGCCCGCCTCGACTTCTTTGCGAATCTTCTCCAGCAGGATCTCGGGTGTGTTCTGAATACCAATCGAGACGCCGCAGGAGATCTCGCGATGAGTGCCGCCGAGATGTTTCCACAACGGCACGCCAAGCTTTTTTGCTTCGAGGTCCCAGCAGGCGTTTTCAATCGTCGCTTTTGCCATGCGGTGTCCGCGCACCGGCCGCATCAGACCGGACACCTGCGCGGCGCTCTCGACGCCGTGGCCTAGAACCATCGGAGCGAGAAACTCGAGCATCGTCGACCAGGCCGTGTCGGTCCATTCGTTGCTGTAGAACGGGCCTTCGCCTGCGGTGCATTCGCCCCAGCCTTCGGCGCCGTCGGCGTCTCTAACTCGCGCCAAAACGATGCGCCGTTCAGTTGTGCGACCGAAACTCGTTTCGAAGAAGTGGACGAGGGGCAGGCGGATCTCGCGCAGTTCAATCGACTGAATGATCAAGCTCAGAAAGTTGCTCCTCCGTGAGACGCATTATGCCTTTCTAGCAACCACTTGTCAGCTTGATCATCCGTGTTTTCTCCGGCCTGGGATTTAAAGTCACCTTAACTTGACCCACCCAAACAGAACTGATAAAAGGCACTCACCAATTTAATCCTGCCGGCCTCAAGTTGACCTCCGGTAATCCTCATAAATAGTTAACGTGCGGATTTTGTGTGTCGAAAACTGGAGAACTAAAACTATGCCTACGATCGTGCCCCCCTCCGCTAAGCGGAGCCGTGTGTTTGTCCTGCTTACGGCGATGTTGTTCGCCGCCTCTATCCTCGGCTACTCCATCTACTTTGCGAGTAGCGTAAGGGCAACTTCCTCAACCATTCTGATTAGTGAGTTTCGCACCAGGGGACCAGCGGGTGGCAACGACGAGTTCGTTGAGATCTACAACGCTACCAACGCGCCCATTGATATTGGTGGTTGGAAAATCAATGCATCCAACTCATCCGGGACGATTGGCACTCGCGTAACGATCACGGCGGGCACGATGATTCCCGCGCACGGTCACTTCCTCGCGACCAACAACGCAACGGGCGGATATAGTGGCGCGGTGGCCGGTAACCAAACCTACGCCACCGGCATTACTGACGACGGCGGCATCGCGATCCTGAACACTGCGAACGTCATCATCGATCAGGCCGGCATGAGCGCAGGTTCCGCTTACAAAGAGGGCACGGTCCTCAGCCAGCTCACCACCAACGTCAATCGCAGTCACGAAAGAAAACCGGGCGATGGCAATGGCAGCACCACCGATACGGATAACAACAGCGCTGACTTCCAACTGATCAGTCCGAGCGATCCGCAGAACCTGTCGAGCGCTCCGACGCCGGCCGTTACTAACCAGGCCATTTCGCCAACTTGTCCGACCCCGCTGAGCACAACTCAGGGCACGGCGACGTCGACTTCAGTAAGCGCGACCGATCCGGACGGAACTGTTACCAGCGCAACGATCACGAGCGCACCAGTCGCCGGCATTACTCTCGACGGCTTTACGCCTGCCGCTGCCGTTGGCGGCACGGCGACCGCAACCTTGAACGTCTCCGCCGCGACTGCACAGGGGACCTACAACGTCGTCATTCAATACTCAAACAACGATTCCCCGACACCACAGACGGCAACATGCACCGTTGTGGTTAACGTCAATGCACCACCAACTCCAACGCCGACACCGACTCCCACGCCAACACCGGCCGTTCCCGGTTCAGTGGTAATCAGTCAGGTTTACGGCGGCGGCGGCAACAGCGGCTCGACGCTGAAGAACGATTTCATCGAAATCATCAATCACACCGGCGCGCCAATCAATCTAAGCGGCTGGTCGGTGCAGTACGCTTCAGCGACGCTCAACAACTGGCAGGTCACGCCGCTGAATGGAGTTACGCTCCAACCCGGCCAGTATCATTTGATCAAGGAAGCAGCCGGTGCGGGCGGTACGGTCGATCTACCGGCAGCCGATACGACCGGAACGATTGCGATGGGTGCAACGTCCGGCAAAGTCGCGCTGGTCAGTAATACAACTGCTCTGACCGGCACTTGTCCGGCCGGCGGCGGCATTATCGACTTCATCGGCTACGACGGCGCGAACTGTTTTGAAGGTGCGAATGCCGCTCCTACACTTACCAATCCAACGGCGGCGCTGAGAAAGAACAACGGCTGTCTCGATACGGACAACAACGGCAACGACTTCGTTCAGGGAGCACCGAATCCACGCAACAGCTCATCGCCGGCGAACAACTGCGCAGTCTTGTCGGGCATTGGTTCGGCGAGTCCACTCGGCGTACAACCGGGAGATAGTTCTACGCTAACCGTAAACGTTTTTCCCGCCAGCGATCCAACGAGCACAGGCATTACCGTTACTGCTGATCTGTCATCAATCGGCGGATCGGCGGCGCAGCCTTTTGCCGGTGGCACTGGAAACACGTTCACTTTCGTCGCGACAGTTGCAGTTGGCACTACTCCGGGACAGAAGTCTCTTCCGGTCACCATTAACGATGCTCAAGGTCGAACTGCCAGCACGACAATCGCCCTGCTGGTCCAGCAACCGCACGTTGTGATCAGTCAGATTTATGGTGGCGGCGGAAACGCCGGCGCAACTTACCAGAACGACTTCGTAGAACTCTACAATCCGAGCGGTCTGACGTTCGACCTGACAGGCTGGTCGTTGCAGTACACGTCTGCGACCGGCGATAGCTGGGATTTCACACGGCAGCCGCTGGGAGGCTTTATCGCTCCCGGCCAGTACTACCTGATCGCGCTGGCATCGGGTGGCGCAACGGGCCTGCCACTGCCGGCAGCGAACATCAACGGCGACATCAACATGAGCGGAACGACCGGCAAGGTTGCACTCGTCAGTAACTTCGACGCGCTCGTTGGGAATTGCCCGCTCGGCGATTCCGACATTGTTGACTTCGTCGGCTATGGTGCTACCGCTGACTGTTCTGAAACCGCAAAAGCGCCGGCGCCCAGCAACACCCAATCAATCTTCCGCATCAACAACGGCGCCACGGACACGGACAACAATTCGACTGACTTCGTGGCCGCCGCTCCCAATCCGCGACGCACTGCTCCGATCGTTGAGATCGGTCCGGCCGTGTTCAGCAGCGATCCGCGAAACAACGGCATCAACGCACCGCGCGATGCGAACATCACAATCACCTTCACTGAGCCGGTCAATGTGGTCGGCAACTGGTTCAACATCAACTGCGCCACGACCGGACTACATAACGATGCCACAGTCGGCGCCACCCCGGACGGCAAGACTTACATCATCGTACCTAACGTCAACTTCCTGGCCGCCGAGCAATGCAGCGTCACTATTCTCAAAGATCAGGTACACGATCAGGATACTGATGACAGTGGTCCAAACACCGACACGATGGCCGCGGATTACGTCGCGACCTTCACTGTCTCAACCGGAACCGCACCGCCGTATCCGCCCAGCGTTCATTTGACGTTTGGCAATCCCAATGGCGCCACTGCTGACATCAATCAGCCGAACAACTATCTGATGGAGAAGCCGGAATTTGCCGTCTCCTACAACAGAGATAAGGGTGGGCCAAACTGGGTAAGCTGGCACCTGACTGACGAGTGGATTGGTAACCTTGCTCGCGTCGATACCTTCAGAGCGGATCCCGCTGTGCCGCCAACGTGGTATCGAGTGTTGGGAACAGACTTCTCCGGTAGCGGTTTCGATCGCGGTCACATGACACCCAACGCCGATCGCGATAAAGAGACGTCAATTCCTATCAACCAGGCAACGTTCCTGATGTCGAACATGGTGGCCCAGGCGCCCGACAACAATCAGGGACCATGGGCCGCTCTCGAGAATTTCCTGCGCACGCTGTTGCCGGCAAACGAGCTCTATATCGTTTCCGGTCCAGCCGGCGTCGGCGGCACCGGCAGTAACGGTTTCGCGACGACCATCGCGAGTGGACACGTTACTGTTCCGGCTTCCACCTGGAAGGTCGTTCTCGTACTGCCGAAGGGCGACAACGACATCTCGCGCGTCACTGCCGCGACGAGAACGATCGCCGTGATCATGCCGAACACTCAAGGCATTAGAAACGACGATTGGCACAACTACCTGACGACGGTCGATGCGGTCGAAGCGTTAACCAATTACGACTTCTTCGCTAATGTTCCGGACGCGATCGAAAACTCGATCGAAGCCGGTATTGACGGCAGCAATCCTCCGGGTACCGAAGGACAGGCTGTCACGACCGCGGAGGACACGTCGAAGTCGATCACGTTGTCGGCGGTGAGTCCGATTCCCTCGGCTTCGTTCAGCTTCACGATTGTTACGCCGCCCGCGCATGGCCAGTTGACCGGCTCCGGCGCGAATCGGTCGTACCAACCGGATCCGGACTTTAACGGCAGCGACAGCTTCACGTTCAAGGCCAACGACGGAGCGCACGACTCGAACACCTCGACCGTGAACATCACTGTCACTGACGTGAACGATGCGCCAGTGGCGAGTGACGACACAGCAAACACTGACGAAGACACAAACCTGCAATTTCCCGCTTCGACGCTGACCAGTAACGACAGTGCTGGTGCACCAAATGAAAACGTGCAGGTGTTGACCGTGACGAGTGTTTCGGCAACCGCCGATACGCATGGAACAGTGTCGCTGTCGAGTGGAACTGTTTCTTACTCGCCGGATCCCAATTACAACGGCGCGGCCAGCTTCACCTACCAGGTCTGCGACAACGGCACGACCAACGGAGCTGCTGATGCGAAGTGCGCGACGGGAACGGTTAACGTCACCGTCAATGCGGTGAACGACGCGCCGTCGCTCAACGCAATTGCGAATCAGACCGTCTACCTCGGCAACACTCTGACGCTGACTGCGGTGGGTTCTGACATCGACCTTCCGCCGCAGACTCTGACTTACACTCTGGTTGGAACTGCTCCGAGCGGTGCGGCGATCAATTCGTCGTCTGGTGCTTTTAGTTGGACGCCGACGGCTTCACAGGCCGGCCACGTCTACACGATCACCGTTAGAGTGACTGACGATGGTAGTCCTGCTTTGTCTGCCGAGCGACAGTTCACGGTTGGAGTGGCCTACACGTGGTCCAACCTGTTAGCGCCCGTGCAAGCCGGTGGAACTTACAAGGCGGGCAAGACGATTCCAATCAAGTTCCAACTGACGGATGCGGGCGCCGGAGTAACTGACGCGGTGGTCCAGTTGCTGATCTTCAAGATAAGCAATGACGTGCTCGGCGATCCGGTTGACGTGGAATCGACTTCCGGGGCGACCACAGGAAACCTGTTCCGCTACTCGAACGGACAGTACATCTACAATCTCGACACTTCGGCAATGGGACCAGGCACGTATCAGCTACAAGTGGATATGGGCGACGGTGTCTTGCGCGCGGTGAACATCTCGCTCAGGTAAGTAAGTAACCATGAATCGGGGCCACGGATCTGCGGATCCGTGGCCCCTTTTTCCTACCCAAACTGACCGATCTCGATCTGCCTATGTGACCGATTCAAGTCACGTTGACTAGAATCGTGTCAGCCCCAAAATAAAGGCTTTTTTAGCTCTTGACCCGCCTGCAAAAGAACTGGTAGACATGCATTAAGCCCTTACCGGGTTATTGCCCTCCGGTATCCCTCTCCAACGTGCGATATCCGTCACTCGAGGTTTGGAAGGAATACCCGTATGTTCGCCTACAACACCCGACGCACCCCGCGAAGAACTCGCCGGCAAACGACTAATGGACCAACTCTGACCAGGACCTGGCGCATTATCGCGACTGTCATAGTCGTCGCGCTCGTCTCGGTCTATGTGGCCTTTGCCGCGATCTCTCTATCAACAACCGTTCCGTTCACGGAGAACTTCGACAGCATGGGTATTCCGATTACGAACCCGGCGCCGTCGAACCTGCCTGCGAACTTTCGGCAGCAGACAATCTCCGCAGTGCGAACACTCGGTAGTTGGGGTTCGGGCGCCACACAAACTCAGCGTGTCGGCGGCGCGAACGTTGCCACCAATGCCGCGAACGGCGCTTACAACTTCGGCGCGGGCGGCACCGCTCTGGGTAACTCCGATCGCGCGGCTGGTTTCATCGCCTCAGGCACGGCGACCATGAGCGGCAACCTCTACGCGCAAATGGTCAACAACACAGGAAGCGCGCTTTCGGGTCTGAAGATCTCTTACGACGTCGAGAAATATCGAAACGGATCGAACCCGGCAGGGTTTCGCATTCAACTCTACTACTCGCCAGACGGCAACGCATGGACCGATGCCGGACCAAACTTCACCACTACTTTCGCTCCTGATCTGGACAACAGCGGATTTCTAAATGCTCCCGGCGCTACACAGTCAGTCGTCAACCAGACGCTGAACGTGACAGTCAACAACGGCGCGGAGATCTACCTGGCGTGGAACTACTCAGTGCCAACCGGAACTGTAACCACCAACGCGCAGGCACTCGCAATCGATAACGTCTCGATCCTCGGACTCACTGCGCTAACCCCGACGAACCCGGCCGGCACTGGCGCCGCTAATCCGAACAATGTATTGGCGGGCCAGAACACGGTGCTGACAGTCAACGTTACGCCTGGCGCGAACCCGACAAGCACGGGGCTCGCCGTCACCGCTAACCTTTCGTCAATCGGCGGTTCAGCGGTCCAACAGTTCTTCGACGACGGTGTCAACGGAGGCGATGCGGTCGCCGGCGATAACGTCTTCACTTACTCGGCGATAGTTGCGTCGCTCACGACGGGAGGCGCGAAGTCGCTTCCGTTCTCGATCAGCGACGCGGAGGGACGCTCCGGCAGTGGCTCGATCAGTTTGACCGTACAAGCACTACCGCCGCCTGTCGATCACGTCGTCATCAGCCAGCTTTACGGCGGCGGCGGAAACAGCGGCGCGACTTTCACGAACGACTACGTCGAGCTCTACAATCCGACCGGCGTCTCATTCAATCTCGCTGGCTGGTCGTTGCAATATGCGTCGGCAGCCGGTACGAGCTGGACCAACAAGCAACCGTTGGGCGGCACGATCGCTCCGGGCGAGTACTTCCTCGTTCAGCTTGCGTCCGGCGGCGCGAATGGTTCTTCACTTCCGGTTAGCGCGAACATCACCGGCGACATCAACATGAGCGCCTCCACCGGCAAGATCGCGCTCGTCAGCAATTCCGTGAACCTGACGGGCTCATGTCCGAACGGCGTCGATCCCGACATCGTCGACTTCCTCGGCTACGGCTCGAGCGCGAGTTGTTTTGAAGGCGCGAATCGCGCGCCTGCTCCGAGTAACACCAGCGCCATCTTTCGCAAACTGAACGGCGCGCAGGACACGAACCAGAACGGCGACGACTTCCAAACCGGCGCGCCGAGTCCGCGCCGCACCGCGCCGATCGTCGAGCTTGGCCCATGGGTCGCGGGAACGGATCCGATCACCGACGGATTCAACGCTCCTTACGACGCGACGGTGACAGTCGATTTCAGCGAGCCGGTAGACGTAACCGGCGCCTGGTTCGACATCACCTGCACGAACTCAGGGCAGCACAACAGCGCGACAGTCGCTTCGTACAACAGTGCGAAGGGTTATCACATCACGCCGAACACGAGCTTCCAATTTGGTGAGCAGTGTACGGTGACAGTGATCCACACGAATGTTCACGATCAGGATCCCGACGACAGCGCTCCGAACACGGACACGCTGTTTGCGGATCACTCGTGGACCTTCACTGTCGTGGCCGCGGGCGCACCGGCGCCGTTCCCACCGAGCGTTCATCTTGCGTTCGGCAATCCGTCGAATGCGCTCGCAGACCTCGGCCAGCCGAACAACTATCTGATGGAGAAACCCTCGTTCGCGCTTTCTTACAACCGCGACAAGGGAACTCCGAACTGGGTCAGTTGGCACCTCGAGAACCAGTGGACCGGCAACCTGCCGCGCAACGATACGTTCCGCGCGGACCCGGCTGTTTCGCCCGACTGGTATCGCGTCCAATCGACTGACTACTTCGCGTCAGGCTTCGATCGCGGTCACATGACGCCGAACGCCGACCGCGATAATCCTGCGTCGATTCCGTTGAACCAGGAGACGTTCCTGATGTCGAACATGGTGCCGCAAGCGCCAAACAACAATCAGGGCCCGTGGGCTGATCTGGAAAGCTTCCTGCGCACGCTGCTGCCGGCGAACGAGGTCTACATCGTTGCTGGGCCGGCGGGAGTCGGAGGCTCGGGCGATAATGGTCCAGCGGAGACGCTCGCCAACGGCCACGTTACTGTTCCGGCTTTCACCTGGAAAGTTGCGCTGGTGATCCCGAACGGCGATGACGACGTGTCACGCGTTACGGCGGCGACCCGGGCAATCGCCGTGATCATGCCGAACCAGAACAGCATCAACAGCGATTGGCATACGTATCTGACCACGGTCGACGCGGTCGAAGCGCTGACCGGTTACGACTTCTTCGCGAACGTGCCGGACGCGATCGAAAACTCGATCGAAGCCGGCGTTGACGGAAACAATCCGCCGGGAACGACGGACGGGTCGACGATGACGGACGAAGATGTCCCTGCGTCGATTACGTTGAACGCCGTGAGCCCCCTGACATCGCCGTCGCCGTCGTTCACTACGACCGTCGTCAGCGGACCATCGAACGGCGTGGTGAGCGGAAGCGGGTTGAACCTGACGTACACGCCCGCCGCAAACTTCCACGGTTCCGACAGCTTCACGTTCAGGGTCAACGACGGCAGTCATGACTCGAACACCTCGACCGTGACGATCACGATCAATCCGGTCAACGACGCCCCGACAGCCGACAGCCAGTCAGTGTCGACAAACAGCAATACGCCTGTTTCCGTGACACTGACTGGTAGCGACCTCGAAACCGCCGATTTGGTTTTTGAAGTGACGGCCAATCCCGCGCACGGTGTGCTGTCCGGAATGGGCGCGAATCTGACCTACACGCCGGCTGCGGACTACAGCGGGCCTGACAGCTTCACGTTCGTCGTCCGCGATTCCGGCGACGGCCTGTCGCCATCGCTAACCAGCGCGGAAGCGACGGTCTCCATCACTGTCAATGACACTGTTGCTCCCACGATCACGGCGCCCGCGAACGTCAGCGTCGGTACCGGCGCCGGCGCAGTCTCGTGCGGGACCGTCGTCAGCGAAGTTCAACTGGGCACGGCGACGGCCAACGACAATGGCGGCAACGTCAGTATCTCGCGAGCCGGTGTGCCGTCCGGAAACGTCTTTCCTGTAGGAACGACAACGGTCACCTACACTGCGACAGACGCCGCCGGCAACACAACGTCCGCGACGCAGACTGTAACGGTGGTCGACGACACTGCGCCTTCGTTAACACCGCCGGCCCCGACGACAGTAGCACCGGCCAGCGGAACGGCAGCGATTCCCGATGTCGTCGCAGGAGCGAAGTTCAGCGATAACTGCGGCGCGGTAACCGTGACGCAGAGTCCGTTGGCGGGAACCGTGGTTGGGCTCGGCACGCACACCATCACGCTGACGGCAACGGATTCCGCCGGCAACACGAGCACTGCCACTACGACCTTCACGGTCAACGATGCGGTCGCTCCGACGATCACGGCACCGGCAAACGTCAGTGTTGGTACGGGAGCTGGTGCGGTTTCGTGCGGCACCGTCGTCGGCGACGCTCAACTCGGAACGGCGACTGCCAACGACAATAGCGGCAGCGTCAGCGTCTCGCGAAGCGGTGTGCCGTCCGGAAACGTCTTCCCTGTAGGAACGACGACCGTCACCTACACTGCGATAGACGGCGCGGGCAATACAGCGTCGGCGACGCAGACTGTCACCGTGGTCGACAACACGGCGCCTTCGTTAACGGCGCCGGCGCCGACGACTGTGGCGACGCTCAGCGGAACGGCGCCGATTCCGAATGTCGTTGCAGGTGCGACGTTCAGCGACAACTGCGGCGCGGTAACCGTGACGCAGAGTCCGTTGGCCGGCACCATCGTGGGCACCGGCACGCACACCATCACGTTGACGGCAACGGATGCGGCCGGCAACACGACCACGGCAACTACGACGTTCACCGTCAACAATGGCGGGTTCTCGTTCTTCGTCAGCACATCGCCGGCGATCATCAGCCGCGGCAAACTGGCGAAGGTGAACATCGACTTCAGCAACAATACGACGCAGCGAATGTCAGTGTCGTTTGTGGTTCGTTACTCGGGCCCGTGCGAAAGCAACGTCCTGCTGGAGAACGTTGGTCCGATAGGGATCAACGGCATGTCCAACCGCAGTACGAGCGTTAATTTCCACGTAGCCAAGGACGCGTGCGTCGGGTCGTACACGTTCAGCGTGCAAGCCTATGTGGACGGTGTGCTGGTTGGGACCAAGACAGCGGAACTGACCGTTAGCGCACTCGAGATGCTGAAGAGAAGCAAGTACTGAACTAAAAAGAACCGGGAGTGGTAGCGACCGGGTACTTGCGCTGACTAAACCTTTCGGCTCGGTTGAATCGGCGCAACCCGATCGCTACCACTCCCGGTTCCTTGTTCCTTATTCCGTTGACGCGCGGTCCTGGTTATGAAGCGCGGCGTGCATCGTGTGCCACGGCAATGTCGCGCATTTCACGCGCACCGGAAACTCACGAACGCCTGCGAAGATCTTCAGGTTGCCGAGCTGGTTCTCGTCAGTCTCCTCGTCGAGCTCGCCGGTAACCATCGAATGAAACTCCTTGAAGAGTTTCTCGATCTGTTCCTTGCTCTTCCCTTTCACGGCCTGCGTCATCATGCTGGCCGCGGCTTTCGAGATCGCGCAACCGGAGCCTTCGAACGCGATCTCCCGCACCGAATCGTCCGCCAGGTTCACGTAGATCGTCAGTTGGTCGCCGCAGAGCGGGTTGTAACCTTCAGCGCTGCGGTCAGCGTCTTCCAGCCTGCGGAAGTTTCGCGGCTTCTTGTTATGGTCGAGGATTACCTGCTGGTAGAGTTCGCTCAGTTCTGACATAGATCAATTGAAAATCTCAATAACGCGTTCGATCGTTCGCGCCAGCACGTCGATCTCTTCTTTCGTGTTGTAGAACGAAAACGACGCGCGCGCGGTCGCCGGGACGTTGAAACGCTGCATCACGGGCTGCGCGCAATGGTGTCCGGCGCGAACGGCGATGCCTTCCTGGTCCAGTATCGTGCCGATGTCGTGCGGATGAATGTCGTCGATCACGAACGACAACACGCTCGCTTTGTTCTTCGCCGTGCCGATGATGCGCACGCCTTCGATAGAGGAAACACGCTCGGTCGCATAGCGCAGCAACTCCGCTTCGTACGCCGCCGCCTGCTCGCGGCCGATGCTGTCCAGGTAATCGATGGCCGCGCCCAACCCGATCTGCGAGGCGATCGCCGGCGTGCCAGCTTCGAGCTTGTTCGGCAGGTCAGCATACACCGTCTTCTCGAAAGTGACGGTCTTGATCATGTCGCCGCCACCCTGAAACGGGTTCATCTTTTCCAGCAGCTCAGCCTTGCCGTAAACGATGCCACTGCCCGTCGGCGCATACATCTTGTGCCCGGAAAACGCGTAGAAGTCGCAATCGAGATCCTGCACATCGACGGGCATGTGCGGCGCAGCCTGTGCGCCGTCGATCAGCACCGGCACGCCATACTTGTGCGCCTGGGCGATCATCTGCTTGACCGGATTGATCGTACCGAGCGCGTTCGAAACGTGAATCAGGCTGACGAGCTTCGTGCGCTCGTTCAGCAGCCCGTCGTACTCGTCGAGCAGCAACTCGCCCGCATCGTTCATCGGGATCACGCGGAGGCGAGCGCCCTTTTCCTCGCAGAGCATCTGCCAGGGCACGATGTTGGCGTGATGCTCCATCGCCGAGATGATGATCTCGTCGCCGGCGCCGATGAACTTTCGCCCGTAGCCGTACATCACGAGATTGATACCCTCAGTCGCTCCGCGCACGAAGATGCACTCGCGGCTGTCACGCGCGTTGATGAAACGCTTCACCTTCTCACGCGCGCCTTCGTAAGCCGTAGTCGCGCGCTGGCTCAGGTAGTGAACGCCACGATGAATGTTCGAGTGCTCCTGCTCGAGATAGACGCTGCCGCGATCGATGACAACTTGCGGCACCTGCGACGAAGCGGAATTATCGAGATAGATAAGCGGCTTGCCGTTGACGGTCTGGTGCAAGACGGGAAAGTCAGCTCGGATGCGCTCGACGTCCCAACTCTTAGCCAGCTCCGTGGCGGAACCTGAATCGACGATCGATGTACTCACGTTACGCCTCGATTCGAGTGCTCAAGTGACTCATTACAGCTTCATCCAACTGAGACCTGATCGACTCGATCTTGATCTTCCCGATGACTTCTTCGGCAAAACCGTAGGTCAGAAGACTGCGTCCGAGCTCAGGATTCAAACCGCGCGCTTGCAGGTAGAACAGCTCTTCTTCGTCGATCTGCCCCACCGCCGCGCCGTGCGCGCACTTCACGTCGTCAGCGTAGATCTCCAACTGCGGCTTCGTATCGACACGTGCCTGCGGCGACAGCAACAGGTTCTTGTTCGTCTGCATGGCGTCAGTCTTTTGCGCGCCCTCGCGCACGAAGATTTTGCCGTTGAAGACCGCGCGGCCGTTGCCGTCGAGAATGCCTTTGTACAACTGATGACTGTTGCAGTGCGGCTCCTTGTGATCGATCACCGAATGCGTGTCGCTGTGTTGGTTTGGACCGACGACGTACAGGCCATCGACCCAACACTCCGCGCCTTCGTGATCGAGCACGACTGAGACGTCGTGACGGGCGAGTTGCGCGCCGAGATTGATCGACGTCACGTCGTAACTGCTTGCTCGTCCCAGTTCAGCGGCGGTGGTGGCGATGTGGAAAGCGCGATCGCTTTCGTTTTGTACGCGGTAGTGCTCGAGCCGTGCGCCTTCCTTCAGAACGATCTCCGCAACGGCATTAGTGAAATAACGAGCGTCGCCGGCGTAGTTTTCAATCAACGTCACCGAACTGTTCTCTTCGGCCACGACGAGAAGCCGCGGGAAACTCGCCGTCTGCGCTCCATCGGAAATGAAAGTAATCTGCAACGGCGTCTCGAGCTTGACGTTCTTCGGGATCCACAGAAACACGCCTGACTGAAGAAACGCGGTGTTCAGCGCCTTCAACCCGTTGTCGTGATAGTTGGCATTGCGGGCCAGGTACTTGCGGACGATCTTGTTATATCGCGCGTCGCCGACGGCGTTGAAAAGATCGATCGCGACGACGTCGCCGAGGCCTGTCTTGACGGAAGCTTCCTCGTTCAAAAAACCATTGATGACGACGAGGTGTGCATTTGCAGTTTCAGGATAGACAAAGCGAGCGGCGTCGGCGGCCGAAATGGCGCGCGGTTTGATCGCCGGCTGGAAACTTTCTTTCGCGAGCGCCGCGAGGTTCGTGTACTTCCACTCCTCTTCACGAACCGACGGAAAGCCGATCTGTTCGAAGCGATCGATCGCGCCCGAGCGTACGAGTTCGAGCCACGGCACAGTCGGGCTCAACTCTTTCACCGATGCAAACGCAGTCTGATACGTGTTATCTGATTTGACTAGTTCTGCCACCATTCTTGTTGTTCTTATCGACGGTCTTGATCCAGTCGTAGCCCTTCTCTTCGAGTTCCAGCGCCAATTCTTTTCCGCCTTCGCGCGCGATGCGGCCACTTGCCAGCACATGGACATAATGCGGGACGATGTAGTTCAAGAGCCGCTGATAGTGCGTGACGACGATGATCGCGTTCTCCGGCGTCAGCAGTTGATTGACGCCGCCCGCGACGACGCGCAGCGCGTCGATGTCGAGCCCGGAATCAGTTTCATCCAGCACTGCCAGCTTCGGTTCGAGCACCGCCATTTGCAGTATCTCGTTGCGCTTCTTCTCGCCGCCGGAAAAGCCCTCGTTGACTGAGCGCGTCATGAAACTCGCGTCCATCTCGACGACCTTCGCGCGCTCCTTCAGCAGGTCCTTGAACTCGAGCGGATCGAGCTCTTCGTCGCCGAGATGCTTGCGCTTCTCGTTGTAGGCCAGTCGGAGGAACTGCGCGTTCGAAACGCCCGGCACTTCAATCGGATACTGAAACGCCATGAACACGCCTTCGCGGGCGCGTTCGTCAGGCGACATCTTGAGCAGGTTTCGTCCTTCGAAGAGCACTTCGCCGGCCGTCACTTCGTATTGCGGATGCCCGGCGAGCACTTTCGCCAACGTCGACTTGCCAGAGCCGTTCGGCCCCATGATCGCGTGGATTTCGCCCTTGCGGACCGTCAGGTTGATTCCTTTGAGGATTTCGTTGCCGTCGATACCAGCGTGTAAGTTTTTGATCTCTAACATTCGTTAACCAACACTACCTTCCAATTTCAAACCGAGCAGCCGCGTTGCTTCGACCGCAAACTCCATCGGCAATTGCAGGAACACATCCTTGCAGAAGCCGTTGATGATCAGCGACACCGCGTCTTCCTGCGATATGCCGCGCTGTTGCAGGTAAAAAAGCTGCTCCTCGCTGATCTTCGACGTCGACGCTTCGTGCTCCACGCTCGACGTGTTGTTCATCACCTCGATGTACGGGAACGTGTTCGCGCCGCACTTCGATCCGATCAGCATCGAATCACACTGCGTGTAGTTGCGGGCGTTCTCCGCCTTCGGCATCACTTTCACGAGCCCGCGATAACTATTGTTTGACTTACCCGCCGCGATGCCTTTGGAAATGATCGTCGAGCGCGTGTTCTTGCCGAGGTGGATCATCTTCGTGCCGGTGTCGGCCTGTTGCGCGTGGTTCGTCAGCGCGACTGAATAGAACTCGCCGATCGAGTTGTCGCCCGCGAGGATGCACGACGGATACTTCCACGTGATGGCCGAGCCGGTCTCGACCTGCGTCCACGAAATCTTCGAGTTTCTGCCCGCGCACTTGCCGCGCTTGGTGACGAAGTTGTAAATGCCGCCGCGGCCTTCTTCATCGCCGGCGTACCAGTTCTGGACCGTCGAGTATTTGATCTGCGCGTCGTCGAGTGCGACCAGTTCGACGACAGCGGCGTGAAGCTGGTTGCGATCGAACTTCGGCGCCGTGCAGCCTTCGAGATACGAAACGTACGAACCCTCTTCCGCGACGATCAACGTTCGCTCAAACTGTCCTGAGTCGGCGTTGTTGATGCGAAAGTAGGTCGACAATTCCATCGGACAGCGCACGCCTTTCGGAATGAAACAGAAGCTGCCGTCAGAAAAGACCGCGCTGTTCAATGCCGCAAAGAAGTTGTCGTTGGTTGGCACGACGGAGCCGAGATACTTCTTGACCAGTTCCGGATAGTCCTTGATCGCCTCGGTGAACGAACAGAAGATCACGCCGTGCTTCTTCAGCTTCTCTTTGTAGGTCGTGGCGACGGAAACGGAATCGAACACCGCATCGACGGCGACGCCGGCCAACTGTTTCTGCTCCTGTAGCGGAATGCCGAGTTTTTCGAACGTCCGCAGGAGTTCGGGATCGACTTCGTCGAGACTCGCCTTCGTCGGCTTCTGCTTCGGAGCGCTGTAATAGATGATGTCCTGATAATCGATCGTCGGATAGTTCAGGTTGGGCCAATGCTTGGGCTCCGTCATCGTCAGCCAGTGACGAAACGCTTTCAGACGAAACTCCAGCATCCATTCCGGCTCGTTCTTCTTCTCGACGATCAGACGGATAGTGTCTTCCGTCAGACCGCGCGGAATCACGTCCGACTCGATGTCTGTAACGAAGCCGTATTTGTATTCTTGTTTGCCTAACAGTTCTGCTGTGCTCATCAGTTTGTTTTAAATTCGATTGTGTCTCGCTTGATGCCTTGAATCTGGTGCAACGCGGCGTCGACGTTTGCTTCCGTTCCCAACAACTGCGACAGCGTGATGTCGGCAAGCGCGTTGTCGACAATCTGGTGCAGTTCGATGATGACCGGTCGAATGCCGCAATCGCCGGTGTGGACGCACGCGTCGAGCACGCCTGCGTAGCTCTTGCAGTGCGACTCCGCGGGCTCGCCTTCGAGCACGCGTATCACCTGGTTCAACCTGATTTCAGACGCAGGCCGCGCGAGGGAGTAGCCGCCTTTGATCCCTCGCGTCGACTGCACTAGTCCGGCCTTGCTCAGAATCCACAAGAGTTTGCCCGCGTTCGCCTGCGAGATTCCTTCGAGCCGTGCGATCTGCGCGAGCGTCAACGACTCGCCCATGGTTCCCGCCTTGGCGAGTTGCAGGAGGCACCGCAGACCGTATTCTTCTTGAGCCGAAATCTTCATCTAAACTATTAACCGCAGGCATCTTAGCCTAATCTTTACTTTAAAGTCAAGTTTATGGCCGCACCTCACTGTTCACTTGAATCCGCGGTTTACAGTTTGAAGTCGAAATCCAGATAACCGGCGAGGCGTGCTGGTTTGCCGGCGAACATTGGCGGTGGAAACACCCAGCCGCGAGCGGCCTCTTCAGCCGCTTGCCGCAGCATGTTCGGGCCTTCGGAGTTGGTGATCCAGATCTTGCCGTTCTCGTCGACGATGGCGAACACGCGGACTGTACCTGTCACGTTGTGCGTCTTGGCCATTGCGGGATAGACAGGCGTCACACGTTTGGTTTCGCGGCCGTTGAGTGAACCGGTGCTGACGAGCTGTGGCTCCGGACCTGCGGTGGTGGCTGGAGCTGACGTGGCTGCGGGTGTCGCGGTCGTGTTGCTTGGGGTCGCTGGTGGCGCTGCGGGTTCAGTTGGCGGCTTTTGATTGGCGAACGGATTAGGAATCTTTGCAGTGACGACGTCGAGCGCCTGGGAACGGCCGAGCGCCTGTACTTGCAGGTTTGACGAAGCCATTTTCTCGCGCGCCGTCTGGTACTGGGTCTGCCAAGCTGTGCGATCGTCGTTGTTGCGGGCGAGCGCCAGGCGGATGCCGAGGACGTCCTCGAGGAGCGCCATTGCGTCGTATGACCGGCCTGCCTCTTTCGAGATGTCGGTGGCCTGCGCGACTATGCGTTCCAGCAAGCCGCGCACACGTTCGAGATCGGTGTTTGCTTCGGCGGGAAGATTGGAATCGCCGGTGTTGATGCCGAAACTGCGAAATCTCGCGATGTGCGCGCGAATGCCGTTGAGCGTTTGACCGGCGGCGGCGAAATAATTGCGAAGCGACTCGTCTTTCTGCGTTGCGCGCGCCGCGAAAGCCTCTTCCAGCAATGCTTGCGGGCGGCCGTAGTTTCCGTCTTCGAGGTAGATGCCGACCAGCATCAGGGTCGTGACATTCCGCAGCGTCGGGTCGTTGGCTGTGGCGCGAATGTTTTCCAGTTCGAGGGCTGCGGCCTTGAGCTGGTTTATGGCAGCCAGGGCCCGGGCGCGTTCGATCCGCCGCATGACTGGATTGATTGTCGGGACTTCTTCCGTAGAGCCAGTCGTCTGGCCTACCGCGAGACCGGTTGTTATCAGAATCAAAAGTGTCGGGAGGATGGCATGGATATGGGGGCGAAAATACGAAAAAGATATCAAATTGCTGACTCCTGAAATACGGAAGCGAGCCCATGCTCGCTAAGGGTTTTTATCAATTTGTCGAAAGTATTATGGCCGGAACAGGTCGAATCAGGCAAGTGCCGCGCTAACCGGATTATCACTGGTTAAATCCGTGTTCCCTTATGCGTCGGCCTGAGTTACGATGCGGCGAACAGAGGAGCCCCAACCCTATGCGAAAGGTATTTGTCAGCTATCACTACTGCGATGACGCTGAGGTGCCGAGGCTTTTGATGATTTTGTCGCGGAGGGTGCGGGCGTCGGTTTTGATGGTGGTCTCGTTCAGGGTTAAGAGACGCCGATCGCGCATGACGACGCGTCCGTTGATGATGACTGTCAGGACGTCGGCGGCTTTGGTGGCGTAAACGAGATCGGAGTAGATGTTGTAGAGCGGAATCTGATTCAGCGTGTCGCGATCGATGATCAGCAGGTCGGCGCGCTTGCCGTTTTCCAGCGAGCCGATCTCCTTGTCCATATGCAACGCGTGCGCGCCGCGAATCGTCGCCAGTTCAAACGCTTCTTGCGCGGAAATGACCTTCGGGTCGCCAGTAAAGACCTTGTGCAGCTTGGCGACGGTGTCCATTTCCTCCCACATGTTCAGGTCGTTATTTGACGCAGCTCCATCCGTCCCCAACCCGACAAAGACGCCCTCAGTCAGCATCTTCGGGACCGGCGCAACGCCAGATGCAAGCTTCATGTTCGACTGCGGATTGTGAACCACACCGACTCCACGCCGCTTCAAGGTCGCGATGTCCGTCCCTTGCGGCCACACGACGTGAGCGGCAATCACGCGTTCATTCAGAAACCCGATGCGATCGAGATAAGCAACCGGACTCGCTCCTTTGTCTTTGACACTATCATCAAGCTCGCGCTTCGTTTCAGAGATGTGCGTCACAATCGGCGCGCCGGTGCGATCGGAAAACGCCCGCGCCGCTTTCAGATGCGCTTCTGACACCGTGTAAGGCGCGTGCGGAGCGATCGCGGGCACGATCAGTTCATGTCCCTTCCAGCGCGAGACGAACTTCTCGACGTAAGCCATTCCCTCAGCGTTCGTCTTATTGTCGGCGACAGGAAAGTCGATGATCGTTTCCCCGAGCACGCCTCGGACGCCCGCCTTGGCAGTCTCATCGGCAATGGCGTCTTCGAAGTAGTACATGTCGCAATAGGTCGTCGTGCCTCCGCGAATCATCTCGGCAAGCCCGAGCCGCGCCCCCACGCGAACAAACTGTTCCGTCACGTTCTTCGCTTCCGCCGGAAAGATGTACTTCGTCAACCACTCCTGCAAGTCGAGATCATCCGCGAGCCCGCGAAACAGGACCATCGGCACATGCGTGTGCCCGTTGATCAACCCCGGCGTAATGACTTTACCCGTCGCGACGACTCGCTGCCGTGAACGGTAACCACGTTCAATCTCGGCGCGCGAACCAATCGCAACGATGCGACCGCCGGCAACAGCGATCCCGCCGTCCTCAATAACCCGGCGCTGGCCGTCCATCGTGATGATCGTGCCACCGAGAACGAGAAGATCGACCGGTTCAGTCGACGACCGCCGGTTATGCGATAGAGCTTGCGGCGCTTGACTCGTGATCATCGCAAACAACGTGAGAACGACAAGCAGTTTTGGCATATGTTCGTTTCAGGGGTAAGCACAGAGTGACTATAACCTTAAACTAGCGCATCAGTATCTTCGCCAGATCGCGTGACAACCGCTGAATGACTGCATTGGCGGTGTTTTCATTCTGCAAAAGCTTCTTGCCCACATTGTTCGAGGCGTCGAAATCGACCACTCCCCAGATCGAATCATTCTCATCCCTGATCGGCGAGGCAAGAACATAGCGCAGGCTCGGGTTGATCGCGCCCTTCACTCCGTGTCGTGAAGTCAACGGAGCAACAGCGCCGCCTTCCACGCTTGACGTCCTGTGCAACGCGTTGTCGAGGAAACATCGCACCACGACTACGCTCGACGCCGTTTTCTCATCAATCTTAAAGCGCGTCTTTCCGACCTGTTCTACAGACTCGTACGGATCCCAAAAGCCGACGCACACAAGTTCCTCACGTTCTTTCTTGAAAATGAACGCGCGCAGGCTGGCCCGTTCCGGCGTTAACGGCGCACTCATGGACCAGCAAATCGTCTCGAGCGATTCCGAGATGGCCCTGCTGAGTTCCTTACTCTTACGCCGGTACTGGCGTTTGATCGCATCGTCGATCTGCGTGCAGGCGCTGCCGAGTGCCGGGACGGGTTCTCGTTCGGCCCATTCCTTGTTGTAGGAGACAGCCACCACTCCCTGCAGATCCGTCGGTAAGCGCAAGTCGGCATACTCGGGTTTGACGATGAAGCTGTGATCTTTCCCGAGGAGCCCGATGAACATTCCCAGTTCGAGGATCACATTGTCGCGGACTGCCTGATATTTCTGCCCGCGGATTTTCACCTCGTCGTCCGCCGCAAAAATGAAGACGCCGAAATCAGACTGTCGAAGATTGCGCTGCAACTCATCGATGAGGTTCTGGCCGGGATGAAAAGCATCCTGCGTCCATACACGTACCTCCGCGGTCTTCAAGTTTTGCTGGATCGCTTGCGCGAGCCGCTGACTTTCTCCGGATGAGGCAACAAATACCGTCGGAGCGGACATAAACCGCTACTCCTTTCAAAACACGCCTGAGGCGTTCGAACTTAACGTGCTTCCACAACGCCTGTAAAGGTGAACTGACAGAAAAAGGCCCTTTATTTTAAATGTCTACGGCGACAGAAACGTTTTGCCCAGCGGGCTCATAGTAATTAAATGAATCCTTACGTCCGTTCGCCCGCCGGACGTCGTTCGAACTCGGAGGCGCTATGTCTGTTGAAACGTTGACCCAAATCGGAATTCTTGCTCTCAGCGGCAGCGGCATCTGGCTTGTAGGACGCCCGGAGCCGTGGAAACGTTGGGGCTATATCCTCGGACTCTCCGCGCAGCCCTTCTGGCTGTACATGTCGTTCACACCCAGGATGTGGGGAGTTGCATTAGTAACTCTGTTTTGTACTTATGGCTGGGCACAGGGCGTTTGGTTTCACTGGATCAAACCGAAAAAAGATCGTCCTGAAGACTCGACGCCGGAACTAACTTCGCAAATGCCTGAGAGGCTTTTTGCCGACACCCTCAGCTAGGCCTCGTAGTCTCACTTGCGTGTCAGTTCGAAGTAACTAGCATCGAAAGCGCGGGGCTGGAGTTCTTTGATGTCGAGTTGCTCTGAGTGTCCGTTGAGGTTGGCAAGCACGATGTAACCATCATTGCAGAACTCCCAGATGATCTGACGGCAAGTGCCGCACGGTGGGGTTAAAGGCTCAGTGTCCACGACGATAGCGAGGTTCGTAAGTTCGCGCTCGCCTTCGGATACTGCCTTCCAAATCGCGACGCGTTCGGCACAAACCGTCAGTCCATAACTTGCGCTCTCGATATTGCAGCCTGTGTAGATCTTGCCCCCCTTGGTCTCTACCGCAGCGCCCACAAGAAACTTAGAAAAGGGAGCAACCGAACGCAGACGGGCGGCGACAGCCGCGTCTACCAGGCGTTTTTGGTTCTCGTCCAATGTTAACCTCCACCAACGATCGATAAAGCACTGGCCAGCCTCTCACGAATTTTTCCGCTCAGCAAATCGATGCTTACGAGATTATGACCACCTTCAGGAATGATTACGTCAGCATGACGCTTTGACGGTTCGACAAACTGCATGTGCATCGGTCGCACCGTCGCCAGGTATTGTTCGATTACAGACTCAGCCGTGCGCCCGCGCTCGGCGATATCACGGCGCAGACGCCGAATGAAACGAATGTCGTCAGGCGTATCGACAAACACCTTGATGTCCATCTGTTCGAGCAATCGCGCATCGGCGAAGATGAGAATTCCTTCGACGATGACGATCGGCTTGGGTTCGACGGTACGCGTGTTGTTCAAACGCATGTGCGTCTTGAAGTCGTAGAGCGGCAACTCGATCGGCTCGCCTGATTTCAAGCGGCGAATGTGATTGACGAGCAGATCGTTGTCGAGCGCGTCAGGGTGGTCGAAGTTAGCGATGCCGCGGTAGTCGAGTGGAAGGTCAGTCAGGTTGCGATAGTAGGAGTCCTGTTGAATAAAAACGACTTCGCTGGCGCTGACCGATTCGAGGATGCGATTCGCGACCGTCGTCTTTCCCGAACCGGTGCCACCACAAATGCCAATTATCATACTCATCTGGGTCTTTGGCTTTTGGTCTTTGGTCTTTGGGTTTTGGGGGCTTCAGTCATTTCCCAAGGCCAAAGACCTAAGACCAAAGACCAACGACCTAAAACCTGCTAAACCACTCTGTTATTAATCGCACTCACAACCTTGCGCAGCAACTGTGCAAACGTGTCGCGAACGCGATCGCCGGTGGCCATCACGTCCGCGTGATCGATCGGCTCGTCGCTAATGCCCGCGGCCATGTTCGTGATGCACGAAATGCCGAGCACTTCCATGTCCATGTGACGCGCGACGATGGCTTCCGGCACAGTGCTCATGCCAACCGCGTCAGCCCCGAGGTTGCGCAACAGATGAATCTCGGCGGGAGTTTCATAACTCGGACCAGAAAGTCCACCGTAAATTCCGCGCCGCACTTCGACGCCGATCGTCTTCGCTTCCTCGACTACCAGTTCCTGCAACGCGGGCGAGTAAACCGCCGACATGTCCGGGAAGCGTGGACCGAAGCGATCGTCGTTTGGGCCACGCAACGGATTGTCGCCCATCAGATTCAGATGATCGCTGATCACCATGAGCGCGCCCTGCGTCAGTCCCACGTTAATGCCGCCGGCGGCGTTCGTCAAAACGAGCGTCTTGATGCCGATCAGTTTGAAAGTGCGGACCGGAAACGTGACTTCCTCGAGCGAGTAGCCTTCGTAGTAATGAACGCGGCCCTGCATCGCCAACACCGGCACGCTGTCGATCTTGCCGGCGATCAAGCGTCCTTCGTGTCCTTCAACGGTCGAGCGCGCAAACCCGGGTATCTCCTGGTAAGGAATGCGAACCGCGTCGTCAAAATCGTCGGCAAATCCACCGAGACCGCTGCCGAGCACGATCGCAATACGCGGCTCGACGCTCATGCGCGCGCGAATCGTTCTTGCTGCATGTTCAGCACGTTCGTAAAGACTGGTGCTTGCGATTCGTTCCACCATTGCCATTGCTCTACTTCTCTTTCTGATACGGTATTCCCAGCGCGCGCGGCGGCCGCGACGATCCGATAAAACCCGCGAGCACTACTATAGTCAAGACGTACGGCACCATGTTAATGAACTGCACCGGGATGTCTTCACCGTTTAACTTTACCGCGCCTTGCATCTGAATCGAAACCGCCTCGGTGAAACCAAACAATAGACACGCAAGCAACGTCTGCACCGGACGCCACTTTCCGAAGATCAACGCGGCCAGCGCGATGAAGCCGCGACCCGCCGTCATGTTCCTGGTAAACAACGACGACTGCCCGATCGAGAGATACGCGCCGCCCATGCCCGCGAGTAATCCGGCAAGCAACACGCCCGAATACCTGATCTTACTGACGCTGACGCCCGCCGCATCCGCGGCTTCAGGCTTTTCGCCCACCGAACGCAGCCGCAATCCGAACGGCGTTTTGTAGATGACGTACCAGATCGCGGCGACCAGAACTGCGATCGCCAACGCGATCACCCACGGCTTCTGTGGCAGTAAGTGATCTTTTGGAAGTTGAGGAGTCGAGCCTGAGGAAAGAAACAACGCGCCGCTCAGGAAACCCGGTATGCCGAGCATCAAAATGTTGATGGCGGCGCCGCTGACAACCTGGTCCGCCTGGAACTTGATACAACTCACGGCGTAGATCGCGGCGATAAGCAAACCCGCGAGCATGCCGGCGAGTAGACCGACCCACGGGCTCGCGTTTCCCAATCCGAACCTCACGTCAGCCGCATACGTCACAGCGGCGGCGGTGAAAGCGCCGGCCAACATCTTTCCCTCGAGGGCGATGTTGATTACGCCCGAGCGCTCGGAAAACAGACCGCCGAGCGCAGCGAGGATCAAGGGCGTGGCAAGCCTGATCGTCGATGCGACTAGCGACCACGTGAAAATATCCAACATGAGTTTAGGCCCTCAAACGTCTGAATCCGAACCTGCCCAGCGACCATCTGAAGAACGCCTCGGCGGCGACAAACAAAATGATGATGCCCTGAAGCACCTGCACGATATCTTTCGTGATGTGCTCGGAAAAACCGTCGACGTAAATCCCGCCGTGCTGCAAGACAGCAAACAACAGCGCCGCGAGGATCACGCCGACCGGATGATTGCGGCCGAGGAGTGCGACGGCGATTCCGGTGAAACCATAGTTGTCGGAGAAGCCGTCGTAATAACGATAGCGATAGCCCATCACTTCGTTGATCCCGACCATGCCGGCGAGTGCGCCGGAAACGGCCATCGCGAGGACGATCTGTTTGCGAATCGAAATGCCGCCGTACTCGGCAGCCGATGGATTGCTGCCCGTCGCGCGTATTTCGTAGCCCCACTTCGTGCGCCACAAAAAAAGGTAGACCAGCAGACAGCAAAGCAGCGCCAGAAGAAAAGCGACGTTCAGCGGAATGCGTACCGGAAAACCGGGAATGAACTTTCCGAGCCGCGCGATGTGCGCGCCCCAGCCAATGGGCACGGTTTGCAGAATCGGATCCCCGGGTTCTTTGTAGTGATACTGAGTCAGGTAACTGATCAGGTAGAGGGCGATGAAGTTCAACATGATCGTGTTGATGACTTCGTGCGATCCGAAGCGCGCCTTGAGCACGCCGGGAATCGCGCCCCACAACGCGCCGACGAATATCGCCGCCGCGAAACACATCGGAACGAGCAACCAGGCCGAGCGGTTCGCGAACGTGATTCCAACCCACGCGGTCGCAAACGCCGCGATGTAGAGTTGTCCTTCGGCGCCGATGTTGAATAGACCACAGCGAAAGCCGACAAGGACGGCGAGTCCGGTGAAGATCAATGGCGTCGCGTGAAAGAGCGTGTAGCCGATGCCGTCGGGCCACGAGAGCGCGCTTCCCAACAACAGCCTGTAAGCGATGATCGGATTGTCTCCGACCAGCAGGATGAGGATGCCGCCGACGATGAATGCTGCCACGACAGCGATCAGCGGGAAAAGTAGCTCACGCGCGAATTTGGGCATTATCTTGTTCTTGGTCTTAGGTTTTTGGTCTTAGGTCTTGATCTCGAAACGAGTTCTGATCGTCGCGTATTTACCAAGACCAAAGACCGAAGACCAAAGACCCAGCGTCTAATGTCCTCTCGTCATTAACAACCCAATTTCCTCTAACGTTGCGACCTTCGGATCCACTTCGCCCGCGATGCGGCCGTCATGAATGATCAGCAGTCGATCCGAAAGGCTCGTCACTTCTTCAAGCTCGGCTGACACGAGCAGGATCGCGCAGCCGTCGTCGCGCAAACGGACCAACTGCCGGTGAATAAATTCGATCGCACCGATGTCGACTCCGCGCGTGGGCTGCGACACCAGCAGCAACTTCGGATCGACGTGATACTCGCGGCCGATGATCAGCTTCTGCTGATTGCCGCCGGACAGCGCGCGCGCCGGAAGCGCGGCGTTTGGCGGACGCACGTCGAACGCCTGGATGATCTCGTTTGCCCTTCGCTGGATCGCGCCTTCGTCAAGAAAGATGTCGCCGGCGAATGCGGCAATCGGCGGGCGATAATGCACGCCGAGAATCGCGTTCTCCGCGAGCGTGAAATCCAGCAACAGCCCCCGTCGATGGCGATCTTCCGGAATGTGCGCGATTCCGAGTTCACGCCGCAGCCGGGCGCCGAGGCCGTTGATGTTTTTCCCCGTGAAGATGATCTGGCCGGTGACTTGCGAAGGGTCGCTCAGTCCCGCGAGCGCTTCGATCAATTCCGTCTGGCCGTTTCCCTCGACTCCCGCGATGCCGACGATCTCGCCGCTGCGGACTTCGAATGACACGTCGTTCACTCGCTTCGTTCCATCGCTGGCGACGACTGAAAGTCTTTGCACTTCGAGTTGAGAGCGGCCGGCGTTCGGATCCGTCTTCTCGACGCGCAGCAGAACTTCACGGCCCACCATCATGCGGGCCAACTCCGCCGCGTTCGTGTCTTTCGTCTGCACGCGTCCGACGACCTTGCCGTCGCGCATCACCGTCACCTCGTCGGAGATCGCCAGCACTTCGGAGAGTTTGTGAGTGATGATGATGACCGTCTTGCCCTGCTCGCGCATTCGCCGCAGGATCGCGAAGAACTCTTCCACTTCGATCGGCGTCAACACCGCCGTCGGCTCGTCGAGGATCAGTATTCGCGCGTGCCGGTACAACGCTTTCAACAACTCGACGCGCTGCTGCTGGCCCACGGAGAGATGTTCGACCGGTTCGTTGGGATTAACGGCGAGTTTGAATTCCTCGGAGAGTTGGCGGATTTGGGCAGTCGCGCTTTTGATATCGAGGGCCAGCGCCGAGCCGGGCTCAGCGCCGAGGATGATGTTTTCCGCGACCGTCATGGTCTCGACCAGCATGAAGTGCTGGTGGACCATGCCGATCCCGAGCGCAATCGCATCGTGAGGCGACCTGATCTCTTGCACCTGCCCGTCGACGAGAATCTGCCCGCTGTCGGCGGTATAGAAACCGTAGGCGATGCGCATCGCGGTCGATTTCCCCGCGCCGTTTTCTCCTACGATGGCATGAATCGTTCCCGGCTTGACGACGATGTCGACCTGGTCGTTAGCCAAAACGTCGCCGAAGCGTTTGGTTATTTGTCGGAGTTCCAGCATCCCGTGTCAGGTCTTGGGTCTTTGGTCTTAGGTTTTGTCAACACTTATCGTCGGCGGCCGTCTTTTAAGCGAACCAATCGAGCCTAGATACGAATTCAGTCGAGGTGTCAATTCTGTGATTATTGGGAGTAGGCTATTAACCTGTGCTTCTGATAGTAAGCGTCGGTTGTACGCACGACGCAACCAATGCTGGGTCTCATACAGCGAGCCGCGCGAAATTCTCAAGAAACGCTTAAGTTCGGGATCACTGCCTCGACCGCTACCCTCGGCAATATTGGCACCGATGCTATCTGCAGCTTTAACTATCTGAACTCCCACTGTATTCTTTGCAAAGAAGTTCCAGCCGATCACGACTCTCCAAATCTCATCCGCAAGTTTCTCGGATAGTTTATAGATGTGAAGGTGCACAAAGTTAGTCTTTTCCATCTTGGGTTCTCCTGAGGAAAGATTGATAAGACGACGTAAACAAATCAAAGACCTAAGACCAAAAACCAAAGACCAATGTATTAGCTTCCCATTGCATCCGTGACTTTAATCTCGCCCGCGATGATTTTCTTCTTGGCTGCTTCGGCGGCGTCGATCGCATCCTGTGAGACGAGGTCCTTGTTGAATTCATCCATCGCATAGCCGACGCCGTCTTTGTCGAGACCGAAGACGTGTATGCCGGCTGAGAAGCGGTGATTCACGACGTCTTTCACGATGTCGTAGACGGCGTTGTCAACGCGCTTGACCATGCTCGTCAACACGAAACCGGGCTTGACCATGTTCTGGTTTGAATCGACGCCGATGACGAAGTGCGTCGCGCGGCCATCCTGTTTTCCCTGCTGCTCGACAGCATCAAACGCGCCGAGACCGGAGTTGCCGGCGGCGGTGAAGATCACGTCCGCGCCTTTGCCGATCTGGGCCAACGACAGCTCTTTGCCCTTGCCGGGATTGTTCCACGCGCTGTCCGTGACGCCGACGTAGTTTTCGATCACGCGAATGTTCGGATTGACCGAGCGCGCGCCTTCTTCGTAGCCCTTAGCGAAGCGATGAATGAGCCCGATATCCATGCCGCCTAGAAAACCGATCGTGCCGGTGTGCGAGGCTTTGGCGGCGAGTATGCCGACGAGATACGAGCCTTCATGCTCCTTGAAGATTAGCGACGCCACGTTCGGCAACTTGCTGACACCATCGATGATGGCGAACTGAATGTGCGGATAGTCTTTCGCAACCTGCTCCATGATGGGCGCCTGCGCAAAACCGACTCCGATGATCAGATCGAAGTTGCGTTCCGCAAACGCGCGCATCGCGGGTTCGATGGCGTTCGGCGTCCCCGGTTCGATGTCGCGCAGGATGATGGGCAGATCCTTCGCGGCGCGCTGCACACCTTGCCACGCAGCGGCATTGAACGAACGATCGTCCTTTCCGCCAATATCGAAGACGATGCCGACGCGTATCTTCGAAGGATCCTGCGACGCGGCCGTGTCACTGCACCCGGTCAGCGCCAGTGACACGAAAGCCAGCAATGCAACGAGTGCCAGGATTTTGTATTTCATTCGTTGATGATTTCCTTGACTAGCTTTTCTTTGACCGCCGGCGGCTCATCGTCGACGTGATACGCAGCCTGGATTCTTCGCGCTGCTTGTTCACCACTCGAGCTGTCGGCGCAGTAGACCAGGCCGATGGCGTCACCCGCATTTACCTTGTCACCTATCTTCAGCTCCGATGTGAAACCGACGGTCGGATCGACTGTATCTTCGATGCGCACACGTCCGCCGCCGATTGCTGCGATAGCGTGACCGATCTCCGTCGTTTCGACTCTTGTAATGAAGCCGGAGCGCGGGGATTCTACCGTAACGGTTTCAGTTACCAAAGGCAGAAACGCGGCCGGGTCGTCGCACACGCGCGGGTCGCCGCCCTGCGCCTCGATGTTTCGGCGCAGGCATTCCAGCGCTTTCCCCGACTGTAAAACTTGACGCAGCCGCCGGTGCGCGGCTTCCGCAGTCTCATCGACGTTCGCCAGCAACAACATGTGCGCGCACAGTTCCAGCGACAACTCGAGCACGGGATGAGCAGCCGCCGGCGCGTCGCCGCGAAGAAGATTGATGCACTCCTCGATCTCCAGCGAGTTTCCGACAGCCCGGCCCAGCGGCTGGTTCATGTCAGTCAACAACGCACGCGTTTTGATCCCGCAGGAGTTGCCCGTGCTCACCAGCGCGTGCGCCAACTCCGTCGCCCGCGACTGCTCGCGCATGAACGCGCCGTTTCCGACTTTCACGTCGATGATCATCGCGTCGAGGCCGGCGGCGCCTTTCTTCGAAATGATCGACGCGACGATCAGCGGAATCGCTTCGACGGTCGATGTCGCATCGCGCAGCGCGTACATCTTTTTATCAGCAGGCGCGAGCTCCGCAGTTTGACCCGCCATCGCGTAGCCGACCTTGTCCAGAACGCCTTTGAATTCGGTCGCACTGAGATTGACGCTATAACCGGGAATCGATTCGAGCTTGTCGAGTGTTCCGCCGGTGTGACCAAGACCGCGTCCGGAGATCATCGGCACGCACACACCGCACGCGGCGACGAGCGGCGCGATGATCACGGACGTCTTATCGCCCACGCCTCCGGTCGAGTGTTTGTCGGCTTTTGGTTTGGGAATGTCGGAGAAGTCGAGGATGTTGCCGGAGTTGAGCATGGCCTCGGTCAGCGCTTGCTGCTCCGACTGGTCCATGCCATTCAGGTAGATGGCCATCAGCAGTGCGCTGACCTGGTAGTCCGCGATGCGTCCGCTCGTGATTCCGCCGATGAAGAAGTCGATCTCGTCGCGCGTCAGGCTTTGACCGTCTCGCTTCTTTCTTATGACGTCCTGTGGTCTCAAGCTGCTTTCCTTAGTTGCTCTCCATCAGCACAGCGGCCTGAGCCGTTACCGCAAGCCCTTGTCCGACCGCATCGAGTCCTTCCCCGGTTTTGGCCTTCACACTCACGCACGTCGCGTCAATACCCAACACGCCGGCGATGTTCACGCGCATCGTGTCGATGTAGGCACGTATCTTTGGCGTTTCGAGCAGGATTGTCGAGTCGACGTTGACGACGTGCAGGCTGCGTTCGCGGGCCAACCACATGACGCGCGAGAGGAGGTCGAGACTGTTCGCGCCGCTCCACTGCGGATCCTTGTCCGGAAAGTGCACGCCGATATCGCCTTCGCACAACGCGCCGAGAATCGCATCGGCTATCGCGTGCGTCAACGCGTCGGCGTCTGAATGACCTTCCGCGCCGCGATCGGAAAAGACGTGCACACCGCCCAGCACGAGTGGACGTCCCTCGACAAGGCGATGAGTATCGGTTCCGATGCCGATGCGTAGCATGAGCTTTGTGCTTGGTGCTTTGTACTTTGTACTTTGTTTGGTCTTAGGTCTTGGGTCTTTGGCCTTAGATTTCACGGCGAAGGCCAAAGGCCAAAGACCAACCAAGTACAAAGCACCAAGCACTAAGTTCCCATTTTAATAAACGCCTCTGCAATCAACAGGTCTTGCGGCGTCGTGATCTTGATGTTTCTGGTGCTGCCCTCGATTGTCGTTACGCGCGCGCCGGTCCTTTCGACTAACGCGCTCTCGTCAGTTAACGACGCGTCGTTCACGTCGGCGTGCTCGTACGCTTTTCGCAACAACTCGTAACGGAAACATTGCGGCGTGAGCGCACGGCGCAACTGCTGACGGTCGAGCGTGTTGCTGATCGTGTCGCCGCTGACCTGCTTGATCGTATCCGTTACAGGCGCGACGAGAATCGCGGCGCCGTTCGATTCCGCCGCGGCAACCACGTTATCGATCTCCTCGACAGTTACGAAAGGACGAACACCATCGTGAACGGCCACTATCCCTGCTGTCGCCGGCCGAATCGCCATCAAACCACGCTTAACCGAGTCGGCCCGTGTCGTCCCGCCGGGAACAACGCGCGACAGTTTTCTCAGTCCGTGCTTCGCGGCCAGTGCCAGAAAAGCCGCGGCCTCTTCCGGGGGCAGAACGACGATCACTTCCTGGATGCGGTCACACCGTTCGAAGGGCTTCAGTGTGTGAAAGATGATCGGAGTCCCGGCAAGAAGCAGAAACTGCTTCGGCCGATCGCTCGCCATCCGGGCGCCCATTCCGGCGGCGGCGATAATCGCGGTATTCATTAAAATAGGAAACTTTGGAAGCGTCAGCTCTCGGTGATTGGCTCGCTATCCGTGATCCGCACCGGACCCGGAGCACTCCGCGATTCGCGCGGCTGACGGCGCGAGCCGCCATTCGTGCGGTGAATGTCGCTGTGCCCGCCATTTTCCGCTTCTTCCCAGAGACGCCCGAAGATCATCTTGCCGGCAGTGGTCTGCAATACGCTGGTGACGGCGATGTCGGCGTTCTTGCCGATCAATCGGCGCGCGTTGTCGACGACCACCATCGTGCCGTCGTCGAGATAAGCGACGCCCTGGTTGTATTCCTTTCCTTCTTTCAGGATGAATACACGCATCGCCTCGCCCGGCAACACGACCGGCTTGAGCGCGTTCGCCAGCTCGTTGATGTTGAGCACGCTGACGCCGCGCAACTGGGAGACTTTGTTCAGGTTGAAATCGTTAGTGACGATAACGGCATCGAGCTGTTTGCCGAGTTCGATCAGTTTCAGGTCGACTTCGCGCACTGACGGAAAGTCAGTCTCGACAATCTGAATGTCGAGCGAGCTGTTGTTCTGGAGCCGGTTCAACATGTCCAGGCCCCTCCGGCCGCGCTGGCGTTTGGAGGAATCAGGCGAATCGGCAACCTGCTGAAGTTCGCGAAGTATGAACTGAGGGATGATTAACGACCCGGTGAGAAACCCGGTCTCCGCGACGTCGGCAATACGGCCGTCGATGATCACGGAGGTATCGAGAATCTTTAAGTCACGTCTTGCAACCTTGTCGCTGAAAATTCCGCCGAGGGCCGAAAGGTCGAGATAGTCTCCCTTCGCAGCGCCGACCATCAACCCGACGTAGGCCATGAAGAACGTCAGCGCCAGGGTTGTGAACGTCTTGGCCTCGGCCGTCACCGCGTCCGATTCCTGACGGCTGATCAATGAACCGATCAAGTAAGCGCCGACGATTCCCAGGATCGAACCGACGGCCGCGCCGATGAGAGTCTTGAGCGACGCGCGGCGGATCCGCATTTCAAACAGAATGATGCACATCGCGGTCAGAGCACCCAACGCCGCCGATATCCAGGGAGTCTCCCTGGCTATTGGTTTGAGTATGTATCCAGCCGCTACCAAGGTTGCCGTAAATATAAGTCGTATAAGAACGACATCGGCATGCATAATAAAGGCATACTACCACGCCAATATCCGCATCGTCACGGAAATCCTGCCCGTGTCTGAAGGAGAAGCAAACAAGTTAGAACAGTCACGAAGGGGCAATTAGAACAGTCAGGAAGGGGGCAAGCGAAGCGCGCCCCCGCTGGCTCGGATTATGCTTGTTCCTGTCTCTTATACACATCTCCGAGCCCACGAGACATTGAGGTCC
>JBKPOC010000001.1:0-161457 GCA_046732935.1 Acidobacteriota bacterium | reverse complement strand
GGAGCCGATGTCACCACGCCTCCGTCACCTTCGCTCGTTACTGAACCGATTTTCTACAATCCGAAGTTCGATCAGATGCCGCTGGAAATCGAAGGCGGACCAAGTGAAGAATACGAACAGGCTAACCGCGACCAGGCTGCTTTGATGGAAGCTACGTTCCAAGCGCTCTATGATCGCGAACGGGCGGAGAAACTGTGGCAGTCGGGCAAACGCGACGCGGCGATGGCGATCCTGGAGAAGAACCCGAACGTCGGCATCGAGTATACGGCCTTAGTGGGTGGCGAGGTCGTCAAGCAAGGTTCGTACTTTGGCAAAGATGCTGCTGACTTCCTTAACGGAATAAACATCGCAGTCGCCGCGGGACTGTTGTCGCCACAATCGAGTGCAAGCGCGTCCGTCGCGTTGGTTGGTGGCGATGGCTTGGGCGGAGTCGAACAAGCGCCACAGAATTCCACATTCGACGTAACTGGGATTCGCGACGCCTTAAAGATCGCGCTCGATAAAGTTGACTGCAGCGCGATCGTAAATAATTTACTAAATTCTGTTGAAACCAAGAAGAATCCTCGCGTACAGGGTAGCATGGGTAACATAGTTAATATGTTTGACAGCGTAATCAACGGCAGTGGAGGGCTGACGCGAGTTCCAATGTTGGGAAGTGCTGGTTACGGAAGTACGGAAGGAATACTAAGACAGCATAATGTAGTGATTTTCTTAGGAGCTCGACAATTTGGTGCAAGCGACCAGGCTACGGCTGACATACACGGAGCATTGGGTGAACTGATGCACTTGGGAGGGCAAAATGCGCACTATACCGATCGAGCGTTTGCCGAAATCGTTCATCGCGATTTTTACAAATTGACAACATCGACTTGGCCTCTTGACCCGAGCTACCCTCAGCACCAAGCCGCGATGAGGAACCCAAATCATATCAGTTGGTCGTACTACTGGCATCAAGCAGTGAATCGTTTGTGTTTCTAGTTGGAGGGTAAGTATGAACCGGCTTTTACTAACCAGTATGGCCATCCTTCTGTCGACTTCTATATCTATGGTCGCACAAGGGAAAGGATGGCGGGGCATAGTACCGCTGCGGTCAACACGCGGGGATGTGGAACGTCTTTTCGGTCCAGGCACAAATGATCATTATCAATCCGATCAGGAGCGAGTTCACGTCAACTATGCAGGAGAGGGAAATTGTAATCCCGTGAACGGTTGCGTCTGTCTCGTTCGAAAGGACACGGTCATAAGTATCTATGTACAACCCGAATATGAAATGAGCTTTTCAAAGTTAAATCTTGATCGGAAGAAGTATGAGAAATATGCCAGCCCCGAGGATCCGACCGTGGCAACTTACTCAAATGACAGAGAAGGAATTATATACACGGTAGACGAAAAGAATGATGACGTCATGGCCATCGAGTACTTGCCTACTGACAAAGACTGCAAAGACCTCCTCCGGAATAAGGCGCGGGTTAAAAAGTCGCGGCAGAACACGAGAATAATGGCCGTTCAATCCCTTCGCCTACCCGTCGTCTGTCAAACCTACCACTTGCTTGACGATTACTACCCTGCACTTTACACTTCAGTTTGAACCACAAAACAGTGCACAAATCATTTCGCGGGGTGGGTTATCGCCGCCGCTTTAAGGAAAGAGTTTGAGCTTTACTATGCCAGACAGCCCTTTTGATTCTTTGCAAACTTTCTCTTCCCCATCAGGTCCAGTCGGACGCTTCTACTCGCTGCCGCAACTCGAAAAAGACGGAGTCGGGCCCATTTCGCGGCTCCCGCACAGCATCCGCGTCGTACTCGAGTCAGTGCTGCGCCATTGCGACGGCCAGAAGATCACCGAAGAGGACGTGCGCAATCTCGCAAACTGGAAACCCAACGGCAAACGAACCGAAGAGATCCCGTTCGTCGTCGCCCGCGTCCTGTTGCAGGACTTCACGGGCGTGCCATTGCTCGTCGATCTCGCGGCGATGCGCTCCGCCGTCGCCCGTCTGAACAAGAACACCGGCGTTATCGAACCACTCGTCCCGGTCGATCTCGTGATCGATCACTCGGTGCAGGTCGATCTCTCGAGCACGCGCGACGCGTTTGAAAAGAACATGGAGATGGAATTCAAACGCAACCGCTCGCGCTACCAGTTTCTCAAGTGGGGCACGCAGGCTTTTGACGGCTTCACCGTCATCCCGCCGGGCATCGGCATCTGTCACCAGGTCAATCTCGAGTACCTCGCGAAAAACGTTTGGGAGAAGACGGTCTATTTTCCGGATACGCTCGTGGGCACGGATTCACACACGACGATGATCAACGGACTCGGCGTCGTCGGTTGGGGCGTCGGCGGCATCGAGGCCGAAGCGGCGATGTTGGGCCAACCCGTTTACTTCCTGACGCCCGACGTCGTCGGCGTTCACCTGAGCGGAAGTTTGCGCGAGGGAGTTACGGCGACGGACCTGGTGTTGAAAGTCACGGAGATGATGCGCCGCGCGAAGGTCGTCGGTAAGTTTGTCGAGTTTCACGGCGAAGGCGCATCGAGCTTGTCGGTCACGGATCGCGCGACGATCGCCAACATGGCGCCGGAATACGGCGCGACGATGGGCTTCTTCCCGGTCGACGAAGAGACCTGCGCGTACCTGACGGCGACCGGCCGTTCCGCGGAACACGTCGATCTCGTGCGACAGTACTACACGGCGCAGGGCATGTTCGGCATGCCGCAGAAAGGCGAGATCGACTACAGCGTCGTGTTCGATCTCGACATCGGATCGATTGGGCCAAGCGTCGCCGGTCCAAAGCGGCCGCAGGATCGAATCGATCTCCCCAGGCTGAAAGATCAGTTTACCGAGCTCATGCTGAAGCCCGTCAGCGAAGGCGGCTACGGCAAGACTGAAGACGAGATGTGGACGCGTTACCACGTGAAGATCGGCGCCGACAGACAGCACCAAGTCGCGGGCGGCGGCGAACAACGGCCCGAGACGATTCCGGCAATAGCCGGCAATAACGTTACTGACCGCAACACGAGCGTCTGGACGGAAACGGAAATGGTCAACAACCGTCCTACTCCTGACGTTGTCGCTGAAATCCCGCCGGACGAGTTCACGTCCGGCGACGAGCTCGTGGGCCATGGCGACGTTCTCATCGCCGCCATCACTTCATGTACGAACACGTCGAACCCGAGCGTGATGCTCGCCGCTGGTCTACTGGCGAAGAAGGCGGTCGAACGGGGCCTCTCCGTCAGTCCGAAAGTCAAAAATTCGCTGGCGCCGGGTTCGAGAGTCGTGACCGACTATCTCGAGCGAACGGGCCTGCAACCATACCTGAATCAACTCGGCTTTAATCTCGTCGGCTACGGTTGCACGACGTGCATCGGAAACTCCGGACCGCTCGATCCAGCCATCGATCAGATCGTCAACGAACGCGACGTCGTCGCTGCGTCCGTGCTCTCCGGCAACCGAAACTTCGAAGCGCGCGTGCATCAGAGTATCAAGGCAAACTTTTTGATGAGCCCGCCGCTCGTCGTTGCCTTCGCACTTGCCGGCCGTATCGATCTCGACGTGACCACTGATCCCATCGGCGCCGGAAAAGACGGACAGGACGTTTACCTCCGCGACATTTGGCCCACTATGGAGGAGATCAACGAAAAGATGCGGGCCGCATTTGATCCGGAGACTTATCGCCGGCTCTACAGCAGCTTCCAGGAACAAAACCCGCTCTGGAACGACATTCCAACGAGCACGGGCAACGTTTACCAGTGGGAGTCGGAGTCGACTTACATCCGCGAGCCTCCTTATTTCGACGGGTTCAGCAGCGCGCTCGAGCCGTTGTCAGACGTCACAGGCGCGCGGGCGCTCGCTATCTTCGGCGACTCCGTCACGACGGACCACATCAGCCCCGCAGGCGCAATCAAGCCATCGTCGCCCGCGGGGTTGTACCTCCAGGAACGCGGCGTGGAGATCAGAGACTTCAACAGTTACGGCGCGCGACGTGGCAACCACGAGGTGATGGTCCGCGGGACGTTCGCCAACGTGCGCATTAAGAACCTGATGGTGCCCGGCGTCGAAGGCGGCGTCACGCTGCATCAACCTGACGGCGAGCGCATGAGCATCTATGACGCGGCGATGCGTTACCAGGAGGAACGCGTCCCGCTCATCATCGTCGCCGGACAGGAGTACGGGACCGGCAGTTCACGCGACTGGGCCGCGAAGGGAACGCGCCTGCTGGGCGTGAAAGCCGTCATCGCGCAGAGTTTCGAGCGCATCCACCGCAGCAACCTCGTGGGAATGGGCGTGCTGCCGTGTCAGTTCCAGGACGACACCAGCGCCGCTTCGCTGAGACTCAATGGCACGGAGACGTTCGACCTGCGCGGCATCGCAGACGGGATCGAACCGCTCGAAACGATCACGCTCGTGATTCATCGTGCTAGTGGCGCCGTTGAAGAAGTGCCGATCACGCTGCGCATCGACACGCCAATCGAAGTCGACTACTACCATCACGGCGGCATCCTGCCGTTCGTCTTGAGACAACTACTCGCGGGAACCACGGATTTTTAGAATGAACAAATACCAACTCTTCATCGACGGCCAATGGGTAGACTCCGAATCAGGGAAAACGTTCACTACGCCTAACCCGGCGACGGGCGAACCGCTCGCCGAAATCGCGGAAGGCGACAAAGCCGACGTCGACAAAGCGGTCGCCGCCGCGCGGCGTGCCTTCGAAGGCAAGTGGTCCAAACTCAGCGCGCGCGATCGCGGCAGGTTGCTCTACAAACTCTCGCAACTGATCGAACAGAACTCCAACCGGCTTGCCGAGCTCGAAACTGCCGACAACGGCAAGCCAATCAAAGAATCGCTCTACGTCGATCTACCGCAGGTAGTCGAGAACTTCGAGTATTTCGCCGGTTGGGCCACGAAGATCGAAGGCGAGACGATTCCGGTTCCGGGCCGCATGTTCAACTACACGTTGCGCGAGCCAATCGGAGTTTGCGGCCAGATCATTCCGTGGAACTTCCCGCTGCTGATGGCGGCGTGGAAACTGGCGCCCGCGCTCGCAGCCGGCAACACAGTTGTGCTGAAACCCGCGGAGCAAACGCCTGTCGGCGCGATGGAGCTCGCGAAGTTGATCCAGGAAGCAGGTTTTCCTGAAGGCGTCGTGAACATCGTTCCCGGCTACGGTGAAACTGCCGGCGCCGCGCTCGCCTCGCATCCAGGCATCGACAAGATCGCGTTCACGGGATCGACGGAGGTCGGGAAACTGATCGCCAAAACGGCTGCCGATAACCTGACGAAAGTCTCGTTGGAACTCGGCGGCAAGGCGCCGAACATCGTCTTCGCTGATTCCGATCTCGAACAGGCAGTCGCGGGCGCGATGATGGGAATTTTCTACAACCAGGGCCAGGTCTGTTGCGCCGGTTCCCGTCTGTTTGTCGAAGAGTCAGTGAAGGACCAGTTCCTAACTCAACTCAGCGATCGTGCCGGCCGAATCGCCGTCGGCGACCCAATGAACAAAGCGACGCAGATGGGACCACAGGTGTCGCAGGAGCAACTCAACCGGATCAAGGGCTACGTCGATATTGCTCGCGGCGAAGGCGCGACTGTCGTAGCGGGCGGCGGTCCGCCGCGTCTCGAGAGCCCGTTCCAAAAAGGTTACTTCTTCACGCCGACGATCTTTGCCGACGTGAAGAATGACATGCGCGTGGCCCAGGAAGAGATCTTCGGTCCAGTCGTCTCGGTGATCACGTTCAAAGACGAAGACGATCTGATCCGGCAAGCGAACGACACGATCTACGGACTCTCGGCTGGAATCTGGACGCGCGACATCACGCGCGCGCATCGCTTCGCGAAAGAGATCAAGGCCGGCGTCGTCTGGATCAATACCTTCAACATGTTCAATGCAGCGTCTCCCTTCGGCGGCTACAAACAGTCCGGCTACGGCCGCGAAATGGGCCGCCACGCGCTCGAGCTCTACACCCAGGTGAAGAGCGTCTGGGTCGATCTTTCCGGGCGGCCAATCGGCTGGTTCGGCAAGTGATGTTATGATAGCGGCCTCTCCCGAAATGAACGCCTAAACATTGAAGGAGACGACATGCAGGGATTGAAAAAGACCGCGGTTCTCTTGGCTCTTCTCAGTGGGATACTGCTTCTGACGGCGTGTCCCAGCCAGACCAACATCTCGAAAATCAACGCTAATCCGGACCGCTATCGGAACAAGGAAGTGGGTATCGCGGGCACTGTCACCAACAGTTACGGCGCTATGGGCGCGGGCGCTTATGAGATCGACGACGGCACCGGACGGCTTTGGGTCGCCACTCGCAATGGCGTTCCTACGCGCGGCGCGCACGTCGGGGCGAAGGGTTACGTCCACAACGGGTTCAGTTTTGCCGGCCGCAGCTTTGGCACCGTGATGGAAGAGACCGACCGCCGCACAAAAGGAAGGTAAATCAACATAACCTGCGTCACTGCTCTGGACGGAGCATTTGCCGAAGTAATTCAAAGCTTGAAAGAGCTGGTTAGATCGGTTGATCAGGATCTGCTCTATCGCCATCCGCCGGCGGTATCGGTCGGAGAGCAGATCCTTCGCAGTGCGGCCGTGATGGAGCAGACGTTTGGCGGGCTCACGGCCAATCTTTGGGACGATCCGTTCGAATGGACGCTGCCGGAAACTCTCTCAACGCCTGAATCGATCGTCGACCATCTTTCGGAAGTCGACTCGATGCGCCGGCGTGTTTTCGAGTCGATTGACGGTGATGGTGCGTTGGGTAAATACGTTGCCGTTCCTTCGGGCGAACCGAAAGCGCTTGTCGAGTTGTTAATAGAGACGCTCGCTCGATCGTGTGATTATCGCGGCCGGGCATTGGCCGCGCTTAAAATTTGAATCATTTTTGTGCCTTTTTGTAGCTCAGGGTTTATTATCTAGCGCGTCGTAAGAGTCTGTTGGCGAGGAACAATCTGCATGTTTTGTCCGCAATGCGGTCAGCAACAAGCTTCTGGAGTTATCAGGTTCTGCTCGCGGTGTGGTTTCCCGCTTGATGGTGTCATTCAACTGCTCGGAAACGGGGGAATGCTCCCCGTCTATCGCAATCCCGACGAGCCGGTCCCCATCTCTCCGCGACGCAAAGGAGTGAAGCAAGGTGCGTCGATGCTTCTCGGAGGCGTGGTGCTCGTGTCGCTGCTGGGCATTATGGTGAGCTTCACTAACTCCGGCTTCCTGTACATCCTCAACTCTTTTTTGGCGGTCCTTTGTTTTGTCGGTGGACCGCTGCGAATGCTTTACGCGGGAATTTTTGAAGAGGGCGCACCGAAGCCGGTGTTGTCGTATGGACCGCCGATGGGCGCGCCCAGGCCACAATTTGGACCACCCATGCAGCACCAGGCGCTGCCGCCGCCACCCGCGCGTCAGACAGGCGGATGGAGGTCGCGACCCAATACCGCCGAACTCGCCGCCCCGCCAAGCGTCACCGAAAATACCACGCGATTACTGGAGAAAGAGGACCGCAGCGATCGCTAGCCCGCTGGCTGACCGATTAAGGGAACGGATTCGTCGTGAAGGGCCCATCACTTTTCACGACTGGATGAACGCGGCCCTTTACGATCCGGCGGGCGGTTATTACAACAGAGCGGATCTCAAACGGTGGGGCAGGGAAGGCGACTATCGCACGAGCCCTGAACGCAGCGAGCTCTTCGCTGCCACCTTTGCTCGTTATTTCTCGAAGCTATACGACGAACTGCAACAGCCGTCCGAGTGGACCATCGTCGAAGCCGGTCCCGGACGCGGCGACTTTGAGGCGGGCGTGCTGCGCGTGTTGCAGGAGGAGTTTTCGCGCGTGTTCGCCGCGACGCGCTATGTTTCCGTTGAAACAAGCGAGGAGCTTGACGAACTACCGCCGATCGCTGCTGGCGTTTTGTTTTCCAACGAGTTGCTCGATGCGTTTCCGGTTCATCGTCTGATTCAGACGGCGGACGGACTCGCCGAACTGTATGTCAGCGTTGACGCCACGGGCAGATTTGTCTGGTCCAACGGACCGTTGTCGACGCCGAGATTGGCGGAGTTTTGCCGAGAGTATTCGATCGAGCTCGAGGATGAACAGATCATCGAGGTCAATCTCGAGATCGATTCGTGGTTTCGGCTCGTGGCGGCGAAGCTTTGGTCAGGTTATGTAATCACGGTCGATTACGGCGCCGAGAGTTGTGATCTATACGATCCGGCGTTAAGACCGCACGGAACGTTGCGCGGTTTCTCGCGTCACAGTTTCGTCGACGACGTGCTGGCCCAACCTGGAGACTACGACCTTACGTCGAACGTCAACTGGACGCAGGTGCAGGCTGCCGGCACGCGATTGGGCTTCACGACCGTCGCGTTTGCGCAGCAGGACAAGTTTCTGTTGGAGGCCGGTTTACTAGACGAGCTGCAACGCGAAATGACGAAGGCGGCGACCGCTGCCGATAAACTGTCGTTGAGTGCCGGTGCGCGTGAGATGATCCTGCCGGGCGGCATGGCGTCGAGCTTTCAAGTACTTGTGCAGAAGCGAGGTTAATCGTGTTTGTAGACATTTCGCATACTGTCGAGCACGGGATGATCACTTACAAGGGGTTACCAGCGCCCGTGATCTCCGATTTTCTGAGTCGCGAAGACTCGCGCAATCACTACGCCGAAGGGACGGAGTTTCACATCGGCAGGATCGAGATGGTGGCGAATACGGGCACGTATATCGATAGCCCGTTCCATCGCTACGCGCGCGGTAAGGACCTGGCGCAGCTCGAACTTTCTTCGGTTGCCAATGTCGATGGGATCGTCATTCGTTGTTCCGATCGTGCCATCTCCGAGAACGCGCTCGCCGGCGTTGACGTGAAGAATAGGGCCGTGTTGTTTCACACCGGCTGGGACCAGCACTGGCGCACCGAGACTTATTCAAACGGTGAACATCCCTTTCTGACGGAAGGCGCCGCGAACTATCTCGCCAAAAGCGGCGCGGCCATCGCCGGTATCGACTCTTACAACATCGACTCGACCACGGACGGCAGCCGACCGGCGCACTCGATTCTGCTGGGCCATGACATTCCCGTCGTCGAGCATCTCTGCGGTCTCGGCGAACTGCCGGACTCGGGTTTCAAGTTTTTTGCAGTCCCGGTGAAGGTGCGACAGTTCGGAACGTTTCCGGTGCGAGCGTTTGCCATAGTTTGAACCACGGATTGGAGTCGCCATGTTTACCAAATTAGCGCTCATCTTGATGCTCGGATTCACAACTGCGGCCGCACAAGAGGCGACGAATCCGCGGCCCTATTTCACGGAGCCATCGTTGTCGCCGGACCGGAAAGAGATCGCCTTCGTCTCTGGTGGCGACATCTGGACCGTGCCGTCGACTGGCGGCGTCGCGGCGCTGCTCGTTTCACACTCAGCGAACGAATCGCGCCCAATCTATTCGCCCGACGGTAAGCAGCTCGCCTTCATCTCCTCGCGCACCGGCAACGGCGACATCTACACCTTGACCTTAGCGAGCGGTGAACTGAAACGTCTCACTTTCGACGACGCGTTGGATCAACTCGACGGCTGGTCGCGCGACGGCCGCTGGATCTACTTCTCTTCCAGCAGCCGCGACATCGGCAATTTGAACGATCTGTTTCGTGTCAGCGCCAATGGGGGCACGCCGATGCAGGTCAGCGCTGACCGCTACACGAACGAGTTTTTCAGCGCGCCTTCGCCTGACGGCAGCACGATAGCTTTCAGCGCGCGTGGAATCGCCTCGGGCCAGTGGTGGCGCAAAGGCCATAGTCACATCGACGAATCAGAGATCTGGTTGTTGCGTTCTTTCGAGGACGGCGCTGGAACTTACGAGCGCGTCACGCAACCCGGCGGCGCGAAAGAGCTGTGGCCCATGTGGGGCGCTGACGGCCGCCGTCTCTACTACGTTTCCGATCGCGTCGACTCAGGGAACAAGAATGGCGCGCAAAATGTCTGGGTCGCGACACCTGGACGATCCGACTTTCGCCGCCTTTCGAGTTTCACTGACGGACGCGTTCTATGGCCCAGCATCTCGTACGACGGACGCGAGGTCGTCTTCGAACACAACTTCAGCATTTGGAAGCTGGACACCGAAAGCGGGAAGGCGAGTGAGGTCGCGATTACGCGACGCGGCGCGTCCGCCGGGCCCGCGATCGAACGGCTACGGCTCACGGATCAGATCAGCGAGATGCAGTTGTCGCCTGACGGGAAGAAGATCGCGTTTGTAGTGCGTGGCGAAGTGTTCGCCGCGTCCGCGGCTGACGGCGGCGATGCGGCGCGCGTTTCAAACAGTTCCGCCGAAGAGTCTCAAATCGCGTGGGCGCCTGACAGCCGTCGTCTCGCGTACGTTTCGGACCGCGACGGCACGCCGCACCTGTTTCTCTACGATTTCAATAGCAACACCGAAACTCAACTGACGCGCGACACCGCTGACGATTCGACGCCGCGGTTCTCGCCTGACGGCAAATCGCTGGCGTTCATCCGCGGCGCGAAGGAATTGCGCGTAATGGACATGGCTGACAAGAAAGAACGTGTCGCCGTGACGGGGTTTTTCGAACGGCCGCCCATCATCTCCGATCGTCCGTTTGTATGGTCTCCTGACAACAAATGGCTGGCGTATGCGCCGGTTGGCGAGAACCAGTTCAAGAACCTTTACGTCGTGCCGGTTGACGGTGGACCAGGGCGTCCGGTGAGTTTTCTGGCGAATGTTTTCAACAACACGATCTCGTGGAGCCCTGACGGCACGTTTGTGCTGTTTGATTCGGGGCAGCGGACCGAGAGCACGCAACTGGCTCGCGTCGATCTAGTGCCGCGAACGCCGCGCTTTCGTGAAGATCAGTTTCGCGATCTGTTCAAAGAAGAACCGCCGCGCAACGCGACGCCTGCAACGCGGCCCGAGCCGAGGCCATCTCCGTCTGAGACGCCTGCGGCTTCGCCGAGTCCTTCAGATGAACGGCGGCCGGCGACGAAACCCGTGCAGGTCGTTTTCGAAGACATTCGTCGCCGCTTGAGTCTCTTGCCCGTTGGCGTCGACGTGAGTTACCAAACGATCAGTCATGACGGCAAATGGATCGCGATGATTGCGAACTCCGCCAATCAAGCGAACCTGTACCTCTATTCACTCGACGAGCTCTCGCGCGAGCCCGTTGTCGCGAAGCAACTGACGTCGACGTCAGGCGCGAAGAATTGGCCGCAGTTTACGCCTGACAACAAAGAGATCTTCTATCTCGAGAATGGTCGCATCAGTGTCGTCAATCTCGAAGGGCGAACGCGTCCACTGGCGGTTACGGCTGAAATGGACGTCGACTTTTCGCGAGAGAAGATGGAAGTGTTCAAGCAGGGTTGGTCCTACCTGCGCGACAACTTCTACGACCCGGGTTATCACGGCGCAAACTGGGAGCAGGTGCGCGCGGAATACGAGCCGCTCGTCGCGGGTTCTCGCACGCCCGACGAGATGCGCCGCTTGTTGCAGTTGATGGTTGGCGAACTAAACGCGTCGCATCTCGGCGCATCGAATCCACCGGGCGGGAACCAGCCGACGACGGGCCGGCTCGGTTTGCGTTTCGATAGACGTGAGTACGAGACGAGCGGGCGTCTACGGATTACTGAGGTGATCGCGCTTAGTCCTGCCGCTGTTGCCGGCTCTATCAAACCCGGCGACTATCTGACCGCCGTTGACGGGCGCACGATCGATGGAAACACGAATCTGGATGAATTGTTGAATTACAAGATTGGGCGACGCATCAGTCTCACTATCGGGAACCGTGAAGTCGTAGTCCGGCCGGTGAACGGAGCGACGGAGCGCGCACTGCTTTACCGTCAATGGGTCGAGGGGAATCGCGCGTACGTTGCGAAAGTGAGTAACGGCCGCCTCGGTTACGCGCACATGTTCGACATGAGCGCCGCGTCGCTGGCCCAGTTTTACGTCGATCTCGACGCTGAGAATTACGGTAAAGACGGAGTGGTGATCGATGTTCGCAACAACAGCGGCGGGTTCGTTAATGTCTATGCGATCGACGTACTGGCGCGGCGTGGATACCTGACGATGTCGTTGCGGGGATTGAGTGGGACGCCCGCGCGCACAGTGTTGGGCCAGCGCGCGCTTAATCGCCCGACGATTCTCGTCACAAACCAGCACTCATTGTCTGACGCGGAAGACTTCACGGAAGGATATCGCGCTCTGCGCCTCGGCGAGGTAGTCGGCGAGCCGACCGCGGGCTGGATCATCTACACCTGGAATCAGGCCTTGATCGACGGAACTCTCTTCCGCCTGCCGCGCATGAAGATCACGGCAAACGACGGCACGGTCATGGAGCGCCATCCGCGTCCAGTGGACGTCGAAGTCACCCGCCCCATCGGCGAGACACTGACGGGCAAAGACTCCCAATTGGACGTAGCGGTTCGTGAACTTTTGAAACAGCTCGGCGCCTCGCGCTCCACGTCGCCGCGATAGCCGCGAGTTGAATCGTACGACGTAGTATCAGGTTCCAAAGGTTCTGCCAAACGCTATGCGGAAGATGTCAGGATCGTTGATTGGATCTCGAACCCATTCTTCAACGTTCTCTTCGATGGAATTGACATTCAATCCCAGCCTGTCTGCCCACCAACGGCGTTCATCAGACACTCGTCTTCCCCTGAAAAGACCATCAAAAACTGCATTTTGCACAGCCAGAGACAGACCTTCACTTCTAGGAATGTCACCAATATCGACTTGCCACTGCTCCCCCATCTTGGCCAGCAAATCGAGCACAGTCCAATCACGACTGTCCCTGGCGGAATGACGGATTTCATCAAGCACCGGCAAGCTTGCCGCCACCAGCTCAGGAAACAGTCGTTGGTTGTTGTTGCAAATTGCATCCGATGAGGGGTCGACGTCACGCCGAATTACAAAGAGGATCTCCTCGGCAAAAACCGATGTTTGTGCGCTTCGTAAAAGACTGAGCAGAGATTTCACGATCTCACGCGGATCACCTTGAGGTGCACCCGTTACGATCTTGATGATGTGAGTGCCGAGAATCGAGATTGCGGTATGCGGGTCAGTCTGTATACAGTGAAAAAAGCTGCCCGCATGATGCTCGGAGACCCAGTCTTCAACAAAAACGGCCAGTTGCTCTAGCGGAACAAGCAGAAGATTCTCCGCAGCCGCTTGAAGTACGGGCCAGATGCCAAGTTCCCAATCCGAATCCCACAGATTTAAGAGAACGGGAACGCAATTCTCCGCATATTCCGGACGTCGCAGTTGATGAAGGATCAGCGCGCGAGTTGTTGGAAACGTCTCAACGCAGTCAGGCATTAGGAAGGCGAGAATTCCGCGGACATGCACAAACTCACCGTCATCACCAGCGAGTAATTTCTTGACTTGAGAAGCGAGCTTCGAATCCTCATTATCACAATTGAAGAGCAGTACCTTAGCCATCAGGTACTCCATGAACGCCTCATATACGAAGCTTGTGGTTCTTTCCAGTTTGTGTCCCTTAACTTCGAGAGTTTCTTCAATCACTATATCTTCATCCAGGAGCGCCTTATAGATGTGTGCCCCATGGGGAGATACGTTTTGAATTGAAGCAAGTAATAAGTCAGCCGCGAGAGCACGTCTCTTTTTCTGCAAGCAAAGCTCGGCAGTGAGAAAGGACACCTCTTCTATCTGCTGTTCCGAGACAACATAGCCGTCGGCATTCAACTTTTCGCAGATATTGCCGTACTTCACCCTGCAATACTCCCCGAACAAACGAAACAGGCGCACTTCTTTGATCGGGGGAATGGGACGGAAGGTTTTTCTTTTTGGATTTCCATACGCTTCACAGAAAAAGCGGAGAATCAGCGGCCGCTTCAACTGTTCCCAAGCACGACTCTCCAAACGTACTTCAATCTTGTAATGATCCAGGTACGCGGGAATGGCCCTTTCGTGTTCGGCTTCAGTAAACTTCGCCAGCTTTCCGCCGGTGATTCTCGAAAGACCGTCGCGCATGAATATGTCGCTGTAGTAATTCCAATATTCGACGCGGGACGTTATGAGCGCTCTTGCCGGAGAGTTTACGACTACATCGTGAAGTGCTTGCAGATTCTTTCGCATTTGGGCGGGATTGGCGTTTTCATTCACGCCATCAAAAATGATGACCAATGGATATCCAATCTCCTGTAACCATTGGGACAGGCGCTTCAAATCCATTTCTAAGGGCAGATGTAACGCTTCTCGTATTGCCCCTTCGATGTAATTGACGACACTTGAAAAATCTTTCGCGAACGCCTTTCCTGTAAGGAATACGACGAATGCCTGGTTGACCAATTGCAGCGCAAGCCGGCAACACAGATTCGTCTTTCCACTGCCGGCAATATCGACAACGACCTGAAAGGCGAATTGAATGCGCTCCAACTCATCTTTTAGAGGAGTTAGCGGATTCATCCTTAACTCAGTATTCAGTTGGAGTAGGTTCTTCTTGAAAACCGGCAAGCTCAATAGATTGCCGGATGGCTTCTCATAAAGCGCTCTTAGACCGTGAACTCGGAGGAACTCGTCTGAAAGCCATGGGACGAGCTTCGAGATCTTATCCTTCGATTTCTTCGACGCCCGTCGTCGCCGCTTAAACTTCTGTGATGGCTTCTTGTTGATGTCATCGTCGTTAGGTTCAAGAGGCAGCCCCTCCTCAGTTTGCGTTATGAACTCTATGAAGGGGTCTAGCACGTTCTGAATCGAGCGAACATAGGCTTTATATTTTTTTACCAAATCATCAAAGTCTCTCCATACACCGGCTATGCCATCCGTGATGTATGACGAAACAGGATCCCAACGTTGCTCTGTGAGACGGCTCGCCGCACGCTTTACCAAGTTGTTGCGCTTTCGTAGATCTGTTGTCCATGTCAGAACGACCGGTGGATCGTTTTTTACAATCAAGTACTGCGGAAGTGAGAATTGGCTATTGATCTCAGAGATGTATCGATGGATTAGACCTGGATACGCTGATTTCAGCTCCTTAAGGATGGGGATTGGCGCGCGAAGACTTTCGGCGATCGGTTCTTCGATATGCCTGTTAACATAGAGTTTAGGAATATACTTGAATCCGACATACTCCCGCTGATGCGAGAGAATTCTATCTCTGACAAAGGTCTCTTTTTGGCCTTTCGGCTCTGGAGTAACGATCTTGACTCGGCGAAATCGTTTAGGAAAATACTTGGCGATTAAGACGGGATAAGTACTAAGTTTTTGCTCTAGCGTTGTACGGTCCCAAATGTGAATTGTCCATGACGGCTCGCTTGCACGCAGTTGCTGCAATCGCTCCTTCAGCGAGCTAGTCACATCTGTGCTGGTAACGAGGACATATCCATTGGCGCTATGATTTCTGATGGTGTCACCAACGTCCCTTACATCAGAACGACCGACAGCTTTGCCGCTGTGAGCGAAGTGCTTACATTGAATTACATACCGGCGTACCTGCTTCGTTCCAAGGCGGTCAAACATTATCTCTTCAGCAATAATGTCCGCGCCCTGGTCTGGCCCTAACCCGGTTCGCTCAGCGTGCATGCCCATAGTCTGGAATAGCTCTTGGACCATACACTCGAATTCCGAGCCATCTTCAGCAAAGTCGGTGAAGTCTAGTTTTATTGCTTGTTGAAATCCGTCGAAGTCAAGCATGAAAAACTCGAAGTTAGAGGAGCTTCGGTGGAAGCCTCAAATACTGGCTCCGTAAGGTCATTTCAGCATCGACGCGGCACTCGCAGGTCGGGTTTTTAGACGTCCCGCCTTGTCCGCTTTATTCCTGAAATAGAATATTAAAACAGCTCGAACTTGATCGTCAGGTACTTCTTCGGGTTCTGGCGGAAGTCGTAGAGCATCTTTACGCCTTCGGAGGAGAGCTGGTTTACGTTGCTGTAGAGCGAGTCGTCCTGGAGAAGCTTGCCGACCGTGCCTTCGCCTCGCTGCGCGGCGGCGACGAGATTGTCGATGCGTTCGGCGGTGGTGTTGAAGCGGGCGATGGCCGCGCGGGCGTCGTTGTAGATCTGTTCGTCTCGGATGAGTTTGCCGAGTGTGCCGCGTCCGGCATTGATGTCCGCGATCACGGAGTTGATCTGGTCGACTGACTTATCGAGCCGATCGGCAGTGCGGTTGATGCGGTTATAGAGCTCGTCGTCGGTGATGAACTTACCAGCCGTGCCGCGGCCCGCGCGAATGTCTTCGGCGATGCCCCGGAGTTGGATCGCGATCTCGTTGGCGTTGTTGTAGAGAGCGGGATCGTTAATGAATTTACCGGAGGAGCCCTCACCCGATCGCACTTGCCGCATGACGTCTTCAGTCTCGCGGATCGTGGAGTTGAGGTTGTTATAGAGCGCTTCGTCGCTGAAGAGGCGTCCGACAGTTCCTCTTCCGTCTTTGACGTCTTTCACTATCCCGGAGATTTCATCTGAAAGCTTGCTGAGGCGTTGGGCCAGATCGGTTCCCGACGTGGCGAAGTCGTTTACTGTATTGGACGACGACGAGGGCAATATGGCGCCGTCCTGGATGGGCTGGCCCGCCGCGGTGCCGGGCGTGATGTTGATGAGCATCTCGTTTCCGAGCAGGCTGGGTGAACCTTGCTGCGCCTGCGAGTCGGTGCGAATGCGCTCGTTTGCAGGACGGCCGTCAATCGTCGCGTCGATGGACATCTGCGCTTCGACTCGCGGCACGTTCGGGACCGGCGACGGCGGCAACAAGAGTATCCGTTCAACCTTGCCAACGCGCACGCCGGCGAGCCGCACTTCAGATCCGTCACGCAGACCATTCGCATCGGAGAAGCGCGCCTTCAGAAGCAGCTTGCGGCTAAACGGGTTGATGTCGCCGGACGCGTTGAGCACCAGAAAAACGAGGACAGCGATCGCGAGCAATACGAATATGCCGACACGCAGTTGACTGAACGTTACTTTTTTCTGTGATGGAGGCATTTAATCGTCGTCCCTTCTGGCTTTAATGTCCGCGGATGAATTTCATGATGTAAGGATCTTCCGTGCGACGCAACGATTCGTCAGTGCCGCTGAAGATCACTTTTCCGTTGCGCATCATCATCACCTTGCTGTTGATGAGACAGAGCCGTTCTCCTTCACGCTCGAACACGACCTTGCCGTCTTCATCAACCACCGCGTACTCGGAACAGATGTACTGAAGATTGTTCATCTCATGCGTCACGAAGATCGACGAGACGTCTTCGAGGTCGCGCAACTTCATCGCCAGCTCGCAGATAGTTCGCGCCGTCGGCGGATCGAGACCCGCAGTCGGCTCGTCGAACAGGACGATCTTCGGATCGCCGATCAGCGCCCGGGCGATACCGACGCGCCGCCGCATGCCGCCCGAGAGTTCGATCGGCATCTTGTCGATGGCATCCTCGAGATTGACGAACCGCAACATGCGGCGCACCTCGGGTTCGACTTCATCTTCCGGCACGCCCTGCTCGTGCAGTCGATAGGCGACGTTGTCGTAGACGGAAAGGGAATCGAAGAGCGCGCCTTCCTGGAAGACCATGCCGATTTTCTTGCGAATGCTCATCATCTGATCTTCGGAATAGTTCGTGATGTCTTCACCGTCGACCAGAACGCGTCCGTCGTCGGGCTTCAACAGTCCCAACACGAGCTTGATGATCGTCGACTTGCCGCCGCCCGAGCCGCCAAGAATGATCTTGGTCTCGCCTTTCATCACTTTGAAGCTGAGACGATCGAGAATGACGCGGTCGTCGAACGCCAGCAGGACGTCCTGGAATTCGATCGCCGGAATCGCGCGATCGCGATCGTCAACTTCCGCGAAAGTTGATTCGGCCGCAGCTTCGCTGACAGTCGGCAAAGAAGTGTGTATGTCGGTTGTTGCCATTGTCTGAGCAGCTAAAGGTCTAACTACTGCCTAGGATAACCTGAAGCGCTTTAGCGAGAAAGTAGTCGGCGATAATCACTACGATCGACGCCATCACCACCGCCCGCGTCGTCGAGCGTCCGACGCCGACAGTTCCGCCCTCCGTGTTGAGTCCCTGGCGGCACGCGATGGTGCCGATAATAAGCGAGAAGACAAGGGGCTTGACGACACCGCCGATCAGGTCGTCAGTCGTGATTCCGTCGCGCACGGCCGATATGAAGACGCTCGACGATATCGAATAAAGTAAGATTGCCGTGACCCATCCGCCGAAGATTCCCAGCACGTCCGCCAGCACCGTCAACAGGGGCAGGCTCACCAACAAAGCCCACAAACGCGGAGCAACGAGCTTGCGAACCGGATCCGTGCCGAGCGCTCGCATCGCGTCGATCTGCTGCGAGACGACCATCGAGCCGAGTTCGGCGGAGATAGCTGAGCCGACGCGTCCAGTAACCATGAGCGCGCATAAGACGGGCCCTAACTCGCGCACCAGCGAGACGGCGACGAGATACCCGGTCTGCGATTGTGCGCCGTAGGCTTTGAGTGTGGGGAAGGTTTGGACGGTCAGCACGCCGCCTGTAAAAAACCCCGTCAGGATGATGATAGTCAAAGAGCCGACGCCGATAGCGTCCATCTGACTGATGGTTTCGTTGACATAGCGGGGCCGCTTGAAAATACCGCGAAATGCGCGCGCGGCCAGCAGCGTCGTCTCTTGCAGCTCAAGCAGAGCGCGCGTAGCGAAGTTCATGGAGAGCGAGATAGCCAGTCTTCTGGAAAAGAGCGGCCTATCATGCGCAGATTCGACGTGAGGCGTCAAGATCCCCGTTAGACATTATGGTCGACGGGGATTTGGACGAAAGGAATCGACGCTTGGCCGGCGGGGGTTGTTCTGGCGCTGTGGGGCCATCACGTCGCGGATTTGGAGGCGCAGGCGTTTCAGTGTGGCGAGTTGATCAGGGTTCAGAAGGCGGCGGATGCGAAGTTCCATATGAATTCGCATCCGCGTCTGCGCGGCTTGCGCGGCGGTAAATTCGTTGATGCGTTGTTCGACGAGGTTGTCGTCGACCGGATCTGCGTCAAGCGCCTGGTCGAGGGCGATGTTTGCCTCGCGCAGGCGGCGGTTCGTTTGTTGGCGTTCTTCTTTCGTTTGTTCGGTAACGAGACGAATGCGCTGACGCTGCTCGGGTGTCAGGTTTAACTGGAGGATCGGGTCGTCAGGCGGCAGCGGATTCTGCGCGAAGACGAAACCGGCAGTTGAGAGCAAGATGCAAAGCGTCAGGAGGGTCTGTTTGAGTGTCATTTCTACCTCTATTGATTGATTCGATCTCCGAGGAGATCGAGTTCGTCGTCAGTCGGAACGAGTCTGAGATCGGCTGCGAGTTGATCGCGTTCGGCGCGCGAGAGTGGGCGACGGCCGTGTGTGACTTGTTTCTTTTGGATCGGCGGATTTACAGCGATTACGGGTTCCGGAGCCTTGTCGACTGGCAGCGGCTGTTGTTTCGCGAGGGCTTCTTTGACTAACCGTTCGACGTCCTGCTGGGTATAAGTCGCGTTAGCTTGGACTGGCGCCACCTTTTCTTTCTTAACGAAAAGCAACATCGTCAAGGCGCAAAAAACAATTGCGGCCAATGCCGTCGCACCTTTCAACCACAGCGGCGAGAGATCGAAGAACTGCCGAAACGCAGCAATCGCGGATCTCCTGCGGGGAACGGCGACAGTCGAGGGAATGAAGCCCGTCAGCACTTCATCACGCCATGCAACGATTGATTCGCGCACGTGACCGAATGAAGCCGCTTCCGCCTGGCAGGCGCGACATTCACGCAGATGCATCTCGATATTGCCAGTCTCCTGCTCGTCGGTTTCGCCGTAAAGATAGGAAACAAGGTCGACTGCTCGCTCACAAATCAATTTCTCGTTCATCACTGTTCCTGTTCGTTCCCAAACTTCTGCAACCGCATCTGCAACTGCTTCAACGCCGTGTACAGCCGGCTCTTTACTGTGCTCAACGGCAAGTCGAGCGCGTCCGCAATCTCCCGAAACGTCAGCTCCTCGAACTCCTTCATGATCACGACCTGCCGCAACTCGACGGGCAGGCTGTTGACCGCTCGCCGCACTGCCAGTGTCTCCTGGCGACCTTCGGCAACGGACGCCGGCGAATACTGAAGCGGCGTCGAAAACTCGCCGGCTTCGTCGTCCAGCGCCGACTCGCTTCTGACCTTCGCGCGCCGCTGACGCGTGATGCACTGATTGACCGCGATCCGGTGCAACCACGACGAGACTTTGGCGTCGCCGCGGAAGCCGCGCAGGTTGCGAAACGCAGCCAGAAACGTCTCCTGGGTGGCGTCGCGAGCGTCGTCCTCGCGGCCGAGCATTCCGTAAGCCAGCGCGAAGATCCGGCGCTCCCAGCGCCGCACAATCTCGCCAAAAGCTTCGGCGTCGCCGGTCAGGGCCCGCTCCACGATGATCTCGTCGGTGACTAAAGTCTCCATTTTCGAGGTCGGCTCAGTCAAACCTTGCCGCTCAACAAGTTAGACGCTCACGTCGGCTACCTAGCCGACAAAAATCAAGAGGTCAGTACCGTCTGCGGTAGCGGACGGGTCTGACTGGTCAACTGATACGACCGCTACCGCGACAACCCATCCGCTACCGCGGACGGTACTGACTCCGCTGCTAAGCTTTCCCACCAGGTGAACTGCTTTACGTCCGCACCTAGGTTCAACAATGGCAAATCTCGTTGACACGCCAACGGTTACTCGACAATAATGGGTCTCGCGCCGGGCCGAAGGTGCTCGGAACTACTCGACAACCCTTCCGCGTAAACCTGCCGCGAATTGTACCGCCAGATTCTGCGAATGTTCGAAAAACTCGGACGAATCCGTCTCCTGTACATTGTCCTCGGAGTCCTGCTCCTCGTGGGCTTGCTGCCGCTCACCTTCGCCGGCTTCCTGCTCTCGGGTCGCAGCGCCGACGAGCTGCGCTCCATCGAAGGCCGCTACCAAGCCCAGCTCGTGCAGGACAAAGCCCGCCAGATCGAACTCTACGGCCAGCGCTATCGCGACGTCGTCACCGGCCTCGCCCGTGCTTTCGAGATTGCCGGCGGCATCCAGTCATTGGAGGACCCTGGTTACAACGACCGCCTCCAGATGACACTCCAGGAAGACCCTAACCTAATCGGTCTTGCTCTGTGTCCTGTCAAGGGCACGTTCCACCGGGCTTTCCAAAAGGATGTCATCAAGCTGGAAGAGGTTGACGCGCGGATCAGCGAAGTGCTGGCGCGGATGAATGGCCGTGGCGTTGTCGTCACGCGTCCCCAGATCATTCGCTCCGGACCGGAGATGGCTTTGACCATCGCCCAGCCGGTACTCGGCGGCGCCGATAATCAAGAGGTCGTTGCCGCAGTGGTCGCCATCGTCTCGTTTCAGGAAGTCTTTGATGCAGTCCAGCAGCCGACGTCGAAGAGCGAGCGGGAGTTACTCAACGCCGGATTGCCGGTAGTTTTCGTCGTAGATCAGAACGGTCGCGCCGTGGCGCATCCTGAGGCGAGCGTCGCTTTTTCAGAGAAGCCGATGACGGACTTGAAAGTCGTGCAGGACTGGCAGGAGTCGGGCGCGCAAGTGCAATCGGCGTTGGCGCCGTTTTCCACTGTGCGCGACGGACGAACAGTCGAGATGCTCGGCTCTTACGCCACGGCGGAACTCGACAAGAACGCGCGTCTCGGCGTGATCGCGATTCAGGATGAAGCAGCGGCACTCGCGTCTGTCGCCGACATGCGTTGGCAAACGCTGTGGATAAGCTTGATCGCAGCGCTGCTGACGATCCTGATAGGGTTGTTCTTCGCCAACAAACTCACGGATCCCGTGCGAGATCTGGCGAGCGCCGCGCATCGCATCGCTTTCGGCGACTTCTCTCAGCGCCTCGACGTCACCAGCCGCACCGAACTCGGCGACCTCGGCAAGTCCTTCAACATAATGACCGATCAGATCGAGCGCTTCATCGGCGACTTGCAAAGGTCCGCCGAAGAGAACCGCCAACTATTTATCGGCACCGTCAAAGGCCTCGCCGCCGCCATCGACGGCAAAGACCCGTACACGCGCGGTCACTCGGAGCGCGTATCCCGTTTCTCGATGGCCATCGCCCAACGTCTCGGACTGTCAGACGACGAAGTGGAGAAGATTCGCATCAGCGCGTTGCTGCACGACGTCGGCAAGATCGCGATCGACGACAACATTCTCAAGAAGCCGGCGGCGCTTACGGATGACGAGTACGAGATCATGAAGAAGCACCCGCAGAAGGGCTACAAGATCATGTCGCAGATTCCGGCGATGAAGGAGTTTCTGCCGGGAATGTACATGCATCACGAGATGGTCGACGGCAAGGGTTATCCGCAGGGGCTGAAAGGCGACGAGATACCGCTAATGGGCAAGATCGTGGCCGTCGCCGATACGTTCGATGCGATGACGACCGACCGCCCGTACCAGAAAGCGATGAAGTTTGAAGATGCGGTGGCCCGCATCGAGAGTTTCGTCGGCACTAGATACGACCCGGCGGTCGTCGCGGCGTTCTCTGAAGCATGCAAAGAAGGACAGATCCGCCCTGGTGTCGTCAAGTTGAGAAAGCCAGCGTCCGTCACGCCAAATGCGCCTCCGGCGGTACCGCAGATGGCACAGATTTGAATCTGTGTAATCTGTGGCTATAATCCATCCCTTCATGGGACTTTTTTGGCGCAGAAAATCCGGAGATGAGTTTGTCTCACTTCGTCTGAATGAACCTTCACAACCGGAAACCGTTCCAGCAACTACACAGCCCGAACCTGAACCTCCAGTAAAAGAAGACGAGCCTGCTCCGGTTCCTTCGCGTTCGCCGTTCACGACGTCAGTGCTTGGCCTCAACCGGTCGATGGAGGAGTTGCAGGCCGAGGAAGCAGCACTCGAACAGGAGTTCTCGGCGAGGTTCCGTCGCGCCGTCGCCGCGACCCGCGATTCGTTGTCGGAAAAACTCGACACCGTTTTCGCCGGACGCAAACAGATCGACGACGAGTTGCTGGACGAACTCGAAGAGGTGCTGATCGCCGCCGACATCGGCGTGCAGACGACGCTCGATATCCTTGAGACTGTCCGTCGCGGCGTCGCGCGCAAACAGATCAACGACATCGACGCGCTGAAGCAGGCGATCAAGACGGAACTGTTGAATATCCTGCATGCGTCAGAGCGCGAGGGCATTGCTTCGGAGACGACGGTGCCCGAGAGCGTCGCGCCGTACGTCATGATGATCGTCGGCGTGAACGGCGTCGGCAAGACGACGACGATCGGCAAACTCGCGCAACGTATTAAAGCGGAAGGCAACGACGTGCTGATCTGCGCTGCTGATACATTTCGCGCGGCCGCGTCGGACCAGCTTGCGATCTGGGCCGAACGCACGGGCGTCCCGCTGATCCAGCAGAAGCAGGGAACTGATCCCGCCGCCGTGCTGTTCGACTCTTTGAAGGCGGCGAAGGCGCGCGGCTCCGAAGTTTTGATTGTCGACACTGCCGGGCGACTGCACACGAAGTCGAACCTGATGGCGGAGCTGGAAAAGATGAAGCGTGTCGCGGCGCGTGAAGTTGAAGGAGCGCCGCATGAGACGCTGTTGGTCGTCGACGCAGTTACCGGTCAGAACGGGCTCGAACAGGCGCGGCAGTTTTTGAAAGTCGCCGGAGTTACCGGAATCGTTTTGACCAAGCTCGACGGCACCGCGAAAGGCGGCATCGCCATCGCCATCGCGAAGGAATTGAATCTGCCGATTCGCTACGCGGGAATCGGCGAGAAGGTCGACGACCTAGTCGTTTTTGATCCGCAGCAGTACGTCAATGGGTTGTTTGGAAACTGAGATCGTATCATTCGTGGTCCCATTCGTGTACCAAGGTCGCTCAACACCCCTCTGGACTGAAGCAGACCGGCGTCTGATGGCGCGCGCTCTGGAACTTGCGCGCAACGGCGCAGGACAGGTGAGCCCGGGTCCGCTGGTCGGTTGTGTGATCGTCAGCGGGGACGGCGAGATCGTGGGCGAAGGCTTCTACGTGTTCGATGAGTTGAAGCACGCCGAGACGCTGGCGCTGGCCCAGGCGCGAGATAAAGCGCGCGGCGGCACGGCCTACGTTTCGCTCGAACCACACGCACATCACGGACGCACGCCGCCCTGCACTGACGCGCTGATCGCCGCGGGCATCAAGCGCGTTGTCGCTCCGATCGAGGATCTGAATCCAAAGGTATCGGGAAAGGGTTTCACGCACCTGCGCGAGTCGGGCGTTGAAGTTCAGACCGGGCTGCTGGCGGAAGAAGCGACGCGCATCAACGAAGCATATCTTCACTTCATGCGCACCGGATTGCCGTTCGTTCACTTGAAGCTCGCCATGTCGCTCGATGGAAAGATTGCAACGCGCACCGGTGACTCGCGTTGGGTCTCGGGACCCGAGTCGCTGGCGCGAGTACACGAGCTTCGTCATGAGTACGACGCGATCATGATCGGCGCGAAGACAGCGACGACCGACGACCCAATGTTGACGGATCGTTCCGGACTGCCGCGTCGGCGGCCGCTGGTTCGAGTCGTGCTCGACGAGAAGGGACGGCTCTCGCCTGAATCGAAATTGTCGGCGTCAGCCGCCGAAGGAGAGGTGCTGGTCCTCAATGGTGACCCCGTCGCGATTCTGCGAGACCTGGCTGCTCGTTCTTTGCAGAGCGTGCTCATCGAAGGCGGCGCTGCGACGGCTGGCAGATTCATCGACGCATGCCTGGTGAACAAAGTTACGTTCTTCGTCGCGGCGAAGATCGTCGGCGGCGTGGCGGCGCCGAGCGCGATCGGCGGCACTGGCGTTGAAAAGATGGCTGACGCGCTCGAGCTCGAAGGCGTCGAAGTCATCCAACGCGGCAAAGACCTGGAGATCTCCGGTTACCCACGATACGCACAGGGATGAACCCTCATCCGTTAAAACGGCTGGGCCAACACTTCCTCAAAGATCCGAGAACTGTTCAGCGAATAGTCGAAGCGCTCGATCCCAAAGCAGACGAGACGATCGTCGAGATTGGGCCGGGCACCGGCGCGCTCACGGCCGAACTGATTGAACGCGCCGGACGTGTCGTGGCCGTCGAGTTCGATCGAAATCTCGAGTCGTTGCTGCGCGAAGGGTTCGGCCGCTTCGCGAATTTCAAGCTCGTGATGGGCGATGCGCTGACGACCGATTTCTGCGCTGAGATCCAACCCGCGCGCCGGGCAAGACTCGCCGCGAACCTGCCGTACAACATCTCCACCGCGATCCTGCAACGGTTGATCCAGCAACGTGAGTGCATCACCGAGATGGTCGTGATGTTGCAACGCGAAGTAGTCGAGCGAGTGTTGGCGCCCCCGGGGTCGAGCGAACGCGGGTTTCTGTCAGTCATCGTCGAGGCTTACGCGGACGCCGAGAAACTCTTCGACGTAGCGCCGGGCGCATTTCGTCCGCCGCCGAAAGTCTGGAGCAGCGTCATGCGTCTCAGGTTCAAGACGCGCGATACCGCTAACGAAGAGTTGTTCTGGGAAACAGTAAGCGCCGGCTTTGCGCAGAAGCGAAAGACGATCCTCAACAACCTGCGACACGCGTCGGGCCGCTTGCAGGACGTGCTTCAGCGAAACGGCGGCGCGAGTATCGTCTTGTGCAAGGCAGGCGTCGAGTTGCAGCGGCGTGCTGAAACGTTATCGATTGAGGAGTGGGACCGCGTCGTTAGCGCGATGGTGTAACTTCACTTTGATCCCGCTCTTCGGCCGCAACGAAAGCACCGGCAACACTTCAACGTTTTGATCAATGAGCTCGAAGCTGAAGCGCTGCCCAATCGTCGCCAGCAGTAAAACGATCTCCATCATCGCGAAATAGTTCCCGATACACTGCCGCGGCCCGCCGCCGAAAGGGAAGTACGCATACTTCGGCAGTTGTTCGCTCAATTCGCTGGTCCAACGCTCCGGCTTGAACGCCGCCGGGTCGTCGAAGAAACGCGGATCGCGATGCGTCGCCCACTGAAACGCGAAGAGCTGCGTTCCCTTAGGCACGCGAAACCCGCCGATCTCCGTCTCTTCGATCGCCTCGCGCCCGACCGCGTACGCCGGCGGGTACAACCGCATCGTCTCTTTGGCGATCGCCTCCGTGTACTTCAGATTCGGCAGGTCGGAAACCGCGGGCGTTCTTCCGCCCAGCACTTCATCAAGCTCCGCGTGAAACTTCTTTTCCGCTTCCGGATTAGATGCCAGCAGGTACCAGCTCCACGACAATGCCAGCGCCGTCGTCTCGTGACCGGCGAGAAACAGCGTCATCACTTCGTCGCGCAACTGCGCATCGCTCATCTGCGTGCCGTCGTCGTCCTGCGCCTGGAGCAACATCGACAACAGATCGCCCTGGTCGTCACCGCTGGCGCGGCGTTCGGCGACGATGCGAAATACGATGCGGTCGATCTCACTGACGTCGTTGAAATACTCGCGATGTCCGCGCGTCGGCAAACGGTTGTCGACGATCCACTTCAAAGTCGCCTGCGAGGCGAACGGTTTCACGAGCCTCGTAAGCACCTGGCCCACGTGGTCGGCGTCCTTCGAGACGTCGGAATTGAAGAGCGTCTTGACGACGATCTCGAGCGTGAGCCGCGTCATGTCGCGCGATACGTCGCGCGGTTCTCCATCCTTCCAGTTGGCGATCGTACGCAGCGCGTATTGGACCATGATGTCGCCGTACGAGCTGATCCGTTGCCGGTGAAACGCCGGTTGGGCCAGCCGACGCTGACGCCGCCAGAAGTCGCCTTCGCTGGTAACGAGACCGTTTCCGACCAGCCGGTAGAAGAACGGCGAACGAAGCGACCGCGCCTTTCGATAACTGCGCGCGTTCGTCGTCAGCATCGTTTCGATGTCGGCAGGGTGGTAAAGAAAGTAAGCGCGTACCCAGAGAAATCTCGTCCGAACGACGTCGCCATAGTTGCGGCAACGTTCGATAAACCCGAGCGTGTCGCGATTGAACTCGCGCATTACGCCCATGATTGGTTGGCCTTTTGGTCCCGGCGGCAGCTTGTTCGTCACGACTTTTTTCCGCCGGGTTGGAGTGTACCCAGGCGGACGCCTTTTGCGGAGCTTTCAATCAGTTGTTCGAGACGGCGTCGTTGTGTCTCTTCTTTTTTCGCACTCATGACCCAGAAGATGCACGTGTTCCGAAAGGAGGGAGGGACAGTTTGGAAGAACTCCCAGGCGGCTTTGTTGGCGCGAAATTCCTTCTCGTAAGCGGGGGAAAATTCCTTGGGCCTGTTTTCGAAAGCGTAGATGCCGGTGCGTTTCGGATCGCGCAGAGCGTAGGCTGCGAGACCGGGTTCTGCCATGCGTCCTTCCTTCTTCAACCGCTCGACGTGGCGCACGTTGACGTTGCTCCAGATGCTCTTCGGCTTTCGCGGCGTGAAGCGAATCGTGTAGCTCGTTTCGTCCACGTTCTTGCGCACGCCGTCAATCCAGCCAAAACAGAGCGCCTCGTCGAGCGCCTCGGCGTACGTGATGCTCTTCTTGCCCGAACTCTTCTTGTGAAAGCCGAGCAGAAGTTCGTTTGCGCTGTTGTGGTTCTTCTCGAGCCACTGACGAAACTTCGCCGGTGAAGTGAAAAATCGTGGCTCCATTTAGCGAGTGGGCGCTTTCCCCGGCAACCAACTCGGACGGAAGTTGGAATTGGCCAGCCAGCGAATCGGCGCCACGAGTGAGTTGATGGAATGCGTCATGAAAGGAAAGTCCATCGTCGTGATGTCGTCGCTGGGCCGGTGATAATCGGTGTGCAGTCCGTAACTCGAGATCGTGTGCGCCACGACACCGCGGACGGCGAGCGTGTAGTTGTCGGAGCGCTGGAAGAAATTCTGATCGGGATGTGGATCGGCGACGAGGGCCGCGCCTTGCTTCGCGAGGGTTGGGCCAAGCGTCGAGCGATCGTAACCCGTCAGCCACAGTGTTCCCGCCGCGACCTTCGGATCCGGTCTGCCGAGCATTTCAAATTGGATGTCGGCAACGATCTGCGTGAGCGGCACCGGTGAATTGGAAATGAAGTAACGAGCGCCGAAGCCGCCTGTCTCCTCACTGCCGAAACAGATGAAGTAGATGGTCCGGCGCGGGCGCCTTCCCGAACCGAAGACGCGCGCCATCTCGAGGACGGCGACACAGCCTGATGCATCGTCGTCAGCGCCGTTGAAGATCTTGTCGCCGGGCAGTGACTCGTTGACGCCGAGGTGGTCCAGATGCGCGCTGAGCATGATTGCTTCCGCGCCTGCTTTTGGGTCGGAGCCGCGCAGCATGCCGATGGCGTTCCAAGTCGTGCGAGTATCGGCGGCTTCAGTTTGACCGCTGAATTCCACTTTCGCGCCGTCGCCCATGGCAGTCAGCGCGTCGAGCGCCTCCTTGCGTAAGCCGATGACGGCGAAAGCAGGCTCGGCTGGATCGCCCGCCATTCGTCCGGGCAGTGAGGGAAGTCTTACGTTGCCTGCTTCACGCGTGCGGCGACTGTTTTCCGACTCGATCAAAGCGACAGCAGCCGCGCCCGCGTCGCGGGCCTTGAACACCGCTTCCTGCCGTTTCTGGTTGTCGGCGCCCTCGAGTGATTTGAACAGGACGACCGCGCCTTTCGCCGGCGTTCCTGAGGCGTCGATCACTTGCAAGTCTCCGCTGATCTTCGCCGCGCGTAGAAAAGGGACGAGAAAATCTTGTCCGAACTTCCAGGTTTGGGTGTTTGGGCCTGCCGTCGCCGTCAACGAAGGAGGCGCGCTGAAGCGCGTCGACTCGATCGCGACGCGCTGAACGAAGTCCTTCTTCCCGGTGACGTCGGCATCGCCGGCCGGCTCGAGGCCGAACTGTCGAAACTGCGAGCCGATGTATTCCGCGGCGACTCGTTCGTAGTTAGTACCGCTGCCGCGCCCTTGCAGCGCGTCGCTTGCGAGGAAGCCCAGTTCCGCGCGAATGTCTTTTTCGCGGATCGGCTGCGGCGCGGCGGCTCGCCTGACCTGCGCGGGAGCAGGCAATGGACCGACTACCAACAGGAACGAAATGAATAGAGGGATAGCGAGACGTTGAAGATTCATCCGTGTGTTGTCCTCGTCGTCTGCGTTAGCGCGCGGTTGAAGTGCTCGATGGACCAGAGACCTTCTTCACGTACTTGTCGTACCACGCAATGTATCTTTCCATCCGATCGCGCTGGTAGCTCGGACGCTGGATACCGTGGTTCTCGTTTGGATAGATGATCAGTTGCGTATCGATCCCGAGCGTCCTCAACGCCTGGTACATCTGTTGGCTTCCCTGGACGGGAACGTTGAAGTCGCGTTCGCCGCCGAGAAACAGCGTCGGCGTTTGAATGCGATCGGCGTGAAGGAACGGGTACGAGATCTTCTGGTACGTCTCCCATGCTTTCGGGTTCCACGGCGGTCCGATCTCGTGATCGTATTGAATGATGTACTGGTCGGTGCCGTAGAAGGCGACGGTAAATGCAGTGCCGGCGCCGCTGGTCGCAGCTTTGAAGCGCGTGTCGGTGGCGATCGTGTAGTCAGTCAGGATGCCGCCGTAACTCCAGCCGCCGATGCCGAGTCGATCCGGATCGGCAACGCCCATCTTGATGACGTGGTCCACGCCGGCGAGCAGGTCCTGTACTTCGTAGTTGCCCCAATCGGCGAAGATCGAGTGCGAGAACTTCTCACCGCGGCCGGCGCTGCCGCGATAGTTGACAGCCAACACGGCGTAACCATTCGCGGCGAACAATTGTCGCTCGAGACTGAACGAATGCTGGTCCTGACTGTTTGGTCCACCGTGAATCCGGAGCAAGAGCGGAACGCGCGTTCCTTTAACGTAGCCGACGGGATAAGTCAGCAGTCCATTGACGGGCGTTCCATCTTTGCTTTGAAAATTAACTTCTTCAGTGACGCCGAGATCCACTTCCGCAAGCAGCGCGTCGTTCTGAGTGGTTAGCTGGCGTAACTTGTCGCCTTCCCACACGTACACCTCAGTCATTTTCGAATCACCGCCGGACAGGACGACGGTACGTCCGCCGGCCGTGTTCCAAGTCAACACGGCGACCGGCGGAGACAAGAGCCGCTGCACCTTGCCGCCCGACAGGCTCGCTTGCGCCGGATAGACCGAACGATCGTCGACGACGAGGAACCGGAGCGATTTGCCGTCGGGGCTGAAGCGAACTGACCCGACGCCGCGGTCCAGATCTTCCGTCGGTTTGAAACGAGCCGGCGGCTTGCTGCCGTCGGTTGTCACCAGCGCGAGATGGTCCATGCTGTACGCTCCGTACTTCATCTCGTCGCTTTCCAGAAACGCGATCCAGTTTCCGTCCGGGCTCCATTCGGGGCGCGAACGTCCGGCACGTGTGGTTGTTGGCGTCAAAGCTTTTTCGGCGGAGCCCGGTTTTGCGTCGACGACGTACAGTTGCGCTGCCGGATCGCGATCCGGATCATCGGCGTGATTGCTCATGAAAGCGATTCGAGTGCCGTCAGGAGACCATGCCGGCGAGCTTTCGTCCCACTTGCTTTTGGTTAACCGGTCGAGCTTCTTGGTCGCGACGTCGAAGAGGTAGATGTAGCTGTGACGGCCGGAAAGCAGGTAACCCGCTCCATCCTGCTTGTACCGATAACGATCGATCACGATCGGTTTCGGCACGCGCGGCGTTGCGGAGGCGCCGGGTTGCGGCGATGGGCCAGGATCGGCTTCCGGATCGGGATCGCCGATTACGAGGGCCAGTTGTTTCGAATCAGGCGACCATTCGTATCCTTGCAGGCGGCCCTTGAGTTCTGTGAGCTGCATTGCCTCGCCGCCGTTCCGATCCAACAGCCAGACCTGGTTGCCACGTGCTTTGCCGGGCCGTCCGGACGTAAAAGAGATGTACTTCCCGTCAGGGCTCCAGCGCGGCGCGCCCTCGCTCTCGTTGCTGAACGTGATTTGGCGGTTGTTGCTGCCGTCGATGTTCACCAGCCAGACGTGTGAGTTCGATTTGTCTTCCTTGGCGTCGGTGGTGCTGACGACGTAGGTGACCCAGTTTCCGTCAGGGGAGACTTGCGGGTCGTTGACGCCGCGAAAGCGGCTCATGTCGTCGAGTTTAAGCGGCCGTCGCGCGGTTTGGGCGGCGATTGCGGACGCGAGTGCGAGAAGCAGAACGAGAAAGATGCAAGACTGGCGTCGTCGGAGCATTGGGGTTGGCCTCCTGAAGGTAAAACTGCCGTCGATTTTTTAGTGCGATTGCAGAAGCAGCGCAGAGACGTGGCAGTTTACCAAACAGGAGAAGTCAGTACCACCTGCGATAGCGGGTGGGTATCGCAGGTCGGTACTGACCGTTAGCTAATCAGTGATGCTGCGTGGTTTCACGGTAACGGGAGCGTAGTTGACGCGACGAAGCTCTTTCATGCGGCCGTCGTCGATCGTTCCTTCGACGATCTCGTAACCGAGCAGCGCAAACAGTCGACCATGCAGGAACAACGGCCGCGCATTGCCATACCAGTCGACGCACGACGCGCGACACTGATCGTTCACGGCCTTTTCATCCTGCGCGCCCAGCTCTCCGACTTCGCGAAACTGTAACGAGTCGTTTCGCAGAAACAGGATCGCGGCGGACGTTTCGAACAGATGTTCGTAACCCGGGCGACCGGGCGTGCTGATCGGCAGTCCGAGCGTTCCAGTGTTGTCGCCGTCAGGTTTGTAAAAGAAGCCGTGACTTCGCAGTTCACCCTGCGACGCTCCTTTCCGCGTGTAGCGCGAAACGATCTCCGGCCACTGTCCGAGCCGCAGCGAACTGAAGTGCAGGTCCTTTCCGTCAGTGCCGACGATCACCGCGTCGGATCCCATCTGCTCGATGCGATCGACGCCGTGCGGCAAAGTGAATTGATGCGAATCGCCTCGCGTCCAGTTGACGATGAAGAGGTTCGACTTGTCGTCGGTCTTCTGTTGCGGATAGCCCCAACCGCTTCCCGTTCCGTAAATCAAGTAGTCCTGCACGAACCGGTTCTGAAACGTGTAGCCCTCAGGTTTTGGCAGACGGCGATAACTCGACGCAGGAACCGCTTCGCTGCCGTCGGAAAAACTCATGATCGGAATGCGCATGAGTGCGACGTCGCCTTGCGCCACTTCCGCTGCCCACATGCCGTCGCCGGCTGATTCCGATCGCACCAGTACGTTCAGATACTGATCTTCGCTCTGCAAGAACGAGAACTGATCGACCGGGCTGCCGGAGACGCGCAACGCGCTTGGACCAGAACCGTCCAGCGGCATGCGGAACACCATCGAGGGAGATTTGTCTTTCGTGGGCGCGTACCACGAGCTGGCCCACACGTAGACTGCGTCAGGCGAAACGTAGAACACGCGCCCCGCCGGTCCAAGCACTGAAGTTCCCTGGCACGCGAAACCACCATTTGCGAGGTCGCACACAGTTACGGTGTGAAGCGCCGTGCCGTAGTCCGTGTCAATCTGCGCTTCAGGACGATAGACGCGCGTGGCGGAGACGATGCGTTGAAACTCCTCCGGCTTCGCGCCTTCGTGCCACTTGCGCACGGCGGGGAAGGATGCGAACGGATCTGTCGCGCCGGGATACAGGTACAGTGGCGCGTAGAAGATCAGTTTGTTACCGATCAAGCGGCTCGCGTAGTTGCGCGATGAGTAGTAATCGTTGGAGCGCAGGTGATAAGTCGAGCGGTAGCTGAGCTGGCCGCTGTCGGTAATGTTGAAGAGTCCGACTTCGGTGCCGCCGCGTGCGTAGCTGTAGCCGATGACGACGACCGTGTCGCCGGAGACGAGCATTTCGTCGTACCAAGTGCCGTTCGGATCGATGTCAGGACCGAACGCGTCGACGTGTGAAATCGGCGTCAGTGCGCCGTTGCCGATAGCGACGGTGAAGAGACGTCCGCGACGCAGTACGACGAGGTGATCGCCATGGACCTTGACGATGCCGCCTTCATCGACACCGGCGTGTTGCGTGTTAGTGACCGACTCTTCGGCCTCCTTGTTGGCTTCTGCTTTAGCCGCCGGCGCTGCTGCATCCAAGGAGTATGCAAGCCCTTCTTGCGCCTCCCTACGCCTCTGCTTCCCGGCCAACTCCTTCAGATAACGCGCGAGTTCCTGTTCAGACCCAAACGCCCGCATCGTTTTCTTCACCGGCAGGATGGGTCCGACTACGGGAGGAATAACTTCAGCCGGTCCGGAGATACATGCCAGCAACCCGGCAGTGATGATCGCAAGTGTCAGGATTAGTAAAGTCTTCATAACCGAGGAACGTACCTCGGCCGGGAAACTTGCAAGAGGACTCTATTCGGCTTGCAAAGTATTCGTTCGGCCACGCACAAGTAATCCGTTAGGCCAACTAATCCGTTAGGCCTCGCACAACTAATCCGTTCGGCCTTCACCAGCAACCCGTTCTCAGCGGCTTCGCCGCCCTGATGTGCGGCGTGGCTCTGCCTCGGCGAAACAGATGCCGCCAGAAGGGGCTAGGCCCTTGGTTCGGCCTCTGGCCTAAGGATCGGGCATAGCCCGAACGAGAGGCAAAGCCCCGCTAATGTGCAACAGTCTTACGGCGAGGCAGAGCCACGCCGCACATCAGGGCGGCGAAGCCGCTCAGAACGAATTAGTTGTGCAGTGGGATGTTGTGATGAAGGACGAGTTTGGGTCCAAGCCCGGATGAAGCGAAGGGGTGACCGCGAAGGGCCACCCCAAGGCACCGCGCTACTTGCCCAAGCTGTTATTTACTTGTCGTCGTCTGGAGGAATTGTTAGCCGCTGACCGACCTGGAGCTTGTCCGGGTCGTTCAACTTGTCGCGGTTCGCGTAGAAGATGCGCATGTACTCATTCGCATCCCCGTAAAACTGTTTGCTGATCTTCGAGAGATTGTCGCCGCTCTTGACCTCGTACGTCTGACCGCTCGCACCCTGACCGCCGCCAGCCGCGGCGCCCATCGCGCGACTCGTGTCGACACTGATGTCGGCAGTGATGTCGTCAGCGTTTGGATTGACGAGCTTGACCTGGTCCCAGAACTTGTTCTTCGCATCTTCGGACGGCGCGATGCCGCGAATGAAGAGTTTATTGTCCTGAACGTGAAGGTTCAGGAACTGAATTCTTTCCTGATCTGAGACCGAGAGCACGGTCTGATATTTCTGCTTCAGTTCGTTGAAGCGCTGTTGCGCGCCTTGTTGCTGCTCAGCTTCCGCCGCGCCGCGTCCAAACATTTTGTCAAAGAGTCCCATGATTAATTTCCTTTCCGTAAACGAAGTACGCGGGGGAATATCAGGGCAACCGGCCATCTGACTGAGGAGGGATCGCGGAGATGATACTACGTCGCGGCTGGCGCGAAAACGCGGGGTCTTATTAATTAAGTTAACGCAACATTTCCGCGACTAATTTCTCGACGTGGATGCGCGTGGTGTCGAGCAGCGGAAGACCGTCGTGTTCCTCGTCGCGCAGCAGCAACGGCAGTTCCGTGCCGCCGAGAATCAATGCTTCGATGTTGTCGCGACGTTTCATCTCACCGGCGATTGCCAACAGCGTCAAACGCGTTTCCGGAAGGAACACGTCCTTGAGCAACTCGCCCAAATAGATTTCGTGAATGTAAGCCTGCTCCTCGGCATTTGGCGTCACGAGTTTGAGTCCGGCGCGTGAGAAGACTTCCGGATAAAACGGCGCTTCCATTGTAAAACGCGTGCCGAACAGTCCGACCGTGCTCATCCCGCGCGCTTGCACTGCTTCACAAGCAGCTTCGACGATGCTGACGAGCGGCAACGGCGAACGGCGCCGCAGCTCGTCGAAAACGATGTGCGGCGTATTGGCCGTGAGCGCAGCGAAATCCGCGCCTGCCTTATGCAGCCGTTCGAACTCGGAAGCGAGGAGATCTGCCACGACGTCGAGCTTGCCTGCAGTCATCAGTTCAATCATCTGTTTCAGATCGACGCTGGTGATGACGAGCAGCGGAGAATGACCGTCTGCTTGTTCGCGGTACTTTGCGACAAGCAGACGGTAATAGTCGATGGTCGATTCGGGGCCGGTGCCGCCGATTAGACCGAGCGTTTTCATTGTTGTGTGGTAGTGCTGCGCGTCGGCTCGCCGATGTCGTACTCAGGTTTCGACACGCCCATGATCCACTTATCGAACCAGCCGACGATGTGTTGCAACCGTTCGATGCGATGCCACGGTTGTCCTGAACGCGAGAGCTCATGCGACTCGTTCGGGAAGCGCACCATCACAGTCGGTATCTTGCGATACTTCAACGCACGAAACATCTCTTCGCCGCCTGATCCGGTCGGCGTGCGATAGTCAGCCTCGCCGAGGATCAGCATCAGTGGCGTCTGAATCTTGTTGACGTAAGTGATCGGCGAACGCCTGACGTAGTCTTCGGGATCTTCGAACGGCGGCGCCTTGAACCACGACGGTTGGAACAGCGTGAAGTCAGCCGTGTACCACCAGTCGCTCCAGCTTGCGATGTCGCGTTGCGACACTGCCGCTGCGAATCGCGTCGTTTGCGTGATGGTCCAGTTGGTAAGCAATCCGCCGCCGCTGCCGCCCGTGACGGCGAGTTTCTTGTCGTCGATATAACCGCGACGAATCAACTCGTCAACGCCGGCCATCAAGTCTTTGTAATCGTCGCCCGGATAGTTGTGCTGGATGATGTTGCCAAACTCCTGGCCGTAGCTCGTGCTGCCGCGCGGGTTCGGATAAAGCACGACGTAGCCCTTCGCCGCCATCCATTGAAATTCATGGTCGAAGACGAAACCATACGCCGAGTGTGGTCCACCGTGGATGTTCAGGATCAGCGGATACTTCTTGTTCGGATCGAAATCCGGCGGCTTTTGCACCCACGCCTGAATCTTCTTGCCGTCAAAACTGTTGTGCCAGATCTCTTCCGGCTCAGTCAGGTTCAGCTTCGAGAACAGCTCGTCGTTGATGTGCGTGAGTTGTCTCGGTTGTGCGCCGGGTTTGTCCAGCCAGAACAGATCGCCGATGCGAGTCGGAGTTGAAATCAACAACACGAACTTCGACGCATCCGGCAACGCTCGATAGGTCAATACCGCCTGATTGCCGGTCGTGACGTCCGACAACTTGCCATTCGCAACGTCAAACGATCCGAGGTTCGCTTTGCCTTCCTTCGCATAGACGACGATGATGCTGCGTCCGTCCGACGACCAGACTGGAAGACTGCCGCCGCCGCCGCGCGGTGCTACATTGTCGCCGCCCACTCCGCTGCCGACGTCGTAGTCGAAATTGGTGGTGAGATTACGCGGCTTCGCGCCGTCTTTCATGTCCATCACCCACAAATCGGGTTGTGAGTACGAGCGAACGGGTTGACTTACGGAACCGATGAATGCGAGCTGTTTACCGTCGGGACTGAGTGTGAACCCGCCCGCGCCCATGTCGAACGACGTGAACTTCGACGGCGTGCCGCCGGTGACGGCGACTGAGTAAATATCAGTCTTCGGAAGTTCGTAATACGGTTCGTCGAGTTGGTCCGACTCGAAATAGACGCGCGAGCTGTCCTTGGCCCAGAACGCGCCGCCTTCGTCGAAACGTCCGCTGGTGAGTTGTTTCGGCGTCACCTTTTCGTCGCCGGTTTTGGGCGCGGTGACGACCCAGATGTGCGTTGGATGTTTGAAGTCGAGATAGCCGCCGCCGTTGACGCGATAGACCGCGCGATTGATCACGCGCACGTCGCTTTCGCGTTCGGGCGGCGTCGGGCTCGGCGCTGGTTGACCGGCCGGCGGCGGTGTGGTGTTTTTCGCGGCCGTTGCTTTCGCGATCTCTTCCGGCGTGGCGGAGTTGTAGAAAAGGATCATCTTTCCGTCGGGCGACCATTGAGGACCGCCTGCGCCTCGCGGCAGCGTCGTGAATTGAAATGGCTCGCCCCCGGCCATCGCCAACATGAACAACTGAGGTGGGTCTACTCGTCCGTTCGTCTCAGGCGCACGCACGAAAAGAAGATACTTACCGTCAGGCGACCAGCGTGGCGTCGAATCGCGTGGTCCGTTCGTCAACTGACGCGTTTCGCCGGTCGCAGTCAGAACGGTCCAGAGCGCGGTGTTGTATCCGTCCTTCTTTTCGTTAACGGTGACGCGGACGAAAGCGATGCGCGAGCCGTCAGGCGAGACTTGCGGGTCACCAATCCAGACGAAGTTGAACAGATCTTTCTCGGTGATGTTGCGTTTCTGAGCAAACGCCGGGGCGGCCACTGAGATCACGATGATCAGGAGCAGCGAGAAACGAAGACGCATAGCGGGTTCCTTTCGGTGGACAGGTTGGGCAACTGGTGCGCGTATTCTACAGGACAGCTACGACTTTCGATAAACGTAATAGACGACTCCTGAATAGTCGTCCGTCAAGAGAAAAGCGTTCTTGCCGAAGCTGAACACGTCAGCGGGGCGGCCGTAGATCTTCGTGCCGTCGAAGAAGCCGATGATGAAGTCTTCGACTGAGCCGCGCGTGGATTCTTCGATCCTGACGACGCGGAAGCCTCGTTGCAGACTGCGCTTAGTCGATCCGTGCAGCGCGACGAGAAATGAACCTGCCAGCGAGGGATCGTTTGTCGCGTCGAAGTATTCCAGGCCGAGAGGCGAACTATGTGCGGGAAACGGCGTGTGGGCGTGCGGAACTTTCCCGCAATCGAACTTCTTGTTTGCCGGGTTGAACTTCACGTCAGCGAACACACGCGCGCCGGCTTGAAAGCAGTAGGGCCAACCGTAGTTCTTGCCTTCGTCGAGCGCGTAGAACGTGTCCGCCGGACGATTGTCGCCGAGGTGATCCGCGCCCATGTTGGTCGCAAACAGCCGGCCGTTGACCCAACGCACGCCGACGGCGTTGCGCAAGCCGCGGGCGTAGTGACGCTGGTTCTTTCCGTCCGGGTCCATCTCTAGCATACTGGCTCGTACTTCTTCCTTTTCTTCGCACGCATTACAACTGCTGCCGACCGCGACGTAGATCTTTCCGTTGCCGCCCGCGACGACGGTTCGCGTCAGGTGCCAGCCGCCGTACTTGTAACCCAAACCGTAATCCGGAAACGTCGCCAACACCTCCGGCTCGCCGGAAGGCGCGCTACTGCCTGCTTCGTAGCGATAGCGGACGAGACGATCGGTTAGCGCGAGATAAAACCAATTAGTTCCGCTTTCGTCCGTATAGAATGCGACACTGTTTGGATTGCGCAGGTCGGTGAGATACCTGGTGACTTTCTTAAACTGCTTCGACTCAGGATCGAACTCGTCGAGTATGTAGACCGTGCCGCGCTTGTTGTCGGTAAGGTTATACATGTCCGTGACGAAGATGCGATCGTCGGGACTGCGGGCCATGAAGCGCACGCGCTTGAGGCCCTGCGCGGCGACACTGATGCCGAAGCCCTGGGGCAGATTCAGATCAAACGACTTTCCGTTGGCGAGCGTGATGTGATGCGGGACGAGTTTCGGCGACGCGAACGTTACAACGGTTTGTAAGAGGCAGATGAAAACGGCGAGAACACGGCTTGTTTTGTTCACGCGGCAGAAATTAACACATGTTTTGGTCAAGCCGATCCCGGATCGGACCGTATTTAAGCCGCGCAGCAGGCCCGACCGGGATCGGCTTCCCGCGCGTCGCGAATGGGTTTCGACGACGCGCCGGCTCAGGTCATATCGTCGTCCAACGCGCCGCAAGGAGCACTTTTATGCGTTTTCCGGAGGTCATGTGGGAATAACACCCGTCGGGATGGAATATTCCCGGGAATTTTTGGGTCTTTAAAGTGTTACTCTAAGATAGTTCCCTGAATACACGACAAATCATGGATGGTCCGGTTAACAACGTGGGTTTCGGTCAGGCAGCCCTGGGGCATATCGATGCGCTCTACGGCTATGCCATGACGCTCACGCGCAATGCGACGGAAGCCGAAGATCTCGTGCAGGAGACGTATTTACGGGCCACGCGCGCGGCCAACCAGCCGCAGCCGCAGGGTAGCCTGAAGGCATGGCTCTTTATAATTATGCGGAATGCATGGCTCAATCAGGTGCGGCATAACAAGAGCGGGCCGCGTTTCGTCGATCTCGAAACGAACGACCAGGCCGAAGACGCGCGTCTCAATCCGCACGTGGTTTATCTCAGGAAGTTGGAACGCGAGCAGGTGCGGGCGGCCATCGAGAATCTGCCGGACGCGTATCGCGAGATCGTGCTGTTGCGTGACATCGAGGGATTTACATATCAGGAGATTGCGATGGTCCTGGACTGCCCGGCCGGGACAGTAATGTCGCGTTTAGGCCGTGCGCGTGCGAGACTCCGAGCTTCGCTTTCGGTCTGGAAAGGCAAGGGACGCGCTCAGGCCGTCTGATTAGGAAGAATGAATAACTGCGAAGAGATTTGTAAGCGTTTGAATCTGTATCTCGATAACGAGCTCCAGGGCGAGGAGCGTGCGGCCGTCGAGACTCACTTGCAGGCGTGTGGCGCGTGCGCGGCGATCTTCCAACGGGAGCTCGCCTTTATTAATGCGATTCGGGAAAGCGGGCCGTTACATGTTGCGCCGCCGGAGTTGCGCGCGCGCGTGCAGGAGACGTTGAACTCCTCGAAACGACCGGTTTCGCATCCGCGTTTCGCAACGCGACGACGTTTTGCGGTCGCGATCGCGGCGGCGATCATCCTCGTGCTCGGACTTCCAGTCGTAATCTGGCGAGCTGTGAATCGGCCGGGGCAGCCGGTGGTCTCGAGTTTCGCCTTGATGGCCGCGGAGAATCACTTGCGCCGGACGCGGGGACAGTTGCCGTTGGAAATCGAGACCGCGGCGCCGCAGCGCATCTCAGAGTGGTTTGGGAATAAGGTCGATTTCAGCGTCAAGCTGCCGAACTATCAGGAGTCGTCAGGACAGGAAAAGCTCTACACGTTGGAAGGCGCGCGGCTCGTCGGATACAAGGACGACTACGCTGCATACGTCGCGTATCACATGAAGGATCGGGCGATTAGTTTAGTGATAACGTCAGACTCAGTGGTCAAGCCTTCCGGCGGTGAAGAGATCGTCGCCCGCGGATTGACGTTTCACTACAACGCGATCCATGGATTAAAAGTGATCACCTGGTCCGATCGCGGCCTGACCTACGCCCTCGTCTCCGATCTCGAAGAGCGCGGCCAAAAGTCGTGCATCGTCTGCCACCAGGGAACGAAGGATCAGGACTTCATCGAACCGCTAAAGCCGCACTAATCAGCTTTGTCTTGAATACATCTTGATAATGCGCTCGATCGCCAGGCGGCAGACGCGGCAGAAGTGGTCGGTGCGTGTGAACATGATGCAGTCGATCTCGGGGCGGTAGTAACCGCGAGCTTCGTACATCGCGCCCTCAAAAGCTCCGACCTTTCCCACGTACTTCTCCGCCGCAAACATCTTCTGCTCGTGCGCCAACTCCTCGCGGAAGAGCGCTTCCATCTCCTCTTCCGGCCGCTTGTCCTTCCGCAACTGCGCGCGACGCTTCTGGATCTCGCGAGAGTACGTTTCGAAAGCTTCCTTGTTCCACGGCGTCGGTATCGGCAACTCGCTCGCGACCGGATTAACAAGTTCGCGCCACTTCAGCGTGGGTATATCGAGCAGCGCCGTGACATTCGGTTCCCATGGCTCGACGCGGTCCGTCGCCGGCTCGTAAGCGACTGAAGACGTGTAGTACTCGTCAGCCAGTCCCGCGAAGTGATGCCCAAACTCGTGAACGAAGACGTAATTCGCAAACGCATTGTCAGACGCAACGGTGCTGTACAGATTGAAGATCCCGCCGCCGCCATACGTGCGATTGTTTACCAGCACCTCGATAAACTCGTACGGCGCAAACTGCGCGACCTTCCGCAGCGCGCGATTATCGAAAGTCAGCACGTATCGCTCTGAACCGAATGCGTCGTAAGTCGCGCCCAGCGGCGAGTCGCGATAGACGCCTGTTGAAGGCCGCGAAACACCTGACTCTGACGCAGGCGGCGACATCGCCCAGACGTTGAAGTCCTTACGGTGCTCTTTGAACGGAGACGTTGCGAAGAGCACTTCCGTCAACCGGCGCGCGTCGGCTTCAAACTTCTTCGCCTCCGCCGCGGTGTAACCATCTCCCAGAATCAAAAAGTCAACTTTCGTCTCCGGCTCGCCTGCTTTCTGAATCGTGAGGAGCGGCGCAGGCGCGGCCGGCGTCGAGCGGTCGACGAACTGGTCCGCGGGATCGACCGTCGCAGTCCAAATCTGCTTGAAGACGTTTTTCGGATCGCGCTTCATCAAAACGATGCTGACCGGCGCGGCAGGCGCTGGAAACCGCAGCGACTCCTGAAACGTCCGCTTCATCGATTTCGCCTCGTCCGTCGTTTCCCACTCGCCGTAGATCGACGCAAAACCGCGCGAGTAAAGCACCTGTTTCGTCTTCACGTCGCGGACTTCGAAGAAGTACTTGCCGAGGTTCGACGTATCGATCGTCTGCTTCGAATCGCCCGGCCACGGCAACGGCTCGATCACGACGCGGTCGACACTGAAAACTTCCGACGACGCGTCGCCGGTGTGGTAATAGTCGACGCGCATCGTCTGGGTGGCGGCGCTGGCGGCGGAAAGAAACAGGAGAATTGCGGCAAACGAGATAATTAGTCTGGTCATAACGCGGATAATACAAATGAAGACAGATCGCTGTCATCCGCGTTAAACTGTCGCACTTATGGCTAGTGTCCTCGAGATCATTCCGCTCGGCGGTATCGGCGAGTTTGGGATGAATTGCATGGCGGTGCGGTATGGCGACGAGATGCTGATTCTCGACGCCGGCATGGGCTTTCCCGAAGAGTCAGCTTATGGCGTCGACGTTTCCATCCCAAATTTCAGCGTTCTCGACGAATACAAGGACGACATCACGGCTATTGTTCTCACGCACGGCCATGAGGATCACCTTGGCGCATTGCCGTATTTGCTCAAGAAATTCAACGTTCCCGTCTATTGTTCGCACTTCACCGCCGGCCTGGCCGAAAGCAAACTCGAAGAGCACGAGTTGTTAGGCGACGTCTTGCTTCATCGCGTCGAGCCGCGCGACGTGGTCGACATCGGCTCGTTCACAGTCGAGTTCATCCGCGTATCACACTCCCTGGTCGACTGCTTCTCGCTCGGCATTAAGACGCCGGTCGGCACGATCATTCACACCGGTGATTACAAGGTCGACGAGACGCCGGTGATTGGCGAGCCGATCGACCTGCGTTCGTTCCGGCGTTACGGGCAGGACGGCGTGCTCGCGCTGCTTTCCGACTCGACGAACGCGACCGTGCCCGGCCGCACGCCATCCGAGCGCGCCGTGATTCCCGCGTTCGAAGAGATCTTCTCCGAAGCAAAGGGACGCATCATCGTCGCTGCATTCGCCTCGTCGATTCATCGTCTGCAGATCGTGCTCGACGTCGCGCAACAGTTCAATCGTCACGTCTGCGTGCTGGGCCGATCGATGCAGAAGAACGTCGAAGTCGCGGAGCGGCTCGGTTATCTCGACATTCCGGATGGCCTGCTTGTGTCGCTGAACGAGACGAAGATGATGAGCGATAACGAGATCGTGTTCCTGGTCACTGGATCGCAGGGCGAGTCGCGCGCGGCGCTGTCGCAGATGGCAATGCAGAGTTACAAGGGACTGATGGTCGAAGAAGGTGACACGGTGGTGTTGTCGGCGCGCATCATTCCGGGCAACGAGCGTTTGATCTCGCGCATGATCGGTTTCATCTACAAGCGCGGCGCGAACATCATCGAGGAGAAGCGCCGGTTGGTTCACGTCAGTGGACACGCTTCGCAGGAAGACATTCGCATTATGACCGAAGCGGTGCGGCCGAAGTTTGTCGTGCCGATTCACGGCGAGTACCGGATGCTTTTCCGGCACAAGGAGTTTGTCAAAAACCACCTCGGCTACGCGGAAGACAACATCATCCTGATCGAGAATGGCGACGTGCTCGAGCTCGACGGCGAGCGCGCGGCGGTTGTCAATAAAAAGGAGATCGGCCGCACGTTCATCGACGAGAGCGGGTTTGAAGAGATCGACAGCGAGACTGTGCGCGAGCGTAAGCAGTTGGCGTACGAGGGAACGATCACGGTCGTGTTGACGATCGACGAGGCGACTGGCGCGTTGCAGGGTGAACCGAGGATCGTCGCGCGTGGCGTTCGCGGGTTGAGTGCGAATGGATTCAATAACGGTCCGTCAGCAGGCGGTTTTCTGATGAGCGATGCGAAGCGAGTGGTGGTGGCGTCTATTACGGGTGCTTCGCGGCAGACGTTGTCAGACGAGTCGTTGTTGAAAGAGCATGTGCGGGTTGAGTTGAAGCGTTTCATTCAAAAACAGACCGGAGCACGTCCGGTGATCATGCCGGTCATCGTGCTGGTGTAATCCGTTCTTAATGAATTTCTGGACAGACAAGACCGTCATGATTACCGGGGCCTCGTCCGGGATTGGGAGAGGTCTGGCGTTGGCGATTGCTGCTCGTGGCGCGCGTCTTGGTCTGTTGGCCCGGCGGCAGAGTTTACTCGACGAGATTGTCACGAGCGTGAAGAGTCAGGCTGTGGCGGTGACGGCCGATGTTCGCGACGTTAAGGCCATGAAGCTGGCGGCGGATCGAGTGCGTCAGGAGCTTGGGCCAATCGATATCCTGATCGCGAACGCCGGCATTGGCACGTCCGATCATATTTCACAACTCGATCCGGACCACGCAGCGAAAGTCATGAGCATAAACGTGCTGGGCGCGGTGAACACTGTAGCCGCCGTTCTTCCACAGATGGTTGAACGTGGGAAGGGACAGTTGGTCGCGATTTCGAGTCTGGCGGCGTACCGCGGACTGGCGAAGTCGGCGGCTTACTGCGCGAGCAAAGCGGCGATGTCCGCGTACTTTGAAAGTGTCCGGATCGATCTCCGCGGGACTGGAGTGGACGTCACGATCATTCATCCCGGCTTTATAAAGACGGCGTTGACGTCGGGCCGCGAAGCGAAGATGCCGTACCTGATGGAACTCGACGATGCGATTCCGAAGATCATGTCGGCGATTGAGAAACGAAAGAAGAGCGTTGCTTTTCCGTGGCAACTGGCGACTGTCGTACGTGCGGGATTATTAATGCCGACTTTTATGTACGATTGGATCGCGGAGCGAAACTCATTCCGGGAGTAAAATGACCCTACTTCAAGCTATTCTCCTCGGCCTGGTCCAGGGCCTAACAGAATTCATCCCCGTTAGTTCAACAGCACATCTAGTCTTTGCGGCCCGCCTCGTGAATCTTTACGGCGGCGTCGACAAGACGTTGCAAGCCGAGCAGACGACCGCGACGATCGCCGTCGTTCAACTCGGGACGTTGCTCGCCGTGCTCATCTACTTTGCGCGCGACATCGTCAACATCACGTATGCGTTCGTCGGCGATCATCTCGCGTTATTGAGAGGGCGGCGGTCCGGTACTTCGAAGCTATCGCACGAGGCGTGGCTCGGCTGGCTCGTCATCATCGGTTCGATCCCGGTCGGCACTATCGGTCTGTTGTTGAAGAAGCAGATCGAAGGACCGTTTACGAAGAACCTGTGGGTGATCGCAACGATGATGATCGTCGTCGGATTGCTGTTGACGATCGCCGAATTCGTCGGCAAGCGAGAACACGGGATGACGCAGCTTGGTGTCGGCGACGCGCTCGCGGTGGGCTTTGCTCAAGTGTTGGCGTTAATTCCCGGATCGAGTCGATCCGGTTCGACGATCATGGCCGGTCTCTTTGCCGGACAAACTCGCGAGACAGCCGCGCGCTTTTCGTTCCTACTTTCAATTCCCGCGGTAGCTGCGAGCGGCCTGCTCGAGTTGCGTGAAGCGATCCATAAACTCCCGGCCGGCAGTTACGGCTCCCTTGCGGTCGCAACCATTGTCTCCGGCATCGTCGGCTACGCCTCGATCTGGTTCCTCCTGCGCTTCCTCCGCACCCACTCCACCGGCATCTTCATCGTCTACCGGGTGATCGTCGGCGCCGTGATCCTAGCTGCGCTGGGGGCTGGATACATGTCGGCGAGTATTTAGAAACAGATGGCAAGAATCAGTGCTACACTACCTCCGCGCTTGCGCGTGCGCCCTCCTCATAAGCCAAACTTAAAGAGGTGGTGAAATGACTGAGAAAGACCCGCAAGGTGATGCCGCTTCTTCACAGCGGCCCAGAAGCCCACGAGTTCCGGTTGAGTTCGCGCTCGACGTCGAAGGGACCGACGCAGCAGGAAATCCTTTTCAGGCCAAGGCGACAGCCACTAAAATCAGCCGCGGCGGCGCGACCATTGCGATCGATGTCGACGTCGCGGTCGGCACGGTGGTGAAACTGGTCCCGCCGTTCGGCGGTAAGCTCGAGGCCCAGGTCAACGGCGCCTGGACCGACGACATCGACGGCAATCGCCGCATCGGTGTTAAGCTATTGAATGCTAACGGATGGTTTGCTGAGTAAACAAAAGTTCGAACACAGATGAAAACTAGATGAAGGCCAAACGCTGGATCGTGCGAGGGCACAACGCCGACGAGGCAGCCTCGCTCGCACGCGTACTGGGTGTCTCACCCATCCTGGCTGCTCTGCTAATCAAGCGCGGTTACGCCGACGAGCGTTCCGCACGCACCTTTCTCACTCCAACTTACGATCAACTTCACGAACCTTATTTAATGCGCGGCATGAAAGAGGCCGTCACGCGTCTCCAACAGGCAATCGACCATCACGAGCCGATCCTGATCTACGGCGACTACGACGTCGACGGCACGACCGGCACCGCAATCCTCTTACGAGCGTTGAAGCTTCTCGGCGCGACCGTCGGCTTCCACGTGCCGCATCGTTTCACCGAAGGCTACGGCATTCAACAAGCCGCCCTCGAAAAAGCACGTAACGACGGTTACAAACTCGTCGTCAGCGTCGACTGCGGCATCCGCGCTCATACGCCTTTGATCTGGGCGCGCGAGAACGGCCTCGACGTGATCATCACGGATCACCATCTTCCCGACGACACCGAAGGCGCTCCACCGGCGTTTGCCGTGCTCAACCCAAACCAGAAAGGCTGCGAATACCCGGACAAAAACCTCGCCGGCGTCGGCGTCGCTTTCAAACTCGTCCACGCGCTGTTTCGCGAACGTGGCCGCGAAGCCCAAGTTGCGGCGTTCCTGAAGGTCGTCGCCATCGGCACAGTCGCGGATGTGGCGAAACTGGTCGGCGAGAACCGGACCATCGTCGCGATCGGCCTGAAAGACCTCGCGAAAGCGGCTAATCCGGGTTTGCGCGCGTTGATCGACGTTGCCGGTTGCGGAGACGGCAAGGGCATGACAGCATACGATCTCGGTTTTCGGCTCGGACCGCGAATCAATGCCGCCGGTCGCATGGACGCAGCCAAAGCTGTCGTCGAGCTCTTTGATACACGCGACTCCGCCGTAGCGCGCCATCTGGCCGAACACCTCGACGCGCGTAACGAAGAACGCAAAACGGTCCAGCAACAGATCGTCGAGCTCGCAACGGCGGAACTCAAAGACGCGGACTCGTTCGTCACGGTGATTGCCGGCGACGGCTGGCACCGCGGCGTTATCGGAATCGCGGCGTCGAAGCTGGCGGAACGTTTGAATCGTCCGTGCGTGGTGTTGTCGGTCGATGGCGACGTCGCGCATGGTTCAGGACGTAGCATCGAGGCGTATCACCTGTTGAATGGTTTGACCGCTTGTTCCGATCTGTTCGAGAAGTTTGGCGGCCACTCGCATGCGGCGGGGATCACGATCCGGCCTGATCGGATCGACGAGTTTCGCCGTCGCTTGAACGAGCACGCCGCATCGTGTTTGACGCCCGAAGATCTCGAGCACTCGGTAACGATCGACATGGAGTTGCCTGCGGAAAGTGTCACATTCGCGATGGCGAAAGAGCTTCAGGCGTTGGAACCTTTCGGCGCGGGCAATCCGTGTCCGGTGTTCGTAACGAGGAACCTGCGGAGTCTGTCGGAGCCGGTGGTCTTGAAAGATCAGCATTTGAAACTGAGGCTGGCTGGACCACAAAACCGCCCGCTCGAGGCGATCTGGTTCAACTGCCTCGAGCGAGGCAAGGAAACTCCTGTTGTGAACGGCAGCATCGAAGTCGCCTACACGATCGAGTTGAATGGATGGAACGACGAATACCGGTTGCAACTGAACGTAGTTGATTTGAGGAGTGGTCAGTAGTCAGTGGTCCGTGGTCAGTAAATTGAACTGACAACTGACGACTGACAACTGACAGTTTTTATGCAGGAATTAGTCAGAAAACGCGCGATCGCCCTTGGCTTACGGGCCAGGGTGCCGATGATCACGCGCCTCGTCGCGTTTGCGTTGCTGGTTTCCGGTCTCGCGTTGGTGGCAGTCTCTTATTACAAGCTGCGGAACGTCGGAAAGTTCAAAGCTCGATCTGAGAAACCGGAGCTCTCGAAAGAAGTTACCGGCGAGGTCAACGGCTACGAACAGCGCGTCACCAAAAACGATCGCTTGTACCTGCTCGTCAAGGCCTCGCACGACAAGACCTTTTCCGACGGCCATCATGAACTGACAAACGTCAGCATGCAGGTCTTTCCGCCAGTCGGCGACGTGCCGGACCAAATCTCGGCCGCGAACGCCATCTACGTTCCCGATACCAGCATCCTCTCGTTTTCCGGCAACGTCCGGATCGAGACAAAAGACAAACTAAAAGTCGCGACCGAAACGCTGTCGTTCGATCAAAACAGTGGTGTGGGCCAAACGGACGCCGCCGTCACTTTCGAACGTGAAAACGTGACCGGAAAGTCGACTGGCGCTGTCGTCGAGCAGAAGTCGAAACGTCTCGAACTAAAGAAAGATGTCGAGATAACCGTCACGCCTCGTGTTCCCGCTGAAACGGCGGCGAAGTCGCCGTCACGTGCTCGTCCGGTGCTGATCAAGTCGGCACACGGAACGTTCGAACAGGAAGCGTTGAGGCTTACTTTCGCCGGCGGCGCGACATTGGAACAGGACCGCGACGTTCTCAGCGGCGACATCCTTTACGCTTATCTCAACCACGAGCAGCGACTCGAAAAGGCCGAGGTTCGCGGTCACTCGTACATGCGCGCGGTGAGCCCAGGTCATGCTGCCGAAGTCTCGTCGCAGAATATGGACTTCTATCTCGACAAGGACCAACGGCCTGAGCGTGCGTACGCCGGCGGCGAAGTCGTTGCCCGCTCACTCGACGCAGACTCCGACATGCAGATCAGCGGCGGCAACGCGATCGACGTCAACTTTCAAGCCATCGGTGACACGAGCGTTTTGAAGCAGATGTATTCGGGTAATCGCTCGACGATCACGCTGAGCGCGCCGAAGTCGAAAGCGAACGATCCGCGCGCCGCCAACAAACGTCTAACAGCCGACACGGTTCGTCTTTCATGGCGGACCACTGGACGCGACCTCGAAAAAGCCGAAGCATCCGGAAACGCGGAGTTGTTTATCGAACCGGTGGTGAAGAGTGTTAGCGCCGAACGCAAGACGCTCAACGCCGGCCGCTTTGACTGCGACTTCTTCGAAGCCGGCAACCTCGTGCGCGAGTGCAAATCGATCGGCGGTTCGAAAGCGATTCTGGATCCGATCCAGCCAACACCGAAACGCGGCACGCGAACGTTGACGTCACAGAACATGACGGCCGTCTTCGTCAAAGACACGCAGGACATCGATCGCGTCGATGCGCAAGGCGACGGTAAGTTCAACGAGAACGATCGCAACGGCGTCGCGGCGAACGTTTCTTACGTCGCTTCGGATCAGACTGTCAGACTTCGCGGCGGCGATCCGACCGTTTGGGATTCGCGTGGCCGCACAAAAGCAACCGAGCTCGACTCGGATCTCGCAAACAACGTCTCCTACGCTCGAGGCAAGACGAGTACGACCTACTACAGCCAGGAACAGACCAACGGCGCGACCCCGTTCTCGAAGACGAAGAGCCCGGTCTACATCGCCAGCGACCGCGCCGAGTTTCATCACGAAAGCGGGCAGGCGATCTACTCCGGGAACGCTCGCGCCTGGCAGGAAGACAATTACGTTCGCGGCGACAAGTTGGTGATGTACATCAACGACAAGCGAATGGAAGCGTCAGGCCACGTTCAGACGACCATCTACAATTCGAAACGGCGGATCGATAACGTGATGACTGTCGTCCCTGTCTTCGCGTCGTCTGATTCGATGTTCTACTCCGATCCGGATCGCACGATTCACTACCAAGGCACCGTCGACATCAAGCAGGGAACTGATCGACTCACCAGCGACGTCGCCGACGTCTATCTCGCCAAAGACTCGAGCGACATGGAGAAAACTGTCGCGCAGCGCAACGTCGTGTTGACTCAACCGAACCGCAAGGGAACCGGCGATTGGGTTGAATACACTGCCGCCGACGAAGTCGCCGTCCTGAAGGGCAATCCCGCGCGTGTGGACGACGTCGAACAGGGAAACACGCAGGGCGCTCGTTTGACCATCTCACTCCGAGACAGTAAAGTCACCGCCGACGATGCTCGTGGACCACTCTCGCCGGGCCGCGTCCGCTCTACCCATAAGATCCGCAAGCCGTAACCCTGACTCTGAACACGGATTGATGGATTCACTTCAATGTAAGAACCTCGTCAAGCACTACGGCAGACGACGCGTCGTTGACGAAGTGAGTCTGCGAATGCAACCGGGTGAAGTCGTCGGACTGCTGGGTGCAAACGGCGCCGGCAAAACGACGACGTTCTACATGATCGTCGGACTGGAACAACCCGATTCCGGCAGTGTCCTGTTGGGAGAACAGGATCTCACAAAGCTGCCGATGTACCTGCGCGCACGGCTCGGCATCGGATACCTGCCCCAGGAACCTTCCGTCTTCCGCAAGATGACGGCAGCGCAGAATATCCTCGCGGTGCTCGAGACTGTCGGGTTGCGGCGGCGCGAACAGTTGAAACGGTTGGAAGAGTTGCTGGAGGAGTTCGGCATAAGTCATGTACGTAACACACGCGGCGACGCTCTGTCCGGTGGCGAACGCCGGCGCACCGAGATCGCACGCGCGCTCGCAACCGAACCGCATTACATTTTGCTCGACGAGCCCTTCGCCGGAATCGATCCGAAGGCCGTCGACGACATCCAAAATGTCATACTCTACTTGCGGAACCGTGGCATCGGCATACTGATCACCGATCACAACGTGCGCGAAACACTCGGCGTAACTGACCGCGCCTATATAATGGCCGAGGGCCGGATCTTTCGTTCGGGCCAACCGCGCGACTTGACAGACGACCCGGAGGTCCGGCGCTTATATCTTGGCGAAAAGTTTCGCATGTAAAGAATCTGCAACGAACGAACGGAATGGGCGCTGATCGGTTATAATCCTCCCGTGCGGCTGAAGCCGCAATAATTACGAAAACCGAGAAGAGAGTTTTGAAAAGTTAATCTGAAAGAATGTCTTTAAAGCTAACCACCAGCCTTTCCCAACGCCTCGTCTTGACGCCGCAGTTGCGCCAGCGAATCGAGATGTTGCAAATGACGTCGTTGGAACTGACAGACCTCATTCAGCAACAGTTGTTGGAGAACCCTGTTCTCGAAGAGGTGCCGAGCCAGGAAGAGGTCCAGGAGTTAGCCGAAAAGGTGCTCGATCATCTCGCCAGCTCCGATTCAGATGCGACGTTTGGTGAAGCGCCGGAACCAGGTAGTCCCGCGACTAACGGTTCCGGAGATGCGGACGTCGCCGCTTCGTTAGCGCCTGCGGCTGACGCTGAAATCGGCGAGTCCCTCGGGGAATCCCTGGGCGAGTCAATTGCCGCCGCGGAAGGTGGTGAAGAAGGCGACGGCGGCATCGACGAAGCGCGCGATGCTTTTGAAGAGATCGACTTCGGACGCGAGTTTCAGGATTATCTCGATCCCGGGTACAAGACGCAGGAGATCGAGTACAAGGAAGACGCGCCTACGTTCGAACAGTTTTTGACGCGTCCACCGTCGCTGGCGGAACATCTCGAGTGGCAACTGAACATGAGTTCGGTTGATCCGGAGATTCACGATGCCGCCATTTGCGTGATCGGCAATCTCAACGCCGACGGCCGTCTCAACGCGACCAACGAAGAGATGGCGGCGATGGAAAAAGTTTCTGAAGACGTGATCGAGAAGGCGCGCCAGGTCGTGATGCGTCTCGATCCCGTGGGTTGTGGAGCGCGCGACGTTAAGGAGTGTTTGCTGGTGCAGCTCGAAGTGCTTGGTCAAACCGACCGGCTCGCGTCGAAACTCATTAGCGAGCACTTGTCCGACCTGCAACAACACAAGTTGCCGCACCTGTCAAAACAGATCGGCGTTGAGGTCGAAGTGCTGCTCGAGGAGTTGCAGTTCATTCGCACGCTGGATCCGTATCCGGGCCGCCGTTATTCATCCGAAGAGCCGATCCTGATCAGCCCCGAGATCTACATCGAGAAGCTCGACGAGAACGACGACGAATACGTGATCTACTTCGCCGACGATGGCAGCCCGCGACTGCGCGTCAGTGCGCAGTACCAGCAGATGCTTAGCCAGGGCGTCAGCAACGAGACGAAGAGTTTTATTCGCGAGAAGATGCGTTCCGCGGTCGATCTGTTGCGGAACATCGAACACCGGCGGCAGACGATCTACAAAGTCGTCGAGTCGATCGTGCAACGGCAGAAAGATTTTCTCGATCACGGCGTGCAGTACATCAAGCCGATGATGTTGAAAGACATCGCCGAAGACATCGGGATGCACTTGTCGACCGTGTCGCGCGTCGTGAATCGAAAGTACGCGCATACGCCCCAGGGCGTGATTGAGTTGCGGCGGTTCTTCACCGAGGGCATGTTGAACGAAGAAGGTGAGGAGATCTCGACGCGCATCATCAAGCTACGGATCAAAAAACTGATTGAAGAAGAAGATTCGCATAATCCTATAACGGACGATCAGGTAGTCAAGATACTGGCGAAGGACGGAATAAAGTTATCACGCAGAACTGTCGCGAAGTATCGCGATCAAATGCAGATTCCCGGGTCACGCGAGCGTCGCGCCGTCGTTTAATCCCCTCTACACGACGCGGACCACAAGTTTTAGTAATAAGCAATTGTTGCGCGCTTAGCTGACTGTTACCAGTGGGCTTGAGTTTGCGCATTGATCTCTTTTACTCAGGGCGAGGAGGATGTGACTGATGAAATTTGAATACACTGGAAGGCACGTCGAGGTGTCGCCGGCGCTCCGGCGTCACGTTGAAGATCATTTCAAGAAGCTCGATCACATTTTCAACGGCGACTCCACTTTAAGCACTCATGTCATCATCGACGTTGAAAAGAACCGCCAGATTGGAGAGATTGTTGTTAACTGGCGCGATTACACGTTGACGGCGAAAGACACCAACGCAGACATGTACATGGCGCTCACGCGGGCCATGGCAAAGATCGAGAAGCAGGCAGTCAAACTCAAGAAGAAGATCATCGATCGAAAACAGGGCGCGAGATCCACGGCCAGCGTGGCGCCCGAACCAGACGGACGCATCGAAGCAACTCCGCGTCCTCCGCGCATCATTCCCGCGCGGCGTTATGCAGTGAAACCAATGACCGCGGAAGAAGCCGCGATGCGCCTCTCCGGCGAGCCGGACCAGTTCCTCGTCTTCCGCGATGCCGATACTCAACGCCTCGGCGTGATCTACAAACGCAACGATGGAAACTACGGTCTAATCGAACCTTGATCCTCACTCAAGGTCATTGCAGTTCAGACTCTCGCGAACTACGAACAAGTTAGGAAGGGGGGCAAGCGGAGCGCGCCCCCGCTCGTCTAGGTAATGCAAGCCAAGACAGCGGGGGCGCGCTCCGCTTGCCCCCTTCCTGACTGTTCTTGCTGAGCGGGAGTTTTCAAATTGGACCATACTAAGGTTATTGACCATACTGCTGGACCAGCTTTAACATAAGCGCGTTTCCCCGACTGAACGAACCCACCGTTCGACCACGTAGGTCCTCCCATTTTCTATCGTGGTTGACCAACGATTGCCATTCATGCCCCAGAGCTGAACTGTTTCTGTGTGCCCGCGGTGTCGGTGTAACAGGAGACTACGTCGATGAAACCACTATTGATCCTGGCGGCAGTTGTTTTGGTTGTTACAGCGGCGGCGAACTCGCACTTGCTGGGACGCAATGCGGGAGTCGAAAAGGTCGGCAATGCAATTCCGCCTGTGGAAATTCCGTCAAGCCTGGTGCAAACAGGTGAAGCTGGTTCGGACGTGAAACTCGTTTTGTTGGCGTTGGTGCCCGAAGGGTTTGAGACGCGGGAAATGCACTTAGAGCCGGGTGATTATGTGTTCATTGTCGGCAACCGCACGGGACTCCGCGAAGTCAACGTCCGCTTGGACCGTGAAGGAACCGGCCGGCTTGCGCTCGCGGCGCTGGGTGGAAGAGGGAGGGATTGGAAGCAGCGAATGAAACTCACCATCGGCACGTACCTCATCACCGCCAATGACAATCCGGAATGGACTTGCCGGATCACCGTAGGACGGTAAGTTCATGAACATAACCCGTTCACTCACGGCTATTATTCTCCTCATACTTTGCGTGTCGGCCAGCGCCCAGGCGCAAGGCTCAACTGACGGCACGACGCCGCTCGGCCTGACACCCGGTTCACCTAACGGCTCATATCCGCTCAGCGATTTCGACGTGGTGAACCTGTACAACGGTACTTTGAACTTCCACCTCCCGATCTTCCAGATAGCAGGACGTGGCGGCGCGGCCTACCCGATAACCTTGAAAGTCGAAAAGAAGTGGACTGTCCAGAGGCACTTTGAACCCGGCGTCGGTTACTTCTATTACGCCGACGGTGCGTGGTGGTCCGAGACTAACGCCGCCTGGTTTTTGGACGTCGGCCGCGTCGATATTCGAACTGGATGGCGCGAGCAGCCGACAGGCGTTGGTGTCGAAGGTTTGACTCGCGTGACGTTTACCGCCCCTGATGGGACCGAATACGAGTTTCGTGATCAGTGGACCAACGGTCAGCCGAAGGCGCCCGTGTCAGGCGGGTTCAATCGCGGGACAATCTTTGTGACTGCTGACGGCACGGCCGCTACTTTCATCTCCGCCTCTGAGATTCACGAAACAGCATTCGGTGTGGAGCCTCCGCTGCCGAATGGGTACATCAAACTGAAAGACGGTACCCAGTTTCAAGTTAACGGCGGTGTCCTGTCATGGATGCGAGATCGCAACGGTAACAAAGCGAGCTTTTCATACGATCCGTTCCGTCGTCTCACGAGTGTTACCGATTCGCTTAATCGCGTTGTGACGATAACCTACCCCTCAACTACTACCGGCTTCACGCAGATCAGTTTTAAGGGTTATGGCGGCGCAAGCCGAACAATCAAGGTGGGCCAGACAAATCTCGCGAATGCGCTGCGCAGTGGTTACACGATGCAGACGGCGTCGCAGCTTTTTCCTGAAATGTCAGCCGTCTGGAGTCTCGACGCAAAGGTCATCAACTATATCGAGTTGCCTGACGGCCGTAGTTACCAGCTTCGTTACAACCCGTACGGCGAATTGGCGCGAGTAGTCTTGCCAACGGGAGGCGCGGTTGAGTACGAGTACGCTGCCGGCCTGACAGATGGAGCGGCCAGTGGCGTGTTTAGCTACAGCTTTCCGCCTACTGAAAAGTACGTCTATCGCAGAGTCATTGAGCGGCGCATCTATCCGGATGGAGGTAGTGGCTCGGCTTATGAGAGCGTGATGACGTACAGCCGGCCGGAAACGACTACTACGAACCTCGGTTACGTCGTGATGGAACAGCGCAATGCGAGCGGGACGCTACTCACGAAGTCGCAACACTATTTTTACGGTAGCCCACGAGCGTCGTTTCTGCTGCGCCCCACTCATTATCCGGCATGGAAAGATGGTCGCGAGTACAAGACCGAAATCTTTCATACCGACGGCTCGACGGTATTAAGGCGAATTGAAAACACTTTCGATCAAAGGGCGTCGGTAAGTTGGTGGGGCGGAACGTCCGATACTGCGCCGCCGAACGATCCGCGGACGATCGAGACGGTTACGACGCTCGAACCGGCGACGGCAAATCTGGTTTCCAAACAGACGTTTGGTTTTGACGATTCAGTTCCATTTAACAACCAGAACAACGTGAAGGAGTACAACTTTGGGTCGGGCTCGGCAGGTTCGCTTGCCCGCGAGACGCGCACAACTTTTGTAACCTCGTCAAGCTATACCGACGACGCGGTACACCTCCGCGATTTGCCGTCACAGGTGTCGGTCTACGACAGCAGCGGCGCCGAACGGGCCCGCACCACTTACGAATACGACAACTACTCGACGGTTTCGAATCACGCAGCATTAATACCAAGGTCAAATGTCAGCGGGTTCGATCCGTCTTTTGATATCAATTACACGACGCGCGGCAATGCTACCGCTATTACTAAGCACGTATTCGTGGCTGGCTCGATTACGGGCTCAATCTCGACTTACTCCCAATACGACGTCGCCGGAAACGTTCTGAAGGAGATCAATGGCCGCGGCTATGTGACTGAAATGGTCTACACGGACTGTTTCGGATCCCCAAACGGAGAAGCACAAACGCCCACATATCCGACGGAGCTGGGGAGCGTGACGAAGACGTTTGCCTACGTGACGCAAGTAAAGAATGCTAAGAACCAGTCGGTGTTCGCGCAGTTTGATTATTACCTTGGTCGAGTCGTTGACGCTCAGGATGCGAACGGAACCGTGTCGAGTGGTTACTACGATGATCCGCTTGATCGCGCGACGCAAATTAAGCGTGCCGTTGGAACCACCGCTGAAAATCATACGGTGTTTAGCTACGACGACACAGCGAATCGGACCATCACGACGACGAGCGATCTGCGGACGAACAATGATGGCGTCTTGGTGAGTCAACTTGTGTATGACCAGATGGGACGTACGATAGAAACACGACAGTACGAAGGCGGCTCAAATTTTATCTCCAGGCAAACGCAGTATGACGCGCTTGGCCGTCCGTATAAAACTTCAAATCCATTTCGTCCTTTGCAACAACAGAGCGCGGATTGGACGGTGCAGGCTTTTGACGCGCTCGGGCGCGTGACTTCAGTTACCACGCCGGATACCGCCGTCGTGAGCACCGCCTACAGTGGCAACACCGTGACCGTGACGGACCAGGCCGGAAAGACGAGGAAGAGCGTCACCGATGCGCTCGGACGGTTGATTGAAGTTTATGAGGATCCAAATGGAGCTGCTTACCAGACCAGTTATACCTACGACACATTGGACAATCTGGTTAAAGTGACGCAGGGAAGTCAGCAGCGGTTTTTCATGTACGATTCGCTCAGACGTCTTCTGCGCGCTCGAATTCCCGAGCAAGGCACATATTCAAGCTTAGATCTGTCAGACCCGCTCACCGGCAACAGCGCGTGGTCCGGCGGTTATCAATACGACGCGAACAGCAATGTCACTCAGAAGACCGATGCGCGCGGAGTCGTTTCCACATATGTTTACGACGAGCTTGATCGCAACACGACGATCGATTATTCCGATACCACTTCAATTAATCCCGATGTAAAGCGCTTCTACGATGGGGCCACAAATGGTACGGGACGCTTTTGGTATTCTTACGCGGGAGGAGATTATACGACCGGATCTGACGTAGACCAGACGGCTATCGATAGTTATGACGCGCTTGGACGGCCGCTCGTCCAACGCCAGTTGTTCAAGCTGAACAACACCTGGAGTGACACGTATCAAACGTCGCGCACTTACAACGCGGCCGGCAACGTTGCGACGCTAACGTATCCTTCCTTACATTCAGTGACCTATAACTATGACGATGCGGGCCGCCTGGCTGATAAGGATGCGACGAATCTCGCGTTTACCGGAAACCTCGGCGATGGTGTGCAACGGACGTATGCGTCGGGGAATCTCTATAGCGTGTGGGGTAGCTTGAGCATCGAACGCTTCGGCACCCAAACGCAGTTGTATCACAAGCGCCAGTACAACATTCGCGGACAATTGTGGGACGTGCGCGTGGCTACTGGACCTGATGTGAACGGATCGTGGAATCGAGGCGCGCTGCAATTCTTTTACGAAAACACTTACACCCATGGCGCCAGCGGGCCCGGCAATAATGGAAACGTACTCAAGACCAATCACTATGTGCCGTTAGACGAGTCGTCGAATACGTGGGCCATCCACGATGAGTTCTACACCTATGATGCGCTGAATCGCCTTTCTTCGTTCAGCGAGTACTTCCTTAGCAGTACACAATCCGTCAGCCAGCAATCGATGCAAAGTTATAACTACGACCGCTGGGGCAATCGCAGCATCAACCCGGCATCGTGGGGCGCAGGAATCAACACCAAACCATTCACGATCGACACCACGACGAATCGCCTCGGCGTGCCGAGCGGCCAATCGGGCGTGATGACCTACGACAATGCCGGCAACTTGACTACAGATACCTACAGTGGCTCTGGCGCACGGACGTATGATGCGGAGAATCGAATGACGTGGGCTGGCGACTATACGGGCCAGACGAGCCGCTACACCTACGATGCTGATGGTAAGCGTACGCGACGTCAGGCGGCGGGAAGCCAGCAGCAATGGTACATCTATGGGTTCGAAGGTGAATTGCTGGCCGAGTATCGATCTTCAACGCCGGCGTCGGCGCCTGAGAAGGAATACGGCTACCGCAACGGACAACTGCTTGTGACAGCTTCCGGGCATTTCAATGTCGCACTCGCGTCCAATGGCGCCGTGGCGACTGCGTCGAGCGCGCATACGTGTTGCGGGTTTTCGACTGCGGGCGCGATCAATGGCAACAATCGTGGCCCATGGGGCAACGGTGAAGGTTGGAATGATGCGACGGAGAACGTCGTGCCTGACTGGATCCAGGTGGACTTTGCGGGAAGTAAGACGATCGATGAGATCAATGTCTTTAGTCTGCACGATAATTACTCGCAGGAAAACACGCCGACTTTGACGCAGACCTTCTCGTTGTACGGACTGCTCGCCTTCGACGTGCAGTACTGGAATGGTAGCAGTTGGGTGACCGTGCCGGGCGGCAGTGTGAGTGGAAATAACAAAGTGTGGCGGAAGTTTACGTTCTCGCCTGTCACAACAAGCAAAATCCGCGTCGTCATCAACGCGGTGCCTGATGCGTGGAGCCGAGTAGTCGAAATACAAGCCTTTGGCACTTCAGCGGGCGGGGAGAAAGTGCAATGGCTGGTGCCGGATCATCTCGGCACGCCGCGCATCATCGTCGATGAAACAGGGAGTCTTGCTGGTGTAAAACTTCACGACTATCTTCCCTTTGGTGAAGAGCTATTCGCCGGCAGCGGCGGCCGCACCTCGGCGCTTGGCTACACAGGCGATGGCGTGAGGCAGCAATTCACCGGCTACGAGCGCGACATCGAAAGCGGCCTGGACTTTGCTGAAGCCAGGTACTACTCCAACACCCAGGGCCGCTTCACCTCCATCGATCCGCTGGCAGCCAGCGCCACCCCCGTCAACCCCCAGACCTTCAACCGTTATAGCTACGTCACGAACTCTCCCTTGACTCAAATCGACCCCAGCGGCACGTTCGGCATCAGCCCCGGCGGCAGCCAACTCGGCGGGATCGGGTCGTTGCAAAGTTTCTCACTTACCGCCACCGGAAGCGGCCAACTCGGCGCGATTGGATCATTTGAAAGCTTGGCATTTAATCAGGGGCAACCGCTGAATAATCCGACCTCACTTGGGAGTCGTGTAATCGGTGTTTGCAGTCTCCTCGTGGAATTTAACGGCCCGGGATTCATGATACGGAATGGGCCTGGCGAGTCGGTTGAGGATGGCGTATACGGTCTTGGGTTTACAGTTTCTGGATGGGTGGACGGAACGATAGGAAAAGTTGAGAGAACTGTACCCGGCACACGTATTCCAGAAACTGATGTCGTGGACGCCAATGGCAAATGGACTATTCAGCAATGGGGGGCATATTCCTTTAGGCTGACTGGTGATAAGGATCCTAACAGGCTGTTTGCGGACGGCGAGGCAACGAAGCCTGATGGCCCACGGGCAAGATATAGAAAGATCGAAGGCAGTCTTTTTGTTTATTCCGATTTTCCTGGGCCACAGAAGCAAAACGAAAGGTATGGCAATCTCACTTATGCTGAGGTGGAGCACGATTTTGCTGTAAAAATAATAGATGGTCAGCGTCAGTGTGAGGTAAAATTTCACGTCAGCACTGAATTTCGAAACAGCAGGGTGGCCTCCAAATGGGGCTGGCGACCTTGAGTTTCAAAATAGAGGCACAGTACGGCATGTCTACTAAACACTCGACAATCCTTCTAGCCTCGTTAGTAATACTGACCCTTACGTGCTATTTCGGGCTAAGGTCTGGGCCATCAGGAACTGGAGCATCTTTACTGGCCTCAACTTTTACGAGACCTTGCCAATCCAGAATCCAGCCCCTCGACCTTCAAAAGCTCTCCAACAGGGTCGAGGCAACGGAAGGAGTAACAAAACTTCTTGAGCTGGCAAAGGAGTCGCCTGAGTGTCGAGACGCTGTAATAAACGAAGTAATCGGGGCACTGAACAACGCGGATTTAGAAAAAGATGATTCGGCTTTTCAGCTTTGGGCCACGGGTTCAGCAATCCTTGGCCGGTTAAAGGCGGTTCAAGCCATCGATCTTCTTATCGCTCATCTCGATTTGAATGACGGGTTCTTCAGTGCGTCGATGTCTCATGAGCCAGTATACCTTGCTATGGAAGAAATGGGTGAGGTGGCGGTGCCTAAATTAGCCCTTGCTCTGAAGACTAACCCCAAAAAGAGGATAAGACTTTCCGCAGCTTTGTGTCTAAGCACCATTGGTGGTTCAGAAGCGATAGACGCACTGAACTCGGCTCTTACCTCGGAGACAGAGGGCTGCGTTCGGCGTCTCATTACCCTCTTGTTGCCAACTCCCGAAGAAACGGCGAATGTCCACCGGCCCATAACGTCTCAGGATGGTGAGCGGTTGCGGCAACGGATCTTGGCCTACAGATGTAGTAATTGAGTCAGCGTCTCATGTCTTTTAGATAGGACCATAAACTGCGGCAATCGGTCGACGCAAGATGGAGCAACGTGTTTCTCTATCTGGTACGTGATGATGAACATCTTTCACTCAGGCTTAGCAACACTCGTGTTTGCTGTGTCGGTGTTCTCTTCCCAATCAGATGGGTTCGCTTCAGCGCCTCAAGAAAAAAAATTGCCAACCGTTGTGTCGGCGGAAATGCCGTTCCAGAACGTGCGGCTCAAGGGTGAAGCATCCGCGAGGTGTTTGCTCAATTCGCCTTGCGTTATGAGATTCCCGTTAGTCTCGAAGTTGCGCAGCCCGGTGAATTACGTCGCTTCTACCGGATTGATCTCGGCCGGAACACTCTCCGATCTGCTAAATCACTTTGTCGCTGAGCATGATGAATACACCTGGAAGATTGAGGATGGGATTGTAAGGATTTTCCTCGGTAGCAAAGGGAACAGTCCCCTGGACGCTTTCTCACGATCTGTTTTCGACTTCTGAATTAGCGAGAATCCTCGAACCATATGAATTGAGGAACGCTGGGGAAAACTTCAGCGGCTTCTCTTTCCCGCAAATTGAAAAAGAATATGCCTTCACTGTCTCACACACGAAGCTGCAGTCAATACTCGACAAGGTCGTCAGAGAGAGCCCGGTAGCCAAGTTCTGGACCATCAGTAATAATCTCGCCGATGGATCCGTCACATTGATCGTAGACGCCGGCTTTGAATACCCACCGGAACAGCGCTGCCTGAAGCATGCGACCTTTGGAGACGAACTGGAACTCTGGCCTTGACTCCAGAACCGCCACAGAAAATAACAAATAAAGGCAGCCGACCCTGAGAAGCACGATGTTTATCAAAATTTCGATCGCCCTGATGACATCCTTACTTGTACTGACCTTTAATTGGTATTTCGGCCTTATGTCGGCGCGTTCAGGAGTTGCAGTACGTCCTGACGCGCTAATCTCTACGAAGCCTTGTCAATCTGACATCGGCACTCGCGATATCCAAAAACTATCTTTCGACACACCCGAAGGGACTCAAGCAGCCTTGACGCTTATCGCGCTGGCGAAGGAGTCTTGTGAGTGTAGAGACGTGGTGATACAAGAAGTTGTTGAAGTCTTGAACAAGGCAGACTTGGAGAATGATGACTCGGCTCTCCACCTGTTGGGCGAGGGGTTCAGCAATTCTCTCCGACTTAAAAGCGGTTGACGCTATTGATCTTCTTATTGCTCACTTGGACTTGAGCGACGGGTTGTTCAGTGCGTCAATGGTTCATGAGCCAGTAGTGCGTGCGATGGTGAAAATGGGCGAGGTGGGAGTGCCCAAGTTAGCTTTTGCTTTGAAATACAATTCTATTAAGCGGATAAGACCTGCCGCTGCGTACTGTTTAGGTGACATAGGTAGTTCCGAAGCCGTAGACGCGATGAAGTCTGCGCTCGGAGACCGAGGCATGCGTTCGGCGTTTTATTACGTTGACGTTGCCCACCTCAGATGAAATGACCAATTCCAATCGACGCATAACCCCTGCCGATGGCGAACTGCTGCGACAGCGGATTTTGGCGTACACATGCGATTGAACAAATGTGAATGATATGATCGACTGGCGTTCCCAATCCGTTTCAGGCCCGAGCTTTTCGGTAATGAAAACGATCGTTGTGCCGGTAATGATGTCCTTCTGTCTCTTACCTATCTTTGGCCAAACAGTTCGTGATATCGAAAAGAAATACGGACAACGGGAAAATGTCTATTCAATTAGCGAGCACATTTGGATGACACCGAGTTACGGTAGTGACGGTCAATTGTATGTGATTCGCCTTTTCCCGAAGCGAGTTAACGCTGAGGTAAACTTCATTGGGCCATTCCTTCTGTATACCGAAATCCGGGACGTTTTAAATTCGCTAGTACCTCCTGAGAACCGCGGGCCGAAATGCAAAAGTAAACTTCGGAACAACTGCGACAGGAGGGCCGGCTGCCTGGACCACTTACCCCTATGAAAAAGTAAGCTTTACATTTATCCATCATTCTCCGCGGGCAAATTTAACGAGTCAGTTTTAAGACGAGGTGAATTTGCCTTCACAATTCCCGACGGGTATTTACCCGAGAAGGAAGAAACCAGTATGCCTTCCGCCAACGACTTCCAGCCTAGCGAATCATCGCAGACGGAGATCGTCATGATCCGATGGAACAATGGAAAGTGCCGTCCGTGACGCCCACAGAAAATGACAAATAAAAATCGGCAATGGTATAACTGTCTCTCACCGAGATGGCCCGCAAAACGAAAAACCCCCCGCCTGCTGAAAAGAATAACGTCCCCGACATCGTAATCATCACAGGCCTGAGTGGCTCCGGCATGTCCTCCGCCACTAACGCATTCCAGGACCTCGGCTACTTCTGCGTCGACAACCTCCCGCTAACGATGATCCCGACCTTCGGACGTCTCGTCACCACCGACGACGAGGAGAAGGGAATCAGCCGCGCCGCACTCGTCATCGACATTCGCGAGGGCCGCTTTCTCGGCGACTTCGAAAAAGAACTGGACGCGCTGCGCCAGTCAGGGTTGAAAGTCACCGTCCTGTTCTTCGAAGCTTCCGACGACGTGCTCCAGTATCGCTTCAGCGAAACGCGGCGTCCTCATCCTGCTGACAAAGGCCAGGGTCTGCTCGCGGCGATCCGCACGGAACGCCAGGCGATGAAGAAGATTCGTTCGCACGCCGATCAGATCATCGACACTTCGGAACACACCGTCCACACGCTGCGCAGTTTCCTCCTCGCCCGCTTCAGCCCCGATCGCAAAGGCGCGCCGATGCGCGTCGACGTGATGAGTTTCGGCCACAAGTATGGCAACCCGGGAGATCTGGAGTTATTGTTTGACGTGCGGCATCTGCCAAATCCGCACTTCGTGCCCGAGTTGAAACCGTTGTCAGGTCACGATCCGCGCGTGGTCCGTTACCTGCGATCGCAGGCTGAGGTGCAGGAGACGCTCGAGCGTTTCACCGATCTGCTTTCGTACCTGTTGCCGCTCTACAGACGCGAGGGCAAGTCGTACGTTACGGTCGGAATCGGGTGCACCGGCGGGCGACATCGCTCGGTGATGATCGCAAACGCGTTGGCCCGTTCATTGCGCAAGGAAGGATTCGACGCGCACGCTACGCATCGCGACGTTCGCAAGGTAAATCCGCGTCGGTCTAAAATGTCGAAGGCGTGAATAGAGGTAGAGATGAGTAACAGAGTTGCAGGCGTTATCGTCACGCACGGTCATCTCGCAGGAGAATTGCTCGCCGCGGCCGAGATGATCATCGGTCCAATCTCACACATCACCGCCGTCTCGATCGGTTGGCACGACGACGTCGATGCTGCGCGAGACGAAGTTCAACGCGCCATCACGCGCGTCGCGCAAGGCGCGGGCGTGCTTCTCCTCACCGACATGTTTGGCGGCACGCCGACGAACATCGCTTCAATGTTTCTCGAAGAAGGATCCGTGGAAGTCGTGACCGGAGTGAACCTGCCGATGGTGATCAAACTGGCTTCATCCTCGACGGAAGACCCGCTCACGGAGGTCGCGCGCAAGATTTGCGACCAGGGCCGGCAGGGAATCTACCTAGCCGGCGCGCTACTCGCTCCCCCGTCGAAATCCGGAGCTGATTGAGAGTGGCTGAACGCAGACTCCAGGTAACGGGCCGTCTTGGTCTACACGCTCGCGCTGCCGCCAACCTCGTGCGTGTCGCGGGCCGATTTCAAAGCAGCCTCACGCTCCATCGTCTCGACGGCGACGTCGAGGCTGACGCCAAATCGATCCTCAGCATCCTGACGCTTGCAGCCAGTCGCGGTACGGAGTTGCGCGTTGTCGCGCAAGGCGTCGACGAGCAGGAAGCTTTGGACGCCGTCGTCGGTCTCTTTTCGCGCGACTTCGACGAGACTGAACGCGAAGACATCGATCGTTCGCCCGCCACGCAGCAACTGCGCTGCAAAGGTCTCGGCGTGTCGGATGGCCTCGTGATCGGGCGCGTGCTTCGTTTACAGGAAGGAACGCGCGAGGTCTATCGAGCGCAGATCGCCGAGGCCGACGTCGAGCGCGAACGCCGTCGCTTTCGCGCGGCCGTCAGGTTGTCGAGGCGTCAGCTAGAAGCGATCAAGGACCGCGCGGAGAAAGAGTTGGGCCGCGGTCACGCCTACATCTTCGATGCGCATCTCCTGTTTCTCGAAGACGCAAAATTGACGCGCGACGTCGAAGACTACATAGTGAAACAACGTTCGAACGCGGAGTGGGCGGCTAAGGTCGTCGGCGATCGATTGCTGTCGATCTACACGCAGATAAACGACGAGTACCTGCGCGAGAGAGGATCGGACATCGAAGACGTTATTCAACGGTTGCTGGCGAACCTTACTGGTGAAGATCGAAAGTATCCCAACCTGTCGGAAGACGCCGTGATCGTCGCCCGCGATCTGTTGCCGTCGACGATCGCGGAGCTCGATCTGAACCACGTCAAGGCGATCGCGACCGACACCGGCGGCTGGACCTCGCACATGGCCATCATCGCGCGCGGCCTCGGCCTGACGGCCGTCGTCGGCCTGCGCGACTTTTACGCACGCACACGCACCGGCGATCAGATCATCGTCGACGCGCGACGCGGCGAAGTAATTCTCAATCCGGCGGCGTCGACCGTTGACGAGTACAAGTTTACTTCCGGTGATCCTCACGACGTCGCCGGTACGAGCGGCGGTTCCGTGGAGTCTGGACCAGTGACTACGCGCGACGGTGTCCGCGTCGCGTTACGTGCTAACGTCGAACTGCCGAACGAATTTCAGTCGGTGCGAAATTTCGGCGCGTGTGGCGTAGGCTTGTTCCGATCCGAGTTTCTGTTGTCACGACCGGGATTGATGAATTCGGAGGAAGATCAGTATCTGGCATACACAGCGCTCGCGGACGCCGCGGGGCCGGACGGCGCGGTTGTTCGGTTGTTCGATGTTGGCGGAGAAGTCGGAAGTGAAGTCAAGGAACGCGAACGCAACCCGGCGCTCGGGTTGCGCGCGGTCCGATTCAATCTGCGCAACCAGCAGGTGATGCGGACGCAGGTGCGCGCGATCCTGCGGGCCGCGGCTGCCGGACGATTGAGTCTGGTAATTCCGATGATTGCCGACGTCGCCGACGTGCGGTTGGCCCAGAAGGTGATCTCCGAAGAGCTGGAAAACCTCGGCGCCGCTGGAACACCCTGCTCGAAAGTGCCGATTGGGGCGATGATCGAAATACCGTCCGCGGTTCTGACGGCCGAGAAGATCGCGAGTGAAGTCGACTTCTTCGAGCTCGGCACGAACGATCTCGTCCAGTACACGCTCGCCGTCGACCGCGGCAACGACAAAGTATCCGACTGGTTTCGCACGTTACATCCAGCCGTGCTCTACGGAATCAAGCGCACGCTGGACGCGGCGCAAGGCGCAGGAATAACAGTCATCGTCTGCGGAGAAATGGCTTCGACTCCGGCGTACGCTGTCCTGCTCGTCGGCATGGGCGCGATCGATCTGAGCATGACGCCGGCGATGATTCCGCGAGTCAGAGCCGCTCTCTCGCAGATCGACAGCAGCGCAGCGCGCGAAATCGTGGCGAAATGTCTCGACTCGGCGACCGCTGACGAAGTTGAAGACATCGTCCGAAACGAGTTTCGCACGCGCTGGCCGGACCTGTTTCCGCCGCGCACACTTCCCAAGGCACCTGACGCGTCCGCATGAACAAGGCCCGACTCGTAAACCTGCTAATCGGCAAGTCCATCGCAGAGACAGTACTGGTAGGCGCGATCGCGGTCGGCGTTTTCCTGAACGCGTTTCCACCGACGTTTCACGGCTGGGGCGAAGCGGTTTCGGCCACGAAGTCTATCGCGGGTTGGGCCGTGAACGACGCCGATCCGTGGGATTGCGTCGAAGTTCACATCTATCTCGATGGAAAGTTAACTGCAACTCAGATCGCAAACACTTCTCGGCCTGACGTCGCGGCTGCCGGATGGTCCAGAGATGAATGGCACGGTTACAACTTCGCGTTACCGTCTTTGCCGGCCGGTAATCACGAGGCGCGAGTTTATGCGTTGCGCGCGAGTAGCGGTGGGACGCGCTATACGTTGCAGTTGTTAGGCGATCCGATCAAGTTCGTGGTGAATGCAGATGGCAGTTGGAGCACAACCAGATAACCCGGTGAACGAACGCACGCTGGCGATTTGGGAGATCGTCTCCGTCGTCGTGTCGTGTTTGATCGCGGAGTGGGTCGTGCTTGCTTTCGTGGGCCGCAGCAAGTTGGTGCTCGCGGTCCCGATCGCGCTGGCGTTGGTGCTGATGATCTTTTCTCATCGCGCTTACGGTGAGTCGGCGCGCGACGTGGGCTTCCGCTGGGACAACTTCGCCGCTGCCGTGAAACTGCTGTTGCTGCCGACATTGGCAGCGATCGTGATCGTGGTGCTCGTCTCGAAGAGCTTCTCGCCGCGCGATCCGTGGCGCTGGCGGTTCCTGCTGGTGCCGGTGTGGGCTTTGTTTCAGCAATACGTGTTGCAGGGGTACATCAACCGGCGCACTCAGATTGTCTTCGGGCCGGGTTGGACGACGGCCGTCGTCGTGGGACTGTTGTTTGCCATCGTTCACCTTCCGAATCCAGTGTTGTTCGCTCTTACATTCGCCGGCGGGACAATCTGGGCGTTCATTTACCAGCGAGCGCCGAACCTGTTTGCGCTCGCGTTGTCGCACGCTGCGGTATCCGTGACGGTGGCGCTATTCTTTCCTCCGCAGTGGATAAATAGTTTACGAATTGGATTCAAATACTTTGGTTAAGCTTTAACTCTGTGGCTTTTATGGCGCTTTGTAGCTCTGTTGAACACTCGTTTGGTATAATCTGCCTCGCCTTGCAAAAGAACAGGTCGGGCGGTCGCTGCCGGCGAGAGCTGGGAGAGGAAAGTCCGAACACTATAGGGCAGCGAGCCCGCTAACGGCGGGGCGTCTGGCTGCTTCGGTATCCGAGGCTGCCGGGCGACGACAAGTGCAACAGAAAACAAACCAGCCTCGAAGATCATAGATCGCGGGGTGATGGGTGAAATGGTGCGGTAAGAGCGCACCGGCGCGCGTGGCGACAGGCGCGGCCAGGCAAACTCCTCGCGGTGCAAGACCAAATAGGGAGGCGTCAAAAGGGCTGCCCGCCCGAAGCGGATTTATCCGCTACGACCTCCGGGTAGGTCGCTCGATCCTGCCGGCAACGGCTGGACTAGATGAATGATCGCCACTTCCGTCTCATATCTCGGAAGGGATTCAGGAGATCGAAGTACAGAATTCGGCTTACAGACCTGTTCCGAATTTGCAGGGTTGTTTTTCCCGACGAAACAGATGAGAGGGCGGATAGATGGCTAATCGTAAGGGTGTCTTCATCGGCGCTTATGTTCCCAACCACCTTAAGGAATCTCTGCGCCGCCGTGCGGCTGCCGAACACCGAACGCTTTCGCAAGAGATCACGCGCATTCTCGAAGAGGCCGTCCATGGCCGCGGTCTTCCGCCCGGAAGTCTCGACCGACGTACCAAAGACTCGCAGCCGCGGCGTCGCGCGAGCGATCCGATGCCGCGCCGGCGATCCGGTGACGAGCCGTATGGAGTCGCAGGGGCTGGCAGCCGAGCTGAAGACTGAGCTTCGGGTCAAAGTGAGTTTCAATTGAAATACCTGTTCATAGCCGCGGTAGTTAGCATCGTCACGATCCTCATCTACTCGCGCGTGCACCCGTATCTCCAGTTAATCCGAAAAGTCGTGTCGGCGCTCAATGTGTCGACTGAAGTCACGACGAAGACTCGCGAGCATGCGGCTTCGAGCCGTGCGGTTTCAAAGAACAAGCTAGTGCGTTGCGACAGTTGTGGGACGTGGGTGCCGGCGGATCGCGCGTTCCGACTCAGTTCCGGTCTGGCCAATTACTGCTCGCGCGAGTGTCTCGCCAACAAATCAGAGTCAAAAGAAAAGAAGCTCGCTGGTTAGTGCTTGACCTCTTCCGGCACGAGATTGCCGGCTTCGTGGATGCCTTTGTCTGTATTGGTGAGCCAGAGCACCACCAATCCAATTACAAAAAAGAAAATCAGTGACAGCAGCGCCTGGCGATAAGAGCCGGTGCGGGCGATCACGATGCTGAACAACAGCGGTCCCATCCACGACGTTCCTCGTTCCGAAACCTCGTAAAGTCCGAAGAACGCGGCTTCCTTGCCTGCCGGAATCATCCGCGAGAAGAGGGAACGCGAAAGCGCCTGCGATCCGCCGAGAACGATCGCGATTAAGCCGGCCATGATCCAGGCTTCCTGAACTGTGTGGAGGAAGCGATTCGCGTAGATGACGATGGCCGACCAGATGATCAACGAGACGATGATGGCGTTCTTCGTTCGGATCAGATACGCAAGCCGTTCGAACAACAACGCGCCAACCACGGCCACAAACTGGACCATCACAAAGATCTCCAACAGAAACTGCGGGTTTCCGCCGGGAAACAGCTCCTGCTCCAGAAATGCGCTCGCGGCGAAGACGACCGTCTGAATGCCGTCGTTGTAGATCAAGTATCCGAGCAGATAACGCGCCGTCAGCGGCAGCCGCCGCAGTTGCTTAATGGTGTCGATGATTTCTGAAAACCCTGCGGTGACGTAACCCTTACCCGGCGGCAGGGTCTTCTTGATCGGCCGTGACTTCAACAGAGCGAACGTGATCAGCGCAAACCCACCCCACCAAACACCGGCCGACAACAGCGACAGACGCACGGCGAGACCAGTCGAGATCCCCAACTGTTCGGCACGCAAAACGAGCAGCAGGTTCAACGCAAGCAGAATCGCGCCACCTAAATATCCGTAGGCATAACCGCGGCTCGAGACTTTGTCCCCCTGATCTTCGGTCGTGATTTCCGGCAGGAACGCGTTGTAAAAAACGAGTGCCGCACCGAAGCCGACGTTCGCTACGATAAACAACATGCCGCCCAGCAAGTAAAGATTGTCTTTGACGAAGAACAGCAGGCAGTTTGCGATCACTCCGATGTAACAAAAGAGCGCCATCAAGCGCTTCTTGAGATTCGAGTAGTCGCCGAGTGCGCCCAGAATCGGCAAGAGAAACACCTGCGCGCCGACGGAGATCGAAACGCACAGCGTCGGCAGTGACTTGGCGGTGACTGAGCCGAGTGGGCCGAGATTCAGTACGACGCCGTTCTCGCCGACTGCAGCTTGGGCCAGCCGCGTCAGGTACGGGCTGAAGAGCGCGCCGACGACTGTCGTATAGAAAGCCGAGTTGGCCCAGTCGTACATCTTCCACCCGAATAGTTCGCGTGGATTGTTCTTATCGGTGTAAGAGTTGGCTGACAATGGCAGGAGTTATGTCGGCAAGTGTTTGGATCCGGGCTGCAACTCGCTCGCGGTGAGCGCCCCAAACTATCGTCGGTACCTGGTGCAGCGTGTGATTGCGCAATGACAGATCTTCGATGTTGCCGTGATCGCTGGTGAGTATAACCGTCGTCCGTTCCAGATCAAGCCTCGCCAGCAGTTCGCGAATAAACTTTGCGAGACGCGTCAGTACGATTCGCGCCAGCGCCATGTCCTGAGCATGCCCGACTTTGTCCGTGATGAAGTATTCATACAACGTGAAACGGTTCTGCGCGGCGATGGAAGCGAGCACCGTTGCTGCTTCTGCTTCACCAATTTCGGAAACGTCTTCGCCGCGCTCGATCAGAAAGCGGTTAGTGAAATCCATGAACACAGCCGCGCCGGCTTTTACGTCGTCAATCGTTCTGAAATTCAAACCCGCGGCTTCGACGGCGCACGTGGTGGCCGACACCCAGCGCGGACGTTCGACAAAGAACTTTCGTCCGTAAGCGTTGGCGAACGTGATCGGCTCGACGCCGGCGTTGCGCAGTTGGCGAAAGATGGAATGCGTTTGGATGATGTCGCGCAGCGCTTCGTTCGGGAAACCCTGCTTGTGATAACCGATCTGTGCGGGTGCGTTTACGCCGGTCAGAATCGTCGTCTGGCCCGACGCGCTTTGCGGCCGCCCCGGCACTCCAAGACAAGGATCCGTCGGAACTACAATGCCGCCCAGAAACGATTCAGGTTCCTCGTCCTGAAAAACAGCCAACGGCGCGGCGCCTTCAAGATTGTCGAGCGGATTGTGAGGACCTCGTGTGCCAATACCCAGTCCGTCGATGAAGAACAAGACGACCGAAGAGTCATTCGTCATGCATCAGCCCACGCTCGCGATAGAGATTCAACTTGTTGTGAAGCGTCTTGAGGCTGATGCCCAGCAGCTCGGCGGCGCGCGTCTTGTTGTTCTTCGTCTTTTGCAACGTGCGCATGATCATCTGCCGCTCGACTTCTTCGAGTGGCGTGCCGACGGGCACACTCAACGTGTCTTCAATGCGCAAACGTTCGCGCTGTTCGATCGGATACGGAGCGAAATGGTGGCGCTCGACCTGTTCGCCGGAACAGATGATTACGGCGCGCTCGATGACGTTTCGCAGTTCGCGGACGTTGCCGGGCCAGGCGTGAAACTGCAATGCCTGAAGCGCGGAAGGACTGAGGAACCGAGCCGGCCGGCCGTGTTTTTCCGCGAGCTGCGTGACGAGATGTTGGGCCAGCAGCGGCAGGTCCTCTTTTCTTTCGCCAAGCGAAGGCAGGTGAATGCCGAAAACGTTGAGACGATAAAGAAGATCGCTGCGCAGCGTGCCTTCTTCGACTGCTCGTTGCGGATGGCGATTGGTCGCTGCCAGCAGACGGACGTCGACGGGGATCTCCTTTCGGCTGCCGAGTCGTCGCACGGCACGCTCTTCGATCACGCGCAGCAGTTTCGCCTGTAACAGCGCGGGCATCTCGCCGATCTCGTCGAGCAGCAGCGTGCCTGTGTCGGCGAGCTCAAAACATCCCTGCCTCCGCGATGCCGCGCCGGTGAACGAACCTTTTTCGTGACCGAACAACTCCGACTCCATCAACGACTCCGGAATCGCGGAACAGTTGATGGCCACGAACGGCCGGTCACGGCGGGGGCTCATCTTGTGAATCGTGCGCGCAACCAGTTCCTTGCCGGTGCCTGACTCGCCCGTGATCAGCACCGATGCAGTCGAAGGCGCGACTTGTTCGATCAACGTGTAGATCTTGCGAATCGATTCGGAGTTGCCGACGAGCTCGCCAAACGCGCCGCGATCTTGAAGCTCGCGACGGAGTCGTTCGTTTTCCTTGCGGGCCTGATCGAGTTCGATAGCACGATCGATCAAGACGCGCAATTTGGACGGATCGACCGGTTTCTCGAGCGGAACCACGGATAGGTCCACATTTTGTTCGCGAATCTGCCGGATGGCGTCGGTTGAGCCGCCATCGAGAACCACGATGGGCTTCAGCTCATGGACCGCTTTCAAGGCCGCGGGGATATCGTCGGTGACGACGGGATGATAGCCCCAGGTCGCGAGCAGGTCGCGCAGGGATGATCCGCTGTGGGCGTCTCGATCGAAGATGAGCACACTCGGGGTCGACATCCGGAATTCAGTTTAGCCCATCTGCGTCGTCTGTGTCTTGAAAGTATTCTGCGATGGCGCGCGCGAGGTCGGTAGCTGTCGTTTGCGCCGGTTGGATGTCGACGTGAAGGCCGTATTCAGTCGCGGTAGTTGCAGTGACGTCGCCGATGCAGGCAATGGCCAGGCCCTGCAACTTCTCGCCGAGATCGTGCGTGTCGAAAAGCAGCGCCAGGTTTTTCACACTGGACGAGCTCATGAAGGCGATGCAGTCCGCACTGCCGGTGAGCATCGCGCTCAGCCGTCCGCGATCGAGGTCCTCGGGGACAACGGTGCGATACGCGGTGACGACGTCGACGCGTGCGCCCGCTTCTTCCAACGACTTCGGCAAGTAGTCGCGGCCGGTGGCAGCTCGCGGCAGCAGAACGTTAAGCCCGTGAAGTTTTTCATTGCCGCCCGAGAACTCACTTAACGCCGCGAAAACACCTTCCGCTTTCGCATGCGACGGCACGAGATCGACGTGAACGTGTGCGTCGCGCAGTTTGTCGGCAGTTGCTTCGCCGATGGCGCAGACCTTCAGCTCGTCGAGCTCTTCGACGTTGACTCCGCGTGTGTTCAGGCGGCGCAGGAAATATTCGACGCCGTTTGCGCTGGTGAAGATCAGCCAGTCGTAGCCGTACAGATGATTGATCGCTTCATCGAGGCGCTCGTAACTCTCAGGCTCTGCGATCTCGATCGTTGGACAGGAGATAACGTTTGCGCCGTAACTTTCGAGTGCGGTAATGAAAGCGCCGGCTTGCGAAGCGGCTCGCGTTACTACAACCGTTCGTCCGGCAAGCGTCATCGGCTGTTGAGAAGGGAATGGGCGCCTTTTTCAATCAATTGTGCGGCGAGTGACGATCCGATTTCATCGGCGTTATCTGCCGGACCGGACAATTGATCGCGCAGAATCCGAGCGCCGTCGGGCGCCGCGACAAGCCCGTCGAGTTTCAATTGTTCCTCTTCGATGATCGCATGTGCCGCGATCGGAAACTGACAGCCGCCGCCTAAGCTCCGCAGAAACGCTCGTTCGGCCAGGCAAGCGAGCCGCGTTTCGCGGTGGTTCAGTTCGCCTGTCGTTTCCAGTACAAATGCATCATCGGCTCGCGTCTCAATCGCGATGGCGCCCTGGCCCACCGCCGGAAGCATTTCGTCGACCGAGATAGCGGCGTTGATGCGGTCTGTCAACTCCAAACGCCGCAAACCTGCGGACGCCAGTATCAACACGTCATACTGGCCTTCGTCGAGCTTGCGAATCCGCGTATCGACATTGCCGCGCACGTCTTTCACCACCACGTCGCTGCGCAACGACTTGAGCTGGGCCACCCGGCGCTGGCTCGACGTGCCGACAACAGCTTTTTCCGGCAGATTGAGAATCGAACCCGCGCGCGCTTTCAGTTCATCACGGACGACCAGCGCATCTCGCGGATCTTCGCGCTTGCAGATCGCGCTGATCGCGAGACCGTCGGGCAACAGCGTCGGCAAGTCTTTCAGTGAATGGACGGCGAGATCGATGCGCCCATCCAGCAACGCATCTTCGAGTTCTTTCGTGAACACGCCCTTGCCGCCGATCACTGACAACGGATCGGTTTTCACGTCGCCAGTGGTCTTGATGATCTCAATGCGAACGTCGATTTCAGGATGCAGCTCAAACAACCATGCCTTTGCCTGCTCTGCTTGCCACAGCGCGAGTTTGGATCCGCGGGAACCGATGACCAGTGGGCGCGACATACTCGTTCAGTCCTCGAGCTCGTCGCCTTGAGGTGATGCGGCGTCAGACTCGTACAAGCGTCGCATCTGGTTCAGGATGGGATGGGAAATCTTCTTGACCGTCGACATGAGCAGCGACTCAATCGCGGCCTCCTGTTCTTGCGTCAATACTCCGAGCCGCTTTCGTTGCCGCACCAATTCAGCGCGCGCGATCTCTTCCATCTTATCGCGCATCGCGCCGATCGTCGGCCCGGCATCCATCAGCCGCAGCTTCTGTTGAAACTGCATCACTTCGGATTGCACGATCAACTCAGCGCGTTCCGCTTCGCGCTCACGCTCGCGAATGTTGGAAGAGATCACGTTTTCGAGATCATCGATGTCGAACAGAAATACGTTCGGCACTTTTCCTGCGGCCGGGTCGATGTTTCTCGGGACGCTGATGTCGATCAGACACGTGGGCCGGTTGCGGCGCCGGTCGCGGACCTTGCGCATTTGCTCTGCGGTAAGGACGAAGTTTGGCGCGCCGGTCGAACAAATCACCAAGTCTGCTTCGTGCAGCGAGTCGTGCAGCCGATCGAATGGAACGGTGCTCGCGCCCTCGCCGATCTGTTCGGCGATAGCGCGTGCCGCAGACTCGGTGCGGTTACTGATGAGCACGCGCGAGGCGCCGGCGTTCACGAGGTGTTTGGCCGAGAGCTCGGCCATCTCGCCCGCGCCGATGAGCATAACAGTGCAGCCCTTGAGTGAATCGAAGATCTTCTTTCCGAGCTCGACGGCCATGTAGCTGATGGAAACAGCATTGGCCGCGATTCCGGTTTCCGAGCGCACGCGCTTCGCGACGCGAAACGTGTGATGGACCAGCTTGTTGATGACTCTGCCGGCCGTGCCCGCTTCAACGGCCAGCGAATAGGCGTGACGAACCTGTCCGAGCACTTGCGGTTCGCCGACGACCATCGAATCCAGCGACGACGCGACACGGAACAGGTGCCGCACGGCTTCTTCGTTCGTATGGCGATACAGGTGGTGGTCGAGAAAACCGGACGGAAGCTGGCCTGAAGTATCGAGAAACTCGGTCACGCGGCCGGCGCCGAACTCGAGTTGATCGCTGCTGGTGGCGGTTAGAATCTCGACGCGATTGCAGGTTGAGACGATCAGTCCTTCGCGCACGATCTCGCCGTCCACGAGTGTTCGCAGTCCCGCGGAGCAGGTCGCATCGTCGAAGGCGAGACGTTCGCGGACCTCGACCGGAGCTGTCTTGTGATTGACTCCGATCAGGAATATGGACATCTGATTTGCGGTTTCCTGACTCAATTTAAATCAAGACTTACCCAAACACGTGGTAGCCTCCGAACAGCGGAGCGCCAAAGAACGTGCAGAGCACGAGCACGAAGCCGAGTACGCCCAACCATGCCGCTCTGCGTCCGCGCCAGCTTGCGGTTGTACGATAGACGGCGAGAGTGAAATAAAGCACCCACGTAAGCACGGCGAAGATTTCTTTCGGATCGTTGTGCCACATTTTGCCGTTACGTGACCACGACCAAATCATGCCGGTAATGATTCCGAGTGTGAGCAACGTCAAGCCGATGGCCGCCGCGGTCGTAGCGATTTCGTTGACCGTACTCAACGAAGGCAGACGATGAAAGATGCCGCTGAACCTTTTCAGTTTGAGCTCTCGTTCCTGGAGCAGGTACATGACGCTCGCCATGAAGACAATCGAGAACGCTGCGTAAGCGAAGATCAGGAGCGTCGTATGAATCGGGAACAGCCAGGTAGCGCCGAACGCCGCCGGCGATGTGTTTGGATCGGCGTTGACGATCATCGCGCTGAACGTCAGCACGGAGACCAACGGCATCGTGAACGCGCCGATTGCCTGTGCGCGATAGCGGTAGACCACGACGCCGTACACGGCAACCAGCGCCCAGGCGAGAAAAGACAACGTTTCGCGCAGGGAGAACAACGGATAATGGCCGTCGACCGTCCATTCGTCGATCAGCACGCCTGTGTGCAGGACGAAACCGATGCCGATCGACCATTGCGCCACACGCTGGAGCGAAACGCGTTTGTTCGCAAACGCCAGAATGGAATGGATCGCGGCAATCACATATGCCGCCAAAACTGCGAGCAGTAAGGATCTCATGTTGGCACGGGCATTCTAGGAGAGATCACGAGGAAACGCTATGCTTGTCCGGGACATCCTAGCGCCGAATCTGCTTCGATTAGTTTCCGTATGAAAATCCGGTCTGTGTAGGGAGGGCTGAATGGTTTCTTCTGGATCGCGGTTTCTATCCGTGTTATTCGTGTTTTCATTAACCCTCACCATAGCGGGTCAGGAAATCGAAACGCTCAAAACCGACACAAACCTCGTCACCGTCCCCGTAATCGCAACCGCCGTCGGCGGCCTATACATTACGGACCTGCGCAAAGAAGAGTTTGCCATCAGCGAAGACGGAGTCCCGCACGAGATCGCATTTTTCGGCAAAGTCGCCGCGCCGTTCCACGTCATCCTAATGCTCGACACGAGCGCCAGCACCAAGAACAACCTGCGCCAGATTCAAAACGCAGCTTATGCGTTCATTCAGCAACTTCAACCCGCCGATCGCGTGAAGGTGATCTCGTTCGACGACAACGTCCGCGACTTGAACGAATTTACCAGCAATCGCGAAACACTGCTTGCCGCAATCAACAGCACCCGCCCGGGCCAGGGAACGAAGGTCTACGACGCGTTCGAGCTCGCCTTGAACACCGTACGCCGCATCAACGGCCGCAAAGCCATCGTGATCTTCACCGACGGCATGGACTGGCACAGCGACACCGCCACCTTCGACGGCACGCTTCGCAATCTCGACGAAGAAGGCGTGGTCGTGTATCCGATACGCTACGACACACGCGCCACTACCGAAGCTCTCGCCCGCGAGCAGTCGGAACAAATTACACCGCAACTGCCGACAATCGACGTCATCCGCCGTCCACCTAACGGCACGACCGCGCCCACGTTCCCCGGCGGCGATCCGATCCCGACCACCGGAACAAACCGCACGTCCGGCCCGCTCGGTCTGCCGTTGCCGGACGAGATCATGCGTCGTCGCCGTGAATCCGAACGACGCGATCGTTATCCGGATCCAAACGGCCGAGACACGCTCCCAGGCAACGGACCTGACGATCGCCTTCCTCCCGACAGCAGACTGCCGGATCGGCGTCGCATTCCCGGCCAACCGGATCCAACGACGACGACTACAACCAGAACGAGGCGTGGGCCAGACGACTCCATCACCCGCATGCTCGATCTCGCCTATGCAACCGCGGACAAGTACCTCGACGCGCTCGCTGAAAAATCCGGCGGCCGTCTGCTGCGTGCCGACACACTCGCATCGTTACCCGATGCCTTCGCGCAGATCGCGGGCGAGCTCCGCACGCAATACTTGCTCGGCTACTACCCACTCAACAAAGAACGCGACGAGCGTTATCGCAGGATCAAAGTGACGACGACGCGCAAGAACGTTGTGATTCGCGCCCGGCCGGGTTATCTTGCCACCAACGCCAAATAGAGGGAGATTCGGAGACGGGGAGATGGGGAGATCCGGTGAACCGGTAACGCGGAAGTTCCGCATTAGCCATCCCCGCATCTCCCCTTCACCCCTTCACCCCTTCAACACGAATGCCTGATCGATCTGCTGCCTGGGACCTACTGTGCGAGTACACGAAGGGCGACAGCCTGCGCAAGCACGCCATCGCCGTCGAGACCGCCATGCGCGCCTGCGCCAAACGTTACAACGACGGACCCGCCGACGAAGACGAGTGGGGAATCGTGGGGCTACTTCACGATTTCGACTACGAGATGTTTCCCTCGGCCGACCAGCATCCTTTCACCGGCGCGAACATCCTGTGCGGCCGCGGCTATTCCGAGCGCGTCATCCGCGCCATCATGGGCCACGCAACGTACACCGGCGTACCCCGCGACACCGACATGGCCCGCGCGCTCTTCGCCACCGACGAGCTGTGCGGTTTCCTTGTCGCTTGCGCGCTGGTGCGGCCCACGCGCAGTCTCGACGATCTCGAAGTCTCGTCCGTAAAAAAGAAATTGAAAGACAAAGCCTTCGCACGATCGGTGAACCGCGACGACATTCGACAAGGCGTCGAAGAGTTGGGGGTCGACCTCGACGAACACATCCGTTTCGTGATCGACGCACTGCGTCCGGTCCAACAGGAGATCGGTTTGAATCGAGTCGAAGGTTAAGACGCGACGTGCGGAGCAGGTTGGGCCGGATCGCCCGTCGAGCCGCGCGACGTGAGAATTGAAGCGAGTACGAAAAACGAGAGTGTCAGTAGTGTCGCGAGCAGGGCGGTGAGAAACGCCTGTAGCTTTCGTCGTCTCGCCGTGTGGCGATAGACAAAGATCGACGCGAAGACGATCGTCACGATGGGCAGCAGGAGCGTCGAAGCGGCCAGCAACCCCGGATTCGACAAAGCCCGAACGGAAAACACACCCAGCACCAGCGCGATGCAGGAACCGGCGCCTACGACCGCTGCGAGCAGTGAAGCAGCTATCACCAGCTTCAATCGCATGTCGCGCTGTTCCTTGTTCTGACCGTGCTGTGCAAATGTTCCTCCTCGGGCTGGAGAAAAACCCGCCAAGAATAGCACAATGAAGGACCATAACCCGTTAACGAAGTAAATTTGGTATGCTGCCCTACAGACTTATGAATATTTCAGCAATTCCTCTCATATATTGGACTGATGGTAACTAGAAGCGCGCTGATTTGGTTGTCTGGCCAGGAAGGCCTCAAGGATTTTGCCGCTCGTTTCAAATTCTTTAAGAAACTGACCACTCGTTTCGTCGCCGGCGAAACTCTCGACGAAGTCATTCCTTTCATTCGCGAGCTCAATGCGGAGAATTGCACCGCGTCGTTCGATCATTTGAACGAGTCGGTGGACAACGCTGACGAGGCGAACAAGGAAGTTGAAGAGTATCTGAAGATCCTGGAGCGGATCGACGAGACGCGTGTTCGTTCCAACGTCTCGATCAAGCTGACGCAGTTCGGACTGGGCCTCGATTCGGAGCTCGCTTACAAGAACGCGCGCCGTGTTGTCGAGGAGGCGAAGCGGCGCGGCAATTTTGTGCGCGTGGATATGGAAGGATCGAATGTCACTCAGGTGACGCTCGACATCTTCAAGCGGCTGCGTTCGGAGTTTGAGTTGAATGACGTTGGGATCGTGTTGCAATCGTATTTGAGAAGGACGTATGCCGACGCGCAGGAGTTGGTGAAACTGCCGGCGCGCATCCGCATTTGTAAGGGCGCTTATAACGAGCCACCTGAGGTCGCGTTTCCGAATAAGAAAGACGTCGACAACAACTACGTCAAGGTGATGCAGCTTTTGTTGTCGAGTGGTGTCTATCACGGAATCGCCACGCACGACCCCAAGATGATCGACGCGACGGTCGACTTTGCGAAGCGCGAAGGGATTGGGAAAGAGAAGTTTGAGTTTCAAATGCTCTATGGCATCCGGCGCGATCTACAGCGGCAGTTAGCGCGCGATGGGTACAATCTGCGGGTCTATGTTCCGTACGGAAAACACTGGTATCCTTACTTCATGCGGCGATTGGCAGAGCGCCCTGCCAATATTTGGTTCGTGATGAAGAACGTCTTGAAGGGTTAGTTCTGAAGCGCTTGAGCTGCAAAGCGTGAACCTAGCAAGAACAAGTCAGGAAGGGGGCAAGCGTAGCGCGCCCCCGCTTGAGCAACAGCGGGGCCGTTGCCCCCTTCCTGACTTGTTCTAAGTTTGTGAGTTCCTTGATGGCTGAATGGTTCTGGGTTTTGTGGAGTGTCCTCGCCGCCATATTGATTGTGGCGGAGATCTTCACGTCCGGGTTCGTGCTGCTCTGGTTCGGCATCGGCGCGCTTGTCGCGGCGTTTCTCGGTCTCATCGGCGTCGACAACCTGTTCGTTCAGTTCATGGCCTTCGCTGTCGTGTCGGTCGGTCTAACGGCCGCTTCGCGCACGATCTTCATCAACTACTTTTCACGCGAGAAGACTGGTCAGTCGCTGCGCAGCGGCGTCGACGCGTTGCCGGGAAAGATCGGAACCGTCGTCTCGTCGAGCAAAGGCGCGCTTCACGAGGGAGCGGTGAAAGTGTTTGGCTCGACCTGGACCGCGTATCCCGCGGCCGGTGAACCGCCTCTCGAAGCCGGCGAACGCGTCTGCGTCGACAGCGTGGAAGGCGCGTCCATCTACGTGAAGCGAGTGGGCGGCGAACCTGACTGGCGTCCGAAAGCATTGCCCGAGAGTGAGGCCTAGTTGTACCGAGGACATACAGACACACCTCGGTCCTCCCTCAGTTTGTGATCTTTTCCATACGGCCCCCGAATTGCTAAACCTTCCACCGATACAACAAGGGGGGAACGTATGAATGCCTTCAACTTACTAAAAGCCGATCACAGGAAAGTAGCCGAGCTCTTTCAGCGACTGGAGCGCACCAGCGGTAAGAGGAAGATAGACGTCTTCAAGCAGATCAAGACAGAGCTCGACCTGCACGCGCACATCGAAGAGAAGATCTTCTATCCGGCGTTGGAAGAACAGTCCGAAACGAAAGATCTGACTCTCGAGGCTTACGAAGAGCACAAACAGGTGAAGACCCTGTTGCGCGAACTGGGCAGGTCCAGGACCGCTAATGAAGAGTGGCAGGCCAAGGCAAAGGTGCTCCAGGAAAACGTCGAGCACCACGTCGACGAAGAGGAGAACGAACTCTTCAAAAAGGCCGCCCGTGCGTTGAGCGACGAAGAAATCGAGGAGCTGGGCCAGCGGCTGGAAACCGAGAAGGAACGTAAACTCGGTAAAACGACGTCTTCGACAAAGACTGCCGCCAAAAAGAAACCGGCAACGAAGGCCGCAACAAAGAAAAGCGCGAGTAAGAAGACGACACGCAGCAGGTCCGCCAGGGCGGCGAAGTGAAGCCTCGCGGAACGGAAGCGAAATAGGAATCTCTTAACCGCCGTGTACGACTGCATTGTCATCGGAGCTGGGCCGGCGGGCCTTTCTGCGTCTCTTTTCCTTGCTCGATATCTTCGGAAGACGCTCACGTTCCACCATAACAGCCCTCGTAATGAATATGCGCATGGAGTGCATGGCTTTCTGGGCCATCACGGAATCCACCCGTCCGAACTCCTCGCTAAAGGCCGGGACGAAGTGACCATCCACGGCGGATTGATCGTTGAGGCATGTGTGAACGGCGTAGAGCAAGTCTCGCGGGACCACTTTCGCGTCTTCGCCGGCGCCGAAGCAACGGAGTCGCAAACGTTCGAAGCGCAGCGGGTGTTGCTCGCCACCGGTCTTCGCGATTTAACTCCAGACTGCCCCGGGTTCCGCGAGTTTTATGGTTCGAGCGTACACCATTGTCCGGATTGCGACGGCTATGAAGTCAGAGACAAGCGAGTGGCTGTTCTTTCACACAACCATAACTCGGCGGCTTTCGCGGCCCATCTTCTTACGTGGACGAAACACCTGACCCTGCTGAGCGATCGACGTGAACTGTCGGCGAGTAGTCGAGCAGAGTTAGCAGATCTTGATATTCCGATACGAACGGAAGCAGTGGTCGGGTTGGAGGGCGACACGTCGACGAGGCAGTTGCAGCGCGTTCTCTTTGCGGAGGGCGAACCGCTCGAGTGCGATGCGTTGTTCTTCAATCTCGGCACCGAGCCCGCGAGTAACTTTCATGAAACACTTGGGTGTCGTTTGGATGAGAGCTGTGGTCTGGTGTGGGTGGATCACACGCAGCAAACGAGTGTCGAAGGCGTGTATGCGGCGGGCGATATTACTCCGAACTCACAACTCGCGGTCGTAGCCGCCGCAGAAGGCGCGATGGCGGCGATACACATTCACCGCTCGTTGAGTGTCAGATGAAGATTAGCGAGGCTCGGTGTCGGCTTCGTAGTTGTCGTCGAGTGTCTTGTCTTCTTCCAACGGCGGCAACTCGATCGTGATTCTGTCGCTTGACGGCGCCTCGAGATCGTCGCCCTGGAATCGCGCCAGCACGACCGTGATGTTGTCCTCGCCGCCGCGATTGTTCGCTTCGTCGATCAACGCATCGCACGCTTTTGAAAGATCGCCGCCGCTATTCAGGACGATCTGCTGAATATCGTCCGAGCGCAATTTCCCGGAAAGACCATCGCTGCAAAGCAGCACGAGATCTCCCTGGCGCAGGCGAATCTTGCCCGTCACCGGTGTGACCTCGCTTTGCGCGCCGAGCGCCTGGAGAATCACGTTGCGGAACATGTGCGTCTCGGCTTCCGACTCGCTAATCTGGCCCACGTCCACCAGTTGCTGCACCAGCGACTGGTCTTTGGTCGCGAGCCGTATGTGGTCCTTGCGAATGATATAACCGCGGCTGTCGCCAACCTGCACGAGATCCAAACGATCGCCCCGGATGGCGGCGCCGGTGAAGGTCGCGCCCATGCCGGCGCAACGCGAGTCTTCCTGACTGCGTTGATGAATGGCGAGGTTCGCGTAAATGGTGGCGTTCTTGAGACACTCGACAAGGTCCAACTCCGGATCGCACGGACCGTTGCCTTCGCTGCCAATCAACATCTCTCGGACGGAATCGACGGCCATACGGCTGGCCACGTCACCGGCGAGTGCGCCGCCCATGCCGTCGGAAACGACGAGCACGAGGCCCCTGTGGCCCAAGTCGAAACGCGTGAGTTTTTCCGGAGGCGTGGCGCCGTCTGCGCCGCTCCACGTCTGTTCTGTTGTGAGATCGAGAACGAGGAAATTGTCCTCATTGCCACGTCGCACTCGGCCAACGTCTGATTTAGCGTATAACTCGACGATCATAAGGAGAGCGTATCAGGAAGTCTGCTAAAGGTTGAGAACGGCGTAATTGTAACCCCTATGTCGTTTAGCTGTCACTTCGGTAAAAAACCGGTGCTTTAAAGCTTAACGCGCGAAACACGCGTACAAAGCACCAGGAACAGAGCACGAAATACTAGATTTTATCCAGCGCCTGATCGAGGTCGGCGATTATATCGTCCGTGTCCTCGATGCCGACCGAAATGCGCACCAGCCCTTCGGTGATTCCGAGGCGGCCTCGCTTCGCTTCTTCAACTGAGGCGTGCGTCATCGTCGCCGGGTGCGAAATCAGAGTCTCCACACCGCCGAGACTTTCCGCAAGAGTGCAGAGCTTAACAGACTCGAGCACCTTGCGCGCCGCCTCCAGTGAACCGACGTCAAAAGCGACCATGCCGCCGAATCCGTGTTGCTGCCGCCGCGCGAGTGCGTGTTGCGGGTGCGACGCCGAACCCGGATAGTAAACCTTCTGCACCTTCGGGTGCTCTTCGAGAAACGCTGCGACTGCGCGGCCTGACTTATCGTGCTGCTCCATGCGTAGCGCCAGCGTCTTCGTGCCGCGCATCACGAGCCACGAATCGAACGGCGACAGAATCGCGCCCGCGCTGTTCTGTACGAACCCGATCCATTCTGCGTCCTGCTCGTCGTTCAAAACCACAATGCCGCCGACGCCATCAGAATGGCCGTTGAGATACTTGGTCGTCGAATGGACGACGATGTCGCAACCGAATTCGAGCGGCCGTTGAAGGTACGGCGACATGAACGTGTTGTCGCAAACGACGCGCGCACCGGCGCGATGGGCGATCTCGCTGACCTCCTTCAGATCGGTGACGGTCATGATGGGATTCGTCGGCGTTTCGATGAAAACCATCTTCGTGTTTGGCTTGATTGCGGCTTCGACGTTCAGCGGCTCAGAAGTGTCGACGTAGTCGAAAATGACGCCGTAGTTGCTGAGTATGCGGTTGAACAGGCGCGCGGTGCCGCCGTACGTGTTGTCGGAGACGACGACGTGTTCGTCTTTTTTGACGAGTCGCAGCGTGGCGTCGATCGCGGCCATTCCGGATGCGAAGGCGAAGCCGTAGCGCGCGCCTTCGAGCGCCGCGATATTGCGTTCGAGTGCGGCGCGAGTGGGGTTCTGCGTGCGCGCGTACTCGTAACCTTTGTGCTTTCCGATAGACTCCTGCGCGTAAGTCGAAGTTTGGTAGATCGGGACGCTGACTGCGCCCGTCGCCTCGTCGGGTTCCGATCCGATGTGAATTGCTGTGGTTGCGAATCCCATAATTTTGGTCTTTGGCTTTTGGTTTTTGGTCTTTGGGTTTTCGTCGTCGATTTCCGTTACCGCTTATCAAGGCCCAAGACCCAAGACCAAAGACCTAATTTAAGTACAAAGTTCATCGAATATACCCTGGCTGCGGTAACGTTCAGCGCCATCGGGAAAGACAGTGACGACGTGCTTTCCATCTCCGAGCCGTTCGGCGATTTTGTACGACGCTGCCGCTGCTGCGCCTGTCGACCATCCGCCGAGAAGTCCTTCGACGCGCGCGATCTTCCGTAGGGCGTCGCAAACTTCCTCGTCGGAAACCATCATGATCTCGTCGGCCAGCGAAGGGTCGTAGATCTTCGGAATAAAGTCACGCTGCCCAATGCCTTCGACCTTCTTCGGTCCCGGTGGGTTGCCGCCGTAGATTGACCCTTCCGGTTCCACCAGGACGCACAACGCGTCCTTGTTTACCTTCCGCACCGCTCGCGATACGCCGACGAACGTTCCGGACGTTCCTGCACCGATTACCACGGCATCGATCTGTCCGTTCATCTGTTGGATGATCTCTCGTCCGGTGCTGTGTTCATGAAAACACGGGTTCGCCGTATTCTCAAATTGCTGCGGCACGAAGCTGCCTTTGGTCGCCGCCGACAGCTCGCGGCAGCGCTCGATCGCGCCTTTCATTCCCGCCTCGTGCGGCACGTACTCGATCTCTCCGCCCAGCGCTTCAATGAGCTTCATCTTTTCCTCGGCGAAACCGCGCGGGACGCAGAGGATAACACGGTAGCCGCGCGCAACTCCCACGAGCGCGAGCCCGATGCCGGTGTTGCCCGCCGTCGGTTCGATAATGGTGGCGCCTGGTTGAAGTAGATCTTTTTCTTCGGCGTCGAGGATCATTCCGAGCGCCGCTCGATCTTTGATGGATCCGCCGGGGTTCATCCACTCGATTTTTGCGTAGATCCGCGCCAGCGGCGGCGGCGCGAAGCGAGCGAGGTGAAGCAGAGGAGTGTGGCCGATTAGATCGAGAACGCTTTCAGCTACCCTGAGAGTCATCACCTTGTCCTCTGTCGCGGATCCAGATACTCGCGCAGACCGTCGCCGATGAAGTTGAAGGCCAGGACGGTCAAGGCGATGGCAATACCGGGGAAAATCAACGCATGTGGCGCAGCTTGCAGCGTCGAGAGGTCGCGCGCTTCTTCGATCATCACGCCCCAGGACGGCGCCGGCGGCGGAACGCCGAGACCGAGAAATGACAAAGACGCTTCGGAAAGAACGGCGCCGGCCATTCCCAGGCTCGCCTGCACGATCAAAGGCTGAATCGAGTTGGGCAGAATATGGACGAGCAGGATGCGAGTGTCGCTCGCGCCCAGTGCGCGCGCCGCCTGAACGAAGTCGTACTCGCGAACTTTCAAAACCTGTCCGCGGATCAGCCGCGCGTATCCGACCCACCCGATGATGCACAGCGCGAGGATCAGTTTATTCAAACCGGCACCGAGAAACGCGACCATCGCTATTGCCAGCAGCAGACCGGGAAACGCGAGAAACACGTTGAAGACGTAACCGGATACAAAACGATCGACCCAGCCGCCGTAGTAACCCGCAACAGCGCCGAGTATCGTGCCGATAACGGCGGAGACTGCAACCACGACGATCCCGACCTTCAAAGATATGCGCGCGCCAAAAACGACTCGCGAGAAGATGTCGCGGCCGGTCGAGTCAGTGCCGAACCAATGCTGCGCCGACGGCGGAAGATAGCGCATCGAGAGGTTGGTCGCCGCGATATCGTGCGTCGCGATCCACGGCGCGAAGAGCGCCACCACGATGAGAACCACGACGATAACGAGGCCGATGATCGTTAGACGGTTCATTGGTTAACTAACCCGGATACGCGGATCGAGCCAGCGATAGACCATGTCAGTAAGCAGATTGGCGATGATGTACGTCATGCTGATCACCAGCACGCATCCCTGCACGACGCGATAGTCGCGCTTTCCAATTCCGTCTTCGACGAGCAACAACCCCAGTCCCGGCCAGCCAAAGATTTTCTCCGTGATGATGGCGCCGGCGAGTAGCACGCCGAGTTGCAAACCGAGAATCGTGACGACGGGGATCAGTCCGTTTTTCAAGACGTGCTTGTAAACGACGGTGCGTTCGCTGAGACCTTTCGCGCGCGCCGTGCGGACGTAGTCTTCTCCCAACTCTTCAATCACCGAAGACCGCACCATGCGCGTCAGGATGGCCGACAGCGCCGCGCCGAGTGTGAATGCGGGAAGGATGATGTCGGTCCAGTCGAAACGTCCGGAGGGAGCGAGCCAGCGAAGTTTGACGGCGAAGACGTAGACCAGCATCGGGCCGATCACGAAACTCGGCAGGCTGATGCCGAGCAGCGCGATCACGGATGCGAAGTTGTCGATGATTGTGCCGCGGTTTGTTCCGGCGACGACGCCGAGCGGGATCGCTATCAGGACCGCTATGATCATCGCGAAGATCGCGAGCTCGATTGTCGCCGGGTAACGTTCGAGTATCAGATCGAGCACCGGGCGATCGTTGCGAAACGATAGGCCCATGTCGCCGTGAAGCAACGCGCGCCAGTAGTCGGTGTAGCGATTGTTCGCGCCGTGCCAGACGAAATGTCGCTCGCCGCTGTCGTCGCGTGGGAAAGAGAAGAAGAAGGGAGGACGATCGAGTCCGTGCTTCTCGCGGAACTGCGCGAACTGTTCGGGAGTCGCTTGCTCGCCGAGAATCGCGATCGCCGGATCGCCGGGGACTAGTTCGATCAAAAGCGTTACGAGAGAGACGACGGTCCAAACAACGAGCAGGAGAATGAGTATGCGACGTAGGCCGCCGAGGATTCTATGCCGGTGCTTGGTTTGCAAGACCGCGCGATTCTAGCAGAAACCTAAACACTGATTACACCGATAAACAAAAAACGTAGCCCCGGGGTAGGTCCGAATACTCGCACAGCCCCGACAACCGCGCGCTTACCAAACCTTACCCCGTGACTACGTATCTGGTTGCAAACTAAACGCTGCAACCAATCTCAAGAAACTATTCGATCAAACAAGGAGCCGCTGCTAACGCCTTCTGCCCATGTGCAAAGCAGCGATGCCGCCCGTCAGGTTCTGATATCCAACCTGCTCGAAACCTGCCTGCTCCATCAGGAGCGCGAGTCGCCGCTGGTCCGGAAAACTCTGCACCGACGCGGGTAAATAAGCGTAGGCGCTCAACGAACCGCTAATAGCGCCACCGATCAAAGGCAGAACCCCTCGAAAGTACAGGCCATACAACATTCGCAGCATCGCGTTCGAAGGTCTCGAGCACTCGAGCACCGCCACCCAGCCGCCCGGTTTCAAGACCCTGCACAGTTCCGCGAGACCGCTCTCGACGCTTGACAGGTTTCGCAAACCAAAAGCGATCGTCACTGCGTCGAATGAGCCACTTTGAAAGGGGAGACGCAACGCGTCGCCTTCAATCAACGGGACCTGACTCGAAAGCTTGCCGGCTGCCACTGCCAACATCGGCCGGCAAAAGTCAGTTCCAACAACTCGTGCTCCTGTAATTTCAAACAACGTCTGTGACAGATCGCCCGTGCCACACGCGACATCAAGAACGCGAGCCCCGCTCGACGAAAGCTTCTCGCGCACCCTGGTCGCCACGATCCGTCGCCATCGCTTGTCGACGTTGGCCGATAGCAGGTGGTTCAAAAGGTCATACCGACTCGCGATGGTTGCAAACATCTCGCGAACTCGGCCCGCATGCTCGTTTGCGGCACTGCTATGCTGCGACACAGTTAATCCAAAAATGATGGGGGTTTGGTTGCAAGACGCTTGCAAACAATTTGTGATTACTCGGGCGTCGTTTTTGCTCCCGGCGTCGACGCTGGTTTCGGAGCAGGAATTGGAGTAGCAATTTCGCCTAGAACCTCATATTGAAGCCGCCCTTGTAGCGCGGCTTTCAGTTGTAATGGATCGCCGGCGATTACTGTCGCAATCGCCGCGTTTTTGAAGAGTCGATTAGCAACGCGTTGAAGATCCTGCGCCGTCACTGACCGCAGCAATGCGATCTGGTCCTGAGTCGACGTCAGGTGATACGTATCGAGATCAAGCCACGGATCCGGAGCTGCTTCGGGTTTTGCGAGCTGTCCGGAGATCTCGTTGATGACTTCAGTTTTCGAGCGTTCCAGCTCGGGTGCGGTCGCCGCTGTCGTCATCAGCGACTCCATCACTTTCCTGGCATTCGCGAGCGAGTCGGCGGCAGTTTGCGCGTTGACTGCGGCGCCCATTACGAAAGCGCCGGGCAAAGCGTAGCTCTCGCTTCTTGCGAAGACTGGTTGCTTTGCGAGTTCCGGAGTGAGTGCCTGCCAGCGCTGCTCTGCAAGCTTGGCGAGCACTTTCGCCGGAAAGAAATCCGGATCTGTTCGCGAGACGCCACGCATGGCGAGGCGGACTTCAGCCGCTGGACCAGGCAGGCTCACGAGCAACGTGCGTGTTTCGGGCGGGTTGGGCTGGCGAAACGTAGTCGGTACGATGTTTTCGCTCTTGCGCCATGGACCGAGAAGTTGGCGAACGGTCTTCAACGCGCGGGCGCGCGTGACGCCGCCAATAATCGCGAGCGTCGCATTGTTCGAATTGAGAAAACGTTCGCGCGCGAGCATCAGATCGGCGCGGTCGACGCGCATCAGGTCTTCAGGCGTGCCGGCAATCACGCGTCCGTAGGGAAAATCGCCGAACAGTCTCGCGGCGATAGCACGGTCTGCCACGAGTGACGGGACGACGGCTGTATCGCGCAGGCTCTTGATTCGGGTATCGCGGATCTTCGCGACCGTTTCGGGCGTCAATGGCGTTGCCAGCAACCCATTCCGCAGCACCTCGACGATCTGCTCAAACTCCGCGACCTTGCCGACCATCGTGATCGTCGTCGAATCGTAGTTGACGGCGACCTCGAGTTTCCCGCCCATTTCCTCGGTGAAGAACTCGACCGTATTCGGATCGGGGAAGAGCAGGTCGCCGAGCAGGGACATCTGGCCGGACTTGCCGGAAAGGTCGAAAGCGGCGCCGCTATTTATTCGAAGTTTCAGTAAAACTTCGGAGCTGCCGGGCTTCGGCCAGATCAGCAGCCGCAGGCCGTTAAGCAACTGCTCGCGCTCCGGCTCATTCGAAGCAGCCGGCGAACTTTGCGTCGCAGACTGCGGCCGGGCCACTTGAGACACTAGCAAAATGCACAGGAGCAATAGTGCTGCTGTTTGCGTTACAGTTCCCGCAAAGGCGCAAAGGCGCAAAGAAAGCTTATGTCCGTGATGCAGACCAAAATTCATTGTGCTTGAACCAGTAATATCCCACCTTTGCGTCTTTGCGCCTTTGCGGGAAACTCGTAGAGTTGCAGGTCAACAGGGAGCAAAACATCTTAGATGCCGTGAGTTTACCCGTCAACCGTTTGGCTTTTATGCGCATCCTATGCGCTGGTTGGCAAATCGACGTGAACGGTCTGACGCCGGGCGAATTCCCAAAAGAGTTATGTACTTGCCGCCTTTGCGGGATTAATATTCGCTCGATTGCGAGTTTTTTCCAGCCGGGACCGTAACTTTTTCGGGGTTTAAGGAAACTACAGTAGGAAGCAATTCCTGCAGGATCGAGTGCTTGATTGCCCGAGAGAATCACAGACGAAGTCTTGCTAAAAAGGGCAGGCAAGGGCGACCAGGCGGCGTTCCTGGAATTGTACGACCGGCACCGGGAACCGATTTTTCGTTTTGCTTATCGGCTTCTCGGGTCGATTGAAATTGCCGAAGACGTTACGCACGACTGCTTTCTGAGTCTGATTCGCAGGCCCGAAGGCTTTCGTCCGGAACGGGCGGCTCTCAGGACCTACCTGTTTGCGATCGCCAGAAATCTGGCGTTTAAGCATTTCAGGAATACAGCACGTGAGACGACGCTCGACGAAGTGACCGAAGAGGCGCAGGTCTCGCCGAGACACGCGCCGTTGAGAAGGTTGCTGGACGAAGAGTTGGCGGCGCGCGTGAGAGACGCGGTTTTCAGCTTGCCCGCGATGCAACGTGAGGCGCTGATTCTGTACGAGTACGAGGGGTTGAGCCTCAACGAGATCGCTGGTGTCGTCGAGGCTGACGTAGGAGCGGTAAAGGCGCGTTTATACAGGGCGCGCGAGAGTTTAAGAAGGGCCTTACGGCCGTATTTAGACAATAATTCCGAATTGAATAGTAGTCGGGAAATTGTTACTTTGAAGGAGGCCTGAAATGGGCGGTGAGCCGGAAGATAAGTTTGATTCCGACGGCGAGCTCAAAGCTTTGCTCGAACGCTGGACCACGACAGGGCCTTCGAGAATTCTCGACAAGCGAGTTGAAACGAGTTTTTTGAGAGAATTTTCTGGTGCAGGCGAGCTTTCACAGCGCCGGCTGCACTCCCAAAGGCCAGAAGAGGTAGTGTCGATGAAGTTCTGTTCCAAGTGCCAAGAAGAGTTTGCTGATAAGTTCAGTTTTTGCCCGGTCGACGGTACGCCGTTGACAGTGGCTTCCCCAAATGTCGCGGACGATCCAAGCGTGACTGTTAGCAAAAACGATCAGCCGCCGGCAATTCAACCGGCCGCAGCCTACACCGACGAGCCGCCTGTGACTGAAGCCACCTGGACTGCCGTCAAGGCTGCGCCGAACACTTCTGGGGCGCTCGCGCTGCGCGATGAGTACCACCTGACGTTCTTGAGTGACGAGGGCCTGGTTTCCCGTCTTTCTCATGAGCTGACAGACACGGCCCGCGAGTATCGACTGACGTGGCCCGAGTTCAAACGCGACCCATTCGGCTTTACGAAACGAACCATCATCGGATACGGCGGGATGCTGCGGAAGTTTCTCGGCAAACCGAACGCTCTGGTGGGAATGGGCGCAGCCGTGCTCGCCATGATCGCGCTCGTTGGCGTGGTCATGATGATGGATCGGACACGCTCGGCCGGCGCTTCGAAGGCGGGTTTGATCACGTTCGTGATCCTCGCGGCAGGCTTGCTCGTAGCTCTGTTTTCGACGTGGCTGGGACGTGAGCGCGGCGCGGCGGTGATGGGCGCTGAGGCCTCTGATTCCCGCAACGTCGTAGCTGCGATGATCTCGGCGTTTGTTTTCCTGTTTCTGATTCTGGGCGTGGTCGTCGCGATCGATCGTCGTGGTGGCTCGTTACTGGCCAAGAACAACAGCGAAGAAGAGCTTCAGGTCGAGCAAATGCTCGACATTCCCGACGAACAACCGACTCCGGATCCCGGCACAGCGGGATTGAATAAGGGTGGTGGCGGCGGTAGTAAGCCCAAGTTCGAACGACCGCAGGGCGGTGGCGGCGGCGGACGTGAAGATCCGAAGCCGGCGTCGTTCGGTAAAGTTCCGCAGGCGTCTTTGGACGTTCCGCAGGTAGTGGCGCCCGATCCGAAGCCGCCTCAAATCAAGAACCCGTCGTTGCCAGTGGCCGCGACTGTAGTTGCCGATCCGATGCTGGTGCCGCCTGATGCGCGCGTCCTTCCATACGGCGACTACAAATCGAAGAGCAACGATCCTTCGTCAGGTCCGGGAACCGGCAACGGTATCGGAACCGGAACGGGCGGCGGCATCGGCCCAGGTGAAGGTGGCGGTCTCGGACCAGGCCGCGGCGGTAACATGGGCGGCGGCGACCGTAACGACGGCGGTGGTGGACCGGGTGGCGGTGGCGGCGGCGACTATTCGAAGATCTTTACCGGCAAAGACGTCACTACTAAAGCACGTCTGATTTCGAAGCCAGAGCCGCAGTACACGGAAGACGCTCGCAAGAACCAGATCACGGGCACCGTGGTGCTGAAAGTGGTCTTCGCGTCAAACGGTCAGGTGACTAACATTCGCACTGTTTCGGGTTTGCCGTACGGATTGACGGAAAGAGCGATTGCGGCAGCGCGGATGATCAAGTTTACGCCAGCCACGAAGGACGGGCATCAAGTCTCGATGTGGATGCAGCTCGAATACAACTTCAACCTTTACTAACTTGACTAACCACGGATTAGATGGATTTTCTATCTAATCCGTGGTTACGAATTGCTTGATGCGCCTCACGCCTTCCTGAATCTGTTCCATCGACGTAGCGTAAGACATGCGGACGAAGCCTTCTGTGCCGAAACCGGCGCCGTCCGTCACGACGACGTGTTCCTGCTCGAGTAGCGCTTGCGCGAACTCTGCTGAAGTCTTCATTCCGTTCTTTAGACAGCCACGCACGTCGGGATATGCGTAAAACGCGCCCTCCGGCTCCGAACAACACATTCCCGGAATATCTTTCAACGCTGCGAGCAGCCATTCGCGTCTAGCAGTGTATTCGGCAAGCATCGTCGCGACTGAGTCCTGCGATCCAGTCAATGCGGCGACGGCGGCCCATTGTGCGATTGAGTTTGCGTTGGAAGTCGAGTGGCCCTGGACCTTCAGCATCGCTTTCGTCCACTCGGTTGGCGCGAGCGAGTAGCCGACGCGCCAGCCCGTCATCGCGTAAGTTTTGGAGAACGAGCCGGCGATGCACAGGCGCGCGCGAAGCTCGGCGGGCAAGCTTGCCGCGCTGAACACCTGGGCCGGCGGGTAGACGAAGCGCAGGTAACATTCGTCGGAGATCACGTAGATGCCGCGTTCCGTCGTCAGTTCGAGGATGCGGCGGAAGTCTTCCGGCGGCAGCACGCGGCCGGAGGGGTTCGACGGCGAATTGAGAATCAGCAGTTTGGTTCTGTCCGTGATGGACCTTTCCACTTGTTCCGGCGTCAACAGGAAATCCGTGCTCTCTGTTTCGATGAAGACGGGTTTGCCTCCCGCAAACACGACGACTTCCGGAAACGTCACCCAGTACGGTTTCGGGATCAGTGCCTCATCGCCGGGATTGATCAGCGTCACGACGGCGTTGAAGATCGCTTGCTTGCCGCCCGCGGTCACCATCACCTCGCCGGGTTGATACTCATTCGCGAACTCGCGTTTGTAGAAGTCGATAATTGCGCGTTGAATCTCGCGAACGCCGCCGGCGGCAGTGTACTTGGTCCGGCCGGCGCGCATGGCTTCGAGTGCCGCTTGCTTGATGTTTTCCGGAGTATCGAAATCGGGTTCGCCGGCGCCGAAGTCGCATACGTTTGCGCCGGATGCGCGCAACGCTTCTGCTGCTTGGGCTGCGGCCAGCGTGGCCGATGACTGCATGTGCGAGACGTTTTCAGAAACAGGGAAGGGTGACATAGCGGGATAAGTTTTCATCTTTGTCGGTCTAATTTTTCCTTCATTCGGGTTTCTACTTGTGGCGGTACGAGTCCGGTGATTGTGCCGCCGAGTTGAAATACTTCCTTTACTAAACGCGAACTGACGTAGGAATAAGTTTCAGCGGGCATCATGAAAACAGTTTCAATGCTTGGTTCGAGGCGGCGGTTCATCAGGGCCATTTGCAATTCGTACTCGTAGTCAGAGATGGCGCGGATGCCGCGGACGATCGCGTTCGCCTGCTGCGAGACGGCGTAATGGACGAGCAGGCCGCGAAACGAGTCGATGCGCACTTTGCAGCCGCCCTGGTTGATGTCCTTGAGGACTACGGCGAGCATTTCGAGTCGCTCTTCGATGGTGAAAAATGGTTGTTTTTCGGGGTTGATGAGGATGCTGATGATGATTTCGTCGAAGAGTTTGCAGCCGCGTTCGATGATGTCCAGATGGCCGTTCGTGACGGGGTCGAACGAACCGGGATAGATGGCGCGTCGCATGCGAGCGATGGTAAATGCTATTGGAGAAATGGTAAATAGGAAAAGGCAGTTGCCAGGCGAAAATCCAGGACGTAGGATGCACTACCAGTAGGGAGGCCTAAAATGTCACGCATACACTCACAAGCTGACCAACTCATTCCGCCCAATCTGATTGGTTTGACTCACGTAACGCACGAGCAGTTCTGGGATCTCTGTCAGGAGTATCCTCTATTACGACTAGAACTCACCTCATCCGGAGAACTCATAGTCATGCCGCCAGCCGGCCCTGTAACTAACAAACGCAACTTCGACCTCATTGTTCAATTCGGAAATTGGGCCAAAAAAGACCGCACAGGCGTTGGGTTTGCCACTGATACCGGCTATACGCTGCCCAACGGAGCGATACGAGCGCCTGACGTTTCATGGATGCGGCGGGAGAAGTACGACAGTCTCAGCCAATTTGAAAGAGAACGATTTGCTCACATCTCGCCAGATTTCGCTGTCGAACTCAGATCGTCGAGCGACAGGCTTCCGCCTCTGATGAACAAAATGGACGAATATATAGAGAACGGCGTGTCGCTCGGTTGGCTGATCGACCCGAAGAAGCGTCGCGTCTATATTTTCAAACCGGGCGAGGAAGTCGTTGTCCTTGAAGATCCAAAAGTCGTCTCCGGCGATCCTCTGCTGCCTGGATTCCAACTCGAAATGGAGGAGATCTGGCAAAGCTAACTGGCTTGACACGCCGTTAGCCCGATGCTTCAATACGATTTGACAACATGACGTGGTGAGTTAAGGCGACTTGCGGCCACGTAAAATAATCCGCTAAACAGCTCGGCGAGTCTTAATTCGAAGCAGTTTTTGAGGGCTCCGCGTTGTTAAGCGCGGAGCCCTTATAGTTATTGCCAATCGGAATACCTATGTCCAGTATCCTCGACATTTTGAAAGAACGCATCGTCGTCTTCGACGGCGCGATGGGCACCAACCTTCAGGTCCAAAACCTGTCGCTCGACGACTTCGGCGGACCACGCTTTGAAGGCTGCAACGAACACCTGCTCGTCACCCGGCCAGATGCCGTCGAAAAGGTCCACGCCGGCTTTCTCGACGTCGGCTGCGACGTCATCGAGACCAACTCGTTCAACGGCACGCCCGTCGACTTCGCCGAGTACGACATCGCCGATCAGGCCTACGACATGAACGTCCGCGCCGCGCAACTCGCGAAGCGCATGGCGTCCGACTACGCGACCAAAGCAAAACCTCGCTGGGTCGCGGGGTCCATGGGCCCCGGACGCAAGCTTCCCACGCTCGGTCACATCTCTTTCACCGATCTGCGTGATGCCTACGCCGTCCAGGTGCGAGGCTTACTCGACGGCGGCGTCGATCTTCTGATCGTCGAGACTTGCCAGGATCTACTTCAGACGAAAGCAGCGCTCGGCGCCATCTTCGCCCATTTTGAAGAGACGCACCGCCGCGTCCCCGTGATCGCGCAGGTGACGATCGAAACGTTCGGCACGATGCTCAACGGCACCGAGATCGCCGCTGCCCTGACCACGCTCGCTCAGTTTCCGATCGACGTCATCGGCACCAACTGCGGCACCGGTCCACGCGACATGAGCGAGAGCGTCCGTTACCTCTGCGAAAACGCGCCGCTGCCCGTTTCAGCGCTACCAAACGCCGGCCTGCCTTCCGTCGTCGAAGGCAAGATGCACTACGACGAGACTCCCGAGAGTTTCACCGCGCAAGTGGCCCACTTCGCCAACGACTTCGGCGTCAACATCGTCGGCGGTTGCTGCGGCACGACACCCGCGCACCTCAAACTGCTCGTCGAAGCAGCGCAGCGAATCACTCCCAAGCAGCGCAACCCGAAGCTCGTGCCGGCGGCCGCCTCGATCTACTTCCAACAGCCTTACGTGCAGGACGCGTCGTTTCTCATCGTCGGTGAACGCGTCAACGCCAGCGGCTCGAAGAAGATGCGCGACCTGCTCAACGCCGAAGACTGGGACGGCCTCGTCGCGCTCGGAAAAGAACAGGAACGTGAAGGCGCGCATATCCTTGACGTCAACGTCGACTTCGTCGGGCGCGACGGTGAGAGCGACATGCACGAGCTTGCCTCGCGTCTCGTGACGAACGTCAAAATCCCGCTGATGTTCGATTCGACCGAGTGGCAGAAGATGGAAGCGGGACTGCAACATGCCGGCGGCAAGTGCATTCTGAACTCGACTAACTACGAAGACGGCGTCCCGCGTTTTCTGAAAGTCATCGATCTCGCGAAACGCTACGGCGCGAGCGTCGTGATCGGAACGATCGACGAAGACGGCATGGCGCGCACCGCCGAAGGCAAAACGAAGATCGCGACACGCGCGTACAAGCAGGCGACGGAAGAAGCCGGACTCGCGGCGTCAGACATCTTCTTCGATCCGCTCGCACTCCCGATCTCGACCGGCATCGAAGAAGACCGCCGCAACGCGCTCGAGACGATCGAAGCGATTCGAAACATCAAGCAGGAACTGCACGGCGCATTCACGATACTGGGCGTTTCGAATATCTCGTTCGGTCTGAATCCCGCCGCGCGAATCGTTCTCAACTCAGTGTTTCTCCACGACGCGGTCGAAGCCGGGCTCGACGCCGCGATCGTTAACGCCAGCAAGATCGAACCGCTCAACCGCATCGGCGAACAGGAACTGAAGGTCGCGCGCGAGTTGATCTACGACCAGCGCCGCTTCGAAGGAGACGTTTGCGTCTACGATCCGCTGACTGAGTTCACGAAGCTCTTCGAAGGCGTCAAAGCGAAAGCGACCAGCAAAGCGTCGAAAGGAGAGACTGTCGAGGAGCGGTTGAAGAACCACATCATCGACGGCGAGAAGATCGGCCTCGAAGACGAGTTGAAACGCGGCCTCGAAAAATATTCTGCCCTCGACATCATCAACAACATCCTGCTCGAGGGGATGAAAGTCGTCGGCGATCTCTTCGGCAGCGGACAGATGCAGCTTCCGTTCGTGCTGCAATCAGCGGAGGCGATGAAGGCGGCCGTTCGTTTCCTCGAACCTTACATGGAGAAGAAAGGCGGCGCGACCGCGAAAGGGACGATGGTGCTCGCGACCGTCAAAGGTGACGTCCACGACATCGGCAAGAACCTCGTCGACATCATCCTCACGAACAACGGCTACAAGGTCCACAATCTCGGCATCAAGCAACCGATCGAGGCCATCCTCAAGGCCTACGACGAAACTGCCGCCGACGCGATCGGCATGAGCGGGCTGCTGGTGAAGTCGACGCTGATCATGAAAGAGAACCTCGAGCTGATGAACGAACGCGGCATCAAGGTGCCCGTCGTACTCGGCGGCGCTGCGTTGACGCGCCGTTACGTCGAAGACGATCTAAAGTCGCTATATCTCGGCCAACTCTACTACGCCCGCGATGCTTTCGCCGGACTGCACACAATGGACCGGCTTGTCGGAGAAGAGGGTAAAGAAGAAGAAGGGGCGAAGGGGAGAAGCGGGGAAGCGGAGATAGTCGATGATGTAGAAGACCTCGTCGGCGAAGAAGCCAAACTCGGAATCAGAAAGCCGGCGAAGCGGCGCGCGACCGGCGACACGACCCACACGACGCGCTCCTCGGTCGATCCCAACGCAGCGATTCCCAAGCCGCCGTTTTTCGGCACGCGCGTGATCGACGACATCCATCTCGAAGACGTGTTCGCTTACATAAACGAGAACGCGTTGTTCAAAGGACAGTGGCAGTTCAAACAAGGCAAGATGCCGGCGGACGAGTACAAAGCATTCGTGCGTGAGAAGGTTAAGCCCATCTACCACGAGCTTCAGGAACGCTCGATGCGCGAAGAGTTACTCGTGCCGCGGATCGTCTATGGCTATTTCCAGTGCCAATCCGAAGGAAACGATCTGATCGTCTACGATTCCGACACGCTAGACGAACGCGTGCGCTTCACATTTCCGCGCCAACCCGCAGGCAAGCACCTGTGCCTCGCGGATTTCTTCGCGTCGCGCGAGTCGGGCCGGATGGACGTCATCGCTTTTCATCTCGTGACCGTCGGACGCCGCGCCAGCGAGTATGCGCACGAGTTGTTCAAGTCAGACAACTATACCGACTATCTCTACTTTCATGGTCTAAGCGTCGAGACTGCCGAGGCGCTGGCTGAGTTGTGGCACCAGTGCGTCCGTCAGGAACTGGGCCTCGCTCAACACGACGCCGGCGAGTTGACGCAACTGTTTCGTCAGCAATACCAGGGCGCGCGTTTCAGTTTTGGCTATCCGGCGTGTCCGAACCTCGAGGACCAGGAAAAACTTTTCACCTTGCTGGATCCGGACCGAATCGACGTCAGCCTCACCGAGGAGTTTCAGCTAGAGCCGGAACAATCGACATCGGCTATTATTGTTCACCATCCGGAGGCAAAATACTTCTCGATCGAGTGATCAGTTCAGAGACCAACGTTCGAATCGGAACCACGGATCCAACGGATCCTGCGGAGGACGAATTACAAGTTCTGTCCGCGTTCGAGCGTTTCTCTCTTCGCCTTGTCGAACGGATGAACCGCGGCCGTTGGAAACGGTTTTGGACGTGGTGTCAAAGCACGATGGGCGCCGGCTGGATTCATCTCTCCACCTACAACATCATGAACGTCTACGGCCTCGAGCACGTCGAGGCTGCATCGCGCGATCGGCCGCTGCTGCTGGTTGCCAATCACCGCTCGTTCTTCGACATGTACGCGGTCTCGACCGTGCTCTTTCGCAACACGACGTGGCGCAAGCAACTCTTCTTTCCCGTGCGCGGCAGGTTTTTCTACCAGTCGCCGATAGGGCTGCTGGTCAATCTGATCATGGGCTGGTGGTCGATGTATCCGCCGTTCTTCTCGACCGGCGATCATCCGATTCCCGAAAAACGCATCTTCGATAAATACTCGTTTCGCGTATTGAGCGATCTGGCTCGCACCGGCCCGGGGAACGTCATCGGCTTCCACCCGGAAGGAACGCGTAACAAGAACGACGATCCTTACTCCTTTTTGCGAGCGCAGCCCGGAGTCGGGAAGTTGATCATGGACGCGCGGCCGCAGGTGATCCCGGTGTTCATCGCGGGCCTATGCAATAGCCTGCCGCGGCAAGTGATGCGAAACTGGAACCGTGAAGAACGCATTCGCATTCACTTCGGGCCGCTGCTCGACTTATCGGAGCACTTGAACAAACCGGATCGCCTGCGCACGCACAAGGAGATCGCCGACACCGTCATGCAGAAGATCGCAGACCTGGCCGACGAAGATCGTAAATCGTTAGTTAAGAAATGACTCTGCCGTTGGTAATCATCAATCCCGCTTCTGCCAGTGGCAGCACGGCGGAGGCGTGGGCGCAAATGGCGAGTGACCTGCGCTCGCAGTTCGGAGCGTTCGAGAATGTTTTTACCGAGCATCAAGGCCATGCGACGACGCTGGCCGGCGATGCCGCGCGAAGAGGTGTGAAGTTCATCATCGCGTGCGGCGGCGACGGCACAGTCTCCGAAGTCGCAAACGGCATTCTCTCGTCAGGAAAGGACGTCGAGCTGGGAATCCTGCCGAGCGGAACCGGCGGCGATTTCCGCCGGACGCTCGAGATTCCCATGCAAACCCGCGCCGCAGCGCGCGTGCTGCGAACCGGCCAAACGCGACGCATCGATGCCGGCCGCGTTTCGTTTGTCGATCACGAGGGCGGCGAAGCGATGCGTTACTTTCTCAACGTCGCGTCGTGTGGCATGAGCGCGAAAGTGATCGAGCGCGTGAAAGCGGGCGGGCCTGACTGGCTGCCCGTTAACACGCCGAAGTGGCTCGGCGGGCGCATCTCGTTCGGCGTTTCCATGCTTCAGACGGCACTGCGCAGCGAAGGCACGCGTTTGGTCGTCCAACTCGACGACGAGCATGAAAGAAATCTTGTAGTCGCGAATCTTTGTGTCGCAAACGCGCGGTTCTTCGGTGGCGGGATGAAGATCGCACCTGCCGCAAAACTGACAGACGGGAAATTCGACGTCGTCGGCATCGGCGACCTCGGAGCTTTGAAGATCTTTACGAGCGCGCCGCGCGTCTATCTCGGTGCACATTTGTCGATGCCCGAAGTGAGCCACGCACTGGCGCGAAAAGTCGTAGTTCGCCCGCCCGATCGGGATTCTGTTGTGAATCTGGAAATCGATGGAGAACTTCCTGGAAGACTTCCAGCCACCTTCCAAATTATTCCCGAAGCGCTTCGCGTCCGTAGCGCAGTCTAAAACACGAACGACGGAATAGATTTTTCTTTCTCTACTTCGTCAAAAATTCTATGATGATCGACGCATGGATGATCGACGGGCGAAACCACGTTTGAGCGTGCGCCTCGATGCGGTTTGGCACGGCGGCGAGGAAGAGCGGCACTCGGCGCGTGTCACCGATCTCTCGGAAGGCGGTTGTTACCTGGACACAGTCGGCGAAGTAATGGGCGGCGAGGTCGTCGCCTTTCGCGTGCTGCTCCCTGACGGCGATTGGCTTTATCTCGAAGGCGAGGTTCGCCATCACCATCACGGGCTCGGCTTTGGCGTTCAATTCGTGGACTTGAATGAGGAACAGACTGAGAAGTTGCACTTTCTATTGAAGCTGGCGCAGGACGCCGGCCCCGAAGCGGCTATCGAAGCGGATTTGGTCGAAGATTGACGAGTTTTCCCCTTCATTTTCCAATTCAAACAACAGATAAATGGCGATTCAAGGCACGTTGAAAACGATGAGTCTGACCGACCTGCTCCAGTTTCTGGCGGCCGGCAGAAAATCAGGGACGCTTAAGTTTGATCGCGGCAACGTCAGCAAGCAGGTCTTTTTCGAAAACGGGATGATCGTCGGGTCGAAGTCGAACGATCCGCGCGAGTATCTGGGCCAGGTGCTGTTGCACTACGGCAAAGTCGACGAGAAACAGTTGCAAGCGGCGCTCGATACCCAGCGAAAGACCGGCGACAGGCTCGGCGAAGTGCTGGTCCAGCAGGGCTTCCTGACGGAAGACGAAGTGCTCGAGATGCTCAAGACGCGCACGCTTGACGCGCTCTACGACCTCTTCGTGTGGGAGGAAGGCGACTTTCAGTTTTATGACGACGAGCCGTTGCCCGCGCACCTGATTGTGATCGAAGTCGAGCCGACTAATCTGATCATGGAGGGGATTTACCGGCTCGACGAGTTGGCGCGCTACCGTACGCTCGTGCCGAGCGATCGCAGCATCATCGAGCTCGGGCCAGGCTGGACCTCGTCGTTGAAGCTCGGGAAGGAATACCGGCGCATTCTCTACTTTGTCGAGAAGCGGATGTCCGTGGCTGAGATCTGTTATCACATGCACGCGTCGGCGTTTCATGTCTACGGTCAGCTCTACACTCTCATCGCGGAAGGCGTCGCGCGCGTGGCCGGCGAGCTGCCGGAAGAGAGCATGCCGAAGGTTGCTCAAGTCGAAGACGTGCCCGAGAGCGTGACCGAGATGATCTGGTCGGCCCAGAAGAAACTCGACAGCGATCCGGAAGTGGCGTTGGCGCTGGTGCAACAGGCGTTGACGCAGCAGCCGAACAACGCGGACGCGCAGGAGTTGCTGCTCGTCGCCGAAGAGCGATACGTGAAGCACGTCTACGCCAACGACCTGTTGCCGCAGGCTGTGCCGCAACTGCTCGTCGCGCCGTCTGATCTACAGTTGCAGCAGATCGATCCGCAGGAAGGGTTTGTGTTGTCGAGAATCAATGGGTCGTGGGACATTCAATCGATACTCTCGATCTGTCCGTTTCGTGAGGCTGATTGCTTGCGCATGATTCGAGACCTGTTGAGGCGAGGAATAATCGGTCTCACATGAAATTCATGTGATTCAGGTCTCACTTTGTAACACGGATCAAAAGACGGATTATCGCTGGTCCTCAGAACGAAAAACCGTCGGGCCACTGGATGCGCGAGATTTCGCCAGCGCGACAACGAACGTTCCCTGACGACTTCAAATCCCGCGAGACTGAACGTCTTGCGCCATCCATGCTCGAGTTGAAACGTACACGGCCCGGTGCGTCCACGCCATTGTCGATCATGCGTCCAACAGACCAGGCGGTCCCACCATAACGCCGGCATGTCTTCGTAGATGATCGCCACACCGCCATCGCGCAACACGCGACTGACTTCGTTCAGCACGAGTCGCGGATCCTGCGCGTGATGCAGAACGTAACAGAGCAGCACGGCGTCGAAGCTCTGGTCCCTGATCGGAAAGTGGCGGCCGTCATAGGGCAGGTAATTGATGCGCGCCGAGGTGCTCGTTCCCACGTCCAGGCCGACCACCGTGGTTCCGAGCAAGCCGCTGAGATGATGCGCGATGAACCCATTGCCGCAGCCGACGTCGAGCACTTCAGCACGCGGCGGCAGCACGCGCGCGACTTCGAGCGCCATGTCGTATGCACGGCCCACCTTTCGGCGCCGTCTCATGCGCCGCAACCGTCGCCGTATCGTTGTGCGTAAGCTCGTCACCGGGTTCGCGCAGTGCAAGCGCGGTGCCTCGCTTAGGATCTCGAAAAATCTGTGGTAAACATCAGGTGCAACAAATATGCGTCGCAAAAAATGGCCGACAATTGCTGCCGCAGATTTGCTCGGATTAAAATGCGAGCATGATTAAATTAGCGATGACCGCTCTGTTACTGACTCAAGTTCTTCCCGCTGGTTACTGGCCCCGTGAAAAGAGCCAGCCCATCATCGACAAGACGCAAACGATCACGCTGTCGCCGGACCTTTCGAAACTCAGCGACGGCGAGCGCAAGGCCGTCGCCAAGTTGCTTGAAGTGGGCCGCATCTTTCAGAAGCTCTACGAAGAGCAGCGGCATCCGCAAGCGCTCTCGGCGTATCGCGCACTCGAAGAGCTCGACAAACGGACCGATTCGACACCGGCGACGCAGAACCTGTTGATGCTCTATCGGCTGAACCAGGGACCAATCGCCACCACGCTCGAGAACAAGCGTGAGGCGTTCCTTCCGGTCGAACCGACGCAACCCGGAAAGAACGTCTATCCCTGGGGCATCAAGAAGGAGCAAATCCCCGCTCTACGTACGGACCTGCTCGATCTGCGATCCGTCGTCCGCAGTGGCGTGGCGAAAGACTACGAGCGCGACATCGCCACGCTCAAGAAGTATCCGGTCCTGCAAACGCTCCATCCGACATTACTGACGGGCCTTCAAGGTGTGAGAGTCGGCGTGGATCTTCCCTATGCGGTGCCGTATGCGGTCGCTTATGCAGACGATCTGATGAAAGCCTACGGCCTGCTGATGGAAGCGGCCGACGCGGTCCAGAAAGACGACGAAGAGTTTGCGCGCTTCCTGCGCAATCGCGCGCGCGATCTTCTGTCGAATGATTATGAGTCCGGCGATGCGAGCTGGGTCACTGGTCATTTCAAGAACCTGAACGCGCAGATCGGTTCTTACGAGACCTACGACGATGAGCTCTTCGGCGTGAAGACGTTCTTTTCATTCTGCCTGTTCCTGAACCGGCAGGAGGAGACGACGGCGCTGCGCCAGGCCATGAAAGGTTTGCAGGCGCTCGAAGATTCATTGCCGTACAAGAACCACAAGAAGGTGCGTGAAGACATTCCCGTCGGCGTTTACGACGTCGTCGCCGACTTCGGACAGTCGCGCGGCGGTAACACCGCGACGATTCTTCCCAACGAGAGTTATCTGGCGCGCCGCTACGGCCGCACTATCCTGCTGCGCGCGAACATCATGCGCGAGCCGAATATCTTCGAAGGCACATCGCGCTCGTTTGCGGCCGCCGTTGGAGAAGAACAGGCCAAAGCGCTGACGCCCGACGGCAACTTCTATCGCACGCTGTGGCATGAAGTGGGCCACTATCTCGGCGTCGATCGTACCGCCGACGGCCGCGACCTCGACGAAGCTCTGCAAGATAACTCGAACGCGATGGAAGAGATGAAAGCGGATCTGGTGTCGCTCTTCGTCGCCGAAGCGCTGCACAAGCAGGGCTACTACACTGATGCGCAACTGCGCAGCGTCTACGCCGGCGGAATCCTGCGCGTGTTACAGAACAACCGTCCGCGTCGCGACCAGCCGTACAACACGATGCAGCTCATGCAGTGGAACTTCTTCCTCGAAAATGGGCTCTTGAGTTTCGACCAGGCGACGAAGACGCTGCGGATCAACTACGACAAGTACCATGAAGTTGTCGGCAAGATGCTGGAGAAGACACTGGCAGTGCAGTACGCAGGCGACAAAGCGGCGTCGGACCAATACATCGATCAGTACACGAAGTGGGACGATAACCTGCACGGCGTGATTGCCGCGAACATCCGCGCGCAACAGCGTTACCGCTTCCGCATCTTCAAATATGCAGCGCTGGGAGAATAACTCACTACTTCGCCGCTTGCAGCGCCTGTTGGGCGATGCTCATGTAAGCGAGCAGCCGTAACTCGGGTAAGGTGATTCGGTCTGCCGTCGATTTCGAATGATCGAAGTCGATCAGGGCAATGGCTGCGAGTGTCTGCGTTATCCCAACAGCGACGTTTGATATTGAGTTGCCGTTGTTCATAGTCAACTCGTCTTGCTCGTAGAAATGACCCCCGAATCCTTCGAGCACTCGAGCCGCGTCAGTCAAATCGTTCAATTGGTCGATGAGCGGATCGAGTATTTCGAAAGCCCGTTTCGTATCGTAACGAGAAAAGGCTTTTGCAATTCCACACAACGCGCCCATCTGTATCTCGCCGCGAGCACGAGTGGATGAGGGAAACAACGCCCGCGCCTGTTCGAGATAATTCAACGCCACGGCGCGTTTCTGACCGGGCCCGATTTGCTCGATGATCTGATTGATCATCGACGCGCGTTCTTCCTGGCTTGGAATGTTCGCGATGTTCCGCAACGCCTCTTCGATCTTTCCTTTCGACATCGCCTGGTGCGTGGCTTGTTCCTCGACTTGCATCAGTGCTTGCCATCGCTGAAAAGCGTTCGGGACGTTGTCGTTCAGAATCTGTCTGGCCCTGGCGCTATCTCCTCCGGCCGCCGTTTTGGTTGCGAGTTGGATATAAAGGTTCTCCTGAACTTCCTTCGGTGTGCGCGCTATCGCGGACAATGCCTCGTCGATGGGAAGATTTTGAATTTCATTCTGATACTTCAACATCACGTTGGCCCGGGGATCACCATTGCCGCCGAACTCCTTAGCTCTTTTCTCGATGGCGACGGCGCCGCCGCTCACAACACCGTCGAGCTCCGGTCCCATCAACTGCAACGAACGAAGGACGTACGCTGTCAGATCGCGCTCGGGAGAATAGCCGCCGGTTGGGGGAGGTTTAGAGGCCATCGCTTCATTCGCGAGTGTCTGTAACAGATCCCGTTGTTGTTGTTCGGATAGCAACTGGTCGCCGGCGACTTGAGGAGCCGGTTCTTTGAACCGGCCTCGTGGGAGCTGTCCCTGAATGCGCAGCAAATTCAATGCGAGCGCTATGGCCTCAGAATTCTTGAGCAGCTCCTTGTCGTTCACAAGTTTGTTGACGATATCGCTAATCAACTCGTCCGCCAGCTCCGGCTTTTTCTGCTTGATGCTGTGAATCGTGTTCAGCAGGTTTTGGGAGTACCCTGACTTCAGAGTCTCGCGCGCGACTTCAAGAGCACGCTTCGGATCGTTGCGGGCTATCTGGTTGGCGATTTCGATCTCGAGGCCGTTTTGCTGGTTGAGCAGTTCGCGGCCCGAGTACGGGTTGTTGTAGGGATCGCGAAACCGCGGTGTCGAACGGACGAAATTCAGCGCCATTTCCGGTTGCCGGCTCATCAACAAGTAAGCCATCTCGTAGCGCAGTTGTGTGAGCTCTTCGTAGACGCGAAAGTATTCCTTGGGATTTGTCTCGGCGGCCACTCGCACTTCTTTAAACCCGGCGATGGCATCGGTGATGTACTTCATCGCCCGCTTCTCGTCAGACTCCCACAAGAGATTTGCCGCCTGGACCTGGGCCTTGATCCGGCTTTGCGGCAAGCGCAACTCGGCAATCAAACCCTCGATGTCGCCGACCAATGCGATCGCTCGCGCCTTGAGTGTCTCCAGGTTCTTGCCGGCCTTGAGCTCGTCTTCCGTGGCCTCGCGAATCTCGCCGATCTTGATCTCGTAACGGCCCTTGGGTGCTTCCGGCAACAACGGCGTGACGTCTATCCGGTAAGCGCCTTGTTCGACGACGACAAAGGAAACGTTCTCGGGACCGTCGGTGCCATTCGGCGTGTCGTACTCTCCCAATTTCTTTCCCGAAGGCGAGAAAACTCGAACGACGACGTCGACGCCGCGCTGTTCGACCGTTACTTGAACGCTGCTCTTTTCGTCGGCAGTGACAGTGTAGCTATGAGTTTGAGTTCCGCCGATTGAGGTCTCGATCGGCGTTCCCGGCTGGAGCGTCCTGGGAGACTCCTGAGCAGCAGCAACACCAATCAATGCGGAGAAGAGAATTAGTGCCCGAATCCAGCGCATAGTGTGGGTTTCCTGATTTGGACGTTGATTAAGACGCGCCAGCCGGGGAAATGTTTCCCGATTTCGGAACTTTATTTCCTGAACGCGTTTCCGCCGAGGAAGTTTTCCCGCAAGTAGACCACGGTCTCGTGCAGTGTCTCGCCGGGATCGCGCGGTTTGAAACCGAGCTCGCGCGTGGCTTTGGAACAGTTGAGATACCAGAAGTACTGGGCCATTTCAATGGCGCCGGGCTCGACCGGTGAAGCGAGGTCCCACTGTTTGAAGAACGAGTCGACGAGTTGAGCGCCGGTGATGGCGAGCCGCGAGGGAAGCGCGAGTTTTGGCGCGGAGACTTTTGTGAGCCGTTCGAGCCGGCCAAAGAACTTCGAGAACGTCCAGTTTGCCGCACCGAGAAGATACCGTTCGCCGTGACGGCCCTTTTTCATCGCGGCGCGAAAACTCTGGGCGGCGTCTCGCGCGTCGACGAAACTGACGCCGCCCGTTGGCACCGCGCTAATCTTTCGGGCCATGAAGTCGAGGATGACCTTGGTCGAACTCAGACGATCGTCGCCGGGACCGAGCAGGAGGCTCGGATTCATGATGACGAGCCGCAGGCCTTTGCCGTTGAACCGTTCGAGCGCCGCCATCTCCTGATAGGCTTTGCTGGCGTAATACGGCCAGCGTGAGATCACGTCGAGCGGCAGCGGATACGTCTCGTCCGGAATGGCCTCGCCGTCTTTTGTCACCGCGATCGTGCCGCTCGTCGAGGCGAGAACGATCGTCTTCACGCCCGCTGCTTTGGCTGCGTCGCAGAGCAAGCGCGTGCCTTCGACGTGAACGTCGTACATCGCGCGCGCGTCTTCGCGTTCGCGCGAGACTTTGCCGGCGAGGTGGTAGATCTCGCTGATGCCTTCCACGGCGCGCTTCGTGTCTTCCGCGCTCGTAATCGATCCGGCGAATGTCTCGACGCCCAGATCGACGAGCCAGTCAGGGATCGACGTCGCCATCACGCGAACGTTTTTCGTGCCTTCTTCGCTGAGTTGGCGGACGAGGTGCGAGCCGAGAAAGCCTGTGCCGCCGGTGATGAGCGTAACGGCGCGCTGGCGTTTCTCGATGGCGGCGCGACGCTTCGTTCCGGTGGTGACCGGAGTCATGCGCGCGATGCGTTTGCCGGGAGTTTTCTTAACCACAGATTAAACGGATACGAGCTCGGCCTTGCGCTCATTGCGCCACTGTTTGCGCAGCGCTTTCGGATCGAACGGATCCCGCGTGCGGTCGCGCAGGTTCACGACTTCGTGTCTGACGCGCGCGGCGATGAGACGATACGCTTCAGCGCGCGCCATGCCTTTCGTCATCTCTTCGAGCTCTTCGAATGGCAGAAAACGCCCGATACGCGCACCGATGTTGCGGTTCTTGATAAACGTCGTGCCTTTCGGCATCGCCTCGTACGTGCCGTCGAGGTACATCGGCAGGATGCCCACGCGCGCGTGCAGCGCCAGGTAACCGACGACGGGCTTGTAGTCAGCCATGATGCCCGTCATCGAGCGCGTGCCTTCCGGGAAGATCAGCGCGTTGTAACCCTGGGCGAGGAACGATCGCGCATGTCGCAGCGACTGTCGCAGCGAGCCGGTGCGTTCCATCGGCACGAGGTTCGTGAAGTTCTCCATCACGGCGCGTTTGTACTTCGTGTCGAAGAAGTAGTCGGCGGCGGCAAGCGCGACCATGTCCGTGCCCGCCTCGCCGAGGGCCATCTTGGTGAGGCCCATGTCGAGGTGCGAACAGTGGTTCGCCGCGACGATGAAATTGGTGTGCGGCGGAATGTTCGAGCGGCCTTCGTAATACGTTTTCAGGAACTGGTCGTAAAGGAACCGCTGGAGGAAGTCGCCCGCTTTCGTACCTGCGGTGCGGACGAACGAGGGAACCTGGATCTCGTCGTCTTTCTCGTCGCGGGCGTCGTCGGGACGTACTTCCTGTTTCACTGATGCGCCGCCGCGACGGCTAACGACAGTCGTCAACTCGCGCACGTCCTGGATCTCGTTGAAGCGCTCGGGCGCGGAGATCGTGCCGCCGGAACTCTCGATCGATGTTGCTAGCTCGACAAACATCAAACTGTCGAAACCGAGATCGCTCAACCGCGTGTCGATCGAGACTTCGGACCGCGGACGATTCGAGACGTTCGCGACGATGACCATCAGCCAGGCTGCATCCGCATCAGCAGTGTCGCGCGCAGTCTCACGCCGTCCCGACTTCGAGCTCTGTTCGAGCGACTCCATGATCTGCACGACTTCTCGCCGCTTCACCTTGCGCGTGGCGGTGCGCGGCAGTTCGATGTCGGTGAAGTGCAGCACCTTGACGCGTTTGTAGTAGGGCAGGGAAGCCGACACTTCCCGGAAGTGCTCTTCAACCAGACGATGCAGCGCCGCGCGCGAGAGTGAAATGTCGTACTCGTCGTCGGCGACGACAAGACAAGCGACCTTCTCGCCGATTCCGTCGGGCAAGCCAACGATGCTCAGCTCTTTCACGTACGGCGAATTGGCGTAGAGCTCTTCCAATTCGTCCGGGTAAACGTTCTTGCCGTTCGTGTCGACGATGATCTCTTTCGAGCGGCCGACGAGATAGAGATTGCCGTCGTCGTCGACGCGTCCGAGATCGCCGGTGTAGAGCCAGCGTTCGACGAGCGTCTGGCGCGTGGCGGCTTCGTCTTCGTAGTAACCCAACATCACGTTCGGGCCGCGCGCGATCACCTCACCGACGCCATGAATGTCGGGCTCAGCGATGCGTACCTCGACGCCCGGCAGCGGCTTGCCGACGGTGCCGCTCAACATGCGGTTCTCGGGTCGGGTGACCGTCAACACCGGCGACGCTTCAGTCAGGCCGTAGCCTTCGAGGATCGTGAAGCCGAGACCGTAGAAGTCGCGTTGAATCTTCTCGCTCAACGCCGAGCCGCCGCTGATGAAGTAACGAATGCGCCCGCCGAGGCCTTCGTGAATCGGATAGAACAACACCTGTCCCGCGTTGACCTTCGTCTTGTCCCGTAGCCAGGCGTTCGCGCGGATCATGTTTTCGGCAGTCTTGCCGATCCATTCACTGCGTTCGAAGAGGCGGTTCTTGATGCGGCGATGCAGCAGTTCCCACAATGCGGGGACGCCGACCATGCCCGTGACGTGACCGTTTTTGATCGCGCGTGCGAGCGCGTCGCTCGTGAGCTCGGGCAGATATGTGATCTGTGCGCCGCGGCTGAGCGGGGTCAGAAATCCGGTCGAGAACTCGAACGTGTGATGCAGCGGCAAGACTGACAAGACGCCGTCGCTCGTGGTCATGTCGAAGACTGACGACAGCATCGAGACCATGCTCGTCAGGTTGCGATGCGAGAGCATCACGCCTTTCGGTTGGCCCGTCGTCCCTGACGTGAAGATCAACGACGCAACACTCTGCGCGTGTGCTTTCTGTGGCAGCAGCGCGATGCGCTGGTCTTCCGTCTGCTCGTCGGGAAGCTCGAAGACTTCGTCGTAAGTCCAGAAACGAGTCAGTCCCTGATCGCGCAGCCGTTCCTGCAAGTCAGGATGATCGTCGACGATGGCTTGGCTCGTGATGATGCCGGCGGCGTTTCCGGCCTTTGCGAAGTTGAGAATCTCGGCAGTCGAGCTCTCCGGATCGCACGGAATGCAGGTCGCGCCGGCTTTCAGCACGCCGAAGTAAGTCATGCCCCACTCGGGCGCGTTGCTGCTGACGAGCAACACGCGATCGCCCTGTTTGATTCCCTGGCTCGCGAGGAAACCGGCAACACGCATCGCCAGCTCGCGTAGATCGCCGTAGGTGTACTGCTCCTTGCGACCATCGCGCTCGATGCGCATCGCGACGCGCGTGGCGTGACGTTTCGTCGAGGTTTCGAAGAGCTCGAGCAGATCGCGATAGGTGTAGACGCGCTTTGGCTTCGCCCGCATCTCGTCTTCGAGAGTCGGAAACACCCACTTGGTCAGGCCGGGCAAGTGGATGTTGAGCCAGTAGTCGTACCAGTCGAACCTTTCCGGGTTCCACGACAACAACGAGCGCTCGTCTTCGCTGATGCGGTCGAACAGCGAACGCACGTTCTCGGAACGGAAGACGTAAGCATTTTCGACAGTGAACGGGCGAAACATGTCGAATGCTTCAGTCGTTTCGCGCGTCAGTTCCTGAACGCGATCGACGTTGTCCTTGACGAGATCGATGACTTCGCCGAATCGCCCGCCGCCCCAACGCGGCCGCACACGCTCCAGCAACGACGACGCTTTCTTCGCAGCCGAGTTGAACATCGGAACCGACGTCCGCTCGTATTTCTCAAACGAGACTGCACGCGGCTCCATGCGTGCGGCGATTTGGTTGAAAAACTTGACGCCCGTGTCCTTCTCTTCGAAGTACTTTCGCTTATCGAGACCGCAGAGACCAATGATGCGCTCCATGTTCGCGGGATTGGAGTCGCCGGTTGCGGCCTGAAAGACGAGACGCGGCTCTTCGATGCAAGCTTGAGCAGACACCGCCAGCATCACCGACGCGACTTGATCCACGGGCGTGATATCGAGGATCAGTTTGTCGTTGGCGGGAATCTGTGTTTGGCCTTTGCGGATCAGGAAGATGATGGGCGCCGTCGTCGTGAACCCTTCGTTCCAACCCGGAAACGGATACGACATCGCCGACTCGACGATGCTTGGACGAATGATGCTGCGCACCATGTTCGTCTCGGCTGCGACGAGTTGCTCGCCGAGCGACTTGGTGTAGGTGTAGATGTTGGGCCAACCCCAGTAAGCCGCACGTTCGACGCCGAGATCCGTGAGGCGCGTGCGCGTCCAGACTTTTCGCTCGCGAGCAACGGCAAGCCCGAGCGCGTCCGGATCGTCAACGTCTCGATCTTCTTCCATCAACCGCTTGCGAGCGAGTTCGCGAAACCGCGCCGTCATCATCGCGTCGCGCGCTTCGTCTCTCACGCGGTCAGCCAGCTTCGCGCAGTCGGCGATCTCCTGTTCGACGGAGAACTCGACGCCGCGCATCTCCGGCTCGTTTTTCCGCGGGAAGTAGCCGAGCACGGGATCGCTTTCCCAGACAGCGCCGGAACGATTGCCGGCCACGAAGCAGGTCGAGACGTGCACCAGCGCGGGCCGTTTCATTCGTCTCGCAAACGCGATGACGTTTTGTGTGCCGACGACGTTGGTGCGCAGGCCGCTTTCCAGTGTCGGATTAAAGGTGACGTTGCCGGCGGAGTTGATGATGACGTCGATGTCATCGGCGATCGCCTGTGCTTCTTCTTCGCTATAGCCGAAGTTCGTCTCCGCGATGTCGCCGCCTTTGACGACGACCTTGTCGTTAACAAAACCTTCGAGCGCGCTGCCGTAGCGTTCGCGCAGCGGATCGAATGGCGGCGCCGTGATGATGTTGTTCCAGAAGCGGGTTTCGGACTCCTCCTGCGAACGCGCGCGCACCGTAAGATAGATCTTTCCGATGTTCGGAAAGCGATGCAGCAACATGCTGAGCGTCACCTTGCCGAGAAAGCCAGTGCTGCCAATCAGGAAGATGTTGCGGCCGTTGTAGATTTCAGTTGGAGAGAGCCTCATTGCTTTTACGGTCTTTGGCCTTTGGTTTTAGGTCTTTGTAATTCTAAGACCAAAGACCTAAGACCCAAGTCCTTTTATTCCATGTCAGCGATCCCGATCATCGGTTGATGCAGCATCGTGATCTGCGCTGAATTGCCCATGTAACTACGCGCCATCGCGATCGCTTCGGTCAGGTTGTCGGCGCGTTCCCAACCCATCATCGCCGGCACGTGCGCGTTCTCCGCGCCGGCGGCGATCACGCGGCCCACGTGCTGGCGGCCGTTCTCGCCCCAGTACCACATGAAGAACGGATGCGCGCCGTGATAAGCGTTTCCGCGGCGATACATCTCGATGTAACTCGGATTGTTTGCAAACTCGCGCTCGTACTTCTCGCGCAGCGTGAAAGCATCGCGCGTCTCCGGCAGCAGCCGATTGAAAAACTCGATATAGCTCGGATGAAAATCGTGGTCGAACTCGTCGTAGCACGGATGATGCACGATCAGCACGCCGCCCTTCTTCAGCAACGGCTTGTTGCGGTAGAAGTTGAAGTGATAACCGAGCGCCATCACCTGGACCAGCAGCGGGTTGAGTATCGAATAGACGTTGTACGGCGAAATGTCAGGGATGCCCGTGATCAGGATATCGGCCTGGCCGCGGATGGGAATGGCGTACTGTTCGAAACCTTTCTCGACGATCTTCTGGTGCACCGGTTCCGTCTTTCCGGCATGACACGCGATCATCTCGTACTGCGAGGGGCGTGAGTGCAACAGCTTCCGGCGCGCTTGCCGCGGCAGTTTGCTCATCGTGTAGCGCATCGCTTCGAACTTCATGCGGTCGAACGCGCCGAAGTCGTCTTCGTTGCGCAGCAGAAAGTCCATGTCCGCGCCGTACATGCGGTTGTTGATGGCGGTCTCGATATGGAAGACGTTCAGTTGCTCGTCGACGATCTGGCCGAGTTTGACGACTTTGTGATTCAACGCGGAGCGCGCCGGATCCATGTAACTGTCGGAGTCGCGAATCGTCTGCGGATCGTGGTGCATGCGCAGCGATTCGTAGTCGCAGAGACCGACGGCGACTGACTTATGACCGCCGTCCATCGGCACAAAATTGAGATTGACGTAGATCAGCAAGTCGCTTTCGGCGGCGCGTCGGTTGAGTACTAGCGGCTCTTTGTGCCGCGTCTCGCCGATCTTGATCAGGCCGTCGGGCCATTCGGCGTCGTGGTTGTAATAACGGTCGGGATAGTAATCGGCGAAGATGCGCGGACCGACCATCCGCTTCATCTCCCACTCCGTCATCTTTCGGTGCAGCGAGTTCGCGATGATGATGTGGACGTCGTCGACGCCGTGTCCGGCGAGCATGTCGCAAACGATCTCGAGGATCGTTTGACGGATGTCGGGAGTCGCCATCGGCGGCAACGGCAGGCTGATGTCGTCGACTGCGATCGTGACGCGCATTCCGGGTTCGAGCTGCGCGAACAACGGATCGCAGCCGATCGGATGATTGAGCGCATAACGAATCGCGGCTTCTCGATTCGGGAGACCCTTGATCGAGGGATTCGGATAAAGAACGCGCGTGCCGATCGGCAGGTCTTCGAGAATGAAGTCTTCGCCGGAGGGCATGATGCGCGGCGCGCTGTCGCGGTCGATGTAGATGACGGACTCGTGCGTTTTTCTTCTGAGTTGAAGCGCCATTTTATTTCAAGTTCAGTATGGGCCAGTCGTGGTGCAGGGCAGTTTGTCGTAGACGCATGTCCGGATTCACCACCGCCGGATGACCGACAATCGACAGCATCGGCAGATCGCTCATGCTGTCCGTGTACGCGTAGGAGTCGCTGAGGCTGATGCCTTCTCGCTCCGTGTAAGTCCTGATCCACGAAGCCTTCGTCGCGGCAGCCATCACCGGCGGCAGCAGCCGGCCCGTCGCCATGCCGTTCACAAATTCGAGCCGATTGGTCACGTACTCCGTGATGCCGAGGTGCTCCATTAGCGGCTTCACCGACACGTCGAGAGCGCCCGTTATCACAACCTGCCGCAAGCCAAGGCTCCTCGATTTCTCGATCAGTTCGTAAGTGCCCGGAAAGACCGCCGGCTTGATCACGTCGTCGAACAATTCCTGGGCGAAGTAGCGCAGCCGGTCTTCGGATTGGCCCTTGTAACGCTTGAAGTAGAGGTCGTTAAAGACTTTTCGGCTATACTGGTCCGTGATCGCGAACACCGGGAGGCTCATCAACGTGGCCGCGCTTTTCTTGAAGCTGGCCATCAGGCCCTGCTGGCGACCGGCGTAGAAGGACAGCGTGTGCACCAGGTTCGTGCTCACGAGCGTGCCTTCAAGATCGTAGAATGCTGCCCCCGCCAACTCTCCTCCAGCGACTAAGGGAGCACTATACCGTATTCGCCCGTGTTTGGAGAAACCGAACGCAAAACTATTACAAACTGTATAGCAGCGCTAGACAATCGGAGAGTCATAGATGATAAATGTCAATAAAAACGAGCAAAAACTAAGAATTATAATGCTGAGTTTTACTGTTTTTTCGATCGCTTTTAACGGTGTCGGGTGCAACAGAGGAGGATCTGATACGGCTGCCAGTCTAACAACCGGGAACGATGCGGCCATGGCGGCGAATCGTATTGCGGAGGCGGAGTCGCTTTGGGAGGGCCGCGAGGATTTACAGAAGGCGCGAGTTGCAGTGTCGACATTGCGACAGGCTCGCACCGCCGATTATGGAAATTACGAGGCAGCCTGGAAACTCGCGAGGGCCGCTTTTTACGTAGGCGACCACACGGACAACGACGACGAACAGGAGAACATGTTTCGCGAGGGAACCGAAGCAGGGAAGGCCGCGGTCCAGCTACAGCCGAACAAGCCGGACGGTCATTTCTGGTTGGGCGCTAACTACGGCGGGTCGGCCGCGCACAGCACGATCGCCAATCTCTCGAGTTTTCAGGACATCAAGAGGGAGATGGAGGCGGTGCTGAAGCTGGACGAGAGTTATCAGGGCTACAGCGCGTATCTCGGTTTGGGGCGGCTTTATTTGCAGGCGCCGCACGTGCTCGGCGGCGATAGTGGGAAGGCGATTGAGTACCTGGAGAAGGGCGTAAAGCTGGCACCGAACAATATGCTGATGCGCTACCACCTGGCTGAAGCTTACGAAGCGAACAACCGCGATGCTGAAGCGAAGAAGCAACTAGAGACGCTGCTCGCTACGCCTGCCGATCCGAAGTACATGGCCGAGCACAACGATGCTGTTGCTAAAGCGCAAAAGTTGATGCAGAAGGTTGATTTAAATCTGCGGTAGATTAGCGGCTTAACTTGCGGATCTCTTCGAGCGTGCGTTTGTGCTGCTCGAGTTTTTGGCCGGCCTCGGCGAATTTACCTTGCGAGACGAGTCGCTGGTATTCGTCAAACTCCTGAATTGCCCGTTCGACTAACTCAGGAAGCGCCGAAGTAGCTGAAGGCGCAGTGCGCGTTTCCGGACCAGGAGGCGGCGGCGTTTGCCCAGCGGCGGCAGTTTCGCCAAACAGGCCATTCATCGCTTCAGCGAACGTCTGCCCGTACGCAAGCTTCTCCTGCGTCGCCAACACAACCAACCGCAACTCAGGCATCGGGCTTCGCTCGGCTTTCAGATAGATCGGCTCGACGTACACAAGCGAACGCCCAATCGGAATCACCAGCAGATGCCCGCGAATGACGCTCGATCCCTGTTGGTTCCACAGCGTGAACTGGCCGGATAGCTGAGCATTCTGATCGATACGCGCCTCGATCTGCGTCGGCCCATCGATCAACCGCGAGCTCGGGAAGTTGTAGACCAGCAGCTTGCCGTAATTCTCTCCGTCACTGCGGCCCGCCATCCATCCAATCATGTTATTCCGGTTCGCGGGCGAGAAAGGCAGGATCAGCACAAACTCATTCTTCTGCTGTTCACCCGGCAACTGCATCAACACGAAATACGGATCGAGCGGCGTGCTCTTCGGCTGGTTGTTCTCGTCGATCGTAACGTGCTGCGCGACGCTCCAAACGTCCTCGCGTTGAAAGAACACGCGCGGGTTTTGCGTGTGATACAGACTGAAGACTTCGCCTTGCGCGCGTATCAGCGTTTCCGGATAACGAATGTGCGCTCGCAGATCAGCCGGCATCTGACTCGCATCCACAAACAGCCCTGGGAAGACGGCGCGATACGCCGCGAGCAGCGGATCGTTGTTGTCGAACACGTAGAAACGTGCCGTGCCGTTGTACGCGTCGATCACCACCTTGACGCTATTGCGAATGTAGTTGAGCGAGTTGTCGCCGACGTCGTGATGAGTTGAATAAGGGAAGTACGACGATTCGGTAAACGCGTCGAGCATCCAGAACAGACGGCCGTCGTTGCTGACGACGATGTAAGGATCTTTGTCGTAGGTCAGAAACGGTGCGACTCCGTTGACGATCTGGCGAACGGTGCGGCGAATCAGGACGCGGCTGTCACTCGTGACGGCTGTTGAAAACGGCAGTTTCGAGAGGTCGCCGATGCCCCACGCCAGCAACATACGTCGCAACCAGCCGCCGACGCGAATCCCGCCCGTTCCCTGGTACGTCGTGTAAGTGTTTGTCTCGCCTTGCGGATAATCAAACTCGTTCTGCTGCGTGTTAACGTAGACGTACCGGTCCGTCAGTTCACCAAAATAGATCTCGGGTCTCGTCACTTTGATGTCGGGCACGCTCGACTGGACCGGCATGTTCGACAAGGCAAACTCGGGAAGACCTTCAGGAGTGAAGCCGTTGGCGCTATTAATCGTGACGCCGTAGCCGTGTGTGTAGATCAACCGCTCGTTGATCCAGTTACGCGACTGCGGCGGCAGCTTGTCGTCCCTGATCTCGCGCGGCGCGATCATCATCTGACGCACTTGGCCGCCGATCGGATAGCGGTCCACGTCGACGTCGAAAAAGTCGTAGTAAATGCGGATGGCTTGTATTTGTCTGAGCGTGTCCTGGAGCGCGCGCCAGTCCCAGAGACGAATGTTTTCGAGGCTTTGACGGTTGTTAGGTAAGTCGACGCCGGCGATTGACGTGTCTGCTGCAAACTCGCGCGACTCGACGTGTTCCAGTGCGAAGGCCCGGCGCGTCCATTCGATGTTGTGGCTGATGTAAGGCGTCTCGCGCTCGAGCTCGTTGGGTTTGACGACGAAATTCTGAACGTACGACGGTATCAGAATCACGCCGGCGATATAGACGGCGAACGGAATCGCGATCGCGATCAGCAGAAGACTGAAGCGGCGCACTGAGAACGCGTTGACCAGCGAGATGACTGCGCCGACGACTAGCGCGATCGCGACGATGAGCATCGCCGGAAGCGTGTAATGTGCTTCCGTGTACGTGACGCCTGAAAACGTCGCGTGGTCCTCCCATAGAAACGGAAAGCGCGACAGATAAGTGCGCCAGCTCAGCACCAGCAGGAAGAGCGCGAGCGCACAACAGACGGCGCGAAACGCAGCGCCTGACGACCAGCGCACGCTCGGTTTCAGTACCGTTTGCGGCAACCCGAGCAGCGAATACGCAACTGCGGCGCAAAGGATGATGAACGTGACGCCGAGCAACCACGAGCTAAGCGAATCGTAAAGCGGCAGCGAAAAGAGATAAAACCCGAGTGGCTTGCCGAAGATGGGATCGTGAACCGCAGTCGCGGGTTGGTGCCAGTAAAGCGCGAACTGCCGCCACTGATCCTTCAACTGGAACCCGTAGATTAGTCCCACCAGCAGCGATACCAACCAACCGAGCGGCCGAATGAATTTCGCAGGTGAGAATTGAAACGGTTGATTGTTGAGAATGATCGTCCGCTGCTCGAATGCGTACGCGCCGAAGAGTCGTTGAAAGAGTAGAAACGTGGCGGCCAGCAACAGTGCGGTCAGGATCGTGAAGGTCGCAAAGAGGACGAGCTTTGCTTTGAAGACGTACCAGTAAACCGACGAATAACCGAGCGAGCCGAACCACAGCGCCGACAGGTAAACCGAGAGGATTCTGGAGAACGAGACTAACAACAATACCGCGGCGACAAAGGCCCAGAGCAACACACGACGGCGGCGCTTTGGCGGTGGGCCAACATCGATAACTGCGGCATTCCTCGCACTCACGCGCTGTAGGATACATTTAATGATGGGTGGGCTCAATGTTTGAGGGTTGGGCCGTTGGTCTTAGGCTTTTGGTCTTCGGACCTGTTGTTGCTTTGCGCCAACCCTAAGGCCAAAGACCAAAGGCCAAAAACCCATTACCAAGCACAAAGCACTAAGTACCAAGAACTCACGTCAGGCGTGTATAATCGCCCTGTTTGCCGCCTTCGCGGTGTTTACCTACTAATGCTGACGCCGGAAACAATCCTTCAGGGCCGTTATCGTATCGTGCGCCAACTCGGGCAGGGTGGCATGGGCGCCGTTTACGAGGCCATCGATCAGCGTCTCGACACGACCGTTGCGCTGAAAGAGACGTTGTTTGCCGACGAGCGTTTGCGCAAACAGTTCGAGCGAGAAGCGCGCCTGCTCGCGCGTCTGCATCATCCGGCGCTGCCGCGCGTCAGCGACCACTTTTCCGAGGGCGACGGACAGTTCCTCGTGATGCAGTTCATCCCCGGCGATGACTTGTCGGAGAAGATGAACCGCAAGCGCGGCCCGTTTCCGTCAGATCAAGTCTTGACGTGGGCGGATCAACTGCTCGACGCACTCGACTACCTGCACACACAGGATCCGCAGATCGTCCATCGCGACATCAAGCCGCAGAACCTGAAGCTCACGTCGCGCGGTCAGATCATCCTGCTCGATTTTGGACTGGCGAAAGGGCAGGCAGGCGACATCTCGCGCGTGACAACGGGCGCCAGCATCTTCGGTTACACGCCAAACTACGCTCCACTCGAACAGATTCAGGGACTAGGCACTGACTCGCGCAGCGATCTGTACGCACTCGGCGCCACGCTGTATCACCTGATGACTGGTGTAAAGCCGCCGGACGCATTGACTCGCGCTGCGGCTGTCGTAAACGGCCAACCTGATCCGTTAGCGCTCGCCAGCGTTGCGAATCCGGCAGTGTCGCCCGCCATCGATCAGTTTCTCGCGAGGGCGATGGCGCAGAGTCGCGATCAGCGATACTCGAGCGCGGCCGAGATGCGCAAAGATCTGCACGCGGCGGACCAGGCTTCGACCGTCGTCAGTCGCGGTGAGGCGCAGACAGTATTGTTTCCACCTGCCGCCGCCAGCACTGTCGCCGCTCGGACTGAGACAATACCGAGACAACAAACAGTTCCTGCCGGCGAAACGACGGTCGTTCGACCGCTGGCGGATCGACGACGCGTGTTTCCGTGGGTCGCGTCCGTCGCCGTGATGTTGTTGCTCGTGTGTGGTGTGTTCGTGTTCATTGCGTTTCAGAGTCGCAGTAACAACGTGGTCCAGGTAGCACCGACGCCGGCGCCGACGGAAATTCCTGTTGTGACGAGCCCGAGTCCAACGACGACCCCCGAACAAGCGCAGCCGCAGCCGACGTCGCAGGAAACGGTAAAGAAAGCTGACGAACCTGCGCCGAAGAAAGAGAAGCAGGCGCGAACTGAAGAAACAAAGAAGACGCCTACGCCGAATCCCGCTCCCAGGGTTGACGTTGAGGGCCAGGGACACGAGCAGCAGGATCCGCGAATAGATCCGCCGCAGGTCCCAAACGCGCCGTTTCGCCGTGGGCAGCGTCCGCCGAAAGGAGATACGCAAGTGCTGCCCGGCGGCGCTACGATTCGCACCTTTCCGGACGGTACGCAGTTGATCACAACGCCTGACGGGATGCGTGTGTTAGTAGGTCCCGATGGGAAACGCCAGGTGTTGTCACCACGACGGCCTCCTCGCAAGCCGCCGCAAGCCTCGCCTACGCCGTGATCTGTTTCAGTGAGGGAGAAGTAAAAATGAGAACTTCAAGAATCGCTTTCGTGTTGCTCTCGATCTGTTTGTTGCTGGTGTTGTTGGCACCCGCCGAAGTTTCTGTTTGGGCCACCAACGAGAGACGCTCCGCGCCGAACGTGCGCCAGACGCCGCCGGCGCCCGTTTTCAGCGACAAAGAGCGAGTCGCGGAGTTGATCCAGCGGCGCGAGCGCGTGGCGCAAAGCGTCGGGCCGCAGTCGTTGATAATTCTCTTTAGCGGCGAGGCCCGTGTTTACGCTAATGACATCACCTATCCTTTTCGCCAGGAGAACAATCTTTACTACCTCACGAACCTGAAGCAGCAGGGCGCGACGCTCGTTCTCCTGCCGGGCAACACGAAGTTCAAAGAGGTGCTTTTTCTGCCGCGCCGCAATCCCGGCGCTGAGACGTGGACCGGTCACATGTACAGCGCGGAAGAGGCGCATCAACTTTCGGGGATTCGCGAGATCTGGCAGGCAAGCGAGTTTCAGCCTTTCATCGCTGCGTTGCGTAACCGGCAGCCGTACCGGCCCAAGCCGGAAAACATCTTCATGTCAGACCTGCCTGCGGACGCGCCGTTGAGCGATCACGGCTTCGGCACACTGTTCGACGCGGCTGCGAAAGGCGAAGCAGGAATCTTCATGCTCATGCCGGGTGACGCGGAAAGCCGTGAGTACCGGCCCGAGCAGAGGTTTGCCGTTGACTGGGCCAAGACAGCGTCCGGCTACAGTCTGAAAAACGCCTGGCCCATCTTCACGCAGATGCGGTTGGTGAAGTCGCCGATGGAGCAGCGTCTTTTGCAGCACGCTATCGACATCAGCATCGAGGCGCACCAGCGTTCGTGGGTCGCAGCCATCAATGCGAAATGGGAATACGAGGTTGATGCGGAGGTCGCGTACACGTTCAAGTTGAGAAACGCCGACAACTGGGGTTATCCGGACATCGTCGGTTGTGGTCCAAACGCCACCACGTTGCACTACATCGAATCGCAAAGCCCGGTGAAGTCCGGCGAGCTGCTGTTGATGGACGTCGGTGCCGAGTACGATCACTACAGTGCCGACATCACGCGCACGTTTCCCGTCAACGGAAAGTTTACGCCGCCTCAAGCTGACGTCTATCAGATTGTTTACGACGCGCAGGAAGCTGTCGCGAAAGCGTCGAAACCGGGTGCGGTGTTGTCGGACGTGAATCGCGCGGGGACGGAAGTCATCAAGGATGGGCTGCTCAAGCTCGGATTGATCACGGATCGCAACTCCAATCAGTACCGCATCTGGTTCATGCATGGAACGTCGCACTGGTTGGGCATGAACGTTCACGACGTAGGCGGCGCGGCGAAGATCGTGCCGGGAGTCGTCTTTACAAACGAGCCCGGAATCTACGTGAGGCTCGACGCCCTGGACCAGATGCCCTACGGCTGGAACGAAGCTGACTGGGTCAAGTTCAAAACCGCGGTCGCTCCTGCCTTTGCGAAGTACAAAGGCATCGGCGTTCGGATCGAGGATGATCTACTGGTCACAGCCGACGGCGTCCGCTGGATGAGCGAAGCCCTCCCGCGCAAGATTGCCGACATCGAAGACTTCATCAGCAAAGCACGCCGGCAGTCGGAATAATGACTGTTATTGAAAGTGTTTCTAAACTACGCGGTTATTGGGTTGATACCAAGAGGTAATCGGTATCGCGGACGGACACTGGAGAGGCAGCAAAAGGAAGTTCAGATTAGGCCCGGAGAACCGGTTGAGACAGTCGCTCTTTTCATAACGTCCTCCTGTCGAACACTAGAGGTAAATACTCTGGTGCTATTCTAGTGCTGCGCTAGCATCTTGTCAAAATCCTCTTGCGTGGGAGAGACCCAGTAGATCAGGTAGGTAAATCCCACGATTGGTTTATCAACGGTAAACTCAGCACCGTTCGATGTCCTCTGAAAACCCGAAGACGCCCTATTTAACTCTGATTCGTGCAAAGAATCCGAGTTGCCGATGAAAACTGCCGGAAAAGTTGATGCGGCATAGTTCTGGGGAAACATGACCTTCACTGCGGCTTGATCCGTTGGTGTTACAATTCTCAAGGAAATATATTCATAGTGAAATTCGCTTCCCTGGTAGGCTTTGTTAACCTCTTCTCTGGTCATCAAACAAAACTTGTAGATCTCTATCGCATACTCGTAATCCAGGCTGTCGTCGGATTGGCTAAGTGGCGGACCTATAACGACGTCAAATTCACTTACTTGCTCACCGGGTACCTTTACCTCCAGCAAAACTGGTTTTTTGAATACGGGATCGCGGACGAAATAAGGATGGCGAATGATCTTGCTGCCCGGCGTTGGCGTTTCTACTTTCTCGGTTATTCGACCCATCGTGAGGCCGCCTGAAACTCTCAACCCGTTACATGCCCGCTTGATCGTGGCTGAGCCTACAAGGTCGGTGATGGTCAATGTTATAGAATCCTTGACTGCGCTGACTCCATATTTGTCCTTCAAAAATTGGTCAAAGAATTTTGCCGCAATTTGATACTGCTCTTCGGACGTTCTGATAACCTCTTGCGTTACAGCTCGAAGTCCACGCTTTCTGATCGTCGTCTCAATGATGCTGGAAGGAGGACCGAGTGCAGCTTCCCAACTGTCGGCCTCGTCATCCGGAGGAACTATGTAGTCGATCGGATTGACGCCGGTTAGATCGCTCGGCAACTTCAGGTTCGCGTTCCTCTGTCTCACGAGGAATACACGATCGCGACTCAGAATGCCCATAAACAGGCCCAACTCGTAGATCACGTTGTCTCGCGGGGCTTTCTGTTCCACGCCTCTGCTCTTCACGTCGTCATCAGGCGATAGAACGAAAATGGCGAAGTCGAACGTAGGTGCGCTTTGAAGCAGGTCTTGATCTGTAGAATGCGAGGGTTCGAATACATTCGGCCAGATTTTGGTGAACGCTACGTTTCGCTGGTAGAGATTATTCTGAATTGCCTGGGCAATTCGGTAAGACTCGGTGGAGCAACCCAAAAAAACTTTAGGAAGGCGTTCGCTCATAGCTTCTTTCCTCCTGAAGAACGTGAAGCTTATGGTTTATGTCCGCCGGCAGATTAAGACGGCGATCTTACTTCGCACTCGCCAACGCGGCTTGAATCGCGCGGCGCGTGTGGACCTCGGCCAGGTGGCGGCGATAGTCGGCGGAGGCGTAGAGGTCGGTGGTTGGGTTGATGCCGTCGCAGACTTTGGCTGCGGCTGCCGCGATGGTCTGGTCGTCGAGATTTGCGCCGACGAGAGTGGTTTCCGTGGCTTGGGCGCGGAACGCTTTGATCGCGACGCCTGTGATTCCAACGCCTGCGGCGCTGCACGGACCATTCGCATTGAATCCGAGATGAACCGCGACGCCGACGACCGCGAAGCCTGACGCGGGATGCGGCACCTTCTGATACGCCTGTCCAAACTGGCCTGACGGTTTCTTGATGCGGATCTCACGCAGTATCTCGCCCGGCTTTACATCCGTCGTCATCAGATCAAGAAAGAACGCATCGGCTTTCACAGTTCGCTCGCCGTTCGGTCCTGTCAACACCATCTCCGCGCCGAGCGCGAGCGCGGCCGCGGGCCAATCGCCGGCCGGATCCGAGTGGGCCAGACTACCGCCAATCGTCCCCTTGTTGCGCACTTGAACGTCGCCGATGCTGCCGGCGCACGCCGGCAACAGCGGGCAAATGTTTTTCAACAGGCCGGATGATTCGAGTTGATAGTGAGTCGTCGTCGCGCCGATCAGGATCTGATCGCCTTCCTCGCGGATGTAGGAGAGCGACTTGATCCGCGCGATGTCGACCAGCGCCTGCGGTTGCGCGAGTCGAAGTTTCATGGCCGGTATCAGACTGTGTCCACCGGCCAGGACCTTGATGCCATCAGGATCGGTCGCAAGCAGCGAGAGAGCTTCTTCGAGAGTTGCAGGCACGTGGTAGTCGAATTGTGCAGGAATCATCTGTCAACTCCTCTTAGTGGTTGATAATTCTCCAAATGTTCTCCGGTTTGATCGGCATGTCGAGATGCGTCACTCCGAACGGCGACAGCGCATCGACGATTGCGCCGACGATCGCCGGCGTCGCGCCAATCGTTCCCGCCTCGCCCACGCCCTTGACGCCGAGTGGATTCACCGGCGAAGGCGTCTCCGTGCGATCGAGCTCGAAGTTCGGAATGTGCGAAGCGCGCGGCACGGCATAGTCCATCAACGTGCCCGTGATCAACTGCCCGTCTTCGTTGTAGACCACCTCTTCAAACATCGCCTGGCCGATCGACTGGACGATGCCGCCGTGCACCTGACCGTCGACCAGCAGCGGATTGATGACCTTCCCGCAATCGTCAACCGCGATATAGCGCAGGAACTCAACGTCGCCCGTCTCGCGATCGACTTCGACGACGGCGATATGCGTCCCAAACGGGAACGTAAAATTCTTAGGTTCGAAGAAGTACGTGGCCGACAGACCAGGCTCGGTATCAGGCGGCAGGTCCTTAGCGATGTGGGCCGCGAGCGCGATCTCCTGGATCGTCACACTCGAACGTCCTTCAGGCTGCGGTTCAGGCAAAGCTCCAGCAGGCGCTTCACCGACCGGCACGACGGGATCCGAAACACCCGTCGTCGCCGCCGCGGCAGCAGCTTTCTCCAGCGAATACTTCCCGCCTTCGAAAGAGACGCGCGACGCACCGGCCTGCAACATGTGCGCGGCGATCTTGTCGGCTTTCTCTTTCAACTTCTGAATCGCGACGAACACAGCCGTGCCGCCGACAGCGGTGGCGCGACTGCCAAACGTGCCGATACCGTACTGGACCACGCCCGTGTCGCCGTGAATGACTGTCACGTCGTCGATGCTGACGCCGAGTTCATCAGCCGCGATCTGCGCGAACGACGTCTCTTGTCCCTGGCCGTGCGGTGACGCGCCGGTCAGGATCGTGACCTTGCCCGTCGGCTCGATACGCACCGTCGCGCTTTCCCAGCCGCCCGCCGGCATCGCCTGCGACGGACCAAGCGCACAGATCTCGACGTAAGTCGAAACGCCGATGCCGATCAAACGTCCTTCTTCGCGCGCTTTCTTCTGATCTTCGCGGAGCTTGGCGTACCCCGCGATCTGTTGTGCTTTGTCGAGCGCGGCCTCGTAGTCGCCACTGTCGTAGTCGAGACCGGTTGCGGTGTGGAACGGAAACTCGTTCGGAGCAGGGAAGTTTTTGCGTCGCACTTCGGCCGGATCCATGCCGAGATCCGCGGCGACGAGATCGAGCGCGCGTTCAACGATGTAGGTCGCTTCCGGACGGCCGGCGCCGCGATAGGCGTCGGTGGCCATCTTGTTCGTGAAGCACGCGGTGATGTTCATCTGGATGGCCGGAATCTTGTACGCGCCGGAAAGCATCAGGCCTGTAAGCGTCGGGATCGCGGGTGTCAGCAACTGATGATAAGCGCCCATGTCCGCAAAGACGCTGTAGCGCAGACCCGTGAGCGTTCCGTCGTTCTTGAACGCGATCTCGATGTCGCCAACCTGGCCGCGTCCGTGAATCGTCGCCGCCATGTTCTCGCGACGTGTTTCGATCCATTTGACTGGTTTACCCAACTGCATCGAGATCCAACCGAGCAACGCCTCTTCGGCGTAAACGTTCAACTTCGATCCGAAACCACCGCCAACCTCCGGCGTGATCACGCGCAACTTGTTTTCCGGAATTCCGATCATCAAAGCGACTTGGGTGCGCATCAAGTGCGGGATCTGAGTAGACGACCAAAGCGTCAACTCTTGTTCGCCGGGATAGTAGCGCGCGAGTACGCCGCGCGGTTCCATCGCGATGGGCGCGAGCCGTTGGTGCAGCACGCGTTGTTTCACCGTGCGATCGGCCGCGGCGAACGCGGCGTCGATGTCGCCTTCGCCCGAGGTGAGTCGGTACGCGATGTTGTCGCCGAACCCGTCGTGAATAACAGTTCCGCCCTTCGCCGCTTCCTCGACGTCCGTGACGACCGGCAGCTCTTCATAATCGACCATTACCAATTCGGCAGCGTCGCGCGCGGCGTAACGATCCTTCGCGACGACGGCGGCAATCGGGTGGCCCATGAAGTAGACCTTGTCCTTCGCCAGCACGCGATGATCGGGGACCTTCAAATCCGGCAGCGCGCCGGCGCAGGGAACTTGACCAACCTTGTCCGCGACGTCCGCGCCGGTGTAGATCGCGACGACTCCGGGAATCGCCAGCGCCTCTGACGTGTCGATGCCGTTGATCTTCGCGTGAGCGTAGACAGAACGCACGAAAGCGACGTGCAACATGCTCGGCAGCGCGATGTCGTCGACGTAGTGGGCCAGGCCTTTGATCAGCCGCGGATCTTCCGTGCGCTTCACTCTTTGACCGACGTACTTGTTTGCCATGAAACCCTCCGGTTGGTCTTCGGTCTTTGGACTTAGGTCTTGATCTTCGGTCTCACTGCTGACGGACGCTACGCTGGCGTACAAAGACCCAAGACCAAAGGCCCAAGACCTGTAATCTATCCCGCCGCTTTCTTCGCTGCGTACTCGACGGCTTCGATGATGTGTTGATAACCGGTGCAGCGGCAGATATTGCCGTCGAGTCCGTGGCAGATCTCTTCACGCGAGGGGTTGGCGTTACGGTCGAGCAACTGCGCGGCCGTGACGATCATTCCCGGCGTGCAGTAACCGCACTGCAAACCGTGCCGTTCCCAAAAGCCTTCCTGGACCGGATGCAGTTCTCCGTTTTTCGCGAACCCTTCGATCGTCGTTATCGACGATCCTTCGGCTTGAACGGCGAACATCGTGCACGACTTCACTGCTTGTCCGTCGATCATCACGGTGCACGCGCCGCAGAGCGACGTCTCGCAGCCGATGTGCGTTCCAGTCAACTCGAGCACGTCGCGCAGATAGTGAACGAGGAGCATGCGCGGTTCGACCTCATCCGTGTGAGCGACGCCGTTCACGTTCAGATTGATAGTCTTTTTCATTTCAGTTCTCCGAATGCGGCGCTAAACCGTTGCTTTGTGGATCTGACGCTTCAAGCGATGGATGGTCCGGCGCACGACTTTTAGTTGCGCACGGTCGTGAGCGGCGATGGCGGCGGCGCGCTGCGTTTTCAGCTCGCGAATCCTGGCTTTGATGCCGGATTTGTCGACACCTATCACGTTGTGATGTTCGTGTTGAATACCGAGCGCTTTGGCAAGGGCCACCAGCAGATGATCCTTGTTCATCTGGGTGTAGCCCTGAACAGCATCGTGTTCGATGCCTTTCGCGATGTCGCGCAATTCGGCGACAGTCTTATGCTTCAGTTCTTCGAATGTTTGCGCCATGGAAACTCCTACGACTCGTTAAGAATTCTGCAATGCAAAGATCTGGTTCAGGTGATGCTTCATGTGGACCAGGTAATCGCGGACGAAGTAGTCGAGCGTGGTTGTATCTTTCTTTTCCACCGGATGCAGTGCGATCTCGTCGAGGTTATGTCTGATACGCGCTTGCATTAGTTTGTTTTCCGGGATGGCCGAGATGACGTGCGCCAGGTGCAAGTTATAGGAGTTCCATAACTGGATCAGGTCCGGCCACGGCTCATCGGCGTACTTCTGCGCGCTAACCCATTTCTCCTGTTCGTAGCCGGGAAACACGAGGTCGTCCGTAAACTGCGCGCGCACAAAACGCTGATGGTTGTTGGCCGCGGAGTCGATCAGGTGGCCGAGGATCTGCTTCACGCTCCACTTGTCAGGGCCCGACTGCTGCGCGCTCTGCTCAGCGGAAATCTGACGCAAACGCTCGGTCGCGCTCACTACCGTTTCGCGGAAATCGCGCAGAAACTGCTCGAGGCTGCTGCTATCGGCTGTCATTGGTAAATTGGTGGCGCCCATAATACCACGGATATCACGAAGCGCTGGACTAAGTCGCGTGTTTCTGGTTCACTGTACAGTGCTTACCAGCGGTTTTCCAGCGGTTACACTTTCTAATTCTTAAATTTCGGAGATCCCTCAAAATGAATCGTTTTACCTCCCTGCGACCCCTGTTTGTATGGGGGTGCCTGTTGTTTGCCTTGACTCTCGTAACTCCCCATGTGCACGCACAAGACGGCGCTGCGTCCAAGGAGAAAGAGACCTATAACCAGCTCAAAGCTTTTGCTCTGACCGGTGGCGCGGTCCAGGTGAAGTCGCTGGTCATCAAAAAAGATCGCACCCAAATCACACTCAACGGCACTGTCTATCTGAGTGCCCCGGTTGCGGGTCAGACGACCGGTGCAGTCTTCATCGGCGAGGGAAATTTCAGCGCCGAGACTCCGCCGAGCGACTTCGAAAAAGACAACGTCAAGCGTTTGCTTGGAGCGGAATCCGTCGAGTCAGACTTCAAGACTGCGGTCTTTAGATTCACCGACGACACCGCGACACAGTTCGGACAGGCTCAGGCGGGAGCCGCCGACGGGCGCGCCCAAAAACTCGCGAACGAGGCAGATGAGCGGATGCTGAAAGAGACGGGCGCAAACCTGCCCGCGCGTCTGGCAGTGTCAATGCTGAACGGCGAGAAGCCCGGTTTCTTCTTCGCTCAATTCGAAGGCGGCAAACGTGGCCGCTTCTCGATGGTCCTCGACTTTCAGAATCGCATACCCGTTAACAACTTCGACATCAACGCCGGCGAAAAAGGGCTCATCTGGACCTACAACTCCGGCATCTACAGTTCGGAAGTATGGCTCGCCTTTTATGGCCTCGAGGACTATGCACGCAATAGGGTCGAGTATTCCGATGCCAACGATCAGATCGACGTCAGTCACTACAACATGAACGTCGACGTGCGCGACTACAGCAAACGGTTGCGTGTCTTAACGCACATGGTTGCTGAGGCGCTGCAACCAAATTTGCGCGCAGTCGTGTTCAAAATCGGTGAGGATCTCGGGACCTACGACGATTGGCGTAAGAATAACCAGATGCACGTGAAGTCGATACGCGCCGGTGGCGTTGACCTCGCCGCGGTCCAGGAAGAATGGGAGGGCGGGTTTACAGTTCTGCTGCCCAAGCCGCTGAACGCCGGCGAAAAGATCGAGCTGGACGTCGAAGCTGAAGGCGACTACATGCGCGACAACCAGTACTTCAAGGACTGCTACTATCCGCGGTCCAACACAAGCTGGTATCCGCGTCATGGCTATCTCGATCGGTCGAGTTACGATCTCACGTTCAGGCATCCGAAACGATTGCACGTCGCGAGCGTCGGGGCGCGCATCAGCGAAGGACCGGATCCTGAGGACAAAGACGGCGCGGTAGCGAAGTACAAGATGGAGCAGCCGGTGGCGCTCGTTACGTTTGCGCTTGGTCCATTCAAGCGTTACAACGATGCCATCAAGTGGGAAAAGGGCGGTGACCCGACCCCGCTCGAGTTCAACTCGTTGCCCGGAGACATCGCGGCTATCAAGGAAGACTTCATCCTGGCCGAGCTCAACAATTCCGTCCGCTATTTCACTTCGCTCTTCGGCACTTATCCCTATCCAGCATTCGGTGCGGCGTTTCATCCGTTCGGTTTTGGACAGGGTTTCCCGTCGATGTTGATGATTCCCAACGCGGATCGCGCCAGCAAGTTCACGTACGTGTTCATCGCGCATGAGACGGCACATCAGTGGTGGGGAAACATCGTGGCCTGGCGTTCGTATCGCGATCAATGGCTGAGTGAAGGTTTTGCTGAGTACTCGGGGATACTGTATACGGGACTTCGCGATAGCCGCGGCGCGAAAGAAGAGCTTTTGAACCGGGCGCGATCGTCTTTGAAAGAGCCGCCGGAGACGTTGACCGGAATCGGCAAGGGCCGCCTCGTCGACGTTGGCCCAATCATCCTCGGCCACAGGCTCGATACAAGTAAGACACTCGGCGCGTATCAAGCCTTGATCTACAACAAAGGCGCGCTCGTGTTGCGAATGCTGCACTTCATGCTGAGCAATCCGGCAACGGGCGAAGGACAGCCGTTCTTCGACATGATGACGGACTTCGTCGAACGTTATCGAAACAAGACGGCTTCGACTGACGACTTCCGCAACGTCGTCAACGAACACTTCGCGAAGACGCCGATCGCGCAGAAGTACGGCATGAAGAACCTGAACTGGCTGTTTAAGCAGGCAGTCTATCAGTCGGATTTACCGTCGTATGAAATGCAGTACAAGATCCAGCCTGAGGCCGATGGAAAGGTGGTGGTTTCAGGAACGATCTTGCAGAAGAATGCGCCCGAGAATTGGGTGATGGTGCTGCCGGTCAAGTTTGGGTTTGGCGGTAAGCAGGAAGCGATGGGGACAGTGATCGTCCAGGGCCCGTCGACTCCATTCCAGATCAGGCTGCCGGCCGCTCCCTCGAAAGTGCAGCTCGATCCCGACCGCTGGATCCTTGCGGCGGATATCTCCACGAAGGGGAACTGATCGATCGGATCAGTTTCGGAACCTATGCGGCGGCATGTTCGTTTAGACAACATGCCGCCGAGGTTTAAGCATCCGAGATTGTCGATGAAGCGGACGGGGAAGGTTCTTGCAGTTCTCGCGATAGGGACGTTATTGCTGGTAGTCACCGGCGCGGGGGGCGCGCTGGCTGACACGCTCATCTTCTACGCTCGCATCGCTAAACTCTACACGCAGGAACCTCAATCAAAAATCAAGATGCCGTTGGAGGACGTTACCGCGAGGCAGGTCGCTGACACCTGGCACGCGCCGCGTTCAGGCGGCCGGTTGCATGAAGGACAGGACATCTTTGCTCCAAAAGGAACGAAGGTGCTTTCGGCGACGAATGGTTACGTCTACAAGATCGGTGAGAACAATCTCGGCGGGCAGACGGTGTCGGTCATCAGTTCCGGCGGACGCGTTTACTACTACGCGCACCTTGATGCGTACGCTCCGGGATTGGCGGTCGGCGACCGTGTGACTACGAGGACGCTGCTCGGTTTCGTCGGCACAACCGGAAACGCTCAAGGGACGCCACCACATCTTCATTTCGGTATCTACGGCTTTGGCGGCGACGCAATCAATCCGCTGCCGATGCTCACCGACCGCACCGCTCCAACGGCCACCAAGTCCACGACCACGCCGAATGAGAACCGTTCCCGACGCCGCTTAGTGAGCCGTCGAATCTGAACGCGGATTTGACGCACTAACCTCGCTTCGCTTATTGTTTCGCGCAGTTCTGCAGTTCCAAATTAGCCTGGATACTCCACGACCAATCTGCTATTCGGAAGGAGCTTACGCATGCGTGCGCGATCCCGCTTTCTCCCTGTCTCCATCTTTGTGCTCTCGTTATGTATCTCGATAATTCTCTTAGCTCCGCGCTCCGGAGCCACTAACTCAACTCAAGATCCACCAACGCCACCAGCAGGTGGTGGCCAGGACCAACCACAACGCCCCGGCGGCCGCGATCAACAGCAACCTGAACCCCGACCCTACGACCGCGTGATTACCAAGGAAGCTAAATCCGACGAAGGTGTTTTCACGGTCCATACACTCAAGGACAAGGTCTATTACGAGATCCCGAAGAGTGAACTGAACAAAGAGTTCCTGTGGGTCAGCCAGATCGCCAGGACCACACTCGGCGCCGGCTACGGCGGACAGGCAGCAGGCAACCGCGTCGTCAGATGGGAACGCAAAGGCAATCGCATTCTCCTGCGTAACGTTGCTTATGACGTCGTCGCCGATCCGAAGCTGCCCGTGTCGCGCGCCGTCCAGGCAGCGAACAACGACACGATCATCATGGCGTTCAATATCGAAGCGCTCGGCAAAGACGACGCGGCCGTAATCGACGTCACGCGGTTGTTTACCACTGAAGTCACCGAGTTCAGCGCCCGCACGCGTTTGCGCGCTCGCGGTTTCGACGCCACGCGTTCATTCGTCGAGAAGACGAAGTCATTCCCGACAAATATCGAGGTCGAGGTCTCGCAGACCTACACGTCGCCGCCGGAAACCACGCCCGGGGCTGGCGGTGGTGGTCCGCAACCAGCGCCGCCGCCAAATCCTTTCGCGCAGGGAATGCGAGCGGGAACGAACGCCACCGTCGTCATGCACTACAGCATGGTCAAACTTCCGGAGCATCCGATGATGCCGCGCTTGTTCGACGAGCGTGTCGGTTACTTCAGCGTTCGCAATTACGACTACGGCATGGACGAGCAGCGCGCCGTCGAACGCCGCTACATCACGCGCTGGCGTCTGGAGAAGAAGGATCCGAGCGCTCCGGTTTCGGAACCAGTGAAGCCGATTGTTTATTACGTCGATCCGGCGACTCCGGCGAAGTGGATCCCGTGGATCAAGAAGGGAATCGAAGACTGGCAGCCCGCATTCGAGGCGGCCGGTTTCAAGCACGCGATCATCGCGAAGGAAGCGCCGTCGAAAGCGGAAGATCCGTACTGGGATCCCGAGGACGCGCGCTACTCAGTCATTCGCTATCTGCCATCGACGATCGAAAACGCCAGCGGTCCGCACGTCAGCGACCCGCGCACGGGCGAGATTCTCGAGTCGGACATTCAGTATTACCACAACGTGATGAACCTCCAGCGTGACTGGTACTTCCTGCAAGTCGGTCCACTCGATCCGCGCGCGAAGAAGTTGCCGCTGCCCGACGATCTGATGGGACGTCTGATCGAGTACGTGATCGCTCACGAAGTCGGTCACACGCTCGGTTTCCAGCACAACATGAAAGCGAGTGCGACGTATGCGGCTGACAAGATCCGCGACCCGCAATGGCTGAAGACGATGGGCCACACGCCGACGCTGATGGACTACTCGCGCTTCAATTACGTCGTGCAGCCGGAAGACAACATCCCGGTCGACGAACTAATCCCCCAGATCGGCCCGTACGACAAGTGGGCGACGATGTGGGGATACAAACCGATTCCGGGCGCTGGCAGTCCTGATGCTGAAAAGAAAACTCTCGACGAGTGGGCGCGCGAGCAGGATGCGAAACCGTACCTCCGCTTCTCGACTGCCGACGCTCGCGGCTCCGATCCGGGTGAAAACACGGAAGCCGTAGGCGACGGCGATGCGGTTGCATCGACTGCTCTCGGCATCAAGAACCTGAAGCGCGTGGCCGATATGTTGTTGCCCGCGACGTCGCAACCGGGCGAGCCGTACGACGACCTGGAAGAGCTTTACGGCCGCATGTTGGGCCAGTGGGCCACCGAGTTGAATCACGTGACGGGCATCGTCGGCGGATTCAACTCGCAGCAGAAACACGCCGGACAGGAAGGCGTGCGCTTCGTCATCGTTCCCAAGGAGAAACAGGCGGCGGCGGTGCGCTTTCTGAACGAGAACGCGTTCGCGACGCCGAGCTGGGCCTTGCGGGCGGACATCCTGCGGCGCATCGAACCGTCGGGCGCGACGGCGCGCGTGAACACCGCGCAGGAGCGAATCCTGAATTCGTTGTTGAGCAACGCGAGGTTCGATCGCCTCGTGGAACAGGAAGCAATCGACGGCGCTGCGGCGTATCGTCCGGCTGACTTCATGGCCGACGTGAGGCACGGCATCTGGAGTGAAATCGACGGTGGATCGGTTCGTATCGACGTCTACCGGCGTAATCTTCAGAACTCGTACATCGATCTGCTCTCGAACAAGTTGAACGGCCGGACGCCGGCAATCGACGATTACCGGGCGCTGATCAAAGCCGAGCTTCGCGACCTGAGTGCCGCGATTGCGGCCGCGATGCCGCGGGCGGTCGATCGGCAAACGCGGGCGCACCTCGCCGATGCACGGGATCAGATTGCGAAGGCGTTGGATCCGAAGTTTGCGGCTCCGGCGCCAGCGCCGGGTCAGGGGAATCCGTTCGGGTTTGACGAAGAGTTGAAGTTCGACTCAGAGTCACTCGAGAACTTTGACGTACGCGACTGTTGGCCGGACTATGCAATCCGCATCAGGCCTCGCCGTCAGTAGTTATGTTCGAGCAAATTGGTCGTGCGCTCGGTCACGCTGTCGGGCGCGGACACTTTGGTGGGTTCGCCCTCGTTGAGATCGCGAGTTGGAGTCATTGGCGGCTCCAACTCGCGGTCAGGGCGGGGGCGAATGCATAGGCCGGCGATGATGTTTCCGACGCCACTCAACATCGGTATAAATCCAAACCACCACAACACCCTCACGACCGGATCGATCTCGAATGGAATCTTCGCGATGATCTCGGGCGGAAGCTTCAACACCAGCGCCGCCGACAGAAAGTAAAGAAACAGCGTCAAGCCCGCGCCGGAGAACAGCGAGACGATGCCTTTGGTGATCTTGTCTTCGCGCCGTTCCTGGGGCGTTTTCTTCTTTCTGAGACTGATAAGCGGCCGGCTCGGATCGCGATCTCGTTTCCGCCGTCGTCGTTTATGTTCCAGTTCCTGCTGCGGCGAAATCTGCGCCAGTTCCTGGCTCATACGATCGAACGCACGCGAGACCTCTTCGGTCACGTGGTCGACGTTCAGTCCCTTGACCATCTCCTTCAGCTTCGGCAAAGGACCGCGATCGCTCCTGGCAATCGCTTCGCTGAGTGTAACCGCCTTGCCGATAACTTTAAGGTTCGCGCCGCAGACGCGGCAGTACTGTGTGGACTGGGATTCTGTTCCGCATTGTGGACAGTACATGCTAGGAAGAGAGAACGTGCCTACAGTCGATTTAGTTCAGTGTTTTATTCGTAGCTCAATGCTTCGACGGCATCTTGGCGCGCGGCTCGCAACGCTGGATACAAGGCGCCTATACTGCCGCCCAACAAACCGACGCCGAGCGCGATCAGCACCCAGCGCGGCTCGATCTCGATAGTCAAACTCGTCGTTCGCATCACGGCCACCTGCGCCAGCAACGCCAGCCCCACTCCGACTGCAACGCCGAGAACACTGACGATAATGGCCTCCTGCTCGATGACCCACGCAATCGCCGTCTTCGACATTCCCAACGACTTCAGTATCCCGATCTGCCGCGTCCTCTCCGTGACCGTCGTGTACATCGCGAGCAGGATCACCAGCATACTGATCGCCGCCGCGACGCCAACGACGACCTTGATGAAGACGTTCAACGCTGGAACCCCGCTCGCATAGAGCTCAGGAAGATCGCGCGTGAAGACGAGTTGATCGGCCGGAAAACGTTGCAGGATCGCCGCGGCGACGTCGTCCTGTTTCGCCGGATCCTGACACGTGATCAGGATCGACGACGCGCGATTGTCAGCGCCCTCCTGTTCCTGCATCGTCGACAACGGGATCTTGATACGTCCCCCGCCCGGCGGCTCGTAAACACCGACGATGCGAAACGGACGCTGGAACAGTTCGACCGAGTCGCCAAGCTTCACGTGCCGCCGGTCTTTCCATTCCGGATCCACGATCGCCTCATCACCCGACTCCAGCTTTCGACCTTCGCGGATCGTGATGCGCGCGATGTTGGCGTACTCGTCGTAGTTGATGCCGTCGATCAATCGTTGACCGAAACCGGTATCACTCTTGTCGAGCGTCTGTCCCACTGGCGTCGCCGCTCTGACGCCGGGAATCGTCGCTAGTTCAGCCGCGTGGGCGACGGGCAGACGAAACTCCGCGGCTCCAAGCCCGATCGACCCGGAAGGCCGAATCATGATCTCCGCGCCGATGTTTGATTCTCTGCGCCCGCGTTCGTGCAAGATGCCGCGCGAGAGCCCCACTGTGAAAACGATTAGCAGCACGCCGAGTCCGGTGCCGAGAATGCTCACGGCCGTGCGCGCAGGTCGATGAAAGATGTTTGAGAATACGAGACTGTCCATAAGACGTTGTAAGCGCGGGCTGCGATCCAGAATTCGACGCCACGCGTTCGGAAGCGTGCGCCAGGTAAGCACGAGCAAGCCGGCAGAAGTCCAGGTCACGATCGCGGCTTTGCGCACGAGCGCCAACGCAAGACCAGCCGCCGGCGTGAACCCGAGCCCCTTTTGCAGGATGACCTCGGTGCCGCCTTCGTAAACGCCGATCGTGCCGGGAACGAAAGCAAATACGGCGTTGATAACTTTGGTCAGCGACTCGATGATGTAAGCCTGGGCCACGCCAGTTTGAAAGCCCAGCATCTTCAGTGCGAGATAAACTTCCGTGACGCTCGATACGTGCGCCAGCAGGTTGCACGCGATCATCGCGAAGAACGCGCCCGGATGATGTTTGTAGAAATCGTAGACCTTCTGCTCGAGATGATAGATGTGATGACGCCGCTTGAGAATCACCTTCGGACTGAGTCGGAGTTGCGCCAGGCGATCGATGATCCACGTGAGCAGCATCACGCGGCGCTTCGCAGCGATGGCGGCGATCAAGATGCCCGACGCCGCGACGGCCGCGATGGCGAGCAGCACGAGATTGACTTGCGGCGGCAGCGGATAGCGGACCAGCATCACGACCGCGCCGCTCAAAATGAAGAAGACGACTGACAGGTTGTAGAGCAGATTATCGACGACGAGCGCCGGCACGCCGTAAGTCAGCGGCACTCGTTTTCGCAAGAGCGCAACCTTAGTCGCTTCTCCAAGCAGTGGTCCGGTGAAAGTCAGGAAACTGATCGCTTCGCCGCCGAGTCGCGCCGCAAACGCCTGCCGGAAAGTTATGCGCCGGTGTTCCGGGGGAACTGCCGCGCGCATCGAGATGGTACGCAGCACGTGACGCAGTCCGCTGAGACCGACGATCACGAAGAAGCCGAAACCGATGCGAATCAGCGCGTCGAACAGCGGTTGCACGCCTACGCGATTGATGACGAAGATGAGAAGGGCGAGACCTAGGAGAAACGCGAGGCCCTGGAGCCAAAAGATGTAGCGGCGAGAGCTGTTGGTTGGTGAAGCATCCGGTGCTTCGTCGAGTTCTTCTGCATCGGCAGTTTGCCAGTTGTCAGCCAACTCTTCTGTCGATTCACTCAAGGCGCTGCGTTCACTCCATTAGTAGAGATGTTCTTTTTGTCCATACCGTTTGGCAGCAGCTCTTTCACAACGCGTCCGGGAAAGTGTCTGAATCCTTTGTTCCAAAGCTTCGGAACGGGATTGTTATCATCGCGTAAATTGCCCGTAAGTGCCAGCAGAGTCGGCATAAAACTGAGGCTGTCGTACGGAGTATCGATAGTAAACGCCTGGGGAATTCTGGTGTTTGCGCCGCCGGCGATCATGAAAACAGAGTGCGTGGAGATGCGAAAGAACGAGCCGTGATTGCCGCCGGGGTTGAATCCGCGCACGTCGAAGTTCCAGTGATTATTGGCGACGATGAGCATGTCGGCTTCGACCAGTTCACGTTTGCGGCGCGCGTAACTGCGCATCAGTCTCGCGTCGGCGCTGAGCGATGGATCGCTCGTCGACAGCCTTTCGTTAGGGTGACGGGCCAGCTCTTCGTGCAGACCGATGAGGCCGTTCGAGTAGCGCGTTTGATGAACAGCTTCCAGCCATTCCACATCCGTGTGCCACTGACTGAGCCACGCCGTGCGATTCGCGTCAGGCGCGGCGAGTTTTGGATCTTCGAAGATCTGCAACGGCAGGCCCGCTTGCCAGTCGATCAATTTGAACTGGAGTTTTCCATCGGCGTCCTGCCTGAGATTGCTTACCGGCACATAACGCAGACTCAACTGGCCGCTCGCATCCGTGCGCGAAAGGATCAACGCCTGTCTGTCGGCGCTCGCGCTTACCCAGACGACGTCTTCGTCGATGTCGTGCTCGTTGATCAGCGGAAGCACGAGCTCGCGTTTCAAACGCGTGGCGATTAGATCGATCGGTCGGTTAGTGATTCCCGGTTGGACGTTGTTACGGACGTTTACGCCGTGGAGTAAGGCGAAGTAGTCGATCCGCACGAAACTCTTCTCGAAATCGAGTGAGCCGTCGCTGTTAAGAACAAAGCCGTTCGGCGCGACACCGACGACGTAGTTTTGCAGTTCATGGATCGTGTTGCGGTAGCCCATCGCCTCTTTCGGGATGAGTTCGCGGATTTTTAGTTTCGCCGGATTGAACAGCTCGGGAGAAAGCGTAAGCAGGTTGTTCATCGTCGTCGCGTAATAGCTGTACTCGCGTTGTTCGTTCAGCCAGCGATCGAGTTGTACGTAGATGCGTTTGGCGGCGTCGTCGAGTCCGGCGTCCTGCTGCTCTTTCGTGAACTTCTTCGGCTGTGCCTGCGAGAGCTTGCGCTGTTGCTCGATGGCGCGATTCAGAGCCTCCAACTGTTTATTCAGCTCGTCCAGATCTCGTTGCCACTCCGGGCGCCGCCGGTCAATCGTCGCGAAGAACGCGTCGGTCGTTGCTTTGCGAATCTCGGGTCGCAGATCGCTGCGTTGAAGCTGTTGCAGCAGGATGTGGAGCAGGTTGAGATCGGAGTCGCGCAGGTGTACTGACGCGCGCTCGTTGCCGTCGAAGTCGAGCATCGCCGTCGGATAGACGGTGCTTTCGCCTTTGAGATAGTAGGAATCGTTTGTCGTAGTCGTGATTAGCGGAACGAGCGGATTGACGCCTTTGATTGAGTAGTCGAGCATCAACCGCCGCTTGGTGATCACGTGGTGGCCGCCGCCGGCGCGGCTGCCGAGCAGTTTTACGAGATTGTATCCCTGACTGTAGACCTTATCGTCCGTGTTGAAGCCGTGATCGGAGACGAGTATGAGCGCCGTATCGTTTGCTTCCGGCGTTTTCTGGATTGCCGTCCAAACCTGGCCGATAACCGAGTCCATCTGCTTCAGCACGTACGCTTGCGATTCCTTGTCGTTGTTGTGGTGAGCGATGTGATCGAAGTCGGGCATGAAGAGATCCAGGTACTGAACCTTCGGATTCCCCAGCTTCTGAATCAGCTCGCGGAGTAATTGATCGGTGATGACGTTGCGAAACTCCAGTCCCATCGTCCATTCATCAAAGATCTCTTTGGGGTTTCTTAGAAACTTATTTTGCAGACCGTTCTGCAGCGTCGAGTAGCGCACGCCGCGCAGGAACAGCGAGAACGTCATGTAACGCTCATCGTGATCGTAAGCGTCGGCCATCAGCGGCAGGCCAAGCGAATCGAGGATCTCCACAGCCGGCATGTCTATTCGCGCGCCGACGATGCCACCAACATAGAGCGGGAAGAAGTTCAGGTAATCGTAGGAGCGAAGCGTGTAGCGGTCGAACTCGACGTTACCTTTGATCTGCAAATGCTGGCCCGTTTCCAGCATGGACCAGGACGGGCCGGATAGACTCATCCCGCGAACGTAGAAGTTCGTCAACCGCGAGCCGCGTTGATAGAAGATGTGGTCGATCCACGGCAGCATGCTCTTGCCGGACAGCGGATCGAGTTGCCGTGCGAGACGGTCGACTACGTCGTAGGGAAGACCGTCACACTTGATGACGACGAGGCGTTTGGGTTGCGCGACCGCGGAAGCGTACGCAACCAGCAGCAATACGATGGCGGCCAGTAAGAACGTCCGACGAATCATGATCACGGCTGGCCGGTTGTGATTGGAGCTCCGCCGATCGTGACGGCTATTGGCTGTGCTCGCCGGTTGCCGCGGAGGTACTCGTTGGCGAGATCTCGGAGGTTTTGGTCGACGTTGGTGTTTTGTGCGATTCGAGTCAGTTCATTCTTCGCTTTGGAGTTGCGCATGCGCGAGAGACCGTCGAGACACGCGCGTCGTGTTTCATCGTCTTTCGTTCGCGCGAAGATCCGCGCCGTCGCTGCCGCGGCGCTGCCGCCAGCCTGCTCGCCGTGATCCGCGATGAATTGCAGCGACTCCTTCACGTCGTGCAGGTTCCAGGTGATGTCGACCTCGGCGCTCGACTTCGCGATCTGTTGCAGGAAATTGGTGTGATACTGGAGACGGCGCGCGATGTCGAGCCGATCTTCCATCTCGACGGTGCGCTCTTCACGATGAACATACTTTCCAAACGTCAGCACGTTCAAAACTCGAAACGCGACCTGTGCTTCCTTTCCGTGTTCTAGCGGCGTCAACTCAGCGCGCCGGTCACGCTCGATCTTTGCCGCGAGACCGTTCGGGTCTTTAGCAAAGGCCATCAGCGCCGCGTACTGTTCGAGCGCGATCTTTGCTTCGGCGTTGAAGTCGTTCTCGAACGGATTCACCGACATCGTCTCGAGCCGTCCGCTCACTTCGTTTCGCAACGCAGGCTCCATCGAGGCATTCAGCGCCAGCAACAGTTTGAGCTGCGAATAGGTCGCGAGGCGTGACGGTTGATTGATGTCCATCCCGCGACGGCCGGTGACGAAGTCGAACACCGTCTTGCCTAGGAAATACGGCAAGTTGCCGAACTTCGAAACAGACAGAATGTTCCGCGTCACGTCGTTTATTATCCGCCGCGACATTTCGCGCTTCTTCGGATTGTAGTGGTCGCGGAAATCGACCAGCAGCATCGGGATCTTCGGATTGTCGAGGCCGTAAAGTCCGAGCGGAATCATCTCGACTGGTTGAGCGCCTGGTGTGTCGCTGCTGACGGGTTGATTGTCGGTGTTGAAATAACGAGTCGCGACGTAGCCGTCCCACTTCAACAGGCGCTTGTCGGTCCACGGGTTCGCGATGTTGAGAAATCTTCCGCTGAAAGCTGCGTCTTTTTTCGCCAGCAGATCGCGTTTCGCAACCCAGACAAACGCGTGAGTCGCGCTGCCGTCCGGCAGCAGCAACGGTTCGAAGTAAAGCGACTCGGCTTCGGCTCGTTGCCGCAGCAATTCCCAATTGTGACCGCGAAAGTCTCTCGTTTGCGCGATTTGTTTGGCGTAGTAAGTCGGCAGGTTCGAATCGTCAACGAGGCCGCCAAACGTTTTGTCAGTCAACATCAAACGGGCCTGGATCGTGGCCATCTCCGCTGCTGAAAAAGTCGACTCGCCTTCAATCTCCTGATAAAGCGCCAACACCGACAGCGCACGAATGATGTGCGACTTGCGATAGTCGCTGGTGTTGCGGCGATACGAACTCGTCGATGCCTTTATCGGTGTGCCGTAAGGATCGAAAAGGATGTTTTGCAGCGCGGCCCAGAAGATTTTGTTCCAGACGTCGCTTTCGGGCGACGCCAGATCGATCGCGGGCGGCGGCGTCTTGTTGGCCTGTCCCTTGTTGCCGACGCGGGCGTAGAAGAAGGGAATCGCCGCAGCGATCTTTTGTTTCGTCGACGGGCGCGTGTATGTCAGCGGCCAGACATATCGCAGGCGATTGTTCTCGACAGTGTCGTCGCCGAGAGTGTCGCGAAGAATAGACACGAGGGGTATCCACTTGTCTTTATCTTGAGACTCCAGACCGCTGAGTTTGGCGTGGACCGTGATCAGTTCAGCGCCGCCCGCGACCTCGACTCGCTCGAGCCGGAGAAGCTGCGACAGCGCGACCGCCGGATTGGTCTCGTCGGTGGTGGGAGAAGTGACAAGAGGACCCTGGGCCCTGCTTATGTGGGAGAAAACTGGCGCGATAACGAGCAGAAAAGCTAGAAACAAGCTCGCGGTCGGGTGCCAGCGCCTAAACCTTTGAAACGTCATTCTAGTTTTCTAATGCGCAACAATAGTTGGCAGATGGGGACTTTGTGCTGCATCCCTGAACTACAGAACCGAACAAATACTCAATCAACTTCCTGACCCGCTTGAACATCTGCAACAGCTATGCCCCTGTTCAGGGGCAAATTAAATATACATCAGTCTGAAGGTCGTTGGACCGATTTTGTCTGCGAACTGTGACACCGTTTGTTTTGCAACAGTCAGTTGCAGAGACGATCTTAAGCACGGATCTGTTAATTCAGCCCCTGTCACTTTTAACAGCTTGTTCAAATCCTTTTCATTCTCACCCGGCTTTAGCCGGGTGTACCGCAGAGCCATATTGGGAAACCGTTGAAACGGTTTCCTCGCGAAATCCCGAAAACCGTTGAAATGGTTTCGATGGTCCGCTGGTTTGCACCGGGCTAAAGCCCGGTGAGACTGAAAAAGAACTTTTGAGTCGAAGCTCAGCTTGCCTCGGTAATTTTACCTGGCAGCCGATTCGGTTGGATGCGAGGATTGGCCCGTGGTTTCCAAGTCTTTGGGTTCTTTTAGCGGCGACTCCCAGCCGTTTCGTTCGAGCAGACTCACTCCGAAGCGAATGGGAACCGCGAAGTTTGAAGCCTGGTTTTCAGTGAAGACGGCAAAATTGACACCGATCACGCGTCCCGATGGGCCAAAAAGCGGCGCGCCCGATCCGCCTTCAGCGGTTCGTGCGTCATAAACGATTCGGCGGACATCGAGGTCCGTGATATTGCCCTGCGTTGTCAGCGGTTGAATGCGTTTGGTCTCGGCGAGATATCCGAGTTGCGCCATCGGTGTCCCATATCGTTGCTGAATGCCCCGCGATTCGGCATCGTCGAGCAGCGCCAGCAAACGATCCGGCCCGGATGGATAACCCATCATCACGACTGTTTTGCCGACAGCGACGGCGTCCTCATCCGTTTCGAGAGGAAGGACCGGCAGACCTTCCGGGAGCTCAGGCAGATCGAGGAGACAGATAGCAAGGTCGTCTCGCGACGCCGCGGCTTTGAACTTCAACGGAATCGGCTGAGGACGGTCAGGAAAATACGCGATCAGTCGTTTGAGCCGCGGCTGCGCCTTCAACGTCAGGCCCTGCGCGCGGTCGTCGGCGATCCATGGTTGTGCGATGTGACGGTTCGTCATCACGAAACCGTTTCCAACGTGAAACCCGCTGCCTACAAACTCATACTCGGCGACTGCCCCATTGCCCTCCGGCGTCAACGCTTCCGGCGCACCGCTTTGGACCGCGCTGCCGCCGTCGCCCGTCTGCGCTTCCGCATAACGAAGCGGCCGTCCAGTTCCGGCTTCGACGAAGTAGAACGAACCAGCGATCAGGCAAACACCCGCGCCGTAGTCGCTGCGCAACTTCACTGCGAGTGAAAGGCTGTCTTGCAGTTGCTTGGTGCGTTCGCCGATGTTGGTGAGTTGATCGTTGGTCTTCGAGACCTGGTCTCTCATCTGCCCGAGCTGCGCACGTTGATCGTCGATGAGCTGGCGGCTTCGCTTAAGCTCTCTGAACGCCGCAAACCCGAGATACAGAACACCGCCGACGAGAACTACAACCAAGAACAGCGCGATCAACTTCGTGCTCGGATTGATCTCGCGCACGAGCTCGCGCGTAAACTCGCGGAGAAACACTTTCGCGTCATCACGGCGGGCCGTTGCTGCCGATTCGATTGCGGCGGCTTCGATGAACGGAGCGACGTGCGTCTCGCGCGATGAAGCCGGAACGACTGCCGGCAGCGCGCGCACTGGAAAGAACGAGAGCAACAGATCGGCATCCTCGACGCGAACCTCGTCGCCGTCGCGAATCTCGTCGCCCGGCGCGACCGCTTTGCCGTTCAGCATCAACGGCACGGCCTCGGCGAAGTCGGTAACGCGATAGGATCCGTTCGTGCGCGTCAACTCGAGCAGCACAGCGTTGGCGGCTGTTTTCGGCAGACTTGAAGAGCGTAACCGAAGGTCACAAGTGTCGGAGGCGCCAATACGAACGTTATCGTTGGTGAGGATTTCGGTGTGCCGGTCGTCGCCCGAGGAGATGTGGATAACCAGGCCGGTAGCCATAGTATTTATAAAACTCGATCATCAAAGCGGGCGTCCGAATCAGACCGCAAACTCCTTTCTTGCGCGGTTGCCTTCGGTCGCCCTCGACGAGCCAATTCTACAGGAAGTCGAGCTAAACGGTTAGCAGGAAAATCGAGCGTCCGTGTTAGCATGACTGCGAAGTGAGGTTAGACACGATTGCGTAATGTGGATTTCATCGACGACTGTGAACGGCTCGCGGAGTTGGCCCCGATCGCCTCCGCGAACATACAGCGTCACGTCTTTGTTTGTACCGGTAAATCTTGTTCAGCCAATGACAGCGCGGCGGTCAAGGAAGCGTTCGAGCACGAGCTGAAGGCGCGCGGTCTGCAATACGGGAAGGTATCGAAGGGTTGCAGTCCGAACGGGTCGGTAGTGCTGACTGAATGCGGTTCGGTTGGGTTTTGTGCCGTGGGTGCGGCGGTGATGGTTTACCCGGACGGCGTTTGGTACGCGCAAGTCAGGGCGTCGGACGTGCCGGAGATCGTCGAAGAGCACATCATCAATAACCGTCCGGTCGAACGCCTCGCGTTGCTTCGAGTCCCTTCCAATAAATCCTAAATAGTTCCTAGAAGATTAACTTCACAGCCAACTGAATGTTTCTCGGCCCACCGCCGCCCATGAAAGGGTTGCCGATGCCGACGTCCGGCGTGACTGTAATCGGAAGAAAACCGGTTCCTCGTCCAGTCACTGGATCGATTGATGAAGTCATATCGGCAGCGAAGCTCGGCAGCAGCGGATTGGAAAAGTTCGGATGATTGAAAATGTTGAAGACTTCGGCTCGGAGTTGAATCCGCAAATTCTCCCGAATCTCGGTATCTTTGAAGATCGAGAAATCGACGTTGTGATAACTGGGACCACGCAGAGCGTTCCGGCCAAGCGAACCGAAATGCCAGGTGCCGGGAATACACGAAGCCGCGCTGCCGTCGCCGGCGGGATCAAGCGTACAAGGCACCTTGAATGCCGACAGGTTGATGAAATTATCGGGCTCGCTTGTGCCTGCGTACGGATCGCCGATGAGATCGGGTCGCGGGAAAAACTCGCCTGTGTTGTTGTAGTCGTCGAACAGCGTCAGGTGAAATGGGTTACCGCTGCGCATCGTCACGACTGTGTTTAGTTGCCATCCCTTGCCGAGACGCGGATGCGCCGTCCAGAGATTTGGCAGCGCGTAACTGGCAGTGACGACGAAGCGATGGCGATTATCGAAATTCGAGTTGGCCTTCTCGCATCGTGTGCAGTGGCTGTTGTCGGGCTGCGTCGCGTTTGCGACATAGTCCTGACCGTCCGACGCGTTGTCGATTGAATGTGACCACGTGTAATAGACCTGCGTCGAAAAGCCTTTGCGATCGCGCACGGAGAAGCTCGTTTGCAGTGCGTTGTAGTTGGAGAACGTAGTCGTCTCGAGTTGATTTACATAAAAGAACGTGCCTCCCGAAGGCGCGAATGGTCCATTGTCGAATGGGCGATCCGAGGACACGCTCGGGTTCAAAGGCTGGTTGATGTCGCGGTAGCGAAACAGCTTCTTGCCGGTCGAGCCGACGTACCCGACTTCCAACACGCCGTTACGGAACAGTTCTCGCTGAATGTTGAGATTGTAGTTTTGAATGTAAGGCGTGCGCAGGTTTGGATCGACTGCGAATACGTCCGAGTCGAGGAAGTCTGTAAAGATCGGAACGCCGTTCTGGATCACGGGCACGGTCGAGAATGAGAAGAGCACTGGGGCCGGCCCAACCGGATTGAAAGCCGGCCCCGGATTGAAGGTATTGAACGGAAGTTGCCCCGCGAAAAAGTCTTGCGAGAACGCGTCGTAGAACAAACCCCAACCGGCGCGCACCACGGTCTTGCCGTCTCCTTTGATGTTCCACGCCAGTCCGAGGCGCGGCGAGAAGTTGTTCCAGTCGCGATCGTAAAGACGTGGTAGTCCCGGCGACCCGACTTGCACCAGGCCAGTAGCAGGACTGAAATTACTCAGCAGGTTGTTCTTCTCGCCGATGACGCCGAAGTAGTCCCAGCGCAAGCCGAGGTTCAGAGTGAATTCCGGGCGCCAGCGAAACGTGTCCTGCAAATAGCCGGCATGTGAGTTCTGAAAAGTGTTGCGATTGGAATTGCCACGCGCGGCACGGCCGCCGCTGAGCGTGCCGGAGAGAAAGTCTTCCAACGATGCGAAATCCAAACGACCGCGATAACCGGCATCGAAAAACTGGTCCACCGTCGTGCGTCGAAACTCGTAGCCAAACTTCAGGTCGTGCCGGTCGAGCTTCCACGAAAAGTTATCAATCACATGGAGGTTGCTGTCCAGACGCGCGCGCGGCACGGAGAGCGTCGCGCCGACGTTCGCGATTCCGAGATCGTCCTGAATCCGAATCTGCGGCAGGCCAAAGTCCTGCTCGCTGGTGATGCCGGTGTTGAGGCCAATCGAGCGCGGATCGAAATCGCTGTCTTCCGGAAAGAAACCTTCGTCGAATCGATTGTAACCAAACCGCAGTTCGTTGACTTTGGTCGCAGAGAGAATCTTCAGATAGGAGATCGACACGAGGTGAACCGTGGTTGGTGTAGTCGTGTTGAAGCCAGGAAGAATATTGCCGGCGAGAATTGCGAGCGGGAACGATTGATCGCTCGTTCCGAAAAAGTAGCGGCCGGTAAGTTGGTTGTCCTTGTTGAATGAATGGTCAATCTTTCCGATCAGACTGTCGACGTCGTTCGAAGCCGCCGTGGTAACGAAGAGGTTCGGTTGTCCACTGTTGTCGAACAGGGGCAACGGCCGATTCGGCGCCGGCCACGGGTTGCGAGCAAGCAGGCGAGCGATCACGGGATTCGTTGGTCCACCAAGCGCGGCAATCTCGCGCGGATCGGGAACGCGCGCGGTTGAGTTGAGTCCGACGCGTTCGCGCTGGCCCTCGTAGGCAAAGTAAAAGAACGTATGGTTGCGTTTTATCGGACCGCCGATTGAGCCGCCAAATTGATTGTTTCTGAAAGCGGTTTGCGGATCCGGCTTGGGATTGAAGAAGTTGCGAGCGTCGAGCGCGTTGTTACGGAAGAACTCGAACAGCGAACCGTGAAAATTATTGGTGCCTGACTTGGTGACAATATTGACGATTGCGCCCGAGTTGCGGCCGTACTCGGCTTCGAAGTTCGAGAGTATCGCTGCTTCGGAGATGGCTTCGATCGGCAAGATCGTCGCGGGTGTTCCGAAGACGCCGGCTTCGTTGATTGCCGGAAGGTTCCGATAACCGTCGTTCATGTCCGTGCCGTCGAGCAGGTAGTTGTTCGCGCGTCCGCGATTGCCGTTGGCGCTAAACAAGCCGAAAGAGCCGGGTGAGTCGGTTGCGCCTGAGGGGTCGCCGGTTGTACCGGGAGACAGTACGAGGAACTTCGTGAAGTCGCGGCCATTTATGGGCAAGTCCTCGGCGGCCCTCGTCGAGATTGTCGTGCTGAGCGTATTGCTCGTGGTCTCGACCTGCACGTTTGCAGCTATGGTCACGAGTGTCGCTGCGCCGGCGACATTCAACTTCACGTCGACACGCCGTTCGCTGGCCACCTCGACTGCGACGTTCGCCACCGTCGCCCCTTCGAATCCTGTCTCCTCGACACGCACTTCGTATGGGCCGACGGGCAATTCAGGAACCGTATAGTTGCCGGCGTCATCTGTCGTAGTCGAACGCTCCAGTCCAGTGCTCGTGTTTTTGACTGTGACTTTTGCGCCCGTCACGACGGCGCCGTTTGGGTCGCTGACGGTGCCCAGGATCGTGCCGCGGAACGTTTGTGCCGTCGCAACTGACGCCAGCAACGCAATCAACAGGAGCGCAAAGGAACTGGAGGATAGATTTCGCATAGTTTTACCCCGGAACACGGATAACACCATGCATGGCTGAGGTCAATCAGATTTTGGTTTCCAGCGAAGGACGGGCTTGCGTGCGGCGGCGGCTTCGTCCAGGCGGCCGATGCGCGTGCTGTGCGGAGCGTTGCGCACCAACTCCGGATCGTCCAGAGCCTCGTTCGCGATAGATCTCATCGCGGCGGCAAACTGATCCAACTCCTGCCGTCCGACTGACTCGGTCGGCTCGATCAGCATCGCGCCCTGGACGATCAACGGGAAATAGATCGTCATCGGATGAAAGCCGTAATCGATCAGCCGCTTGGCGATGTCGAGCGTGTGGACGCCTTTCCGGCTCTGTCGTTTGTCGGTGAAGACGACCTCGTGCATCGGCGGACTGTTGAAAGGTTTGTCGTAGTCGGAAGTCAGGCCGTCGGCGATGTAGCGAGCGTTGAGCACGGCGGCTTCCGTGGCTTCACGCAAGCCGTCGTTGCCGTGCGTCAGGATGTACGCGAGTGCGCGCAACATCATTCCATAGTTACCGAAGAACGCCTTCACGCGTCCGATCGATTTTGGCCGATTGTAATCGAGCGCGAAGGTTGGCTCGCCGTAGGACCAGTCGGTTTTCACGATGCGCGGCACAGGCAGAAACGGTTCCAACTCTTTCGTGCAGCAGCAAGGACCTGAGCCTGGGCCACCACCGCCATGCGGAGTCGAAAACGTCTTGTGCAGATTCAGGTGAATGACGTCGACGCCCATGTCGCCCGGACGCGCGATGCCGACAAGCGCGTTCATGTTCGCGCCGTCCATGTAAACGAGACCGCCTGCTTCGTGAACGATGTCGCAGATCTGTTTGATGTTGCGTTCGAAGAGACCGAGCGTGTTCGGATTGGTCAACATCAGTCCAGCGACGTCGCCGTGCGCGCACAGTTCGCGCAGGTGATCGAGATCGGTGAGACCTTCGGCAGTCGATCTGATTGTCTTGACCGAGAAGCCGGAAAGATGCGCCGACGCCGGGTTCGTGCCATGCGCGGAATCCGGGATCAGCATCGTGCGGCGACCTGACGCAGCAGCGCCGTCGCGGGCGTCGAGAAACGCGCGAATGATCATGATGCCCGTCATCTCGCCGTGTGCGCCCGCGGCCGGTTGCAACGAGATGCCTGGCAATCCCGTGATCTCGGCGAGATGTTGTTCGAGTTCGTAAATCACCTGCAACGCGCCCTGCGCGTCGTGCTCTTCCGTCAACGGATGAAGGTTTGCGAATGCTCCGATGCGCGCGACTCGCTCGTTCAGACGCGAGTTGTACTTCATCGTGCACGAACCCAACGGATACATGCCCTGGTCGATCGAATAGTTCCATGTCGACATGCGAACGAAGTGGCGAATGACGTCTACTTCGCTGACTTCAGGCATGCCTTCGAGATCGTCGTCGCGCTGAAACGACTGCGGCAGAAGATCGGCAACGGGTGTTTCGTCGACGTCGAGCGCGGGCAGACGGTAACCGATGCGGCCTGGTTGCGAGCGCTCGAAGATCAGTTGCTCGTTCGGACTGATGTGCGCGGTGACTTTTGTGATTCCTTCGGTCATTACGAACCTTGGTCTTTGGTGTTTGGGCTTGGGTCTTAGAACTGCCGATTCTTGAGCGGAAACGAAGGCCCAAGACCAAAGTCCAAAGACCAAAGTCATTTCTATCGATTCGAAACCTCGTCCAAACCCTCTACCAGCGCATCGATCTCGGCGCGCGTGTTTGTCTCCGTGACGCAGACGAGAAAGTCGTTCGGCAAATCGGAGAAGAACTGCGACAACGCAATTCCACCTTCGATGCGTTTCTCTTTCCCCAGACGCGCAAGCAGATCGACCGCATCGCCCGGGCCGCGCACGACGAACTCATTGAAACGCGGGCCCGAGAAGGGAAGCGAGAAGCCGTTCAACGACTGGATGCGTCGCGCGGCGTAAGCAGCTTTTTGCAAACACTGATGCGCCGTTTCCTGAATACCGCGGCGTCCCATCGTTTCGAGGTAGACAGTTGCCGCGAGAGCGATCAGTCCTTCGTTCGTGCAGATATTCGACGTAGCCTTTTCGCGGCGAATGTGTTGTTCGCGAGTTGCGAGCGTGAGCACGAACCCGCGATTGCCGTTTTTGTCATAAGCTTCGCCGACGAGCCGGCCCGGAATCTGTCGCGCGTACTTCTCGCGCGTCGCAAAGAGCCCGACGTACGGTCCACCGAACGACAGCGGCACGCCGAACGACTGTCCTTCCGCGACGACGATGTCTGCGCCGCATGCGCCTGGCGATTTGAGCATTCCGAACGACATCGCTTCAGTGACGGCGACGACGAGTAACGCGTCCTTAGCGTGCGCGGCGTCCGCGAGCGCCGCGACATCTTCGACGCAGCCGAAAAAGTTCGGCGACTGCACGACGAGCGCCGCTGTTTGATCGTCGATCGCATTAGCCAGCGCTGCTCCCGCCTGGCCCGTCTTCGAGTCAAACGGAACGATCTCGAGATCGATGCCCGCGTGTTGCACGTAAGTTTTGACGACTTCGAGATACTGCGGATGCACGGCGCTCGACGCGATCACTTTCGATCGATGCGTCACGCGCTCGGCCATCAGCACGGCTTCGGCGAGCCCCGTCGAACCGTCGTACATCGACGCATTCGCCACTTCCATCCCCGTCAACTGGCACACGAGTGTTTGAAACTCGAAGATGGTTTGCAGCGTGCCCTGCGAGATCTCGGGTTGATACGGCGTGTAGGCAGTGAAGAACTCGGAACGCGAAAGAATGTGATCGACGATCGTCGGGATGTAATGTGAATAAGCGCCGCCGCCGAGGAAGCTCGGTCTGCGTGCCCCTGCGTTTCGTCTGCCCATTTGTTCGAAGCGTTCGAGCAGCTCGATCTCCGAGAGGGGAGCGGGCGTGTTGAGGGGCCGCTGTAGAAGCAAATCTTGAGGAATGGAATCGAATAAGTCTTCAGCCGATTTGAGCCCGATGGCTTCAAGCATCTCTTTGCGCTCTTCCGGCGAGTTAGGAATATAGCGCAAGATTATTCGCTCTCAGCTTTCGTGAAATCTTCATACTCCGCGGCGGTCAGCAGGCTGTCGACCTCGCCCGGGTTGGACATCTGAATGCGGATCATCCAGCCCTCGCCGTAGGGATCCGAGTTGACCTTTTCCGGTTCGTCCGCGAGCGATTCATTTATGCGCTGGACGGCGCCGGAAACCGGTGTGAACACTTCAGACACAGCCTTCACTGATTCAACCGACCCAAACGACTCACCCGCAGAAAACTTGTCACCACCCTTTGGCAACTCGACGTACACTACGTCGCCCAACGAGTTTTGGGCGTAGTCGGTGATGCCCATGATGGCTTCATTGCCTTCTACTCTGACCCATTCGTGGTCTTTGCTGTAGTGCAGGTCTTCCGGAACGTTTGCCATGGTTCCTCCAAACGGTTGAGAGATTTAATTCCTACAGTCCTTACTTAGCGCGCTTGTAAAAAGGCGTCTTGACGATCTGTGCGGCTACGAGCCGCCCGCGGACATCGATCTTTATCTCCTGGCCCACGGACGCGCATTCGACCGGCACGTACGCGAAGCCGATGTTCTTCTTGAGAAACGGCGCCGGGCTCCCGGACGTAACTTTGCCGACTTTCTCGCCGTCGATGAGAACGTCTTGATCGTCGCGTGCGATGCCGCGTTCCGTTACTTCGAAGCCGACGAGTTTACGCTTGATACCTTCTTCTTTCTGACGGGCCAGCGCTTCGCGCCCGTTGAAGTCGCCTTTGTCGAGTTTGCAGATCCAACCGAGATTGGCTTCGAGCAGCGTCGTCGTTTCGTCGATCTCGTGGCCGTACAGCGCCATACCTGCTTCGAGTCTCAAGGTATTGCGCGCGGCGAGACCACACGGAATGACACCGGTTGGCGAGCCTGAGTCTCCTGCTTCGAGAATCTTGTTCCACAATTGTTCAGCGCGATCGGCTGGCGCGTAGACTTCGAAACCGTCTTCGCCGGTGTAACCCGTGCGCGAGACGATGCCGCTCACTCCGTCCACCATTCCCGGTTTGAAGTGGTAATACTTGATCTCCGAGAGCGGCACGTCCGTCAGTTTTTGCAGGATCGACTCGGCGTCAGGGCCTTGCAGCGCGAGTTGACAGTATTCAGCGCTTGCGTTTCGTAATTCGACAGATTCGCCTTTGTGATGGGACGTGATCCATTCCCAGTCTTTGTCGGTCGTGCCTGCGTTGACGACGAGCAGCAGGTGGTCGCTGGCGAGTCGATAGACGAGTAGGTCGTCGATCAGGGTGCCGGACGGCGTTGTCAGTGCGGTGTAGTGTGCCTGGCCGTCGACGAGTTTGGTGACGTCGTTTGACGTCAAACGATTGACGAAGGGAATTGCGTCGCTGCCGCGGACGTCGATCTCGCCCATGTGCGAGACGTCAAAGAGCCCGGCGTGTGTTCGTGTGCGCAAGTGTTCTTCAATTGTGCCGGCGGGATACTGAACAGGCATGTCCCAGCCGCCGAAGTCGACCATGCGCCCGCCGAGTTGCCGGTGGGCATCGTTGAGTGGGGTACGTTTTAGTTGCGGCGCCGTAGCAGTCAAATCAATCACCCGCGCGGCTCAAGTCGCTGGCTTCACGCTGTTTGAATCAATAAATAAAGGTGAAGCCGCAAACTAGCATGCGACGTGCGGTGCGTCAAGCGAGGCTCACGAGCATTGTAATGTCCTGATGCGGCTGTGATTTTGTTATCCGTGTTCTTCTATATGCGTAACGCCAGCTAAACCAGGACACCGCCGTTATAAACATTGCTTGACACTGCTGGTCCTAGCTTGCTACGTTGCAGTTGCAGGTTCCAGGTGTTTTTCACCTGCTTTGTTACTTGATAGCGTTACCTGAAGCGATAAAGGCACACCTCGTGTGAGCGAGGGCCGCAAAGCCGACAGGGGTCAAGAGAAAGATCAATTTCGAAACACGAATTTCGAAGTTCGAATTCTCCCGGACTTGGCTGGGTTACCGAAAGCAGGAGAAGCGTCCGGCGATTCGGTTTTTCCGCAGCCTTAACACTTCTCATCATTCCGTCTTTCTAATCCATCCAAAAAGCAATCAGTTCAGTGGCTTTAGCCGGCCAGACTAATCCGAGGTCTGCCCGAGTGCGGTCTACCGCAGGCATATAGCAGCCATGAACAGACGCGTGTTCACCGACCTACAGCTTCAGTGCACGCCCCACCACCTCAGAACTAAGGCCTAACCCGACCGGGCAACTTGGCTGGCAGAGAAGAGAGAGAAATGAGTAGATTTTTGAGCACGAAACGCATCGCAGTGGTGGGCGTTGCTATGGCTATATCGATCGTCGCTATTTCCTATTCCACGAGGTTCTCAGTTTCTGCCACTACCAGTGCGCAAGCGCAAATTGGATCTAGCGCTCCCTCACCGAATCTTGACAGGTTGCATGATTTGACTGCGCGCCTTGTGGCGATGGGCATGGAGATCAACCCTAAGTCACGAAACATGACATCAGTCGTGCGTCCCAATCCGATACTGTTGATTGAGCAGTTGGCCGCCGAGCGACGTGCGCTATTGCTTGCACTAATGCAGGAAAACCATGGTCAGTTTTCGCAGGCCGTATTGCCGAGTCAGGTTCTCGCAAAGCTTCCGGAATGGTTGCGGCCCTATTTTGAACAGCAGGTGCAACTGGATGGCGAGCTGGAAGTGCTATATGAAGACTATGAAACGGAGGCCCGGCTACGCCACTTCTTGAACACCGGCAACAAGCGATTGGAACTTCACTTCGAGGGCGACTCAGTCCCGCGCATGATGACCGGAACGAAAGTGCGCGTTCGGGGAGTTCGTGTCGGTGATGAACTTGCGCTTTATAGCGGTGCTGGTACGACCACTACTTCGACCTCATCAATAGAGGTTACACAGACTGCTCCGGGCTTCAACTCCTTTGGCGAGCAGAAAGTGCTGGTCATGCTCGTAAATTTCCAGGACAAGCCGACCCAACCGTTCACGGTCGATACCGCGCGCAATGTGATGTTTACCAGTACGAATAACTTTGACCTGGAAAACTCTTATGGCCAGACTTGGTTAACAGGCGATGTTGCCGGCTGGTTCACGATTCCGACGAGTTATACAGCCTGCGACACAGCCGCGATTGCGTATTACGCCAAAGAGGCGGCAACAGCGGCCGGGTATAACGTCGACAACTACAATCGGCACGTGTTCGCATTTCCTGGTGCAACTTGTGGAGGTTGGACCGGAATGGCGTACTTTGGCGGCAATCCCTCAAAGGCATGGATTAATGGTGCGTTTGGTTTGAGTGTGGTGGGCCATGAAATGGGTCATAACTTCGGTTTGTATCACTCAAAGTCTCTGGACTGCGGTTCACTGGTTACGGGAACCGTGGGTAGTGGCTGTACTTCAAGTGAGTATGGCGACATCTTCGATATTATGGGCAATGGCACGCGACACTTCAATGCTTTTCAAAAGGAGCAGATCGGATGGCTCGGATATGGTGTCTCACCGGCGATCACCACCGCTCAAACGAGTGGCGACTATTGGATCGATTCATACGAAACGCCCGGTGGCACAAAGGCCCTACGGATTCTGAAGTCAACGGATCCCAAGACTGGAGTGAAGACTTACTACTATCTGGAAACTCGTCGGGCGACAGGTTTCGATGCTTCGTTCTCAAGTAATATGAACGTGCTGAACGGCGTAATCGTGCACCAGGGACCTGAAACTGGGGGAACACCGGTTTTTCTACTCGACATGACGCCGGAAACAACCTCGTGGAGTGATCCTGCTCTAGTGGTCGGAAAGAGTTTCATCGATTCGAACGCAAATGTGACGATAACAACTCTGCTTGCGAATTCGACTGGAGCTTTGGTTAACGTGAGCTTTGGGCCAGTTCCGTGCTTCAGCGCTAACCCAACGATAACGATGTCGCCATCGAGCAGCGGGTGGGTTGCGCCGGGAACGGCGCTTAACTACGCAGTATCCATTACGAACTACGATACCAGTGGATGCGCTGCATCGAGTTTCAACTTGCAGGCGTCGGTGCCAAGCGGTTGGTCGGCGAGCTTTGGCAGTTCGACCTTGAACCTGGGTCCGGGTGGAACTGGATCAACAACACTGACCGTTACTTCGCCGCTCACAGCACAAGAGGGCTCGTATAGCATTCCTGTTTCAGTAGCCAACATGGCGAATGTCAGCTTCGCTGCGTCAACGGCTGCGACGTACACCGCTGTTTCTTCACTCGTCATCACTGAGTCGACTGATCGTCCAGCCTACACTCTCAACCAAACGGTGGCTGCTAAAGCAATCGTGAAAGCCATGGGCGCGCCAGTTTCCGGAGCCGTCGTTAATTTCACGATGACAAAGTCTAACGGAACAGTCGTTACTGCGACTCTTTTGACGGCCAGTGACGGTTCGGCTACGTTCAAATACAAGTTCAAGCGAAGTGATCCGACTGGGACTTACGTGGTTGGAGCAGCTTCGAGTATGAACGGACTGTCGGGAAGTACCTCAACTGGCTTTATGGTGCAGTAAGGTTTCAGTGCTGTGGTGTAATCTCAGACACCTGTAAAGCAAGGTGGGAATTGAATAACCACCAACTACGGTTGGTGGGATTGGTAGAGCCACTTTCTGTTACGGAGGTAGCAATTGAAACCAATTCACTCACTCTCGTGGGTGGGATTTCCCAACTTTTGAGTCAAAGCTTGGCTCACTAAAAAAGAGAAGGGCCCTCGCGAGCCCTCCTCTTAGTCGATCAGCATGCCGCCATCGGCACTATTGTGGGTTCTTGAAGTGACCGAAGTGATCGATTGGACAGGTATTACTTTCGTTATTTTCCTGCATAGCCTCAAGACTGAAAGCATATCCTGGAATCTTGTTTGTGAGATATGCGCCTGTTGCGTTGAAGGCATTCAATCCGAACGGATCGCTGGGCGCGCCGAACGTGTTGGCGCCGGGCGTGTTCAGCACGGTTTGAAGCGTTGGATCGGCTGGGGATGCCGTATCGTAAAAATCAGGCACAACCGTAACATTGAAAAGGGCACTCCTGGAAACACCGATTAGGGTCCAGGCGCCGTCGGCCGCATTCTTCCAGAAGCCTGGCGAGCACCAGGCGCCACGCGCGAATGGGCGACATCCATGGCTAATAACTAATTGTGCATTCTTTTTGGTGCCGTCGTATGTCGCGGAAACATTCCCCGGCAGCGTGGCGGGATCGAACCAGGCGCTGATGTATTTAAACGCGCCGTTTCCGGTTTTGGTCATTTGGACCGTTCCCCAGGGGCCGGTGATATCAGCATTGCTGGCTCCGGTGGCGGTGAGCACCCACAGCAGGTAGGGACCATCGACGTCAGCGCCGTTTGCAAGTCCACAGAGTTCTTTATTAAGGTCGTACCCGCCGAACCCATCCGCAGTCAGACCCTGGCCGCTATACGTGACCTTATTGGCATAGGCGAGAGCACCAGTTGCGATCATCGCCGCAAGCGCGGCTGTCGCTGCAAGTAACAAGACAAACCTCTTCGTTCTAAATTTTCGCGTTATCTTCTTCATTGATCTTTCTCCTGTCAGGACCGGTTATCCGGTTGAAACCCAAATCCACCGGGAAACCGGGAGGGGCTTGGGGGTTGATTGTTGACTGAGATCGGAAACGCAACGACTGGGCACGCGCATGGGAGCCGCTTCCGATAATCAGCGTGAGCTTTTCGTGCAAGAACCTCTGAGCCGAAAATATCGGCACTCTAAGCCTGAATAATCAAACTTATTTACAAGTCTGACTTCTACCAAGCTTTCGCTCGATTAAACTCTGGCAGAAACGTATTGGTTAACGTGAGTTGCTTATGAAGGAAAATTCTATTGGCCAAGCGCACGTTGCCAAGCCTTTAGAAGCAATTCGTCAGAGAATTTAATGGTTAGATAATAGTTCCGTTGCGAAATGATTACAATAGGGGCGCGCGCTAATTTTAATGGCAGAAATCTACCGATTTAATGGGCCTCGGAATGGCAGGATACTGCCATATGCGTCTGGCAGTTTGCTTGAGTGGTTATTGGGGAAACGCACGAGTGTCGATGTGGGGCCTTAATGCCAGCGTCTAGTTCCGGCCGTCGATATCGACTCTCTCGACTGCTCCGCCGCGGCACCAGAAGACGACGCGCATCGTGTCGGGGCGGCGGTCGAGGGAAGCAGGGACGAAGGCAGCGTCCTGTCGCAGAGCGAATTGAAACTCGTCCAGCATGCGCTTGTCGCGCGGCGGTTGGACCACGTCAGACAAAGATGCGACACCGTTACTGAACACGTCCGCAACGACGAGCATGTCGTCATCAGCAGCGTAGATGTTTTCGTTCGGGCGCGCGTAGGCGTGGGTGAGGGCGGCCAGCGAGCCGCCGGGATTCAAGGTCGGCGATTGTTCACCGAACGGCGCGCGTTCACGCGCAAGAGATTCAGAGGTGACCGGCTCGTTCAAGTTATAACCATACCCGTAATAACCGCCGCCCGCTTGCACCACCAGCACTCCATTCTGCTGGAGAGCGGCATCACGCAACGCCACAAAATGCGGACGCAGCGCGGTGAACATCAGGAAAAACATGATGACTGAGGAAAAAGTACCAACGGTGTAGGGCATCACGCGCGGCTGGAGGAAGCGCATGATGCGATAGCTAAGCGGAGGCCGCGGGGCCTGCCGGCGCGCGGCTGCTTCGATGTAGATTGAGTCGGAGATTGTATCTGCCAAATCCGCCGGCGGCGTTGGTCGAGACAAAAGACCCAGCCCGCGAGTGATGGCGCGCAACTCCGCCACTTCTGCCCGGCAGACGGGACATCGATCAAGGTGTTCATCAATCGCCACTCTCGCCGGCAGAGACACACAATCGTCCACGTACAACGAAAGCGACTGTTTTGTTTCTTCGCACAACATAAGAGGACTTCTCGTTGCCGACGGCGATGCCAATCGGCATTTCGGAAATGTTGGATGGCTGACCGACCCCGGCTGCTCCCTTTTGTCAAAAGAAGCAACTCCGACAAGTTTAGGGCAACCCCTTCAGGCTTGAGATGAGCGATGCTTCAACGGGTGTTGCTGGCCACGTTTTCAATACGCCCTCACATGCCGCTTCGGAAGCCTTGAGCCCGCCGTTTTCTCACTTCGACCCATTTGGCACCGAGTTTCGTGAGCCGGGGCGGGTCAGCCATCCGCAAATAGAATTACAAAGATCCTTCCAGCTTGCGCCGGAGCTCCTGGCGTCCCCGCGCCAGGCGCGACTTAACAGTTCCCACGCTGATGTCCAGCGCGACCGCGATCTCCTCGTACGCAAAACCTTCAATGTCGCGCATAATCACCGCTTCCCGGTAAACACGTCGCAAACCACTCAAAGCCTTCTTCAACGCTCGCTCGCGCTCGTGTGCCAACGCGCCGTGCTCAGGGTTGCTGCCGATGCCGGCACTGAGCTGACCGACGAGCGACGCATTTCCCGCCGCATCCTGGGCGTCGATCGAGAACGTCGTGTCTCGATGCCGTCGCCGCCACCAGCGCCACCTGTTCCGCGCTTGATTGATGGCGATGCGGTAAATCCAGGTCCGCAAGTCGGAGTCGCCGCGAAACTGCCCGATGCTCTGAAAGGCGCGCAGGAACGTCTCCTGGGTCAAATCCCGAGCTTCCTCAGCGTTCTCCGTCAGGCGATAGAGCAAACCGTAAATCTCGCCGGACCTTTCGTGGACCAACTTTTCGAACGCTGCCGGGTCGCTGCGCTTCAGTCTTTCAATGAACTGGTCTTCAACCGGAGGCCAAACGTCGACTACGGTCGCGGGTGCAACCTGCTCTAACTCCATTTGCCCGCGGAGGGCTATTGGCTCTCCGTAGCTCACTGATCACCCCCTGGGGCGGGAACCCGAGCAGTTACAAATTTTTGCCCTTTCCCGGACAGGCTGCCCTTTAGACACCCGCGTGGCTCCTTTTGTTCCCAAAGAAAACTCATCGATTTTTAAGATGTGTTACCGCCAAGTCCAGATATGACGGTTGCCTTGACAACTTTTCGTACGCGCCATTAGAGTGACTGTTTTTCGCTATCATACACCCAACAGAACGAAGCCGACTATGTAGGCTTGCATGAGGAAGATACGTGGCAAAGTATAAGAAAAAACGCGCCCGGGAACTCCAGCACGACCGGTTCCGCGACACAACAATGGGCTTCTTTGACCGTCTCGGGACTGCGCTCGAGGGTCGCGGACGAACGATTCTGTACGCCCTCGGCGGCGTCGTGCTCGCCGGCATAATCGTCCTTTTCTTCGTCAAGTGGAGCAACCGCAAGGCTGACGAGGCGCGCCAGGCACTTGGCCGAGCTATAGCCATCTCAACGGCCAATGTCGGCGACTCCACGCTGGGAGGCGATCCGAACGCCCAGAATTTCGACACCGAAGTGGAACGTTCCCAGCGCGCGATCGAGGAGTTTGAAAAGGTGGCCGCGAAGTACGGCGACCCTTACAGAGCGCAGGCACGTTACTTCATCGCCGCAAACCGTCTCACCATAGATCGACCCAAGGGCATCAGCGACTTGACTGAGTTGTCGAACAGCAGCGTGCCCGAGGTCGCCGCGCTGTCGAAATTTGCGCTCGCCCAAGCCAACGAAAGCGATGGCAAACTGGACGAAGCTGCGAAGATGTACAGCGATCTGGCCAAGCTGAACGGCTCGTCTATCAGCCAGGAAACGGCCAATCTGCGCCTTGCCAAAGTCTACGAGAAGCAGGGCAAGAAGAAGGAAGCGGCTGATCTTCTGTTCAATATCGTCGACGCGTCTCGCAAAGCAAAGGGAGACGACAAGCAACCGGCGCAGCCCTCAGCAGCAGCCCGCGAAGCCGCGACAGAGTTGAAGAAACTCGATCCCGACCGCTACGCACAACTTCCACCTGAGACCCCCTCGTTGCTTGGCTGATTTCGCTAAACCTGCCGCACTGAATGGACAATCTGACCCACTCGCTCGTTGGACTGACTGCGGCCAGGGCGGGTTTGGAAAGATTGTCTCCGGGCGCGACTGTACTCTGCGTCATCGCCGCCAACTCTCCTGATTGCGACGTCGCGGTCGGTCTGTTCGGGGACCGTTGGACGTTGCTCCAGCATCATCGCGGAATTACGCACGCTATCGTCGGCGTCGCTTTCCTGTCGGTTTTGGTGCCGCTGATCTTTTACGGCGTCGATCGCTTGTGGGCGCGGTTCCGCCGGCAAGCGCCGAAGGTGAAACTACAGGGACTGATGATCGCTTCGTTCATCGCGACGGCGACGCATCCGCTGCTCGACTGGACGAACAATTACGGCATTCGCTTCTTTCTTCCTTGGAGTGGGAAGTGGTCGTACGCAGATCTGGTTTTCGTCGTCGATCCGTACCTGTGGTTGATCCTGGGCGGCGCTTCATTTCTGTTGTCAGCCAAAACAACGAGCGGCAAAGTGATCTGGGCGCTGCTGGCCGCAGTGCTCACGTTCTTGATTGTTTTCAGCCCTCGCGCCGGCGGTCTTTCGAGTCCGCGTTTCTTAATTGGAGTGTGGATTGGCGCGATTGTCGTCTTGATCGTGTTGTTCCTGATACAGGCGGGACGCCGATGGGGGAACAAGGTCACTTTCGCCGGCATTGCGCTCGCAGTTGTTTATTTGGGATTGCTTGGTTACGCGCACTCACACGCCGTCGCAAAGGGACGCATGATCGCGGCGGGACTCGCGGGCCGTGAGACGATCTCGCAGTTAGCTGCGATGCCCACGCCGGCCGACCCACTTCATTGGGATTGTGTGTTTGAAACCGATCGCGCGACTTATCGCTTTCGACTTTCTTTACTCGGCTTCAGCAACAGCCCGTCGAGTCAAGTGGTTCGTTATGAGAAGCCGTCCGGAGAGCTTGCGGCGGTGATGGAGTCGGTTTCGCGGCAGCGTCCGGCGCAGGTATTTCTCGGTTTTGCGCGCTTTCCCGTCGCGCAGCTCGCCGATCCAAACTGCACTACCCAGACTCTCGTTCAATTGGCGGACTTACGTTACACTGAGCCTGGCAGATCGCGCGGCAACTTCGCGATCGAGCTGCCGGTCGACTGCCCGGCGCGCGCTGAGGGAGGCAGATGAACGAGTCGAACGAATTCGCCAAGGATCTTAACAGTCTGCCGGCCCTTACCGAGGTAAGCGACGAACGCGAACGCGCGCGTCGCAAGCTACCCGCGATCGCCAGCGTGCGAGTTTCGCCGGGTCCGTACTTCACGCTTGCGGCTGTTCTCACCTTCTTTGCCGCGCTGTTGCTTCGGGTTCATTACCACGGTTGGGCGTTGCTGCTCGTTGGGTCTGCCTGGATTGTTCTTCCGTTGTTGGCACTGACAGATCGCATCGTGTTCGACGGAGTTTCGTTGCGGCGACACGGGCCCGTCTCGTCGTTGCTTCATCTCCTCTTTGGTTATCGAAAGCAACTGTGGATCGACGACTTTGAGACGGTTGAGACGCACGCTGTCCGGACGCTACGACGTGGCGGGCGCGTTCGTTATCGCTATCGCACGCAGATTACCGGCAAAGGAAAAGATTTCGTCATCGTGTCCGGCGGTCGCGAGTATAGGAAACTCGTGCGCGAGCTGTTCCCGTTGATTCACGAGAACAAACTGGATAACCGCAGCCGTGACCTGCGTGATTATCTTCACGAGCCTGGCTTTCTGAATCGAAAAGCGGAACTCTCGCAGCTCGCCTCCGCGGCGGTATTGGACGTTGCCGAGTCAGATTACAAAAAAGTACATCGCCGCCGCCCCACGGGTAACCACGCCGAGGCGAATCCGGAAGATCTTGAACGCGCGCGGTTGCTGCGACGGTTGGGGAATGAGCTTCGCGTGTCGGGACGTTTGCGTGAAGCGGGCGAGGCTTATCGCCGGGCGTTGAATGTAAGGCCGCACGGCCCGTGGCTGATTTACGATTTCGCTCGGTTGCTTCGTTCGCAGGCGAGTGCGCAGTCGGATGCACGTTTGTTGTCGAGAGCGCGTGCGGCGTTGCGGTTGGCGAGTATTCGCGCCCGAAACGATCTCGTGTTGCTGCCGCTCATCGGCGAGAGTTTTCTCGAGTGTGGCGACGCGCGACAGGCGAGACAGGCGTTACAGAAAGTCGTGGAAATCGACAGCGGGAATTTTAAAGCGCGTGTGGGACTGGCTGATATTGCTTTGCGGGAAGGGAAGTTGGCGCACGTCATTCACCACTATCACGAGGCTGCTCGTGTCACTTCCGAGCAGGCGCTGGCGCGCTATGCTCGCGGCGAAGGTGAATACTACATGCAGCTCAACAACGACGACGACTACCTGGCGGCGGAGTTGCGACGCATCAGTTGGCTTCAGAACGTGACGCGCATTCGACGATTGGCGTTGCGGGTGACGAATGCCAGCGTCCTGCTGGCACTGATCGCCGGGCTCGTCGACCCGCTGGCCGGAAGTTTCGCGTGGTCCCTCGCCTCGTCAGCTCTGGGAGTTTGGCTGATGTCACTGCTCGGGACCCGCCTCCTGTTTACCCGCTCGAAGTACTCCTAACCGAGAACTCGCAACACCCAGAACTACTTAAACAATAGAACAAGTCAGGAAGGGGGCAAGCGCAGCGCGCCCCCGCTTGCTCGAAGATTGCTCGCTAAGCAGCGGGGGCGCGCTGCGCTTGCCCCCTTTCTGACTCGTTCTTATTAACCTTCCCTTTTGACTCTAACTCTTCTTCTTTTTAGACGAAGCCTTCTTCGAAGTTGCCGCTGCGACTGTCGGACTCGGCGTGATGGTTCGAGCCTGCTGTTCCGCGGCTGAAGCGACGGCGTACGCCTGCACCGGTTCCGGATTGAGCAATGCGTCCCAGCGATAACGCGGACGCTGCGCCGGTTCACGCAAACGCTTGAACACCAGATCGACAACGGCGTTGGTGATCCAGTTGTGGTAGAACTCGCCGACCGACGCAAGCTCCGCATCCGGCGCCGGATTCATGAAGTCGATCGCATACGGAACGCCATCTTTGATCGCAAACTCAACGGTGTTGATGTCGTAACCAAGCGCCGTGCACAGCGTCCGCACGTCTTTGCGGACGCGTTCCGCCAGCTTCGGTGCGAGGTAGTCAGGATTGTGCACGTACTGCTCGCCCGACAGATACGGCTTGCGAGGATCGTAAGCCATGATCATCACTTCTTCCTGCCCGACGCAGTAACACCTGACAAACTGATCGAAATCGATCGACTCCTGAAGCGTCATGCAGAGCGTTCCGGTCTTGTTGTACTCAGTCCACAGTTCTTCGAGCGAATTGATCTTCGAAACGTTCTTCCAGCCGCCGCCGTCATACGGTTTCAGAAACGCGGGCAAACCGACGTAATCGATGATGCCCTGCCAGTCGATCGGAAACTCCAGATTGCGCAGGCTCTCGCTGACAATGCCTTCGATATAGTCTTTCTGCGGCAGCAGGACAGTCTTGGGGATCGCGACGCCGAGTTTCCGGCCC